>SBHC01000005.1 GCA_006226375.1 Deltaproteobacteria bacterium | reverse complement strand
GTGACTTAAGTCACCTTCGGTACTCACAAGAAAAGTCAAGATTTGTCTTGCAATGCAGGGCTGTTGGATGTAGTATCCGCAGCCCTGTTTTCGTGTCCCCCGGTCGCTACGACCGTAGGAATTCTTTTGACTCCTTGCTCGCTCTTGTTTGAGCGGGCCGCAACAGTCCACAAGGAGGTTTTCGTGAAACTTCGTAAGTACGAAACCATTTATGTGACCCGTGCTGATCTGACGGAAGACCAGCACAAGCAGTTGTTTGAGCGCATTGAAGGCATTGTGATTGAACACGGTGGCCGTATGCTGCGTGTTGACAACTGGGGTGTTCGCCGCACGGCATATCCCATCCAGAAGCACGCCAAAGCTCAGTACATGCAGGTAACCTACGCTGGAAAGCCCGGTGTTGTGGCACAAGTTGAGCGCTTGTTCCGCATCCTGGACGAAGTGATGAAGTTTTTCAGCAACAAAGTGACCGACGAGATTTCTGTAGAAGAGTTGGGCAAAGAGTTGGTTCGCACTGAGCCGCAATCCACCGACACAGGTGACCGTCGCGAGCGTCGTGACCGTGATGATCGTCGCGACCGCCGTGATCGCGGAGACCGCGATGATTCTCGTGGTCGTCGTCGTGATTACGACGACGATGGTGATGGCGATGATGACGATCTCGACGATTAATCGTCTTGTAAGGCAGGCGCTGCCTGTCTTTGACGTCACGAACGACTGACTTAAAACGCTTCTATATGAACTCGTTTGAGGAGTATGCAAACGATGAGTAACGAAAATACAGAAACCCAAGCAGTCGCACCTGCTGGGGAAAAAGAAAAAACTGCTGTTGATCTCGGATCTCCGCGTCCCGACCGTCGCGACAATGTTCCTGCGATCATCCGCCGTCGTCGTCCCTTTGGACGTCGCAAGGTTTGCCGCTTTTGCGTGGACCCCAGCCTTCGCATCGACTTCCGTGACCCCATGTTGCTGAAGTACTTTGTGACCGAACGAGGCAAGATCATTCCCCGTCGAATTTCAGGGAACTGCGCTCTTCACCAACGACAACTGGCTCGCGCGATCAAGCGTGCCCGCGTATTGGGCTTGATGCCCTTTACCGTTGTCTCTGGCTAAGCTCAACCTTCTGAACGAAACGAGGTGAACCCGTGAAAGTCATTTTGCGAGATAACATTGCGAAGTTGGGTAAGGCTGGCGAAATTGTTCGCGTTGCCGATGGATACGCCCAGAATTACCTTTTCCCTCGTGGCCTGGCTGCTAAGGCTAACGAAGGAAACATGCGCCACTTGGAGCACGAAAAGCACCAGATCTTCCTCCGTCAGGAGAAAGCTAAGCGTGAAGCTCTGAAGCTGGCTGCTGAGCTGAAAGATGTGTCGGTTACGATCCCCCGTCAGGTGGGTGAAGAAGACCGCATCTTCGGTTCCGTCACTCCACGTGACATCGCTGAGGAACTGCGCAACGAAGGTTACAAGTTGAACCGCCGTCAAATCCACATGGAAGACACGGTGCGCAAGCTTGGCGTGTACGAATGTGAAGTGAAGCTTCACCAGGAAGTGTCTGCCACTGTTAAGGTTTGGGTTGTGTCCCAGTAACAACGCAGCATTCCAACTAGCTGGAAATCTCGACCCCTCCAAAGAGGTGGTTGGGGTTTTCGTTGAAGGGCATGAATTCATGCCCTTTTTTTTGTGCCTTGCGTCGGACAACTTGACAGGATGGAGAACATCCATTCAGATCGTTTGTACGCTATTTCACAATCGGGTATGGATAGGTTTTCGTATGCAACAGACTGAACGCTCACCCAAACGTAAAAAGCAACCCAGCGCAGACGAAAAGCTGCAGACTCTCCAGAATCGGACGCCGCCTCGCAACGTTGAGGCGGAGCGCGCCATTCTTGGTTCGATTCTGCTGTACAACGACGCTCTTCACCAAGTGCTCACAGAGATCGGTGGAAAGGACTTCTACCTCGATCGCCACAAGCATATCTTTGAGACGATGTTGGAGTTGGAGCGCGACAACAATCCCATCGATGCGATCGCATTGGCCAACTCATTGGGGATTCAGGGGAAGCTGGAGGAGTGTGGGGGGATCGCTTATCTCTCGGAACTGGCCGACCAGATCCCTGCGATCGCCAACGTCCTTTACTACACCAAGATCGTCCGTGAAAAATCGATCTTGCGACAGCTCATTGAGATCTCTGTGGAGATTATGGGGCAAGCCTACGATGACGTCGAAGATGTCATGGCGTTTCTCGATACCTCTGAGCGGAAGATCTTTGAGATTCGTGAGGAGCGAGCTTCCACCGGTCTGACTCCTGCCAAAGACGTTGTTCGAACGGCCTTTACGACCATTGAGCAACTGTATCACCGAAAAGAGAGAATTACCGGAACTGCAACGGGCTTCGAAGACTTCGACACCATGACCAGTGGGTTGCAGCCCGCTGACCTTATTATTCTGGCCGGTCGTCCTTCGATGGGGAAATGTCTGACAGCAGATACCGAGATCCTTCTGTCCGACGGCTCTGTGGCTACCTTGGAGTCTATCGTTCAGCGAAAAGAAGCTGAGCTTCTCACTCTAACATCGCAACACAAGTTTGCGTGGACCCGGCCGAGTGTTTTCTTCAACGATGGCATCAAGCCGTCATTTCGTGTCACCACACGACTGGGGCGTCAGGTTGAGTCTACAGCGACGCACCCTTTTCTAACGCCTTGGGGATGGCGCAGCCTGAGCCTGCTTCAGCCCGGTCAGAAGATCGCTGTGCCACGTCGGCTTCCTGTGTCAGGCACAAAACCATTGGCTTACAAAGCCATTCGAGAGTTAGCTGCGTCCGTCCAAGAGCAAAGGAACACATCTTCCTCCCAAGGTCGTTCGTTGCCTCAACGCGTGTTCCAGTTGCCGCAGCCGCAGCTGGCGTTCTTTTTGAATCAGCTGCTCCGAAGTAAGGGGGCCTTGGTTCAATCGTCATTGGAGCCTATGACGTTCCAGATTGAAGGGGAAAAGCCAACCCGTCAGTTGCAGCACCTGCTGCTGCGGTTTGGGGTTGTTGCTTCGATTCAACCCCAGTGCAACGACTCTTTGGCGTCTCAGGCTTGGTCTCTTCGGGTGGAGCACCCTGAGTCGCAACGAACCTTTGCCCAGCAGATCTGGGATCCGACATCGCTTGAGGCCCAGGTGGAATCTTGGGAATCTTCTTCGTCGCCCTCGGAGCTTTGGTGGGACGAGATCGTATCGATCGTACCGATGGGTCCGAAGCAGGTGTACGACCTGACGATCCCTGAAACTCATAACTTCGTCGCGAATGACATTTGTGTGCACAACACTGCGTTGGTGTTGAACATGGCAACCAACGCTGCGCTCGATCATGGGAAATCGGTAGCCATCTTCTCCTTGGAGATGAGTAAGGAACAGCTCATTATGCGTATGCTTTGTGCTGTTTCGCGCGTAGATGCGGGCCGGATGCGTACCGGTCACATGAAGGAAAGTGACATCCCACGATTAACACAGGCCGCGACCGAGTTGGCTCAGTCCAAGATCTACATCGATGATACCGGTGATATGGGTCCATTGGAGATGCGCGCCAAATGTCGCCGCTTGAAAATGGAGCTGGGTGACCTGGGCCTTGTCGTCATTGACTATTTGCAGTTGATGAAAGGTGATACGCCCAATATGGGAAGTCGTGAACGGGAAATCTCTGAGATCTCCCGGGGTCTCAAAGCTTTGGCCAAGGAATTGAGCACGCCTGTTTTGGCGCTCTCTCAGCTGAACCGTTCGTTGGAACGCCGACCGGACAAGCGCCCCGTCATGTCCGACCTTCGTGAGTGTGTGGTCGGAGAAACGATGGTGTTTCTTGCAGATGGTCGCACGATCCCCATTGAGGAGTTAGTGGGAGAGACACCAGAGGTCCTTTCTGTTACTCCTTCTGGTCATGTGGAGCCTGCACTTGCAGACAAAGTGTGGAAAGTCGGAACACGTGAAGTCTTTGATGTGAAACTCACGAGCGGCAGAACCATCTGCTGCACAAAAAAACACAGGTTGTTAGGCCCCAACGGTTGGCGCCGTGTTGGGGAGATTCAACCTGGCGAAAGACTTGCTCTTCTTGGACCCGAGCAAAAGCCGGTTACGCGAAAGATGGCGTCAATGCGTGGTACCTCGTATGGAGGCTCGGCGCATTTCAGCTTCGCCCCTAGTCGGACCCTTGTTAACGACTACGCTGAGCTCTTGAAAGACGAGCAACTCAGAACCGCTGCAAACAACGATCTCTTTTGGGATACCGTTCTTAGTATTGAGCCAGCCGGGAAACGCGACGTCTACGATCTGACGGTTCCGGCAAACAGCTCTTGGATTGGTAACGGTATTGTATCTCATAACTCTGGAGCGATTGAGCAGGACGCCGACGTTATCATGTTTGTTTATCGTGATGAGGTGTATCACGAAGATACAGAAGACAAAGGCATCGCAGAGCTTATCATTGGTAAACAGCGTAACGGTCCGATTGGTACCGTGCGTCTTCGCTTCCTGCGCGAGTTCACCCGCTTTGACAACTTGGCTCCAGAAGACACGTACTAAGCTGGAAGAGGTCTGATTCGTCTGGGTCGAGGGGATGCAGAAGAGATGAGGCTGGAAGAGGGAACTTGAGACTTAGAAGCGGCGGTCGAGGCTGCGTCGGCGAGTTTGGAAGCCTTCCATCAGGCCTGCCGGAAGGCTTCGCTGGTAGGTGCGGTGGAATCGGAACGGATCGATGATTCGACGTCGTCGGGTTTCCAGTTGGTAGTGGAGGTGAGCTGCCGTGGAGCGTCCAGTGTTGCCCACTTCTCCGATCGGGGTTCCTGCGCGCAAGACAGCACCAGGCTTGGCGGCTTTGTAAACCTTGTGTAGGTGCAAGAACAACGCGCGAACGCGTCGTCGACGATGACGTTTGCCCAGGAATTCAACCTTAAGACAGAGGCCATTGTACCGGGTGTTCCAGTTTTTGCGAAGAACACGAGCGCGGTAGGGTAAGGTAATCACAGTTCCCACGGGAGCTTTGAAATCGACGCCCTTGTGACGGGGTCGCATCTTCAGGATGGACGTGACCTGCTCGTACGTTTTGAGAGGCGAGCTCTCGAGGTACTCTTCCACCGTTTTGCCTTGCTCATCGTAGTACACTGCAAACTTCTGGTTGCTGGCCTGAAAGCGGTAGAATCGGTAGGTCTTACGATGCTTGCGACTTTTGTACATCATCGCTTCGATCTGGAAGCGGCTCTGCTCGTTCACTGGGCGGTACAAGATACGGATCTTGTCGCCTCGACGAAGACCACGTCGTAGATCGACTTTCCAGATCAGAAGTCGTGCAGCCAACGCCGAGAGAAAGCGAGCTTTTTCCCAGGTGGTGACTCGTCGCAGACTGTGTGGAAGCGGTCCGCGAATGCTAGCAGACAGCGACTGCAAAGGAGCGACGGATGTTTCGGGCTTTTGTGCAACCGTGGGGGCTTGGTTTTGGGTTTGAGCCTTGAGTACACGTTCCTTCGTCGCTTCCACCTTTTTGACGGAGGGAGCCGGGCGGCGCCAAAAGATCAGAGCCGCGACAGCAGCCAGAACACCCACACTAATCATTATCATCAGTGGGCTTGGCTTGGATCTGTGAACATAGGAACGATTGCGATATCGTCGCATATTGGGGTTCTCCTTCGATTCTACTTCGTTGCGTTGGAGTCGTTTTGTGCTTGAAGTCTATCGAGGGAAGGTGAGGAGGGCAAAAAATCAGCAAATGCTTTGCTCTGGCAAGTTAAAAAAGAGGATAGCTCAAGGGGAAAGGTGGCGTGGAGAGGACGTGAGGCTTCTTAAGAGTGGGCAACTTGAAGGGCTTCCCGGCTGGCTTGCAGTGTTGTCTGAATGTCTTCTGAGGTGTGGGCTGCTGAGACGAAGTTGGCCTCGAACTGGGAGGGGGGAAGGTGGACGCCACGCTCCAACATGGCGCGGAAGTATCGGCCAAAGGCTTCGGTGTTGCTTTGTTGGGCTGACTCGTAATCCACCACAGGCCCAGGATGGAAGAACAAACAACACATCGTGCCGTATCGAGTCAGTGTGTACTCCAGGCTGAGTTCGGAGAGGATGGTCTGCAGTCCATCAACCAACTCTTGGGTGCGTTGGGCAGCAACTTCGAAGGTGTCGGTGTCGGACAGAAGGTTGAGGGTGGCCATTCCTGCCGCCACGGCGAGCGGGTTGCCTGACAGTGTCCCTGCCTGATATACCGGACCACTGGGGGAGATCATCGACATCAAGTCTCGTCGACCACCGTACGCACCCATGGGGAGTCCTCCGCCAATCACTTTGCCCAACGTGGTGAGGTCTGGTGTGACTCCAAACAGCTCTTGGACACCGCCCGGAGCGACGCGGAAGCCTGTCATGACTTCGTCAAAGATCAGCAGAGCGTCGTTCTTTTGTGTCACGTCTCGAAGACCTTGCAAGTAGCCTTCTTTGGGTTCGATCAAACCCATATTCCCAGGTACTGGCTCCAGAATGATACCAGCAATCTGTCCGGGGTTCTCGGCGAACGCTTGCTCCACGGCCTCCACGCTGTTGTAGGGAACCAGGATGGTGTTGGAGGCGGTTTCTTTCGTGACTCCTGGGCTGTTCGGTACGCCAAAGGTCATCGCTCCAGAGCCAGCAGCGATCAAAAACGAATCGCCGTGTCCATGGTAACAACCTGAGCATTTGATAATCTTGGGTCGTTGGGTCGCCGCCCGAGCGAGTCGAATCACGCTCATGGTTGCTTCTGTGCCAGAGCTTACGAGACGGACGACTTCGATCGATGGGAAGAAGGTCTGGATCTTTTCGGCCATCAGCACTTCGGCGGATGTTGGGGCTCCGTAGCTTGTTCCCAACTGCGCTGCTTCATGAATGGCTGCCAACACACTGTCGTTGGCGTGCCCCATAATCAGGGGACCCCATGAGTTGATGTAGTCGATGTAGCGGTTGCCATCCTCATCCCACATGTAAGCGCCCTTGGCTTTGCAGATGAAGGGCGGATGACCACCCACGGAGCGAAACGCTCGCACCGGCGAGTTCACTCCACCGGGCATCACCTTTTCAGCCCGTTCCAGCCAAGCTCTGCTTTTCTCCCAACGATCTTGTGACATCTCATCGATCCTTCTGTTTGTAAGGTATGCTGAACAGCTTCGGGGAAAACCGCGACATACTGTTAGTCGTCTTCTTTGTTGGGGTCAAGAATACCATGACTGAAGGATGCTGAGAAGCCCAGGAACACCGGGCGGATCCGCAACGAGAACCTGAGAGATGCCCGCCGCAAGGACTGCTTTTTGTGTGGTCGGTCCGATCGTCGCGTAAGCCACACGTGACTGCCACTCTGGCTCCCGCAAGCGAGGTTCACGTTGGAAGAGGATGTGAGCGGTTGAAGGGCTCGCCAACGTGATGACATCGATCCGTCCTTGCTCGACTTCCTCCATCAGAGGAGCAAGGTCTGTTGGAGCAGGGCAGGGCTGATACACCTCCCACCGATCGACCTCAGCGCCGGCTTTGGCTAGGCCTTCGGGGAGTGTGGAGTGGGCTTCCGTCGAGCAGGGAAACAAGAAGCGCTTTCCTGCCACGCCGTCTTGTTGCAGTTGCTCCAGCAGAGAAGCAGCGTGAGCACGGGGAGCGACTCGATCGGCTTCCAGGTGAAGCGAAGACAGCGCTTGCGCTGTGGCTTTTCCAACCGCCCAAAGCGTTGGGGCGTTGTCTGACTCTCGAAGGATGGACAAGCTCTCTGGAGGCAGCCGAGCCAAACCATGAACCACAGCATTGCGGCTTGTGAGCAAGATCGCGTTGTAGGAGGTCAGCTCCTGTCGTTGCGCGAGTTCATTTGGCTTCAAGGGCAGGGGGGCTATGGACAACAAAGGAAAGCAAAGCACCCGCGCTCCTTGTTGTTCCAAAGCGTGGACCAGTGACCGAGCTTGTTGTGCAGGCCGGGTGACTACGATCGTTCGGTGCAAAAGCGGCTGTGATTGGGAAGCCATCCAATGCTCCTTGGGGTAGGGGATGCCAAAAGCGCCATCATTGGGGCGGAATTGCCCCTCATTCATTGACAAAGTGCGGAAATCAAGTCATCGTACCGACGGATGCCTGCACAAACAATGACAAATCAGGGAGCGTTTTCATGAGGTTTTGCCTTGTTGGGCTGTGTGGCTTGCTTTGGACCATCACTGTGTGTGCCGGGACTGCATTCGGTGCGTCCGACTCTTGTTATAAGAAGGCACGCAAAGATTGCAAAGAAGAAAGCACACGGGCTCGAAAGCTTTGCCTTAACAAACACAGCTACCGTGCCATCCGTGCTGGCTGTCTTTCCCATTACAAAAATGTCCGCAGAGGTTGCTCCCGAACGTACAAAGTGTCCGTCAAGCAATGTGTACGAAAGCCCCTCTCGAAGAGAGAAAAGGTCGCTTGCAAAGAGGTGGGTCAGCAAGCCCAAGAGAGTTGTGGCTCTGAGCAGTCGTCGCAAGTCGCCTGTGACTCTGAACACAAAGCTTGTGAGAAGCGGTGCTACCATGAGTGTGTGATCTGCAAGCCCAAGGTGGTGGCTGCCTGCACTTACATTTGCAAGGCAAAGAAGCAACAATGCAAGGTCAACAAATCCTTGGAGCGCAAGAAGTGCTTGCGTCAGGCTCGTTACGCTGAACGTGATTGCTTGCATCGCAAGAAGCTGTTGGTGTGGGATCGTTGGTACCGCTGCAAGAGTCAATCATTGCAGGACAGGATGCGATGTTACAAAGGGGCAGCTGAAAGCCAGTCAAGTTGCTTTTTTCTGGCCAATCACGGTTTGAAGCGATGTTTGGAGAAGCGGCGTGTTCAGTACGCAACCTGCTTGTACAATGTCAGAGTACGCTGTGTGCAGGAAGCGCAAGCGGCTCCGAAGAAGCGCTAGCGTCTTAGGTTGTGGTGCCGCGTACGGTGCCTTGTTGCTGGATGGTTGTCGGGCGGGCTTGCAAGGGGAAGTCGTGGAGGGTGAGGACGAGATCCGTCACTGTGACTTGGCGGGTATCGTAGAACAATCCAATGCTATCCCCACCTCCTGCACCCAGAGCTTTGACTACAACCCGACGGCTTTGAATGTGTTCTTGTAGCGCTTGCTCCAACTGTGTTTGGTACGGTGTGACCAGGGAAATTCCAAGCTCCTTGCTCCACTCTCGTTCGCACATACAGTTTTCTTGGAGAGTTGGGAGGAAGTCGTTGGGTTGTTGGCGAAGAGCTCGGCAGACTCCTCCGATGGAGCGCAGCAGGTGACGCCGGGAAAGCAGCGGCTTTTGCTTCGTGCTTTCATGGTAACGTGCGATCATCTTGCGGGTGTCGGCCTTTTGCCCTGAGCGAATCAGGATGAAGCCGATTTCTTCTGGCCAGTCGACCGAGGTCAGGTTTGGTTCGGCATCTCCACCGGACTGCGCTGCAAAGACCACACCCCCAAGGCAACAAGCCGCAACATCCAGGCCGCTGCCCTTTCCACCTTGCGCTCTTCGATGGGCTGAGCGAGCGAGGAACGAGAGCTCCAGCGAAGACAACCCAACACCCCAGGCTTCCGTTTGAGCAAAGGTCAGCGCGGAAGTGAACGCAGCGCTGGAGCCAATGCCCCATCCTTCTACAGGCATGGAGACGCTGGTGTGGAATTGTCCCCAAGGTAGAGCGTTGACCTCTGCTTCTGTGAGTCGTTGGAGCATATACTCTTGCAGCTCCTCACGCACAGCCTGGATGAAGGGGTTTTTCGTTGACCAGGGATCGGGTTCATCCGTGGGAGTGAGGATGAGCGTCATGCGTGGCTCTATCGCAAATGCCAGCGCTGGATAACCTTCCAAGACTGTGTACGACCCAGAAAACAACACTTTGTGTGGGGTTTCGACGAGAATTTTCACGGATGTCGCCTTTGTTCAGAGGAGCGGGGGACGTTTTACGAGAAACGCAGGTTCTTTGTTGCCGCGATGTTCTTGCATTGACAGGGGGGAAATGTCAACGAGGTGCAGGGCGTGATGTGGCTCGGGTTGTGGGGCCTGAAGAGGTCTTGGATGCTGCGCGAACAGCTGTTGGACGTGAGGTCGGTCGGCTGCTTGGTTGGGTTGTGCTGCCACCGAAGGTCCGCTCGTAAAACAAAAGCAGCGCCTCAAATCGCTTTTGTGTGGCGATGCGCCAGCGGCTGTTCTTGGCTCCAAGTCCTTGCGCCATCATCAAGTTGCGTCGGTACGCAAGCAAAGCTTTGTCAAGCAAGACTTTGATCTTGTCACGAAGCATCTTGCGGTAGATCTTCACTTCAGCGGCTTTGAAGCTTTGGGGAACAGGAGCTTTGACGATGTCGTCATAGAGCTTCTCGTACATGTCACCGATCCGGAACAATGCGGCCATTGACCACTCTGCGTGGCGAAACCGAATGGTACCAAAGTAAAGGTTTTGAGCCAACAGCAAGTGCTTGGCCTTGTACTGAAGGTCGTCCTTCATCTGGTCTTCGTTGGCGCGGAATGTGCGTTGACGAAACCGAAGGTCTTCCACTCGGGCCCAGTAGTACTGGGCAAGGCTTACAGCTGTGTTGTCCAGCGACTTTTTCTTGGCTTTGTTGGTCGCAGCCCGTCGGTACAAGCGTACCGTGAGTTTGAGGAGGGGCAGCGCTTGCGAGTATCGCTTTTGCTTGTACATCGCACGGCCTGCGCCAGCCAAGGCATCCATACGATCGTCGAGTTTGAGGTCTTGTTGAAGCAGGGAGTCGTAGATCTTGAACGCAGGAAGCCAGCGGTTGAGAGCTTCTTCGCACGATGCCATGCGAAAGCGGGCGTGCAGCACGTCGGCTGTTTTCTTCGGATACTGCTTGATGAAGGCTTGGTAGGCTTTGAGCGCTGCGCCATAATCTTTGTTGTTTTCGTTGGCCAAACCCAGGTTGTAAAACGCAGCATAAGCATAGCGATGGCCCGGAAAGTAACGAACGATACGACGATAAAGGCGAATCGCCCGACTGTACTGCTTTTTTTGAAAGGCAGTCGCGGCAAATTGGAACAACTCCGTGATATTGAGCTGTTCCATTCGCTTCACTTTTCCACCCTCTACGTGAAAAAGCATAGGACCCAAGCTAAGGGTGGGAGCGCGTCGTCGGGGTTGTGGGGTTCGGGCGGAAGGAGAGGGTGGGACAGCGTGACCACTCCAGGTCAGCCATCCTACCAGAATGGGGATGAACCATGTTGTCATTCGTTAGTATCGACTCCCTTTGCAAGCGCTGAGGTCTCGTTGGACCTCGGGCCGGTCAAAGTCTTTGGCTGGTGCCAACTTCAAGTACTTTTTGAAGAAGGTGATGCACCGACTGTAGCTTCGTCGATCTTTGTACAGATACCCGAGGCTACGGTAGTTGTGGTAGTTGTCAGGGTTGAATTTCACTGCTTGGGTAAACCATCGGATGGCCTGACGGTTCCGACCTCTCGTTTTTTCCAGGTCACCAAGGCGCTCGTAGATGCTGGCGATCTTCTGCTTCCACTTTTGCAGCTCTGGAGTCACGATGCCTTTTTCTGGCGTCTCTGGGCGACGCTTTTTGAAGTCGCGAAGCGCGCGTTGGTACCAAGTTACAGCCTGTCCTCTGCGGTTCATCTGACGGTAACAGTCTGCGATCCAGCGCAACATAATGGTGTTCTTGGGATCGAGGCGTTGAAGCTTCCTGAAGTCTTTGAGAGCGAGCCTCCAAAACTTCATGTCGTAGTGAAGCTTGCCACGCTCTAGCAAGATTTCTAGCTTCTGTTCTTTGCTCAAGGAACGCTTGCGCAGCAAGCGGTAGTAAATCCGCAAGGCTTTCTTGGTCTGGCGGTTCTTCATGTAAAGCCGTGCCAGCTTGAACAAGTACTTGAGGTTGGTGGGTTCCAGTGTTGTTGCTCGAACGATGTGTTCTTCAATTCGGTTGAAGTTGGTATCGCCCAGTGCTTCTAACGTAAGAGCCGCATAGTAGTGGGCTTCTGCGTTCTTTTCATTTCGCTCGAGGCCTTGTTTTATATATTGCAAGGCGAGCTTGTACTTTTTGGTCATATAGTACATGCGACCCAAACCAAAGTTGTTGTTGGCGTCGTTGGGGTCGGTCTTGACGGCATCGATAAAGTAGGGAATCGCTTCCTTGTACTTCTTCTGAGCGCTGAGGGATTCCGCAAGACCTTGGATGGACTTGCTGTCCTTGTTCCACGTTTTCAATGCTTTGCGGTAGTGCTCTTCGGCTTTCGTGTAGTTTTCCAATTGGAGATAAGCGGTACCCGTGAGTCGATTGATGTATTCGTCGCGGGGTTGCTTCTTGTTAGCCTTAAGGATGCTTTTCAACGCGTCTTTGGGGCGCTTCAGTGTAAAGTACAGCTCGCTCAAGCTGATGTAATCCAACACTGTTTTGGGCAACGGAAGGACCACCTTTGTCTTCTTTGGCCTTCTGGCTTTTTTCCCCTTCTTCCCTTTCTTGGCTTTCTTCCCTTTTTTGCCTTTGGGGGCTTTGGGAGCCTTGAGCCTGGGCTGGGGTGGTGGTTCTTGCGCTTTCATCTGGCTTGCCTTGACCTTGGCGTCATCCAAAGCTTTGAGTATCTTCTTCGTGATTTTCGGGTGGTTGGCGTTCCAAGCGATGCGCGCTTTGTTTGCCAACGCTGCGACGGATCCAGGCTGCAAGTTCAAAGCATGGTTCAACGAGTTGACAGCTTTGTTTTCAAGGTTGTTGCTGGCTTCAATCAATGCTTTCCAGATCCACAGGTCGTGGTGTTGAGCACAGGCCTTACAGCGTTTCATCAGCTTGGCCAGGCGGCGTCGTGCCGTTGGGGTGTCTCGTGTGCGGTATTTGACCTGCAAGTAGGCTGACACCAAGTCGGCATCAAAGTTTCCGGAGCGCTTGAACATTTTTGTCAGGAAGCGGGTGATTCGCGTGTAATCATAGGTGTTTAAGTAGAACGTAGGAAGCTTCTTGACGTACGTTTTGTTGGGCTGAAGACGAATGGCCGTGAGGAGGAAGCGGAGCGCCTTGTTGGGTTGGTCCAACCTTGCGGCCCGCATCGCCTGCATGTGAGCGTATCGTGATTTAACGGCGGCGCTTTTGATGTATTTGAGCACGCGCTTGGACTCTTTCCACAAGCGGTCGTACACATCAATGTACTTGGAACACTGCTCTTCCTGTTGGAGCAGGGCGAGGTAGGCTGGCAAATGTCCCTTGTTCACCAACGTGGTTTGGTAATACGAGCGACAGGCGCGCTCCATCTTCTTCATCCGAAGATAGACTTCGGCCTTGGCAAAGTTGACCCGCGCGGGAGAAGAGAACTTACCAGCCGCTTGGTTCAAGGTCTTGAGAGCCGCTTTGTAACGGCCCCGAAAGAGTAGAACTTTGGCTCCGAGATAGGGGAGGATGAAGTGGCCTCTCGCCTTCTTTTGCATCTCCCGAAGGTGTTTCTGGAGTGGTCCTGAGCGACGGAGCGTCATGGCCTGTGTGGCGCGAGCCCAAGTCTCTACCAGCGTTGGTTTGTATTTTTTGGATGGTTTGGGAAGTTTCTTTACGGCCAAAGCCATCTGCTTGGCCAGGCTCTTGTTGGGGCCGTAGTGTTCCAGATACATGCCCAGCGTGATGACTTTGTAGGCGAGGAGTTGAGGATGTCCGGGCTCCTTCTTTAGGCCTTTCGCAATGCGAGGAAGCAGCTTGCGAGTGTAACCTGGGTAGGAGTCGCGAGAGATGGTGGGTTCCAAGTTGAGCGTAACTTTGCTGTAGGCCTTTTTGCCTGGCCCAGAGAGGAGCCACATCGCTACAAACGAGAGAACCACGATAAGGCCAAGTCCAGCTCCACCCATGATGAAGTATTTTTTGTCGATGGCTTGGAGGTTTTCTTTGACAGCCTCCAAGGTCATCGACTTGCCACTCTCTGCTTCCATCACCTCATCTTTGAGGGCGGAGCGGATTCGCTGTGGGGCTTTTCGCTCCACGCGCCGAATGGCGACTTCTTCTTCCACCACGGAGGACGTCTCAATCGGTCCTGCTGCTACAGCGCTCGGGTGGTTGTCGATGGGGACTCCTGGAACAGGCGGCTCTTCCAGAGTGGGTGCCGCTGCGTCAGCGGTAACGGGCGGAGGGGTCGAGGCTTCGTCTTCCCAAGACACCGACTCTTCGACTGCAGGAGGCGGCGGTGCAGCAGCTTGCAAATTGGCCACCTTCTCCGCGAAGTCGGGCCATTCGCCAATGTGTTGCCAGTTGTTTCCGTCTTGCGACAAATCCTCCACGCCGGTGAGTTGACCGTTGTCGAGCATGCCCAGAATGGTCGGGGCGTCAAAGGGTCCAAACACATTGCCCTTTTGTCCGCGCACCTGGAACATGCTACTGCTCGCGTTGTCAGACTCAGGCATGTCATCAAGTTCTTGGAGTAGGTCCGCCAAGCCATCAAGAGCGCCACCACCTGCTGGAGCTGCGGGGGACTCTGGAGGAGCGGCTGCCAACTCGTCATCCATTCCTAGAGGGCTGCCTCCAAAGATATCGCTGCTTGGAGACTCTCCACCAATGGGAGGGAATTCTTGGGGTGCTGCCGGTGTCGGGGAAGGCTCTGCTGGAGGTGCTTCCGGGGAATCGCCACCTTTGCTGCGTAGTCGGAATTTTGCAGAGCAGCTTGTGCACTGCACTTCAATGCCAGTGGATGGGAGTTTGGAAATCCCAAGACTGATAACATGCTTGCATTTCGGACAGCGAATTTTCATTCTGAATTCCTCAGTGACAAGGACACTTTTGGGCTGAAAACACAGGGACAAGAGCCGTTTTCGACAAGGACTCGGGGGACTCGTTCAGGCATCACCCAGTGGATGCCACGCGAAAGACGCGATGGTTGACCACGGCTCGAACCGCTTCCCACACAGAGTCGCGGGTCTTGTCGGTGGAATGTTCATCGGGAGTGATAAAGCCCAGAGGTACCGAAGCACCACCGCAACCCATCTTGCCTCCTGAGAACTCTTCTCCAAACACTTGATGACAGAATGAGTTCATCTCAATCCCGTCGTTGGTGGTGCGGAGAGAAGAAGTGATACGATCACCCACGATGGCGTAGACGACAACCGTTTCAATGCCTTCCATGCGGAGGAGTTCGTCCGCAATGATAGGAATGGCATCGCGTTGGGAAGGGGCAATGATACCCACACCTGCGACCACGACGGCGTGTTGAATCTCCAACGCCTTGTAGGCTGTGGCCTTCAACTGGTAGAGGTAGTGAGGAATGGTGTAGTTGATGATTTGGTAAAGCTTTTTGCGTTCGCAAAGCTTCAACAGGTACTCGTAACATTGAAAGTCGAGGGGCGTGACGTTCGGAGATGTAAGCTCCTGTGTGTCTGTCTTGATGCCCACGAGCAAGCCTGTGGCGACCTTGGAGACGTCGTCTAGCGTGCTGTCGTCGCCGGTTTCAAAGTCGAGACCGTACTCCCGAAGGTACGATGTCACGATGGTGCTGGCTGCACCAATCGGCCGGATGTCCTTCAGTAGGTAGTCACCTTCTGGGTCGTCGCGGTGGTGGTCAATGATGATGTCGGGTTTAACGTCGGTGGATTGAAGATTCTTGCGCCCAGTGGAGGCCACATCCACGACAATTACAATGCCGTAGTTGTCGGGGTCAAAGGTCTTCATCTTGCGCATGGGCAAGCCGAGAACGTTCACCATCGTTTTGTTTTGGGGGTGAGAGATAGTTCCCCCATAGAAGATACTGGCTTCCTCAATGTCGGGGTTGAGGCGGCGGCAAAGATACAAGACGCCGAGAGCGGCCCCCATCGCATCGGGGTCTGGGTTATCCTGGGTCAGGATGGCCACTCGCATACCCGGTGCAAGACCCTCAATCACCTCTCGAAATCGGCTGGCTGGACTGCTCATGATTTTGTCTGAACCTTCAACTTATTGACTCGCTTTGCTGGTTTGGGACTGCCAGACGACTATAGCACCGCAAGGATGAGTGTCAAGATAGCCCACCTGCCTTGCCTCCCCACCTTGTTGAGGTGAGAACAAATTCCTCTTCAGCCCTTCTTCTTCCACCTCTTAACAAATCATGAAGAGGGGAATGGAGGAGAAAGGCGAGAGACAAAAAGAAGGTGCAGGTGTCAAAACCATCCCTACTTTCTGTTGCACGCATTCAAGTTGAGGAACGGGTGATTTCTCTGCTCTTGACAGTTCTAAAGTGAGAGAGTAGCTTGGTCGAAACTTTGGAGAGGCGCTTGGTGGTTACCCTTGGTTCAAAGGACAACCGCGTTGTGCGTCTCCCTCCAACGCGGAACGGAAACTACAGACTCCGATCCTTTTCCTCTTTGTTTGTGTTTGGCTCGTTTTGCCCTGTTGCTGTCGAGGAGTGCTGCGACTATGACTGACTCTGCTACACGCCGAACCCCCCTCTACGACTGTCATGTCAAAGCCGGTGGGAAAATCGTCGACTTCGCTGGTTGGGAGATGCCCATCCAGTACCAGGGGATTGTGGCCGAGCACAACGCTGTGCGCCAACATGCTGGTGTGTTTGACGTAAGCCACATGGGTCGCGTCGAAGTCAAAGGCTCTGGGGCGCTCGCTGCGGTGCAGTGGTGGGTTTGCAATGACGTGGCTGCGTTGGAAGACAACCAGTCGCTGTACTCGCCCATTTGCAACGAACAGGGCGGTGTTGTGGACGACTGTCTGGTCTATCGGATGGGTCCAGAGTACTTTCTGATTGTGGTCAATGCATCCAACCGCGACAAAGATCACAAATGGTTCGTCGAGCACATCCCTACCGAGGCCGAAGGAAACATCACCATCACCTCTCCCGACGAAGGAGACCGATGGGCTCTTCTCGCAGTGCAGGGCCCAAAAGCTCGCGGTCTCTTGGGTCGGCTGGGGAACACTTCCTTTGAGGATGTCGCTAAAAACCAGCTTGTGAAGCACGAACTCGCCGGAATTCCCGATTGTATGTTGGCTTGCACGGGCTATACTGGCGAAGATGGGTTTGAAGTGTTTGTGCCTTCCGAACATGCTGCAGATCTTTGGGACGCTCTCTTGGAGGAGGGCAAAGACGACGGCGTCGTCCCCTGCGGACTGGGGGCTCGTGATACGCTCCGTATGGAGATGAAGTACCCTCTGTACGGCAACGACATTGACGATGAAACAAGCCCCATCGAAGCGGGCCTGGGCTGGACTGTCAGGCTCGACAGCGGCCCGTTTGTTGGCTACGAAACAGTGGCCGCTCACAAAAATGGAAAGCCCCCTCGGCGACTCATTGGTTTCAAAATGAAAGCTCGAGGCATTCCTCGCCATGGGTATACCCTCCATGACAGCGAGGGGAATGAGATTGGAGTCGTAACCTCAGGAGGTTTTGCTCCCAGCTTGCAAGAGCCCATTGGTATCGGCTATGTTCCTGCCAAACCTCACTTTGCTAAGCCTGGAAGTGAACTGCAGGTCTCTGTTCGAGGCAAAATGATTCCTGTGGAGGTTGTCAAAACCCCCTTCCATCAGTCATAAGGCTGGCTCCAGAATGACGCTAGGTGCGTTGTCCTGCCGTGTACATGCAATCGTGGTGTCGCTCGCTGCGCCCCGTTTTTGTTCCCACAATGAACCGTGGAGTTATGGACCATGAAGTTTCCTGAGAATCTGAAGTACACCCAAAGCCACGAATGGTTTGACCCTGCTACCGGCAAAGTCGGCATCACCGACCACGCTCAAGGTGAGTTGGGAGACGTGGTCTACCTTGATTTTGCTGTGGAACCAGGTGAATCTGTGGATGCTGGCGGCACGGTTGGAACTGTGGAGTCCGTGAAGACTGTCTCCGACATCTATGCCCCCGTCTCAGGCTCCTTGAAAGCCACCAACGAAGCCATTCAGGACAAGCCCGAGCTGGTGAACGAAGATCCTTACGGAGAAGGTTGGTTGTTCCAACTCGAAAACACCGGCGATCTCTCCGATGGAATGATGGACGCCACTGCCTACCAGAAGCTCGTCGGTATCGCCTAGAGTTCAAGTCGAGATCCTTCCTCTCTTTTCCCTGTGATGAGCCTCTATCCTCTGGATGACTCTCTAACCTGTTGGGTTTTCTCGCGCCGCATCCCCCTGGAGATTCTTTTTTCGTTTGGTTTCCTGCAAGTGGGTTGTGTTTGTGCTCAACTTCCGCTATTAGAAGTGCGGAAAGAAACCCAACGAACCGGAGAAGGCCCCGCTCGTCTTTTTCTCTTCTCTGATGTCTTGTCTTTCCTTTCAAGTTGAAGCGCGTCATTGCTATGCGATGACGCTCTTTTGTTGTTTAGCGCACGTTCCCCTTTTTGTATTGAGTAAAGAATCGTATGGCAGAACAGGATCAAACACCACATCGTTCGGGAATGGTGGCCCTTGTGGGTCGTCCCAACGTAGGCAAATCAACATTGATGAACGCGCTGGTTGGCGATAAAGTTTCCATCATCACCCCTGTGGCACAGACCACACGCAACCAGATTCGCGGTATCCAAAACCTGGACAATTCGCAAATTGTGTACCTGGACACACCTGGGATTCACCACGCCCGCAAGGCGTTGAATCGATACATGGTGGATGTAGCGCTGCGAGCCTTGTCGGAAGTGGACCTTGTCTTGTATCTGGTGGACGCCAGCCGGCCCGATCCGGCGATCGTTCCCGAAGCTGGGAAGGATGATGAGTCTCGGGTTCCTGGGTACAGGGAAGATGCGTTTATCCTTCGTGAGCTGCGCAAAGCCAAGGTGCCTGTGTTCCTGGTGGTGAACAAAGTTGACCGGATATCCGACAAATCTGCGCTGTTGCCGTTGATTACCAACTACAACAACGAGCACTCCTTTGAAGAGGTGATTCCCATCTCCGCGTTGGGCAACGAAGGCCTGGATATCTTGGTGAACGAGATCTCCAAGCGACTTCCAGAAGGCCCACCGCTTTTCCCCGCGGAATTCTCCACCGATATGGCGGAGCGATTCCTCGTGGCTGAGATGATTCGTGAGAAGCTGATCCTTCACACGCGTCAAGAGCTTCCTCACTCTACCGCCGTCATCATCGAAGGGTTTGATGAGTCCGAGCGTGAGCCCGTGACGGCTTCTGTCGGACGAACAGGGGTAGAAGGATCCCTGGAAGCTCTCGCCTCTGAGTTGGTGACGCCTGCTGAGGATCTCGAAGAGCATGAGCTTCCTCCTGACCAGCCACCACCGATTCATGGCCTCTCCAATGAAGACGAAGAAGCCTTTGATGAGGAGATGTTGGAAGCCGGAGGATGGGACGACGAAGAGGGTGAAGCCGCCGAAGACGGCCTGGCCGAACTTGCACCTGAACCGCGCCGCGGTCTGGTTCGTATCGATGCTACCATTGTCGTGGAGCGCTCCTCGCAGAAGGGGATCGTCATCGGCAAACGTGGTTCTATGTTAAAAACTGTGGGCTCCGAAGCCCGCGAAGATATTGAAGCTCTGTTGGGCTGTCGCGTGTTCCTACAGCTGTGGGTGCGCGTCGCCAAGAACTGGAGCAAGAACGAGAAAGCCCTACGACAACTAGGGTATCGAGATTAAGCATCATGTCTGTGTGGACCCCCCAAGTTGCGCTCATTGGTCGACCCAACGTAGGCAAGTCCTCGTTGTTTAACCGTTTGACCGATGCTCGCTCCGCCATTGTTGAAGATATGCCCGGTGTGACCCGTGACCGGCAGTACGGTTTCAGTGAATGGAACGGGCTGCGTTTTGAAGTCGTGGACACCGGAGGGTTTGAACCCAAAACCGACGACGAGATTCTGCAGGCCATGCGTCGTCAGTCGGATATGGCCATCGATGACGCTGACTTTGTCATCTTTCTGGCCGACGGTCGAGAAGGTTGTTTGCCCCAAGACCACGAGATCTTTGATAAGCTTCGTAAGCTGGAGAAGCCTTTCATCGTGGCGGTCAACAAGCTTGACAACCTGAACATGGAGACGCTGTCGGCCGACTTCTACGCGCTCGGTATCGACGAGGTGTTCTCCATCAGCGCGACACACGGTCTTAACGTGGGTGATATGCTGGATGTGGTCGTCGACCGGTTGCGCGAGATCGGTGAAGGTATCGCGGCAGAGGCCGACGCAGAGGACGGCATCTTTGAAGACTCGTGGGATGATTCCAACCCAGAGTTTGATGAAGAAGCCGAACAGGATGTCGACCTCTCTCCCGTTCCACGCATCGCTGTGTTTGGCAAGCCCAACGCTGGGAAGTCGACCTTGATCAACCAGATCTTGGGAGAAGAGCGACTCCTGGCGCTTCCGATTCCTGGTACAACCCGCGATGCCATTGATGTGGATTTTACCCGAAACGGTAACTCCTACATGTTCATCGACACCGCCGGTATCCGTCGCAAAAAGTACGTGAGCGACAGACTAGAGCGTGAGATGATTCACCGCTCTGTGGATGCCGTAGGGCGATGTCATGTGGCGTTGATGTTGATCGACGCAACCAAAGGTGTCACCGACCAAGACGCCAAGATCGCTGGCCTTGCACACAACCGTGGACGCGCAGTCATTGTCGTGGTCAACAAGTGGGACCTGATGGAGCGTTCGCCCAAGGCCACCCGTGAGTTTGAAGCCGACCTCCGACACAAGCTCAAGTACCTTCACTACGCTCCTGTGTTGTTCTGCTCAGCCTTAACTGGGTTGCGGATCCACAAGATCTTTGAAACCATAGATCGCCTCTATGCCAACTACCGTCGTCGTATCACCACCGGTGAATTGAATCGCTTCTTTGAAGAGATGTTGGCCTACCACCCGCCACCCGTTCACCGTGGACGACCCATTAAGTTTTACTACATCACCCAGGCCAGGATCGCTCCACCTACGTTTGTGATTAGCGCCAATTATCCGGATGCTGCACACGTGACATACCAGCGATTCATCATTAACAGCCTTCGTGACGAGTTTGGCTTTGATGGGATCCCCATTCGGTTGAAGTTCCGCAAACGATAAGGAGGGCTGGCGTTCGATGGATATCAATTTGGATGCGCTGCACCAGCTTCCTCCATACCTGGCACCCATCGATTTGGCCGAAGAAGCCCGTCCGTTCCTTAACGAACTTCGCTATCTGACCAAGCGCCTTCGCAAGGCCAACAAGCGTGCTCGCAAACACCCCGACGAGAAGGCTCTGGTCTGGCAGATCGAAGGTGAAATCCGCGATCTCATAAAGAAGCACAGCGACAGTGGGATTTGTCGGATCACAAAGGCCGAGTTTCACCGTCGCTTGACAGGTTGGGAAGTCGAGGAGAGAGCGCTGGAAGAGGAGGTCTCTGTCTGGGATGACCTGGCTGTAGGCTCCGTCATCGCCCGCTTCCGTAAACTGGCCATTGAGCAGGCTAGCTCTGCCCTCGACAACCCATACAGGGACAACGCCTTTGACAAAATGTTAGAGTCGTTTCGTGGGAAGCAGCCAAAGAAAGACCAGGTCGAAAAGGCCTTGCAGTACGCTGCACGTGCCCAACGTCTGCAGCAACGCACTGTACACGACATGTTTGACAACGTGACGAAGTGCACGGCGCCTTATGAACTGGATGCCTGGGTGGAGTCGATTGAGGCTGTCACGGAGTTCAAAGACGATCCGTACGAGTCCATCCGAGAGAGCGCCTTCTGGATGTCGGAAGGCTTTGCTTTGGTCGGGTTCTGGGCGCAAAAGCACTTGTGGGAGCGAACGGAGCGACAAACCCAAAGTCGCAAGTTGTTCTACCTGTTCTTGGAGCTTGTGTTGGCTGCAGGTATCATCGCGCTTTCGGTGATTCCTGACTTTGACAGCATTCCGATCAAGATTGCACGTGGCATCGCCATGCCGTTTATCGCGTGTCTTCCGTACATTGCGTATGTCAGCTTCCGGATCCGCGAAGTCACAGGTGGTCGGCCCATTGACCTTGGGAAGGTCACCTGGAACTTCCGAATTTTCTATGCCATGCAACAAATTATGATGCTGGGCCCCTACTTGGTCCATCGCTGGCTACCCCGTCGTATCAACCAGTACCTGCAACTGCGGGGACGGGAGACTCGACTTCGCGATGCCCTCCATGTGTATGTCAAAGCTTTGCGCGGAAACGAAAAGCAGGGGCATGTGCTGTCCGAGATGCTCAAGGCTCAGTACGAACTCAACGCTCTGCGCCAACGCTTTGAACTGGTCCCTCTCACCGTGATGACGGACTATTCCGGTGACGACCGCTATGTCGTGATAGACCTTGCGGCTGCATCCAAGCAAGGCTGCACAAAGTGGCTGCAAGATGAGAAGGCTGAAGAGGGAAAGGACGATTAGTGGGCGTGGTTGTTGGAGTCAAAGGTTCCGATGTAGGCGGAGGGTTCCAGGCTTAAGACGCGGCCGCTGCTGCTCAAATCCACATGGTAGTGGTTGTCGTGAGCGTTGTTGTAGTTGGGCGTGAGGATGAGGGAGAAGAACTTCTTCTTCCACATGTCGCAAGCCACATCGTACAGCACTTTGGCTTTGACGCTGTTGAAGCGCGTGCTCCAACAACCCATTTGTCCGTTGCGGGTCCAGGTGGAGCTGTGGTCCCAGTGCTTGACGAGGTTGTATTCGGTGCCATCGCTTCCGTAGAAGGCAGCAATGTCGATGGCAGTTCCGAAGCTGTGGTTGCTGAGCTTGCTGCTTCCGCTGATCTTGCGGCAGTTGTATGTTCCTAGGTGCATGACCTTGGTGATGCCGCGCTGTTTTAGGTAGTGGCTGAGGCGGGCGATGCGCTTGGCCAGCTCACAACCCATCGTCATGGTGACTCGTTGTTGTGTCCAGATCACGTAATCCACGCCAAGCACTGGGGCAGTGAGGCGGACCGGCTGGGAAATGGAACATCGTCGGCTGGCGCCGCTTAACAGGGTGTTGGGGTTGGACGTTTGGGTAAATTTGACATCCCACTGTTTCAACTGGTCGTAGCAGCTGAGTCCAGGTGTTGTCGGCAAGTCTCCTGTCGCTGGCGGCGGCTGTGTCGGTGGGGGTTGGGGGTTGCTGCCAAACGACGAAGGTACACACACTTGCTTGGAGGTGGAAGACTGGTTGAAGCGTGAGAGCGTCTTGCAGGTGTAGCCAGAGCGACAGCCTGTTCCTGGGAACGCTGTGGTGTCGCATTGGCTCACACAAATCCCTCTGGAACCTTCCGATACACAGAAGGTTGCGGGCTTGCCCGTCTTGTCGGGGCAAAGGCGGGTGCAGGTCTGGGTGCAGTGACCTCCGGGAAATCCGTCATCTTGTTGGCTGCAGAACCCTCCGGTGAAGGAACACTCTGCGTCTTGCGAACACGACTCGCCTACCCATTTGGGAGCAGGCGGTGGACTGGTTGGAGGTTGTGAGGGAGAGCCACCGTTGGGATCGGGAACACAGATCTTCTGCTTAACCGAGGATTGTTTGTAGCGGCTTTCTTCCTGACAAATGTAGCCTGGCCGACAACCCGTTCCTGGAAACTTGGCTGTGTCACAGCGGCTGAAACAAACGCCGCTGGAGCCTCGCTGTACACAGAAGGTGAATGGTTTTCCTGCTCGATCTGGGCAATAACGAGTGCAGGACTTCATACAGTAACCTTGGGGGAATCCGGTGTTGTTGGGCATACAGTAACCGCCGGAAAAGTCGCATTCTTGGCTCGAACCGCAAGACTCTCCGACCCATTTGTTGCCCACTCCCACATCAAACAAAGAGGGGTCGTTGGGTTTGTCGTCGGGTCGTTCTTGATCGGAAGGAACAGCTTGGCCCATGGGAATCGGGGAGGAGTGTCCTTCCGATACACCAGGCGCCGGTATGATCTCCAAGGGCGGTTCATTGTTGTTGTTCTGGTTGGGGTTTTGCGGACCTCCACAACCCAACCAAAGGAACAGACTGAGCACTCCCAGCACAAGCTTTGTGTATGTTGCCCCTTTCACGGACCCTCCTATGTTTCCTCTGTTGCAACCCAATGGGTTCACGAATCGACGGTGTCAGGATCGTTAATAGACCATGCTGTGTGATTTTCGTCACATCTTTGCAAAAGTTGCTCAATAAAAAAATGCAGGCTCATCCTTCTCCTGAAATTGGTCTTGCTTGACAAATCCTTTGGGTACATCCTAGTTTGCGTGTGAACATGTTTCGCTTTAGCATCGTGTTACGTTTTTAAGGGTGGATCTCATGCGTTGGTTAGTATGTTTGTTGTGTGTGTGTTCGTTGCCGTTGACCCAAATCGGTTGTGGTTCCCCAGGTGATTCCAACGGAAACAACTCCAACCAGAGTAACAACAACAACAGCAACACCGAGCCTCCGAAGCTGGTAAAGCCCACCAGCAATCCCAAGACATTGGCGCAAGATTGCAATGTTCTGGCCCCTGACGTTTGTTTTCTACCTTTTCCCAGCAGCGTGTTTACGCCAGCCGATGACAGCACACCCACAGGCTTGGTGATGAAGTGGTCGGCCAAGGCTGACTTTGGCGACGTTTGGGCTCGGCTTAAAGAGTTCAAGCACGATGGCTTCTCTACGATTAATCCGATCTCCACGGTTCTTCCTGGTGGAATAGATCCCACCTCTTTGCCGCAAACCTACGAAGAGAGCCTTGCGGAAGATGCCTCCATTCTTGTGGTGAATGCGGACGCCACCTCACCTCAACTGGGAGAGCGTGTACCTTTCCAAGCCAAAGTGGTGACCAGCGAAGACAAGAAAATCGACTTGCTGGTGATCACACCGCTCAAGATGATGGCACACAAATCCCGGTATGCAGTGATTGTCACCACAAGAGTTCGCAATCGAGAGAAGACTGCTCACGCTCCATCTGACATCATGAAGGAGCTGCTGGGAGACTTTCCACCAGAAGGGGAACGCAAGGCCTGGTGGGAGTATTACCGCGGTTTGCACTGGTTAGCCAAAGAGAAGCTCAAGCTCTCGGCTTCTCAGATTGTTCAGATGTGGGACTTCCACACCCGCTCCAAAGAAAGCACCACCACTGACATTCTCTACATGGCCAAGTGGACCCAAAACTGGCTGAAGGAAAACAAGCCAGAGCCCAAGATTGAAGAGACAACTGATGACAAGGTGTTTTGGCGTTACACCTTCAGCTTTAAGTTGCCCATCTGGACAGAGAAAGAAGGCTCATACCCCAAACGCGACAGCGAGGGCAACGTCAAGATTAACCGCGTGGATACAGTGAAGGGCGAGCTCCTTGTGCCCAAGACTGCAACCAAAGACAAGCCTGTTGAACTTATTATCTATGGCCACGGCTTGGGAAGTGGGCGCTCCACAGCTCTCTCTCGGTTGCGTGAGATGGTCTCCATCCGCTCCGAAACGTTCGCTGCTGCCGTGATGGATTGGGATATCCATGGCGAACGGGGTAACGGAATTACGGAGTTCCTCAAGATCGCAGGTGCCATGAACGTCCTGCGATTTGCTGCGATGTTACAGCAGTCCACAGTGGACAACCTTGTGTTAACCCGGACTCTGGAAGTTCTTCTGGAGGACCCCAAGTTTAAGGGCATTGTGAAGCCACCCCGTTTCTATGTAGGGCAGTCGCTGGGTGGATTCATTGGAGCGAACGCCGCTGTGGTCAATCCAACTTTGGAAGCGTTTGTTCTCAATGTCACAGGAATGGGCATGGGCAACATTATGCGGCTGGGCGTGATTGCCAATGACTTTGGGCTGCGAGAGCTGCTGAAGAGTTTGTTTGAAAACAAAACAGCCAGTGGGTTGCCTGTGGACCTGAGCGTGGAGCTGGCGCTGCAATCCAGTCAGATTGGTCTGGACCCCGGCGATCCTGGAACTCTGGCTCCCTATGTTTTAAAAGACCGGTTTGAATCGATTCGCAGCAAAGTCCCTTCAATCCTTCTTCAGCAGTCGATGGGGGATGCGATTGTCCCGAACTTCTCGACGAATACGTTGGCTCGCTCTATGGGGTTGCCGGTTGTTTTGCCTGTGGTGGAAACCATTCCAGGGTTGGAAACGGTACAGGCTCCCACCCAAGGAAGCCCTGCTTCGGGGCTTACCCAGTTTCGTGTGGATGCAAACGGGATAGAGGCACACAACGCTCTTAACCAAGAAGCCCTGCGCCTACAGGTACTCGACTACTTTTCGTCTTTCCTCAACAGCAGCGGAACTCCTGGGAACATCTCTTACACTTGCAACGGCAAAAACAAGACATGTGACTACCTGGAGTAGGCGCTCTTCTCTTTGCTTCCGGTGACTTGCTCTTCAGAGTAGCTTCTTTCGAACCCACCCCGCCTCGGTATTCTCTCGGCTACCTTTCCCACACCAAAGGCCCACGACAGGACTCTAAATAGAGTAGGGGCTTGGCAAAATCCCAAAAGTTTGGTTCTCTGGATCAGGAGGACCTTTCACATTCTCATTCTTGGTACACCCGGAAACAGGTTGGCGGCCAGAACATCACCCACTTGATGGGTGTGTGGGTTTGGGTTGTTGCCTGAGATGTTGTTGGGGGGAGAGCAGTCTACATAGTGTAGTTCTGTTTGCATTTTGTTTTGGTGGATAGAGGAGTCGGCAGATGGTTGCGCGATATGCCCCAATAGTTGTGCGTTGGCTGTTGGGGGTTGCTCTGGTTCTGGTGGGACTCAACGGCAGTGCTCCGATCGCTTCTGCCCAAAGTACACCACAGCCAGACCTGTTCTTAGGGTCGTTCCTGGTCTCACCCACTGTTGGCCCGCCTGGAGGTCCTGTGGACCTTACCGTGGCCTTGCAAAACGGAGGGAACGCCAACGCGGGGCCGTTCAATGTCTCGGTGTACTTTTCGCTTAATGCAACCCTGGACGTGGCCAATGCGACGTTGCTAAAGAGCTTTGTTGTGAGCGGGCTGGGTGCCGGTCGCTCAGATCTTCAGCGGATTTCCGTGAACATTCCGTCACAAGCCCCCATCAACAAGGTGGGTTACTTGGCGGTTTGGATCGACAGCGGGAAAACCGTCGCAGAGAGCAACGAAAGCAACAACGTTACGGCCGCAACCTTCAACGTAAAGCCGGGACCCGACCTGATCGCCGACCAACTGAAGGTCAACAAGACGACGCCGATTCCTGGTGAATACATCACGCTGACGTATCGCCTTCGTAACATCGGGCGGGCCGACGCCAATCCTTTTTACACGGAGGTGTATTTCTCGTCGGACTCCCTCATCGACAAGCAAGACACACTTCTGAGTAACTACCAGTTGCAAACCTTGCGAACCCAGACGGACAAAGTCGTCAGCGTCTCCATCCGGATCCCTCCCACGGCAACAACCAACACCACCTATTATCTGGGTGTTGTTGTGGATGCTCGGGCAAGCAATGTCGAAGAGAACGAGGGGAACAACCTGACCGTGATGACCATTCAGGTCGTGCCCCCTGCGCCTCAGAAGCTACCGGACTACATCATCACATCCATGACGCTCAAAGACACCTCCAAGCCTTTGGGTGAGCAAGCCAAGTTGGACATCACCATCAAGAACCAAGGGACAGCGTCAGGGTATGCGTATGTCTACATTCACTATGCGTTGACTTCGCGGTTTCTAACGCAGACGTCGATGCGCGTGGTGTATCGCTACAACATTCAACCGGGCGAAACCAAAACCTTCACCGATCTGCAGTTTCAAGTGCCGTGGCGGTCGCCGTTCAACAAGACGCCTGTCGATTACTACTTGGAAGCCCGGGTGAGTGGGGGGACCGAGATCTCAACCTCCAACAACAAAGGTCCCTTGTTGCGTTTTCGTGCGCTCAAGGGGAAATCCAACATGGAGGTGTCTGGGTTCTCCTTGAATCCTCAATGGTGCAACTACGTCCTGGACTCGTCCAACAAGATCACGTCACCCACGCAAGTGACAGGCTCATTCAACCTTTACAACCGTGGCTACGAGCCGAGCACGCCGATGCGTGTGGGGGTCTATGCTTCCCTGGATACCACGTTTTCAAACCAGGACGTGTTGTTGGGTTATGTGGATGTCCCCAGCGTGGAGCCCCAGTCCACGTACTCCAAAAATTACACGCTCAATTGGGCTGGTGTGGCTGTCACGCCTGGAGTGTATTACATCGGTCTTGTGGCAGACATTCGGGGAGAACTAACCAACGACTACGGAACAGGCAATCGAACCCGACAGCTCAGCTCTCGCAAAACACTCTTCTCTAGCAAACTTCCTGACCTGGTCGTGGACTCCATGACGGTGACGCCCACGTCACAGGCTCCTGCGGGAACCACCATCAAAGTGGAAGCGGTGATTCGGAATGCCTCCGCGAACACCATCAACAACGGCTGTGAGTACCGATACTCCAATGGTTACGTCAACGTTCAGATGGGGTTTTACGAAGACACTGCCCTGCGTCGGGTGCGGTGGTCGACCAGTCCTTACGCAACGAATGTAACGCAAACGGCCAAAACGGTGACAGGGAGCTTCTCGATACCCACGAACATCCCGGCGCTAAATGGGTATGTTGGCGTCAAGGTTGATTACACAGGGCTCCACACAGAGAGCAACGAAACCAACAACTCGAAGTATGTGCCGTACAAACTTCTCCCTCGTGAGTTTGACTTCGTCGTGAAGTCCGCCACCATCTCTGACTCCACGTTGGTGTGGGAGAAATCCACCAAGGTCGACTTCAAGATTGCGAACCAGGGGGGGCTGAGTCAAAACTACAATGTCAACGTGTGTGCTTGGTTTTCGTACGACAATGTTCTGGACCAGCAGGATGTTCGTATCGGCACAGGTTACGCTCGTAACTACTCCAGCTTGCCTCACAACGAAGGCTCCATCACGTTTACCTCTCAGCGCTGGAAGCCGGGCTCTGGATTTATCTTGCTGCAGGTGAATTGTTCAAGCTATCCCGAGACGAGCAAGTCGAACAACTGGTTTGCGATTCCCATCACGCTACGGAAGTTTTCGGTTGATTTTGTGGCCACCAAGATCTGGGCCAGCCCCAATTTGATTCAACCCTCCAACAAGACCGAGATCTTTGTCGAAGTGGAGAACCGAGGCATCGATAAGCACATCAAGCAAATTGCGGTGTGCATCTACTTCTCCAACGACAACCAATTCGACACCAAAGACCGCTTGTACATGTGTCGAATGACCAAAGACATCTTGGCTGGAAAAGCGATCGCGACTCTCTCATTTACAGGGGACCGCTCCTTGATCGCAGGGCAGCGGTACATCATTGCAGACCTGGACGCTGGGAAAGAAGGGCCGTATTGCACAAACGGCTGTTACCAGTCGCGTCCAACCTACGATGAGACGAACGAGAACAACAACCTCGCCTTCTTGCCGATTGAAGTCCGCAACAACGTCGATCTCACCACGGCGACACTGTCTGTGTCGAAAACGCTCGCCAAAATCGGGGAGAACCTGTCGTTCCGTTTCCAGGTGAAGAACGTGGGAAGTGTGTCCACCAACATTCCCTTTGATGTGTGGGTGGTGTTCTCCGACGACCCCACCATCGACAGCAACGATCGACTCGTCAAAAAAATCCGCCTGCCTGTGTTGGACGCCAGCAAAACAACGTCGGACTTTACGGTGTCGTATGCGATTCCTTCCTCGGTACAGCCGGGAGAGCGTTACTTTGGTTTGCTCATTGACCCTGGGGATGAAGTCAAAGAGTCGGACGAAAAAAACAACGGCGGCTCCGTCAAAATCAACGTTCTGATTCCAGGCATCGACCTGCAACTTCGCGAAGCCAAGGTTGACAACAATGTGGTGCCTGCAGGCAAACCTGTGCAGGTACAGATCTTCTCGGAGGTCCAGAACTTCGGAACCAACCCAAGCCCTGCGTTTGAGGTGGGTTACTATCTCTCCACCGACAATGTGTTTGACGCCAACGACACCTTGCTGACCAGCCGTCAATACAAGCAAACGCTGCCTAGCACCGCACGAACCGGTCAGTTCCTCGACAAGGTGACCCTCACCTTGAAGGCCTCCATCAACGCGAACATTTTGGTGGTGGTGGATCCTCGCAACCAAGTCCAAGAAGCCTTGGAAACAAACAACGTAAAGGTGCTGCCCCTCACGGTTGTGAATCGACCTCCCCGGATAACCTCTCTGGCCGTGACGGACGCTACGGAAAAGCAAAACTACCTGTACGAAGCCAAGGCGTTTGACCCCGACGCAGACCCGCTCTCTTGGAGCCTTCTCAAGGGGCCTGTGGGCATGAACATGGACGCCAAAACAGGAAAGCTGACTTGGCTTCCCCAGCCATTTCAAGGTGGACAAGAGTTTGATGTCACCATCGAAGTGTCTGACGGTCGCGGCGGTGTGGTCACGCAGTCGTTCAAGGTGAAGGTCAAGAGCGTGAATGACCCACCCAAGATTGTGTCGACGCCACCGCAACGAGCTATCGCTGGGCAGGTTCTTGTGTACACAGCGCGTGCGATTGATCCCGACCCCAACGACAGCATCTCCTGGCTTCGTTCGGCTGGTCCTACGGGCCTTACGGTGGATCCTGTGACCGGTGAAGTGAAGTGGTCGGTGCCTTCCAATCTGGTCGGCACCACGGTGACCATAAGCATCCAAGCGTTTGACAAGGCTCGCGCCAGCGACACCCAAACCTTCAAGGTTTATGTGGCGCAGCAAAACCGTCCACCTACAATAACATCCAAACCTGTCCTGGTTGCTTACGAAGGAACAACCTATAGCTATGCTGCAAAAGCGACTGACCCTGACATTGGAGACTCTCTGTTTTGGAGTCGTTTGTCCGGTCCTACGGGGCTTTCCGTTGACGCCCAGACAGGTGCAGTCACGTGGAAGGTTCCTCCTGGTCTGGATGGCTCTGTCGTTACCGTGCAACTGCGCGTGGTGGATCAGGCTGGAGCGTTTGCTGACCAGAAGTTTGAGTTGACCATCAAGAAACAGAACACGCCACCTACCATAACGTCGAAACCTCCGAGTGTCGCTTGGGTTGCGGTGCCTCTTAAGTACACGCCCACAGCGACAGACCCTGATCCCGGTGACACCCTAAGTTGGAAGCTGCTGAAGGGTCCAGCTGGCATGACGTTTGACCCCAAAACAGGGGTGCTGGAGTGGACTCCCAAGCTCGCATCGTTGGGCAAACAGGTGGACTTCTCCTTGGAAGTGACCGACCGTGAAAAAGGAACAGCGACCCAATCCTTTAAGGTGCTGGTTCAGCTACGGTGTGAAGTTGATAGCGACTGTCCTACCAGTGAGATCTGCGAAAACAAAACGTGCATTGCGCCAGGCTGTTTCAAGGCAGGCTGCCAGTCGCCCACGCCAGTTTGTCCGAACAAAGCACAGTGCGAGGCCGACAAATGCAACGGCGTTTCCTGCAACCAGGGGCAATTCTGCCGGGAAGGTGTTTGCGTAGACACCTGCCATACCTTGAACTGCCCCAGCGGACAATTCTGCCGGGAAGGCAAGTGTGTCGTGGACCCCTGCGCGTCGGTGAACTGCGCTGCTGGGCAACGGTGTGACCAGGGCAAGTGTGTTCGTGACCCTTGCTACACCGGCTCTTGCCGATACTCTCGAATGTGCCTGGACGGTCGGTGCCAGGCAGATATCTGCCTCCACATCGCTTGTCCTTCCGGAGCCTATTGCCAGCAAGGCGAGTGTTTGCAGCCGAAGTCTTGCAAGATTGATGTGGATTGTCCGAACACGCAGATCTGCGAGAAAGGTTCCTGCAAGGACGCAGGTTGTTTGCTGGCTCAGAACGTTTGCACTGGCGGTCAAGTTTGTTCGGAACAGTCTTGCAAGGCGAACCCTTGTGACGGTGTCTCCTGCAAAGCCGATGAATTCTGCCGTCAAGGCTCTTGTGTGGCTGCATGTTCGGGAGTTTCCTGCAAAGACAGTGAGATCTGTGTTGACGGTGCCTGCAAGGCTGATGCCTGCGCATCTGTGAAGTGTTCGGTCGGTACTGTTTGTGTCGCAGGTCAATGTGAAGCCAACCGTTGCATCGCCGGTCGCTCGTGCAAACACGGTCGACTTTGTTTCCAAAACGCTTGTTTGGATGACCCCTGTTTGGGAGTGCAGTGTCCGCTGTCAACGCAGCGATGTTACTTGGGCCAATGTCTCGACCCCCCAGCGTGTGTGTTGGATCATGAATGTGAAGGCCAAGCGTTGTGCGTCAAAGGGCGCTGTATCCCGCCGCAATGTGGGCCGTCTCAACCCTGCAAAGCAGGTGAGTTGTGTGTGGACGGTGCTTGCGTATCCAACGCTTGTTCCACTCAAAACTGCAGCAGCGAGAAAGTTTGTCGGGGTGGGGCATGCCAGGCCTCTTGCGCTGGGGTTTTCTGCAAACCCAAAGAGTTTTGCCAGAACGGAGCCTGTGTCGCCGACCCATGCGCGGATGTGACTTGCTCAGACGGTGAAGTCTGCCTGGAAGGAACCTGCGAGAAAAACCGCTGCAGCAGTCATCCCAACCCCTGCAAACAAGGGCGCTTGTGTACACCTCTTCGTTGCAAAGAAAACCCATGCCTGGAGTCACCTTGCCCAGCCGGTCAACTTTGCGACCCACAAACTGGATCGTGTCGTGCGAACCTGTCTTGTAAAATCGACAGCGACTGCCCCGAGTCGGCCGTTTGTGTGGGAGGTTATTGCTCGTCCCCTGGATGTTATGTGCAAACCTGCGAGAACCAATCTCTGTGCCGTGGGGGGCGATGTTCTGCCAATCCTTGTGCTACAGCAACCTGTGGGGATGACGCCTACTGCCATCCCGATGGAATGTGCCGTCCTTTGTGCAACTGTCCTGAAGGGCAACGTTGCGGGGCCAATGGCTGTGAAGTTGACCCTTGCGCTGGAGTTGAATGTTCCGATGGCGAGGCCTGTTTGAACGGGGTCTGTTCCACCAAGTGTCCTGAGAATGCATGCCGCTACAAGCGCGTGTGTGTGCCCGGCCCAGCTTGTGTGGATGACCCATGTGCGGATGTCACTTGCCCTGAGGGTTCCCGGTGCGAGCGAGGTAGCTGTGTGGACGCTTGCATGGGGCAGACGTGCCCGGCTGGAACAGAGTGTCGCAAAGGCCAGTGCGTGGCGCTTCCTGATGAACCTGAGCCTGCCGCAGAGCCGGAACCTGTGGATGCTTCCAAAGAAACGGTCACGACGCCCGAAAAGGAACCGCCCGAACCTACGACAGGAACGGAGCCTGAAGAGGTTCCTGAAGTACCTTATGCAGGGTGCGACTGCCAGGTCCAACGCGGCCCAGAACCTTGGGTGCTGTTTGTTCTGCTCAGCGCGTTCTTGATGTTACGGCTTCGTCGCAAGCCCTCTTCCAACCGGTAATCCAATGCATACGACATACAGTACGATAGAGATGAGAAGGAGTACAAACATGGGCGCTCAAGGTTGGAAGGCAAAGACCAGGACGTGTCTTCGTTGGCTTGTGTGGGCGATGGCTGGATGGATGCTATGCAGTGTCTCTTCCACCCAGGCGCAATCGACCAAACCTGACCTGTTTGTGGGTTCGATTGCAGTGAACCCAACCGTCGGTCCTCCCGGTGGAAACGTAGACATCACCTTTGAATTGCGAAACGGTGGTCAGGCGAACGCAGGTCCGTTTAATGTGTCTGTGTATTACTCCACCACTGCGACCTTAAACGTGTCGAACGCAACCCTGCTTAAGAGCATTGTGATCCAAGGGTTGAACTCGGGCTCTACGACCATCCAAAAGGTCCAGGTCACAATTCCTTCGCAGGCAACCGTCAACCAGATCGCTTACTTGGCCGTGATGGCGGATAGCGGCACCAGCGTAGCGGAAGACAACGAGACCAACAACATCACAACCTCGACCTTCAATGTGAAGCCCGGACCGGACCTCACCGTAGATACCGTAACTTTGAGCAGCACGACTGTGACGCCGGGTGAACGCATCACTGTAAACTACACCTTGAAAAACATTGGTCGGGCGGATGTCCAGCCGTTTGATTCCTATATCTATCTGTCTTCCGATGCTTTGATTGACAGCCAAGATACTGTGTTGGATCGGATTAGCGTCCAATACTTGCGCGTGGCCAACAGTCTCAGCCTGATTCGTAACATCACCATTCCCAGCAACGCACAAACCAACCAAACCTACTTTCTGGCGGTGTATGTGGATCCAAATTCCGTGCGTTCGGAGGAAAACGAAACCAACAACATCAAGATGATTGCGCTGAAGGTTGTTCCCCCTTCGCCTCAAAAATACTCGGATTTTGTCGTTACCTCCGTCACTCTCACGGACAAACAACAGCGCTTGGGAAAGACAGTTTATTATCAGGCTGTGTACAAAAACCAAGGGAAGACGGATGGCTATTTTTACGCTCAGATGGACTACAGCACCCGGCAAGACTTTCGAACCTACAAGACATGGCAAGTGGTGTATCGAAAGACCTTGCAACCAGGCGAAGTCTACACTCACAATCATACATTCCAGGTTCCGTGGGAGGCTCCCTACAACGTCGCACCCCAGGACTACTACATTCGTATTCGTCTAACCAGCACAACGAACGAACAAGACAAGGCCAACAACACCAGCGCAACCGTAGTGTTCAAGGCGTTGGCCGGACAGTCGGCTCTGCAGCTGCAGTCCTTTGATTTTAGTCCTAAGATTTGTAACTACAAGCTTGACTCGAATAACATCGTCGTCAATCCAAAACAAGCTACGGGTACGGTCAATGTTACGAACTATGGCTACGTCACCAGCGAACCATTTGAGGTGGCTCTGTATGTTTCGGATGACAACAAGATCTCCAACCAGGACATCTTAATTACAACCGTCTCTATGCCTGCCATCGATCCACAAAAGTCGGTGACAAAGAACATCAGCTTTTCGTTCAATGCTACGATTCGTCCGGGCTCGTATCGGTTTGCGGTGATACTTGACCCCAACAAGAAGATGAAGAATGACGAACTTTCGCGAACTCGCGAAACCTGGCTCTGGCGAGAGTCTCAGTTTGCCTTTTCTCAGGTGCTTCCGGACCTACGGATTGAGAAGCTTGTGTACACGCCTTCGCCCAAAGCTGATGTGGGCACGCGGGTCAATTTTGAAGCCTGGGTTCGAAATGTTAGCTCCCAAAAGATCAATGGATGCTACCACAATACCTACGTTCGAGCCTTTTTTGCCGACGATAGCAACCTCACCCAAGTTAAATTTACATCCAGTAACTATGGGTTTTCAACGTCGATGGTGTACCGCTTAACGGGCTACATCGACGTCCCAGGGACAATCGCTCCACGCAAAGGGTATATGGCGTTTCAACTCGATACCAGCAATGTGCATCAGTTCACCGACCCCAAAACAAAGATTCAATCGATCCCATTTGAGTTGTTGCCTCGGAGTGTGGATCTGAAGATTCTACGGGCGACATCAGATCCTGTTGTGATTCCTTGGGAAAAGAGCGTGAAGGTTGATATCACACTGACCAACCAGGGTACCCTGCAACAAGTTAGAAACACCCGAACGTGCGTCTGGTTTTCCGAAGACAATACCTACCAAAAGCAGAACGACATCTCTCTGGGTTCTGCCTACATCGACTTTACGCGAACCCCCAGTTTGACGGGTTCGATGACCTTTACGGCCCAGCGCTGGAAAGAAGGCAAAGCGTATCTGTTGCTTCAGGTGGATTGTGACAACCAGTACACCGAGAGCGATGAAAACAACAACATGTTTGTCATCCCGGTGACCATCCGAAAGTTTAACTTGGACTTTGTGGTGACATCACTGACTGCAGCACCCAACCAGATTCGTCCATCATTAACCACAAAGATCCGAGTGGAGGTTCAAAACAAAGGGCCTGACCGACACATCAAAAGGATTGCCGTTTGCTTGTATCTGTCCAATGACAACCAATGGGACACCAAAGATACCGTGGTGGATTGTCGCACTACCACCGATATTTACGACCACTTTGGAACCGTTGACTTCTCTTTGACGGGGCAGGCTACCTACCTAGCTGGAACCCGGTATTTGATTGCTCAAATTGACTCGGGTTATAGCTGTCGTCAGAAGTATTCGTATTGCAAAGTTGACCAGTACGATGAGGCAGATGAGAAGAACAACGAAGCCCAAATCCCCCTGTTCATCCGCAATGATGTGGATGTGACTACAGGCTCGGTTTGGGTCTCCAAGACCATCACCAAGGTGGGCGACAATCTGTCTTTTCGTTTCCAGGTGAAAAACATCGGAACGGTCGGAACGAACACACCGTTTGATGTTCAGGTTGTGTTCTCCGACAACGAAGTGATTGAGAAGTCGGATCGTCCCATTAAGACCATACGGATTCCCGCGCTTGCGCCGAACAAAACGTCGTCTGACTTTACCGTGTCGTACGCCATTCCCTCAAACGTCCAACCTGGCGAACGTTACTTTGGTTTGATTGTGGACTCCACCAACGAAGTGATCGAAGTGGACGAGACCAACAACCTGGGTTCGGTCAAAGTCAATGTGTTGATTCCTGGTATCGATTTGCAGGTGGTGGCCGCACGCATTGATCGTTCGGTGATTCCCGCAGGGAAAGCTTCGAGCGTCACCATCTACTCCGACGTGCAAAACTTCGGCTCTGCTGCGAGCGGTCCTTTCACGGTGAGCTATTACCTTTCGACCGACAAACTCCACGATCCTGGCGACACCTTGTTGGGCTCGCGGAGCTACACCAAAACATTACCAAGTCTCGCTCGTACGGGACAGTTTGTTGACAGCGTGAGCATCACCTTGAAGCAGTCCAACACGTTTTATGTGTTGGTCGTGGTGGACCCTGCCAACCAAATTAAGGAGACGCTCAAAGGCAACAACACACGGGCGCTTGCGATTCAGATTGTGAACCGCCCACCGACCATCTCGTCGCGTCCTCCAGTGCGTGCCATTGAGAAACAATTGTACTCCTACCAGGCCCAAGGATTTGATCCAGATGGAGACACACTTAGCTGGCGAATCGCCCGTGGCCCCGTTGGAATGGTGGTTGGCGCAAGCACAGGCAAGGTGGAGTGGACGCCTCAATCGTTCGACGGCGGAAAAACCATTGATGTGTCATTGGAAGTCTCCGACGGACGGGGTGGAACGGTCACGCAAGACTTTAAGGTTACGGTGCAGGGAGTGAATGACCCGCCGAAGATTGTGTCAACCGCGCCGCAGCGGGCGTTGGCAGGAAAGCCCTTCTCCTATGAGCCAAAAGCCGTGGACCCGGATACCAACGACACATTGACCTGGGTTATCTTGAACGCGCCCACAGGCATGCAGATCGACACGAAGACAGGCAAGCTAACGTGGCTGGTTCCTACTGGCCTGTCGGGCCAAAAAGCGAATGTTTCGATCCAAGTGTCGGACACCAGCGGTGCCAACGATACACAATCCTTTGCCTTGCAGATTACCAAACAAAATAGCTCTCCTGCGATTGTGTCGCAGGCTCCGACGCTTGTGTTTGAGGGCTCAACATTCCGCTACCAGGCTCTCGCGAGCGACCCTGACACCGGAGACACATTAACCTGGAGCCGGGTCTCTGGACCCACAGGTCTGAGCATTGATTCCACCACAGGATTGGTTGAGTGGAAAGTTCCCACCGGCTTAAGCAGCAAAACCATCACGGTTACCATTCGTGTGAGCGATCAGGTGGGAGCGTTTGTGGACCAAACCTTTACTTTGAATGTCACTCGTAACAACAACGCGCCGACCATTGTGTCGAAAGCTCCGAAGACTGCGTACGTTGGACGAGCCTTCTCCTATCTTCCTGTCGCCACAGACCCTGATCCCGGTGACCGCTTAAGTTGGGTGCTTAAGAAAGGCCCAACAGGGATGACCTTTGACAAAGCTACAGGTAAGATCTCTTGGACTCCACCGCAAAGTCTGAAGGACAAGACCGTAGACATCGAGATCCAGGTGCTGGACTCGGGTAGCTTGTCGGACTCCCAGTCGTTCCAACTCAAGATTGGTCAGTACTGTGAGGTCGATAGTGACTGTACTTCCACGGAGCTATGCTTGTTGAACTTGTGCTCGCCGCCGGGTTGCTTTCAGTCGGGCTGTACCGACAAAGCCAAACCCGTTTGTTCTTCCGGTGGAACTTGTGTTGCCTACGCTTGTGATGGCATTCGATGCACCGGCGGTGAGTTCTGCTTCGCCGGGAAATGTGTTCCTGTTTGTGCCTATGTAACTTGTGGTTCGAGCGAAGTGTGCGTCGATGGTGATTGCGTTGTAGACAAATGCATTGGAGTGACATGCAAGTCTGGTGAACGTTGCGAAGGCGGCCAGTGTGTCCGCGATGCTTGCGCGGCCGGGCAATGTCGCTTCAAGCGATTGTGTGTGCGTGGCACTTGCATTCCTAACTACTGCGATCAGGTAACTTGTCCTACATCAAAGATGCTATGTGATGTTAGCTTGTTGGCAAGTACGCCACAGTGTGTGTTGCCGACGCCTTGCCGTGTGGATTCGGAGTGCAAAGGGGACTCCATTTGTGTGGCGGGTGTTTGTTCGCCGCCCAACTGTTTTGACTCCAACCAGGCCTGTCCCAACGGTAAGATCTGTTTGCGTGGCTCGTGTGTCGATGACCCATGCAAAGGAAAAACGTGCGGGGCTGGATCGTTCTGTCGTGACGGGGCTTGCGTCAATGTGTGTGCTGGTGTGACTTGCAACTCCGGTCAACAATGCAAAGACGGTCGATGCGTTGCAGATTCATGCGCGGCCGCCAACTGCAACCCCGGCGAATCGTGTATCAAAGGCCTGTGCGAGAAAAACCTCTGTGTTCCCGGTCAGTCCTGCAAGTTCAATCGGGTTTGTCTCGACAACGCCTGCGTCCAGGACCCCTGCTTGTTTGTGACTTGTCCGATCGCAGGGCAACGTTGTGAACTTGGCCAATGCCTGGATCCTCCATCGTGTACTCTTGACGTTGACTGCAAAGGCGACATGTTGTGTGTGAAAGGTCGCTGCGTACCCAGCAGCTGCTCCGGCTCCAGTCCTTGTTCACAAGGGCAGTTGTGTGTGGACGGAACGTGCCGCGCTAACCCCTGTGATTCCGTAACTTGCGGTGGAAACACCTTCTGCCGTGAAGGTCTTTGTGTGGGAAGCTGCTCCGGCGTGTTCTGTGAGTCGGGTGAAACGTGCCAGTTTGGTTTCTGTCGACAGGATACTTGCTCTAGCGTGTCCTGTGCGAAGGATGAGATCTGTGTGCAAGGGCAGTGCCGGAAAAACATCTGCGCTCAGAGCACCAAACCTTGCAAACAAGGTCGAATCTGTACTCCAGACGGTTGCCAGGATAGCACTTGTTCTCAGGCCAATTGCCCCCAAGGACAGACGTGTGACCCACAAACCGGTCAATGCCAGGGTGATGTGGCTTGTTCCTTGGATCAGGATTGTCCTGGACCTGGTATCTGTGAAGGCGGCAAATGTGTCACTCCTGGATGTTACAAAGATGGCTGCAAATCCGGAGAAATGTGCTGGAAAGGACAGTGCCAAACGCCTCCCTGCAACGGGAAGAGCTGTTCAGCCAATGAGTACTGCAACGCCCAAGGGCAATGTGTTCCAGCTTGTGACTGCCCAGACGGCCAACGCTGTGGTACCAACGGTTGTGAAGCGGATCCCTGCAGCAGCGTCACCTGCCAACCGGGTGAAGTGTGTGTGGATGGTTCCTGCCAGACTCGCTGCAAGCCGAACTCTTGCAAGTATGGACGAGCCTGCACCCCAGGCGTGGGGTGTGCCCAAGATCCTTGTACAAGTGTCACGTGTCCTACAGGTCGCGTGTGCCGACGAGGCTTCTGTACCAATCCCTGCAGCGAGCTGCAATGTCCGAAAGGCACGGAGTGTCAGGCTGGTCAATGTATCGCGGCGGCACCTGAGCCCGGCCCAGAGCCCGGACCCGAACCAACCGAAGAGACCGTTGTGACCGAGAAGGTGGATGTCTCCAAAGAGGCTGCGCCTGAACCAGCACCGCAACAAGATGCCGGTGAAGGCACACCGGAACCCGAAGCCGATCTGGCCCTTCCTCCCAGCGGCTGTGATTGCAACACACAGTCCGGCTCGGCTGGTTTTGGTTTGTTCTGGCTTTTGACGCTGTTGTGGATGTTCCGACGAAAGCGAAGCCTGGCTGGTTGAGGTTCTTGCGTTTTGCAGACAATGAAGGTAAAGATCCTGGTTCCTTTTTGGATCGTTCTTTCACAATTTCATCTCTTTCGATATGTAGGCTTCCTGACCAGATGTGTTGGGCTTCGGCTCATCGCTGGTCATCTCCGTAAGGAGGTTTTCTCCGCTTAAGCGTTTGGGATACGAACGCTCAGGAGGAAGGTTCGTGTGAAGTGATAGAGAGTAGCCTACAGTACTAGGACGTTGGCCTGGAAGAAGGTGGCGACGTCGAACTCCGGGCGCACTGGTCCTGGTCGCGCGGAACCAGGGGCACGCACGTTGGCGCTCAAGGCCACCGGCGGTTGGGCCACCGTGCCCGCTCTACATGGGGCGCGGTGACGGCGCTCGAATTCGGGTCATGGTCTGCTTCCTTCTCCAGCGGTCCACCAGCGCTCCGACACGAGGTGGCGCACCGGGGCGACGAGGAGGACCGGGTCGGTCAACTTCGCCAAGTGGACGATCTCTTCCCACTGCGAGTTGCGGCAGGTGCCGTGACAGCGACGGTGGATTCCAGGGACCGCGTCTCCGCCAGCAGCACCGCGTACGGTCTCGCCGACCCAGCCCGCGTACCGGATTAACCCTCCGGCACCGGGTAGGCGCTCGACCCCGCGGGCAGTGTGCTCACACTATAGTCGGCACACATGTCGTCTTGGTGCACACGTACGGTGAGTGATTGCTCGATTGTCAATGTAACATTTCACAATTTAACGCTACATGGAAGAAAGAGAGGAGAGTCAACGGAAGCTGCTCCATGAAGAATCTTTAGGAAGGCTCGGCTTGGGCGTCGATGATGGCGCTACCAAGGCAGACATCGTCGTCGTAGAAGACGGTGAATTGTCCCGGTGCGAGGCCTTGATCGGGCTCGTCCAAGACCACAAGGGCGGAGCCATCTTCGCGGAGGGTGGTGGTGGCATGGTTGTAAGGCTCGCCGTGACGGACCTTGACCTTGCAATGGAAGGACTCACCCACCTTGGGGGCGAAGTCGGAGATCCAGTTAAACTGGGAGACCATCATCTGGTCGCGGATACGGGGCACTGCGTCGTAGTCGCGTGAGATAAAGATGACGTTCTCGTCCACATCTTTGCGGACAACATACCAAGGACCGCCGCTCAATCCCAAGCCGTTGCGCTGCCCGATGGTATAAAACCAATAGCCGCGATGTTGGCCGATGATCTTGCCGGTCTCTTCTTGGACAAACGAGCCGGGCTTTTCGCCCAGATGGTATTTGACAAAGTCGCGGAACCGGATGGTTCCCAGGAAACAGAGACCCTGGCTGTCTTTGCGCTTAAAGTTCGGTAGCTGGTAACGTTCGGCTAACTCTCGGACTTCTGCCTTGGTGTATTCGCCAATCGGGAACATCGCTCGACGAAGCTGGTCTTGCCGAAGGTACGACAGGAAGTAGGTCTGGTCTTTGAAGGTATCTTTGGCGATGCAGAGATACGAGAACTCTTCTTCGTCGCGGGAGCGGGCGTAGTGTCCTGTGGCGACTTTGTCGAAGCTGTCGTCGATCTTGTCGTAGAATTGGCCAAACTTAACTCGCTGGTTGCAAAACACATCAGGGTTGGGTGTGCGTCCACGTTTGAGTTCGTCGATGGCATAATCGATGACGCTGGACCAATACTCCCGCTGCATCGGGATGATCGACAGCGGCACATCAATGGAATCACAGATCGAGCGGACGTAGCCGATATCTTCGTCCCAGGGGCATTCTCCCAAGAACGAGAGTTCGTCTTCCAGCCAGATCTTCAGGTAGAAGGCGTGGACATCGTGACCTTGCTCTTTGAGCAGACGCAAGGCAACAGAACTGTCGACGCCACCGGAGGCAAGCACTGCAACTTTCATGACTTATGCTTCTTGAATCTCGAAGTCCCAGGTGATTTTCGCGACGCCGCTCAAGGTACCATGGACACCGCAGTATTTCTCGGTGCTCAGGGAGATGGCTCGCTCCAGTTTGGTGGAGTCGACGTTGCCCTTGGCGATGAAGTGCATGTGGATGGTCTCGTAAGGACGGGGAGGTTCTTCGCCTCGGTTGCCTTCCACTTCCACCTGCAAGTCTTCGAGCTCCTGACGCTGCTTCTTAAGGATGCTCACCACGTCCACCGACGCACAGCTACCCAGCGCGATCAGCAACATTTGCATGGGGCTGACACCTTCACCAGCACCGCCCGAGATCTTGGTGGTACGGCCATCACCGTCGGTGCCGGTAAAGTTCATGCCTTCGTGCCATTGTACGTGTGCTTTGGCCATGAAAAACTCCTTTGGGATTGTGTATCAATCAAGTTGATTCAGTCTGAGAGACTTTGGTTTTGTATTCGGTTATGCGTGGCTCGACCTCGGCGTCGAACAGGGCTTCCAACGCTACATGCGTGCCTCGCATTCCATCCACGACACGCTTCGACCACAAAAAGTACTCCAAGCATCGCTGATCCGGCCAGTGAATCGGTAGAGACCGGACATTGCAGATCTTGTCCGCGAGGCTCACAAGCTTGGCGTCGTAGCTCTTGCCTGGAGCCTTCTCGACCTGCTGGTCCTTGCGGACTTGCTTGGGCAACGTTTTGTCGTCAGTGACCTCCATGACGAGGTCTGCGATGCGGTGCCCAAACTTCTCGACCAGCTCTGCGTAGGTCGCGGTGGTATCTTCTACGGTGTCGTGCAGCAAGGCCGCGCAAAGAACCGCTACATCGTCTACACCGCCTACCCGAGAGAGCACCTCCGCGACTTCAATCGGATGATTGATGTAGGGCGTTTGTACAGTGTCGTGGCGATGCTGCGTTCGATGTTTGCGTGCTGCAAACAAAGTGGCCTGCATCAGCAGTGAGAGCGAAGAAGACATAGATCCTAACATGGAGAGCTTGGTTCCGCAGTGGCGAAGGGAGTGTTGAAGGTGGAAGGAGCGCTTTGTGCGTTACCCAACAGCTTCTTGCAAAAGCTGGGTGGCATGGGCGAGAGCTTCGTCGAGTTTACCGGGGTCACGTCCACCTGCGGTCGCGAGGTCGGGGCGACCGCCGCCTCCGCCGCCGATCATCTTGGCGAGCGTTCCAACGATTTGACCGGCTTTGATGCCCTGTCCCTTGATCAACTCCTTGGAGACGACCGCAGCGAGGTATGCTTTTCCTTCGCCGGGCACGGCGCTACCAAGAACAGCGACCATTCCTTCGGGCATACGGTCGCTGAGGTTTTGCGCCAGGTCACGAAGGGTACCGGAGTCGATGCCATCGAAGCGACCGGTCATCAGACGCAACGGCCCAATCTCTTCGGCCTGCTCCATCTTGGTGTTCAACTCGGTGGTCAGGTTTTTGAGCCGCATCTGGGCCAGCTCGTATTCCAGCTCTTTGTTTTGTTGGAGGAGCTGGGCCACACGATCTTCCAGGGGAGTGTCGTCGTGAGTGTTCAACTGCTGGCGGATCTGACCGAACGATGCAAGCTCGTTCTGAATCAACTGCGTGGCGACCTGTCCGGTGATGGCCTCGATGCGTCGAACGCCCGAAGAGACGGAGGTCTCAAACATCAATCGAAGGACTCCCAACTGACCGGTGGCGTCAACGTGAATACCACCGCACAGTTCCATCGAGTACTCCGGGTCAAAGGTGATGACGCGGACGGTCTCGCCGTACTTTTCGCCGAACAAGGCCGTTGCCCCGCGAGCCATGGCTTCTTCGATGGGCACGTTGGCTTCTTCTTGCTTGGCGATGTTCTGTTGGATGTGCTCGTTTACGATGGTTTCGACGTCGCGAAGCTGCTCAGGAAGCACCCGCTCAAAGTGGCTGAAGTCGAAGCGCAGACGGTTGGGATCGACCAACGAACCCTGCTGTTGCACATGGGGTCCGAGGACCTCGCGCAGTGCGGAGTGAAGCAAGTGTGTTGCGGTGTGGTGTTTGGCGATGTGCAGGCGTCGCTCTGTGTCCACTTCAGCCTTGACCGGTGCGTCGAGATGGCTTGGCATCTTGTCCACGATGTGGATGAAGTAGCCGTCTTCCTTGACCGTATCGAGTACTTTGACGGTGTCGTCGCCAACCTGCAACAGGCCGATGTCTCCGACCTGACCGCCGCTTTCTGCGTAGAACGGTGTTTCAGGCAGGAGGATGTGGTGTTGCTTCTCGCCTTTGTCGTTCTCCAACGTGCGGACGGCTTGAATGGAGCCTTTGTCGAGAGAGCCCGTTGTGTAACCGATGAAGTTGGTCTTGTCCTTGGAGGACGCCACCCAATTCCAGGTGTCGTTTTGGCTCATGTCCACTGCAAAGGATGTGGCGGCTCGTGCGCGGTCTTTTTGCTGCTTCATCTGGGCGTCGAACTCTTCTTTGTTCACGCCGAGGTTGTGTTCGCGAGCCATGACTTCGGTCAGGTCGAGGGGAAAGCCGTAGGTGTCGTGGAGCAAGAACGCAACATTACCGGAGAGGAGGCCCTTTTGTGACACCTTGATGAAGGCATTCACGAGGTCTTCTTTGCTTGCATCGCGGTAGGCTTTCATCAACAGGTCAAGCGTCTGGCTGTCTTGCAGGAGCTCTTCCTGAATGCCCGCTACCGCATCTTTTTTGGCTTCGCTCAACTGATTGACATAGGGAATGACCCGGTCAAACAACTGCAGACCTGACGCCAACGTGCGGAGGAAGCTCTCTTCTTCCGACTGCATGATGCGCTCGATCGAGCGCTGGTACTTGGTGAGTTCGGGGAAATGCTCACCCATCTTGTCACAGAGTGGCTGGACCAACTTGTGCAGGAACGGCTCGCGGAACTCCAAGAATTGATAACCATACCGAACGGCTCGTCGAAGAATACGACGAATAACATAACCGCGACCGGTGTTGCTGGGTGCCGCTCGGTCTGCCGTTGCGAAGGCGATGGTGCGAATGTGGTCGGCGATGACGCGCATGGCGATGCGGATCTGCTCCAGCTCTTTTTCGTCGTCGGTCTCGATGTCTTCGTAGCCTTTGACGTGAGCCAGCGGGCAGAGGTCGGCCGTTTTCTGGAGCAGCGGAGCGAACAAGTCGGTGTCGTAGGTGCTGGTTTTGCCCTGCATGACGGCGGTGATTCGCTCGAAGCCCATGCCGGTGTCGACGTGCTTGTCGGCGAGGGGGACCAACGAGCCGTCGGATTGTGCGTTGTACTGGATGAAAACGAGGTTCCAGATCTCGATCACATGGGGATGGTCTGCGTTGACCAGCTCGATTCCAGGGACCTTCTCACGCTCTTCGTCGGAGCGCATGTCGTAATGCAACTCGGAGCAAGGACCGCAGGGACCGGTGTCGCCCATCATCCAGAAGTTGTCTTTGGAGTTGCAGTACAGCACATGGTCTTTGGGCAGGGTGGTTTCGCTGCGCCAGAGATCTGCGGCCTCGTCGTCGGGCTCCAACTTGAGCTTTTTGTCACCTTCGTGAACGGTGGCGTACAGGCGATCGGGCTGCAAGCCCCATTGATCGACGAGCAGCTGCCAGGCCCATGCGATGGCTTCTTTCTTGAAGTAGTCACCGAAGCTCCAGTTGCCCAGCATCTCGAACAGGGTGTGGTGGTAGGTGTCGTGACCTACTTCGTCGAGGTCGTTGTGCTTGCCCGATACCCGGAGACATTTTTGGGTGTCAGCGGCTCGCTTGTAGCTGCGTGACCCTGTCCCCAAGAAGACATCCTTAAATTGGTTCATCCCCGCGTTGGTGAACAACAGGGTGGTGTCTCCCATAGGAACCAGCGACGCGCTGGGCACTACAGCGTGGTCTTGCTGAGCAAAGAAATCGAGAAATTCTTTTCGGATCTGTGTCGAGGTTTTCACGTAGCTACCCCATATACCTTGCAAAGGAGAGTTCAGAGCGTTCCTCTATAGAGACTGGAAAGCGGCTGAACAGTTTGAAGCTTTTTTGAGAAAGTGAAGGTGCCTGGAACAAGCACCGCCAAGAGCCTTAGCGAGTTGCAGGGGCTGCGCGTCGTGCGGGTGCTTTGGCCGGGGCGCGACGTGCAGGGGCTGCAGGGCGAGCAGGTGCTTTGGCGGGAGCTTGGGCGCGCTTGGCCGGCGCTTTGACTTCCTTGCGAACGCTTCCTGCGGGGAGGAAGGGCAGGGCGCTTTGCTTGAGCTTCGGGTTGCTACAGAGCAGACCCTTACCGCTGTCTTTGCAGACGATGGTTTGGGGAAAAGGCTTGCGCTTCTTACTGGTCACGGTGGTTTTGATCGTGACGGTTCCACCCTTTTGGGTCCAGGTTCCTGCGCCCTTGTAGAGACGAGTCCGACCAAACACTTTCATGGAGGACTCTGTGGTGGCTTTTCCATCTTTGCCCAGGCTGAGGGTCATGGAGAGGCTCGCGAACATGCCCTTGGCCACCGCAACGAAGGCTTTGCGGTTGGCTGGCAGCTTGGCAAATTTGGCTTTCAGCTTTTTGCCCAACGTGGCTTTGTCCAGCACGTAGGTTCCGGCTTGTGCGGCGTCAGCGTTGGGGGAAAGGCCGATGCTGGCCACAAGCAAACCAAGAACGAGCAACAAGGTACGCATGAAGAACTCCTCGTAAAGACGCTGCAAAGGCGCTTTGGCAAGCGATCTGCAGCGGGCAGGATGGACGGTCTTTGTCGTGGGCTGGAAAGGGCGAACTTTTCCAGCAAAATCGGGAACGGAGACTACTCGAAGGAGGCTGTCGAGTCAACCCGTTTGACCGTGAAATCCCTCTTGTCTCGCATAATGTTGCAAGGAGAGTTGTTCCCAAGCTATATAGGATCTCTTGCGAGTTAAATCGAACGCTTGAAGCGAAAGGCAAAGTGGATGAGAGAGTCAGATGTCTTGGTGATTGGCGCAGGTGCAGCAGGATGCGCGACTGCCTTGCGGGCGGCAGATCTGGGCCTTTCGGTCCACATGCTCTCCCACACATGGAAGCCGGCTCGTGACTCCAACACAGGCTGGGCGCAGGGAGGTATCATCTACCGGGGGCATGACGACTCTCCAGAGCAACTGGCTCAAGATATTCAGACAGCCGGTGTGGGGATCTGTCGTGACGAGGCCGTCCAGCTTCTCTCGACACGTGGCCCCAAGGTTGTGGAGGAGCTGCTCTTTGAACGTTGCAACATCCCGTTTGACCGGGACGAAAGCGGTGCTCTCCACTTCACTGCGGAGGGTGCCCACTCCTGTCCGAGAGTGCTGCATGTGCAAGACGCGACAGGCCGTTACATCGCCAGTCACTTGATGCGTGAGGTCGAAGCACACCCTGGAATTACCGTGTTCAAAGGTGCAACCGCCATTGATCTGATTCTCCGCGGCTTTCACACCACCAACCCCAAGGATATCTACGAAGAGCCCCAATGTTTGGGGGCGTATGTCATGTTGCAGGCTAACAACGAGGTGGAGTCCTTCGTTGCCCAAGAGACCGTTTTGGCGACAGGTGGTCTGGGGCAAATTTACCTACACACCACGAACCCCGGCCGAGCCCGAGGTGACGGCGTTGCTATGGCGTATCGAGCGATGGCTCGGGTGATTCACATGGAGTACATCCAGTTTCACCCCACGGCTTTGTACGTTCGTCATGCGCCAAGGTTTCTGATCAGCGAGGCCGTCCGAGGGGAAGGGGGCCTGCTTCGAAACGCGAAGGGTGAGCGGTTTATGAACCAAATCCATGAGCAGGCAGAGTTGGCTCCTCGTGATGTGGTGGCGCGTGGAATTCACGAAGAGATGCTGCGAACCGCCGAAGACTGCGTGTACCTGGACGTTTCACACCTGTCTGCCGATGCTTTGGTGGAGCGGTTTCCCAACATCCACGAGCTGTGCTTGCAGTACAACATCGATCTTACACAAGAGTCGATCCCTGTGGTGCCTGCGGCGCATTACGCTTGCGGAGGGGTTGCTGTGGACCTGGAAGGACAAACCAACGTTCCTGGTCTGCGAGCCGTGGGAGAGGTCAGCTGTACGGGAGTTCATGGAGCGAACCGTCTGGCATCCACGTCGCTTCTGGAGACGATCACATGGGGCTACCAGGCGGCTGAGAGCATGCATCGGAAGTGGAAGCAACATTCCGTTCCTCGCACCGACGACATCCGCGAATGGGAGCTTCGGACAGAGGAAGCCGACCCGGCCCTGGTGCAGCAAGACTGGCTGACCATTCAATACACCATGTGGAACTATGTGGGGCTGGTCCGTACCAAACGACGCCTGAAGCGTGCTCTGCAAATTTTGCGTGAACTTCAGTTTGAGGTTGAGTCGTTTTATAGGCACACCTTCCCCAGTGATGCAGTGATTGGTCTGCGAAACGGCGTGCAGACAGCGCTGGCTGTGACACATGCGGCCTATCGAAATCGTGTCAGTCGAGGGGTTCATTACCGCACGTCGTAAGCGTGGGAAAGCCTCGTCCCGTGATTCCCTCGCTGCAGTGGAGCGTTGCGCTTGGGCCGACTTAACGGTATGAATGTAGTGGTAACGAAATTCTCTAGCGGAGACCTGGGGTGACTGTGGGAACAAACAACAACAAAGAGAAACCCACCAAAGAAAAGTTAAGTCGAGCGGTCGAGGATTATCTGCGCGCCATTTACAAATTGGAAGAGCGCGGGAAGAAAGTGTCGACGACTGCCTTGGCCGAGCAACTTGCTGTTGCGCCGGCTTCGGTCACCAAAATGCTAAAGCGTTTGGCGAGCATGGAGCTGGTCGAACATGAACCCTATTACGGTGTGGGCCTGACTCCTTCTGGCGAAAAGACTGCCCTTGAAATAGTCCGTCATCACCGGCTGATCGAGCTGTTCCTTGCGGAGGTTGTTGGGGTTCCTTGGGATCGTGTTCACGCCGAAGCCCACCAACTGGAACACGCACTCTCTGAGTATCTGGAAGACAAGCTCGCCCAACTTTTGGATGATCCAGACACAGATCCTCATGGGCAACCCATTCCCTCCAAGGATGGTGAGATCATTCGTCGTCACGTCTTGGCCTTGGACAAGGTGGAAGGTGGAACCGTTGGTGTTGTCGCAGAAGTCGACGACCATGACGCTGGCTTGCTTCGTCATGTGGCGAGCTTGGGGCTGTTTCCCAAGACGCCTGTTCGAGTGATCGCCCGGCAGCCTGCTGACGGCGTCGTTCAGCTTGACGTCGATGGCACCGAACAGCTTCTCTCCTTGGAAGTGGCCAAACATCTGTGGATCACGCCGGATACAGAAGAGAAGAATCCTTAAGGAAACGTGGAGGACGACTCCCCGTTCTTGCGCTGCTCGGGTAGGGCTTGAAGGGCTCGCTTGAGGCGTTCGATCGCTCTGTTGTATTCGGTGGAGGCGTCGGCTGGCACATGGCAGCTTGCCGCAATCTCTTGGGCCTTTTGAAGTTGTGCGTCCGCTGACTTCCCCTTGAGCAAGTTGAGGTGTCCTTCTTCACAAAAAGTCAGGATGGCATAGGGGGTTTGGCCTGCTCGGGAAAAGCATTGGTGGGCTTCCTCCAGAAGAGGTTCGAGGGTCTCTGCAGACGCTCCAGTGCGGCGCAAGATCATATGTTGGTATGTGCGAAACACCCCTTCAAACAGGACAGTCTGGGTTCGTTGCATCATCTTGATGGCTTTGGGAAAGAACTCCAAGGCTCGGTCGTGCTTGCCTTGCAGGTGCAGGTTGAAAGCCAGATTTCCCAAGGCAAACCCTTCTCCTCGTCGATGACGCAGGGCGCGGTACGTGATGAGCGACTGTTGCAGCAAACTCATCGCTTCCACATACTGACCTTCCAATGTTTTTGTTAAGCCGAGGTTTGCGAGGGTGAGGGCCTCCGAGACTGAGTTCTTTTGCTCTCGATGGATGGCGAGCGCTTGTTCAAAGTACGCGCTCGCTTCGCGCAGTTTCCCTTGGGAGTGAAAGACGTTGGCGAGGTTGCCAAGCACAATCCCTTCCCGTCGTCGGTCGCCACTTTGGCGCAGCAACTCCAAGGCTTCATGAAACATCTCTTGGGCCTGTTGTGGGTTGCCTTGCTCGTGAGCGATGTTGGCGAGGTTGCCCAGGATCTTACCTTGTTGTGGGATGTCCCCCTGCCTCTGGTAAATCGCAAGGACCTTCTTAAACACGCGGTGAGCCTGCTCAAATTGACCAATCTGGGCAAGCGTGACGGCCTCATGATAGAGGCTCTTGGCTTCTTCATCTTGAAGGTTGTGCTGTCGGGCGATGTTGGTGATCAGTCGAAAGTGGTCGAGGGCTTGTGTGGTGTCGCCGGTGTGGGTGTAGACTTCGCCGAGCGTGTGAAGCAAACGGATGGTGTCATGGGCGGTGTTGGCTTCGAGGGATAGGGCCTTTTGGTACAACCGTATGGCTTCGTCGAATGCGTTGCGTTGGCGGGCCTTTTTGGCAGCCTGTACATAGCCTTCACGCGCTTTGTCAGGTTGGCCAGCGATGTTCCAGTGATCGCCGACGTCGTGAACGAAGTCGGGGTAGATGTCTGCGGATTCTTCGAGACATTCGGCTGCTTTGCGGTGGAGCGTTGAGCGTACAGGCAGGCTCATCAACGCATACGCCATCGACCGGATCTGGTCGTGCTCAAAGCGGACCTGGCGGATGTGGTTCTGCTGAAGGACTTTGCCTTGCTGAAGCTCTCGCAACACCTCGACCATGTTCCATTCGTCGGTTTCTGTGAGAAGCTGTAGCAAGCTGACGGGAACTGCGCGACCTAGCACCGCGACGCAAGAAGCGTACAGTCGGGCGGTGGGGGAGAGTCGATCGAGCCTGCGCTGAAGGAGCTCTTGGAGGGAGAGCGGAAGAGGAAGATGGGCATCCAGTGTGGCCTTCTTGGACCACTCTTGCGGTGCTGAAAAGTGCCATCGTCCCTCGTTGTCACGCCAGAACAAGCCATCTTCTACAGCGGCGTGGATGTATTCGGCGAGGAACAGAGGGTTTCCTCCCGAGTGCTGGCTGAGATAACGAGCAAAGGATTGGGGCGGCTCTTCCAGGCATAACATCTCGCCAAGTATCGTTTTGACGCTGTCTGCGTCCAAATGCTTCAAGCGAATGTTGTGATCGGGTGCAATGTCGAGGAGGTTTTGCAAGCGCGGCGACACCTCTTCGCTGCGGTAGGTTCCAACCACCATCACACGGGAAGGGAGTCCTTCTTGCAGCAAGTTGTGAAGCACGGAGAGGGAGAGATCGTCGGCCCATTGCAGGTCGTCCATCACGAGAAGGACGGGCTGTGGAACCGCGAAGGCATGAAGCGTTCTGTGGAGCGCTTCACACAGCGCCCGATGGATCTGCTGTGGGGTTCGATCGGGAGCTTCTTGCTGGGGCTGCTGAGACAAGGCGGCTATGGACTCTTCGTACATGCCCAACGCAGCGATGTGTTCACCCAGCAAGCGCTCTTGCTCTTGTTGTCCTTTTTCAAGGATGTCATCAGCGACGGCGACCAGGAAAGGCAAGAACAGGCCGAGCACATTGGAGCGTTTCTCCAGACAGGCGCTGGTAATCACTCGGGCTTTCTTTTGCTGGGCCCAGCGCGCAAACTCCGCGGCCAGACGGGTTTTTCCAATCCCACTCTCTCCACCGATCCAGTAGAACTGTCCCTGCTCTTTGTCGATTTGCCCCCACTTCTTTTGCAGCTTTTTGAGGGGTGAGCTTCGACCCACAAGGCCCGGAGGATACAAGTAGATCTTGGCGGGAGGTGCGTAAGCATAGCGGGTTCGTGTTACGCCCATGTGTTCGAGCTGTGCGGCAACGGTGTCAACGTAGCCCAGGCGTTGATCGACTTCTCGTGCCAACAGCTGCATCACCAGTTGATCCACTTCAGGTGGCAAGGTCTCTACGACAGAAGAGGGTGGCTTGAGATTGCCAAATAGGTGCTGGGCCAGGACCTCGCGAGATTTTCCCTGAAAGGGAGGCGTGCCTGTCAACAACTCGTAAAAGATACAACCCAGAGCATAGATGTCGGCGCGAGCGTCAACGTGCGCCTGAAGCACTTGCTCCGGCGCCATGTACATGGGCGTTCCACCACGTTGCGCTGTTGCATCGATCGTCTCGCGGCCAAGGCTAGCCCGGAAGCGCTGGAGCAACCCAAAATCAATCAACACCGGGGAGCCGTCTGGGCGGATGATGATGTTCTCTGGTTTCAGGTCGCAGTGGACAAACCCTTCGCCATGGAGAAAGGCCAAAGGCTCACAGAGGCGGTGAATGAGGGAGAGAACCTGGGACAGCGGCAGCAGCTTAGACGTGGAAGAAAAGCCTGGTTGGGGAGTTGTGGCTGATTCTTCATCGCGGTGCAATGGCGAGGACGAGACAATGTCTGTTCCGTCATCCCAAGACTCATAGCCCATCGTGTAGCTCGTGAGAGGGGCTTCAAACGGTATGGGTGTCGGTTCTGTGTCGATCCCAATCGCGGTTGGGTTGGTGGTTTGTCCTTGGAGCAAGACCGACTGCGTGGTGTACTCTCGAAGGCTGGTTCCTTGGACCAACTCCATGGCATACCAAGGATTTCCCTGGTGCACTCCATGCTCCAAAATCTTTACGATCCCAGGATGATCCAGGCGTGAGAGCATGTGAATCTCATGCCGAATTGTTGTCAACATTTGGGCGTGAGGGAGCCGCACCGTTTTGAGCGCAACCTCATGACCCTGTAAAGCATGACGCGCACGATACACCGTTCCTGTGCTTCCCTGTCCAAGTGACGTGGAGAGAACGTAAGGGCCTATATGTGTCGGTGCATTGGACATTGTGCTTTGCAATGTTGGGGGAACAGAACTGCCTCTATCGGTTGTGTTGGATTTGCCCTTGTGGACCCCTCCTGAAACCCTATCTCCTGAACATTCTATGGCTCAGGCACACTCTTGTTGTCGGCAAAGTGTGCGAACTTGTTTCGCCCAATCGTCGTTTGCGACTTTTTTGGGCTTTGTCTCGCTTTCACCGTAAGATCCGGGCTCGTTCAATTCAAGAGGGTGTCGTGTACTTTCACCCGACACACAATGTGAAGGAGGTCTTTATGACAGAACAGATCCTCGACAAAATGAGCAACCTGATGACCAGCGCGTTTGGCCTTGTGGCAGCGCTTGCTTGGAACGACGCGATTAAGGCGTTGTTTGCCAAATACTACGCCAAGGGAGAAGGCATCGGCGCACAGTTTGTGTACGCATCCATCGTCACTATTGTGGCGGTGGTTGCCGCTGTTTGGATCGGTCGCGTCGCTGCCAAGGTCAAAGAAGTAACGGGTGCTGAAGAAGGCGGCGAAGCCAGCGCAGAAAAAAAGCCCGCGTCGTAAAGGTTGGCCGGTTGGGAACGTGGCGTCTCTACGGTTGTCCAAGAAAAAGGTTGCGGTCTCTCTACTCCGCCAGCTAGAGTGTTAGAAACGATAGAGATTCTTCAACCTTTGAAACCAACAGGAGAGTCAGTCATGAAGCGATGGATGTTTGGGTGGGTCGTCGGTGTCATGAGCTTGGCGTTGGTCGCCTCTACAGCAACAGCTGCGAAGGTCGCGACCGTCAAAGCCAAGGCAAAAACCACCAAAAAAGCGATGAATGAGCGTGCCATGAAAACGACCATCCTGACCTTCAAGGAAGACTCCATCCAGGGTGACATCACCAGACCCTACGGTGATGTGATCGGAGGCACCATTCACAAAGTGAAGTTGGAGTCGATGATTCAGCTTCGCCCCGACTTCAAGAAGCGCATCCTCCAAGATCTCAACGACCTCTAGGCGCACCTGTACCAAGCTTCAGGAACCTCGTTCGTTCCCCAATCACTCGCCTTCGGTGTCCTCTTCTTTTTCTCCCAAAGCATCGGCAACCTTGCTCACTATGCCAACCCCTTCTTCGTGGAAGAGTTGGATGTCGGCCATCAAGGTTTTGGCTTCTTCAGAGGCGGCCTGGGGCCAGTCGATTAAGGCTTGTTCCAAGGAGTCCAGCGTATCTTTGAGTTGCAGGGGCAAGTCGAGCCAAGCGTCCGGCTGTTGTTCGATATGCTGGAGTAGGGTTACGAGCGCTCGTAGGTTTGTGGTTTCACCTTCTTTCCAGCTGGCGCTGTCGAGGCGTCGCTGGAGAGTTTTCGAGGTCATCTTGTTGTGAAGGAGGAGCGACTGACGGAGTTGCTGCATCTGACGAAGACCTGAGCCCTTGAGACGCTTGAGAAAGGCAAGGAGCTTGCGGTGCATGTCACGATTGAAGCGATCCGACATCTGGGTCAGGCGGCGTTGCAACTCCTGAGTGTTGAGCGCGTCGTGGTAGAATGGAACGGAGGATGTGAGCTCTGCCAGAAGGGAGTACGCTCTTTTCCGCTGGCTGCGAGACCACAGCTTCGCAAAGATCTGGAACATGGCAAGGACCATCGCGACCATCCCCACTGTGCGGTACGTTTTGTCCCATGGTAAGAAGGGTAGGGCCGCCAGTGAACCGGTTACAACCAACAGGCCCATGACCTCGGACTGCAGCGGCTGTAGCTGTCCAAACCATTGTTGGACGGAGTGCCAGGTGCTCTTGCATTCCTGGCAATAGACCTGCACAGGATAGGACGGTCGGGTCTGGAATTGCAGTCTAGCCAGCTTGGTTTGTTTGTATGTCCCGCACGAACGGTTCGTACAGTGGGCGTCTTGTAGAGGGACTGGAGCCAGACGCCAGTCGAAGGTTTCGTCGGAGCCTTGAACCTCGGGGTATTCCAGATGCATGATTCTCTCGTTGCAAAGATAGGAACAGGACAATGAGCAAAGCCCAGGTAGTGGATGTTGTGATTGTGGGAGCGGGTATGGCTGGCCTCGCCGCTGCTTTGTGGGGCAAACGGCTGGGGCTGGAGTGTGTGGTGTTGGAGCAATCCCAGCAGTTGGGCGGCCAACTCCACAAAATTCACAACACGATCCCTGACTATCCAGGCCTGGTTTGCGATGGCGCTGGATTGGTAACACAGTTGGAATCGCAACTCAATGCACTGGAGATTGCTCCTCGTTGCAACGCTATGGTTCAACGTGTGGACTGGGAAAACCAGGTCGTGGTGTGTGATGAGGTACAGTTCGAGACACAAGCCCTGGTCATTGCTACAGGCTTGGAGCAGCGTCGTTTGCGCGTTCCTGGCAGCGAGAAATGGGAAGATGCCGGAGTCTACCTCTCTTACAACGGTCACAAGGAAGAGTTTGCAGGACGAGCCGCCTGCATTGTCGGTGGAGGTGACGGGGCATTTGAGAATGCAACCATGATGGCGGATGAGTGTCCTCACATCACCATCGTGTATCGTGGGACATCTCCTCGTGCGCGGCAGTCTTTTCAAGAGCAGGTCGATGGCCTCTCGAATGTAGAAGTTCTGTACGAATCTGATGTGGTGAAAGTAAACGGAGAGGAGAGTGTGACGGGCGTGGAAATTCAGGGTCCTGATGGTACGCGTTCGTTGGAGGTTGAGGCTGTGTTGGTGAAGATTGGAATGGAGCCTCGAACCCGATGGATGGGGGAGAACAGTCCCAAGTTGTCCAAGGGCTACCTCACCGTGGATGCTTCACAGCAGACGTCTCTTCCTTGGGTATGGGCTGTGGGCGATGTTTGTACCCCACAAGATCCTTCCCTTTCTGTGGCTGCAGGTCAGGCCTGTCTGGCGATGCGTGCCATTGAGCGAAGGCTCAGTTCTGTGTAGTATGGTAGAGCCTTCTTTGTCTTTGGGATGGCTCTCAATGTTACGGATGATTTGAGTTTTTGCTGAGATTGCTGAAGGAGACAACGGAGGCTTGCTGCACAGGAAAGAATCTTTTTGGTTGGGAATGAGGTCGCATTTTGTTGAGTCTACTGCGTTCACTCACGGGTACAAAGGGACATCTGGCTAGGAGGAGCTGGGCTTGGGGCTTCGGAGGGCTCATGGCTCTCCTTGTGCTCTGTGGACCGACATTGCTTTGGGCCCAAACGCCAAAACCTCCGGCGTTTATCAATCAGCCTCGCAAAGTCTGGCTGGAAGGAACCATGGTGCATGAGCGGCTCGACCTTTGGGGAGAGAGTTGGCGTGCAGCGCGCGTTACATTTTCCTTGCTCAAGGCACCCCAAGGAATGCAACTTTCTTCATTGGGCTCACGCGGTTGTTGCCGTTGGTTGGCGGCTCTGTCTTGGTTGCCACAAAACAAAGATGTAGGAACGCACACCGTAGAGGTGCAGGCGACAGACGATCAAGGCAAAAAGTACACCCAAAGCTTTGTTGTGCAGGTGATCAACCAGAACGAACCCCCTGTGATTCAGTCTACCCCGACTGTTCAGGTCCAAGAGGGTGGACAGTACCGCTACAGTTTGCAGGCCACCGATCCAGATCCAACCCAGGACACGCTAACGTACAAGCTGCTTTCGGCTCCGAGCGGGATGACACTTTCGGCTCAAGGGGTCGTGGACTGGCAGCCCAACGAAAACCAAGTGGGGAAACACAGCGTAGTCGTACAAGTCTTAGACAATCAGGGGGCTTCCACGCAGCAGTCGTTTGTTCTTGAGGTGCAGAATGTGGAGCAGGCGCCGCGGTTTCTTTCACAACCGTTGGTGGGAGCAACAGTCGGACGTCCTTACGTGTATCCGATTCGGGCCATGGACCCCGACCCTGGAAGCGTCTTGAAGTACCAGCTGCTCTCCGGTCCCAAGGATATGGTGGTGTCTGCAGAGGGTGTTGTTCGATGGCTTCCCCAGCAGGTTGGACGCGTTAATGTGTCTGTGGAAGTGGAAGATGGTACAGGTCGACAGACAATCCAACAGTGGGCCATTGATGTCGTCAAAACCAATAACATTCCTTTGATCACCTCCGAACCACCAGTCGTTGTGGAGCAGGGCAAGCTGTTCCGTTACATCTTGCAAGCCAAGGACGATGAGGGGGAAAGCCTGAGCTTCTCGTTGTTTCAGGCTCCGTCGGGGATGAACCTCAACACCTCGTCGACCAAGGACTCTGTGGAGCTTCAGTGGACTCCAGGTGCTGATGATGTTGGCAAGCACGCTGTGGCTGTTCGAGTTGCGGATCAAAAAGGGGGCGTGGTGTGGGAGCGTTTCTCGCTTCTTGTGACCAACCAGAACGATGCTCCTGTCATTCAGTCTTCTCCTGTGAACCGGGCCAAACAGGGGGCTCTTTACCGTTACGCTGTTCATGCCGTTGACCCTGACAAAGAGCCTCTTCGCTACGCACTGCAACAAGCACCGTCAGGGATGACCATTGATCCCGCAACCGGCCTGATTGTGTGGTTGCCTCAAGACCAGGCCTTGGTCAAAGCCCATGATGTGATCGTGTCGGTCAGTGACCGTCAGGGGGCTAGTACGCAGCAGTCGTTTCAGATTGTTGTGGAAGATTCCAACGATCCACCGGTGTGGACCTCACAACCCCCAACAGAAGTCACGCAAGGGCAGCTTTATACGTACCAGCCCACCGTGGAGGACAAGGATGGCGCCAGTCCTGCTCCTTGGTTTCGTCTGGTCGAACACCCTGCCACGATGGAGGTGGAGAGAGCGACGGGCTTGATCCGGTGGATTCCTCAGCGCAACGATGTCGGCTCTCATCGCGTGGTTATGGAAGTGGTGGATGGTCGGGGGGCTGCCACTTCCCAGGCTTTTGTTGTGCGGGTGAAACCTCAGAATTCTCTGCCTCTGATTGTGTCGCAGCCTTTGCGTTGGGCCAGCGTTGGTCAGCCGTATCTGTACCGTGTGATTGCTCATGATCCGGACGGTTTGCAGTCCGCCGACACTCTGATCTTCTCTGTGCAGGGCCCTGCAGGCATGACACTGCAGCAACAAGGTGTGTCTGTCGTCTGGCAGACCGCAGACACCGACGTGCTGGGGACTCGAAGCCTAGGCTCTCGACGCGCTGTCGCTGTGCTGGTTTGGCAACCTACGGCTGACGACGCTCAGCGCAGTGAAATCCCTGTGGTCGTTCAGGTCTCAGACGGTCAGGGCGGTGTCGCTGAGCAAAAGTTTTCCATCAAGGTTGTCACCGGCGAAAACCGTCCACCCCAGGTCAAGAAGCCGGAGCAGATCGATGTTGAGGAAGGCAAGCCCTTTGTTTGGAAGGTCGAAGCCAAAGATCCTGATGGGGACAAAGTCTCCCTTGTGTTGGTAGAAGGTCCTGAAGGTCTCACTGTGGATAGTGCGAGCCAGGAAATCCGCTGGACGCCAGCGTTTTGGCAGCAAGGCACGTGGACTGTGAAGCTTCGGGTTAGCGATGAAAAAGGAGGCGTGGTGTGGTGGCAAACCAGCCTCAAGGTTAAGCCCATCAACCATCCGCCTCAGATTGTTAGTGTGCCCCAACTTGAAGCATTCAGCGGCGCTGCGTATTCGTACGCCGTTCGTGCCGTAGACCAGGATGCCGGTGATCGTGCGACGCTGCGTTGGACATTAACCCAAGCACCTTCGGGAATGTCTGTGGATGCACAGCGAGGCATCATCACTTGGAGCCCCGAGGACAAAGACGTCGGCTCCCACTTGGTTAAGGTGCAGGTCACCGACCGCTTGGGTGGACTCTCTGCTGAACAATCCTTTCAACTGCAGGTTCACCAAAGCAACCAACCACCGTCGATTAAGTCGACTTCAACGACCATGACGGTGAAGGAGGGCGAGGTGTTTGCAGTGCAACTGCAAGCCGTTGACCCCAACCCTGGTGATCTCCTCTCCTATCAGTTGTTGAAAGGACCCAACGGTATGACATTGCATCCCCAAAGTGGCTTGTTGCAATGGACGCCTGGGTCCAAGGATGTGGGTTCTCATGCTGTCGTGTGGCGTGTGCAAGACTCGCAAGGGAAAAGCGCCAGTCAAACGTTTACATTGCAAGTGGAAGATAGAAACACAGCTCCCGTTGTGGTGTCAGAACCCCCTCTGGGGGCGACTGTAGGCAAGTTGTATTCCTACACGCTGCAAATTCAAGACGCAGAGAATGACACCATTCCTACGATCAGGCTGGTGGAGAAGCCTCTGGCGCTGAAAATTCAAAACCAGATGACCCTGGATTCTCAAACCAGAACGATTCAGTGGTTGCCTGGAGCCGAACATGCCAACGGGTTCTTCTTGGTGTGGGTGGAAGTGGTTGACCAGCGGGGAGCAGTCGGCCGACAGTTTTTCACGGTGCATGTCTCTGCGAACAATCGCGCCCCTACCTGGACGGTGGCGCCCCCGACAACCACGGTGAAAATCAACGAAGGACAATCGTACCAGGTCGCGCTGCAGGCGGCTGATCTCGACAAAGACCCGCTCACGTACAGCTTGCTTGCAGCCCCACCGGGCGTGACCATTCAGCCTCGTTCAGGTCTACTCGTTTGGATGCCAAGTGCAGAGCAGGTGGGCTCTCATACCATCGCTGTGGTTGTGCGTGACGGTCGCGGCGGCTCGTTGCAGGCAACATGGACTGTAGAGGTGCAGAATCGCAACGACCCTCCTCGAATCGTCTCTGTGCCTACGCAGCGCGCAACGCCAGGGCAGATGTTTCAGTACAGCTTAAACGCCCAAGACCCTGACCCCGGTGACAAGATTCGTTGGGTTATGCAACAAGCCCCCACCGGGATGGTCTTGGATTCATCGTCTGGTTTGTTGCAGTGGACGCCGTCCTCCAACGATGCGGGGCGTATCGTGTTGGTGCGCGTTCGCGTTGTGGATGCTGCAGGCGCGTTTGATACGCAAACCTTTCAACTCCAGGTGGAGGCTGACAATCGCCCTCCCCAGATCGTATCCAGTCCACCATTGCAAGCGACAGAGGGGCAAGTTTTTGGTTACTCCGTCCGTGCGGAAGACCCAGACTCGGGTTCTCGTCTGCACTACCAGCTGCTACGTGGCCCCTCGGGTATGAGCATCGGAGCGTTGGATGGTTGGTTGTGGTGGACTCCTGGGAATCAGGACGTTGGCCAGGCAGAAGTGTCGGTGCAAGTGCAAGACGAGCACGGTGCTAGCGTGACACAAACCTTCACCTTAACCGTGAACAACACCAATGACGCGCCTCGTTTTTTGTCTGTGCCGTGTACACAAACGGCTGTCGATACATCGTACAAATGCGTGCTGGTGGTCGAGGACCCTGACCCCAACACACAAAACTTGTTTGTGAATTTGTTGCGTGCGCCGAACGGTTTGCAGGCTCAAGTGAGCACAGGAGCCGGAGGCGCGCAGCCCAGTTCTGTGTTTCTGGTGGCGCTGACCTGGGAGCCCAAGGCTCAAGATGTCGGGCTCCATCCTGTAGAGTTAAGGGTCTCTGATGGGGCTGCCAACGATCACATGCTCTTCTCCCTTGAGGTGGGAACCAACGAAGATGTCCCTATCGCTATCCCAGGAGACAACCAACAAGTCGCGCCCGGTGAGATCGTGCTGAATGGTGAAAAAAGCCAGGACGCCAACGGTTTAACGGTCGGTTTGAAATACCAATGGCGACTGGTTCAGGGGCCTGCCTCCGTTGATATCGCCAACCCAACCCGTGCCCAAATTAAGGTCATCCTTCGGAACTCAGGTACGTATGTGTTCTCGTTGGTGGTGGAGAAAGAAGGGAAAAAGAGCGCCCCTGGCTTCGTCCAGGTTGTGGTGCGCAACGTGGCGCCTCTGGCTCAGGTTTGGGCGCCTCTGGCTGGAGAAGTGGGCGAGGATGTGCTCCTGGATGGCACCCAAAGCGTCGATACCAACGGAGACAAGTTGCTGTTCTCTTGGAAGCTTTGGATTGACAACATTGAACAGCGGAACTGGTCATCAAGCGCATCATCTCTACGCTTCTCCCCACAGCGTCCGGGGGTTTATCGGTTTGCTCTCACAGTGACAGAGGATCGTCCTGCTTTTGAGAGGCCCGAATCTTCGACAACGATGACTGAGGTGGTTGTTCATGAAATCGCGCAAAATGTGTTTGTGCCCTACGCGGTGATTGTCGGACCTCGTGAGGGTAACGTGGGCCAGTCGTTGGAGCTTGATGCAAGCCGTAGCCAGAATTTGTCTGATACAACAAACAAAGAAACGATCAAGTTCCAGTGGTCTATTGTTTCAGGGCCAGAGGGTGCAACGTTGTCCACCCCCAACGCTGTGACGACTTCGTTTGTTGCAACAAAGCCAGGCTATTACGAAGTAGGGCTGGTTGTACGCAATCTCACCTACATTTCCAAACAGGAGGTCTGGGGCATTGCCGTGCAAGGAGCGGGAGCCGGAGCGCAGCTGCCCATCGCGCGTGTGATCTCGACCTACGCAACCCAGGAGACATGGTTTCAGCTTGATGCCTCACAAAGCGTGGATCCTTCAGGAGCGCAGCTTTCCTTTGCATGGAAACAACTCCATGGGGCTTTGGCTGAACTTCGAGATGGAAAGTCCGCGCGCCCTTCGTTCTTTGTGTTGAGTCCTTCGCCGCTTCTCTTTCAACTGACTGTGCAAGGGAGTGGTCCTGTCAGTGCTCCTGTGCTGGTGCAGGTTCTGACCAACGTGAGCACAAACAAACCCCCGATTGCCCAGGCGGGAGAGTCCTTTGTTGGTGACAACAGCCGCAACGCAGGGCAGGTCGTGATTCTTGATGGCTCCAAGAGCTATGATCCTGATGCCTCTGACAACAGTCAACTGCGCTTTCGGTGGCGGCAAGTCTCTGGTTTTCCGGTCTTGTTGCAAAACCCGGATTCGGTCAAGCCATCGTTCTTGCCGGTTACATATGGGATCTTACGATTCTCTCTGGAAGTCTACGACGGCATCGCTTGGAGCAAGCCTTCGTATGTGGACGTGGTTGTCAACGATGATGTGAACAAGATGCCTTACGCCAACGCTGGAAGCGATCAAACAGTCCGCCTTGGGCAGAGCGTGTCCTTGGATGGCTCGGCGAGCTACGATCTGGACAGCGGCGACAAACTCCAATACCAGTGGCGTTTGATCGAGCCAATGGACCGACAGATCACGTTGAACCTGACTGACCCGGCGCATCCGAGCTTTACAGCCAAAGATTCGACCATCTCGAGGTATGTGTTTGGCTTGCGGGTGGATGATGGGAAAGCGACATCGTTGGAATCGACCGTCACGGTGCGAGTGAACGGCACCAACCAGCCTCCTGTTGCTTTAATCGAGGTGGGAGGCCAAGCTGTGGTAGGGCAAGAGCTGATTCTTGACGGATCGTCCAGCTCAGATCTGGACGGTGACTCGCTCACCTATTCCTGGAAGCAATTGTCAGGGCCACCCCTTTCCCTGAAGGATACAGAGTCCAAGATTCTTAAGGTTCGAGCGACGGAAGAGGGTATTTATCGGTTCCAGCTTCAGGTGTCGGATAGCCTGGCTCAGTCCATTCCAACATCCATTGTTGTACAGATCCGTGAGTCCACACCGACCCAGCAAGGTTGTCAGTGTTCAACAGGGGCTCCTTCTTCTGTGCCTTGGTTGGGTTGGGGGCTGTGGTTGTTTGTCGCTGGATTCGGACTCTGGTTGCGACGACGGCGTCGTTTCGCCTCGTAGGTCAGCCTTCGTGCTCACCGGCAGGTTGGACGGAGAGGTTGAGCGTACTCGCAAAAGGCAGCTCCGCTTCGTCAAGGGCAGCCAACTCGCTGAGGTCGAGGACTTCTTCGGGGTCATCGTTGCGGTTTTTGAGGACTTCTTCGGCCATGTAAAGTACCTGCGGGGGCAGGTTGTCCATACTTGCGATGCGTTCGAGGTGGGGAGTGTTGAGCTGCGGAAGCAAAGGCAACGATACGGTGGAAGGTGTATAGGGATTTTGTACGAGGGCAAGTTTGACTTGGTACCTCGTGGACCATTTGCTGCTGTTGGCGACTTCTTCAAGGACTTCAGGGTGGTTGGGGCGTCGCGAGCAGATCTTGAGCACTTCACGCTCTGTGATGCGTGGGTTGCGGAGAAGATTGCGAATGACTGTGGGGTCAGGATCCAGAAGGAGCTTCTCCAACATGCCTGGGTTGGGCTTGCGGGCCATGTATTTGCGCATTCCCAAGGAGGTGCCGCTCAAGGAAGGGTGGCCTTTCAGCACAGCAGGTTTGTTCCGGTTGGACTGCGAAATCAACAACAGCCTCTGGACCTGTGTATAACCTTGCTGCTCTGCTTCTGCGTAAATCAAGCGGACCTGCTCATACGACAGCTGGTGTGTTGCTTTGGGCAGGTCTTGAAACGCAGTGAGCAGGGGGATTGCGTCGGTGCCACGGGCGCTTTCTTTTACAATGAGCTGCAGCAACTCGGCCTGGCTGGCAGGTGCTAGCTGGTTGAGGGTCTCACCCAACAGCTCACGCCGCATGGCCCGCTCTCGGATAGCACCCGTTCTTTGCTTGAGCATAGCAAAGGCTTCGAGTGCGTTCTCTTTGGGAGTTCTTGTGTCTGCCAAGTTTCCTGCTGCCTCTCAGTCATCGTCGTCATCGTCGTCGTCGCTGTCGAACTCATCACGCTCGACGGGGCGACGACGTTGTGGTGGCCTGGCTTTCGAGGGGACAACACGCAGCTTGAAGGATTGTATTCCTTTTGGAGGAAGCCACAGAAGTGTGAAGGGAACAGCTTTGTTGGCGGAAAGAGTCGTGACGCGCTTGGACGACGGGGCTCGTTGCCACTGACGAACACTAGATACGGAATGCAGCGCTTTCAGATGAGAAGCTTTGGCTACTGCGCAACAGGCCATCAAGGGTGAGCGTTTGGCTTTGCCCTTTTCGTTGTAAGTGATGACGATGCGGGGCTGTTGTTGCGGTTTCTTGCTGTTGTGTTCCAGCGTTCCACGCAAGACAAGCACGGGGCGTTTGCCGACGCGGCGCCATTGTTGACGAACCGTTCTAAACTTCCAGGGAGAGTGCTCTCCGAAAAATGTTTGACTGATGGGAGCCCATCCCAGGTTGCTGGAAGCAAAGGAGCCTCGATCCAGTGAGGTCCAGAGCCAGGCAAAAAGGACAACAAAGCCAACCAGCACGAGCATTCGGAGCGTCAGTGGAATGAGAGTGTACCAAAGCTCTTGGCGCTGCTTCAGTCGATCTCGAAGCAAGAACTCCATACTGGGAGAGCCGGTATCTTCCAGCGGCTGCGATGCTTCAGGGGTGAGCTTAAGCTTGCCCAAGGGACGCCGCTGTACTCCAAGCGCTTCTTCTTCTTCTTTTTCAGCTTCAGCAAAAGGGCTGGAAGTCAGTTTGGTTGGGCCGTCCTCTTGTGCAGGGCTAAAGCTGTCGGGAAGGATTGATGACTTGGGCTTGGATTGAGCTGATGGGGGAGGCTCTGTTCGCTGCGTTGGTTTGGGTTCAAACGCTTCGCTGTTGTTTTGGTTGTCGTCCTCTTCAACGTTTGGAAGATCCAACCAGCTGTCTTGAGCCAAGGGGTTGCGCTGGATGGCAGTGGCTTCGCTCGGGCTCATGGGAGGCATTTCCCACCAACTGTCCGAGTTGCTTTTCGGAAGCGAGGACGGCGGTGGTGTTGCTGGGGCAGGAGGGGGCGCTGAAGATGCATCGTGGGAAGGGGCGTTCACCCAAAACGTTGCACGGCAGCTTGAACACCGAACCAGAGTGCCCGCAGGTGGTATCTTTTCCTGAGGAACACGAAAGCGGGTTTGGCAAAACTGGCATTCAATGTTCATGATGGGTGAACTTGCCTTCAAGAGACAGCAGAAAGGAACGAAGCGCAGGGTGTTGAAGCTACTCTCTAGCCTCCTTCTCTATGGTGCAGAAAGAGGGATGGCTTGGAGCGCCACTACAACATGGTTTGGAGGCGCTCCAATCGAGTGGACACTTGCCGGTACGACTCATCCAAAAGCGCAACCTGATGGTAGTACTCTACCGCTTTGGTGTACTGCTGGTTTTGTTCGTAAGCGTGCCCAATCTCAAACAACGTATCCTGACGTTCTTCGGTTGTAATCCCTGGAACCTCCAGCGCTTGCTTGTAGGCACTCAAGGCCGGGTCAAGCTGTTGCTGAGAGAGGTAACAACCTCCAATCATCTTGTAAGAGTCGTGCAAACGGTAGCTGCTGCTGATGCACGTTTGGAAGGCATCCACAGCCTGACTGTAGAGTCCCATTCCGTGGTAGGCAATGCCAAGGTCAAAGTGAGCTTCTCCTTCGTCGGAGCCAAACTCTTCTTTGATGGCATTGGTGAAGTTGTGGATCTCTTGAGCGGCACGGTCACGGTCACGTTCGGAGAACGAGCCCAAGACTGAGTCGAGGTCCATATCCAGCAGTGGGTTTTCTTCTTCCTCTGCGGGAGTCTGCTCTTGGCTTGCCGCGATGAGACCCAGCACTTCTTGCTCACCGCTTCGTGCCACATCGTTGTTCGGATCTTGCGCGAGAATGGAGCGGTAGATGTCAAGAGCGTACTCAAGTTCACCTTGCTCCACATACCGAAACGCTTGCTCAAACTCTTCGGAGAAGGGAGAGGATTCGTTGAGAGCCTCAAGGACCAAGGAGTCTGTGACCTGCACTTCGTGCTGGATGGGGATGTCGGTCGCTGTGACTTCTTCAAAGGCTGCACTGTCTGTTGTCGGGACGTCGTTCACAGGCAACTCTGTCGGTGTCACGGGTGTGATCGCGCTGTCTGGAACAAATGCCTGACGCTCCACGGTCGGTTCTTCCGGAATGACGGAGTCTTCCAACTCGGGAACAAAGGCCGCGCGTTGAACCGTTGGCTCTTCGACAACACCATCTTGTGCATCCAACGAAGCCGAAGATACACTCTCTTCAGGTTCTTCCACTGGTGCCGGGGGAGGTGTCGCCAAAGCAAACGGAGGGGGAATCTTATTCACATCCGTTTTGGGGGCTGCAAAAGGCGGCGGAGGGAGTGGTGCAGGCGTGGATGCTGGTGCGCTGTTCTCTTCGCTGGGAGCATCGCCACCAGCTTCGCTGTGCTCTTTGGCCTTAAGCATCGCCTCTAGCCGAGCAGCCGCTGCTTCCATGTCGTTCATCGAGCCAGGACTGCCGTCCTTGTCATCGGGTTTTTCGACAACAAAAGGACCTTTCAAAAAGGCGTAGTCGCGATCGTCTTCTTCTGGAACCGAGCTTTGTCCGGCTCGCTGCAGCGCTTTGGCAAACGGGTCGTCGCTTTTTTCTTTGTTGGCTTGTGAGTTTGCAAAAGGCGATGGCGAAGAGAAGAGGGGAGCGGGCGGCTTTGCTCCACCTGCAGGTGGTGCAAACGAGGGAGGAGGCGGAAGAACAAAGCTAGGCTTGGTCTTTGGCTCTTCGGGTGCATCCTCTACCACAACGTCTTCATCAACGATTTCGACTTCATCAACGATCTCGACTTCATCAACGATCTCAATGTCATCATCGTCAAGTTCTTCGATGACTTCGATCTCCTCAACAACTTCGATCTCTTCGTCTGCCATAAGGATGTCGTCGTCACTTACGGTGGAAGCCTCGTCCAGAAGGACCACTTCCTCATCGTCAACAACAACAATATCATCCACCATCATATCATCGACGATAATGTCGTTATCGACAACGATTTCTTCTGGCTCTTCCATCGGTGCTGCTGCTATCGGAGGTGGAGCTTGGGGGGGGAGGCCCGGCGGAGGTGACACCATACTAGAAGGTGGGCTCACGCTCGCGAGCGCGGGACCTGCTCCAGGTATCGGCGGAGGAGGAGCGGTCTCGTTGGTTGGCGGTTGGCTGCCTGAAGATTTTAACTGTATAGAGAGCTGGTAGGCTTCTTCTTGCAGATCATCAGGAACTTGATCCAACTCCAGCAGTCGTTCAATGTAGTGCAGCGATTGTTCTGGACCATCGGCGTGGCGGGCCAGTAACATCAAGTCCCCTGCAGCGGGAGCAAATTGCTCAAGGCTCAGGTACAATTGAACACGTAACTCAAGCGCGCCTGTGTGATAAGGTTCTACCTCCAAAACCTGGTCAATGACTTCTTTGACCCGATCTTGCATGTTGTATTTGAGGTAGACTTCAGCGTCAGCGAGCATTTTGTCGTAGTCGACGGCTTCCACGGGAGTTGCTGGAGTTGGGGGCGCTACAGGCGTTGCTGTTGGAGTCGGACTACCGATGGTCGCAACTGCTGGGCCGGATGGCGCTTCCACTGCAGGTACGGAAGCGGAAGAAGGAGGTGCCGGGCGAGCTGTCCCACCCATCTTCTTGATGTTTTCTTCGTACACAGGGTTGTTGGGGTTGAGCTTAAGCAGCTCTTGGTACACTTCTACTGCGCCATCAGTCATGCCACGTTCGGCATACACGTCAGCCAACTCTTCCAGCACGGAGATCGTCTTGGCCGGTTGGTCAAGCTTTTGGAAGGCGTCTGCGAGGAGTTCCAACGTGTCAGGGTCACGGCGGTCCAATTTGAAGGCCTGTTGCAACTTAACAATGGCCTTCATTGGATCTCCAGCGTCCAAGTACAATCTGGAGATCATCTTGAGAGTATGAAGATGTTCGGGTTCTAAGAACAGCATACGCTCAGCGACTTTGATGTAGTCGGGCCAGTTCTCCTGCTCTCCCAATGTGCGGAGTGCTTTTTCGAACTCGTAGATAGAGGCGGTGCGCTCAGACACCTTGAGGTACAGCTCCGCGAGCTTGATGCGCAGCGTGACGTTTTCAGGATCAATCTCGATCATCTTCTGAATGACGTCACCAGCCATCCGGACCGCGCCTGATTTTTCGTAGCGCAGAGCGAGCGTTTGGAGTTCTGCCAGAGCGTCACTGCGACGACCTTGGTCATTGAGTACATCAGCCAACTTTAGCTGGGCGTCGTACAAGTTTGGATTGAGCTTGAGCACCTGCCGATAGACAGCGATCGCTTGGGGGAAGAACTCTCGTACGATGTATTCATCGGCCAGCTTGAGATAGGTATCAATCGCTTTGCCAGTTTGTTCTGCTTTCGCGTACAAATCGGCGAGTTTGTGGCGCTTACGCAAGCTGTTCGGGTCACGCTTGACTGCGGCCCGGGCGTCTTTGATCTCACCAGAGCTGACGCCCTTTCCACCACCCAGGATCCCGCCAAAGATACCAAACAGCGATTTCTTGTCCTTATCAGACACGATCAAACCTCTTCTGCTGCTCTCGTTTGGCGATCAACCGCCAAGAGATTGTGGGACGTTGAAGTGAACCAGGGCTGGTATCTCCGAGCCAGGAGAGGGCCCTGATTCGTGTCTCATCACAGTTGCTTAGCCTTTGACGCGTTCCACGTAAGTGCCGGTGCGGGTGTCCACTTTGATTCGTTCGTTCTCGTTCAGGAACAGGGGCACTTGAATGGTCGCACCTGTTTCTATCACCGCGGGCTTGGTTGCCCCACTGACGGTGTCACCTTTGAGACCCGGATCTGTCTGCACTACGTTCACTTCGATGAAGGTAGGGAGCTCGATATCGATGGGTTCTCCCTTATAGTAAAGAACCTCCGTTTCCATTTGTTCCATCATGTACATGGTCGCGTCCCCGAGCTTCTCCGAGTTAATCTCAAGCTGCTCGAAGGTCTCCATGTCCATGAAATGGTAGATCTCGCCGTCTTCGTAGAGAAATTGAACCTTTTTGTTTTCGAGGTCCGGTTTGTCTACTTTCTCACCGCTTTTGAACGTTCTCTCCAAAACATTGCCCGAGATCAGACTTTTGAGGCGGGTTCGGACAAACGCGTTGCCTTTGCCAGGCTTCACATGTTGGAACTCCACAATGTTGAAAGGCTCGTTGTTTATTTCGATCTTTAGGCCTTTCTTAAAGTCTGTTGTGGAATACATGACAGGTCTCCTTTATTCACGCGCTATGGTGGCGTGAGAACTTATGATTATTGCAACTCGCGTAGCAGATGAGACGCGCTGAGGCGTAAGAGGTATCGGGCTTTGCCGATGTTTCCGTTGGGGGCGAGAGTGAGGAGGAGGAAGTACTCAGGAGAGACAAAATGGAAGAGGGCTACCACATTTTCAGAAGTCACCATCAATTCACGTGCTGAGCCAGCAGAGGTCAGCTGGTTGATCGTTGAAATTTGATGGAACAAACCGGTGTATTCTGTGGCAAAGGTGTTGCTGTCAAAAGGGAGACTGGCAGAAGGGTGGTCGTAGCTGTCGACGGGGAGTCCATCTTGACCCATCAAAAGACAGGAGAGACTTCCTTCAGCTCCATTGACTACCTGGGAGAGGTGCTTTTCAAACGACATTGCATCACTACTCGAACTAGGGTTAGCAAACTCCAAACCGGACTGCATGTTACCTTGGAATCCCTGACTCTGTCAACTTCTTATTCTGCGCGGAAATCAGGGCTTTCTTGAGGAGAACGAGGGGGTTGAGAGGTGACCAGGGAAGGTAGGGATTTGGGGGGGGAGAGTGGGTTAGTTTCCTTCACCGCTTGTGGCACAGTTTCCATCTTGGCCTGCGCAAGCGTTCGTGCCTCCGCCACCACCAGCGTTCTGGCAAAGGGCGTTTTGCTTGGAGTTCGAAAGCTTGCGGTTATCCAGGCAGCCTTTGCAAACTCGGATAGGGAAGGTGAACTCAGGCGTTGCAATGATCTGTCCACCTCGTGTGAGGCCACTGATGGTGATGTGAGCCCGCACTGTAAATGAGGCACCACTTTGGCGCAACGCGTCTTGGTTGGTGCGACCGGTTACGGTGAGCTCGGGAGCCTGCGTCCAAATGCTGGTGACTTCCGTCGGTATCAAGTAGAAGGAAACTTTTTCTCCAGCTGGAGCGGCTGCACCACCTCCAGCTCCACCTTGACCCACAAAGTCTGCAATCAGGGAGGGCTTGAGTTGACCCGAAATCTGGACTGTCAAGGGAGCTTCTTGGGTGTGCAGGAGCTCAGGACCCAAAGACAGACGCGAGAATTCAGCAGGGTACTCAAACCATACTTTGGCCGTACGCAAGTCAATCACGTTTGTTTCGGGCCGGAAGGTTGAGGGATCGTTGAGCGTGGCGAGGTTGTTAATCAAGCCCACTGACATGAAGTACGTGTCAGCGATGCCAACGTCAATGATACCTTGAGACACTTGTTCGCTACCACAGTTGGTAATGGTGTCGACCTGCATGGAGGTCGGACCAGGCAGGCAAGCTTGTTGGCTAGAGAGAGCGATGAACAACAAGCTCACACTCGCCATCCATCGGAACAGTCTGCGAGATTTGTGGTTTCGTGGTTTCATAGAAGCCTCCGGCCGCTGAGATTGAGCAAGTGAGTCCAGAATCATGAGCCCTGTCGACCTCCCAAGGTTTGTGCACGATTGATGATGCGGGGAGTAACGAAGATCAACAGTTCGGCGCGGTCATCGTTGTAGGTATAGTTCTTAAAGAGGAGGCCAAGTACCGGAATCTGAGAGAGGAATGGAATCCGGCTTTGGCTGGTACCTGTTCGACGAGAGTAGACACCCCCGATGACCATGGTTTCTCCATCTTTGATCAACATCTTGGTTTGTGCTGTCTTGGTCGAAATCGCAGGACCTGCAGCACCACCCCGTGAAAAGTCAGGTTGGTTGTTCGTGATGTTCATCGTCAGGAAGATCGAACCGTCGGTCGTCACCTGTGGCGATACGTTGAGGGACAACGATGCCGTGATGAACTGAACGTTGGTACCGGCTGCAGATGCAGATGTAAATGGAATCTGCAGACCTTGCTGAATGGAAGCTTGCATCTTGTGCAAGGTGATGATCTTGGGAGCGGAGATAACCTTGACGTGACCCGACTGCTCTGCAGCGGTGAGTCGCAAGTTAAGGCTGGCTGCTCCTGTCAGAGAACCAAACAAGAAGCTCAACGCTGTACCACGGCCTGAAGCAACAGTGGCTGGGAAGTTGATGATGTAGTTGGGTGTTCCGAAGTCTCCACCACCTTGCTGTTGCAGGTTGGGAACACTTCCCCGGATACCCACCGGGTTGGGGAATTGAAGGCCTGTACCGTTTCCTGTCAATGGACTGAACAGCAAGTGTCCACCCCACTGAATACCAAACTGTTGGTCAAAGTTGATGTTGGCTTCCACAATTCGAGTTTCAATCAACACCTGCGGAGTCTGGGTGTCCAAGCTTCGAACCAAACCTTCAGCGCGAATCAAGAAGGGCACGTAATCCCGAACAATTAACACGTTGGTGCGGTTGTCGACCGTGACCTTGCCGCGGGGGCTGAGCACGGTACGAACCTGACTGGCCATCGCAGTGGCAGTTGCGTAGTTGACAGGGATAAGTCGGATCTTTTGAGCTTGAGCCAGAAGCTTTACCTGCTGGAGGCGGCGACGGGCCTGCTCTTCTTGCCGAAGTTCGTTCAGCGTTGCGATGCGGACGATGTTTCCTTCACGCTCCATTCCCAATTTCAAGGTCTTGAGAACCAACTCAAGAGCCTGATCCCATGGGACGTTGCGCAAACGCAAGGTGACAGAGCCGCGAACTTTGTCGGATGTGATGATGTTCAGTCCGCTGATCTCTGCAAACAGGCGCAGCAAGTTGTGGATCTCAACCTTACGGAAGAAGATCGAGATGCGCCGACCACGGTACCGCTTTCGTTTGTTGTTGCGGGAGAGAATTGCGAGATCTCCCGCACTCAAACCACCACCAGGCGCAACCGCTCCACCTGCCTGACCGACACGCTTGGCGTCGTAGGCGATGGTGTATTTGGACTTGGAAGCTTTCGCCAAGGTTCCTGCTTTGGGGTTGGCCACTTCAATGCGCAGCGTGGAGGCTTTGCGACGCCAGTTGATGCTGACTTTGGCTTTCTTGCGAAGCGCAATGCGAACGCCTGTTCCTCGGGGATACACATCGATCTGGTCAATGGCTCCAAAGAAGTCAGAGGCTTCAATCGACTGGGAGACGCTGGAGCCCAGTTTCGCAGGCTGGATGTCAATGAGAGTCAATTGGCCCATGTCTTTTCGACGAATACGGGGCTTTCGACCTTCCAACTGGACCACCAGGCTCGCGACTCGTGGGGTTACACTCACTCCCACGTTTTCGATAACAGCTGTTGTTCGGTATAGCTTGGGGCGAAGCACTCGGGTCTTGCGAGCTTTTTGTGCTTTGGCCAAAGTCGGTGCTTGGGATTTGACTTCTTTGCGGTTCGACGCCTTGCGTAGCGGTTGAAGGCGAAGAGACAATCCTTGTCGCTTCAACTGCGCGTCGTAGTTGCGGAAGAAGCGAGAGTCTTGGCAGAGATCAAAGACCAGACGAAGCTTGTCTGCGTGACGGCCAAAGCGAACACTTCGGAATGGACCTGTTGCACAGCGAAGTCTACGAAGACGTTGGCGCAACGAACGTCGGTAGCGACGAACTTGGTACAGGTCTACCACCAATCGAGAGGGATTGCGCAGAGACAAAACCTCGTAGCTTGCGACTGACCCGTTGGTGCGAAGGAAAATGGTGTTCTTTCGTACGCGCACGGCGAGGAGGCGCTTGGCAACGCGACCCTGCGAGGGGTTGTGGCGGATGCCAGAACGTCGAATCACAGAAGAGGAGCGTCGGGGGGTCTTGCTATGAAAGCGACTCGGAAGTCGACCCTGATCCCAAAGCTTGGGCTGTGGTGCTGACGTTCGCTGGATACGTGCTGGCTCATCGGGAATCGCAGGAGAAGCCTTCTCTTGCGGAGCCATCCCTTTGCGGAACACAACCAGAAGCCTTTTGCCTTTGGGGCGTACCAACCAGCGGGTGTCCGGCTGCAGAAGCATCACCAAGCGACCGATGCTTTTGCTGCGGTTGGAGTACTGGCGTACATTGATGGTGCGCACCAAACGACTGTTGTCGTAGCTGTAAGGCCCCTGGAGACCTTGCAGGTTGGCGTTTTGGAAATCCACCACCAAACGCAACGGCTCGTCCAGGACAAAGGTCGCGTAACGGATTTTCTGTGTGCCTTTTACCCACAAAAAATCTTGGTCTCCCTGACGCTGCAGGGAGAGGTGTTTGATTTGGTTCCGGTTGCGATCGGTAACCTTGGCGCCACTGTCGCTGGTGGTATATCCCACACCCAGTAAGCTGACCAAACAAGCAATTGAGATCCGCGTCAACAACTTCATCCACTTCCTCTTCATCTTCTTGCTTTGGGCACCTTGGGCTGGTGCCAACCGTCGTGCGACAGATGCTCCCATGCCGCCTCCTTGTTGGGGAAAAGATGGGTTCTTTTCCCTGTCGAGAACCATCGTGTTTGTCATGGCAACGTTACCGCAACCGTGTTACACACAGCCAAAACCTCCTTGGAATGACGAAGCAACAAGGAGATCTTGGAAGACTTGTAAGGGACAAGACCTCCGCAAACTATCCTGGTGTCGTCTGTCGTGCAAGTGCTGGGTACGGTAAAACTCTGTAAGGGGCTGTGTGTCGCGTTTGGGTGGGGCGTACAGGCATACCCAAGACCCTGCTTGCACAACGTGGGTCTCATTCTGAATGGGAAAAGACAATCGCGATGTGAGGTGCTGGCGCTTTTTCTTGCGACAACACAGAGGCATACCGTGATCGGTTCTTTTGTCAGGTTTGTGCCTTTCATTCAGAACGGCCTCTGTACCATTAGCTATCATCAGATGGGGCTTAAGTTCAAATTTTTCGACCGAAGAACACCGCTGCCTTGGGGTACAATATGCCGGATGGTCCGTTGTGTGCAAGGCTTTGGAGTCATGGGATAACATTTGGTTACCTCGGATGCCAGAGCCTGTTGTATGATGTGACACTGTGTGTTCATCGGTCATAAGATTAGCGGCGCCTTCGTCGTCTTTTCTTTTTGCTGTCACGCGAACGATAACGATAGGTCACAAGCTGGAACTTGGCCCCTAGCAGGAGTTTTTGGTTCTTGAATGTGGGGTTGGTGAGGGAGACGGATTGAATCGTCACAATGCGGTCAAGGTTGCTGACTTTGTTCAAAAAGATCATCAGCTCATAGAACGTCCCCTTCACGCCGATGCGGATGGGAACTTCGGAATAAAACTGCTTGGGTTTCTCTCGACCAGGCCGAAATCGAAGAATCTCAAGGCCTGACTTGCGGCCCAGGTTGTCAATGCGACGAAGCAGGGTGGGGAGCTCTTTGCTGGTGGGAAGCAAGGTCGTTGCTTTGGCAAGTTCTCCGTCCAACCGCGCAATCTCAGCCTGCCAACGAGAAATGTTAAACAGAATGGTGCGCAGCTTGTCGCGTTGCTTCCGTGCATCGCGAAACTGGTTGTAATAAACGCGGTACCGTCGTTGCTGATCTTCGTAGTACATAAAGTAGTAGCCACCGAACATGGCACCCCATATCAGCACAACGATCAGGAATTTGGCTGCGCGTGGTAAGTCGTTCCACTGTTGAATTATTTGTTCCATAACGGCTCCGCCTTACAGGCACAATCCAAGGCTTCGTGGGATTCGCGTTCGCGTCAAACGGGGAAGCGATGGGTGCCAAGAACTAGAAATCAAGATGAGCTAGGTTTGCTGGGCGCTTTAGCTTGCAGAGAACAAGGCTTCGCAGGCCAGGCTAAACACGGTGCGATAGACTCGTTTCCCGTTTTCGTTGCGCTCTCGTCGGACAATCTGCTGCAACTCCACCGACTTGAAGTAGGGAGAGTCCTGCAAACTCTTGAAAAAGATCGCCACCGCTTCGTTGGTTTCTGCTACGCCTTTGATCAACAGGATTCGCTTTTTGTGCTGGATGGAGCGCAGCCATACCTGTTTGGGGATGCGCATGCTGATCTCGTCCAGCACACGAACCGGACCTTGCTTCTTGAGACGAAGCTCGTCGATGACCTTCAATTGGGTCATCAAGTTCTTCTTCTTCTTCTCGTACTCTTTGAAACGCTTTTGGGCTTTAGCCAAACCTTTGATCGCACGCTTCTCTTCGTTCACTTTGGTTTTGGCGTACGAAAGTTTGTCTTCTTCGATGCTATTCCAGATGTAGAGCCCGACACCGCCCAGGGAGACCAAGAGAATGATGACCACCAACTCTAGGAGGTTGGCATCACTCGCAATCTTCTTCCCTTTTTTCTTCTTCTCTGTGCCGATTAAGTTGATGCGAATCATCGATCACCAGCCCTCCGGAAGGCCAAGCCCGTCGCTACTGCAGCAATGGGGGCCACATCTCTGAGGTATTCCAGGTCAAAGCGGTTGCTATCCACTTCGATGTTCTTGAAGGGGTTTATGATTTCAACAGGAACCCCGAGCTTCTGCTCAATGGTTCGGTACAAGGAGGGAATCTTGGCCGTGCCACCGCTCAAATAGATGCGTGAAATGTGACTGTCAGCGCTGGTCGCTGTGTAAAAGTCAAGCGAACGCTGGATCTCGGAGGCCACGCCTTCCGAAACCATGTGGATGACCCGCTCTACTTCTTGCGGAACAACGGCGTCAGCGTCGGCTCCAAGTTCTCCACCCGCCTTGAGTATCTCAGCTTCTTCGTACGATACGTCGAGCTGCTTTTGAATCTCTTCGGTGTAAATGTTCCCACCCAGCGGCGAAATGTCTCGGGTGAAGGTGGTGATACCGCGAGACACAATGTTGATGTTGGTCACGCTGGCGCCAATGTTGATCAGAACAACGGTCTCTGTCAGAGGTAACTCGTAGCTCATCTCGAATTGGTTTTGGACCGCGAAGCAGTCCACATCGACCACGCGGGGAGACAACCCTGCTTCCTGTACGACCTCAAGGTAGTCGTTGACCATATCTTTCTTCGCCGCCACCAAGAGAACTTCCATCTCGTTGCTGTCGGCTGTCTGGGTGTTGAGGATCTCAACATCCAGGTAGACGTCGTTCATATCAAAGGGAATGTATTGCTCGGCTTCCCACTGGATGGACTCTTGGAGTTCTTCCTGTGTCATGGGCGGGAGGGCGATCTTTCGGATGATGACCGAGTGTCCACTGACTGAGATTGCCACCTCTTTCCCTCGAACGCGGTGAGCGTCAAAGAGCTCGCGGAGAGTCTCCACGATGGTGTCGGATGCAATCAATGCCCCATCCACGATGGTCTCTGGCGGCAACAACGCCAAACCAAAGTTCACCAATTGGTAGTTCCGTTTGCCTTGCTTTAGCTGACAGAACTTGATCCCGTTGGTGCCAATGTCCAAACCGATCAGTGGCTTCTTCCTTGCCATTCACTTGCTCCCTTGCTTCCTGCTTGTTTCGGACCAAACCGAATTGCTGGTGCAATGTGTTACTCGGACCATGCAGCCCATGTTTGGGTGTACTTTTGAGGAAAGTACCACGAACCGCGCTCCATCTTATCACAATCGGAGGGGGATGCAATAACCGGCCTCCTCTCCACAGCAACCCGTCGTTGTTCTGCAACATGAGAGGACAAAATCGTCCGCTTGTCTGGGGTCAAAGTGGATTGACTCATTCTAACGACCATTTCCCTTATGCCTTGAGGAATCAACCCTCATTGGAGTGGTTGGAGTCATGTCGCGACGACCCTGCTTCGGCTTGTTCCGCTGCATCATCGTGAAAGACGGTCTTTCGATCGGAGAGCTTTAAGCCCAACGCCAAAAGAATTTTACGCTTGGTATCCATCCGACAGTCACTGCCTTTTTCGACGCGATCGATGGTCAATGCAGACACACCGGCCTTTCGAGCTAGCTCTGCTTTGCTCAAAAGCAGGGCCTCGCGCCTCTCTTGCACTCTGTTGGGAAGGGTGATGGTTTGAGTTTGTGAAGACTTTTTCGAAGACGAATCATTCATAGCAGGGTAACCTCCATTGGAAGTTGCACTCGCTTGAAAGCCAGAACTACAACTATGCTACATCAAAACTTCATATCAACAAACATTCCCAAAGCCTGCCGTCGCCCCTTGCTAAAGTCAAGAAAAACTTTCTTATTTTACTTTTGTTTTTGCATAATTATGACCCATTGTATGCAAATGACATCTAAATTGTATGTGAAATAGGGCAGGATTGTGGGCTGGTGAGGTTCTGTCTCTGTTTGTGGTGCTGGGGTGACCTGTCTTTCTCTTTTGGTAATCAGGGTTTTGTTGGGTTACTTTGGGTTTTTCGTTGCAACTTGGGGTCACAATCAGGATAGTGAAGGGGTGCAACGATGGAATGGGCATGCTGGTAGTTCCATGACTGGAAGAAAGGCTACCCCATTCGTTCGATTCTCTTCCGTTTACGGCTTGTGAGGAAGCTACGAGGGATTCTATGGCCAAGACCCGAGTTCTTGTGATCGATGATGAAGAAAGTCTCCGACATTATCTTAAATTGCTGTTGGAGCGTGAAGGCTTTGACGTTAAAGTGGCGGTCGATGGGGAGAAAGGGCTGCAGCAAGCTCTCAAGGAAGAGTTTGATATCATCCTGTGCGACATCCGAATGCCCGAACGTGACGGCCTTGGTTTTCTGGAAGAGTTTCGGAAGAGCGGGAGAGTCGGCAAAGTTATTATGATGAGCGCCTATGGGAGCCGCGATACAGCGTTCCAGGCGATCAACCTTGGGGCGTACGACTACGTCGACAAACCGATCCAACGGGACGAGTTGCTTCTGGCCATTCACAAGTTGGTGGAGCGCGAGAAGCTTCAAAAAGAAAACCGTCGGCTGCAAATGGCCCTGATGGATGGCTACGATGATGAGGGGATTATCGGACGCTCCGAGTCCCTCAAAAAAGTGCTCGTCCGTGCTCAAAAAGCGGCCAAGTTTTCCTCCACCGTTTTGATTACTGGGGAAAACGGAACCGGAAAGGAGCTGGTGGCGCGGGCCATTCATCGTTGGAGCGATCGAGCGGATCGTGAACTGGTCGACGTGAACTGCGGCTCCATTCCTGAAAACTTACTGGAGTCCGAGTTGTTTGGTCACGCTCGCGGCGCGTTCACGGGGGCCCATCGCGATCATACCGGTTTGTTTGAGGCTGCCCACAACGGCACTCTGTTCCTTGATGAAATTGGGGAAATCCCTGTTCCACTTCAGGTCAAGCTGCTTCGCGCCCTCCAGCAAGGACAGATCCGCCGTGTTGGAGAAACCCAAACCCGTGACATCGACGTCCGGATCATTGCGGCGACGAACAAAAACTTGCCGGAAGAGGTCGATGCAGGGCGCTTCCGTGAGGATCTCTTTTACCGCTTGAATGTCGTGACGTTGGAAATCCCACCTCTGCGGGATCGAAAAGAAGATATCCCTCTTCTGCTCGACTTTTACATGCGTCGGTTTAATGCTTCGCTCACAGTGCAACAGCTCGACCACCAACTGAAAGGTGTCTCTCCCGAAGCGATGCGGGCTTTGCGATCCTACGATTGGCCTGGAAACGTTCGTGAGCTGAAGAATGCCATTGAATCAGCCGCGATCTCAGAGGAGACCAACCAACTCACTCTGAAGAGTCTTCCTGGACCGATCCAAGACTTTGAGTCGTCTGCCACGCCGAGTTCGGAGTCGATGCTTGCCTTGTTTGGAGGCGATCTCTCGATTAAGCGGAACACAAAGAAGGTGGAGAGAATTCTGATTCAGAAAGCGTTGGAAGAGACGGAGGGCAACAGGACAGCAGCCGCACGTCTGCTGGATATCAGTCACCGCGCGCTGCTCTACAAGATGAAGGATTACGAGATCTCTTAAAAGAGCAAAGCTCTCCTCTGAAAGCTACGTCATTTCACATATTCTTTGCTGACACACTCATCCCGGAAATCTTCACCGACTGCCATTTCGTCCAGTGGCTTGAAGTATCGGCTTTTTTCACACAAGAAGTAGCCGTTTTCAAATGCAGTGGAGAGGAAGTGGGTGGCCCGGTTGCTGAGGAAGGGCTGCTTGCCTGAGAGTTGGGCCATGCCGTGGGCACACCGTGTGCAGATCGGCTCTCCTGGTGCACTGGCCGGACTTTGGCTGCGTTCCGGAAACGATTTCTGACAACGAAAGCAGCGAAATTGATCGTCAGGGAGTTGTGGCAGATTGATGAATCTCTGCTCACGACACGATGGACACCCGCCGTCTATGAAGTCGTATTTGGGCCAGTGTGTCATGCATGTCTTGCACTTCTTAAACTTGCCTTCAAAGGGTTCCAACTTCTCGGTCTGTTCTTCAAAATGGAACTGACACAGCAAAATCGGATCGTGGTTCCACCGGGACAGCCGATGCAATTGGGTTGGAGGGAGCAAGTGGTTGCACTCCGCGCAGGGCTGCAGATGCAGGGGCTGTCCTTCTTCGTCGCGTTCTTGAATGGGGACGCCGAGCTGGAGCAATGCCTCTGCAAACCAGGCTTTCAATTCTCGGGAAGCATCTGACATTTGTTCTTGCAACGCTTCAGCGGAGTCGTAGAGGTGAAGTTCCATGATCGCCCAAGCCGCAGCTTTCCGTACGTCGTCACTCTCATCGTCGAGTGAGGCTTGGAACGCTTTCTCAAAGTGTCGAGCCTTTTTCTTCACGAGGCTCTGTATCCCACTGACCCGCTTCTCAGGCAACCGATCTCCCATGTGGCGCAGGCTGGTTTCCTTGTGGAGTGAACCGAGTCCTTTCATGGCTGCCCACTGGACTTCCCATTCATCGTCGAACAGGGCTTGCTCCAACTGCTCTTGGACCAGCTCCAGATCGTAATTGGACAGCGTGCTGACTGCAGCGATGCGAACGGAGAGGTCGTCGTCGTTTATGGCCTCAGCCAGAAGGGGCAACGCAGACGGGTCACTGATGCTTTGGAGGTGGCGTGAGGCCTCCTGCCGAAGGGCTGTGTCGTGACTTCGAAGTTGCTCCAATAATTCTCGTGGATCCAGTTCTTCTGACATGTTGAGTCGGCCTCATCCCATCGTGGGTTATGGGTGGTTGGAACGTTGCTCTCATCTGGAACAGCGTGCCTCTCATTATAGGGAGCTTGGGGCAGGATACAAGACGAAGTGACAAGAACGTGCTACATTGAGAACATCTGGCACGGAGCATGGAAGCATGGCGTAATGGAGGCGACGGCTTGACACAGAAGGCGACTCCCGAAATCTCGGAGTCCTTAGTGCCTCAGGCAAAGCAAATGGACTCTGAACCTGCTGTTGTGGGTACTCCCAACGACCCCGTTTTTCCTCAAAGCGATGAATTGTGGCTACGCGATGGTCAACGCGTGGAGCACTTCAAGATCAAGCGACTTCTTGGGCGGGGTGGAATGAGCCAGGTGTATCTTGCCCGTGACCTGCGGCTGGGCCGCAATGTGGCCCTCAAAATTATCCAACCTGATTTGCTCGGCTCCTGGGAAACTGTCAAAGCGTTTCTTCAAGAAGCACGTGCCACTGCCAAGTTTAATCATCCCAACATTGTCCATATCTACGCCGTCGGCGAGTACGAAGGCAGCCCTTATGTTGCCCTGGAGTTCTTGGAGGGGCAGAGTCTACGTCAGCGCCTCCGGGAGAGCGAGATCCCACAAAACGAGGTGATTCGTTTGGGGGTCTCTATCGCGGAAGCTTTGGAGGAAGCCCACCGGTTTCATGTGCTCCACTGTGACCTCAAGCCCGAAAACATCTTGCTCCCTCACGACGGTCGGTTGCGAGTGGTAGACTTCGGCTTGGCTCGGGTGCTTTCTGAGCAAGGGCGTATGCCAACGTCGGAGCCTGAGCTGGATGAGGCTACAGAAGAGCAAGCCTCGCTTGTGACACAAATTCGAGGGACTCCTGCCTACATGGCCCCGGAACAGTGGGTGCGAGGGGCCCGTCTGTCTCCCGCGACGGATGTGTGGGCCCTGGGCGTGACTCTGTTTGAAATGCTCTCCGGGGTTCGTCCATTCCGAGCCGAGGCTTTGCAAGAATTAAGGGAAGAGATCTGCCGTTCGTCGCCGCTGCCTGCCTTGCCTGGACGAGTGCCCCAAGAGTTGCGTCAGTTGGTGGAGGCCTGCCTTCATCGCATCCCTGAAAAGCGGATCAAGTTGCCCGACTTGTTGGAGTCGTTGCGTACGATGTTGGCGGTCCGAACACCCACGGTACGTGAGGATGAAGAGCCCTTCCGAGGGCTGCAGCCTTTTCGAGAGGGCCAGGCTCATCTTTTCTTCGGTCGGGACAGGGAAATCAACGCCTTCCTCGAAAAGCTCCGTCGGTATCCTGTGTTGCCTGTCATTGGACCTTCCGGTGCTGGCAAAAGCTCGTTTGTGTTTGCTGGGATTGTGCCACGGCTGATCGAGCAAGGGCGATGGCTTGTTCTACGGATTCGCCCTCAACGTGAACCCTTTCTCGCGATGGCGCAGCGGCTGTGGGCCTGGCTTGCTCCGGCTTCAACGTCAACCTCGATGTCCGGTGACTCCATCGATCTCGACGAAACCAAAGCTCACCTTGACGCGGAGCAACGTTTGGCTGCGCGTCTGTTTGAGGAGCCGCGTCTCCTCTCCATTTTGCTCCACCGGATCGCAGAGTACCACCACAAGCATGTGCTTTTGGTCGTAGATCAATTGGAGGAGCTGCTCACCCTGGTCGACGACACAGAGAGTCGGCATCGTTATGTTGAGAGCCTGTACGGAGCCGCAGAGGATGTTGCGGACCCTGTTCGGTTGATCTTTACGCTGCGCGACGATTACCTGGGTCGTTTCGCAGACACCCCTGAAGCCCAAAGCATGCTGAGCCATGTCACGCTGCTTCGGACTCCCGATGCGCAGTCGTTGCGCGATATCTTGGTCCGTCCTGTGGAGGCCTTGGGTTACCAGTATCCCTCCGAAGCTTTTGTCTCTCGGATGATCCGTGAGGTGGAAGGTGAGCCTGCTGGTCTTCCTTTGCTTCAGTTTGCTTGTCAGATCTTGTGGGAACGCCGGGACCGCGCCCACAAGCTCCTGAGAGCCGATGTTTACGATGAGATCGGTGGCGTTGGTGGTGCTCTCTCCGAGCACGCCGACAGTGTGATCCGGCAGCTTCCCGATCCACAATTGCCAGCGGCTCGTGAGATCTTCCTGCGTTTGGTTACCTCCGAACGAACGCGTCGTGTGGCGACCTACAAAGAAGTGATGGATGGCCTCGCGCAAGACGGTGAGCGAGCGCTCAATGCCTTGGTTCAGGCCCGCTTGCTTGTGGTCCATCAGGCCGTCGAAGAGGGCAAGGCCTCCCAGACCACGCGAGTGGAGATCGTTCACGAGTCTTTGGTCCAACGGTGGACCATGCTGCATCACTGGATCGACGAAAGCCACGGAGAGCAAGCCTTCTTGCAGGAGATCCGACAGGCCGCTGAGTTATGGGAACGACGTGGCCAACGTTCGGCTGAGGTGTGGGAAGGTGACGCTCTTCAGGAGGCGATGGCTTTCCAAGAACGGTATGCGCTCAACCTGCCCAATGTGGTCCTCCGCTTCTTGGAGGCAGGGCGTTCGCTGACTCGACGCAAACGTAGATTCCGTCAGTTCATTTTGGCGGGGGTCTCTGTCGCAACCCTTGTGATTCTTGTCCTTTCCCTGCTGGCTTCCCTCATTCTGCAGCAAAAAAACAACGAGATCTCAAAACGTTGGGCGCTGGCACAACAACTTGCGACTCGGAATGCGTTGATGCGTGGCGAGCACCTCAGCGCGTACGCTCACTTGCGTGCTGCATTAGAGCATCGTGATTCTCCCGCCTTGCGGGCGTTTTGGCGTCGTTTGCAGCGCGCTCCTTTGCTGTGGCAGCGTCATCTGAACACAGCGTTGGAGGACGTGCGGTTTCTTCCCGGTCCGAGTCTCCGTTTGGTCGTTTCAGGCCGTCGTGGAGGGCTGTTCCTTCTGGATGTTCATACGGGCAAGAAGTGGCTGCTGCGAGGCCATCGAGGTCATGTTCTCAGCTTGGCAGTGTCGCAAAACGGCGGCTGGCTGGCCTCAGGTGACTGGAGCGGGAACATCTTTCTTTGGCGCAAACAAGGTGTTGGGTTTTCGTTGGTTCGCTCCTGGAAGGCGCATCCTTCACCGGTCCAAAGCCTCGCGTTTCACCCCAAAGAAACGGTCCTGGTCTCTGCCGCTTACGACGGAGTCCGTCTCTGGCAATGGAAGCAGCAAAAAGAGATTCGCTGGGAAGCCGTGCACAGTTGGAAGCAGAAACGCCGGGTGAGCTGGCGGCAAATTGGTGAGCGTCCGATCCAGGACTTAAGCTTTCGGGGGGACGGGGAGTGGCTGGCCTTGGCGGGTTACAATGTGGTGTTTCTCATTCATTGGCCTTCCAGGAGGATCCGTTGGCTTCGGATGTTCTCGGGGCGGATTGAAGCCTTGTCCTTTTCGAGCAATCAGAAATGGTTGGTGGCTGTTGGGCGTGACCGCAAAATCGCGCTCCTTGATCTTGCCCGTTGGTCGCTCAAGAGGTTCGAACACGGCCACGTTAACAACGTGACGGCCATGGCTCTTGATCCCCGAGGCAAGTGGCTGGCTACCGCCGGTTTCGACAACACCATCCGTCTGTGGCGGATGCCATCGATGAAGCTGCACCGGGTTTTTCGAGGTCACTCCAACGTCGTCAAACGGCTCGCCTTTGATCCCCAGAGTCAGCTGTTGGCTTCTGTGAGTGGAGATCAGACCTTACGTGTCTGGCGGCTTCAAGAAGAATGGGAGCGATGGCGTGGCCAGAGCCACGACGCCCGCGTCACAAGCCTATCGTTTGGTCCTTTGGGGAAGGTCATTGCGTCGGGAGGAGCCGATCACACCATCCGGCTGTGGGATTCCCAAACCGGCGCGCATCTTTTGAAGATGAAAGGACACAGCAACGCGGTCCGCTCCATCAAAGTCAGCCCCGATGGGATGCGCTTGGTGTCGAGCGGGTATGACAACACGACTCGGATCTGGCGGATCGGCCGATCTTATCGATTGCCCGGCTCCTGGTGGGGGCGCGAGATTCATCGCTTTCGCTCGTACAACATGCCCCGGTTTAAGTCGCCGTTTTCGACGCAGGGCAACCAAATGCTCATGATGCGAGGCTCCCTGCTCTATGTATGGAACCTCTTCTCCTTCCAACGCTCGATCCATTGGGATGCTGGAGTCCAGGTTAACGTGCCTGCAAAACGGGCGAGGCGAGCCCAACTCATTGATGCTGCGTTCCATCCCAACGGTCGGTGGGTCGCTTCTGCTGATTACTTGCCTTCGATTAAGCTTTGGAGCCTGAAAGACCGCAACGTAATCCGAACGTTCCAGACCCCAGAGGTTCCGCTCGAAGTCCATATCGGTCCTTTGGGCCGGTATATGGTTTCTGCTGGTCGCTCACCTCGGGCCTACCTGTGGGATCTTCGTTCGATCGGAACAGGGCAGGGCAAAGCGTCGAAAACACCCAAGCTACCTCTTCCACCAAGCCGCGTGCTGCGAGGACACAAAGGATACATCAGCAGCGTGGCGTTTGACCCCACTGAGCGGCACCTCGTCACTGGAAGCATGGACGGCTCTGTTCGTCTGTGGTCGCTGGAGAAAGGGACTTACAAAGAGTTAGCCAAGCCCAAGCGGCGCTCTTTCTACCGCGTCGCGTATCGCCCAGACGGTGAACAAGTCGCGGCCGTTTCCTCCGAACATCGGATCTTCCTTTGGGACCTTCCCTCCGGGCGTTTGCGTCACTTGCCCGGACACCCCGGTGGAGTCACCGCGTTGAAGTTCAGCGCAGACAGCAAAATGTTAGCATCAAGCGGAAACGACGGCACCGTTCGTGTCTGGCTCAGCCAGGACGCCAGGCCTCTGTGGCGAACTGCAGCGCTGCTGCCTTCCAGAGGTCTTTTGTTGACGCACAAGGGGTGGCAGTCTCTTCGAAGTCCTCGTCTTCCCAAAACGTCACCAGGTCTTAAGAAGAAACGTTGGATGAAGGCCTTGGTCCAACAAGCCTGGACGTCGGAGGTTTCTGCCAACGGGCGATTCTTGGCGGTTCAGACGGGCTTGAAGCATCTGGAACTTTGGGATCTTAAGACCGATCAAAAGCTTGGAACTCACCGTCTTTCAGGGCTGCAGCAGTGGTGGGTCAACTCACAGGGAACAACGTGGGTTCTTGCTAAGGGAGAGCTATGGCGGTTGCAGGGGAAGCGTAAGTCGCAAGTGAGCCAAAAGCCCTTGCTCTCTACACTTGCCATGCAAGGTAACATCTTATGGCTGGCGTCGGCTACTCATCTTTGGAAGCTTGATACCCAAGCCAAGCAACTTAAGCCTGTGCGCTGGAAAGCCCTGGATGGTCCTGTCTCTGCAATGCGAACGTTTGGAGCGATGTTGGGCGTGGGTTACAAGTCTGGACAGTTTGTGTGGTTTCCAATCTCCAACCAGTACAACAAAGGCTTCCAGGAGTCGTTTTACGATCTTCCTCTCAGCGCCATCACCAAGGTCCTTCCGGGTCCTCACAAAACCGTCGTGCTGGGCTTTCAAAACGGAACCATCGGGATCTGGAGTCGGTCCAGCGGGAGGCCCTTGGAGAGTATCCGATTGCACGGCAGCGTCCGGCATTTGCGGATTCGGAAGCATTCGCTCATTGCGGCCACAGATCTGGGAGAGTCGATCGTATGGAATATCTCCAGTTACCAACTGCCGCGGTGTGCGTTGCTTCGTAATGTATGGAAACATGTGGGTGTGGTGTGGGATAGCGGTCGTGTCGTAAGCAAGCCGATGCCTCAGCGTCACCCATGCCTGGGCAAGGCGGGTAAGGCTCGTAACTGAGAAAGGAATGTCGGGAAGGGGTTACTTGCGGAGGTTGGAGCCGAACTTGGAGACGTTTTCCAGGCGAAGGACACCGCGAGGACAGACCTCCGAGCAGAGACCACAGCCCACACAGGATGCGCGGGTGAAGTTCTCGTTGCTTTGGGCGTAGCTGCGGACGTCAATGCCCATCTCACAGTACTTGGAGCAGAGACCGCACGAGATGCACATGTCGCGTTTGACGCGAATCTGGAAGCGCCCGAGCTTCTGTAAGAGTCCCAACATCGCAGCCATCGGACAGGCGAAGCGGCACCACACTCGTGTTCCGTTGAGGGGATAGAGCCCCACGCCAACTACGCCAGAGAGCACGGCGCTGACGCCCAAACCGTACAGTCCTTTGAATTGATCGGCAAAGATGTACAAGCTGGAGTCTTTGGGCATCTTGTATGTGACAGCCAGGGCAATCGTCAGAATGAACGATGAGACCATCACAAAGTGGATGGAGAATTTCTCAAACATCCACGCCTTGCTCGACTTGTTGGACAGGTGACGCCAGGGCTCACCAAAGGTGTTGGCGAGACCACCACAACCACAAACCCACGAGCAGTACCAGCGCTTGCCAAAGAAGATCGCCATCAGCGGCGCGAGGACCAAACCGGCTGCAAAGCTGTAAACAATGAGCACCACAGGCAAGCCGTTGCTCATCTGGTATGCGATGGTGGAGGGGTAGAAGTAGTCGATCTTCAGCGGCCAGATGTAGCTGAAGTAGTAGTCGGGTCGTTGGAACAGCTTCAGAATCCAGGGGATGGAAAAGGCGATCGTGGCTTGTACAAACATCACCACTGTGGTTCGCACCACCTGGTATTTGTTGTGCCAGTATTTCCAGATCATGTAGGAACCACCGGCGGTGATGCACACGGTGTAGAGCATCCCGTAGAACAGCCACTCGCTGTATTGACCCGTCTTCGCCGACAGACCGATGGAGACAGCGAGCGCATCAAAGGGATGTTGTTTGGTGTGAAGCGCCCCAACCATTGTGGGGAACGCATGAACGATGGCGACAAACAGCGCCAGGAAGCTCAAGGCCATCGACAGGCTGATAAAGCGCTGGTTCGACTCGTTGGCCGGGAGTCCGTGCCCGTCGGCTTTGGCCGGAGGACCGAAGCGAAGCCAGCTGATGCCACCCACAACCATGGTACTGAAGCCAACAAACGGCCACTGAAGAATGGCAAACCCGGCGTTTACCCCGTGCCACAGGGAGAATTGAGGCTTGTTGGGGCTCTTGGAGTAGGCCACAAGGTACGAGGTGAAGAAGATGATGGCCGTGGTCGCAACAAGCAGAACACCCAGCAAGCTCAAGATGGTTTTGGGCTGCTGCTTGTCTTTGTTGTAGGCGAAAATCCCGACAACTCCGGCACCACCAATCAAACCGTAGATGATCTGAAAGGCCATGTTGCCTGTGGAGCCCCATGTCATTTCAGCCATGCTTTTGGCGAATTCTGTGGTTGATAACAAGCGGACCAGGGCCGGCGTGAAGTAAACAAAGGCTGTTAACAACACCGTGGAAATCAGGCCAATGATCGTGGCGCGCAGGTGTTGCGAGCGGATGGTCTCAGGCTCCTGGAGGTCCGAGCGAATCATCATGGCTCCGACCACCGCGATACCTACCGCGAGGATCACAAAGACCATGTTCTCCGTGAAGTTCCACACATACCAGTCACGAGACGCGTCGAAGACGTTACGGCCAAAGTACAAAACAATATAAAAAGCGAGGATGGCTGCGGCGAGAAGCCATGCCGTGATTCCTCGGTTGGTGACGTCATGTTGAAGCCAGCCTAAGGCAGATCGGCGTCGCATCAGTTCCTTCTCCTATTCTGCATGGGCGTTGAAGGGTGGAGTCGCGTGTATGAGATGAACGTTATTGGAACTTCTTTAGTGGAATGATCTGTTCTTCCATCCGGTCCAGCTTGACCTGACCAAATTCAACGTCGTACTGGGCTTGGTGAAGGTTTTGTTTGACGTAGTCGAGGGTTCGACCTTCGTTCACCCAATCTTCCAGAAGCTCATGATTCCAGCGTGACCCCAGCATGTTGAAGCCTAATACCTCTTGCCTGTCGTTGAAGGTGACTCGTTGGGAGATCGGTTGGCCCGGCATCTTGCGATAGAGCGTCGGTGTTCCTTCAGGCAGTGTCTCGACTTCACCGACAGTGGTGTACTCAATCTCGAAGAACTTGGAGCTATTAAAGAAGGTCGGGGGAGTGTAGACTTGGCGGTCGCCCAGGATGTTCCGCGCGACGTGGGCACCCTGTCGTTTGGCGGAGTACCAGATTAACTCCGTCAAAGGGCGCTCCTGTCCTGGCATGTGAATTTCCGCGCAGTCACCGGCTGCGTACACGTTGGGTTGTGGCGCTTCCAGGTATTCGTTGACGACGATGCCTCGGCCCAACTCAGGCGGCCGGGAGAACTGCTTCAGCAGGTCGATGTTGGGTCTTACTCCTGCGGTAATCCCGAGCATCTGGCAGGGAATTCGTTCGCCTGTGTTGGTGTGGACAAACGCAACGCGTCCGCTGCTATCCACTTCAACCTCCGTCATCTCCTCGCGGAGTCGTAGGTCTACGCCATGGTGACGTATCTCTTCGGCGACAAAGGTGGCTTCTTCTTCGCCCAAGGCCATTGGCCAGTAGTAAGGCTCGCGCACCAGAAAAGTGACATTCACCCCGTGGTGTCGAAGGCATTCCACCAGCTCAATTCCAATCAACCCTCCACCGATGACGACGGCGCGTTGGGTGCTTGGAGTCAGTCGCTCGCAGCTCTCCAGGTCTTGCATAGAGACAAAGTGAACCAGGCCGTCTTTGACGTTGTCGATGCCTTTCCAGGGAAAGATGTTGGCCTTGGCACCGACCGCGTACACAAGCTTGTCGTAGGGAATTCGTTGCCCATCGTCGAGGACAACATGTTGGGTTTGGGTGTCGCAATCGACCATCCAACCTTTCACAAGTTGAATGTTTTGACGGCGATACTCGGAGCGTTCGTAAGGCTCCAGATCACGGCGAGTGAGCTGGTCCATGTACGAATACATCAAGGCCGTTCGCGAAAAAAAGTACTCCGTCTCTCCACTGATAACAGTGATTTCAGCGGCGGGGTCACCTTTGCGAACGGTCATGGCGCAGGTGATACCTGCCACGCCGTTGCCGATGATCACAACCCTCATGCCATCTTCTCCTCTTGTGGGGAACTACTACCAAAACCATCGCACACCCGTCGGGTTTCTCGCTGACGTTGGGTGGGCGCTAGTGTGTCTCTGCTTCGTGCGTCATCAAGCCAAACTGACAGTTCGTCTGCACTCTTGTCGTACTACTTTGCCATTCTGCTACATTCTGCTACCAAAAAACTACGGGGGGATGGCAAAAGGGTTACTTCTTTCTTGGCTAGAAGCATCACTATACTGGGAACGAAGTCGAAAACGAAATTTAGGATGGAGAGAAACTGCGGGGTTTGGGGAGCGAGGCTTGGTTTGCAACTTACCTGGAGGTGAGGGGTCCTTAAACCAGTTCGTCACCTTCTTCGGCTTCTTCGCGAACCAGGACGAGGATGGCGCTCTGCGGGACGATGTGGAGGTTCTCGTTTTCAAACTCAAGCTCCACAGCAGCCTTTTTCAGAAACAAAGCGTAGTCACCAACCCGCGCTTCCATCGGGATGTAGCGGACAGAGACCTCTTTGGAGGATTTCCACATGGCATCGGCAAGGAGCGACGGCTCTACCAGGGGAGTGCCTTGTCCAACTTGGGTGATGGTGCCACCCAACACTTCCTCTTTGTCGCGAACTGTATCGGGCAAGTAAAGTCCAACCTCTGTGCGTCGCTCGGAGTCGTCCACCTTGAGCAGCACCCGGTCACCAATCACAATTAACTGCTTTCCGCTCAGGTTTGGGTCCAGGGTCATAACATCTCCATCCAAAGGCTTGTCTTTGACAGTATGAAAAAGGGGTTCTTTCTGTGTTCTGCTCTCTTGTCGAGGCGAGGCTACTTGTACCACAAATGACGGGGTGGAGTGTATTCCTGGTGATTGATAATTCTTGCAGAACCATCGCACCCTGAAGTAAGGTTAGCCCACTACAACGATAGAACTGGTGGTTTGTCCACCAGCTAGGAGATTGAGAATGTCGGTCGCATACCAAATGCCTGCTGTTCCCACCGTCGATCAGGTGGAAGTTGAGGCTCGGGCCAAAGCCTTTACCAAACGAAGCATTAAGAAATCATCCAAACGGGCGGCGCTGTCGTTGATCACCCGAATGATTGACTTGACCACGCTGGAAGGTATGGACACACCTGGAAAGGTCCGGATGTTGTGCCAGAAAGCACGAACTCCCATGTTGGGCGAAGACATCCCATCTGTGGCTGCTGTGTGTGTGTATCCCACGATGGTTGGGGTCGCCAAGGAAGCACTGGAAGGTACATCCATCCATATTGCGGCTGTGGCTACGGCGTTTCCGAGCGGTCAGTCTTTCTTGCCGATCCGGCTGCAAGAGGTTCGTGAGACCGTAGCTCGGGGCGCGGACGAAATCGACATGGTGATCAACCGGGGCGCTTTCTACTCCGGCGAATACTCCCGTGTGTACGACGAGATCGCTGCGTTCAAAGAAGCTTGTGGCAAGGCACACCTGAAAGTTATTTTGGAGACCGGCGAGCTGGAAACTTACGACCAGGTCCGCAAGGCTTCGCAAATTGCCATGGATGCTGGCGGTGACTTCATTAAAACCTCGACCGGTAAAATCCCGTCAGCCGCTACCATCCCTGTGACGTTGGTGATGTTGGAGGCGATTCGTGACCACTACCTGCGCACAGGTGTCAAAGTGGGGATGAAGCCCGCCGGTGGTATTCGCACAGCCAAACAAGCCTGGCACTACTTGGTGATGGTCAAAGAGACCCTGGGAGACGCCTGGCTGGACCCCGACTGGTTCCGGTTTGGCGCGTCGTCTTTGCTCAACGATGTGTTGATGCAGTGGAAACGCCAGGATACCGGAAACTACCAATCGGATGTCTATTTCAGCCTGGATTAGGGGACGCGACTTTCCAACGCGACACGTCCCAACGTCAGCCCTCCTGTCTTCACCGGATTCGGTGTAGGAGAAAGAGGCTCTGGCGTCGATCGCTGCAGGGTTTGCAGCAGAGGAGTTCGATATGAGTGTGATGTCCTCGGACAAAGTCTTGCCTCTTGATCAACAAGAGCGCAAACGTACCGTCCCTGAGTTGTTGTTTGGCGATTTGTGGGAGTACGCTCCTGCCCCGGAAAATCCGGACTTTGTGGAGTACAAAGAACAGTACGGCCACTTCATCAACGGTGAGTTTGTGAAGGGAAAGGACCACTTTCCTTCTGTCAATCCAGCGACGGAAGAGGTCTTGAGCCACTTTGCCAGCGCTGACAAAAAGACGGTAGACTCAGCGGTTGCGGCGGCTCGTACCGCGTACGAGACGGTCTGGAGCAAGATGCCCGGTCGCGAACGAGCCAAGTACATCTACCGGATTGGCCGGATGATGCAGGAAAACGCACGTGAGCTGGCTATCCTGGAGTCGATGGACAACGGGAAGCCCATCAAAGAAACCCGCGACGTGGATGTTCCCCTGGCTTCCGCGCACTTCCTTTACTATGCAGGTTGGGCTGACAAGCTTGACTACGCGTTCCCCGGCGCGACTCCCCATTCGCTTGGAGTAGCAGGGCAGGTTATCCCCTGGAACTTCCCGCTGTTGATGGCGGCTTGGAAAATCGCTCCGGCCTTGGCGGCTGGGAACACCATCGTGATTAAGCCAGCAGAGACCACGCCCCTGACGATGATGAAGATGGCCGAGATCTTCCAGGAAGCGGGACTTCCCCCTGGAGTGGTCAACGTCGTCAATGGTGCGGGAGCGACAGGTGCTGCGATCGTCAATCACCCTGATGTGGACAAGATCGCGTTCACCGGCTCCACGGATGTCGGTCGGATCATCCAGCGAGCGTTGGCGGGTACTCGCAAGAGGCTAACCCTCGAACTCGGCGGCAAAGGTGCCAACATCATCTTTGAAGATGCGCCCCTCGATCAGGCTATCGAAGGTGTCATCAACGGCATCTTCTTTAACCAAGGGCATGTTTGCTGTGCAGGGTCTCGACTGCTGGTTCAGGAAAGCATCCTGTCCACGGTGGTGACGAAGCTGCGCCACCGAATGTCGTCTCTTCGTGTGGGCAACCCGCTCGACAAAAACACGGATGTTGGCGCGATTAACTCCAAGGAACAGCTCGACCGCATCGCTGAGTTGGTGCAGTCTGGGACCGACCAAGGCGCTGAGATCTATCAGCTTCCATGCTCTCTTCCGGAGCAAGGCTACTTCTTCCGGCCGACCTTCTTTACCAAGGTGGCGCAATCGCACCGTATCGCACAAGAAGAGATCTTTGGTCCGGTCTTGTCGATCCTGACCTTCCGCACGCCGCAAGAAGCCATCACCAAGGCGAACAATTCACCGTACGGTTTGTCGGCCGGGATCTGGACCGACAAAGGAAGCAAGTTGTTCTCGATCGCTGGAGCGCTGCGAGCTGGCGTGATTTGGGGCAACACTTACAACAAGTTCGATCCAGCCAGTCCCTTTGGTGGTTACAAAGAGAGTGGTTTTGGACGCGAGGGTGGTCTACACGGCCTCCTCCCGTACCTCGATCTTCGTTAACTTCGTACGCTGGATGGAATGGACCATGGCTAATACAAAAAACTCCAAAAAGAGCTCGAAGAAGGGCTCTACCCAGAAAAAGAGCGCCTCGAAGAAGAGCGCGCCAAAGACGCAGGCCTCTCCCACGCGTTTGACTGTGGCGAAGACCTTCAAAATGTATGTGAACGGAGCGTTCGTTCGTTCGGAGCGTGGCCGGTGTTTGCCGCAGCACGATCAGGAGGGCAATTTCGTGGCCAATTACTCTTGGGCGTCCCGCAAAGATTTCCGTGACGCGATGGTCGCTGCACGCAAAGCACAAGGCGGTTGGGTCAAACGCTCCGCGTTTAACCGCAGCCAGATCTTGTTCCGCATTGCTGAGATGCTGGAAAGCCGACGCGGTGTCTTCGTGGACAACCTTGTCCAACTCGCAGGCTACAGCGCTGACGAAGCCAACGCAGAAGTTGACGCCGCTGTGGACCGAACCTTTTGGTATGCTGGCTGGTGTGACAAGTACATTCAAGTGCTGGGCAGCGTGAACCCGATTGCGGCACCGTTCTTTAACTTCTCGTTCCCAGAACCCACAGGTGTGGTGACGGTCTTTGCGCCCGAACACGCGCCGCTTTTGGGCGTGGTTTCAAGCATCCTGCCTGTGATTGTTTCCGGCAACGTTTGCATTGCAATCGTCGAAAACCGCGCGCCACTCGTCGCTTTGGAACTGGGCGAAGTGTTCGCAACCAGCGATGTTCCTGGTGGTGTGGTGAACATCCTTACCGGTAAGAAAGACGAGCTGATCGGTCACGTGGCGAACCACATGGACCTGAACGCAATCGCCTACTTCGGTGACGATGTGGAGCAAATCAAGGCGATTCAGGAAGCCGCCGCTGAGAACGTCAAGCGCGTTGCCATTTACGACGACCCTGCCGATGCTGACTGGCAAGACCCCTCCATGCAGAGCCTCTACCGCATCACTCCCTTCATTGAAATGAAGACCGCCTGGCACCCCATGGGCCAATAAGCCCGCCTCTTCTTCTTCACTGAATCAACAAACACACTCTAGTTTCGCAGCATCGCCTTCACATCGTTGGCGTGACGTCCACGAGGGAAGTACTTGAGGTACTGACGGTAGATGGTGCGGGCTCGTCCGCGCTTGCCTTGCTCGTAGTAGATGGAGCCGAGGGTCACGAGGCCTGCGCCTGTTTGCCGGGGGCTGATGCGATAGGCTCGCTGCAGGTAACTTACTGCAGCGCGAGTTCGTTCACGCTCGTAAAGGACTTGACCCAGCGCGGAGTAAATCGGTGCTGGGTTTTTGGGTCGCATACGAAGGGCGCGGCGAAGAAGTACTTCGGCGTTGCGGAAACGTTCACGTCGTTTGTAGCCCATCGCTTGTTGGTACAGTCGCTTGACGCGGGCCTGGCTTCCTCCGCGAGCAACACGTTGGGCACGGCGGCGGGGTGGACGTCGTCGGCGTACGACGCGCCGGCGTACGACGCGACGTCGAGCAACGCGTACAGGGCGGCGAACCACAGGGCGGCGAACTTCGGGCCGTGCTTCCGGTGGATCCTTACGTTCGGGGGCGCGGGTCTCGGGTGGATCTTTGCGCTCTGGAGTCTGAACCTCTGGAGGATCTCGTCGCTCGGGCTGGGTTTGCGGATTGGTGTCCGCTCCTCCATCAGCAGGTGCTGTGTTGTCCAGGCGAGGGGGAGTTGGAGCCGGTACCCGGCGTTCCACTCGGGGTGCAACGCGCTTGGGTGCTTTTCTTGTTTTGGCCTGACGAGTGGGCGTGGGGGCTCCGCTGAACGGCCAGATGTTCTTGCCTTGTTTGTAACGCGCAAACCCGGCCATCCCGAGGAAACCAACACCGGCGAACAAGATTCCGATGAGAGACCAGGTCAAGAAACTCTTGAATCGGCCGCCACGACGGTTGGGATGCAGCTCATCTTCGTGGAGAAAGAACTCGTCGCTCAACCGCAACTCGTCGCTCACACGCATCGATGGGTTGCCGATCTGAATATCGCCCGTGTCTTTGGGAACGGGCATCTCCAGAGAGGGCGGACGTCGACGACGTTTGGGAGGCTCCGAATGGTTCGTCTCTACCGTGGATTCAAAGCTGCCGAAGGCGTCGGTCTGTGAGAGCTTTGGATTCTTTCCACGTGGGTCGAGGGAGACAGGCTCTGATGCAGCGTCCATCAAAGGCTGTGACGAAGTCGGGCTGTCAAACTCCAGAGTGTAGGACGCGACTGGTTTGATCGGCTCCAACTCAGGATAAGAGGGGGTTGCATGAAGCTGGTCATGAGAAACACCCTGACCAATGGCGAGAGTGTGACCGGCTGCAATCACCTCCTCTGTGGCGGGCTGGGAAGGACCGGCTGCCAACTCTGTTTGGACGATCTTGCCCAAGATGTCGAGGGTTTCAGCGCGAAGGAGGTTTTGAAGGTCTTCGCCGTCGCTGTCGTCCACAACCGCATCTTCTTCCAATTCTGCGACCACCGCGGTGGGGACTGCTGTGATGGGAAGTGTGTGGTTGGCCGGGTTGACCTTCGAGGCAAACGCTGTCGTTTCCGACGAAGGAAGGCTTTCGACTCCTACGATCGACTCCGAGTTTACTTCGGAGGTGTCCTCGTGGCTGTAGCTTGTAAAGACACCCGAGGGCAGACTCCCAGATGAACTGGACGGCACCGACTCCAACTCTGCGGAGATGGCGGGCTGTTCCACATAATGAGGATCAAGCTCGTGCAGTGCCGGATCGGGATCTTCCAACAGCGACGAAGGCGTCTGGGGAGGAGCGGTCATGTCGGACAACGTGGTCATGGGGCGCTCTTCCAAGAGCTGCAAGTGGGGTGTTGCCGACCAATCATCCTCATAGTTTTGCTCGGTGGGAAGGGGCTGTTCGTCATCGGACTCTTCGTCTGAGATGTTTTTGAAGTCAGTCATCTCAAAGGCGTCGTCGTCTTCTGCTGTCGGCAGCGGAAGAGGAGTCGGCTCGGGCAAGTCCAGATTCAGCGCATCCGGTCCGAACATATCGTCCAGCGTGCTTCGCGCGGCAGGTGCAGTCTCTGGTGTCGCGATCTTCGTAATGGTTGCAGCCGCTTCTGACGCATCCAGCCCGGCCTGACTCTCCGACGGAGGGATGGGAAGCTCCAAAAACGAGGGGTACTTGTCGCGGTTGATGGGGTCTACGACTTGCCCTGAGCTTTGTGCCGCTGCAAGAAGTTGAGCGGCTGCTTCTTCTGCAGCGGAGGCCAACCCATCCTTGAAGTCGTTTGTAGGGATGCCGATGCGTTCTTGGCTTTGTGTTGGCAATCCTTCGAGAGAGGGCGATTTGGCGTCAAAGCCAACAGCCTTTTCTTCCTTGACTTCCGAGGTGTGAAAGTAGTTTTGTTGGTACAGGCTGGCGAGCTCGTGCAGGGCTTCGGTCAGGTTGCCGTCAAACGATTCAATCAGGACACCAACGGTGCGGTGGGCCGCTAGCTGCCAGAGCAGTTGCTCAGCGAGGTTGGTGAGCTTGTCCAGGTTGTTTTGAACGCGCTGGAACTCTACCTGAACGGGAGCTTCAAGCGCGGGGAGTCGGCCCAGACATTCGGACCACACAGACTCCACTTTGAGCGCCGCAGTGAGCGGGTCCGCTTCTTGGATAAGGGAGTGGCTGTCTTCTTCTTCATCGGGAAGCTGGGGTTCGCTGGTGAACGTTCCTTCGTTCATCGACAGCAATCGGACGAGAGCGTCCATCCCGTTCCTGTGGTTCAAGGTGGCGCCAATCAATTGACCGTCATTAAAATACAGCGCACCGCGGTGGGAGGGGAGGGCCAATTTTACAGAGGCTGTGCCCTGACCTCGGCCAAACAGCTCAACCAATTCTCGGATGGATATGTCGCTGAGTTGGCCGCTTGCTGCCATTTCGGGGCGTCCCAACTGTTCGCGACGACGTCGGTCTGCGAGGAGTTGGAGGCGTGCGCCCAACTCACGGCTGGACAGAGGCAGTCGCAGGATATCGTCTGCGCCGAGTTGAATTGCTTGAGTGGCCTGTGCTGCCTTGCTGGGGTCCAACAGAAAGAGAGAGAACGGTCGGTTGGGCTGACCTTGCAAGGAATCCAACAGGCTTTGGGCGTCTTTTGACACCGGCATGTGGGCAATGACCAGAGTCGGTGGTGTATTGGTTACATCCTCTGACTCAATGATTTGTCCCAGCTCCTCAAGAGTGGGGAGGTAATCGTTGGATTCAGAGGCAGCCCAGTCAAGGAGCAAGATTGTTTCTTGGCGCATATCTCCCGGCAATCCTTTTTCGCGTGGAGAATTGGGGTTCCATGGATGACAAATTTACCTTGCCAGCAGCAGAGATAAAATAACCCATGTGACAATCGGGGGAAGTGTGCCATGAATGAGTTTGTGATTCAAGTCTTTCCCGCGGTGAGGTCGAGATTCTTGATGGAAGGACTGAGGTACGAAGGGAAAGGGGCCTTGTCAGGGAAGATCGGACCGACTATGTTCGTTCGCCAGGTCCCGTCCTCAAGGAGGTTTCGGGCAAGAGTATGATTCATCATGGGTCTGCGCTTCTGGGCGTAGAACGGGGAGAGAACGAAGGTTATGGAACTTTGGCGACAAACCTGGTGGCTGTTGAGCAAAGAGTGGCTCCTGGAGTGGCGCAGTCGAGTTCGTATTACAACGATCTTTTTCTTTGTTATCTTGGCCTTGGGCGTGTTTGGTCTGTCCTTGCAGGTGGGCCCCAGCGTGCAGCGTCAAATCATGCCAGGCGCGCTGTGGGTGATTCTGGCATTTGGTAGCACCCTAGGCATGGGGCGTTTGTACGCACACGAGCTGCAAGACGGCTGCTTGGAAGGTCTGCGAATGACCCCCATCATTCGTGAAGCTGTGTTCTTGGCCAAGCATTTGTCCTTGTTGATCTTTCTTTTGCTCTGTGCGATCTGGGCTGTGCCTCTCGCTGCGCTGATGTTCCAAGTGGATTTGATGTTGCTTCTGTCCCCCTCCGTTCTTGCGATCTTGTTCCTAGGGCTTTGGGGGATTTCCATTGTGGGAACGATGATGGCTACGTTGCTCTTGCGTGCCCGCTTTCGTGACGCCCTCATGCCCCTCTTGTTCTTGCCTGTGGCCTTGCCTCTGCTCATCGCCTGTGCTCGGGCAACCTCTGAATTGCTGGGGGTGGGCGGTGTCTTGCACACCTCGTTTTGGCTACGTGGGGTGCTGGTCTTCGATCTTCTGTTTCTTCTTGCCTCCCTGTGGTTGTTTGCACCTCAACTGGATTTGTGAGACAAGAGGCCGAGATCGCTTCGTTCGTGAAGCATGGGATGAGACCTGAGCCCTTGTGCCTTGGTCTCCTTACCGTGGAAGATCTGCGGTGGAAAACACCGTGGAATTGTCAAAGGATGTATGTTGTAGGGGCCGTGGCCACTGTGGTTTCAACTGATGTGGAAAAGGTCCTCGTCGAGAGGATTGAGGCGTATCCCAAAAAAAGGGAAAAACAAGACTTGCGTTTTCGTACGACTTTCTTATATATTGCGCCTCGCTTTCGATGATCAATCATGCTGTTTCGGGGTCCAACCAACGACTTCGTATGTCAGTATGCAGAAGGAATGGTAATGAGTAGGATACGTATCGTAATCAACAATGTAGGCGTGGCTTTGCTGCTTGGTTTGACCGTCATCGTGTTTGCACAATGTGGACGGTTCAACCAAAACCCAACGACCAACTGTGGCACGGGCTTTACGTATAGCCTGTCAGAACAGCGTTGTGTGCCTGAGGCCAACTTCAACTGCAACCCCAAGTGTGGCGCTGATTTCCGTTGTGTCGATGGAACGTGCCAGCCGCGTTTGCCGAACACCAACGACGGTGGTCCTGTGTTGCAATGCGCTGTGACTTGTGGTGAAGGTCAGGTTTGTGAGAACGGCGTTTGCGTCCGTGCTCCTTGCCCCACCCCTTGCAAAGCCGGTGAAGTTTGTATCAACGGAACGTGCTCGCCTACTTCTGATTGTATTCCTCCATGCCCCCAGACAGGCTTTGTCTGCGTAGTTGGCGTGTGCAAGCGTCTCTGCCCCTCGTCCTGTCCAACAGGAACCACCTGCAACGAAGAACGTGGTGTGTGTGAGAAACCTTGCAATCCTGCTTGTGCCCAAGGCGAATTCTGCAACAACGGAACCTGTGTCAAGATCGAAGACAAAGACCAAGACGGTTTCACCTCCGATCGCGACTGTGACGACAACGACAAAACCGTCAACCCCAACGCAGCGGAAGTTTGTGACGGAAAAGACAATGACTGCGACTCCATCGTCGACAACATTGTTCCTCGTGAATGCTACAACGGTGCCCAAGGTACTTTGGGTGTCGGCGTTTGCAGCTCGGGTCGCACAGCCTGTGAAAAGGGCAAAGAAGTTTGCAGCGGCGCAGTCGAACCCTCCGCAGAAGTCTGCGACAAGAAAGACAACGACTGCAACGGTCTCGTTGACGACAACTGCAAGTAAGCGCCTCACTCCTTCAGAGTCGAATCAAAGCCTGATCGAGTGTTTCCCTTCCTCTAGCTCGCCGAGAACATAGCCTCCATGGCTGCCAAAGTCCGCACCATCTCGAAACTTCACGGTCCCATCACCTCTGACTTCCTCTCTGAGATCCAACACTACAAGCTTCAATTTCTTTGCGAACAGTGTGTCTTCTTCAACACGGAAACAGAAGAATGCGCTCACGGCTTCCCCAATGAAGCCCATCGTGAAGCCTACTTTGCTCCTGAAAACCAACCCGAAGGTAAGGTCCTGATCTTCTGTCGTGAGTTCGATATGACTTGAGGCGCATCTTGCGCTCTCTAAAATCGAACCACCAGGTTGATAGAATAGAGGAGCTTGTAGGAGGGGGTATAAACATGCACCCGAGTGAAGTTGCTCTGTTGTAGTTTGCTGCGCATGCGAAAGATCTGCTGAGCCAACTGGTCAGGGTTGTACTTCTCTTGCCATTTGCGCTTAAGGACAAAGGCGATACGCTTGTTCTTCCCGTAGGCTTCTGCAACAGGTAGGTAAGCTGAGTAGGTTTTCGTCTCAAGCTTTTTTCCCGAAAGATCCGCTCCAGGCTCACGATTTGCATTCCAGAAAAGAAACGCGGCAAGCATACTCAGCGCAAACAACACAAGCAGGCGCTGGGTTCGCTTTCGCTCGGCTTGCTCGATGTCGTCTTGCGGGAGCTGGAAGGTTGTTGAGCTGTGTGACTCTTCCTCGCTGAGTTCCAGCATATTCTGAAGATCTTTGTCGTGGACCTCTGTCATGAGTTGCATGTTTTCAATCATGCGATCGAGTTGAGAGGCAGTCTCTTCTTGGGCTGGTTGTGAAGGCTTGTGTGATGTTTCGACTCGTTGAGGCCTTTTGCTGGAGCTTTCGATGGGTGTCTTGGGTTCTTGTGGAGAGCGAGGAGGCCGTGATGGCTCTGACGGTTGCGGTCCTCGGCCTGTCGAGGATGTGTGCGCGCCACGTACTCTAGGTTTTGGGGAGGGGTTGGCTTCTCCCGCTTGGGGTTGCTCCGCCAAGGTGCTGAGGTGCTCAAGGCCCATGGGTTTGCCCTTTGGAGCAGGCTCTTCCACTGGAGGGCTGGATTCAAGTGGCTTTGTTGCTGGTGGCTTTGGTGCTGGCGTTATTGACTGCGCAGCAGGCAACGACGTGGAACTTCGTCGCCGACGGAGGCTCTGCTTGTGACGAGGTAGCAAGGGGTTGTTCCGTTCCGGCTTGACCGGTAACGGAGTGGTCGGAGCAACACTTGCTGAGGAGGGGCTGTCTTGTTTGGAGCTTGCTTCGTTCAGCAGCGGTTCCAAAAAATTCCAGAAGCGTTGCCCTGGAAACCCTTGTTGCATACGTGCTTGTTGTTGAAGCAACCAGCTTCGGACATTCTCCTTAGCGGCTGCGAGAGTTGGCAAACTTGCGGCAGTCTCTAGTGTGCCAAGGAGTTGTTGTTGAAAGGAATCCTCTGTGAGGTAGCGGCGGAGCGAAGCCAGGGTTTTGTCTTTGAGTAACTTCACCCGAAGCTGATTGATGACAGCATCAACCTGCCAGTGAGGATCCTCCAAGGGGCTGTGCCCTACAGCTGGAAGTGCACTTAAGCTGGGAGAAGAGGGAAGTCCACGTGGTGGAGCTGGCTGACTTTTGCGCAAACGCGAACGACGCGATCTGTGGCGTCTCAGGCTGGGCATTCCAGGAGGTGTTTGGAGTTCGGCCGCAGGTACCGCGTCGGGGAGTTGGAAGGGCTCCATTGGCTCCTGCGATGGTGTCGGCTCCTGTGGCAATGGCGTGTGAATGGGAGCCTGTGGAGGAGGACGATTGATCCTTGGATGCATCCCTGTTTGCCCCGTGCGAGATGCAGGTGCCTGGACTTCGCGTATCTGTGGGATGCTGTGCCTCGTCGAGCCTGGGGAGTGTCGTTTGGTGGAAACTTGCTGTGACGGGCGTTGTACGTTCGAGGGCAAGGGCGTATTGGGATAGGGCTTTCCCGGCTGAGGTGTTCTATTGTTAGAAGGAACACGAGGTTGAGGGGTTCTGTTTGTGGACCTCGGGGTATGCGGAGTCGAACCCATTCGTGATTGTGGAGTGTGGGGGGCCGGTCGGTGTGCTGGGCGTGTGTTGCTGGGTAAAGGGGTGTGAGAAGTCTGAACCGAGCGAGGAAGCGGTGTGTTGTAGCTTCTCTGCGAACCCGCTTGTGTTTGCTGGGTGTGGGAATCGCCAAGCAGTGGCTTGAGAAAGTTCCACATCCGGATGGCTGGTAGTGGCTGACCTTCCTGTAGGTATTGGCGCTGGTGTTGTTGTTGCTGCAACCATTGTTGGATGTTTTGCAAAGCTGCATCTTCGGAGGGAAGATGAGCGCAACGCTCCAGCGTGTCGAACAGGACCGCTGAGAATCCATCGTGGGAGAGAAACTTGAGAAGTCGTGTGGTGCCGCCTTCTTGGATCAGCCGCAGGCGCAACTGTGCCAGGACCTGCTCTGTATTCCACCTGGGCTCTTTCACCTTCGTGTGTCCTCTGCTCCATTAAGGTCGTATTGGGGGGGCACCCATTGTTTGATTCATTTATACGACACTAAGATAAGGAGCATGAAGCAAATCTGTCAATTTCTACGCTTGCGGTGGTGAGGAACCACACGAGGCTCCGGCGCCTCTGCCGTGGAAACCCCTTCATCTTCGGGTCCATGGATCGCGAGTTGACCGCAGGCTGCGTAGATGTCATCCCCGCGGGTGGTTCGACATGTGGCGCGGATCTTCTTGCGCTGCAACTCATCCCGGAACTTGACGATGTTGGTCTGGGAGGGGCGCTTGTACGGTGCTCCTGGATGCTCGTTGTAAGGTATCAAGTTCACCTTGGCTTCAATGGAGTGGGCGAGCTTGGCGAGACGTTGAGCGTCGGCCATGCTGTTGTTCACGCCTTCGATAAGTGTGAACTCCAAGGTGATGGGCATGTGGTACGTTGGGGTTAACTTGCGGTACTCTTGCAACGTCTCAAAGAGCGTTTCCAGCGGATAGCGCTGGTTGATGGGCATTAAGTCATCGCGCTGTTCGTTGGTTGTGGCGTGAAGGGAGATCGCGAGCCTGACCGGGAACTTGGTACCCATCTGCAAGATCTGGGGGCACAAGCCTGCGGTAGAGACCGTCAGTCGGCGCCGGCCCAGATTGAGACCGCGCTCGTCCGTAAGCAATTCCAGGGTCTGCATTAAGTTGTTGAAGTTTACGAGGGGTTCTCCCATGCCCATAAACACAACATTGGTGATCGAGCGATCGGCCGGAAGCATCCGAGCCGTGTCGAGGTATTGGGCGATGTACTCTCCGACTGTGAGGTTGCGACCCGGCCCCAGACTGGCGGTGTAGCAGAAACGGCACCCCAACGCACAGCCCACTTGGGACGACACACACAGGGTGTTGCGCTTCTCCTCGGGGATCAGCACAGACTCAATGCGAAGGCCGTCTTGCAAGCGGTAGAGGATCTTTTTGGTCCCATCGACAGAGTCGGCGACGCTCTCTACCTCTAGCGTTCCTACAGCGGCCTCATCGCAGAGCTTCTGGCGGAGAGCTTTGGGGAGATCGGTCATGTTGTTGAAGTCGGTCTCCAACTCCTCATAGATCCATCGGAACAGCTGCTTCACTCGGTACTTGGGCTGTCCCCAGGATTGAAGCAAGTTTTCCAACTCGGACCATGTAAAGTTGAGGAGGTCGACGCGTGTGTTCTCTTGGGTGTTTGGGGCAAGGCCAACCGCTGTGTTGTCGCTGGATGGCGCTGTTGTGGATTCTGGAGTCACAGGACCGACAGACATAAAAAGGTTCTCCTTCAGGTACTCTTACCATGCCATACAGGCGCATGCGTTCTTGACAATCTGGGCAGAGTCGGGTAAGCCACGCCCAGATTGTCTAGGGATATGGGAGTCAGACTATGCAAGCGTTGGTGATTGGTGTCGCGGGGGGAACAGGTTCTGGAAAGACAACTGTTGCCCGAAAAATTGCGAACCGCTTTCTGCCCAATGAGGTGGTTTTACTGGACCAGGATTCGTATTACAAGGATCTCACAGCAATTCCCTTTGAAGAACGGAAGTTGGTGAACTACGACCACCCCGACGCGTTCGACCAAAAGTTGCTGTACCAGCACCTGGGAATGCTGCGAAAGGGTGAGGCGATTGAGAAGCCCATCTACTCGTACTCGGAGCACAACCGCACACAGGACACCAACACGGTGCTGCCTGCTCCCATCGTCTTGATGGAAGGGATCTTGGTCCTCGACGACCCCCGTCTTCGCTCGTTGATGGACATTAAGTTGTTCGTCGATGCAGACGATGATATCCGCTTGATGCGCCGACTGCAGCGCGACATCAAAGAGCGGGGTCGTGATATCGACGATTGTCTCCGGCAGTACAAAGAGACCGTTCGACCCATGCACCTCGCTTTCATTCTTCCCTCCAAACGCTACGCCGATGTGGTGATCCCCCGCGGTGGAAAAAACGATGTTGCGATCGGTATGGTTGTCGCACGTATCCAGGCCCGCCTGCGCGAAATTGAATCCTAAATTTTACCCCTACGGTACAAGCACGGCTGCGATTTGGGGTTGACTTTGCTCCCGTTCCAGTGACAATCGTGGCGTGCCGCTGACCCCCTATCGCCTCTCAGGCAAGCTGTTTTGTGCAGCGACACCCCCCTCTATCTACAAGGCTATCGCGCCCAACATCGCGCCATTTACGCTTCATTCTTGGTTTGACCCCAGAAGGAGAATCGCTATGCACGCTTCGTTTAAGCCCATCCTGGACCAACAACTTCAAGATATCCGTGACGCCGGTACGTACAAGGCTGAGCGCATCATTACCACGCCCCAGTCGTCTGCCATTCAGGTCGAAGGACGCAACGATGAAGTGCTGAACTTCTGCGCCAACAATTACCTGGGCCTCAGCTCACATCCCGCAGTGATTCAGGCCGCTCACGAAGCTCTCGACTCCCATGGCTTCGGACTTAGCTCTGTGCGATTCATCTGTGGCACCCAAGATATCCACAAGAAGTTGGAGCAAAGCCTAGCCACGTTTCATGGTACAGACGATGCCATCCTCTACACCAGCTGCTTCGACGCCAACGGTGGATTGTTCGAGACGATCCTGACCAAGGAAGATGCGATCATCAGTGACGCCTTGAATCATGCCTCGATCATCGACGGCGTTCGACTGTGCAAAGCCCAACGCTTCCGTTATCGCAACGCAGATATGGCTGACCTGGAAGAGAAGTTGAAGGAAGCAAGCAGCGCGCGAGTGCGGTTGATTGCGACCGACGGTGTCTTCAGCATGGACGGAAACATCGCACCTCTGGCTGCGATCTGTGATCTGGCAGAAAAGTACGACGCCCTGGTGATGGTCGATGACTCCCACGCCACTGGCTTTGTTGGCAAAACCGGACGCGGCACCCCCGAATACTGCGGCGTGATGGATCGTGTGGACATCATTACGTCTACGCTAGGCAAGGCTTTGGGTGGCGCTTCCGGTGGTTACACCACTGGGCGTCAGGAAGTCATCAACATGCTGCGCCAAAAGTCCCGTCCTTACTTGTTCTCCAACACGCTGGCGCCGATGATTGTGACGGCTGCCATTAAGGTTCTGGAGATCCTCTCTTCGACCACGGAGTTGCGCGACCACCTGGAAGACATCACCATGCACTTCCGCAAGCGAATGACCGACGCTGGCTTCGCCATCAAAGAAGGCGACCACCCGATCGTTCCCATCATGCTGGGGGATGCACGACTCGCCACAAGCTTTGCTGACAAGATGTTGGAGCGTGGCATTTACGTGATTGGCTTCAGCTACCCGGTGGTTCCCCAAGGCCAGGCTCGTATTCGCGTTCAACTCTCGGCGGGTCACTCCAAAGAACAAGTGGACCAAGCCGTTGACGCCTTCATCGCTGTTGGTCGCGAGCTTGAAGTTATCTCCTAAACACATTCTCTTGATGTCTTTGTTTTCTGGTCCCCTACGCTAACGAGGAAGTACAATGAAATTTGCAACTCTCCGAGACGGAACCCGCGACGGTCAATTGTTGGTTGTCAGCCGCGACGGTCAACGTGCAGTCAAGGCCACGAACATCTCGCCCACGCTCCAGGCTGCTCTCGAAAACTGGGACGCTGTGGTTGGCGATCTTCAGAAGCTCTCTGATGCTTTGAACGCTGGCCAAGCGGAAGGCGCGTTCGACGTCGACGTTGACCAGTTGGAAGCTCCTCTTCCCCGTGCCTACCAGTGGTTGGATGGGTCGGCGTACCTGAACCACGTGGAGCTGGTTCGGAAGGCTCGCGGTGCTACTGTGCCTGAGTCGTTTTACGATGATCCCTTGATGTACCAGGGCGGCTCTGACACCTTCATTGGACCCACCCAAGATATCGCGCACAAGACCGAAGATTGGGGCATCGACTTTGAAGGTGAGATCGCCATCGTCACTGGCGACGTTCCGTACCAAACCAGCCAAGAAGAAGCCGGTCAGTATGTCCGCTTGCTGATGTTGGTGAACGATGTGTCGCTGCGTGGTCTGATTCCCAGTGAGTTGGCGAAGAGCTTTGGTTTTGTCGTGTCCAAGCCGCCAACCGTATTCTCGCCGTTTGCCGTAACCCCCGATGAACTGGGCGACTCCTGGCGCGATGGAAAAGTCTGGCTTCCCCTTGAAGTCTCTTACAACAACGAATTCTTTGGGAACCCAGACGCAGGTCCCGAGATGGTCTTTTCCTTCCACCGCTTGATCGCTCATGTGGCTCGTACGCGTCCCTTGGGCGCAGGCACCATCATTGGCTCCGGTACGGTCTCGAACAAAGACCGCTCCAAGGGAAGCTGCTGCCTGGCTGAGAAGCGGATGATTGAGAAGATCGACACCGGTGAGTTTGTCACACCCTTTATGAAGTTCGGCGATCGTGTGCGGATTGAGATGAAGAAAGACGGCCAGTCCATCTTCGGCGCCATCGATCAAAAAGTGGTGAAGTGGGATGGCTAATTCGCTTCGACTCTACAGCTACTTTCGCTCCAGCTGTTCCTACCGGGTGCGAATTGCTTTGGGCCTCAAAGGCCTGGAGTATGAGTATGTTCCTGTCCATCTGCTTCAAGATGGAGGGCAACAATTCTCTGACAGTTATCTTCAACGCAATCCAGTGGCTGAAGTTCCCACATTGGAGGTCCTCAACGAAGCCGGTGATGTGGTTGCAACGGTGAGCCAGTCTGTGGCGATCATGGAGTACCTGGAAGAGTGCTATCCAGAGCCAGCGTTGTTGCCTTCTGAGCCTGCAGACCGGGCGAAGGTCCGGCAGCTGGTGGAAGTCGTTAACAGCTCCATCCAACCCATTCAAAACCTGAAGGTCATGAAGAAGCTCATGGCCCAGTTTGATGTGGAGCGGCCTGTGGCTGTGGAGTGGGCTGCGTATTGGATCGAGCTTGGCTTCAAGGGGCTGGAGAAGCTTCTGGTGCAAACCGCCGGGACGTATTCGTTCGGTGACCAGCTTACGTTGGCGGATGCTGCTCTGGTTCCTCAGGAATACAACGCCCGCCGTTTCAAGATCGACATGGAACAATTCCCCACGATCGCAAGAGTATGCGAGGCTGCCAAAGCCCTACCCGCCTTCCAAAACGCTGCCCCTGAGAGCCAGCCTGACACCCCTGAAGACCTCAAGTAGTCTCAAGTCATGAGTGTGCGAGGAAGTTCCCGTTCCCTTACTTCTGCTCGTTGTCGAGATAGACGGCGAGGAGTTGATCGAGGGAGTCGTTGGAGCGGCTTCCAAAATCATCAAGATCGTCGATGATATCGGAGAGTTCTGGGTTGGGAGGAGCGCCCATCGCTGTGGGTGCAACCACCTCGGTCCCATGAACTGGAGTGGTGATTCGTGGAGCCTCACCTGTGCCCATTCGGGGGTGAGGTGTTGCGTTGTTTCTGGCTTCCAACACGCTGGGATCCATCACCAATTCTTCCGCATACCGAGGATCGCGCTCCAGCTGGCTACGGATCGTCCGGAACTGGCGAAGCAAGTCAAAGGCTGAAGGTGGACGCTTGTCTTGCTGAAGCTGCAGGCACCACATGATAAGGCGTTCCAGCGGCTCGGGAATCGGGCGGATGTTGCTTGGTGGAGGGGGAGGCGCTGTTCGAGCCATTCCTTCGTAAGGAGGTAGCCCTGTCCAAAGCTCGTACAGGGTGATTCCCACGGCAAAGAGATCGGTTCTATGATCGATACCCCGGCCGATCATTTGCTCTGGCGCCATGTACTGGGGAGTTCCTGCGACCACTGTCTGTTGGGATGCGTCGCCTTGGCGTGCGATTCCAAAGTCCATCAGCTTGATGTTGTGGTGGGTTGTGTACATGACGTTGGCGGGCTTGATGTCGCGGTGTACAAACTGGTGCGAGTGCGCGAAGTCCAACGCTGCGAGCAAGCCTTCCACGATCTCAAACATCGACAGCAACGGCATTCCTCTGCCGTCTGTTCGCTCCAGGAGATCCTCCAACGTGGCTCCTTGAAGAAGCTCCATGCAAATGAAAGGACGTCCGCTGAGCACACCATAGTCGTAGATCGTTACGATGTTTGGGTGGTTCAGAGCGGCAGCTGCTTTCGCCTCGCGTTGAAAATAGGTGAGCGCGAGTGGTGTTTGGGTCACTCCTTCGGGAAGAAACTTCAGCGCAACGTCTCGTTCAAGCAGTTGGTCGAAGGCCTTGTACACAACGGCCATCCCACCTTCACCGATCTTGTCACCGATGCTGTACCGTTCGGTGTCACGTTCGATCATGGTGGTGCCATTGGACATGGCGTCGGGTACCTGAATCACGTTGACGTGGACGGGAGCCTTTGTATTTTGCAGGACGTCTTGGAGTTGGGTGCCATCCATTGTGACATTGACTTGAGGCAAGCGGGTGTTGCTCTGCATGGGTTGGTTTTGCATGGCTTGGTGGACGGCTTGGTTCACCATGTTGGAGATCGAGCTTAATGCGTCAGCTCCCAGACCACCCATTCCTCCCATACCCGTAGGGTGTGGTGTGTTGTAAAGGTTTCCTGTTGGTGGGGTTCCACCCAGGCCCCCAAACCCTGTGTGGGGATAGAACGACGGGTCGAGAGGTTCGGACGGTTGTCCCATCAGCGTGGCCGCAACTGGGTTGGCCTGGATCTGGATTTGGATTTGTTGGACCTTCTCATGATCTTGGGAGATGCCAAACAACTGCATGGCGCGTGGTAGGTTGCCTGCTTTTTCATAAAAGATGGCGGACTTTTGGGCGTAGGTCTTGGCTTCTTCCAACTGGGGAGGAGCAAGTTGTTGTGGTCCTCCTAGCTTTTGGAACATTTGGAGAAGGGCCTGCTCCCAAAGTTGAGCGACACGTTGAAGATCGGCTGTGGGAGTTTGCTCAAGCTCGCGAGCTGCATTGGCGAAGAGGCCTTCTCTTGCGTACAGTTGACAGGCTCGCTCGTGTTGTCCAAGGGTGGCGTACAGGCCTGCGGCTCGCTTAAAGTCGCTGGCGTGCTCGGCATGAAAGGCTGCTCGGTCAAGGAGTTTGAGTTCTTCGGCCAGGAATGAAGCCTCACCGTGGATCTTTCCTCGTTCCATCAAGTTGAAGGCTTCTTTTTTGTTGCCTTGCTTGAGCTGGATCTCTGCAGCTTCTTGGTAGCGACCTTCTGCTACAAAAGACCGGACTTGCTGAAGGTAGAGGGGCTCGTCGTTGTCGTTGCTGCGGCGTAGAAAAAACAGCCCAATCAGCAACAGCAGAAGCAAGCCTCCTGCTACGGACAATGCGATCGGCGATTGAAGAATGGTATTCACGGCTACTCTTCACCAACTGTTTTGAATCATGAATGCTTGTTTGGGAATGACTTCTGATTATAGCCAAACGGTTGGTTACAAGGGGTTCTTGAAACAGGGCGATTCTTTTTTTCTCTTTCCCTCTCAAGATGGCAGGATGTATAGGAAAGAGCAAGGTTATTTTTTGTTGGCCTGGGACGAGGTTGGCCTCGCACGAAAGGCGGGGGAGGTCTGGAGAGTTGTCGTCTTGGACTTCATCAAGGACGCCTTCGAGGGGACTGGCTCTGTTCGGAGAGGACGGAGAGAGAGCCGGGCTTCTTTCCCTTGACCGGGTTGACTGGGGGCTTGGGTGTTTTGAAACCAAAGCAAGCCGAAGGCAACCGCTCCAGCGAGAAGCAACGCTGCCAACGCGAACCATAACCTTCGCGCTGAGTTCTTGCCTTGCTCTGACAAAGGCCGTCGGGAGGCTGTGCGCCTGGCTCTGTTGGAGAGGGTCGGCTGTGACGCAATCGCTGTAGGCATCGAAGCGATCAGATTGGAGAACACTTGGAGTTGCTCTGGATCGATCTCCACTGGGGGAGAAGACGGTCCGGCGTTTTCCGGTGCGTTCGATGGTGGCGGTGACGATGGAGTCATCAGGCTAGTGCCGTCGGTGGAGCTATGCTCCGACTGGGATTCGCGGCTGCGCAGGTCTTTGGTAAGATACTGTGGAGGTGCCACCAGCAAATCGGTGTGGGTCTCGTCGCGTTGGACAAAGCCACCGCTGCCACCTCCTTTGTATTGCGCTGTCACCATCGACTTGTCCAGGTCCATCCGATGTTCGGGAGTTGGACTCACTCGCTTGTCCCTAACCTCCTGAATGTGCTCGGACAGACTGACTGTATCCAAGGGAGCCGGTGTCTGAGGTGTTGCTTTCAAAGGCGCTTCGTTTGAAGCATTCCGTGCGGAAGCAGACAGCGCAGGTTCTGGGCTGCTGACCGCGTTGGCGCCCGAGTCGACTTCGGCCAGAGGTGCGTACGGATCTTTTCCAATCAACGAGGCAGGAAGGCTCGGTTGGACTCCTGTCACCCGGTGACCCCGAACTACTGCATGGCGTGAGGCTGTGTTTGCCATGTGAGGAGGTTGGGTGGGGGCTGAACCGCTCTTGATTGGACCGTGTCCCACTCCCGACAATGTCAGGGGGTCATGAGCAGACGCCACAGAAATTCCTGTGGAGCCCTGCTGCTGAGAACGGAATCGATTGGTTTGCAAGAATTGACGCTGAAAATCGGCTGGGTTGTTGAGCGCTTCCAAGAACTCCATCGCAGATTGAAAGCGACGATGCGGTTCTTTCTGAAGAGCATAGGTGACCACCGCCTCCAACGAAGGGAGGAAGTTGGCTTCGGGACAAAGCTCCGACAACATGGGAGGCATGTTGTAACAATGTTGGATCGCAAGATCTTTGACCGATGAACCTGTAAAGACGTGCTTGCCCGTCAACATCCAGGCCAACAACAAGCCTGAGACATAGAGATCGGTGGAGGGACCAAACAGTTCTTTCTGGGCGCGAAACTGCTCGGGAGCCATAAAGTATGTAGAGCCCACAAACATGCCGCGCTCGGTCAGGGCAGGGCTCCCCGACACCCAGGCGATTCCAAAGTCGAGAATCTTGAGCGTGAGCTGACCTTGATCCTTGACCACCATAAAGTTCTTGGGTTTCAGGTCGCGGTGGACAACGCGCTTCTCATGGATACGGCTGAGACCGTAAAGCAGCTGGGAGAAGAGATTGAGGGCGACCTCTTCCGAGAGGCGTTGTTGGGGCTGGCGTTGGACAAAAACATCCAGCGTTTCCCCATCAATCCATTCCATCACCAGGTAAAGACCAATGTCTTTGAGGATGCCAAAGTCGTAGATCTGGACGATGTTGGGGCTATGGAGATCGCGAAGAATCTCCACTTCACGCAAAAACCGCTGCTCGATCTCTTTGTCGTTGAGTAGCTTGCGGTGCAGGAATTTGATCGCTGCTTCGTGCCCGGTATAACGATTGACCGCACGATAGACCTCGGCAAATCCGCCAACGCCGATTCGCTCTTTCAGTAGGTAGTCACCGATCGGTCGAACATAGAGACCACAGTAACTACACAAGCGAGCCTGTTCATGGTTCGGAAACGAACAGGATGGACAGGAGAGCATGGAGAACTCCTTCAACCGCACAAGCAAACTTGCTCATCCATCGCGGGGAAACAAGGCCCATTCCTGGGCATCAACTCATTCAACGTCGTGCTGGTCACGACAAGCAACATCACAATATGCATTTCGCATGGAGCCTTCCTTCATCAGGAAGGGCTTATTCTGAATTGCGCACGACAGCGATCTTTGAACCATCGCCTAACACTGGGCGCAACTCCGAACAGTTGCATTGTGCATGTGCCCCTCAGGCATAGCAATTTTTCTGCTTGGATCTTTTGTCTGTGAAGTTTTTGTTCGCAAATGAGGTTACGATGGGCCGGGTAATTCCGTGTTCTTCGAACTCTTCTGGGGGAGAGGTGGATAGCAAGTCGTCTCTCTAGGAGTGCTGCCACTGCACCCAAAGTCGTGCTTGGACAACGCAGATGTCGTCTTGGCTGCCCCACGATCCTTGCTCCTGTTCTTCGTGGTGCAAATCAGGTAGGTAAGCTCGCGCTCGATGGGGATGAAGGGACCTCCTTTTGTTTTCCGAAGGTTCTTTCGCGGCTCGTTGTGGACTTCTTTTGGGTTTCTGTTCTTGCGAGCGTTTGGACGATTCTTGCAGGCTCTGATTGGGAGATGATTCATCTTTGGATGGCTCTACTTGCAAATGTGGTCTCCTTCTGTCAATTCCATAGTTTGTTGTTTGGAGCCCTATCTTCTCTTGGACTTCCATCTTATCTATGTCTGCAGATGTTGTGCCACTACTGCAAAGAAGGGGGCGGGGTCTTTGAGAAGGGCTTGACCCATTTTTGAAAATCATGAGAGAATGGGAAAAGATTTTCCCTTTTTTGAGGGCTCACTAGACTGTCTTGCAATGGGATAGGGAAAGGTCAGTACAAAGCGAACGTATGAACGAACAAGAAGTGTATGTACTTAGTTTGGGGTGTTCCGCGGCCAAAAATGCCATGGCTGCGATGGGTTATCTGGTGAAGCAAACCCGGTCATGGCAGAGACTGTTGCAGTCCGAGGTCCTGCAGCACTCTCGGGCGGTTGTTGTGCATCCCAAGTCGTTGAAGCACAAAGAAATCGAGCCATTGTTGCGATCGTTCTGCCGACAGTGGCCCTTGGTTGATGTGGTGGTTTGGTTTCCTGAAGCATCTGCCAGCGAAGTTCGCCAAATTTTGCGCGCAGGGGCCAAAGAAGTTGTCTTAGAGAGAGAGCCTGAGAAGTTGGCAGCGGCTTTGGGACAGGTGATTGAAGCCCAGGCTCTGTTTTCACGGATTGTAGAGAACCTGGATCAGGAAGAGCAGGGGCGCAATCGATTTGGCAACATGCGCAGCCGTAGCCCCAAGATGTGGGATGTTTTCACTTCGTGTGAACGAGTTGCACCCACCGATGCGACCGTGTTGATTCTTGGTGAGACGGGTACAGGAAAAGAGCTGCTGGCCCGTGCGATCCACAAGCGCTCTGGACGCAAAGGAAACTTTGTGGTGCTGAACTGTGGCGCTGTGGCGGAAAATCTCGTGGACTCCGAGCTTTTCGGTCATGTGAAAGGGGCGTTTACTGGTGCGATCTTCAACAAGGAGGGCTTGTTCCGGCATGCAGATGGAGGGACTCTGTTCTTGGATGAGGTTGGGAACATTCCTTTGGAAGCGCAGTATCGATTGCTTCGTGTGCTGCAAGAAGGAAAGGTCCGTCCTGTCGGAGGAAACGAAGAACTTCCTGTGGATGTCCGGGTGATCGCTGCGACCAACGCGCCTCTCACTCACTTGATGGAGCAAGGTCGATTTCGTGAGGATCTGTACTATCGATTGAACGTGATTCGCCTGATTCTTCCGCCGTTACGTGAACGCGTTAATGACGTCTTTTTCTTGTTTGCGTTCTTCTGTAAGTCGTTGGGACAACAATACGAACTTCAACCCCCTGCTGTCACAGAGGGGTTCCTCGATGAACTCAGCACATACCCTTGGCCTGGAAACGTTCGGCAGCTTGAGAACTTTGCAGAGCGGCTGCTTCTCACTCACACAGGCAGCTCTCTTCAAAGCAGCGACTTCCATCGTATGATGAAGCGGTTTGTTGGAAAGGACGAGTTCGGTCACACCGTTGTTGGCTCAGGAAGCCAGACTTCGCTGCCGCAGGTGGAGGTGGAGGACGTTGCATTGCCCGAGAAGAAACAGGATGCATCCAGGCCAGCCCGCCACCATCACGAAGAGGTCGAGCGACAAGATGATGAGGAGGGAACAACAAGCTTGGAGGTGAGGTTGCGGATCGATCCAGCTTTGTCACTGGCAGACAACGTGGAGCGAGGTCTCTCTGAAATTGAGTTGAGGTATTTGGATGCTTGCTTGCAAGAACACCGAGGAAGGGTCGCCAAGACCGCGGAACATGCGGGTATTACAAGGCGAACCTTACTTCGGCGTATGAACAAGTACGAGCTTGACAAGCACGACTATCGGTCCTGAAGGCTGCCCTAGGCGGAGGCCAGGATCTCTTCGCGGATCGGCCGAGTTCTCTCGATGTACTTGCGGACGACGTCCTGCAGGTAAGGTGCTTTCCAGGTAATACCAAGCTTGTTGGCGCGCTTTCGAATCGTCTTGGTTGTAAAACCCCGACGGATCGCGTGAAAGATTAAGCCGGCGACGCTAGAGCGCTGTCCACGCAGGCAGTGCATGTACACTGGCCCATCGACAGAGGCGACTTCCTGGCAGATGGTGTCGAGATCTTCGGGGCTAATACGACGTAGCGTCAATGGAGCGTGAATGTACTCCATGCCCAACTCTTCGACTTTCTTGCCTTCTTCTTTGGGCGCGAAGATCTGATCAAACTCACCTTTCCCGCTGAGGTTGACGATCGCCTTAAACCCTTGATCGGCAAGCTGTTGCAAACCTTCTTCGTCAATTTGAGGTCCGATGGTCAATTTGGGACTGACTCGAATCTGCTGATCTATCAAAGCATTCTCCCTCTTCTTGCGGTGAAAACCCAATGTGCCACTACAATTCTTGCGAGGCCTAGCCTTGGAAGGCTGCGGCCGCATTTGTTGCACATCCTCTTTGTGCACGTTGCATACCAGGATCTTTATCGAAGTATAAGTGTTTGTAGTATAATGATTTATTTGTATTGCGTTGTTCTGCGCAGAGGAGAGGCCGCGAAGGCTCGGTTGTGTTTGAGACAGACCTGTCTCAGCGTGCTCTCGATTTTCGGAGCAAAAACAGGTTTCTCGGATGGATTGGCTTCCCAAAGTGAGCCAGGTAGGGCATAACTTGAACCTCTGTGTATGTTGGTAGATGGTATTGAACTTGGCACAAACGAACGAACCTCCCAGAGGAGAACAAGATGAGATCGTACGATTATGTAGTCATTGGTGCAGGAAGCGGTGGTCTGGCGTCGGCCAAACGGGCGGCAGCACACGGTGCGTCTGTGGCTATCATTGAAGGTGGACGTCTGGGAGGCACCTGTGTGAACGTTGGGTGTGTTCCCAAAAAGGTGATGTGGAACGCTGCCTCCATCGCGGAGCACATCCGGATGGCCAAGTCGTACGGTTTTTCCCTGGAGACCTCAGGTCTGGATTGGGCTCACCTCAAGCGGACACGCGATGCTTATGTAACCCGTCTCAACGGCATTTACGATCGTGGCTTGGGCCTTTCGGGGGTTGAACTCATAGAAGGCTGGGCCAAGTTCGTGGATCCTCACACGTTGGACGTCAACGGTGAGAAAATTCAGGCCAAGCATATCCTTATTGCGACAGGTGGGCGTCCGACATTGCCTGATGTTCCTGGGGCTGAACTTGGGATTACATCCGATGGCTTCTTTGAGTTGGAAGAGCAGCCCAAGCACGTTGCGATCGTGGGGGCAGGGTACATCGCTGTCGAAATCGCCGGTGTGATGAAGGCTTTGGGGTCGAAGGTCACCGTCCTTCTGCGAAACGAGCAGCTGCTCCGAAGCTTTGATGCCCAGCTGCGTGAAACCTTGATGGAAGAGATGGCCAAGGAAGGCATCCACTTTGTAACGTGCATTGAATTGGACCACATTGAGAAAGACGAACAAGGTCTCCTCACTCTTGCTGGAAACGAGCAAAAGCTGTCCGGTTTTGACTGCCTTCTCTGGGCGATCGGTCGAACTCCAAACACCGATCAACTTGGCTTGGAAGAGGTCGGCGTGGTGCGTGACGACAACGGCTTTATTCGAGTTAATGAATACGAAGACACGGATGTTCCTCACATTCATGCCGTGGGTGATGTGACCGGTCGGATTCAGCTGACTCCTGTGGCGATCGCGGCAGGCCGGAAGTTGTCCGATCGTTTGTTTGCCGGACATTCGAACGCAAAAATGGACTACTCCGACATCGCCACCGTGATCTTCAGTCACCCTCCCATCGGCACTGTAGGTCTATCGGAGGCCGAAGCCAACGAAGAGTACGGGGTGGAGGAAGTCCATGTGTACACAAGCACCTTCACGAACATGTACTACTCTATGTCTGACCACAAAGTGCAGACTTGCATGAAGGTCGTTGCTGTGGGTGAAAAGCGAAAGATCGTCGGCATCCACGGTATTGGAATGGGCATGGACGAAATGATTCAGGGCTTTGCTGTGGCGCTCAAAATGGGAGCGACAGTGGCCGATCTTAACCGGACTGTAGCGATTCATCCGACAGCATCCGAAGAACTTGTGTTGATAGGTTAGACGAGAGGGGCTGAGGGGAGAGAAGGAGGGGGCTTTCTCGCGCTTTAGAGGATGTAGCGGGAGAGGTCTTCGCTCTCAAGTAGAGCGTCGAGCTTGTCGCGAACATAGGCTCCGTCGATGGTACAGGGCTTGCTGTGGTCCATCTCTGGGGCTCGGAAAGAGATGTCTTCGAGGAGCTTCTCCAGCACGGTATGAAGCCGTCGGGCGCCGATGTTCTCGGTCCGTTGGTTTACGCTGGCCGCGATACGAGCGATCTCATCGATGGCATCGTCGGTGAATTCCAGCTTCAACTTCTCGGTGTCGAGCAAAGCAACGTACTGTTTGACCAGGGAGTTCTGTGGCTCGCGGAGGATGCGTCCAAAGTCGTCCTGTGTGAGGGAGTCGAGCTCCACGCGGATGGGGAAGCGACCCTGCAATTCTGGGATCATGTCGGTGACTTTGGAGACATGAAACGCGCCGGCCGCGATGAACAAGATGTGGTCGGTGCGAACCATTCCATATTTGGTGTTCACCGTAGAGCCTTCAATCAGCGGAAGGAGGTCACGTTGGACACCTTCTCGGGAGACGTCCGGGCCGCGCATACTCTCACGGCCTGCGATCTTGTCGATTTCATCGAGAAAAACGATGCCAGCTTGCTCTACGCGGATAAGAGCCTCGCGGACCACGCGGTCCATGTCGATCAGCTTCTCGGCTTGTTCCTGCTTGAGGAGTTCCAGGGCTTCGGGGACCTTGACCTTTCGCTTGTTGGTCTTTTGCGGAAACATACCGCCGAGCATATCTTTGAAGTTGATGCCCATCTCTTCCAGGCCTTGCGGCGTGAAGATCTCAACAGACGGTGATTGACGAGCAGACACTTCGAGTTCGACTTCGCGTTCGTCCAACTCTCCAGCGCGGAGCTTCTTGCGGAACTTCTCGCGTGTCTTCTCGGCCCACTTGATATCGGGGTCGTCATGGTCGTCTTCGAGGAAGCTGTTCCGGTTGGTGTTGGGAGCTGGCAGCAGGATGTCGAGGAGGGCCTCTTCGGCGGCTTCCTGTGCCTTTACATCCACAGTTTTGGTCTCTTCCTCGCGGATCATCTGGATCGCAAGCTCGGTCAAGTCGCGGATCATCGACTCAACATCACGACCCACGTAGCCAACCTCGGTGAACTTGGAGGCTTCCACTTTGATGAAAGGCGCCTGGGATAGCTTGGCGAGGCGACGGGCGATTTCCGTCTTTCCTACACCGGTGGGTCCAATCATCAAGATGTTCTTGGGAGCGATCTCATCGCGCAGATCGGGAGCGACCTGTTGACGGCGCCAGCGGTTCCGCAAAGCAATGGCGACAGCGCGCTTGGCATCAGCCTGACCGACGATGTAGCGGTCGAGTTCGCTGACAATCTCGCGCGGAGTAAAGGTGCTGGCGACCGGGGCCTCAGAGTTGTTCAAGGTCATTAGGAGAGCTCCTCTAACACAATGGAGTCGTTGGTGTAGATGCAAATTTCGCCGGCTATGCGGAGAGCTTCGGTGGCAATCTCTGCGGCGCTCAGGTCGGAGTGGCGGAACAGAGCGCGGGCCGCTGACATGGCGTACATTCCGCCACTTCCGATGGCATGAACACCTTCGTCGGGCTCGATCACGTCGCCGTTTCCGCTGATGACCAAGACCTGGTCTTTGTTCGCGACAAGCAACAAGGCTTCCAGGCGTCGCAAGATCTTATCGGTGCGCCAATCTTTGGCGAGCTCAACAGCAGAACGAACGAGGTTGCCGTTGTATTCTTTGAGTTTGGCTTCAAACTTTTCGGAAAGGGTGAAGGCATCGGCGGTGGAGCCAGCAAAGCCACACAGCACTTCGCCTTCGTGCAAACGACGGACCTTGCGAGCGGTGCTCTTGACCACGGTATTGCCCATCGAGACTTGACCGTCTCCAGCAATCACGGTTTTTCCGTCTTTGTGTACAGCAACTATGGTTGTTCCATGAAACATTTTGATGTCCTGATGGTATCGCAGAAACGGGAGGATTCTGCCTGTTCATACGGTATCATGCGTATTGCGGAGAGGAACATAACCACAATCCTAGGCTTGTCAACGCGCAACTCCAAGTGGAAAAGGTCAAGGCGTTTCAAGGGTCTTTACCTTCGGGCGTTCGGGGTTTATCCTTTTGGGAATCATCCAACATACTTGCAGGAGGTTCCCATGGAACAAGCCTTGTCTGAAGTTTTGAGGAGCATTGTGAGTCACCAAAAGAACGTGATGATCACATTTGCGGTGCGGACGGAGGGAGGCGCAGAGCCTTACCAAACGCCAATTATCAAGCCATTGAGCGTAAAGCAGACGCAGGAAGGGCACTACGTGATCACAGGGTACAATCTGCGGCGTCTCCCGGATAGCCCTGACGATGACGTATCAAGCCAGGCGATTATCCGGAGTTATCGGATTGATCGAATCCTTGCACACACGTTGCAGTTCCTAAATCCAGCGCCAACTCCGGTGGATTAAGCCATGTAGAGCTTCCACGCTCGCCGAGTTGGTGATGCTTTTAGATGTCGGGGAAGCTCTCGAACGGTTGGGCTTCAAACGAGGGGTGTTTGTCTTGGATGGCGCCAGCCAACTCAGGAAGTTGGTAACGTTGTTCAAAGTGGTGAATCACTGCGAGAAAAATCGACTTGATGGACAGGTTGAGGGGCACGACGTCCTGAAGCGGTAGGGAGAACTCATCTTCCATCAATTGGTTCAGGCTGAACAAATTAAAGTGGCGCAGGAGAATGTTGCTGAGCTTGAGCTTGGCAGGCGTAAGGTCCTCTTCGGCGTTGCCCTGTGTAGAGTCTTCTTGGAGGTTGTAAATGACCTCTGGCTCTTCCGACAGGCCATTGCGCACTTCAAGGACAGAGGCTTTGGAAAGCTCTGTCAGGTCATTCTGCAAGGTGAGGGCGTAGGGGCGAGAGGTAATGCGTGCCTGCAACGAAGCTCTCCGAAGTGTGTTTTGTGAAGCTTCGGGTGCTTGGTCAATAAGCTGCTCTGCGAGCTCTTGGCGTTGCTCTTCGGAGAACTGCTTGCAACATTCCAACATGGCTGGCAGCAAGCATCGCAGGTATGCCTGAGTCCCTCCAAACGTGATGAGAGTTTGTTGACCTTCTGTTCGGAAGTGGGTTGTGATGGGGACGTAGTCTTCCTTTTTCAGGAAGGACCGCAGTCGTTTTTCCGTGTGGCTGGCGTACTGCAAAAACATAGCGAGGGTTTGGAGGCTCAGCGGCCCACCAAACACGAGCTGGCAGTGGTCTTTGGGGCAGCCCTGTGAAGTTGGAGCGACAAGGGCTGCATCCAACGATCCGGAAGCATGGGACTCCATCTGGGGGGCGGAAGAGCGGGGTGGGGCTTGGGTCTCTTCCAGAAGCTCTGGCAAGACGTTGGCGCCTGGAGCCAAGGGAGGAGCGGTCTTGTCCTGCGCTAACTGCTTTCTGCGGACGGCTGGGACCATAGCGGTCTGTTCCAGGTGGTCGATGCGAGGGGTTCCCGGTCGCCCTGGTAGCCCTGTTTGGCTGGGGTTCGGGTTGGCAAAATCCATCCGAGCAGGGTCGAGTTCGGAAGAGGGCGTGGAGGCTCCGTGCTCGTCTTCGAGGGGAAGGAGCAGCTCTTTGGGTTGGGATTGTCCTGAGGGGACAGGCTCCATTGTAGAGCCCATCAACACTTCCATGGACTCGTGCTTTGCGTCTGGAGCGCTGGGCGGCTCGTTATGCAAAACAGGTGGCGCTCCCAAGCCTGTGCTCTTGAACGATGGAGGAGGCAACGGTTTGCTGATACCCGGACTGGGGTACGGCGATGGATTGTAGGCTGGGTCCGCTTGGGTTTGCGGCGGATACATGTTGGGAGTGCCGTTGTTGGGGGTCAGCCCTGAAGGTAGCGGTGAGCGCGGATAGTCCGGAGTAAAGGGTGTTGTCGGAGGTGCGTTGCTTACGTTGTCCTGGACAGGGAAGAAGATGTTTCCTGTCGGACTTTGGGGTGCCACCGGTTCATGCGCATGACCAGCAGGTGGCTGGTTCGTGGGCACATCGTAAGGCAGGTCATCAATTAACATGTCCCCGGCTGGACTGCTTGGGCTTCCTGCTGCAGGAGTCATCACAGATTGGGGGGTTGGTTGTGACACATTGGAAGGCAGCGGTGAGTGATTGGGAGTCAGCGATGCCGGTATGACATGCGAACCGGAAGATGGCTGGCTTAGCGGCGGCGGGGCCGTTTGCCCCATCACGGGTGGAACGGATTGTCCCATCGCTGGTGGAACGGGTTGACCCATCACTGGTGGAGTGGGCGTTCCTCCTGCTGGAGTCCCCATCGGAAAAGGAGAGGTCTGTGTTTGCGGCAATGGTGGCGGGGTTGTATTGACCATCGGCAGGTTCGGCTGCGGAGGAGGCTGAGTCGCCCCGTCCATGTCGATTTCAATGGAGATGCTGTCGTTTTGCAAAATCCCCATGCGAGACGACATCGGTGCCGGGATCGGTTTCACGGAAACATGGAGCAGCTCACCAACACGGTCGAGCAGATCCGAGGTCAGAAAGGGCTTGCGGATCAGTCCGCTGGCTCCAACCTGGTTGGCCTGGTTGGGCTCAAAGTGTTGCCCTCCCAGCAAGATAATGGGGAGCTGGGATGTATTGGGATCTTGGCGGAGTCGCATACAAAGCTGCGTTCCAGGAATGTCGGGCATGTTGTAATCGAGGAGGAGCAAATCGTACGAACCCGATTGCATCGCACTCAAGACGGCTTGACCCGAGTCTACGACGGTCAAGTCCAGCTCTTGCTCCATAAGGAACGTAAGAGCGAGGGTCTTGCGAATGGTGCGGCTATCGTCAGCGGCTAGAATCCGTTTGGACATGAGAGGCCTCGTTGCAAGAATTCCTGTGGGTTCAGGGACGCATTTCTGTCAGACACGTAGTGTGACCCAGTTTTCCCTTGTAAATGGAGGTGATGGTCAAACGAACTGACCGCGTTCGTACCGAACGAAACTTCACCACCTGGGGCTTGTGAATGTCTTTGAGTACGACCTCTTGGCTGGATCCATCTGAGAACGTAAGACGTGCACCTTTGACCCTGTGATTCAGGATGTACTTCTCTCCCAGGTTGCGACACCCATTAACAACGGTGATTTGTTGCAAGGTTTGAGGGGTTGGCAAAATCATTTGCAGCCACTCTCCCAATCCGCTGTCGGTGCGGCCTTCTGCCCACGCCGTGTTGCCTCGTCGGTCACCGGCGTAGCTGGGGATGCGTTGGGTGCCAGGTCGATCTTCAAAGGAAGACGCGGTGTAGCGAACCTCATTGACCAACGGAATGATCTCAGCGACAAAGCCCCGAGACCTTTCTTTGTCAGGCACGTTGAGGGATTGGCGCTTTCTGGTCTTGGGGTCAGTGTACTGGTTGAGGATCTGGAATCGCAAATAACGAGTCATGATCTTCTGGGGGAACCGAATCAAGCGAATGCCTCCGCCCTCGGGCAGGGGAGCGTCCATTTGTCCTTTCACTGTTTGAATGCGGACAAAGCGAGCGGGCTTCAACTGGGGTGGCTTGCCTCGCCACAAGTTACGCACCACCGGGTTGACTTGGCGTGACGGGGAGGTAATGACCGCCACGCCAAAGAGGGGCACGCGCCGGGTCCATTCGATACGGACCCAGTCGTTGATGCTGCGTTTCTTTTTGCCACCGACCCAAACGGTGTTGCGGAAGCCGTCGACGACGTTGACTGCGTTGGCGCGTTGGCGGAGCTGTCGTAGCAGTCGGCCTGATGCTCTGGGAGCAAGGCGTTTCCAGGTGGAACTTGCACGAACGCGAGCGATGTTGCGGTAGGAGTTCAAGGCCACAAATTTGCCGTTGTGCCATTTGAACATCCGACGTGCTACGAGGCCGCTGAATTGGATGTTTTCGTAGTAGATATCGGCGACAATTTCGAGCCAGTGATCGGCGTCCATGTTGCGAACTTGGAGGTCGACCCATTGCCGCGCGCCTGGATCGTCAGGGTCGTTGCCAACGGCAGTTTTGAGAGAGAAGACCTTCTTCATCTTGCCGTTGCCCTGGTCGAACACATAGAACGATTCTACAGTGATGCGGGCAGAGTTTCGGTTCGTTTGCTTGGTGCGCTCCAGTTGCAATGCATAGATCTGTGGGGTTCGGGTGAGGGGTGTGATCTGGACGTTGTCGGCCTTGTACCGTCCCATAATCCGGTAGCGTCCCGTGGCAGGAGCGTTTCCTGCGGAGGGGCTGTCGTTGAGCGAGGGAATCGCGAGCCCACTGTCTCGACGCTTTGGTGGAGGTGTTGTTCCCCCATCCTTCGCAGGCTTGGGAGCAGGGAGGATTCGTGCGACTGTTACTCGCAAGGGCTTGGTCGGCTTGAGGTAGGCCAAGTTTTTCTTTTTGGGGCAAGGGCACGTCTTGATCGTAATGGGGAGATCGGGTCGAGCCCATCGGCGCCAGCGACGTTTCGCTGTGCTTGTGCGGTAGCGACGGAAACGCTGGCAGTATCTCCAGCGAATGGTTGTGGTTTGACCGTTGTCTGCTTGCACAAACGTAATGTTGTAGAGCCGCCATCGACGGAAACGTCGGCGCTTTCGGCCCAGTTGCTTGCAAGCTGCGATCATCCAGGCTTTGGGATCGCTGGGTTGGCCTTTGTCAGTCTCCCACCAGATCTTGATGTGACGTCGACGAACGCGCTTTCGCTTCTTTACGGTGATAAGCTGGACCTTGTACAACGCCTTCCGCTGGGAGGAGGTGAGGGCACGAGCGACTTGTTTCTCTCGCTTGTCCGCCTTTGGCGCTTTGCACAGGCAAGCTTTCTTCTTCTTCTGCTTGTTGCGAGGATTGGGGTCTTCCACCACAATCAACTCTTCTTTTTTGTCGCCGTTGAGATCGATGAGGATGCTCTTGAACTGTTGGAGTTGAGCAGCCGAGATCTTACGCTGGGGAAAGAGTGCTTTGAGCAACGCAGCGGAAGGAACCTGCATCGTGGGTTTGGCTTGTGCGACAGGCAGATGAAACGCACCTGCCGTCCAGCCCAAAAGTCCAAAGAGCAGGGGAGTGAACAAGAATCGCAAAAAGCGCTGGGTCATACCGTTCTCCGTCAGAAGGAAGTTTCGATATTGGGGAGATTCTGGCGATATCGAGCCACCATCATATACGCAAACCGGGGCGGGTTGAAGTGGGAATTCCAACGTTGGCTTTCGTGAACGTGGTCGGCCTTGTTGGATAGGGGGGCGCTGGGCTTCAATGGGTGGTGTTGTCGTTGGTGCTCGCTGGGGTGGGGAGAGAGCCGTTCATGCCTGCGCCGTTGGTTGTGGCGTCATCAGGACACCAGTCTTCTTTCCAACGGTGCAAGATCTGGAGGGCGTCGATGGGAGAGAGCTGGTCCAGGTCGAGGTTTTGAAGCTCTTCCTCGATGGGGGACGAGATGGGGCCGCCCACAGGAGCAAACAACGAAAGCTGCTGGTTCGAGCCTCCCAACTCCATGGACGTGGGTAGCTTGCCTTGTTCCAGATAACCCAAGATCTTGTGTGACCGACGAACCACTGTTTTGGGCAAGCCGGCAAGCCGCGCCACCTGGATTCCATACGAGCGGTTGCTGCCGCCTTCTACGAGCTTGTGCAGGAACAAGATCTCACCTTGCCACTCATTGATCGCCACGTTCATGTTGCGAAGGTGCGACAGGGCCATCTCAAGCTCAGTTAGCTCGTGGTAGTGAGTGGCGAACATGGTCCGACAGCCGATCCGGTTGTGAAGATGTTCGGCCACAGCCCAGGCAATGGAGATCCCGTCGAAGGTGCTTGTCCCTCGGCCGATCTCGTCGAGGATAACGAGGCTTCGTCCTGTGGCGTTGTGAAGGATGTTGGCCGTCTCCGTCATCTCCACCATGAACGTTGATTGTCCACCGGCGAGGTTGTCGGAGGCTCCCACTCGCGTAAAGATCCTGTCGCAGAGGCCCAGTGTGACTTTCTCGGCCGGTACAAACGAGCCCATCTGTGCCATCAAGGCAATCACAGCGATTTGCCGCATGATGGTGCTTTTCCCTGCCATATTGGGTCCAGTGAGCAAGACGAAGCGTGAACGCTCAGGGGGAAGGCTGAGATCGTTGGGGACAAACTCCCCGGCTCGCATCAGCGATTCAACGACAGGGTGGCGTCCTGCGACAATGTCAAGCTCGGTGCCTTCTGTGATCTCTGGGCGACAGTAGCCTTGGTTGATGGCTTGCTCGGCAAAGCTTACCAGCACATCAAGGTAGGCGACGGCGTCGGCAAGGCGGGCAATGTCGTTGCTGCGCAGTGCGATTCGTTCACGAAGTTGCTGAAACAACTCCAACTCAAGCTTGAGGCTTTTTTCTTCAGCGCCAAGGATCTCTTCTTCAAATTCTTTGAGCTCTTCGGTGATGTAGCGCTCGTGGTTGGTCATGGTCTGTTTCCGGATGTAGCGGTCTTCCGGAACCAGATGGATGTTGGGTTTGGTTACCTCAATGTAGTAACCAAACACCTTGTTGAATTTGATTTTGAGAGATTGAATCCCTGTCGCTTCTTTTTCCCGCGCTTCCATCGCCAGGACGTGGTCTTTGCCGTTCGCAGCGACGTCACGGTAGCGGTCCAACTCTTTGTTGTATCCATCCCGGATGTACCCACCGTCTTTGGTTGCGTTGGGCGCTTCTTCAATCAGACAGTTGTAGATGTCTTCCGCGATATCGGGGAGAGGGGTGAGCGTCTCATGAATGTACTGGAGCCGTTGGCTTTCCTCGCCAAGCAAAGAGAGGGCACCGACGAGGTGAGGGACTTTGTCGATGGACTCGCGCAGCATTGACAGGTCACGGGGTGTCGCAATTTGGCCTGAAACTTTACCGTTCAGTCGCTCCATGTCGCGGATCTGACGGAGGGCTTCGCGGAGTTGCCCACGGACAGGGCTGTTGTTGTAGAGCGTCTCAACAACATCATGCCGCTGCTTGATATCGCTGAGGTCGAGCAGCGGATAGAGCAGCCAGTGCTTGAGCTTGCGTCCCCCCATGGGGGTGAGGGTCTGGTCAAGGTGCCCAAGCAGGGAGCCTTTTTTGGTGCGTTGGTGAAGGGTCTCCAACATCTCCAGGTTGGTGCGAGTGACCTCATCAATCACCATGAATTGTTCAATGGTGTAGGGTGTGAGCTTGTTGATGTGAGGCAAGTTGGCTTTTTGGGTTTCTCGCACATAGGCGATAATCGCCCCTGCTGCGCGGATTCCTGCCTTCATTCCTGCCAGACCAAAGCCATCCATACTTTGTACATCGAACAGGTCGCACAGCCGGTCGTGGGCGTCTTGGAGTGCAAAGTCGCGGCTTTCTCGGACCCGAAAGCAGACGTCTTCCACTTGCGTTTGGAACTCTTCCACGCGTGGCGTTCCGTCTTGATCCTGGCTGACAAGAATCTCACGAGGCTGAATCCGTTGGACTTCGGACAGTACGTCTGCCGAGGGAACCTCCGTGACTTGGAATTCGCCAGTGCTTAGGTCCAATCGAGCGACGCCGCTCTTTTTCTTGTCGAAGAAGGCAGCTACCAGGTAGTTGTTGGAGCGAGCGTCCAGATCGTCGGGGTCGAGAACCATTCCAGGTGTGACGATGCGGGTCACTTGTCGAGCGACCAGCTTGCCCGGTGTGGCCTCTTCGATTTGGTCGCAGATCACAACGGTCCAGCCGGCCTCTGTCATCCGGTGGACGTAGCTTTTGTACGAGTGATGGGGAATTCCAGCCATCGGGATGGGCTCATCGTCCATCTTGTTGCGATAGGTTTGGGTAATGCCCAGTACTTCCGACGCGAGTTTGGCGTCGTCAAAGAACATCTCAAAGAAGTCACCCATGCGGAAAAAGACAACAGCGTCGGGATATTGCGCCTTGACACCCATGTATTGTTGCATCATGGGGGTGAGTTTCTTTGCTTTTCGTGGTGCGGGCACCCTGGAACTCCTTTCTCGATGAAAGTCAAACAACTGCAGCGAACATCCTCGCCGTAGTCGGATCATTGACAGTGTGGTGACGGAGAGGATATATAATTAGCCCTGTTGTGACAAGCGTCTTCTCCTCGTCTTTTCGCCATTCAAGGTACATCATACAGGTGTCGTTTTGTGGCATACGACAGGCGAAGTCTCTTCGGTTTCGGGTTCCAATCCTCAGGCTTGTGACCCAAAGAATAGGCCTTCTTCTTTCGCGAAGTTTGGGTCTTCTCTACTCTCCTCCATGTACGGGTGAAGAACTTATGCGGCTTTTTCTCTCATCGTTGGTTTTGGCCGTGGCTGTTGTTTTCTCTGCGCTCTTCTTGTTTGATTCTAGCGTCGGGTACCTCCGCGAGCACCTTCTCCTGGTGATGGGGTCTGCCGTGGGTGGCGCAGCTCTTTTGGGTTTGTTGCTGGCCGTGATGGAGTCCCGGCACAACAGCCAGAGACAACGCAAACGTCAATCGTTTTTCCGTGAGCCTGCGCAATCGTTCCAGGTCTCTCTTTCTCCCCAAACAGCCCTTGCTGCGGGAAGTGATAACTTGGTCCAGGAAATCCCCATGGCAGAGACGGTAACGACCGCTCCTGTCCCCGCTGAAATTCAGGAAGCGGCTCCAAGTGACGGTCCGATTAACGGCGTAGAGGCAAGCCCCGCTGCGATCGAAGAGCCTGCACCTGAGCCCGAGCCGGAGCCAGAACCCGAGCCGGAACCCGTTGTAGAGCTTGGACCCGCCGACAAAACTCTTTACCTCGCTCACGACTTTGAGTTCTCCGAGATCAAGCGCGTGTTTCGTATCTGGCGTATGATTCCCGTTGAAGAGGACGAAGCTCATAACATCCTTGGGCGATGGAGCATTGAAGACGGAACAATCGTTGACGTCATCAGCGACAAAGATGGCTCTCCTTGTATCGAGATCCGCGGACCTATGGCCGACGAGCTTGCCGAATTCCTCCCCAAAGACCTCCCCGTCTATCCCACACAACCCAACAACGCCGAATTGATGTAAAACCCACCCCATCACGTTCCATCATTTGATCCATTTCCGTATCCCTTCATCATCAAAATTCCGCATCCCTTCATCATCAAAACAAATGAATAAACCCTAACCCCAAAATTCATTCCGGGGTTGTTCGATGTGATTTGGGGGTTGTTCGATGTGATTTGGGGGTTGTTCGATGTGATGAGGTATAAGGGTCGGTTTTCGCCCACCCTTGCGATACACAAATGCGATCCAACGTAAGTTCATGATGAGATGGTTGTGAGATGTCTTGGATGGGAAGGGGGAAACCAGAGAGGGGTGAGGAGGGTTATTTGCGGCGGTAGATGAAGAGCTCTTTGAGGCCGGCGAATTGGGTGTTTTCGCGGGCGACAATTTGGATCCGGTTGGTGCCTTTTTTGAGCTTGATGGGGAGGGAGAAGGTCAGCTTGGGGATGTTGCGAAGGGCGCGGTAGTAGACCTTGTTTCCGTTGACAAGGATGTAGGTGTCGAGCAAGGACACATTGTTACGAACGGTGCCTTTCAAGACAAACTTTTCGCTACGTGTTGTCTTTGGGAATCGGCTGGTTCGTACCACAATCTGTGGGGTGACAGCTTGCCAGTACAGCTTGTACTTGGGCTTGTAACGGCGTGTTCCCTTTGCCTTCTTGTCGACATCACGGGCTGCGACCCAGGCGTACCAAGTTGGATTGTGGCGGCGTGCTTTCTTGGGTGGGATCTTGCCCCATTGTTTGGAAGAGAGCTTGACCTGGAAGAAGCTGCCGAGTTGGGCCATGACTTTGAGTCGAGCGCCTTTGCTGACGCGGCCAACCCGAGGTGTTCCAAAGTCTGCGCCGCTGTAAAGCCAGGCTGATTCTTCTTTGACCTTGACCCAGCTCTTAAGCTTCTGCTTGCGAAGGCCGGTGGGAGCGACGGGAAGGACAAGTTGGCGTCGGACGTTGGTGTGCAACTCTGCATCAAAGAGGCTGACTTGCATCTTGATGGTTTTGCGTTGGGTGTAAGGGTGGATTCGGAGGTAGAACCATCCTGTCGAGAGTTGTTTCGGTTGCAGCGGACCAAACTGGATGCGGCCGCGCTCGATGAAGAGTTCACGACCTGTTTTGTTCTTGAGCATCCCGATGGTTTGGTAGGACTTGCCAGCGCCGCTGTTGCGAACCGTCACGCGAAGGGCGAAACGTTCTCCGGGTTGGATCAAGCCATCACCGTTTCCTCGGATCTCTTCGAGCGCGTAGCTGAAGTCGTAGCGAGGACGTTTGGCGCCCATGATACGAAGCTTGATCGACTTCTTAAGTTTGAAGTCTTTGTTGTGGGACCGGACCGTAATCGCAAGGCTGTGGTATTGAGTCTTGAGCCACAGGGGGAGTTTGACATTGACAGTCCAGCGCTTGCTTTGTTTGGGTCGAAGCTTTCCAAAGACGAACTCTTTGCGATGGAGGAACCAGTAGTTGGAGCTGCTCATCGCACGAACGCGGTAGGCTGTGCGTTTGCCTCGGTTGCGAACTTTTACCTGGATTCGGAAGGAGCTTCCTGCGTAGACACGGTTGCCCCGTGGTGCACGTTCGCCTTTTTTCCGCTTCTTGGGTGGAAGGATCTTGTACGAGAAAGACAGCTTGGGTTTGCCTGTTTCACCTTTGGAGGAATTGTCCCAAACCACGCCGGCTTTTTTCAGAGCCTTGTGAATAAGTTTGGCCTGCTCATCGCGTACTTGGTTGAGCTTCTTCTCCAGGGCTTTGAACATTCGGGGACGGTGCCACTTTTTGGTGGACAGGATGAGCTTTTGGGCGAGCTTCATCTCAAAGTCCATCTTGAGCTTTTCGTTTTTCTTGTAGTCTTCGCGATAGCTCTCGGCGCGTTCCTTGTCGCTTCGTTCATCCAGGTACGACAGGGAGTACAACTCGGAGCGACCTTCCGCCACACCTTTGAGGTAGCGGGGAAGCTTCTTCTTCTCCAACTTGCGTTCGTCACTTCCGAAGAAGTGGACCGAGTCCTTGGAGATGTTGGTCACGCGGAGACGAATGTCAGGGGCGATACCAATCTTTTGGATCGAGATGTCGCCTGGTGTCAGGTATTGAGCAACGGTCAGCTTGAGCGCGCTGCGTTCCCGCATGGCGTAGCGAGGAGGCATGATCGGATAGAGGACCTGAACGGTACCTTTTCCGTACGTACGTTGCCCCAGAATGATGGCGCGGTTGTGGTTTTTCAGGGCGCCCGCCACAATTTCGGAGGCTGACGCAGAGCCACGATTCACCAACACAATGATGGGATACTTCGGCTCAGTGCCAAACGCGTGAGCGCGGTGAACTTCGCGTCGTGAGAGTCCGCCGGCGTGGGTCACGATGACGCCTCGGTCGAGGAACAAGTCCGACACCTTAATGGCTTGTGACAACAAACCACCGGGGTTGTCGCGAAGGTCAAGGATGAGACCACGCAAGCGATTTTTGCTGCTTTTGTGGAAGCTGAGCAGGGCGCGTCGGATGTCGGGAGCTGTGTCTTGTTGGAAGTTCTTGATCCGGATGTATCCGACCTTGCTGGGAAGCAGGTTGGAACTTACGCTCTTCACGTTGATGATGGCGCGGGTGATCACAAAGCGCTTGGGCTGGGAGAAGCCTTTGCGCTGGACCCAGATCTCCACCTTGCTGCCTGGAGCGCCACGAAGTTTGTTGACGGCTTCGTTCAAGCTCATGTTGATGGTCGACTCGTCGCCGATACGAACGATTCGGTCGAGAGCTTTTAAGCCGACGCGAGCCGCAGGTGTATCGGGCATCGGCGTGACGACCGTGAGGTAACCCTTGCGGCTTTGAATCACGATGCCAAGGCCACCGAAGGAGCCGCGGGTGTGCATCTGCATGTCTTGGTAGAACGAAGGTGGCAAGAAGCTGGTGTGAGGGTCAAGGCTCTTGAGCATGCCATGAATCGCAGCAAACTCAATCTTTCGTTGACCCACGTCGCCTTTGTAGTTGGCTTCAATGAAGGAGAAGATGGACCGGAGCTGATAGGGCACGCTAAAGATCAGGGGGAAGGCCTGAAGTTTGAACGTTTTGCTGGCTTTGTCGACAGCAACCGTCACAGACTTTCCATCTTTGGCGAACCGGACCATCACAGACGGGACGGTGCTCTGGATCATCTCCAAAGACTGGCGGAACATCTTTTGGGGAGTGATCTGAAGTTGATCAACGTAGTGCTTGTTGATTAGGAAGATCACGCGGCTCAGGTAGTACAGGCGGCTGAGCCGGTACCGACTGGATTGTGCGTGTGCCGGCGAGCTTTTCATAGAGGGGGCGTACTGAAACACCAACAATCCTCCGAGCAGCAACGCCCAAATGGGGAGGATAAGGCGGTAACGTCGACCCAGAAACTTCATCATGCTTGGATTCTCCTGGCTTCAGCAGGGACAACCGGTCCGATGGGACCCGATTTTCTAGCAAGTACTACTAACGATGAATGGGGCCGAGAGATTCCCTACTCCACCCATTTGCACATCATATCCATTGTGATCATCCACAGGCAATTTGCAAATGGTTGGTGAAGGCGAAGAAGGTATCGATATGATAGTAGGGGTGTTTTCGTTTTAGCGGTTGGGCGACTTGAAGTGAGCACATGTACCCATTGCAATCTCTGCCGCTTCCAGGACAGTCTCGCTCAGGGTGGGGTGGGGATGGATGGTGTGAGCCAGATCGTCAAGGAAAGCATCCAGTTCCAACGCCAGGGTGCCTTCCGCGATCAACTCAGCGGCGTGAGCGCCTGCGATGTGAACGCCGAGGATCCGCTCGGTTTCCGTTTCATAGACGATCTTGGAGAGGCCTTCTGTCGCTCCCAGAGAGAGCGCGCGACCCGAAGCTTTCCAAGGGAACACGCCGACTTTGACTTGGTAGCCTGCCGCCTTGGCTTCCGCTTCCGACATGCCCACCGTTGCGATTTCCGGATCGGTGAACATCACAGCCGGCATCGCTCGCACGTCAAAGGCGGAGGGATGTCCAGCAATCACTTCGGCAGCGACCTTGGCTTCGAGGTAGGCTTTGTGGGCAAGCATGGGCTGCTCGGTGATGTCGCCAATCGCGAAGATATGGGGCACGCCAGTGCGCCGTTCTTCGTTGACCGGCAAGAAGCCTTGCTCGTTCACGGCCAGTCCAGCGTTTTCCAAACCCAGACCGTCGCTGTAAGGACGTCGTCCAATCGAGACCAACACCTTGTGAGTGCTGATGTCTTTGGTCTTTCCGTCCTTGTCTTGGACTGTCAGAGTTCCGGGAGAGCCAGCTTTTGCGCCTTGGGCTTTGTGACCCAACAAGATCTCCATGCCAAGTTGCTTGGCGCGGCGAAGCAGGACGCGATGAATCTCGGGCTCCAGCCCTCCACCCAACAGCTGGTCTTGCAGCTCAACCACAGTCACCTTGGAGCCGAGCTTGGCGTAGGCCATTCCCAACTCCAGCCCAATGTAGCCTCCACCAATGACGACCATGGTCTCCGGTACTTCGGATAGATCGAGCGCACCTTTGGAGCCAATTACAAAGTCGCCGTCCACGGGGAGGAAGGGCAACTCCAAGGGGACACTTCCTGTAGCGACAATCGCGTGGTCGAAGTCGATCATCTGGACGCGGTCTTCAGCGTTGATCAGCTCCAACTGCTTGGGTCCACGGAAGGAGGCGGTTCCTTGCATCACGCGAACGCCGTGACCTTTTTCCAGGCCCGCGACGCCACCTGTGAGGCGTTTGACGATACCGTTCTTCCACTCTTGCAGCTTGGTCATGTCCAGCTTGACAGTGCCTTCAATGTTCAAGCCCATGGTGGAGGCATGGTTCATCTGCTCAAAGGTTTCCGCGGCATGGATGATCGCCTTGCTGGGAATGCAACCTTCGTTGAGGCAGACGCCGCCAAGAACGGGGCGCTTGTCAATCAGGATGACATCTTTGCCGAGCTGGGCCAGGCGAATGGCAGCGACATAGCCGCCAGGACCGCCGCCAATCACGACGGCATCGCACATTTCTGTTGCGTTTACGTTTCCAACAACCATCGTTTGTGACCTCTAGATCTGGGTGAAGAAGTAGTTGGGATCGCTCAGGATGTTCGAGATGAACTTCATGAAACGAGCGCCGGAAGCGCCGTCAATGATCTGGTGGTCAAAGGACAGGCTGAGGTACATGCGCTTGCGAATGCAGATCTCACCGTCAACAACTGCCGGACGGTCTTCGATCGCGTGCATGCCCATGATGGCCGCTTCGGGATAGTTGATGATTGGCGTGGCGAGGATGCCTCCGAGCGGTCCAATGTTGGTGATGGTGAAGGTTCCGCCGCGCATCTCATCAATCTGCAGCTGACGGCTGCGAGCGCGGGAAGCCAGGTCACGGATCTTGGTTGCGAGGGCCGCAATGGACTTGGTGTCAGCGTTCTTGATGACGGGAACCACGAGGCCTTCGGGTGCGTCCACTGCAATACCAATGTTGTAGTAGTGCTTGTAGACAATCTCTTGTTTTTCCTGATCAAAGCTGCTGTTGAAAATGGGGAATTTCTTCAGCGCTGCGACCACAGCCTTCACAAAGTAGGGCAGGGGGCTGAGCTTGATCTCGTCGCCTTTGAGTCGCTCTTTCGACGCCAGGTAGACATCCCAAAGTCCGGTCAGGTCGGCTTCTTCGATGTGGGTGACGTGGGTCAGCGCGGTGGTCGAGAGCTTCATTTGCTCGGCGATCTTGCGGCGGAGGAACGACATCGGGACGCGCTCTACGGGCCCATGCTCTGTGGAGTCGTAAGAGGGCGGTGCTGCGGGCCGTGCCGGTGCTGCGGGCCGTGCCGGCGCTGCAGGAGCCGCTGCTGCTGGTGCCGTTGCCTGTGCGGGAGCGCCACCCTGGGAGGCTGCTTCTACATCTTCGTCGGTGATTCGGCCCGCTCGGCCGGTTCCCTCAACGGTGGTGATGTCCACACCGAGTTTGCGAGCGAATGCGCGGGTGTGAGGGGTGGCGCGAACGTCTTGGGGCCGCTTGGCTGCCGCCGGAGCCGCCGGAGCAGCAGGCGCCGCAGCTGGAGCCGCCGCTTGTGCAGGAGCCGCCGCTTGTGCAGGAGCCGCAGGAGCAGCCGGAGCCGCCGTTTCTGCTGCCGCATCGGAGCCGTCGCCAGCGCCTTCCACTTCAAACACGACGAGGGGGTTGCCAACGTAGATGATCTCGCCAGGTTCTCCGTGGAACTTGACGATCTTTCCCGTGGCGGGAGAGGGAATTTCAACCACAGCTTTGTCGGTCTCAACGCGACAAAGAGGCTGATCTTCTTTCACCATATCGCCTTCAGCAGCCAACCACTCAACGAGCTGACCTTCGTGAATACCTTCCCCCACGTCGGGGAACTTAAAGATTTGTGTGGCCATGAGTATACTCCAATCCGAACCGCATTAACTTCAGCGAAATTCGGGCAAGTCGTGATGCAAGGGGGACGTTGCTCTCCGCGAGGTGAGGCAACGAGTGGAGCGTCAACGATCGCAGCGCGACCGTTCTCAAGAATACAACGAGGCAAAAGACCTGAGCCCTCGTTTGGGAGGGCCCAGTCTTGCCGTGCGCGCTCTTAGAATTCGAGAGCGGCGCGTGCTGCCTTGAGGACACGCTTGGTGTCGGGCAGGTAAGCTTTCTCAGTAGTTGCGAGGGGCATGGGGGTGTCATACCCGGTCACGCGACCCACGGGAGCCAACAGGTGAAGCAGAGCCTCGTCGTTGATCAGCGCGGTGATTTCCGAAGCGATGCTGCACAGACGGGGTGCTTCTTGCACCACCACACATCGACCGGTTTTCACCACAGAGGTGAGGATGGCTTCGCGGTCCATCGGGTGGATGGTGCGGAGGTCGATGACTTCAGGGCTGATTCCTTCGGCGGTCAGCTTTTCGGCTGCGTCGAGGGTGGGGCGCATCATCGCACCAAAGCTGATCAGGGTGATGTCGTTGCCTTCCTGAATCACGTTCGCTTTGCCCAAGGGCACAGTGTACGCCTCGGTCGGGATCTCTTCACGGAAGGCGCGGTAGATCCGCTTGGGTTCCATGTAGATGACCGGGTCGTTCGAGCGGATGGAGGAAATCAACAGACCTTTGGCGTCGTACGGGGTGCTGGGCGCGACCACAACAAGACCCGGAGTGTGGGTCATGATGGCTTCGTACGATTCACTGTGGTGCTCAGGCGCGTGGATCCCGCCGCCGTAAGGCATACGGATGACCAGGGGCACCGAGTGACGGCTTCGGGTTCGCCAGCGGTAACGAGCGGCGTGGGAGAAGAGCTGGTTGATGGAGGGGTAGACAAAACCCATGAACTGGATTTCGCCGATGGGGCGAAGGCCACCCAGGGCCATACCCACGGAGGCACCGACGATACCGCTCTCTGCGATGGGGGTGTCCATCACGCGCTCTTCGCCGAACTGCTCCAACAAGCCTTCGGTTGCGCGGAACACGCCGCCGTCTTTTCCGATATCTTCGCCGAGAACAACAACGCTGGGATCCAGCTCCATCTCGGCTCGCATCCCGTCCACAATCGCCTGCACAATCGTCGCACGCATGGTGTTTCCTTGTGTCATTAGAGTGTCTCCTGCATTTCTGCCATCTGCTGCTGCAGGTGGGCGGGCATTTCTTCGTAAAGGTGACGGAAGGTTTCCAAGGGGTCCGGCGCAGGCATTGCGTCGCGGTCTGCCACTTCCTTGGCCACGCGCTCTTCAGCTTCCTTCTCGAACTTCTCTGCCAGCTCGTCGGTCAGGATCTCTTGGGAGCGGAGGTAGGTCTCCAACCGGAGGATGGGATCCTTGGGTTTCCAGGCTTCCAACTCTTCGGGCGGACGGTACTTGGTCGCATCGTCAGCTGTGGTGTGGTCTTCCATTCGGTAGGTGACCGCTTCCACCAAGGTGGGGCCTCCGCCAGAGCGGGCTTTGTCGAGGGCTTCCCCAACAACCTTGTACACAGCCATGACGTCGTTGCCGTCGACCTGGATTCCAGGAATACCGTAGGCGATCGCTTTCTGCGCCAGGGTCGGAGCGATGCTTTGACGGTGGCGCGGTACGCTGATGGCCCAGTGGTTGTTCTGGATCAAAATGACCACGGGAGCGTTGTAAACACCTGCAAAGTTGCAACCTTCGTGGAAGTCGCCTTCCGAGGTTCCGCCGTCTCCGATGAAGGAGAGAACCGCAGCGTCTTTCTTCTGGTAGGCCATGGACATCGCCAGACCTACACCGTGGAGGGTTTGTGAACCCACGGGGACGCAGATCGGCAGGCTGTTCACGCCTTCGTCGAATTGCGAACCGCGCTCGTCGCCGCCCCAGTAAGCAAGGATCTTGGAGCCGGGGACGCCGCGCACCATCATGACTCCTTGCTCACGGAACGAGGGGACAACCCAGTCGTTCTCTTTCATCGCGAGGCCAGCGCCGGCCTGAACGGCCTCCTGACCAATCAAACTGGGATACGTTCCCAGACGTCCGGTACGCTGCAGGGCCAGCGCTTTTCGGTCGAAGCGGCGGAAGAACGTCATCCAGCGGTACAGGTCGAGCAGCTTGTCGTTGTCCAGACCTTCGGGGATGCCGATCTTGGTATCGACTTTCCCTTTTGGACTGAGAATCTGCACATTTTGGATCTGTTCTTTGAACACAACCTTGTTTGGCATACGTTTATCTCCTCAAAGCAATCGTACGTCGCGTTCCTCTACCACTCAGCGATGTTTGCACGAACAAACATACATCCTTCCCCTTCGAGGTTCGTCGACTTGCATATAAGCCTCAAAGTAAACCGGTGAAAACAGCCGCTCGCTGGCGCAATGCCGAACCATCAAAAGATAACTTCTTGAAAAGAAAGATTAAAATTGGCGAAGAGCCGATGGCGCTGCGGCTGCGTAGAAGCCGGGGCAGGTCGTGAATATCACGACTGGCCTTACAAGTCAAAGCCCATCTTTGAATGGAAGGTCCAATGCAGACTTCCCGTTCTCTGTTGTCTGTGCTGCCCAGGTTTGTTGACCTTCTCGCCTCATGGCTGCTGCAAGAATTGAGTTCTTCTTGTACACCCATCGTCCGACTTGTGTGTCTGAACAGGGAGCCGCTCTTCTCAGAATTTTTCGTTCTCCAACAAACAGAAGCGCAAGGATTGTATGTATGCGTTTGGATTCATTGAAACTCAATCTGTCTAGCCTCATTCTTGTCGGCCTTCTCATGGGAGGAGGCTGGATCGGCTCCTGCGGACCTGCCACCACGGGAGATGAAGCGACCTCTGAATTGGGATCCCAAGAGGGCGGCCAGGGCGGGGAGTCTACTGCCAACGTGGAGACTCTCACGGAAGCCCAACCCAAAGAGACATCAGGGGAGCCAACTATTGATGCTGTGACTGACGCTTCAGTCATTGAGCCGGACCCTCCGGAAGGGACTCCTGAATCCTCACAGTGCAATGTTCCTATGGATGCGTTTCGTGCGGAAGGGAATGTTCGGACCCAAACAGGCTGGGTGAAAGGTTCGAAAGAAGGAGCGACGTGGTCGTACAAAGGGATTCCCTATGCAGCAGGGCCTCTTGGGGCTTTGCGATGGAAGCCTCCTTCGGCTCATGCCTGCTGGACCAACTTGCGCGAGAGCACCCAGTTTGGAGATGTCTGCACCCAGATCGAAACTGCGTTGAACGGACAAAAATCCATTGTCGGTTCTGAAGATTGCTTGTCTCTCAATGTTTGGACGCCTGCCGGTGCGAAGTCGCCGTTGCCTGTCATGGTGTTTATCCATGGCGGCGCTCACATCCAAGGGAGCAGCTCGCAGACCGTATCGGCCCGAGGGAAGCCTCTCTACAACGGTCAGTATCTTGCTGAAAATGAAGGTGTCGTTGTTGTCACCATTAACTACCGGTTGGGGTCGTTCGGCTACTTTGCTCACCCTGCGTTGTCGGCTGAGAGTTCGCAGAAGGTTTCCGGGAACTATGGCGTCCAGGACCAAATCTTTGCGCTGAAGTGGATCCAGGCCAACATCCAGGCGTTTGGTGGTGACCCCAACAAGGTAATGATCTTTGGGGAGTCGGCAGGGGCTGTCTCGACCTGTATCCTTGTCGCCTCGCCTCTTGCCAAAGGCTTGTTCCATGCGGCGTTGATGCAGAGCGGTTTGTGCAACCTGTCCCAAACTCTTACAGCAGCAGAGCAGAGAGGGCAGCAGGTGGTTGCCCAGACGTCATGCAAAGATGCGCCTGACCCCTTGTCCTGTTTGCGCAACATCGACAACAAGACCCTCATGAATGAAATGCCTGTCGGCACAGGGTTTGGAACTGTTGGAGGTGGGAACCCGCTGGAACAATACTCTCCTGTTGTTGACGGACATGTGCTGCCTCAGTCTCCTTTTCAGATGATTAAGGATGGCAAACACAACGACGTCCCTTTTGTCTTGGGGAGCAACCTGGAAGAGATGTCTGGGATTGTTCTGACGCCTGTTCCCACAGCAGATGTTTACGAAGCTCTTGTGCGCAGCGCTTTCAAGAACTCTCCCAAAGATCAGGTGGACGCGTTGCTGAAAGAGTATGATGTTACCAAGTACCCCAAACCCGTGGATGCGATGGCCGACTTGCTCACCGACGTTCAGTTTACTTGTCCAACGTTGTTGATGGCGGCGACGGCATCCAAAACGCAAACGTCCAAGGTCTGGAGGTATATGTTTGGTCAGAGGGTACAGACGCGGGCCGGTGAACTTCCCGCTCGTCACGGCATTGAGTTGTTCTTTGTGTTTCAGTCGTTTGTGGATATTCCTGGGTTCTCTCCGGCTGCGGAGGAGCTTAAGTTGTCCCAGCAAATCATGAGATTGTGGGCTCAATTCGCCAAGAGCGGGGTTCCCAGCGACTCACAAAACGAGGTCCCGGAGTGGACATCGTACGATGGCGCCAAAGACAACACGATGTTGCTTCAGGTCTCTCCAACCATGAAAAACGGTGTTCGCAACGATCGATGCAAGCTGGTTTTGCCGTTGCTTGGGTTCTCTGCACCTTGATTGGAGAGGGAAGAGGGGTTAGCGGCGGAGAGATTCAATCTTGGGGATCTTGGTGCGGGGTGGGAGCTTCACGGTGCTACGGATGTTGCAGATCATATTGTAGTTTTTGCACACCCTCATGCAGGCATAACGTACACGCATCTGCCACTTCAGGAAGCGACGAACCCAACGACGATACTGCTTGTCTGTTGGATGGTAGCGCCATCTCTTGCGAGGCATCGTCTTCTTGCGTTGCTGCAAGCACATGGCTGGGCAACGGGCTCGTACATTTTGTTTGTAGCCTCGGCAAAACCAAGTCGCTCTGCAGCGATGGATGCAGCTGCGGAAGTACACACCAGCCCGAGCTTTTTGGTAGCGGTTGCCCCTGGGGCCACAGCGGTAAAACCTCTTGTACCCGACGGTTTCGCATCGTTTGAGGCACTTCAACTGTTGTTGAAGGACGTACTTTTTGTACCGCTGCTCTCGGGTGAGAGGAAGCTCTGCCGAGCTGGGGGTGCTCCACACGAGAACGCCACAAACCAGCGCACCCAGCGTCAATCCACAACGAAGCCAGGACAGGTTCATAATAGGTTCCTTTAATTTCATACAGTTGCGAGTGCTTTGTCGCGGTGCGACAGGAACGTGGTATATATCTTTCCTCGAAAGATGAGATGTGTCAATCCAACTTCCCTTCTATCGTTTTGTTTGTTCCTGAGGATCGCACCATTGACCGAAGAGTTGTCCCCCCTCTCCTCTGCATCACCCAATGAATCCTCTGCTTCTGCACACACCGAAGCGCAAGGGGCAAACCAAGATCCATGGACCGGTTTGCTCTGGGGGACCCAAACCACCACGGACGAACAAGTCACGCTGCCGCCGTCCACGTTGTTGCGACACTCTGTGTGCTTGGGTGCGTCTGGAAGCGGCAAGACTGTCGCTTGCAAGGTCTTGTGTGAGGAGATGTTGCTGCAGGGTGTTCCAGTGATTGCGTTGGATCCTCAAGGCGACATCGCGAGCATGCTGCTTCATTCCAACGGCGATGCTGCAAGCTCGAAGCAGGGTATCTCGGCTTTGGAGAAGGAGCGTGGTGTTGCTCTGCAGGAGCAAGTAGAGGTGGTTGTTTGGACGCCTGGGAGTCAGGCAGGAATTCCTCTCTCTCTCGATCCACTCCGTCTGGACCAACTTCCCCAGCAGCCGCAAGAACGAGTTCGTACGCTCTCTGCGATTGCTGCGCATCTTTCTGCGCTCTTGGGATACGCCAGTGATAGTAACGACGGTCAATTTGCTGCGGCCTATCTTGATCTGGTCCTTCAGTATCTGGCGCAGCACAACATTCAGGTCGATGGTCTCTCGGGCCTCGGCGACTTTCTCGATGAACTCCCCGAAGATGTGGAGCTACAAGCCGACCGGCTCATCAAGGAAACCAAGCGCGAAGAGATAAGTCGAAAGTTGGCTTTGTTGAGCGTGGGGGCTCGACGGTTGCTGTTCCACCTGGGCGTTCCCATTCGAATCGATACTCTCCTGGGTCTCGACGATACGGCGACATTTGACCCCGTCACAGGCAAGCGCAAAACCAGGCTCTCTGTGGTGTACTTAAACAGCCTTCACAGCCAGGAAGAGAAGGAGTTTTTTGTCGGGCAACTGACCCAGGCTTTGTACGATTGGATGTTGGAGCATCCGTCTTCGTCTCCCCAAGCGTTGTTTTACATTGATGAGGTGGCTCCGTTCCTTCCACCTGTACGCAAGCCAGCCTGCAAAGATTCGTTGAAGATGCTGTTCAAACAGGCCCGGAAATATGGGGTCTGTTGCCTGATTGCTAGCCAAAATCCGGGCGACGTCGATTACCTTGCGCTGTCGCAGTTTTCTACTTGGGCGTTGGGCCGGATGATGGTGGCGCAGGACATCAAAAAGGTAGAGCGAATCTTGCGCTCTCTGTGTCCTGATGATGTGGGTGAGGTCACGGACCAGCTTCCTCGCTTGGAGCCACGACAGTTTCTTCTGGTGTGTCCTGATGTGTTCGAAGACGTCGTTTCGTTGCAAGTGCGCTGGCTGTACAAACCTCACGAAACCCTCGATGAAGACCGGATTGCCTCGTTGATTCCGGATGAACAACGTCGTCGCCTGGGAGTTCCAGGAACCTCTGCTCCCAAGCCACCCAGAGCATCTCAGTCATCCAAGCAACCTGAACCAGAGGACTCCTCGCCGGAACCTGTCCTTGTTGAAGGTGCAGACGAAGCGGAGGAGTCTGTCTCTCATCCTCGCGTAGCCCAAACTTCATCGAGCGAACCCAAAGCTTCCAAGCAAGCGCGAACACCCAAAGAAGTCTTGGACGAGCCAGACGAGGTAGAGGACGTCGAGGAGGCGTTTTCCCAGGCAACAGAGCTGTACCCTGATGGAGCTTTTGAGGCACCGCAAGAGCTGTCACCTCCTTCGACTCACGAAGCTGTGTTGTTGCAGCTGTTGCAGGAGTATCCAGGAGCTTACAGCGTCAAAGAACTGACACACGAGACGGCTCTCACTGAAAACGTGGTGCGCCGAAGCATTCGCCGGTTGGAAGAGCGAGAACAAGTCGTATCAGTGAAGGTGGGACGAAGCCGCGTGTATTGGTTGCCCGAGCATCGGTTTGCTCCAACCGCAGGAGTGAATCGACCGATTCTGGCCGTCGCTTCGAGAGCCGACCGAGAGAGAGCTTACCATCTGGCCCGTAAAGCCACCGAAACAACACTGTTTGGTCTCTACAAAAAGGAGACGGTGGAAGGTCCAGTGTTGGAGTATTTGCCGTTGTGGCGTGTCGTTGTTTGGATGGAGCGAGAGACCCGGCGGTTTTGGCGTCAGGTGAAGGAGTCGGCGGAGCACCCTCTGTATTTCCACGGCGAAACGGGCGACTTGTTGTTGCTGGATGAACAAGGGCAGTTTGTCTTTGTTGACAAACTGGGTGACAACGAAACCCTAGACGATCCTTTGGTGGCGGAAACATGGGAGCCACAGGTCCCATCACGACTGGGGTATTCACGTCGTCGGATGCAGGCGTTGAAGTCACCCAAAGCCATCCGGACACGATGCAAACGTTTGCTTGGGTTGCCCATTCGTCATGTTCGTTTGGTGGCGATTCCTTACTGGCGCTTTTCTCTCTGTCGCGCCAATGGTACAACGAGGCCCTACTGTGTGGATGCACTGTCAGGGAAACCTCTGCAGCTTCCGATCAAGTGAGGAGCCCTTCCTCGCGTTGAACCCATGCACCTCACAGTGTTGCCTTCGTCTCTTTGTGGGAAGGCGAACCCATCCTCTACTTTTTGATTGTGAGGTGTGCATGCGAGTCGAGATGATTGCGACCGGAGAAGAACTCCTGGACGGCCGCGTCGCCAATACCAACGCCCGTGACATCGCCCTCATCTTGGGGCGTTACGGTCTTACCTTGTCGCGAGTTACAACAGTTGGGGACGACCCCAAGGAGTTGGCTGAAGTCTTTCAGTCGGTGGCAGGGCGAGCCGATGCTGCCCTGGTGACGGGTGGGTTGGGACCGACTGACGACGACCGCACTGCCGAAGTCTTTGCGACTTTGGGGGGCGTGGAGCTTACGTTTCGCGAAGGGTGGATGGAGAAGCTGGAAGCATACTTTGCTCGCCTTCAGCGGCCCATGTCGGACAGCAACAAGAAGCAAGCTTACTTGCCCGAAGGCTCGATGTTGCTCGACAATCCAGTGGGTACAGCGGCAGGCTTCTCCATGGTGTTGGGGTCGTGCCGATTTTTTGCGATGCCTGGTGTGCCCCGTGAGATGAAGACCATGACCGAAGATTGCGTCATGCCCATCCTCTTGGACATGGGCGGTGAAGCGCTGACTCTTCCGTTGCTCCATACCTACCGATGTTTTGGAATGGGAGAGTCACAAGCTGCCGACCGACTCAACGATCTTTACCCGCTTCCGACCGGTGTGGACATCGGCTACCGCGCAAAGATGCCGGAAGTTCACATCTCCCTGAAGGTGTTTCCTGCGCTGGTGGAAGGCGACGCAGAGGGGCTGTTTGCAGACTTAACTCAGAAAGTCCGTGAGCGTCTGGGAGCGTTTGTGTTTTCGGAGGACCCAAAGCAATCGTTCGTTCAGGCTGTCGCTCAATTGTTGCTCGACAACAACATGACGTTGGCGATGGCGGAGTCCTGCACGGGAGGGTTGGTGGGTTCCTTGCTCACGGAACAGGCCGGGTCTTCCGCGTACTTCCTCGCTTCGGCTGTCACCTACAGCAACGAAGCCAAGAGGGACATTCTGGGTGTGGATGAGGCTTTGCTTGCAACCCATGGGGCTGTGAGTGAGCCCGTCGCAAGAGCGATGGCTGAAGGTGCGAGGCGTGTTGCCAAGTCCTCTATCGCTGCTTCGATTACGGGCGTCGCTGGTCCTGGAGGAGGGACCCCCGAAAAGCCCGTTGGGACGGTCCACATTGCGGTGGCAACGGAGGGCGAGACCGAGCATTGCCAGTTGCAATTGACCGGCAGCAGGCACCGAATCAGGACCTTGTCGGCGTATGGAGCCCTGCAGCTGATCCGTCGCGTGATTACCAAGAATCCAGATCTGCCTTTGACTTATGCCTTGCGAAAAGGTTGAACTGGGACTTGTCTCCTTTAGAATTATCGTTTCTTTTTTCGAATAGATAGGAGGAGTCGCTGCTTTGAGAGTTTTTCTGGCGTTGGAGTTGCCTGAGCAGAAGGTTCTGGCCTTGGAAGAGTTCCGGGACAGGGTCCGTTCTGTCGTTCAGCCTTTGCCCATAAAGCTGCGCTGGGTGAAGCCTGGGTTGTTTCACCTGACGATACGTTTCTTTGGTGAAGTGACAGAGCAAGAGGCTGATTCCATTGTTTCGGTGGTCTCAGATGTTGTCGCTTCCAGAACGGCCGCTCTTGTGAAGGCTGGTCATCTTGGCGTCTTTCCCAACTGGGAGCGGCCACGTGTCTTGTGGGGAGGGGTTGAGCCTCTGGACGATTCGTTGCTCTCGTTGTTTCATGCGCTGGACGACGGCTTCGCTTCAGCGGGGCTGGGTCGTTATGACATGGACGAATACCATCCTCATGTCACCCTGGCTCGTATCAAAACATCTCCGACAAACTTGCTTCGCGACACCTTGGAGTCGTTGGCTGAAGAGGTTTGGGAGCAGGATATGCAGCTTTCCACTTTGACGTTGTTTCAAAGTGAGTTGGGACCAACGGGTGCTGTTTATACACCCTTACAACAGTGGAATATGGAGTCTTCTTAAATGTCATCAGACTCGAATCCGTGGAAGCATTTGGAGTGGGAGAAGGTCTCTGAAAAAGTTGACCTATCCTATCGCATCTTGGATATGACCAGCCATCAGTTTCGTCATCCTGAGCATGGAGCGGTCCGTGACTTTGTGGTGATGAAGTCGCCAGACTGGGTGAATGTCATTGCCTTAACTCCAGAAAATGATGTAGTTTTGATTCGTCAATTTCGATATGGAGTGGAGTCGGTTACGCTAGAGATTCCTGGTGGTATGGTGGATCCTGGAGAGGCACCCTTGGAAGCTGGAAAGCGTGAACTGCGCGAAGAGACAGGTTATGTCGCGGATTCCTGGCTGGAGCTTGGTGTTGTCGAACCCAATCCGGCGATCCAAAACAACCGGTGCTGGACGTATCTCGCTCTTGACGCCCGGTTTGAAGGCGAAATCGAACACGATTCCAACGAAGTGATCGCTCAAAGCAACGAGCCGTTGGCGCGTATCGGAGCGCTCATTGCTGAAGGTGAGATCCAACATGCCCTGGTGGTCGCTGCGTTCTTTCACCTGCTCAACAAGGCAGGGGGTTGGCAACGACCCAGTGAGTGAACCCAATAGCTCTCGTTTGTGAATCCGTTTTCTTTGTTTTGAGACCTCATGGAGAGGAGATTCTTGTATGGCAAGCTTTTGGCAACGTTGGTTTGGAGGCGGAGAGTCCGCTTCGCCTGTTTCTTCCGTAGACACTGCAGCCGTCACACGTCCAGGTACGCGTCTTGATAACGTCCAGGTGCTCGACGTGATCGATGGGGACACCATCCGCGTGGAAATTAACGGAGAGCAAGAGTCCCTTCGGCTCGTTTGCCTGGACACCGAAGAGAGCCAGAAAGGCTCGGATAAACCCGTTACCAACGCAGGAAAGCTCGCTTCGGAGATGGCAAAGAAGTTCTTCACGGAGGCCGATGGCTCCTGGTGCAAGATCTCGATGGAGTTTGAGTCCAACGCATCGTTGGAAGACTGCCTGGAGCATGAGCGCGGAAACTACGGGCGTTTGATCTGTTATGTGTACAAGGGTGACGTCTCTTACAACCTTCATGCGATCCGTGGTGGATGGTCGCCTTACTTCGTCAAGTACGGGACCTCTCGCTTTTTTCACGCTGAGATGTTGGAAGCGGAGCGTGAGGCTCAGGCTCACCGTCGAGTGATCTGGGATCCTGCCACCAACGCTGGTGGAATGTCCCGTGACTACGAGACCTTGGTCCCCTGGTGGAACAGCCGCGGCGCTTGGATGGACGACTTCCGAAGCCATGGCCGCTCCAAGGGGGCGTTGGAAGTGCGTTCCGATTACGCCCGTCTGTTGGAAGCTATGCGAGCAGGGGACACTGTGACCTTGTTCTGCGATCTCCAGCAAGGCATCACCAAAGAAACCGAATCCGGCTCGGTCATTTATGTGGGCACCCAAGGTCGGTCTTTTTCCTTGTGGATTCCGAAAGAAACCACGGAAGAACACACAGCCCTCTTGCACCTGATTCACGACCGATACGCTAGGCACGGCCGAGGTTTTGTTTATGTTACGGGCAAAGTGACCTCGTTCCGTGACAAGCCTCAAATTGTTCTTTCTCAATTGAGTCAGTTGAGTGACTGGCTGTAGGAGCGTTCCATGAAAACTGTGTTGTGGGTGTTGCTTGGCCTTGTTGTTCTTGGCGGAGTCGTCTTTTTCTTGGGACCTCGGATTCAAGTGGACACCAAGCTTGAGCCGGTGAACCTGCCCAAGGATCTAGAGGCATACCTGAAACAAAGTGAGGCCAAGGTTAAAAACCTTCGCCCCAACACAGAAAAGAAGATTGTGTGGGCGGATCCCAAGACCAAAGCACAGACCCACGTTGCCTTGGTCTTTATTCATGGGTTTGGTGCTACTCGGCAAGAGGTGGAACCGCTTTGTCCGCTGGTCGCTAAGGCATTGAACGCCAATCTTTTCTACACCCGTCTACATGGTCACGGTCAAACCGGTGTGGAGATGGGGGTCGCGAAGGCGAGCGAGTGGCTGCAGGACACCAAGGAAGCGTACGAAATCGGCCGTCGCATCGGAAAGAAGGTCATCTTTGTCGCCTCGTCCACAGGCGCAACCTTGTCTCTTTGGTTTGCTGCGACCCAAGATGTTTCTGACTTGTTTGGTATGGCCCTTCTCTCTCCCAACATTCATCCCAAGAACTCTAGCGCCCGCGTTTTTTTGCAACCTTGGGGTCTACAGCTTGCCAAAATGATTGCTGGCAAACGCTACACTTGGAAACCGACCAACAAGGAGCAAGCGAAGTATTGGACATACGATCACCCCATCGAAGGTGTCTACCAAATGATGGGTTTGGTCCAAGAGCTCGAAAAAGCGGATCTCTCCAAAATTAAGGTTCCCACCATGTTCATCTACTCCAACAAGGATCAGGTGATTAGTCAAAAAGCTTTGAAGAAGGCCTTTGCGAAAGTGGGAGCGTCCAAAAAGAAAATGATGGATGTGGGGGACACCCCCAACAAATGGGACCATGTTTTGGCCGGCGACATCGTTAACGCCACCATGACCAAGCCCGTATCCGAGAAGATTATCGCCTTTTTCAAGCCCTTGGTGGAAACCCCCATTCCCGACAAAAAGGCCGAAACCGTCAAGGCCAACAAAGAAGACAAACCCAAAGAACGTTAACGTCGAATTTTACGCGATGATAATAACTAGCGTGGCAATTTATTGCCACGTACATGGAAAATGCCACGTACATGGTGGGTTCAAGAGGTGGAGGCGATCCAATGGGGGAGGGTGGTGATTCGGTCGTTGTCGTCGTTTTGGGCGAGGGCATAGGCGACGGCTTTGGCGCATCCGACCAAGACAAAGAGCTTTTTGGCTCGGGTGATGGCGGTGTACAAAAGTCGGCGAGTTAGCATCTGCTTGTGGTGAAGGCTAAGGGGAAGGATGACAACAGGCCATTCGCTGCCTTGGCTCTTGTGGATGGAGATCGCATACGCAAGCTCCAACTGCGAGAGGTTGCTGTCATCGTAGACAACGGTTTTGTCTTCAAAGGCTACCTGGACTTGGGGACCGTTAACCTGTGTGACAACGCCTGTATCGCCATTAAAAATGCTTCGTTCGTAGTCGTTACGAAGCTGAATGACTCGATCGCCCACGCGGAAGCTTGTTTCGGAGCTTTGCGTGTACGATGAGTTCTTTTGGGTGCTGGGGTTGAGCTTGTGTTGCAACACCTTGTTGAGCGCGTGAGCGCCGGGCAGAGGCCCCTTTTTCATAGGGGTGAGGACCTGCACATCACGCGGTGAATAGCCCAGGTACATAAGATGGTCAAAGACGTCTACGATGCTGTTCTTGAGTTCTTCTTGTTCTTTGACCTGGGTGCTTGCATCCACAGAGAAGTACTTGAAGTCTGTGTAGGATTGGTTGTCCACATGGATGGGGGTTCCTTCCAGCACACGACGGGCGTTGGGGATGATCTGGGAAGATGCATCTTGTCGTACGATTTGTTGAAGTCGAACCACCGGAAATTCGTTGCTGTTGATGATGTCGCGCAGCACATTTCCGGGTCCCACGGGAGGTAGCTGGTCGGCGTCTCCGCACAAGATCAGAGTGGTGCGTGATGGGTCGATCGCTTCGAGCAGAGCGGCTGCCAGAGGGACGTCGATCATCGCGGCTTCATCGACGATCACAAGGTCTGCATCCAAAGGACGCTCGGAGGTTCGGTTGGCTTCTTGTCCTGGCTTGTACTCCAGCAGTCGGTGGAGCGTAAACGCCGGAAGGCCCGTTAACTCCGACAATCGGTTGGCGGCTTTTCCTGTGGGGGCCGCGAGGATAGGAGTCTCCCAGCCGCTGTGGAGGATCGCTCGGAGTGTAAAGGTCTTTCCTGTTCCGGGGGAGCCTGTCAGAACCATAAACCGGTGCATTTGTGCCGCTTGGACGGCAGCGGCTTGCTCTTCCAGGAGGCTAGAAGGTGGTGGAAGAGGCTCTCGTCCTACAGGGAAGTCGGAGAACGAGCGCAGCTTTTGCATTAAGGCTTCTTCGGCCGAAACCGTGGAGCGAAGACCAATCAGGTCACAGCCAGGGACTGTTCGAAGTGAGCCTTTTTCCAGAAGTTGCTTGAGCGCGACTTCACTGGATTCACCGCTCAGTTGGAGCCTTCGGGTTCGGGTGCGGGCAAGGAGTTCTTGCCGAGGCAACGCGGTGTGACCTTCTTGGTGAGCCGCTTGTGACAGAATGGAGCGCAAGGCCGCTCGGCTTCGACGAGGGTCCAAGCGGTCGATGCCTACGCGCTCTGCGATGTGATCGGCTGCAGAAAAACCGACACCGGCGTCTTGCAAAACGGCGTAGGGATCCTGGCGAAGCAGCGACAAGGTTTGGCCACCGTGTAGCTCGAAAAGTGAGTGAGCTTGTTCTGGATCCAGGCCCCAGGCTTCGGGTGCCGCGAGCAAGCTACGAGAGGGCAACCGATGCTGCCAATGTTTTTGGATCTCGCTGCATTGATCGGACGTTAGACCCAGCTGAATGAGTTGATGGGTGGACTCTTCTAACACCTGCAAGCTTCGCAGTCCCCACATGTCGACGATGCGTCGGCACAAGGTGTTGTCCAGGTGTGGGATCTGTAGGGCCACAAGGTAGTTGAACAGCTCGTGTGTGTCCGAAGGAATGACTTCACGTCGGAACCGAACCCGAAAGCCCGGTCCCCACTTCTCGTCGTCTTCCCACCAGCCTCCAAACTGGTACAACAATCCCTTCTCGACAGGAAGAATTTCGCCCTTGACCCACTGGATCTTGTCGCGAAAACGAACCCGTGCGATTCCCCAGCGAGTGCCGGGCTTTTCGTAGACTGTGCTGAGTACGGTTCCGTACGCAAAGACCAGAGGTTTGGGTTTTTTGGTTTCGTTGTTGTCGTTGGGTGTGGGCGGCAATGATGGTGCAAGCAAGGGTTGAGCGGTCATGTTGTTGTCCCTCCCGCGTCCTTATTGGGGACGTTTGCGGTGGTTTCTTCCACAAAGGAAACCGAGAAAAGAAAACCCCCGAAGCTGCAGCGTTCTCGCCAGAAGAGAACCCCAAGAGTGGGCTGCAGCCGCGAGGGTTTTCGAGGTCGAAACTTGTCTTCCCTCGTTGCTTAGAATTCGCTACGGCCCCATCGATCTTGAGGATTCTGAGTTTCAGGCGCAGGGCTGCTCTCAAATCGCACGCCTTCGTTGAGGGGGGCGGCTTCTTTGGCTTCTTCTTCGCTGCCTTCGTGGTACAGCTCGGAAGGTGCTGAGTCGAAGTAGTCTTTGAAGAAGTTGGCGGCTTCCTGGTAGGCCATCGCGTCGACGACCTGCACACGATCGCGCTCGGATTGGTTGGTCAGATCAGGGAAGTTCAGCTCGTAGAAATTCCCCAAGAAACCTTCCTTCTTCGTGCGGTAGGTAAGCCCCATGTTTACGCGCATTCCGAACAGCGGCTGACGCAACTGACGCATCTGGCTGAGGAAACGCTCCAACGGCGCGATGGAGCGGCCTTGGAGATAGAACAAGTAGTGGTTGCCGTCGAGGTCAATCGCGGCGGTGTACTTGAGATCGCAGGCGCGACGCGGTTTGCCTTCGTTGGTTCGAAGCCATTGGGCGTTGGGGCATTCTGCGATCAAACCCCGAGGACCGACCCGATGACAGGTGTGGTGGATTGGCTGTTCCACCGAAGAATCCGGGCGCAGCGCAGTCGAGCTGTAACAGGTGGGGAGGGGATCGCTGTAGCCATGAGGCCGGAACGCCATGGAGCGTCGCAGGGCCAAAAAGACGACCTCAACTTGGTCGTACACGTCGCCTGTGACGCGGTTGTGAAACTTGCCTTCCGGCTTGTAATCACTGGTGGGTTGATTCACTCCAATCACCGGGTACCGCACAAACTCTTGTTCGCCAAAGATCTCAAAGCCCAAACCTTGCAGTTCAGCGTTGCGTTGCATCAGGCTACCGTCGGTCATGGCGGTGGTTGCGTTGGATTTCATCATTTGGTTGTTACGAGACATAGTTAAACTCCTCTTTCGATTAACAACACAAGAGCCTGGGCTCTTTTCATGCTCTATTCTCCGATCCATTTGTGTCATAACGTGACATTTGAGCAGTGTCCCTTTGTGAAGTTCTTTGAAAGAAAGGATGTGCACATTTTTTGACGGAGATGGATCGGGTTTGCTAGAAAAAAATGGCGGTAGGAAGTTGGCGAGTGAAGCTTTTGGGTTTGCCTCTTTTTTTGCAGCCCAGATTTTACTTTCTAGTTTTCGATCGCTTGTTGGAGTCCTCTTGCACATCACGCTGCTCCTTGATGTGCAAGGTTTTTCTCCTTCTTTTTGTCGCTCTCTGTTGCTGTAGGTATGCTCGGGAAGATTTGTTGTTGCTTGTTTCGTGTGATGTCGTTTTTTTGCAAGTATGTTCTTTTCTTTTTCTTTGTGATGTTTTCTTTGTTACCTTGTTTTAAGACTTAGTCTTAACGTTTGCCTTTGGTATGTATTGTTGTGGAAGGCCGCCAGAACCCGGGAGCCTTTGGGGTTCTGTGACGGCTTTTTGTGTTTGTAGGAGATTGTTATGCGAGTTCGATGGTCACAGTTGGTCTACCGCACACCTGGAAGTGACAACGAGGTGGGCCTGGTTCGTGTGATGCAGACGTCCAAAGGGGACAGGCTGTGTCTGGAAGAGGACCTTCCAAGACCTGGCGAACAAGAAGTCGGTTATCTCGCGATGGTGCCGGCCGCACAAGCCTGTGAAGAAGAGCTAGATGTGTGGGTCGACATTGACGGGACTGCCTTCATTACATCCGATCGGGATCTGTGGCATGACTCGTATGTCCCTGAGCAGACGGGACTCTTCGCAACTCTCCGAATGTTATGGTGGCGATGGGGGCTGGGTTCCGCTCGATAGCGGTCGTGGCGTGAGACAATCTAAAGAGCTTATTTGAGCTTGCAGCCAGGAAAGAAGTTCAGCTTGCAAGCTTTTCCGAAGTATGTTTGGGCCTGGATGGAATCTTGGTTTCCGCCCAGGCCTTTGAGTATTAAGGCACCCAGGTTGAAGCAGCTGACGCCAACTTTGCCTTGGCAAGCTTGAAAGAAGGCTTGTCGAGCAGCTTTGTAGCGTGGTGGCTTGGACGAAATGTAGATCACGCCGAGGTTGTAGCAGCCTCGTCCGTCTCCCAAGAGGCAGGCGCGCTCAAAGGGTTGCTTGGCTTTGGCGACATTCTTTTGCCCCAGGTGACCTTTTTGGTACAGCGCCCCCAATCCATTGCAAGCCAAGGGATGGTCGAGGAGGCAGGCGCGCTTGTAGGCCCTGGCAGCAAGATCGTAGCGGTTGCTGTCGCTGGAGCGAACGATATTTCGGGCCAGTTGAAAGCAAGAGATCGGGTCCCGGTATTTGCAGGCTTTGGCCAGGTAAATTCGGGCCTTTTTCTTTTCGGCCTCCGAGCGAGACGGGTGGGCCAGGTGCAATCCTAACTTTCGACAACCCATGCGATGGTTGTAATTGCAGGCCTCCTCCATGTAGCGGAGGAACTTTGTCGGTTTGGTTTTGCCGTCGTAGGATTTGTAGTAGTGCGCGCCGAGGTTGAAGCAGCTTTTTCCGTATTGTTGTTGGCAGCCTTTTGCGTAAAAGGCGAGTGACTGCGGGATGGACTGCTTCACACCTCTCCCCAATGCATAGAACAAGGCTACGTTGTGGCACCCCATTCCTTGACCGAGATCGCAGGCCCGACGAAAAGCAAAGCGAGCTTCTTTCCACTCTTTTTTTCCGCCCACACCCTTTAAATAGTACAGCCCCAATGTGCTGCATGAGATCGCGTGCTTGAGTTGGCAGGCTCTGTGGTAATACGTGCGGGCTTTGTCGAGCTGCTTGGGTTTGCCCCAACCTTGCGCAAAGAGCAGAGCGAGGCCTGTGCAGGAGGGGCCGTGCTTGTTTTGGCAGCCCCGTGCAAAGAGAATGTGAGCCTTTTTGTAGTCGCGTTTGTGTTTCTTTGAGCCTTTGGCCCAGTGCGTTCCCACGACGAAACAACTCGCTCCCTTCCCGCTCTGGCAACTGAACCAGTGCTTGCAGAGGTTGGGATCTTTAAGATCGCACTTTCTCTGCAGTCGGATGTGTTTGGGAACTTCGCCGGCTTGGCTGGCTGTGGGGAATGCCCAAAGAGCCACGCTCAATACCAACCAACGTAACGATGAGGGGGTGGAGTTAAGCATCTACGCGTCTCCTTCTCCGACGTCTTCTGCGTTTGCGGCGGCGTCTTCTTCTCCGACGTCTCCGACTCCTGCGACGGCTTCTTCTCCGGTAACTTCTGCGGCGTCTTCTGCTCCGAGAAGTACGTCTTCTACGCCGACGTCTTCGGGATCTTCGTCGCCGCCTTCTGCGCCTTCGACTTCTACGCCGCCGTCTTCGTCGGGATCTTCTTCTACGAGATCTTCTTCGCCGCACTCGTCTGCGGCGACGACGTTGTCGGTATCGATCTCGATCGCGCTTGGTGGGCCATCGACCGGCTCGACTGGGCACTGCATAAACAACTTTGTTACCGTAGACGCGCTTGGCAAGCCTCCAAAAGTTACGTCGTTGTCGTCGAAAGCACCGCTGGGGCAGCTGAAGTTGGCACTGTTGGAGCGTAAGCCCAGTGCTGTGACAGGCTCGAAGTTGAAGCTTCCAAAAGGTCTTCATCTGACGGCATGGGACTTGATCCCGGCGTCGAATCTTGAGCACCTTGAGCGGATCGAGGTGGCGCCCCCATCGCATTAACTCGAAGTGCAGGTGACATCCTGTTGAGAGGCCGGTGGTTCCAACACGTCCAATGTATTGACCACGGCGGACCCGTTGACCGCGGCGGACTCCGTAGCGAGACAGGTGCATGTAACGAGCGACCCAGCCGTTGGCGTGGCGGATCGAGATCATCTTTCCAGCGCCACCTCGTCGGGCCCGTGTGATCACGCGACCTTTTGCGATGGCATACAACCTCCGGCCACACGGCGCACCAAAGTCGACACCCCAGTGCATCCGACGTCGTCGAAGAATGGGGTGCATTCGCATCCCAAAGCGACGACTCCCTGGACGAAACGGCCGGATCGGCACGCCAAACATTTGCTCTTTGGTTTTGCGCGTTCCATCAGGGCGGTAGTAGCGCCCGATCGCTTTGGAAGACCCAGGTGGCGTGTGGTACAGCAGCGTGATGGGCTTCTCTTTGCGTCGCTGGAAGCGGGCGAACAGGATGTTACGGTAGCCGTAGTATTTGCCCTTGTACCGCAGCCGCTCCACCACCATGTGAAGCTCTTCCCCTCCGTACAATCGGTTGAGGTTGGCGCGGCGACCCAGCAATTTGATCAGAGAAGGGACGATGCGACGGGAGCCTCCGCTGGCTCGAATGGCTGCGGTGAGGTTGGGGGTTTTGCGGGTCATCTTGATCGAGACAGCCCGACGAACTATGCGCTCTTTGACCGCAACTTTTTGGGTCTCAATCGCCCAACTGGGTCTTCCGTTTCGTTTGGTGGGTTGGTCGTATTCTTCGTAACAAGATTGACCGGGCCAGCAAACGTCGAGCTTCCACTCGTTGAGGGGGTTCTGAAAGTAGAAGAGCCAATCCAGGCGGCCGTCTTTGTGGAACCGGGCTGTTAGCTTGTGGCCGGGTCGGATTCGGCGTGGATCGACAAAGTCAGACAATTCACCGTTGAGGTTGGCGCGCAGTGCTCTTTGTCGGATGCCCATGGAGGTCATTAATCCAATGAGCGTGTCACCGCGTTTGATCACCCGGCTTGTTACCCATGGTCCTTTTGGCTTGGGCTTCACAGGACGAGGTCTTGGTTGAACACGAGGAGCAGCGCGCCGAGCAGGTTGGGATTTCAGCGGAACAGGCCTGGGGGGTGCCGGTCGTACCGGCGTCACAGGCGCAACGGTTTCCTGACAGGCCACGAGCACAAGGCACAAGACAAGCCCTACTCCAAAAAACCCAAAGGGGGTGCTTGGCTTAGGTTTTGTTCCGTTCGAGCTGCTGGGTGTGTTCGAGTTGTTTGCGATAGCTGAAGTTGACGTGTGCGGAGGCATTCTTCCCCTGGATGGTGCTGATGGTCATCGGTGAAAACCCTTCTTGGCCCCTGTTCTTACCACAATTCAGGACCTGCGGGTAAGGAATTGTCAAACGAAGCCAACAAAGAAAACCGACAACATCGTCCCAATCTTCCTTAATCGTGGGCTTTTGTATCAGGAGACGTTCCAGAGTTGGCTTCTGTTGCAGGGAGCCGACTTCGAGGGTGAGCTTTCTGATGGACGGCAATCAAGCTTGCCACATTGACGTGGGTGTATCGCTGGGTTGTGGAGAGGCTGGCGTGTCCGAGCAGCTCCTGAATACCGCGAAGGTCGGCTCCGGCTTCAAGCAGGTGCGTGGCAAACGAGTGTCGGAGTCCGTGGGGGCTGATTCGGAGACGTGTGGAGGTTTCCAACACGTACCGGTGAACCACGCGGTGCACGCTGCGCTCCGTCAGGCGTCCACCTTTGTTGTTGAGAAAGACAGCTTCGGGGCAGGCCGGCTTGTGATCCGCTGCTGCGAGCAGTTGGGAGCGAAACAGGTAGTATTGTTCCAGCGCTTGGAGGGCCGAACGACCCACGGGAATGACTCGCTCTTTGCGGCGTTTCCCAAGAACTTTGGCAAAACCCCACGGCTCCAAGTCCCGGAGGTCGAGAGAGACCAACTCGCTTACACGCATCCCTGTCGCGTACATCACCTCCAGGATGGCTCGGTCGCGGGCTCCCAACGGGTCTCTCGCATCTGGGGCCTGAAGTAGCTCGTTCACCTCGTCAATGGTGAGAAAACGTGGCAACTCACGGGCAATCTTAGGGAGGGTGATAAAGTGAAATGGGTTGCTCTCCAGCCACTCTCTACGCTCCATGAACCGAAAGAAACTCCGCAGGGAGCTGCATTTTCGTCGAATGGTTGTGGCCTTGTTCTCTGCTTGGTGCAGCTTTGCCAGGTATCCTCGAATGTGGAACCGGTTCACCTCGGTCCAGTCCGAGATCTCTTGCTCTTCCCGGAGATAGTCTCGGAACGCATGAAGATCCCGCTCGTAGGCGCGCATGGTGTGCTCCGACGATTGTCGCACCACGCGCATGTAATTAAGATACTGCTGCATCCAGGCCTCGGCCTGTGTGAGTTCCACGGTAGAAGAGGGTTGGGTTGGCTTTGTCATCTCATCTCAAGCTCGAAAACGTTCTGAAAAATCAAAGCATAAAAAAATCAAAGAGGCTGTCACTATCGTGAGCCGTTCCGTGTTTAAGGTAGTGGGTTAAAGACAGGGCAGCAAGAAATTGCCCGTCTCTCAACGTTCGGAACGTTCTTTTTAGAGAGAGGGCGCTATGATTTTCCTGCAATGCGTTGACAAGGTCTAGGATGCTCAACTAGAATCAATAGTTGAGTGAGACAGAAATCTAGGATGAAAGGCATGCTTATGAGACAATTTTATCGTGCAAAGTGGTATCTGTTGGCCCTGTGTTCCCTGTTTGTGATTGCAGGGGCTGTGGGCTGTGATTGCGGTTCCAAGCCCCCTGTTAACAATGTTGACGGCGTGGTGATTAAGGATGGAGGAGGGGAGGCTGTCACAGACGCTGCTCCCACAGAGGGCTCGACAGAGCAAGATGCGACCTGTGCTCGACGCTGCGATTGTCCCCAGGGGCAGGAGTGTAGCGCAGGTCAATGTGTGGTTCCGACAACCCCAGTGTACTGCTGTGACCGAGAAAACTGCCCCCAAGGTGTTGCCTGTGAAAGCAACGCTGGGCAAGCAGGTGTCTGCGGTCTGCGCGATCAGTGCAAGCAAACCTGTGACTGTGATCAGGGTCTGGCTTGTATCGACGGCTATTGTACTCGCACGAACACCCCTGTTTACTGCTGCGAAAAATCAGGCTGCGTGCCGGGTCAAGCGTGTGACTCACGCAGCGGCGGAGCAGGAACTTGCGGTGGCGAAGGTTCAGCTTGTGTGTCTGCCTGTGATTGTGTCTCCGGCCTAGCCTGTACCAACGGCCAGTGCACCAAGTCATCAACGCCAGTGTACTGTTGTGACCGACAAGACTGTCCCAGCGGTCAAACTTGTGAGACAACCAGCGGAGCCAAAGGTGTTTGCGGTCAAAACCTCGAATGCCGCTCGGCTTGTGACTGTCCCACTGGGGAAGCTTGCTCCAACAGCAAGTGTCGCAAAACGGACCTGCCGATCTACTGCTGTGACAAGCCCGAATCCTGTCCTGCTGGACAAGCTTGCGACACCAAAGATGGTCAGCGCGACAAATGTCCGGTTTCCCCAGGTTGCCAGCAAAACTGTGATTGCCCCCAAGGCCAATTCTGTAACAACGGACGATGTGTGACCGGTGGAACGCAAGTGTACTGTTGTTCCAAACCGGGCTGTCCTGCTCGCGCTGCTTGTTACAACGCAGATGGCTCGATCGGCAATTGTCCCGGCGAAAACTGCACCAACGACGCGAGCTGTGGCAAAGCCTCCTGTGTTCAACAAGGCAACCAGTGCACTCAAACCGTTCCTCGCTGCCGTGACGATGGCTCTTGCGCCAACGAAGTGACTTCCAATCCTGGCACCTGCGACCCTGGCGTTGGACTGTGCAAGTTTGCTCCGCCTCAGTGCAAGACGGCTTGCGATTGTCCTCAAACCCAGGGTTGTGTTCAGGGTCAGTGTCAAAAGACCATCCGACCCGTCTACTGCTGTGAAAAGCAAGGTTGCCCCGACAAAGAGATCTGCTTCAAGAGCGATGGAACCACAGGCTTCTGTCCGACGCAGCCTCAATGCAAGTCCGACGTTGACTGTGGCTCCAACACCTGCCAACAAAGTGGCAACAACTGCATCAACGTTCTCCCCACTTGTGGACCCAACGGTGTTTGCACCCGGACCTCACAAACCGTTGCCAACGCTGACTGCAAGCAAGGCTCAACCGGTCGACCTGCTTGTGTTCCAAGAACTACACCGGAGTGCAAAACGGATGCAGACTGTCCTGCTGCGACCTGCTCCCAGTCTGGAAACAACTGCATCCCCTCCACATACGGCTGTGTTGCAGGCAAATGTGTACCTGCTCCTGGCCGCGTGGTTCAGAACGCAGACTGTCGCAAGACGTCCTCAGGTGCAGCGCAATGTGTGCCCCGTCCGCCGCAATGTACGATCGGCGCTGACTGCGGAAAAGTAGCTTGCAAAGACTCCGGGACCACCTGCTTCCAAAGTGAGCCTCGCTGCTCCAACGGCCAGTGTACGACGGTGTCTTCCACCATCAACAACGCCAAGTGTGACTCTGCTGCAGGCAAGTGCATCCAGGCACCCATCCAATGCAAGACTCCTTGTGACTGTTCGCAAGGCCTGAATTGTGTGAACAACCAATGTGTGAAGAGCACCACGCCTGTGTATTGTTGTAGCAACGCGGGCTGCCCCTCGGGTCAGGCCTGTGTCAACAGCAACGGCACCCGCGGTCAGTGTGCAAGCCCTGGTTGTCGCACCGATGCTGACTGCGGCACCACCTCCTGCACCCAAAGTGGAACGTCTTGTGTGAGCAACGTGCCCAAGTGCCTCAACGGCGCATGCACGACCAGCTCTGTGACATCGACAGGATACTGTAACGGTGGCCGGACATGTGTCAGCGTTAACTTCTGCAAGACCAACTGCGATTGCCCTCAAGGACAGGCTTGTCGTCAATCCGTGCCCCTGCCTGGCGTCCCCAACCAGGGAATCTGTGCAGGAAGCAATCCTCCGACGTACTGCTGTGACAAGGCAAGCTGCCCAGCGCGTCAGGCGTGCACCGACAAGAACGGACAGGCTGGCTTCTGCCCGGCGACTTGCAAGTCTCCCTGTGACTGCAACGCAGGCGAAGATTGTGTCAGCAACAAGTGTGTCACAGGAACCAAACCTGTGTTCTGTTGCGACGACGCGCAGAAGTGTCCTTCCGGTGCGGCATGTCGGGACAAAAACAACGTGGCTGGTACCTGTAAGGCGACCCCACGTACTTGCAAGACGGTATGTGACTGCGTGCAAGGAGAAGCCTGCACCAACGGCGTTTGCGCAGCAACAACCAACCCCGTGTACTGTTGCGACAATGCGGGCTGTCCGGCTGGCAAAGCCTGTCAGGACAAGAACGGTTTGACCGGTGTCTGCCGTCAACCGTGTACCGAGGTGTGTGATTGTCCTCAAGGTCAACGGTGTCTCCAAGGCTTCTGCACTGCAGGCTCTGGAACCCAATACTGCTGTGACAAAGCCGGCTGTCCCTCCAACAACTTCTGTTACAAGAAGGGCGGCGGAACCGCTCGTTGTCCCGCTCAAAAGTGTACCTCGCCATGTGACTGTACACAGGGACAAGACTGTCGTAACGGTCAGTGCACCAACACCTTCCCGCAGACCTACTGCTGTAGCAACGCTGGCTGTCCAACAGGCCAAGCCTGCAAAGACACCAGCAACAAGTGGGGGACTTGTTCGGGTCAACCTGCATGCACGTCACCTTGCGATTGTCCCCAAGGCCGCGATTGTTTCCGTGGTCAATGCATCCAGGTGTCTCCGGCGGTGTACTGCTGCGATAACGTGGGCTGCCCCTCGGGTCAGATCTGCTACAACAAGAGCAACCAACAGAGCGTTTGTGCAGGCTCGACTTGTACGACCTCCTGCGATTGTCCTACGCAAGGTCAGTCTTGTGTGCGCGGGCGTTGTGTGTACTCGAATCCTCGGATCTACTGCTGTAGCAAGAGCAACTGTCCATCAGGAAACACCTGCGAAGACACAAACGGTAAGCTCGGTACCTGCCCCGGAAATGCTTGCAAAACAGCATGCGATTGCAACCAGGGCGAAGACTGCCGCAACGGCAACTGCGTCCGCGTGTCACCGCCCGTGTATTGCTGTAGCAAGTCCAACTGTCGAGCCGGCCAAGCCTGTGTGAAGACAGACGGAACCGCGTCCACATGCCCCGTGCAGTGCAAAACACGTTGTGATTGTCCTCAAGGGCAAGACTGCCTCTCTGGCAATTGTTACACGCGAGCCGGTGCCTATTGTTGTAGCAAGGCAGGTTGCCCCTCCGGTCAGGCTTGCTTGACTACAAGCGGACAGCAAAGCCGCTGCGGCGGAAGCACAGGAACATCCTGCAAGGTCCGCTGCGATTGTCCCCAAGGACAAGAATGCACCAACGGCACTTGCGTGACGTCACCTTTCCCCGTGTATTGCTGCGACAAAACCGGCTGCCCCAGCCGCTTTACCTGCCAAGACAAAACCGGAAAAACTGGCTTCTGCCCCTAACGCCGGCTTCTGCCCCTAACCCCTGTCCTTACCGTTCCCCGTCTATCCTGACCGTTCCCCGTCTATCCTGACCGTTCCCCGTCTAGGCCGGCATGTTGCGGAGGAGTTCGTCCAGGTAGGGTTGCATCAATGCGGTGCGGTGGGGAGTGGCGCGTAGAATGGCGAGGACGGACTGAACGGCTTCTTCAAGGAAGCCATTGACGACAAGATAGTCGAAGGAGCCCGCGAGAGGCATCTCGGTGCGTGCGGTTTGCAGGCGCTTGTTGATCTCGGCTTCGTCGTCGGTGCCGCGATCCGTGAGGCGTTGGAGCATCGCGTCCCAGGACGGAGGCAAGAGGAAGATCAGCACGCACTGCTCGCCGAATTGTTGGCGTACGTTCTCAGCACCCTGGACGTCGATGTCGAGCAGGATGTCGCGACCTTGGGCCAGCATGTCACGTGTCGCCTGCAAGCCGGTTCCGTAGTAGTTGCCGTGGACTTCGGCAAACTCCAAGAACTCGTCATTGGCGATCATCTCTTGGAAGCGTTCGCGGGAGATGAAATGGTAGTGTTCCCCATCCACTTCACCTTTGCGAGGAGCGCGTGTGGTGAACGAGACCGAGATGGAAGCCCGAGGCCAACGCTCGATGAGTTCGCGGCTGACGGTGGTTTTGCCTGTTCCTGAGGTGGCGGCCAGGACCACCAGCAGACCTTTGTGTTCCATGATGCTCTTCCTTCTACTCCAGGTTCTGGACTTGCTCGCGTAGCTTTTCGATGGTGGCTTTGAGCGCAATCAGTGTTTGCGCGACTTGGCGGTCTTGGGTTTTGGCTCCCATGGTGTTGGCTTCTCGGTGAAGCTCCTGGCAGAGGAAGTCGAGACGCCGGCCAATCACACCACCGTGTTGAAGCAACCCATCGAATTGTCGGACATGGCTGTGTACGCGGTCGACTTCTTCGCTGATGTCACAGCGTTCCGCAAGGATGGCAAGCTCTTGTTCCAGCCGGCCTTCGTCGATGCCATTGGGGAGGTCCCATTGTTCCAGCTTGCTTTTGAGGCGCTTGTAATGTTCTTGGGGCAGGTCTGGGAGGCGCATCTCCACTTGTTGGACGTGCCGCTGCAAGGTCTCCAACTGCTCTTGCAAGACTGCCAGGAGGTTGTGTCCTTCTTCCTGACGCATGGACAGAAACGGTTGCAAGGCTTTGTCCAAAGCTTCCATCGCGAGCGGCTGGAGTTCTTCTGTGCTTAGAGACGGTGATGAGGTGGTCAGAACGCCTGGCAAGTCCAGGAGTTGTTGTACATCTGGAGTCGCCTGGTCCTTACCCACGAGTTGACCCAACTCTTTGTACAAAGCCAGGTAGTGCTCGACAGCTCGGGTGTCGAGCCGTGGGAGGGAGGCTCCCTCTGAGTCTGTGTCCCACTTGATGTTTACTTCCACCCGGCCACGACCGATGGTTTCTTTTACGTGGTTGCGGATGGGCAACTCCAAGAACCCCAGCCCTTGGGGCAAACGGACCCGGATGTCGCTGTGCTTGTGGTTGACACCACGAATCTCAACGATGAACTTCCCATGGCCCAGTTCATGTTCGGCGCGGCCAAATCCAGTCATGCTATTGATGGAGATGGTGTTCATATATTTTTCCTTTTCTCCCAGCGAACTCTACGGTATAACTGTCCGATGGTTCTTTGGGTGTTGCACAACATTGCAGGACAGACATGGCATGGAATGCCACAAGTTGCAGGTTTCTACAACCCAAAACGATCGAACTCCTCACGCTCTTACGCTTCACGACTTGGCTCCTTTTCTCTCGATTGGCCCGAATATTCTAAAGGTTTGGGGCTCTCCTTCGACTGAAAATGCTACACAAAAGGAACAACATCATGACGCAACAATCCGGTGCTTTCTGGGCGGGTCGTGAGATCCTGTTGGGAGTGTCCGGCAGCATTGCGGCTTACAAATCGGCGGAGTTGGCGCGGTTGTTTCTCAAGGCTGGCGCGAAGGTTCAGGTTGTGATGACATCGTCGGCCAAGCAATTCATTGCGCCCCTTACGTTCTTCTCCCTGACCGGGCGACCTGTGTACGACGAGATGTTCAGCGGCGGACCGGAAGAGGCAACGGCCCACATTGAGCTGGCTCGACGCGCAGACCTTGTTGTCGTTGCGCCAGCAACCGCCCAGCTGATTGGACGTCTGGCCAATGGGCTCGCCAGTGACCTTCTCTCCACCACCATCATCGCGGCCGACACTCCCGTTGTGATTGCTCCTGCTATGAACCCCCAGATGTTTGCCCATCCTGCTGTGGACGCGAACATTAAGACCATCGCAAGCTGGCCTGGGTACGCGATCGCACCGCCGACAGAGGGAGAGCTAGCCTGTGGCGAGTTTGGCCTGGGGCGTTTGGCGGATCCGCCCGGCATTGTTGAGTTTTGTGAGTGGTTTCTGTCGGGAGGCAAGCAGGACTTGCAAGGCGAACATGTGGTTGTCACGGCAGGGCCGACGTTTGAAGACCTTGACCCGGTCCGTTTCTTGTCCAACCGGTCGACTGGGAAAATGGGCTTTGCCATTGCTCAGGTTGCTGCAAGACGTGGGGCTCAGGTTTCGTTGGTCAGCAGCGTCTCTCCACCCACGCCGATTCCTGGATGCAACCACGTGAAGGTTCGTTCCGCGCAGTCCATGCACGATGCGATTCATGCGCTATTGCCCGAGACAACGGCCTTGGTTATGGCTGCGGCTGTGGCAGACTACAAGCCCAAGGAGCAAGCGCCCACCAAAATCAAGAAGAAAGCAGGGCCATTGGCCATTGAATTGGACCGAAACCCTGATATCCTTGCTTCTTTGCCCAAGGATCCCAAACGTATCACTGTTGGGTTCGCTGCAGAAACCGATCATGTTGAGGAGCACGCTCTGGGCAAGCTCAAACGAAAACACCTTGATATGATTGTGGCCAACGATGTGACCCAGCCCGGAAGCGGGTTTGGGGTGGATACCAACCAGGTTGTATTGCTTAAGGCGGATGGCTCCTCAGAGTCCCTGCCAATGCTATCGAAAGTAGAGGTCGCAGAGCGCTTGCTGGATCAAGTGCGAACGCTACGTGCGGCGAAGGAACGTTCATGAGAGTTTGGATTGTTTGTGTAGGCTTGTTGTTGACTCTTTCGTTCGGTTGCTCTCGCGTGATCAACCGGCTTGAGTCTGGTGACGGTGATGAAGCGGTTGTGGAAGCAACCTCGGATGCCGGAGTGCAAGATGAAAACCAGTCAGGGCCTGAACCTGGGCCCGAGCCTGGGCCTGAGCCTGGGCCTGAACCGCCGGGACCGGAGCCCGAGCCCCAAGACATCCCTCCTGTTCCCAAGTATCCGGTTGATGGCTACACGGCAACGGTCGTGCACATCACCGACGGTGACACCTTGTATGTGGTGATGAAGCCGGGAGGTTGGGCGTCGCGCATTCGGCTGAAGGGCGTGAACGCCCCCGAATGTTACAAAGTCGATCAGACGGGCTCTCCCTTCCAAAAGTGCTCCAAGGACAAGGACTTTTATGGCTTCAAGTCCTACGAATACATCAAAAACTTGCTGTCGGGGAACGCCCGGAGAGTCAAGCTCTCTTGCGTCATGGATGGGGAGGAATGTGAAAAGGATGAGTTTGGGCGACACCTCGCTTACCTCGAAACCCCCGACGGTAAAGACGTGGGAACGCAGGTTCTTCTGGACGGCAACGCTTGGGCCTTTACTCGCTACACCAATGAGAAAGTCGCGGTGTACTGCCAGGCTGAAGCTGACGCTATCCGAAACAAAAAAGGGATGTGGGGAGAAGGCCGTCCCGCTGTGAAAAAGACGATGAGCACCTCCGTTTACAACTGGTACTACAAATACAATCCCAACCACGACAAGATCTGTTCCACGGCGATGAAGACCTCCTTCGCGAAGGCCGCGGGCGAGTGAGTCGTCTGAGGTCGATGCAACCCCAGTGGTTCAAGTTGGACTCGGTACACTCGACCAACGTTTTTTTGCGTGAAAAGGTCCGAGTTGGGGAGGCCTCGTTGGCGGCTGCGTGGGCGCTCGAACAGCACGCTGGGCGTGGTCGGTTGGGGCGGACGTGGCTTTCCCCAGAAGGGGGACTTTATCTGTCTCTCTCTTGTCCCGTTCATCCGTCGTTGAGTCCAACGTTGTACAGTGTTGCTGTTGGCGTCGCTGCCGCAGAAGTTCTTCACGAAGAGTACACCACTGACATCTGGCTCAAGTGGCCCAATGACTTCATCCTACCCTGCAAGGAGAAGAACGAAAGCGATACCAAGATGGGCGGCATTCTTGCGGAGTATGTTTTGGATGCTCCTCAAGCGCCCCATGTTGTTGTGGGATTGGGGATGAACGTTAACACACAAGTCGCGTTGCCTGAAGGAGATCATGGTCTTCGACCCACATCGCTCCAAGAGCTAACAGGAACTTCTTTGTCTGTAGATATGTTGGCCGAAACCATAGGACATCGTGTGTTTGTGATGTGGGAAGCTTTGTCTTCCGGTCATCTTCGTCAGTTTGATCTGGTGCTTCGTTGGAAAGAGAAACTCAACACGCTGGGAAGGCGGGTTCGTGTGCAAACACCTTCCGAGACCATCGAAGGACTTGCCCGTGATATTGCTTCCAACCTTGCCTTGATTCTAGAAGACGAGCATGGAACGCAGCGTACCATTCAGACAGGAGACTGCGTGCATCTCCGACCTACTTCATCTGAGTAAGATAGTACCAAACACCGCTTCCGACGAGCGCGAGGACGAGCAGGATGAAGAAAATCTTCATCAAACCGCTGGATGAGCCTGAGTTGGTGGGTTTTTGCTTGAGAGCTCGTGGCTGAACGATCCGGCTTTTCTCGCGGATCTTGTTTTTGTTGCCCCGAAGATTCAGACCCCCTGAACGCACAGGTTTGCTGCCTGTGTTGGTTCGTGTCCCGCTGTTTGGAGTGTTGTTCGGCGAGGACGAAAGGATCGAGGGGCGAATGGCTGAACTCTGTGGTGCTGGTGTATGAGGTGCGCTTCCGACATCGGAGAAGCCTGGGAAGGGCACCGAAGCTGGATCTTGTCCTTGCCCTCCACCCGTCGGGATGGGATCCATGTTGGCATAGGAAGGAACTGGTCCGGGCTGCATCGGTTGGCCAGGCATTCCTCCTGGATGCATTCCGCCCATTCGATTTCCAGGGATGTTCTCTTCAGGGAAGGCGCTTTCCCAGTCTTGCAGTTCTTCGTCGTTCAACCAACTGGAGCTACCCGTCGCAGGAGGCGGAGTGGCTGGCGCCGTGGGTTGAGGCATTGGAGAATGTTGTACATGTTGTGCCTGAGGCTGATACATCTGCTGTACAGGCATGGAGGCCGGGGGGGGAGTTCCCGCGGGGCTGCTCCAGGCTGGCTCTGGATTGACCGTCGGAGCCATGGTCGTTGGGATGTTCGCTCCTGGAGGACCCATGGGTGGATTGGTGGACTTCACCATTCGGCCGACAATGACAGGAGGTTCTGCCGTTTCTGGCGTTGCCCCTGGTGTGTTGCTGCGTCGGAAGGGCCCGCGGGCTTCATCGTGCAAACATGTAGTGGAGCCAATCTCATTTTCCAGGATTTGCATGCAAGGCTGCAACTCTTGCCAGAACATATCCATGGAAGCTGGCCGCTTCCTCGGGTCTTTGGCCATCGTTCGCTTGAGGAATTCTTCAAGCTGAGGAGGGTAGGGGATATCCGGTCGGACTTCCCGCAACGCAGGTGGATCGGCGTACACGTGGCGCAGCATGATTTGGTACGCGCTGCTGCCCTCAAACGGTGACTTCCCGGTGAGCATCTCAAACAAAATAACACCCAGGGAGTAGATGTCGGACCGGTGGTCTGCTGCGCCATCTCCCGCTTGCTCTGGGGCCATGTAACGAGGTGTTCCGATGGTCATCCCTGTGCGGGTCAGGCGTTCGTCCTCTTCACTCGCAACCATCTTGGCCACACCAAAGTCGAGAACTTTGACGTGTTGGTTTGCAGTGGGTTCCCACTGACCCATGTCCAGAAGGAAGATGTTGTCAGGCTTGAGGTCGCGGTGGTAGATGCCGCGACTGTGGGCAAAGCCCATGGCGTCACAGACTTGTCGAAGGATGGTTCCAACAAAAGGAACGGACATCAGATCGGAGTGTTCTTCGAGAAGCTCCTCCATGCTTTTGCCGCGGAGGAACTCCATCGCGATGAAGAATCCTACCCCTTCTTCGAAGCCGAAGTCATGAACGTAGACGATGTTTTCATGACGAAGTTGGTTTTGGGCTTGCGCTTCTCTGTGGAATCGCTTGACCACACGCTCGTTGGTGGTGAGGTGGTTTCGGAGGATCTTAACCGCAGCTTCCTGCTGGTTTTCCTCGTTGATGGCGCGGTACACGACGCCCATCCCACCTTCGCCCAGCTTGCTCTGAAGGTAGAAGGTTCCAACCGTCTTGCCCAGGATGGGATCCGCTGCTGAGAGGTCCATGGGAGAGCCACACTGGCCGCAGTGTTCTGCATCCATGGGCTGAGGCGAGGTACAGGCCGGGCATTCTTTAAGCTGGAGCTTGGGAGGTGCAACTCCACGATGCTGGCCTGTGGTGATGCCGGGGACCTTCTCGTCGAGGTCGGACAGCGCCTCCTCGACTTCCGCTTCTCCGGGAGCCGGGATTCGATTCTTGTAGTGGACCTGGATCGCATTTACGATGGCGCTGGGAGTGGCGACGCCAAGATTGAGGTAGGCGGCCTGGCCGTAAATACGTATCGCTGTAAGGGTTTCGTGTTCCAGGGGGTTGGGGATGACGAGGTGGAGGGTGCGTTGTCCCTCGCGGCCTTCCCACTTGATAGGGAGGAAGTTGTACTCCAACACAACGGTAGCAGGGAACTTCTCAAGCAACTCAGAGGACAGATTGATGTTCGTGAGTTCGTGCTCGGACCAGAAGGGGAGGTTCATCTGTCGAGCGGTCGCTTGGTACAGATCCTCCTCACTAATGGGGCACAACCCAAGGAGAATCTCAATCAGTCGGCCCCCTTGGACTTTGTGGATGGATTGCGCGATCTGCCAATCCTCACGACGGATAAGACCGTCGTCTATCAACAGTTGGATAAAGCGTTCCGAGTTGTCCGAAGCTGCCGTCATGATTGCCTGTGCCTATAACTGACCGGTGAACAGCCAGCAGCAGGGTGATTTATCTACCATTGAGTCACCATAACTGAGCGCGTGGGGAAGGTCAAGATGAGTTGTGCAGAGAAAAGCACTCTTCCTCGTTTGCCCGAGGCTTTCTTCTCCCATTTTTTGTAGCCCAAGTGAGCGCCTGTCTGTCCCCTTGCTTGAGAAATGCCTTCGCCTCCTTCACCGAAACACCCATTGACAGCCTGGGGCAAGGGAGTTACAACAAAACTCTGTCAGCAAACGACTGGCTTGGTATTTCGCAGCTTTTTGCTGTAGGACAACCCTTCCTTCGAGTGATGCAAAACCCTTCTGCAGTTGGTTCCTGTCTCACTCTTTTCCTTGCTAGGGTACTTTGGCCTTGAAATTTTACAGCGGATACCGCTGTTTGCCAGCAACGCAACAGCGCACAATTCTCACCATCGGCAACTTTGATGGTGTACATCGTGGCCATCGTGAAATCATAGAGAAAGTGCAAGCGAACGCACAGACCCACCAACTTTCCTCGTTGGTGTACACCTTTCAACCCCATCCTCTCAAAGTTCTCGTGCCCAAACGCGCACCAGCCTTGCTTAACACGCACATCCAAAAACGCGAAATCCTCGACGCTATGGGGATCGACATTTTGGTGGAAGAACCCTTCAATCGAGACTTCGCATCGCTCTCTCCTGAACAGTTTGTGAACGATGTCCTGGTCGAGCGGATGCGGGCTCATACCATCTTTGTCGGGTACGACTTTACCTTTGGGCGCGGTGGCAAAGCAGGCGTTCAGAAGTTACAGGAGCTTGCCTCTCGTGTGGGTGTAGAGGTCCATGAAGTTCCTCCCCTGTCGTTTGAAGGGATTGTCGCTTCGAGCTCCAAGGTCCGTGAGTTTGTGGCCGAAGGAAACATGGAAAAAGCTCAGCTCCTGTTGGGCCGCCCCTTCTTCTTGCACGGTCAAGTTGTGCAGGGCTTTCAGCGTGGTCGAGAGCTTGGTTTCCCGACTGCCAACCTATCTACTTCACAAGAAATGATGCCTGCCCACGGGGTTTATGCCTGTTGGGTGGACACCTCACAAGGTATGTTCCCTGCCGTGACCAACGTCGGCATTCGGCCGACCTTTCACGACAACTCTGCCTTGTCTGTCGAGAGTCACCTCCTCGACTTTGAAGGAGATCTCTACGATAGCATCTTGCGTGTCCACTTCGTGGGGCGCGTTCGTAGCGAACAGTCGTTTTCGTCTGCTCAGGCTCTGCGTAAGCAAATTGAGCTTGACATTGGTAAGGCCCGCGCCATGTTGGCCGACCCTTCTGGGGCTCCTCCTGAGCCGCAGGGTGGGACTCTTTTGTCTTCGTCGTTGGAGCGCTCTTGGAAGGAAGGTCCGGCTCCTATAGACGATGAGGCTGAAAGCTCCTCACCATCACACTTGCCTCTGGCCACTTCGTAGCAAGAAGAGGGAATCAGTATGTCTGACAACAAATCCGGTTCGTCCCGTAGCAGTTTTCGTCGTTCGGGTGCAGGTGCTCTGCTGGTACGCGACGATAAGGCACTCTCCAGCGAGGTCAAAAAAGCCCAAGAGTCCCAGAAGAAAGAAGGGGGACGTCTCGGGAAGCACCTCGCCAAGCAAGGTCTTATCGACGAAAGCGAATTGGCGAGCTTTCTTAGTAACCAATACAAGGTTCCTGCGGTTTCGCTCTCCGACTTCGAGATCGAAGAAGACGTCCTCGCCCTGATTCCCGTCGATGTGGTGCAAAAACACCAGGCCATCCCACTCAGCCGCGTGGGGAACACCTTGATTGTTGCTATGGTCGACCCCTCCAACATTTACGCCATCGATGACCTCAAGTTCATCACGGGCTACAACATCGATGTGGTGGTGACCACAGAGGGCTCCTTTGCGGGCGCGGTCGAACAATACTACGGCCAGGAAGTCCAGCAAGACGAAGAAGGCAGCTCCGCCATTCCCAGCATCGACTACGATGAAATTATGAACGAAATCGACGAAGACGAAGTCGATGTCGTTCAAGATGAGGCGGATGGAGCCACCGTTCTCGATCTGGAGCGAGCCGCTGAGGACGCTCCCGTTATCCGTCTTGTGAACTTGATTTTGTTGGACGCCATTCGAAAAGGTGCCTCCGATATTCACATCGAGCCCTACGAAAAGAGCATGCGGGTTCGTTATCGCATTGACGGCGTGTTGTACGAGGTCATGAAGCCTCCTTTCAAGCTGAAGAACTCGATCACCTCGCGTCTCAAGGTTATGAGTAAACTCGACATCGCCGAACGACGTCTGCCCCAGGATGGTCGGATTAAGCTCCGCATCGGTCGGGACAAAGAGATGGACTTCCGTGTGTCCGTTCTTCCCTGTCTGTTCGGAGAAAAAACCGTTCTCCGTCTGCTCGACAAATCGAACCTTCAGCTCGACATGACGAAGCTGGGCTTCTTTGAAAAGCAGCTACAAGACTTCAAAGAATCAATCGGTCGTCCCTTCGGTATGGTTCTGGTTACTGGTCCGACAGGTTCGGGGAAAACAACGTCGCTGTATTCCGCTCTCGCCGACCTCAACAAGCCTGGCGTGAACATCTCTACCGCGGAAGACCCCGTCGAATTTAACTTGGAAGGGATCAACCAGGTCCAGCAGCACGACGACATTGGCTTGAACTTTGCCGCAACCCTACGCTCCTTCCTTCGTCAGGATCCCGACATCATCATGGTGGGTGAGATTCGAGACTTTGAAACGGGCGAAATCGCGGTCAAGGCTGCGCTCACCGGTCACTTGGTGTTGTCCACGCTACACACCAACGACGCTCCAAGTACCGTCAACCGTCTGCTCAACATGGGTATCGAACCCTTCCTTGTGACTGCGGCGACCAACATGATTCTTGCCCAACGTCTCGGGCGCCGGATCTGCAAAGGCTGCAAAGAAGTGGCGGATGTGCCGGATCAAACCCTCTTGAAAATGGGGGTTCCCGAAGACGAAATTGGAACCTTCGATGTGATGGTGGGTGGAGGCTGCGAAATCTGCAACGGAACAGGGTACAAGGGTCGTATCGCGTTCTACGAAGCGATGCCCATGTACGACGAACTCAAGGACATGGTTTTGACCGGGGCCTCCAACTCCGAATTGAAAGCCACCGCGATCCGTCTGGGGATGAGTACGCTGCGTATGTCCGCGCTGACTCGCTTGAAAGAAGGCCTCACCACCGTCGCTGAGGTTGTTCGTAACACCGCTCCTGACGAATTCTAAGGAACGGGTGGGACCTTCACAGCGAAGGTTCTTTGCCTCCTTCTCTTTTTCTGCCCACTCTGAGGCCAGCACCTGCTTTCTTCATTCCGAACAGCCGTCTCACCTAAAACGCTTGGGGTTTCGCAAACAAGACCTGGTATGACTTAATCCGTTTTGCCTCTGTGCGAACGTTGCAACTTCCCTTAGAGCGAGCGCATATCATGAACAAAACCTGCCCCTTCTGTGCGGAGTCGATCCTCGCTGACGCGATTAAGTGTCGCTACTGTCTGTCGTGGATGCCGGATGCAGCAGTCACTCACCCCCAACTGATTGCTGCCTGTGAAACGTGTGGAGAGTTTGTCCAACCCTCCGCCCAGCAGTGCAAGCATTGCGGAACAGCACGGAGCCCTCGTTTGTTGGAGCCTGTCGGTGCTGCCAAAGAAGTGGTGGCTGCTTTAGAGGTTGAACAGGCCCCCAGTTCTGTAGTGAACGAAGAGCCTTTCTCCGAGGCTAAGCCCGAGACACCGCCTGCTCAAGTCGAACAAGAGGTCTCTTCCGTTGCAGAGGAAGCGGTAGCCTCGGCGTCTGTTGAAGCTTCGTCTGTTGTAGAGGAAGTCTCCGTCGGAGAGGAGGAAGTCCTCGTTCGTGCTGAACCTGTGGAGGATTCTTCACCAACTCCTTTGAAAGAAGCTGTTGAGGAAGCTCCTTCTTCTCCTGTGGCTGCGTTGGACAAAACCCCCAGCGGGGAAGAAGACGAGCCAAAAGAAGAGGCCAACCAAGACGTTCTTGGGGATTCCGAAGCGGAGAAAGAGCCTGAGACTCCTGCGACTGAAGAGACTCCAACTCCTCCTGACAACACAGAGACCGATCAGGAATTGCTCAAGGACCTTGATGAGCCAACTGCGCCTATGGAGGCGGAGGCCAAGGAAGCCGAAGGCCAGGGCAAAGAAGCGGAGGTCCAGGAAGACACCTCCGTTGCCGAGGATTCTCCCGTCACAGAGCAGGTCTCTGTGGAATCGGATGCTACCAAAGAAGAGGAGTCCAAAGAAGAGTCTCAAGATGTCGAAGAGATGGAAGCCAGCGCGGAACCCGCTATGTCTCCAGCTGACGAAGTTCCAGAGAACGATGAGTCAGTTGACAAGCTCGCTGGTGAGGTTTCAGCCAACGATGCAACTGTTGAGGGCTCTCCATCTGACGAGCCATCCTTCTTGGAGGAGAAGCAAGAAGTTGGTCGTACACAAGAGGCATTGGATGCAATCTCTGCGGTGCTACCGTCTTCCAGTGACTCTGTTACCATCTCGGTGAACGAGCAGCTGAAGAAAGCCTTGGCATCCCGACCTTCACTGGAAGGTGTGGCTGGCTTGGAGGTAGGAGAAGGCCCCAAATCCAAGGGCGTGGACGATACAGTGATGGAAGCTGACTACTCTGCGGTGGCTGAGGTTGCGCAAGAGAAAGCTCCCGATGAAAGCACCACGTCGTCCGAAGACGAAGACTCTGTTCCCCCTGAGCAAGAGGAAGACGACAGCGACGAGCTTCTGTCCACAGCAGAGATTCTCGACGCCGATCTTGTGTTTGAGGAGATCGTCCAAGAACTCGAAGGTGACGACTTCAAGATCTTTGAGGTCTTGAGCACCGTCCGTCGTGAGTTCTGGGCACCTCTTCGAGCGGCCTTCCACGACTTAGAGGCTCGAAGCATTAAGAAAGTGCTTCAAACTCTTGACCTGTCTCCGATGCGCCGTTCGGTTCGTGAGAGCATCCGGGATGTGGGAGTCTCTCTGTTCCAAACCTACGAAGAGTATGTGAACGAAACGGCCGAGTTCTTGGGGATCTCCGACGAACAGAAATCCTACTTGATGTTGGAAAGCAAAGAGCGCGAGCTGCTGTTGGGCGAACTCCGCAGTCCGTTCCGTGAGTACATTGAGAGGCTTGAGTCTTTGGACGAGGCTCGCGACTTGTTGCAAGAGCAAATCGCTTCGTTGTCGGCCAGTCAACGCTCTCGGATACTGTCTCCCTTGCTGTCTTCTGCGATGAAGCGGCGCCTGGAACAACACCAAGAAGCCCGAGGAATAGAAGCCGCATGGCGCGTGTTGCACGAAGAAATCGGAAGGTTCGCATCCAAACAAACCATCTTGAAGGATGAATTCCAAGAGTTTGTGCTCGCGATGGAACAGTTTCTAAGCCAACTTGAGCCGACCTACAGCGCGATTCTCAACCGTATTGTTGAGGTTTGGGGTGACAGGTTGGTGGCCACCTTGGAAGAAATGAAGGGCGATTGACAACCCACGATACGTGATTATTACTCTCCTCCATTGCGAGGTAACTGTTAGATAGCCAGGGTGTCAATGCTCTGCAATTCGGGGTGTGAGGAATGGCGACTACCAATACAAAAAAACGGCAACGCCGTCCAAACCAAGGCAAAGAAGAGACCCATGCGTCCAAAACGAACGCAGCAGACTCTTCCGCCGAGGTCGCTGAAGCTGAAATTGTGGAGGGTGAAACCATCGAAGGTCCAGAGATTGTCATCGACGCAGACGACGAGCAAGAAGCAGTCGTTCTCGAAGCAGAAGAGGTGATTGAGGGCGAGGAAGTCGAAGCTGAGATTCTCGATGACGATGATGAAGCTGAAATCATTGAATCCAATGCAAACGCTGAGGTCCTCGTTGGGGACGACGCTGATGTGGTGGACGTCTCTTCTGGCTCTTCCAAGTCCAAAGGTTCCTCCAACCTTCCTGTTAAGGCTGCCTCGAAAGAGGTCAGCACAGCACAACTCAGCCTCCTTCAACAGTACTTCAAGGAGCTCCGTAAGTATCCTCTTCTCACTCCAGAAGAAGAGTATGATATGGCCGTGGAGTTTCAGGAAAACCAAGACCCTGACCTAGCCTTCCGTCTGACCACCGCAAACTTGCGACTTGTGGTCAAGATTGCGATGGAGTACCAGAGCGCTGTCGCGAACCTTCTGGACTTGATCCAGGAGGGGAACGTCGGGTTGATGCAAGCGGTCAAAAAGTTTGACCCCTACCGTGGTATTCGCTTGTCGTCGTACGCACAGTGGTGGATTCGTGCTTACATCTTGAAGTATCTGGTGAACAACGCACGGCTGGTGAAAATCGGCACCACACAAGCCCAGCGAAAGCTGTTCTTCAATCTCCGCAAAGAGAAAGAGAAGCTGGAGTCGCTTGGGTTTAAGCCTTCTCCTGCGTTGCTGGCAGAGCGTCTTGATGTTCGCGTCGAGGATGTCAACGAGATGGAGCAGCGTCTCTCTCGCTCCGACCTCTCGCTGGACTTGCCTGTGGGCGACGACCAAAAGAGTACCATCGGTGACTTGATGGCCAGCGGTGATGTTGACGCGGAAGACCTGGTGATTGGCAGTGACTTGCGCGAGCAGATTCGTTACCACATGGACATCTTCGCGGAAACGCTCAAGGATCGAGAGCGCGTGCTGTGGGAGAAACGATTGACCGCAGACGAGCCTATGACTCTTCAGGAAGTCGGCGATATCTTCGGTGTGACACGCGAGCGCGCGCGTCAGATTGAAAAAGAGATGATCCGACGATTCCGTGAGTATCTCCAACGCGAACTCCCCGACCTGGAAGCCTTTGACTTCATCCCCGGTGCCCCCGACTGAGCCTCTCCTTCTGCATCTTCCTGAATTCTCCCTGTTTTCTTTTTTTCTCAAATCGCCTCTACCTGTTGCGCTTGGATGGAGTGGGGTCTATCTTGTAGGAGGTCTGCTTATCCATGGAGAGTGGTGCAACAGACTTCCAACACCGTGGGATCTTCCTCCATTGTGCTCCATCCAAAGTGACTCTTTGTCTCCTTCTGGGAACCTCTACCTGAATTCCTTGTCTAGGCTTTGGGTCCCGGCTTTGGCTGCGATCCCGAAACAGGTGTAGAGGGACAATCCCTGCAACAGTCATCTTTTTCACAATGTGGCACTGGGTTTGCAGTGAAGGGAGCGTACCCTAATCCTAAGGGCTTGGCCCTGCTGGACAGACGCGGAGGCTCGTATGAAACGCATCATTCTACTTTTGGGAACCATCACTTTCTGTGGCGCTGCCCTTCTCTCTACTGTGGAGGCTGGACGTTCGGCGTCTCGTGCGCCACGTCTCAAGGCTGCCATTCAAGCAGGCGAACTGATTCAAATGAAAGCCTCAGTTGCCGGTGTGGAAGGCGGGACCAGCAGCTTTCTTGTGCGAAAGGTAAAGCAAAAGGGCCAAGACACTCATCTTCACGCGATGATTAAAGCCCGAACGAACACATTCTTCGACAAAATTCACAAGGTTAACAATATCTTTTCCAGTTGGTTTCCTTTGTACTCCGACGGTGACTTCCGCTACCGTCTGGACGTGGATCAAGCAGGTCTTAAGCAGTTGCGTCGAATCCACTTCAAGAAACAAGGGAAAAAGGGTACCGTAACTCTCGCAGTCCGAACCTACGCCAACAAGCGCGGCCCCGTGTGGCGCCCCTGGCGTCGTCGGTATCGCGTGCCCAAGAACACACGAAACCTTGTCAGCGCCTTGTATCACGCTCGTTTTCTTCCCTACGAGAAAGGCAAACGCTACAACTTCCACGTGTTCGTGCTCGGAAAAGTGTGGGGCGTCCAAGGTCGATTCCTTCGCAAAACCCGGATCTTGACAGCTATCGGTAAGCGTCGCGCGATTGAAGTGGAAGCCTTAACATGGTACATCCGACGTCCCCACATGAAGCGCAGAGTCCGGATCTGGTTGAGCGACGACCAACATCGCTTGCCCTTGCGCATCATTGGCCATGTCCCCCGCATTGGTACGGCGAAGGCTGAGCTTACATCGTACCGACGCAACTACCACAGCCGGACGCTGAATCGACAAAACCACCGCAGTCGCAAAGGACGATGGGGATTTCTCTCTGACTTCTAATTCCTTCTTCTGGCCGAAGGTTCTGACTGCGGCATCTCAGGAGACCACCATGAACAAATTCGTTCCTTCTCGAAGAGTTGTTGTTTCTCTGTTGACCTTGGCCTTTGGTCTGGGTTGGATGGGCTTCTTTCCCACCCAAGAGGCAGAAGCCAAACGACGCACCGTTATAAAGTATCGAAAAGGAGGGTTTTTGTTCGCGGCCAGCTCGCGGTTTCCGACCTCGGGCGATAGCATCGGGTCTTTCATTCGTTTGGGTCGCAAGCACAGCCGCCGCAATCCAGTTCGCGTTAGCCGGGGAACTGTGCAGATGAACGCGTTGTTGGTGTTGAAGAAGGCTTACCGCACAGGCGTGGTGAACTTCGTGTTGTACAAGCGGGGCAAACACAAGCACCTCGACTCACAGCAAGTTCGTGTGCAGAACGGAAAGCTCCAATTGTTCGTGACTCCCCTTCAGTTTCAGAACAAGAAGTTGAAGCCAGGACGCTATGAGTTACGTGCCACTGTGGTCCGTCGCTACGGCCGAACCTACCGCGTGACTGTTCTTGCTCGACACCGTTTCCGTATTCGCTAGAGCGTCCGAACACAAACGCTTTCCACCTGAATCTCTTCTCTCATCCCACGCATTCAGTTCCACACTCCGAGCGTCTGTTTCATCAAGCGAGACCTCCTTGCGGTAGAGTGGTCCGTTTTTTTGCCTGTCTGAACCGATCTTCTTACAATGAGCGAGCGTTTCGATGTCAACTCCAACTCTTTCTCAACTTATGGACGGACTGACGATGCAATTGATGCAGGCACAGAAAATGTTCGTCAAGCTGTCAGGTAGCTTTGAGCGACTCACCCAAACCAACGCAGAGACCTTCCTCATTACGACAGCAGCGATCGCGCTTTGTGGTGCGATCTACGCGTTCTTTGGGTATCGGATCTACAAGTGGAGCCTGGCCTGCCTGGGTGCTTGTGTGGGCGGTGCGCTCGCGTTTTACTTGATGGATGTTTTGCCGATTCAGGCGGACAATCATGTGTACTTTCAAATCTCAATGGTTGTGGTTCTGGGGCTGGTCGGAGGCTTAACCGCGCCGCGTCTGTTCCACTTCTTCACCTTCTTGCTCGGCGGTGGCGCCTTGGCTCTTGCGCTACACCCGATCGTTCCGGTCGTTCCGAAGCCTTACGGTTGGCTTGCCTTGGTTGCTGGGTTTGCCGCAGGCGGGTTTATGGCCTTCTTGCTCCAGCGACCGACTCTCATTCTCGCCACTGCGATTGCCGGTGGTTACCTCTTGGGTGTGGCTCTTTTCACCCTTGCCCTTCACTTCAAGGTGCTCCCCCGCAACTTCAACTTCCACATCTTCGAGGGCTTCTGGGGCGTGATCGTTCTTGTCGCAGTGATCGCTCAATTCCAGCAGAAAGGCCCCAAGCAAATCCCCCAACCTGTCTGACCTACTCTTGTTTGGCTTCCAACTCTGCCCATCGGGCGTAGAGGGTTTCCACTTCCTTTTGGGCCGCTTGCATCGCAGCGTAGGCTTCTTGGAGCTTGGAAGGATCCGACACAACGTCTGGATCTTCCATGTTGGCCTGGCATTCTTCGAGCGCCATCTCCGCTTCCATGATGTTCTCTTCGATCTGGTCCCATTCGCGCTGCTCGTGGTACGAGAGCTTCTTCTTTTTCTTTGGTTTGTGCTGCGCTGCCGGGGGCTTGGTTTCTTTGCGTTTGGCGCGTTGGCGTTCACGTTTGAGGTCTTGCCATTGGTGGTGGTCGGCGACGAACGTGGCGTCTTCCTCTGGGTCAAGGGCAAGAACCACTTGGCACACTCGATCGAGGAGGAAGCGATCGTGAGTGACAAGGACCAAGGCTCCGGGGAAATCGAGGAGGTTTTGCTCCAACACTTCGAGGGTTTCGATGTCGAGGTCGTTGGTCGGTTCGTCAAGAAGTAAGACGTCGGCGGGTTGCCGCATCAGCGTGGCGATGGCGATACGAGCCCTCTCTCCACCCGACAACAACTTCACCTTGGTTTCGAGCTGCTCGGTGCGGAAGCCAAAACGCTTCGCCCAACCTGCCACATGGATCTGACGATCTTGGTAGATAACATTGTCACCTTCGGGTCCGAGCGCGCGACGGAGGCTAATCTCGGGATCGAGAGGCTCACGTTCCTGACGAAAGTAAACCACCTGAAGGTTGTGCGCTCGCTTGAGTTCGCCGCTGTCTGGCTCCATATCGCCGGCCAACATCCGAAGCAAGGTGGTTTTGCCGCTTCCGTTTCCTCCGACCAAGCCAAGACGCATCTTTCGCGTGAGCTTGAGGTCGAGACCTCGAATCACATGTTTGTCACCCAGCTGTTTGGAGATGTTCTCTGCCACCAGCAACTCTTTGGTCTGGCGGTTGGTGGCGTCAAAGTCGATCTGTGTGTTGACCTGTGACATCCGGGAGCGCACGTTGGATAACTCATTGATCAGGTTGTGAGCTTCGTCCACTCGGAACTTGGCTTTGGTGGTCCGGGCTTTGGGACCTCGTCGCAACCACTCCACTTCCCGCCGCACTTTGGACTGCAAGGCTTCTTCGTACTTTTGCTGGGCTTCCAAGTATTCGCTTCGTCGCTCCAAAAAGTGGCTGTAGTTTCCTTCTACCCGAAGAAACCCATTGGCGTAGACGCTGTTGATCTCCACAATGGTGGTTGTGATCTGCTCCAGAAAGTAGCGGTCGTGGGTGATGACTAGGAAAGCAAACGACGCACCCTTAAGGAGGTTTTCCAGCCACAAGATCCCTTCAATGTCGAGATGGTTGGTGGGTTCGTCGAGGAGTACAAGGTCAGGCTTCCGGCTTAACGCTGTCGCGATGGAGAGGCGCTTTTTCCATCCTCCTGACAGGGTGCTAACGTCCTGGCTTGGATCGGGCAAGCCCACTTGACTGAGCGCAATGTTGAGCGCGATCTGCTTCTCGTTGGCGTCCCAGGGCATGTCTTCCAGGGCTTGCAATACAACCTTCTCTGCGGTCCAACCTTCCGGAAAGAGCGACTCTTGTGGGATGTAGCTGACCGTTGTATGGTTTCGGATAGAGAGCGTCCCTCCGTCGCTCTTCTCCATCCCGGCCAGGATCTTCATAAAGGTCGACTTCCCTGCTCCGTTGGGGCCAATCAAACCTATTTTGTCACCCTGGTTTATACCCAAGGTGATATCGTGGAACAGAGGGCCTCGATCGAAGCTCTTCGAGAGGGATTGGCAGCTCAACAGAATAGACATGGGTGTGTTCTTGTTTTTGGAGGAAAGGGGTATTCGAGAGGTCCAGCGTCCATGACACACACAAGTGTTCGGCTGGGGTTCTTTCTTTGGGGTCCATCATATCGATTGGACTGTGGGTTGCAAGCAAAAACGGGCGAAATATGAGTTCTTCCACAGAGTCTCCCACATTTCTTACAGAGCATGTGTCTTTGCTACCCACCGAAGATGGGTCGTATACGTTGTTCCATCATGACGTCGGCGCATCCTATCGCTCCGTGGCTGGCGCGACCACAGAATCGGAGCACGTCTTTTTGCAAGGGTCGGGCTTGCCTGAACGTTCAGGGGAGTGGCGCGTTTTGGAGCTGGGGTTGGGAGGCGGTATCAACTTCCTCTGTACTGCTTTGGCTGCTCTGCAACGTTCGGATGTGACGTTCTTGAAGTTTTGGAGTGTGGAACGAGAGCCCCTTCCTGCCGAACTTTTCAACATGGAGTCGTATGTTGAGTGGGTGCCGAACCCCTCCGTTCTTTCGTTCCTTCGTGAAGCTTCAGATCTAGCTGCGAAGAGTCATGGAGCTTGGAGTGAAGTTTCGCATGAGATCGATGGGACGACGATCTTGCTGTCTGTGTTCCATGGAAACTGGAAGGATGCAGGGGCTTTGCTAGAACGTGTCCACGCTGTCTATCACGATCCGTTTGGTCCGCAAGTCAACGCTGACGCTTGGACCGAAGAATGTTTTCGCTGGTCAGCGGCTTCTATGTTGCCGGATGCTCGTCTGGGAACGTATAGCTCCGCAGGGGCGGTTCGACGTGCGATGGCTGCGGCTGGACTGCATTGGCGAAAGGTCCCAGGTCCAGGACGAAAACGCGAAGTGACCATTGCCTCTCCAAGTCTTGATGCCTTGCCTCCACGATGAGGTTGTTTGTGTACGGTACGCTCATGGAGGGTGAGTGCAATTCACACTGGCTGCAACCTGCGAGGTGGCTTCGAGTTGCTTCCACCACACCCAACTTCCTCTTGCTCGATATGGGTGGCTATCCTGCATTGGTAGCCGGTGGTGTTCAAGCTATCGTGGGTGAACTGTACGATGTGGACGAACCTTTGATAACCCGACTGGACCGGCTGGAAGAACATCCAGATGTATACAAGCGCACACTCATTGCATTAGCTTGTGGAACCGATGCGATCGCCTATGTCTTACAGCCACGCTGGACATCCAACGGTGCTATAATCCACGCGGCGGACTGGCGCACATACCGAAAAAAGCGATACAGTTCCAACATTCCCTATCGAGGTGAATGTTGGGACGATATCTGAATGGTTCAACAGAAAGGTCATTTGCTATGGGTTTTTACGATGATCCTGCCAACGTAGATTCGTACGAGAAAATGTGTGAAGGCTACGATGGCTCAGAGCTTTACAACGTCTTGTCGCGACATCTGGAGCCTGGCTCAAGTATGCTTGAGTTGGGGACTGGGCCTGGCGCAGACCTCCGCCATTTTCAAACACAATACGAGGTCACTGGCTCGGATCTTTCCGAAGAGTTCCTCAAGAGAGGACGACTCCACTTTCCAGATGTTACCTTTCATCAACTGGACGCAGTGACCCTTAACATCAACCAACCATTTGATTGTATCTTCTCCAACAAAGTTCTTCATCATCTCAACATGGAGCAGCTGGAGGAGTCGTTTCGTCGGCAAACGCAAGTGATTCGTCCGGGAGGGCTGTTCGCCCATACCTTTTGGATGGGAGACAAAGAGATGACCATGCATGGGATGTACTTCTTGTACCACAACCGCGAAAGACTCCTGGCTTTGGTGAACCGCTATTTTGAGGTTATCGATACCTATTGCTACAGCGAGTTTGAAGACAGCGACTCTCTGTTTGTTCTCGCGAGGAACAATCGATAGTGTGTTGAGAATGACGCAGAACTTGGGACGGAGCCACCGACGAGAATCAAGGTGTTCCCCTTTTGGGAAGTGAGGAGCAAGCCCATGATGAAACAAAGAGTCTTCCCTATGGAGTGGTCTCTTCTTTGTCTTGTTCTGCTTGTCTGGGTTCTCCAAGGCTGTGCGATTCCTTACGTTCGCTCCAACGTGGGGGCAAGTGTTGCCATCCAACAGCGGACGAGCGAACCTGGCCAGCGTGAGAACAGCCCAACTCCTGGCTTTGCTTTGGATGTTTTGGCGGGAACCATCATTCGAATGCCTGTTGGGTTCTTTCGGTATCGTGAACAGACCATCCGAAAGCGCGACTCGTCCGAAGCTTCCGGTGTTACAGATATGAGCACCAAGCGAAGAGTTCGAGAGTATGCTGGTTATCTGTTCGAGCGCAGAGCCAATCCAAACGAGAAAAAGGTAACTGTCGCGCTGCATGGCTTGGGTCTGATGCCAGAGATTGGCTACAGCTATGACTCCCAATTGTTCCCTGGAAAGTTTACGGTGGGGATGGGGTTCTTGTGGTTAGGGTGGCGTTCGACTGGAACGATGGAGCAGTTTTCCAAACACCGCTTCCTCAACTCAGACGTTGGTTTTCAGTTCTATCTTCCGGGGCGATGGGCTGTTGGCTACATTCCCAACTTGGTGGTGGCTGGCAACGCACAAGGAGTCTTTCTGGGAATGAGGAACTCGTTGTATGCGCACTTCTTTGAAGGGTCGATGACGTTGGAAGCGCAGCACGAGTTCTTCCCTGCATCGAACAATGGGACGGTTCATCTGGTTCGCCTCATGGTTGGTGTTAACTTGGGGCTGCTCAGCGCACGGATTCTTAAGTGAAGCTTATGTCTTGGCGACGAGTATGGGGGTGTTCTTCGCGAGTTGCATAAGTGAAGCACATCGGATGGTTGGGTCGAGTGTCAAATCCATTTGCTTTTTGCGCCATTCTCCTATCATATAGTTCAGACTCCTTTTGTGACTCCCGAACTTCTATACCCTTTGACCTGAGCTCTTCGATTAAGTGGCTTTTTCATGTCATTCATCTCTCTCCCATTTCTTCTGTTCTTCTGCTTTTGTGCGATCTATTTCTTCCTACCACACCGCAAACAAAACCACTTTTTGTTGCTGGCAAGTTACTTTTTTTACGGATGGTGGGATTGGCGATTCCTTGGCTTGATTTTGTTCTCTTCGTTCGTTGACTTTTACTGTGGCTCTTTGCTTGATGTGGAGCGCCATCCTGAGAAAAGCCAGAAGCAGCGAAACTTGATTTTGATGTTCAGCCTTGTCGTCAACTTGGGGCTTTTGGGGTTCTTCAAATACTTTGGCTTTTTCATTTCTTCCTTGAAGGTGGTGCTGGAGCAACTGTCAATTCCCTTCCAGAGCACGTCACTTGAAATCATCTTGCCGATTGGTATTTCATTTTATACCTTCCAGACTCTCAGCTATACGATTGATGTGTACCGGAAATCGGCACGAAGTGTAGACCGCTTGGATGATTTCTTCCTCTATGTGTCGTTCTTTCCGCAGCTTGTGGCGGGTCCTATCGAGCGAGCGACACACCTTCTTCCACAGATCCAAAAAGAGCGCACCATCACTAGGGAGAACATCAGCAGCGGCTTGCAGTTGATGCTAGTTGGTTTCTTCAAAAAGATGGTGATCGCAGACAATCTTGCTTTGTATGTAAACTCTGTCTTTCAGAGTCAGGCTCAACCTGATGGTTTGTCTGTTTGGTTGGGGACGACCGCTTTTGCTTTTCAGATCTACGCCGACTTCTCAGGGTATACGGATATCGCAAGAGGGACCGCTCGGGTGTTGGGCTTTGACCTTTGTCAAAACTTTCGCTTTCCTTACTTCGCCACCAACCCAAGTGAGTTTTGGCAGAGGTGGCACATCAGCCTCTCTACGTGGCTGCGTGACTATCTCTACATTCCTCTGGGTGGGAATCGTGACGGTCGATGGCGAACCTTTCGCAACTTGATGCTCACGATGTTTCTGGGTGGCTTGTGGCACGGTGCTTCGTGGAATTTTGCGGTGTGGGGGATCTACCATGGGTTTCTGTTGATCCTCTTTCATGCATTCTCAAGAAAGCGGAGCCAAGAGCCACGTCAGACCTCAACTTGGGTACGGTTTGTCCAAGCGTTTTTCTTTTTTCAATTGATTTTGATGGGTTGGTTAATCTTTCGGGTCAAAAGCTATTCTTTGTTTGTTTCCTGTCTCAAAAGTCTTGTCTTTGGTCCTTGGCACAGCCCATTGTATCCAGGCCTCTCTTCTCTTTTGTGGGTCTCTATGTGCTGCTTACCGCTTCTTTTTTTCGACCTTTATCGGCAAAGAAAGGGGTTGATGGAGCCATGGAGAACTTGGTCTCCTTGGTCACAGGCTCTGTTTCACCTCATTCTCTTTTACGGCATTGTTTTTTACGGAACACCGCATGCAACATTCTTCATCTACTTCCAATTCTAAGGGGCGGTCCAAAGCCTTTGTTGCTTGGTGGCTCACTTTTGGTGCATTGATCGTCGTTGAGCTTTCTATCGTGTGGTTCGTTCCCAAAGGTCGGCCGATTGAGAGAGGAATACGTTTTTATCACGCAGGTGTTCGACCCACCTTTGCGCAGAGTGTTATCCAGTGGCAAACCCAGCGGATCTCTCAGATAAAGAAGCCAGCGCAACTCGTGGTCCTTGGCGATAGCTCAGCGTTTACAAGCGTCAATGTTGATCTGCTTCAGAAACGAACGCGATTGGATGTGCAGAATTTGGGTTTGGTTCAGCAGCTGTCCGTTGCGGCACACATTGATATCTTGGAGTACTATTTGGCCTTTCACCCTGCTCCCAAGGCCGTTCTCTATCACTTCAGTGATGGCACGCTCTCTCAATCCAACGAAACCATCGAGCGGATCGGCCTTTACAAAGGTTATCGCATTTGGTTAGGGATTGAGGATGGCTTGGAGACGTATTGGCCGGGGTATCGTATGCGCACATGGGCGCGCTCGTTTCTCACTCGTTGGTTGTACCAAGAGACGCAGCATGATCTTGGCATTCGACGTGCGCTTTCCCAGTTTCGAGGCTATCTTGTCGACAAAAGACCGTCACACCTGACTCGGGTATTGCCCCCCATCAAGTGGCACAAGGATGGGCTTCAAGCGTTGATGCGTTTGGTCAAGTTGACCCAAAAGCGGAAAATCAAGCTCTTTGTGTATCATGCACCAGTTCCTCTACGATTTAAGACGCCTTTGTCTACACCGTGGCATCGAAACAACCAACGGTTGTTGAAAAAGGCTATGGCTCCGTATGCCCATGTTGTGCTGCGAAAACCCTTTGTGGGTTACGCACCTGACCGTTTTTTTGTTACCTACCAACATCTCAACTTTGAAGGTACGCTACGCAACAGTTGGATGTTGGGAGAGTGGATACGAAAACATCTTCGTTAGAGCGCTGTGTTGCCTGTCTCTTTTGGGTTAAGGGGTTTGCCGTTGTGACGTTCCCTGCGACGTTGTCTCCCTCTCCTAGCTTGCACTATCCCTTTGACGGCTCCCTCAATCAACACGATGGGAAACACCGATGACTTGCGGCGTCAGATGAAGGCCGCGCAAGAACGTCGGCCTGAGGCTCCTTTGCAGGCTGTCCATCGTTTGGGTTAGTGGGTATCGTGCGAAAAGGAATTGTGCTTTTTTTGCTGTCCATACGAAATTTCCTTCAGAGTCGAAAAACAAGTGCCGTAGGTTCTATCAAGTACCAGAGACAATGGTGGTTTATCTTGGAGGTCGGAGAACCTCTAGTAGAACTGTTTTGCAGCAAAAGTGTGACCATGGAGGGAAGTATGAGGAAGTGTCTGCGTTTGAGTCATCAAGGACGATGGTGGAGCGTTGTGACAGTATTGTGGATGGCTTTCTTGGGTTTGGGAGGCAGTGAAGCGTATGCGAACACATCGTGTCCTCCTGGAACTTATTACTATCCCAACTGGGGCTGCCAGGCTTGCAATGCGGGCAGCTACTGCCCCGATGGCAAACAAGGCTTGTCTTGCCCAGCGGGTACCTACCAGCCCCATCCTGCCCAAACCTCTTGTCTTCCATGCCCTGCGGGTACAGGCAGTAACAGTGGGTCTCGAACCTGCACGCAGTGCAGTACGGGAAGTTATTCCGAGGGTGGAACTCCTTGCATTTATTGTCCCAGCGGAACTTATGGAACTGTGCAGGGAGGGACAAGCCTTGCGAGCTGTCTTCCTTGCCCTGCCGGTCAGACGTCCTCTCAAGGAAGTACAAGGTGTGGTTGCAGCTTGGGACAAAAGTACGAATCCGGAAAGTGTGTCGATTGCCCCAATGGACAAGAAGGCAATGGCTACCTGTCTTCTACTTGTCGGCCTTGTCGAATCGGTACATACTGGGAAAAGGCTGGAGTGGTCTGCGCCAAATGCCCGGCGGGGACAACCACAAGTAACACTGGGAGTCAATCCAAAAACGACTGCCAGCCCTGTCCTGCTGGTACCTACTCGTACGGTGGAACCGCTTGTGTCAAGTGCCCAAAGGGTAGCTTCTCCAAAGCTGGGGCGACACAATGTACGAGTTGTCCTGTGGGTTCGTATGCCGATGCCGAGGGCAGCCCGTCTTGTACTTTGTGCAAGGCAGGGTTTTTTGGTGAAAAGTCTGGAGCCGATTCGGATTTTTATTGCACCAAATGTCCACGTGGTTACTACTCACAGGCTGGAGCCAAGTCGTGCAACGAATGCCCTGCTGGTTTTACAACACTGGGTGCAGGCTCTACTTCGGTGGGCGAATGCACGTACCGATGCAATACCGTTGGATACGGCTTGCGAAAAGACAAAGCGGGCTGTGAACCTTGTGGTCCGGGAACTTACTTCTCGAATTACGCTTGTGTGAAATGCCCAGAAGGCACGTACAACCCGAACAGCCTATCGACGTCTCAGACGGCCTGCAAAGTTTGTGCGGCTGGGTCCATTCCTTCTTCCAGCCAACATGCTTGTGAGAAGTGTCCTGCTGGGACCTTCGCAGCCTACGGCGACAAAAAGTGCTCCTACTGTCCTGGAGGAACATTCTCGACAGCTACGGGAGCGACTTCGGTTAGCACGTGTTTAAAGTGTCCCAAAGGAACCTATGGATCGTTTGGAAAATGCTTGAAGTGCAAAGTTGGCACCTACGCCGAACAGGAGGGACTTTCAGCCTGCAAACCTTGCGCTTCGGGCTCTTTTGCTGGGCAGGAAGGTAGCGAAAGTTGCAAGCCTTGTCCTGCGGGGCAGTTTTCAGCAGGGGATGGAAAGTCTTGCTTGGATTGCCTCCCTGGAACTTACAACAGCACACCTGGGGCTTCGTCCTGCCAGACGTGTCCGCCGAATACATCGACTTTGTCGCCTGGAGCCAAAGACGTTAAAGAGTGCACGGGTTGTCCTCCCGGTACGATTCAGACGTCCTCCGGCTGTATTTGCAAGAAGGGATATTACCCAACGTCGCAAGGATGTCTGGCTTGCCCTGTTGGTTCTTACAAAGACAAAGATGGTTTGGACTCTTGCAAAGCCTGCCGCCCCGGAACCTATGCAGACACGACAGGAAGCGTGACATGCAAACAGTGTCCTGCCAACACGCGCCATTTTCGTTGGGGCTCAGAAACAGCAACACATTGCATCGCGTGTAACCCTGGGTTTGTAAATACTCCAGACTGGCAATATTGCGTTTGCCCAAACGGTACAGGGTATTCGTTCCAAACTCAAAAGTGTGAAGCGTGCAAGCCCGGATCTTCTTCGGTGGCATCTTCTACCTGCACCCAATGTCCAGCGGGGACCTATTCTGTCGATGGGAGTGCCTGTACCCCTTGTGCAGCAGGGACTTTCAGTACAGTGACGGAAGCCAAGAGTGCCTCTGTTTGCAAAACTTGTCCTGCCAACACCTACAGTGACATTGGTAAGTCATCGTGTTCTCCATGTCCTCCTGGGACCCAAGCGGCAGAGGGTTCAACGAGCGCAGCAAGCTGCAAAAAGCCTCTACCGGATCTTGTGCTGGGGACGCTTAAGCTACCTTCGTCCACGGCTGGCAGCGGCGCATTGCAAGCCAAGGTTCAAATCAAAAATACGACTGCGAACGCAGCTGGGGCTCTGGTGGTGGAATTCTTCTTCAGCGCGGACCCCAAAGATCCAGGAACAGCTCCGAGTATCGGGAAAATGAGCCTTGCAGGTCTTGCTGGAAATCTCGCTTCTCCAGAGCAGGATGTTACATTGACTCTGCCTGGAAGCGTGGAGAAAGGGCAGGGGTACATCCATTACAAGATCGATGCAGAGAATCGAGTGGACGAGACCAACGAGTCCAACAACACTGGCTCTGTGGGGATCAACCTAACAGGAAAGCCGAACCTTTCGATTCTTGACTTTAGGGCTTCTCCCTCTCAAGCCCGGGCCGGTGACTCTCTTGCGCTTAGCTTTGCGGTGCAGAACAAAGGCAACACGCAAGCTACCCAATCGTTTGAGATCCGCTTTGTGCTTTCCCAAGATCAGAAAGTCGATAGCTCGGATCTTGCTTTGGGGAAAGTAAGCTGGAAAGAGCTTCAAGCCGGCGGCCGATACCCCGTGGATTCACAAGCTGTGGCTTCTCTGCTCGCGAAGCTTCCGACCGTCGCTCCAGGCCCTGTTTACTTGATCGCGATGGTGGACTCTGGAAATGTCATTGATGAGTCTGACGAGAACGATAATCTCGCAACCTTTTCTTTTGTTGTGGTCGGGGAAGTCGACAAAGACAAAGATGGGTACAAAAGTGACAAAGACTGCGACGACAACGACAAATCCATTTATCCCGGTGCCAGCGAGCTTTGTGACGGTAAAGACAACAACTGTGACGGGAAGATCGACGAATCATTCGCCAAGCTCAACACGATATGCCGGGCAGGGCAAGGTGCTTGCGAAGACATCGGTATCTTTGTTTGCAAGAAAGATGGAACGGGAGAAGAATGTAGCGTCAAGCCGAAGGCCAGCCAGCCTGAAGTATGTGACGGCGTTGACAACGACTGCAATGGAAAAATCGATGACAACAGCCAATGTCAATGTGTTCCCGGTGCCAGCCAGCCTTGCTACAGTGGTACACAGTCCACGGCTGGTGTTGGGCTTTGCTCCAAAGGAGTTCAGCTTTGTTTGAAGACGTACCAGTGGGGTCCATGCCTTGGCGAGACATTGCCGACCCAAGAGACCTGTGACGGGAAAGACAACAACTGTGATGGAAAAACTGACGAAGGTTGCCCATGCCAGCCGCTAGGTTCTACCCGCTCTTGTGGATCCAAAGAAGGTGAATGCAAACAGGGAACCCAAACATGTGGCTCCAACGGTTGGGGAGCTTGCTCAGGAGAGACAACTCCTTCGTTTGAACTTTGCGACGGCAAGGACAACAACTGTGACGGCAAGGTCGACGAAAACTTCGCTGACAAAGGCAAAGACTGTTCCGTAGGCAAGGGGCTTTGCGCCAAAACCGGAAAGTTTGTCTGCAAGACCGATGGCCTGGGGTTGGAGTGTGACGCGAAAGCCGGAACTCCCGACGTTGAAACCTGCGACGGCAAGGACAACGATTGTGATGGTGAGGTCGACGAAAACCTCCAACGGGCCTGCTACACAGGACCTGAAAAGACCAAAGAAAAGGGCGCTTGCCGAGGCGGATTCCAGATCTGCAAAGCCGGCGCTTGGGGAGCTTGTGAGGGAGAAGTGTTGCCCAAGCAAGAAGTTTGTGACAACGGACGCGATGATGACTGCAACGGTATCGCTGATGACCCTCTTCTCTGTGGACCTGCTCCAAAGCCGGACGGTGAAAGTTCGGATGAAGAAGGTTCGGAAGAACAAGTTGGCGAGCCTGCTGCCGAAGCTGCTGAAGAAGCGGCCAAAGAAAGTGCCAGTGAAGCGGTCGCCGATGCAGGTCAGGGTAGGGAAACCCAACCCACAGAGTCAGCGTCTTCGCCGGATTCTTCTTCTGGGACCGAGTCGTCGACAGACGGAGCTGTCGATGTGGGCTGCGGGTGCTCTTCGAATCCCTCGTCTCTCCCCATTCCTCTGGTTTGTGTTCTCTTTCTCGCCCTTGGTTTTTTGCACCGTCGTCGTAAGCACTCAACGTTCATTCGCAAGTTCTGAGTTCTCCCGAGAAACAATCGATAGCGTGTTCTCTAGGAGCGGGCCATGGAACTGTTTTCTCGCGCTACAACACCAACATCCCTATCGTCAGATCAGGCTTCGCGCTTCTTCAACCAAACTTCGCGTGCGGCCTTTCTTCCTTCGCGCGCGGCCTTTTTTCCTTCGCGTGCGGCCTTTCTTCCTTCGCGCGCGGACGCTTCTTTCTCATTTCCGGAACTCCTTGTCTCCCTAGGGGTTCCTCAACCCCTCTTTCACCTTCGCGGACGAGACTCGAACGACAGCAAAGACCCATTCCTGGTCCAATGAAACGTCTTGAACCGGAAACGTAGTCACTGCAAGGAAACGCGAAGTTTGGTCCTGCGTCCGCGAAGGTTTTGGGTCGCGCGCGTAACCTTTTCGCTGTAACGCGAGGCTTGTTGCAAGCTCCGCAACGGTTGGTGGGGCACCTGCGAACCTTCACCTACGATGAATCAACAAGTCGTGCTGCTTGAAGGTTTGGCTTGCCAAGAGGCCCTTCTTAACAAAGTGAGGGAGCCTTTGTGCTTTTTACGAAGGTATGTTCCGCCCCCAATCGTGGGCAGAGCGTGTGATGGTCGAGTATCTGCAAGCTGTCCATCGACTGTGATGACGCGAAGTGACTTCAAAAATGCGAACACTCCAACCGTCATCCCAACGCCGAACATGCTTTCGTTTCCTTAAGTTGCTCCGTTTTCGAGGGTTGATGCAAGTCAAGGCAGCGAAGGCTTGGGCTTCTTATAGTTCCTTGTGAAGGATGAGCAAGAACCACAAGTTCTTGTCACGGAACGTTGCTCTGCAATGAGTGATGATTGGAAGCGAATTCACGAGTCTGTAAGGGGTGAGAGCATGTTGGGGCCTCTGGTTTCCCTGCTTGGTTTTCTCGTTGTGCTGGTCTTTGTTTTGTGGTTGGTGTGGCCTGTCTCTGGAGGCCTTGCGCGACTGCGAAACAACCGGAGTTACCAGCAACGTGTGCTCCGTGAAGACGCGTTGAAGCATGTGTACAAGTCCAGTCAGGGGGACTCCTGGCCCACGTTGGAAAGCATCGCGGGAGCCTTGCACATTACAACCAACGAAGTCACGGATGTCTTACGTGAGTTGGAAGAAGTGGGCTTGCTGCAGCGCCAAGGGGACCGGTTCCAGCTGACTTGGGAAGGAGAGCAATACGCCCTTCATATCATTCGAGCCCATCGATTGTGGGAGAGGTATCTGGCCGACCACACCGGGTTTGGAGAGTTGGATTGGCACCGCCAAGCTGAAGAACAAGAACACAACATGACCGCGGAAGAGGTCGCTCATTTGTCGTCCAGGCTTGGGCATCCCATCCATGACCCTCATGGAGACCCGATTCCTTCTGCAAGTGGAGACTGGAAACCTTTGGAGGGGCTATCCCTTAATGTTGCGCCCCTGCATCAAACGCTGCGCATTGTGCATATCGAAGACGAACCCGAAGTGTTGTACGCCCAAATTCTGGCTGAGCAACTTCATCCTGGGCAGACTCTTCAAATTGTAGAGCGGTCCTCTCAGGCTGTTTTGATTCAAACGGAAGGTCGCGACATTTTCCTGGCTCCCATCGTGGCTGGCAACATCCAGGTGGAACCCGCTGACGTTGAGGCCACTACGCTGCAAACCTCCAGTCGCTCGTTGGCGGACCTCAACGCAGGAGAGTCTGCGGTGATTCAGCGGTTGTCTCCGGCGATTCGAGGCCTTGAGCGGCGACGTTTGTTGGATCTGGGTCTGCTCCCTGGCACAACGATACAAGCGGAGCTGGTGAGTCCCAGCGGAGACCCTGTGGGGTATCGGGTCCGTGGTACGCTCTTGGCGCTGCGAAGGGCACAGGCGGATAACATTTGCATCACGGAGGCTCCTGCCGACTCTGCCTAGGAAGGGAAGCGCTCATGACAAACGCAAAGTCTGCACCGTCTTCGTCATCGTGTGAAACTTGTCCTGTGGCTCAGCTTGCACAGTGGAACAAGTTGGGTCTTCAGATGGACGAATGGGACTACCTTCTCGCCTTGGCTGGAAACCCCAATACAGGCAAAAGCACCGTCTTCAATGCCCTCACAGGCTTGCGCCAGCACACCGGAAACTGGCCAGGGAAAACCGTCTCACGGGCTGAAGGCGGCATGGCGTTTGGGGGAAGCCGATACAAATTGGTCGATCTTCCTGGGGCGTATTCGTTGTTATCCACAAGCTACGACGAAGAGATCGCCCGCGACTTCCTTTTGTTTGGAAAACCCCATGTGACTGTGGTTGTGGTGGATGCGACGCGGCTGGAGCGCAACCTTAACCTGGTGCTTCAGATCTTGGAGATTACCGACAAGGTTGTGGTTTGTCTTAATTTGATGGACGAAGCCAAGCGCAAAGGCATGAATGTGGATGCGAAGCAACTCGCCGCTGCGCTTGGAGTACCCGTGGTGCCAACAGCGGCGCGTCAGAACGAAGGAATCGGCACCTTGTTGCAAGCGATTCACGAGGTCGCAACAGGCGCGTATCCACGAAATGTCCATCGCCAGAAGCACGACCTGGGCAGCGTGGAAGAGTTCTTGCCCTCTCTGCAACAACGCATTGAAGAGACCTATCCGTCTCTTCCCAACGCAAGGTGGGTGGCGTTGCGATTGTTGGACGGAGATGCACGAGTGATCGAGGCCGTAGGGAAAGGAGAGATTGGCGTCTTGCGGGAGCCGGAAGAAGGCCGGGATCTTGGACTCTCGGAAGAAGAACCCGACACCCCCGATATTCCCGAAGGAAACGAACTCGTTCAGCTCGCCCAATCCTTGCGATGGAAGCTTCCAGACTCCTTTCATGAGTCTTTGGTGGAGGCTTTGTATGGAGAGGCGTCGCGGCTTGCGGATCTCGCGGTACGTTATGACACAAAACCCCACAAAGATTGGGACCGGACTCTGGATCGAATCTTAACGAGCCGGATGTGGGGTTTCCCTATCATGATGTTGCTGTTTGCCTTCGTCTTTTGGGTCACGATCGCCGGCGCAAACATCCCCTCGGCCTGGCTCTCTTCGTTGTTGCTTGGGAAGCTGTATCCGCTGCTTAAGGCTGGGGCGACGTCCATCGGGGTGCCTTGGTGGTTGTCGGGCCTTGTTCTGGATGGGATGTATCTCACCACAGCCTGGGTGATCAGCGTGATGCTACCTCCAATGGCCATTTTCTTCCCTCTGTTTACCTTGTTGGAGGATCTTGGGTATCTGCCTCGGGTTGCCTTTAACTTGGACTCTATGTTTCGACGCAGCGGGAGTCATGGGAAGCAAGCCTTGAGTATGATGATGGGCTTTGGTTGCAACGCCGCAGGTGTGATCGCCACGCGAATCATCGACAGCCCACGGGAACGTTTGCTCGCCATCCTCACCAACAACTTTGCGCTGTGCAACGGTCGTTGGCCGACACAGATCTTGTTGGCGACGTTGTTTGTTGGGGTTCTTGCGCCTGCTTCGATGGCGGGTTTGGTCTCGGCAGGAGCAGTCTTGTTGGTTGCTGGATTGGGGATCTTTCTTACTTTTGTGTTGTCGTGGGGGCTGTCGAAGAGTGTCTTGCGAGGTGAGCCGTCGAGCTTCCACCTGGAACTTCCGCCGTATCGTCCACCCCGTTTCTGGCAAACCCTGTACACCTCCCTCATTGATCGTACGATCTTTGTGTTGTGGCGGGCTGTGGTGTTTGCGCTTCCTGCCGGTGCCTTGATCTGGCTGAGCGCCAACGTTCATATCGGAGGTGCTAGCGTTGCAGCCCATCTTGTTCATGGCCTGGATCCTGTGGGCCTGTTCCTTGGCATCAACGGCATCATTCTGCTGGCCTACATTGTTGCTATCCCTGCCAACGAGATTGTCATTCCCACGGTGTTGATGCTGACCGTCTTGTTGAGTCAGTTGAAGGGTGTTGGGTCGGGTGCAGGGGTGTTGTTTGAGCCTGAAAAAACGATGGACACGCTACATGTGTTGCAGGCCGGTGGTTGGACCTTACTGACCGCTGTGAATGTGATGCTGTTTAGCTTAATTCACAACCCATGCAGCACAACCATCTACACCATTTACAAAGAGACACAGAGCATGAAGTGGACGGCTGTTGCCACTCTTTTGCCCGTTGTTCTCGGTGTGATCGTGATCTTTGTGAACACGCAAGTGTGGCACATTGTGCAAGCATGGCTGCGTTGATGTGCAGCGTTTCTCTTGGGCAGGTTTTCAAGAGAAGGTTGAAGGGGGACGACTCCCTTTCGTCCTGGTGAGAAGCAACCGATAGAGCGTTGAGGCCATAGGAAGATCCACCTCTTGATTGGAGTGGACTTTGCGCGTTAAGTCTCTTATATTGCCAACACCTGGAGATAACGCGTCCAGGCTTTTTTGGGCATCAAGAGGAGAACGTTATGGCTTACGAAGGCTTAGACTTCCTGGATATTGACAGTCAACTCTCGGAAGAGGAGCGTTTGGTGCGTGATAGCACCCGCGCGCTGGTGAACACTGAAGTTTTGCCTGTGATCGAGGAGCACTTCGAGAACCAGACCTTTCCTCCCGACTTGATCCCCAAGCTGGCGGACATGCAGTTGTTGGGGCCTTTTGTCCCCGAAGAGTACGGTGGTGCTGGCTGTTCCTACGTTCAATACGGCCTGATTTGCCAGGAACTCGAACGCGGCGACTCTGGAGTTCGTAGCTTCTGCTCCGTGCAGTCTAGCCTTGTGATGTTTCCCATCTGGAAGTTTGGTACAGAAGAGCAGAAGAAACACTGGCTCCCCAAGCTTGCAAAGGCCGAAGCGATCGGCTGTTTTGGCTTGACCGAGCCTGATTTTGGCTCCAATCCCTCCGGCATGTTGACCCGTGCTCGCAAAGACGGCGATTCCATCGTTCTGAACGGCACCAAGCGATGGATCACCAACGGTGACGTCGCTGACGTCTGCGTGGTCTGGGCCAAAGATGACGAAGGTGTGGTTCGTGGTTATCTCGTGGAGAAAGGCACGCCCGGTCTGACCCAGCGTGCGATTCACCGGAAGTTCTCGCTTCGTGCGTCGAACACGGGCGAGTTGATTATGGAAGACTGCCGGATTCCTGCGAGCAACTTGCTTCCCTTGTCGAAGAGCTTGAAGTCGCCGTTGATGTGCCTGGATTCGGCGCGCTTTGGGATCTCCTGGGGAGCACTGGGCGCGGCCATGGCTTGCTACGAATCGGCACTGGAGTATGCGAAAGAGCGCGTGCAATTCTCCCGTCCTATCGCAGGATACCAGTTGGTTCAGGACAAGCTGGTGTGGATGCTGACCGAGATCACCAAGGGACAATTGTTAGCCCTGCAAGCCGGGCGTTTGCGTGAACAGGGTAAGAACCGTCACCAGCACACGTCCATGGCGAAGATGAACAACGTCCGGGTTGCAATCGACACCGCCCGAACAGCCCGCGACATCCTCGGTGCTAACGGCATCACCACGGAGTATCCGGTGATTCGTCACATGCTCAACCTGGAGAGTGTGATTACCTACGAAGGCACGGAAGATATCCACAAGCTGATTCTGGGTCGTGACATCACAGGTCTGGCTGCTTTTGACGGATAAGCCAGCGTCATCGCGTGAGTTGGTTGAGGCTTTTGAAGGGTAGGAGTGGATGTGATGCAGGATATCTTAAAGCATTTTCAAATCCAAGACGGCCATGCTGCGGCATGTTCCGGCGATGACAAATGGTGGAGTCACCCCAACAGCACAGCGTTGACTTCCATCAACCCGGCCAACGGTGAGACAATTGCCACCGTAACAATGGCGACTGTGGAACAATACGATAAGGTCGTCCAAAAGGCTCACGAGAGCTTTCTCGAATGGCGGATGGTTCCGGCTCCTCAACGAGGTCAGCTGGTGCGTTCGTTGGGCAATGCGCTGCGGGAAAACAAAGAGTGGCTGGGTCGCTTGGTCAGCCTAGAGATGGGCAAGATCTACCAGGAAGGCCTTGGCGAAGTGCAAGAGATGATCGACATTTGTGACTTTGCTGTAGGTCTTTCTCGCCAGCTTTACGGCCGGGCGATGCACTCCGAACGACCTCGTCACCGGATGCAAGAACAATGGGTTCCGCTGGGTCCTGTGGGTGTGATCTCCGCGTTTAACTTTCCCGTCGCTGTCTGGTCCTGGAACGCGGCGATTGCTGCTGTATGTGGCGACACCGTTGTTTGGAAGCCTTCGCCCAAAACGCCGCTGTGCGCGCTGGCTGTCCAGCATATCTGCAACCAGGTGATGGCGGAACACAACGTCTCTGGCGTCTTCAATCTTGTGATTGGCGACATTGATGTCGGCGAGGCGATGAGCTCCGACGAGCGCTTGCCTTTGATCTCAGCGACAGGCTCCACCCGGATGGGCAAGCAGGTCGCGCAGAAGGTCGCGGCGCGTTTGGGACGGTCGTTGCTGGAGCTGGGCGGCAACAATGCCATCATCATTGACGAAACCGCGGACCTGGATCTTGCCTTGCGAGCGATCGTGTTTGGGTCGGTCGGTACAGCAGGACAGCGTTGCACCTCCACTCGTCGCTTGATCGTACACGAGTCGTTGGTGGACGCTCTCTCGGAGAAGCTGAGCGCTGCGTACAAGCAGATACCCATCGGCGACCCTCTGGAGGAAGGCACCTTGATGGGACCGCTCATCGATCAGGACGCCGTCAACCAGATGCAGAAGGCTCTCGAAGAGGTCAAAGCATCGGGCGGAACGGTCTTGTTTGGGGGAGAGGTGCTGGAGCGGCCTGGATTCTATGTCACACCTTGTCTGGTGCGGATGGAAGAACAAGCAGATATCGTCAAGCACGAGACCTTTGCTCCCATCTTGTACATCATGACCTACAACACCCTCGACGAAGCGATTGCGTTGCACAACGCTGTTCCGCAAGGGTTGTCGTCGGCGCTGTTTACCCAAAGCCTCGTGGCATCCGAAACGTTCTTGTCGGCGTTGGGCTCCGATTGCGGTATTGCGAACATCAACATCGGAACCTCCGGCGCAGAGATTGGCGGTGCGTTTGGCGGTGAGAAGGAAACAGGAGGGGGCCGTGAAGCAGGCTCTGACTCCTGGAAAGCCTACATGCGCCGCCAGACCAATACGATCAACTGGTCCCCCGAGCTTCCCCTCGCACAAGGAATTCAGTTTGGTGACTGAGGTACATCCCGATCTGCTGCAGCGTTCGTTTCTACAGGGGCAATGGCTTCTGGAGGACGGTCTTCTTTACCTTAACCATGGGTCGTTTGGCGCTTGTCCCAGACCGTTGCTTGAGAAACAACGGGAGTTTCAGGAGCGGATGGAGCGACAGCCTGTGCAATTCCTGGTGGGGGAGCTTCCAGGCTTGCTGCGTGAGTCTCGCGAAGCCCTGGCAGCGTTTGTGGGTGCAAAACCCGATGACCTCGCCTTGATGACCAACGCGACAGAAGCAGTTAACACGGTGTTGCGTTCGTTGCGTTGGCAAGCCGGTGACGAACTTCTCGCCACGGACCATACCTACAACGCCTGCAAAAACGCCCTCGACTTCATCGCGGAGCGCTGGGGAGTGAAGGTGGTGGTTGCCACGGTTCCTTACCCTGTTGCTTCACCCCAAGAGGTCGTTGATTCCGTTCTCTCCGTGGTTTCGGAGCGAACACGCTTTGCCCTGATTGATGCGATAACCAGCTCCACGGCGACGGTGTTACCGTTTGAAACCTTGGTGCATACACTCGAAGGTCGGGGCGTTGAGGTGATGGTGGATGGCGCTCACGCTCCGGGTATGCTGCCGCTGCATCTCGATTCGCTTAACGCGTCCTACTTCACTGGAAACTGCCACAAGTGGCTGTGCGCTCCCAAAGGCGTTGCGTTTCTCCATACGAGGGCTGACAAGCAGGAAGCCATTCGTCCGCTCACGATCAGTCATGGAGCAAACGAGCCATTGCGTGGAAGGACTCGCTATACCGTGGAGTTCAACTGGCAAGGCACCCAAGACTTCAGCGGGCTGCTGTGTCTTCCAGAGATTCTAGCCTGGGGGGAGCAGGCGTTGGAAGGTGGTTGGCCTGCCATCATGAAGCGAAACCAGGCGTTGGTGCTGGAAGGTCGCAAGATCATCTGTGACGCCTTGGGCGTCGAACCCCCCGTTCCTGCCGAGATGATTGGCTCCATCGCAACCATCCCCCTTCCCGATGCTCCACCACGAGACAATGTCTCTGCGTTTGACCTCGACCCTCTCAAGGCTGCGCTCATGGAGCAATTCAGGATTGAGGTCCCTATCTTCCCCTGGCCCAGCTATCCCAAGCGATGGCTGCGGATCTCTGCGCAGCTGTACAACCACCTTGATGAATACAAGCAACTCGCGGAAGGGCTCGTGAAGTTGATTAACCCCTAGGTTGCGCCCATTGTTGCGGGCTTTAGAGGTGTTCGCCGAAGAGAGAAAGCAGGAGGGCGACGCCGTATCCGGTGCCGCGTTCGCCGTGGGTGCTGGGACCGGCGATATCGACATGGATCCAGGGGTTGGTGTAGTCGACGAGGTGGTCTCCAATGAATTGACCGGCGCATGAAGATTGTGCGTTAGCGCGGTCTTTTACGGAGTTTTTCATGTCCGCGACCTTGCTCTTGAATTCGGCGCTGAAGAACTCTGGACAGTAGGGCAGGGGATGGACCAAGTCGCCGGAGAGTCGTCCTGCGGTGCAGGCCTTTTGCTCCCAGGCTTCGTCGTTGCACATCAAGCCTGCGTGCTTCTTGCCTGTAGAGACAAGCTGTGCGCCGGTGAGTGTCGCCATGTCCAGGATGACATCAGGGCTGAGGTGCTTGGACGCGTACGCCACGCCGTCGGCGAGAACCAGTCGGCCTTCTGCATCGGTGTTGTTCACTTCGACGGTGCGACCCGAGTACATCGTGAGGATGTCATCCGGGCGGAACGCGTCGGGTCCTACCGCATTTTCAGCCAGACACAACAAGGCGTAAAGGCGTTGCTTGAAGCCCGCTTGGACAGCCGCTTGAAAGCTCGCCAAAATGGCGGCAGCACCGCCCATGTCGCGCTTCATGCCCGGCATAAAGTTTTTGCCTTTGATGCTGAGTCCGCCTGTGTCGTAGACGACTCCTTTTCCGACCCAGACAATGGTCTCGCTGGCGCCTTCTGGTTCATGCGAAAGCACGACCAGAGCGGGAGGGTGGACGGCTGCGCGTCCAACGTTCCAGAGTCCGCCGAAGCCTTGCTCTGCGAGCTCTTGTCCTTCAATGACCTTGTATCCTGCAGACACACGCTCTGCGACGGCCTTGGCTTCCGCCACAAATGCCGTTGTGTTCAGCTCGGAAGTGGGAGCGTCCACAAGACGTCCTGCCAAGCGTACGCCGTCTGCAGCAAACGTAACGGACTTTGCTGGCGTATGGGCACCTTCTGCCGTCGCAAAATGGACCGACACGGTGCTCTCTGACTTGGCCTTGCTTTTCGAGCTATACAGTGGGAAGGCTCGTGCTACAGCGCAGGCTGCTGCAAGGTCGTGTTGGGGGTCATCCAGGACGACAACCAACCGCGCGTGGCTGCCCGAGGGGAGCATCTCACGAACCAACGACGTCAACGCATGGGGGTGAGAAGGGCTGTTGTGCCGAGAGCACGTGGTTGGCAGGACTCCCACGGCGAGAGTTTGCGGTTTGTCTCCAGGCAACCAAGTCTGCGTGCTGTCGCTGGTGTCGCCAGGCTTCAAAGAGTTGAGGAGAGTCGTGAACCATTCGCTCGCTGCTTCGGGAAGGAGCCCCTCCAGGTTCGCGCTCTGTAGGGTCGCTTTGTGACCCACAACCAGAGTTCCTGCGCTTGTTTCTGTTGCTTCAGCCTGAGGAAACCATTGAATGTTTGTAGCCATATTCCCTTCTTTCTTTGGTCAAGTCCTTGGGTTTTGCGCGGCCAGTATAACCAAAATCTTCAGCTACTGATACATCTTATTGGTTGGGCCGCTACCAACCTTACAGGTTTGCTTGTTCGGAGCGGAGGAAATGAAGGAGCTGTGGAAGGACTGCATCAGGCGTTTCGTAGTGGGGAACATGACCCGCGTTTTCGATCGAGACAAAGGTGGCGTGGGGAATGGCATCCAGCACTTTTTTGTGTGTGCTGTAAGGAACAATTTGATCTTGTTGTCCCCAGGCGAGGAAGGTTGGGAGGTTGAGCTGACCCACCTCTCGGTAGGTGTCTTCCATCTCATGCAGCGGCATATGACGAATGGAAGAGAGAACTGCGCCGTGGAACCCTGGGTCCTCCAATTGTTTGGCAAACTCCTCACGAAACTCCGGATGTCCCTTCGGGTTCACAAAGCTCTTCGAAACAGAGCGATGAAGAATGGTGTCTCCCAGCAGCTTCATAAAGATGCCGCTGATGGTGGGACTTTGTCCTAGCTTCACAATCCAGGGCACATGAAACGGCATCCCCGCGGGAGCGACGAGGCCCAAACGTTCGACACGATCGGGATGTTGGCGCGTGAAGTGAGTCACCACTGCGCCGCCCATGGAGGTTCCAAACAAGGAGATGGGTTGCTTAATCTCCAGGTGCGTCAACACATCCAAAAGCTGCTTCTCAAAAACCTCTGGTGTGTAGTCAATGGCAGGCTTGTCGGAGAGGCCACGGCCCAGCAAGTCGTACCGAATCACCCGGTAGCCTTCCTCCACAAGCGCAGGAACAAGCCGCTCCCACACAAACAGCGACATGGCCATTCCGTGCAACAAGACCACTGGCTTGCCTTCTCGCGGGCCAACATCGTGATAGCGCGTCTTGCCTTGGGATAACGTGATGTATTGCGGTTGTTCCATCTTTCAACAGATCCTTGGTTGTGAATGGTGTTCATTTTTTTGTTGTGTCAAGGTGGGTTACTAGCAAACAAGGGGTTGTGTCGTCAAGGAGGTGTGGCTTTGTCAGCGAGGGATGTGATTCATTGCTGTTGGCTGGAGAGTGGCCTTCGCCTTTGGTTTGACGCCAGGCAAAAATTTACCCGGCTACCGATGCGGGGTATAGACAAAGGAAAAGTACCCACATCCGTGGGCACTCTAACACTGCAAATACTGATACTGGTAAATTTAATACAACACGCGATGTGTTTGTCTGCGTCGTTCTGGGCAATCTATGGACTCCTGCCCAATACGAACAAAGCAATTGCCTACGACCACACCCGTCAGTGAGAAAGCTCTTGTGTTGGTGTTCTTCCTATGTTCAAACTGTGCGTGTGGGAAGCTGTTGGGCAGGTTCCTTGGTCAGCACGTTCGTGGATAAGTATGGGAGTGTCATGGATGAAGAACATTTTGTTGATCTTGACAGGTGGAACGATGGGAATGGAGGCATCGTCTGACGGACGGGTGGACTCTTCCCAGTTTGTCAGTGAGATCTTTCATTATGTTCCAGAGCTTCGGAAGATCGCGAACATTGATGTCAGTAGCCCCTACACCATGGACAGCTCTGATGTCGGGGTTCAGCAATGGATGATGCTGGGCAAGCTGATCGACGATAGCATGGATGACTACGATGGTTTTGTGGTCATTCATGGTACAGATACCATGAGCTATACGGCTTGTGCTCTCTCTTACATGCTGTTCAACCTCCCCAAACCTGTCATCTTGACGGGCTCGCAACGTCCTCTTGCGGCCATTCGGACGGACGCTCGCGCCAACCTCATCCAGGCGTTGGAGCTTGCCACCAAAGATATCACTGAGGTCAGCTTGTTCTTTGACAACAAGCTGTACCGAGGCAACCGGACCAAAAAGGTGAGCATCGACGAATTTGATGCCTTTGCGTCTCCCAACTTCCCTTGCCTTGCTATCGTTGGGCTGAACATTGAGCAACGCACCCGACATCGCCGACCCACAGGCTTGTTTCGTTTGGAGCCGCGCTTCGACGAGAGGGTTTTGGCGTTGAAGTGCTTCCCCTCGTTTCGTCCGAAGTATTGGGAGTCGCTGCTGGATACCGATGTCGCGGTTGTGGTTCTCGAAGCGTTTGGCGCAGGAAACCTCCCCATGTTTGATGGCGAACTGGTTAGTCTTATCGAACGCTTCACGCAGGCGGGTAAGTTGGTTGTTATCAACAGTCAGACGGTGGAAGGGGAGTGTGACCTCACGCTCTACGAAAATGGCCAAAAGGCTCTGGACGCGGGGGCGATCTCTGCCAAGGATATGACCTTTGAGGCGACTATTGTTAAGGCGATGTTTTTGTTAGGCCTCTACAATGGCAACGTGAAGCGAGTGCGTCACTACTTTCATGCCTCCATCGCTGGCGAGATCTCGGATCCTGGCTCCCAATCGTTCTTGTAGAGTGCATCATTGGGAGCGACTCTCATCCTGTCGTTGTTGATTTCCAACGTTTTCTGGTCTGGCGAATCACAAACACGAGAGCCACTACGGCGACACAGGGAAGGCCTATCCAGGTCCATTCGCTCCGTAGCACGGCCAGTCCCCATTCGCTGAAGAAGGCAGATACTCCGATGGGTGACACCTGAATGGGGCTGAAGGGCAAGAAGTAACGTGAGTTTTCAAAGGGGGCAAAGAAGGCGATTCCCAGGCCTCCGTTGGTCATCGCATCCAAAACCCCGTGGGAGGCTGTGATCAGAGAGAACACGCCTGTTAGCTTCCAAAACCCAGGACCTGGAAAGTGTTCTCTGTAAGCCAATGCCGTTACAAGCAGCCCCCAAGCTAGAGCAAAGGCGAGGGAGTGTGAGATGCCTCGGTGACCCAGCACGTGGTGGTAAGGTATGCCAAACTTAAACGCGAGAACATCCGCGTCTGGAAGTACGGAGCATGCAACAGCCAGCGTCCAAAACTTCTTGGAAGAATGTTCCGGTATCAACGAATAACCGACAGCTCCTGCAACGAATGCATGACCAAAGACAGATGCCACGATTGTCTCCTTCCGCTTTCTTTCTCTCAGGTGACGAACGACTCTCCAACAAACACAAGTCATCCCTTGTTCCAAGACTCTTCACGCTTGTTTCGGAGCAACCGGAACAAATCCCATTCATGGAATGTTGGAGCCGTGCTCATTTTCGACATGGAGTGAAACAGCCATGAAAAAGAAACGACTGATTCACTCTGTTCACATTTTAAGGGAGGGAAGACAATGAAACGACAGCTTGGATGGCTTGTTTTGGGTTTGATGTTGGCTACACCGATGGTAGGCTGTAAGAAGAAGACTACACCGAAGAAGCCGGAAACACGAAGAGAAGGCGCGACGTCACGACCCGTTGCCCGTCGTGGAGACACAGCGGCTGAACGTCTTGCGCGGGTCCCTGACTCTTGGATCAAGGCGCGTGTCACAGAGACCCAAGCTCGGCTGGGGAAAACCAAAGCCGGGAAGCTGCTGTGGGCTGCACTTGAGGCACACGGCGGGCTGAACACATGGTTCTCCAACGGACCCTTGGCGTTTCGTTTTGCGTACCGACCGGTCAAAGGAAAAGCACGGGACACACACCAAGTGATCGATACATGGTCGTCAAGGGCTCGTCATACCCACACCGCTGACAAGTCCCTAACCTTCGGATGGGACGGGAAAGTGGCCTGGCGGATGCCGAAGGGGAAACGACAGCCGATTGCGGTTCGTTTTTGGTCGCTCACTCCCTTTTATTTTGTTGGGATTCCGTTTGTGTTGTCGGACAAAGGCATCCACCTCAAGCTGGAAGACTCGATCAAGTTTGAAGGGCGCACCTACCATCAGCTACGTGTTACGTTCGGCTCGGGGGTTGGGGATGCTCCCAAAGACTTCTACGTGGCGTACATTGACACCGAAACCAAGCGAATTGGGGGGGTTCGGTACATCGTGTCGTATCCAGGATTCTTTAAGAAGGGAGGCCACTCTCCCGAGAAGTTTATGGCTTTTGATGGTCAACAGAAGGTTGGAGGAGTCACCTTTCCCAAGGCATACCGAACCTTCAAGTGGGACGGTAAAAAGCCTGGTAAGTTGGTTACCAACACCACGCTGTCGGATGTAGCGTTTCGCCCCAAGCTCAAGGGAAGCTACTTTTCTGTACCTGAGGGAGCCGAGACATTGCAAGGATACTTGCAACCGAAGTGAGTCAAGCCAGGTTTAGGAAACGGAAGGTTCTTCCTCGTCGAGCCAATCGATAGGCATGGACTCAAGGGGCGTTTCCAACGCTTCCATAAACAAATCCTGGTAGGTTCCTTGGGCGTTCAAGCGCACAAGCACGGCATGAAGTCCCCACTGCAAGCGCTGGAGCCAGATCCACTCTGGTGGAATGGCGATCTTGCGTAGATTCGGGGAGGACGGCTTGGAGAACTCCATACCCAACTTGATGTACTCTTGGGTGAAGTGGAAGTCCTTCTCCCAATACGGCTGGTATTGAGCGCGTAACATGCTCCAGTGATTGTCAAAGTCAAAGGACTTGGGTTTGGCGACAATGCCCGTGGCCTGGAGTGCGTCGTTGAAGAGGTTTCGTTCGTTCTTCACGACAACGCGAGCCAATTCCCGATCCTTATTAAGGTAGTCTGCATCAAACCGACGGATGCATCCAAAGTCGAGGAAGTACACCGTCCCTTCCTGACCAAACAGGTAGTTTCCTGGGTGAGGGTCGGCGTTTAAGGTTCCCCAACGGTAAAGGCTTTGGTAGGCAAACTGCATCAACAAACGGCTGACCTGGTTGCGCTCTTCCTGTGTGGAATCTTCCACAAAGGTGTAGAAATCGCGGCCATCACACCATTGGCTGGTCAGCACTGTGGTTTTGGTACGCTCCGGAATGACCGCTGGAATCACAATGTTGGGGTCGTCTGCAAATGCCTTGGCGAAGGCTTGTTGGTAGGCAGCCTCGCGAAGGTAATTGCACTCTTCTCCAAATCGTTCTTGTAGCTCATGAACAATCGCTGGCCCATCTACGGCTGTTGCCAGAGAAGCTAGTTTGGAGAGCTTGTTGAGAACGGAGAAATCGGAGCGAATGGTGTCCCAGATCCCAGGGTATTGGACTTTGACTGCAACATCCTGACTCTCGTATTGCGCCCGATACACCTGACCAATGGAGGCCGCAGCCACTGGCTTTTTTGGGAACGACGAATACAACTCGTCTACAGGTTTTCCAAACGCTTCTGCGATAACTTCGATCATTTGTTCCCGAGAAACGGGAGTCATGCCCTGCTGGAGACCACGAAGTGCTTTGTGAGCGTCTTCGGGCAAGATGCCATCAAAGTACGACAGGATTTGCCCTACTTTCATCGCCATGCCCTTCATATTGTCCAGCTCTTTGGCGAGGGCTTCTCCAATCCGACCGTCCGTTTCTCCCTTCGCCCCGACAAGTTGGCGGGTTGCAATCCGGGCAGCGTTGGTCGCGATCTTTCCAGCCGACCACAAACGCTGACCCCAACTTCGCTTTACACCGTCCAACTCTTCCATGACATCATCCTTTTTGTTGGATGACATGGAGGCCATAGGTTTTATCTTATTCATTGTGGTTGTCCTCTGGTTGTGGTGTGGCGAGTAGGCCGTCGCACAAGAATAGAGTGAGTAACTCTCCCAAATTGTCGTGCTTTTGAGCCAGGACCGGATCGCCCAGCAACCGTAGTACCAACAACCCAAGCACCTGACTTGCCATCACCCGTGCGCCAAGAGCAGGATCAAACTTCTTCATCTGACCCGCCTCCATCATGGCTGAGAGAAATTGCTCGGCGAGTTCAAAGCTCGGTCCTGTTACTTCCTTCTGGTAAGTCTCTTGCAAGGATGGTTGGCGCAATAGCTCCGGAAACAACGCGCGAAACAGGTCCAGGTGCTCCTCCAAGAAGTTCAGCCGATGCTGCGCGTAGGCTCCGTAAAAGTCTCGGAAGCTGCTCAACTCCAACCCTTCCGCAAACGCATCCGCTCGTTGCTCTGTCTGGTTCAGCCGATGCAATAACGCCTGCAAAACCTCTTCCTTGCTCTTGAAGTAGTTGTAGACGGTTCCGTTGGAGACGCCTGCTTCTGTCGCAACATCTTTCATCTTGGCGCTGTGGTATCCCTGTTCGGCAAAGACCCGGCTTGCTGCGTCCAAGATCTGTTCCTGTCGCGCCTCTTTCCACTGCTCTTTCAAACTTCCTGCCTTGGTATCCATTGCTCTTGTGCCTGTTTGTGATTGGGGTGTTGACTGATGAGCCATTTGACTGACTCGTCAGTCACTTTGTGTTGTGAAGCATACGAACGAGGAGTTGGAGTGTCAAATTAAATTGGAGATGTTGTTGATTTGCTTTGTGTTTGGGGTGCTGCAGGTTTTTGTTGGGGGTTGGTATGCAGGTGACTACTCTTGGAGAGTGATTTCGGTTATACTACGGCCGTATGTCAACGAATGGCATACACTCTTGAAGATTAGGCTTTGTTCGAAAACGTTGCTGGAAGCGCCAAACGACCTTGGTTGGCGTGTGAACGCTTATTGTGGGGTAACGATGTTAGTACGTAAGGATTTGTTGTCTCGTCGATTGTTGTGGGTTGTGTTGGTGTTGTTTGGGGTGGGAAGTTTGGCGCTAGCCTGTGGGGGCGGCGCTGTTGAAGTAAACGCATTGAAGGAAGGAAAAGCCAACCTGACCGTGGTGTACAGCGACCAGGCTGGGGTGGGGGTGCAAGAAGCCGCGGACGAGTTGGTTCGTGTGTTGAACGCGCTCACGGGTCAAACCTTTCCGGCTCCGGTGAAGGTGTCCAAAGGTGGCAACCTCTCGGGTGTAACGACAGAGGGTGTCATCTTGCTGGGGTCTGGGATCTTGGGGGATGAACCTGTTCCCACTAGCGACATTGACGCTTTGGGTGACGAAGACTTCATCACGCTGGGCAAGAGCGCGAGCGGAAAGTCGGTCTACCAGATCGCTGGAAAGTCGGAAACGGGTGTCCAATACGGTGTCTACACGATGCTTCGAACATGGGGCGTTCGTTACTTTCACCCGGTTGATACATACACGCCTTCGAGCAAGGACGTTATCTTAAAGATGGGCGACAAGCAGACCGTCGCTCCTGCGATGCAGTGGCGCGGCTTTCACCATCACACCCAGCACCCCATTCCAATGTCGGTGTATCTTTTGGAACCGGATGACAAGCATCTTCCGAGAGTTCAGGAGTACATGCGATGGCTTGTACGCAATCGTCAAAACGTTTTGGGTTGGCATTATCTCAAGACTGTAGACCAGGCGAAGTGGATTCCCTACGTCAAAAAGATGAAGGCGTTGGGCGATCCCTACGGTGTTAAGCTTGTGTTGACCATCAGCTTTGCTGACCAACAACAAAACAACTACCGCTTGATCGACAACCTGAAATCCACAGCCGAAGAGCAGACCAAGTCGATCAAGGACCGCCTCGACAAGTTGATTGAGGGTGGCTTTGCCTACTTCGTCGTTCAGTTTGGCACCAGTGAGTTTACCAAGGTTGGCGACGACGTCGCGATTCGTTGGTTGAACACCGCAGCAGAGCATCTGAAGAGCAAAAATGTACCGGTGTTTGCGTGGATTCATACGGCTGGTGAGTTGAAGGCCGATGCAGGTGGTTACTATTATCATTTGCCCGAAAAAGCCAACACTGCGATGGGTGCGTATGTCCACACCACTATGTTCTACGACATGAAGAACCCAGCACCGGTGTACAGCAACGAGAACTTCAATCACCAAATGGAGTTTTTGAAGCGAGTGAATGGAAAGCGTCCTGTGGTGTATTTCCCCGAGACGGCTTGGTGGCTGGGCTTTGACAACAACCTCCCTCTCGCCTTGCCGATCACCGGTTATTCCCGTGGCCTCGATATCTTGGAGTTGCTTAAGCCTGAGAAGATTCAGGGGCACGTCACCTTCACCACAGGGATGGAGTGGGGGTACTGGAAGTACGACCACTATCTGACACAAGTCACGTTTGATAACAACACCACCTGGGAAGCGTACCTTAAAGACTTCACAAGCATCTTTGGTAGCTCAGGTGAAACGGTCAACAAGGTCTTGAACGACTGGACCCAACTTCAGGTCCGCGACTTTTACACCGACAAGCCTGACATCTACTTCTACTTGGCAGGAGAGCTGCTGCAGGACGAACTTGGTCAGCAGGCAGGGGTTTTGGCTCGTCGGCCCAAGCGTGCTTTCACTGAGATTGTGAACCTGAAAGCAGACGAATACACCAAGTGGGAAAAAGAAGACCTGGCCAAGTTGAAGGCCATGTATATCGATTACAAGAAGCTCTATGACATGCTTCCTGAAAAAGCGGATGATAGCTGGGGAGACCTGACCAAGAAGCTATACTTGGAGCTACACACGACACTCAAACTGTACGTGTGGCGTATCGAACATACAATCTTGTTGTACGAGTCTGTTCAACTGACTCGTGCCGGTCGCGAAGATGGTGGTGAGGGAGCTAACTCCGACAAGGCCGCTCGCGACAAAGCCAAGCAAGACTCCCAGGCGAAGATTGATGCAGCCAAGGCGATCACCCAAAAGGTCCTGACGGAGGTTGGAAACATTCAAGACAAGGTGTATCGCTATCCCAAAGAGATCCTGTACACCGAGCGCAGCAGCCTGACGTCTTATCCCTTCGGTTATCTCTGGGAAACCTCCACGGCCTTTTTCTGGAAACGTCGGGATGATCAGGCTGACCGCTTGCTCAAAAAACTCTCTGGTGCGCTTAAGGAAGAGTGGGGCAACTCCAAGGTTGGGGTGTTGTACCGGGCGAAAAAGGATGATGTGGGGATTACCGATCCCAAGAATCCTTTGGTGAACACCGCACTCGGACCCTTCATCCCAGGCTTTTTGGTGGCGGCTTCCTCGGAGACTGTGGCAGACGGAAAAGTAACAGAAGCCTGGTCGATTGCCCTTGATCGCAACACCAACGACAAGCCTGACGCGGAAACCATCTACACCATTGAGAATGGCTCCATTCAAGAGAAAGATGGGCAGGTCACGTTTACAGGCGACATCAAGCTCTACCAACTCACCGTGGTGGACAGCGCGGGCAACGAATTGGGTGTGTTAGGCCTGGAGGATATGCAAATTACATTCAACCTTAAGCGCACCGGCGACAAACTCACAGAGATCACCTCGGGTGTACTTCGTGCCAAGGTTGTGTTGGAAAACCTCGTCGTGATCGCTACACAGGTGGCTGGGTTGGAGCGAGATGGGTTGTTGCAGATCCTTGCAGATATTATCGGCTTTGACCCGAAATCGCCTCCCCGTGACTTTACCTTCGAGATCTCTCTCAAAGTGATGTCCAAAGTCGAATAGACGACCCGGTTCTACTCTCCTCTTTCTGCTTTCCCCATCTACCCTTCGTCTTCGACCGAATCAAACACAGCTTTGCAGAGTCTCATGCATCGGGGGGAACGAACGCGCCAGTCAAGCGTGTTGGTGACATAACCGATGGAGACTCGATGTACGGGGTCGGCCCAGCCCAATGACCCACCAAGCCCAGCGTGTCCAAAGCTCTCTTCGGTTGGAGAGAAAATCCCCACTTCTTCTTTGAGGAAACCTTGCGACCACCCCAAAGGTTTGCCCAACACGCCGTCTTGCTTGCTCCAACCTTGTCGCTCGTACAGAGGCTCCAGGGTTTCTTTCTTAAACAAACGGACACCATCGTAGCCGCCATCGTTGGCCATCGCGGCGTAGATCTTCGCCAGACCTCGGGCGGTTCCAACGCCGCCACCCCACAGCACCGGGTGTCGTCGGATCTCCGGCTGGTTGTAGAGAGCGGGGTTGTTGCCTTCAAGCGCAGGGTTCAACATGGAGCGACGCACCAAGCTGCCCGGCCAAAGAAAGGCGCGACCTACGTTGGCTTCGGTGGTTCCGCCTTTAATGATATGAGGCAACATGTTCTTGACGCGATGGAGAGATGAAGGAGCTTTGATCTCGGCGATGCGCTCATCGTATTCGGACCCAATGCCTACCCACACGTCGGCTCCAAGAGGCTCTGCAATGTGCTCGCGAAAGTACGTCTGGAAGGGCTGGTCACACAAGCGACGGAACAACTCTCGAACATACAACCCAAAAGTTGTGGCGTGGTAGGCCTGACCTTGTTCGGGAGTCCAAAGAGGCTTTTGCTTGGCGAGAATCACCGCAATGTCGTCGAGATAACCGGGCCGAACGGACTCTTCCAGGGAGAAGATCTTGTCCAACGCAGCCAGTCCTCCGCGATGGTTCATCAGCGTTCGGATTGTGATACGTTCTTTTCCGTTTTGGCCAAACTCAGGCCAGATCTCTGCCACAGGGGTGTCGTAGGAGAACACTCCGGCTTCGTGCAAATGAAGCATAACGGCGGCGGCCAGCCCTTTGGTCACCGAGTAGAACAGAGCGAGGGTGTCTTTTTCCCAAGGTTGCGAACGTTGGACGTCGCGATGACCGCCCCAAACATCCACAACGATCTCTCCGTTGTGGGTGGCACAAAACGAAGCTCCCTGCTCTTCACCGCTCTTGAGATGGGTCTCAAACTGTTCTCCTACCCGCTCAAAGCCCTTCGCAATGTACCCTTCCATTCCCATCTTCCTTTTGCTGATCTTGATAGTTTAACGTCTGTGAATTGGATTCGCTCTTTTCTATGATGTAGCACACTTTCTGTGCAAAATCTGTGCAAGAGAGGGAACTGTTCTACAACGTTGTGTCTCGGATGGTTTGACAAAGTTCCTGAACGCCAGCTTTTTTTCCCGAGTAGACATTGTCTCCCCAGCCCAAGCGATCCAAGGACTCTCGTACAAAGCTGTCGGTGGCGAGGTGCAAGGGATATGGGCCTAACGAAGCAGCCATAACAATGTCAATGAAGTCCGAAGGAAGCAGCTGGCGCTCGTCGTTGCGGGAGCGGAAAGCGACCAAGCGAGCCAACAAATCGGCAAAAGGAGGCATGGTCTCTGCATCCAATATGCCCAGTACACGGCGGACTTCCTGTTGCATGGTTCGGATTCTTCGGTTCAGGTGTCCTTCCAAAGGAACCTCCAAGAGCGGAGCCAACTGTTCCACGTCCACAGGCTTCTCCCACTGTGGCTCCTGGGTGAGGATGTCGGTCAGATGGAGGGTTTGATGCGCGCGTTGGTGTTGCAGAATGTCTTGCCAGGAGGAAACAGAGTAGCCGTGGGAAAGCTCCTCCAAGATAGCTTGGACTGTGGGAAGAAGATAGCTTCCTTCTGTCTCCAGGGCATGAAACGATGAAGCCGGACAAAGCCAGTCCGAAGCTTTCAGCGCATCGTAGAGCTGACCAAAGTCTTCGTGGTGGGATTGCCCCAACGTAAACTTGGCAATCCGAGAGATATAATTTTGATCCAGATACAGCGTGGTGCGATGGGACATACAGGATCCTATAGCTTCTTTGTTTTTTTTGGTAACCTAATACGAACCAGTGGCGAGGTCAATCGTTGAAACAACGAGGACGGAGAACGACAAACATGGGTTACTTTGCGACATTGTGGGACGAACTGGAGCGTGGCGTTCGACCCGCTTATTTTCCAGACGACCTCGAACCCAACGAAGATGGCCTTGTTGCGCTGGGTGGCGACCTCTCGGTTGATATTGTGTTGGAGGCGTACGCCAAGAGCCTGTTTCCCTGGACGGGGGAACATCCGATTCCTTGGTGCTCTCCCGACCCTCGCTTGGTGCTTCCACCTTCTTCGTTCCAGGCCTCGCGAAGTTTGCGGAAGCTGTCTCGACAAGGCCGCTTTCGCGTGCGCTTCGACCATGATTTCTTGGGGGTGATGAAGTCATGTGCGTCCATCTCTCGGCCCGGAGAACCTGGTACCTGGATCACCGCCAACATGCTCCAGGTGTACAGCCAATTGCACCGTTTGCACGTCGCACACAGCGTCGAAGTGTACGACGGTGACGAGCTTTGTGGCGGTCTTTACGGGCTCTCTCTGGGGCGAGCGTTCTTCGGTGAGTCGATGTTTTCAGCCCACCCGAACACGTCCAAGTTGGCGCTGTATACGTTGTCGATGCGGCTGGCGGAGCACAACTTTTTGTTCATAGACTGTCAGCAAGAAACCCAGCACTTGCAGAGTTTGGGAGCGTTTGCGATCCCTCGCTCTGAATATCTTGACCAACTGTCCGAAGCCTTGCAGCACCCCTCTCACCATTATTCCTGGTCCGTTTGGGACCAACACAGGGAGTAGGACCATGTCCAATCTTCAGATCCGAGCGTTTGAAATGGCAGACTGGGAAGATCTAGCCACGTTGTTTCAGGCCCCCAAGTGCCAGCGCGGAACGCTCCAACTTCCTTACCAGTCGCGGGATGATCTCAAGCGCAAGTTTGAGAATCCACCTCCTAACTTTCATCGTCTGGTTGCAGTGCACCCGGAGGAGAAGCGAGTGGTTGGGATTGTCAGCGTTCACTGCATGCAAGGGCGACGCTCTCACACCGGTGATATCGGAATGTTTGTCCACGACGACTACCACAACCAGGGCATTGGATCGGCCTTGTTGGAGGCGTTGCTGCAATTTGCGGACAACTGGTTGGGATTGCAGCGTATCGAGTTAACGGTCTACGTGGATAACCCAGGTGCTGTCCACCTTTACAAGAAGCATGGCTTTCAAGTGGAAGGGATCTTGCGATGCTTTGCCCGTAGAGACGGGGAGTACGTGGACGCCTATACGATGGCTCGTCTCGCTCCGTCTTTGCTCGCTTCTTAAAGTTGTGGGTCCACTCTACCCCAAGGATAGATTGTGGTATGGTCGGTGGCGTCGTGATTTTGCGTGACTGTCTGCTTTTTTTCTACCGTATCCCAGAAGGTGAACATTCATGACACAGTCGTTTCCGAGTCCAGATCCTACTTTGCCTCCCTCTCTTGTTCCAGGGCCGGAAGGCTCGAATGCTGCAGAGGCATCCGAAGCTGCTGTTGAACAATCGGGTGAATGGGTGGTGCCTGATTTGGTGTATCGAGGGTCTCGACCTCCCAAAGGTTCCTCCTGGACACGCGAAGATTGGGCCGAGCAGCCTCACTATCCTTACATCCCAGTGTCTCATGCCCGGTTTGTCCATGCTTTGCTCGACACTCCTGAAGCGCAACAGGCAGGGAAGCCGTTTCACGACTTTCTCGATTTGATGGGGCTTTTGTATCACGTCCACTACTACAAGATTTTGCGAGAACTCAAAGAAGATTACGAGTACTTCTCGGCAAGCACTGGGGAAGATGCTCGTCAGGGGGTCTCTCACGAAGAGCTGCATCGCCGGGAGCGCCGGTTCCTGTGCAACTTTTTGCGCGCGATGGTGCGTGGAAACTTTCAGCCCTATCGCGAGGCAGAGTACCAGCAATCTCTTCGTCACAACTTCTTGTTCGACTTGCCCGTTGAACTTCACTGGGAAGCTTACGATGAGCGGTTGTTTGACAACTTTAATGCCTCTGAACAAGCCAACCGAGAAGCCTTGTGTGATGAGCTTAACCTGTCCGGCTCTGTGGAAGAATTCTTGGATATGCCAGAGTCCTTTCGAGGTCGGATCTGGACATTCTTTCGGGGTGGCGGTCGAGAACACATGGAAGGCCTGTTCATCCCAGGGAAGATTGACCTTTGGTTGACCCGCGCGGTCAGCTGGATCATCTGGCCTTTTCAATGGATCGTGGAGAAACTGCGCGGTGACGAAGTCCAACATTCAACCCAGACGTTTGAGGCGATCCGTGAGTTTGCGTTTGGCAAGCAAGACTCTGCCGAAGAGGACGTCGACGAAAAAGAAGAGAGCCGGAGCCATATCTTTGAGACGCGTTGGGTGCGGCACTTAAACCTGCACAACCAGCCTATCCCGCTCAAGGATGTGTTGGAGCCCAAGGTTATGCAGGAGCCAACGTTCCATCGGATGATTAGCCTGTATCGACTTCATCCTCCTGCACCTACGCCATGGCTGGAGCGGATTCCCATTGTCGGTCCGTTTCTGGCGAAGCAGCAGGCGGAACAGCAACGCGACGTCGATTGGACGATCTACATCAAGCTGTTTCGAGAGATTCCCATGGCTGACAGTGAGATGATCTTTCCCGCTCGGAAGCTGCGGATGAAGTCTTCGGATGTTACGGTCCTTGTGATGACAGGTATCGCAGGTCTTTACGCGTTGTACCGCGGTCTTCAACAGAACTCGTCGTTTCTGTTGATCGCGATTCTGGGTATTTTGGGGATGTATGTGGTGAAGCTTGTGCTTGGGTATCGTCGCGTAAAGCAGCGGTACCAGGCTCTTGTTACGCACACTCTCTATCACAAGAACCTCGACAACGACATGGGTGTGTTGGAGTACCTTGTCTCTTCCATGGAGGAGCAAGACCTCAAAGAAGCTGCGTTGGTGTATTTTGTCCTTTGGCGTGCCCAACGAGCGATGACCGCACGCGAAATCGATGGCGCTGTCGAGTTGTTCTTGCAGGAAAAATTCGATGGCTTAGAGGTTGACTTTGAGATCGACGATGCCTTGCTCAAGGTGATAGAGCGAGGCGACTCTTCTTCTCTCTATTATGTACCTTTGGTGCAGGCGATGCAGGGAGCCGACGGGCAGATGTGGTACCAGGCGATTCCGTTGCAGCGGGCCATCGCTATCATGGATGAACGTTGGGACAATATGTACGAGGTGCAACCGGTACAGTCCGCGATCTGTGAAGACTCAGCGCCGCAAATAGCCTGAGCTTTCATTCGGGACAGAGCGGCGTTGGGTGAGGGTTCGAAGGATTACTCTTGGGTTGCGGAGTCAAGGACTTCGACGGTGGTGGTGTAGAGCTTGTAAGCGCTGTCTGGACTGTCGCCAATGCAGAGCACACCCAGCTTACCAAACTCAGAGAGAGCGCCGATCAGGTGGAAGGCGACACCTTGTTGTGTGGGGCCGTGAAAGTGAAGGTTGTGATAGACCATGATGTCGATCAGGTCTTCCGGCACAAGGCCCCGGTAGTTGGGGTTTTCCAGGTTGTCCGAGGCGTAGTAGTAACGAGGCTGACCGGCCGGCGTCAGGTAGAGCCCTGTCTCGCTGTCGTACTCACCTGCGGTTAAGGCTTGCAGCGTCATAAAGGGATGGGTGGTCCCGCCTTTGCGGAGGTTGATCTCAATGGCGTAATGCTTCCATCCTTCCGGCTCTTTCACCGAGATGAAGTCCACGCTAAACCGACCGATAGCGCCTTTGTCTCGGAGAGTGTCTGCTACTTTTTTTCCAGCGCTTTGGATCTCCAGGCGGTAGTCTTCCGCTGCTGGAAAGGTGCATCCCAAAAACACTTGGCCTGTGGGGCCTCCCAGCACTTGATCGTGGGTTGAAATCACCACCGTCTCACCCATCGGGCTGATGCGGCATTGGGCAGACGGTGAGGTTTTGATGTCGCCTTCCACAAAGGCCTCGACGATTCCTTCCATCTGCTCGTATTTTTCGAGGAAGCTTTCCCACGTCTCACCCTTGGCTTCAAACTGCAGCTCTGTGGGAAGTCGCGATGCGATGCTTTCTTCCAGGTTGCCGCTGTTTGCGTCTTCTGTGAGACGAAACATCGCGTTTCCTTCTCCGGAGAAGCCCTCGTTCAACTTGACTACGGCTTTTCGCAGAGCAGGGTTGTTCCGCTTCAGCGCAGCCAGTGACTGCACAATATCCTTCTTATCCCGAAGGTTCTCAAAGCCATCAGGAAGAAGGATGCCGGCTTCCCGAAAGACTTCACGGCTTCCCGTTTTGGAGCCCAGATGGGAAAGGCTAGGATCGCTCGCATACAAAGGAAGGCCCAAACGGACCGAAAGCGTGCGCTCCAGCGACGTGGCGTTAAAGCAAGTCATGTGACTGGAGGAGCCAGGAGGCGCTAGCTCTCGGATTCTTCGAAGCAGGCGAGGACGGTCCAGTATCTTTTGGGACAAAGGAATCGGAGAGGCGTCATGACAGCTGAGCAGCTTCAGCCGCTTTCGAGCATGGCTTCCAGGGATGCCTTGCAGCAAGCCGAGGAAGTAGTCAATTACATTGGGGGAGAGGGGTTGGCTTGTGACATACACAAGGCGGGTGCATGGCATTCGAAGCAGCAGAAGCAAGCAGAGGAGGCGTTCTTCGTAGTGATGCACGCCCGTAATTTTCTTCAACTCCCGCTGGTCGAGAGAAAGGCTGGGGATGACAACAACCGTTTGTTGTGAGCGTGGATTGGGAAACACCCGTCGAAACAAGTCAGGGAGCTGCTTCTGAAGAAGGACAAACTGTTGTTTCTCTGCGTCTGTGCCCACGCCTGGAAACTCTGGTAGCGTAGGTGATGGATCCGGAAAGCTCCAGATCCCAGAGTCATTCGAGGCGCCCGGATGATTCATTCCTTCCTCCCTTTCCCAAAAACATACTGTAAGTACTGTAGGTCCTTTGTGTACGGCGAAACTTGACGCAGGTCAAATGTACGGCAGACTTAGAGCACATTGCAGTTCCCTTGGCTTCCGCGAGGCGCCGCAGGATGAGGGATGGAAGGAGGTGTTCAGCGAGGGAGGGCTTCCTTGTAGAGTGTTTCGTATTCTTGTACCCGATCGGCCCAACTGTTTTGCTGAAGCAGCGCATGCTGACGGAGCTGGTTGAATCGCTTGGGGTCGTGGAATGCGTCGATGGCTCGTCGCACAGCAGCGAGGCAATGCTCAGGCTCCAGATGGTGGAACACGAACCCGTTGGGCGACGGTCGATCCGGCAGGGTGTGCTCAAACACCGTATCCCGCAAGCCGCCGGTGTGGTGGACCACTGGAATCACGCCGCAACGCTGGGTCTCAAGCTGAACCAGGCCACAAGGTTCGTAGGTGGACGGCATCAGGACAAAGTCAGAGAGAGTGTAATGAGCCAGCGTATCTTCGATGTCATTGAGCCCTTCAGGGTTCAACAAAAATTGTTGGGGCTTGCGCTTGGCGAGGTCTTGGAGTTTGTGCCAGGCGCGGACTTGTTCAGGTGTGTGTCCCAGCGTTCCCCAGGTCACCATGACACAGCGCGCCAACTCCGTGATGGTTTCCATGCATTCGGCGAGCAGGAGGATTCCTTTTTGGTGGTCCCAGCGGCTTCGGAACATAAACACAGGTTGGTGGCTTTCTTCCCAGTGCCAGAGCTTGTACAGCTTTTCTCGCGTGGTGTCTTTGACGGCCTCCAAGATCTCTATGTCTTCCTTGCTGCCGTTGTAATGAAGGCCTTCCAACTGCCAGCGAACTTCGTCCAGACCGTTGAGAATCCCTCGCAGCCGACCTTCGGAGCGGACGTGACAAAGAACATCCTCCAACCCAAAGCCTTGCTCGTTGCTGTGGCAGATCTCCCAAGCGTACGTGGGGCTCACTGTGTTGACTTGGTCGGCGTGTAGGATGCCACCCTTGAGCACATTGGTGCTGCCGTAAAACTCCAAGCCGTCAGGATTGTACCAACCATGGAAGAGCCCTGCGAAGGAGACAAGCTCTTGGCTTCCTCTGCCTTGGTTGAGGAGGTTGTGGAGGGTGAGCACCGTGCGAACCTGAGCGAGCGGTTGATGGGGAGCCTTGTCCCGTGCGTCGCGTACGTAAATGGGCAGCATCGCAGCGTGGGCGTCATGACAGTGGATGACATCCGGCTTCCAGTCCGAGACATTCACCCACTCCGCCACGGCTTTGTTGAACACAACCCAGGGCTCATGATTGGGCCATCGGTAGAGATCAACTGCGCGCTGTAGCGTCGCAAAATGGGTATGTTCCCCCATCACGTAGACAGGGAGTCGGTGGGTTTCTTCACGGCTCAAGGTCAAGTGGGTTTGCCACACCTTGGTCACAGTGCTGGCGCCCATCCCAAGTGGGACAGGCAAGCGCTCCCTCAGCACCGTAAGCTCGTGCTCGTGCTCCAGCCAGCCGTAGTGGGGGAGGGCGACTCTTACATCGTGTCCTTGCTGCAGCAGCGCACCGGACAAGCCCAACAGATACTCAGCGATGCCTCCGACCATAGCAACTTTTGCAAGCTCCGGCGCTACCATCAATATCTTTGTCATGAATCCCTTTGCCTGTCGCTTGTTAAGGTTCTCGCTTCCATCACTCGGCCCCCTCTATACCACAACTGCACCGCCAGGAATAGCGATAACCCCCAAAGCAACGTGCTGTCTTCGGTTGTAGTTGTTTGCTAAAGTTTATATTATGTAAACCCATAATCCTGAGAATCACTCGGGTTTGATTTTTCTTGGAGTGGGATTGTAACTTTTGAGGGGGTAAGGCGGTTTAAGGATGAAGAGAGGCCCAAGGTGGGGTATACTCACGTTTTGGTGTGAGCCCGCACGAGGGCGGATGTGGGCAGCAGCGAGAAGCTTGATGCGTACGATGATTCGGTATTTTGCATGGTTGGGAAGTTTGGTTGGTTTGGTCGCCTGTCAAGGTATGACCCCGAACGACGTGCGCCCTCCCATGGCCGTACAATCGCAGGCTATCGTGGGCGGTAGCTTGGATCGCTCTCTCTCTGGAGTGACTGCGATCGTGGCAGGCAAAACACCATTCTGTACGGGTACTTTGATTGCGCCTCGGCTTGTTGTGACTGCCGCACACTGCTTGTCGCAAGCCAAGCGCTATGGTTTGGACAAGGTCAAGGTTCGTGTGGATGTGAAGAGCGGTATCAGCGATAAGACCGATCTGTACGATGTGTTGCAGTGGTTGGAGCATCCGCAGTACGCCCGGACCTCAGAAGGTATGGTCTTTGATGTCGGCGTGATTGTTTTGAAAGATAGCGTCTCCAATGTGAAGCCATACAAGCTTTACACCACGGCATTAACGTCGCAATGGGTGGGAAAGAAGCTTCGCTTTGCGGGGTATGGCTTGGTCCGAACGCAGCCGATCCCATACAGCTACGGCAAGCGTGTGGCTGTGGATCTTACGGTGAAGCAGGTGCTGCGCGATCGAGTCGAAGCCAAAGACTCTCGAAAGAGCATTTGCACGGGAGACTCTGGTGGACCAGGCCTGGCCTGGCTTAACAATTCCTGGCAGGTGGTGGTGTTTAGCTCGTATGTGACGGGCCGCTCCAACTCGCGAGGTCCTTTGTGTGACGGCTCAAGTTGGGCGTTTCGAGTGGACATTGTTGCCTCATGGCTGAAGTCGATGATGGACCGATTTGGGTCAGGTTGCAAAGCCGACAGCGATTGTGGCCCCTGTTACCAATGCAACACAGCAAAGGGCAACTGTGAACTTCAAGGCTCCAAGCCGTTGGATACGTTTTGCCAGCCTTGTGATGCAGACAGCGCTTGTGGGCAAACAGGCCAGGGGATCTGCCAAAAGCAAGAGCAAGGGTATCGTTGCTTGCAGGCTTGTGACGCCAACCGTTGTTGTCCTATCGGAAGCACCTGCCAAAACGTAGACGGACAGGCCATGTGCGTTCCATCGCAGCAAGTGTGCAAGTCTGTCACTTGTCGGCAGGATAAGGACTGTGGACCTGGAGAGTCTTGCCAAAAGAATACTTGCAAACCCAAACCTGTGAGCGCAGAAAAGACCCTCTGCCAACCCTGCAAAAAAGACAGCGACTGTGGAAAAGGTATGTGTGTGGCTTACGAAGAGGGAGCCTATTGCACCCAACCTTGTGAAGCCAATCTCTTTTGTCCGGAAGGCTATAGCTGTGAGTCGGTTCGCGGCACATTTCAGTGCAAGGCTTCGTCGGGCAATTGCCGCTGCAAAGAAGAGACGGATTGCCACGAAGGCTTTGGGTGCCAAGATAACATTTGCCAAAGGCCTGGTGGAGGAGAGCACGGTGATGTTTGCAGCTCCTTGCGCAAGTGTGCTTCCGGTTACGAATGTCTCAACACCGCAGATGGTCGGGTTTGTGTCCAAACCTGCACGGGTGATTTCCCACCAGGAGCGTTTGGGAGCGTGTGCAAGAGCGGCGGCCAATGTTCTTCAGGAGCCCGATGCTTCAGCGTTAGTCGTTGGTCTGTGTGTTTGAAGACATGCTCCAGCGAGTCTTCTTGTGTGGGGGGCGGGCAATGTCGCAAGTTCTCTTTGTCGGTTGCTGCTTGCTACTGCGCCAAAGACGAAGACTGCCGTCGCGGCTACGCGTGCAACAAATCGATCCTCAAAACGTGGGGGCAATGTGAGCGCAAAGAGTCGGCGGGAGAGCTTTGCAAAGACGGCTACACTTGTGAGCAAGCCACAGAGGATAAGTCTCTTTGTTTGCCGCCTGCCTCTCGTGATCCTGGCGAAGCTTGTGACTCGATCTTCCGCTGCAAGGAAGGTTTGCTGTGCGCCAAGCTGAGCACGGGAGATTCAGTGTGTGTGCGTGCCTGTCGAACCGCCAACGACTGCAAAAGTGAAGGCGGGGCATGCATTGTCTCGGGCTCCATGAGGTTTTGCTCTTGCAACAGCAGCGTGTGTGCTTCCAACGCGCGCTGCAAGAACCTGACTGGCAACACCAAGATCTGCGTGGAGGGTCCTTGCACAAAAGACAGCGACTGTGGAGTGCAAGCCCGCTGCAAGCGAGGTGTGTGTCAAACCATCCCCGTGGTGTGTACACATGACCTGGACTGTGAGCCTTACGAGCTTTGCAAGAACAAGCTGTGTTCTCCTCGACCCTCATGCCAGACCCAGGCCGACTGCACTCCATCGGAAGCTTGCCAAGGTGGGACTTGCGTACGCAGCGGTTGTGAGACGGATCTCGACTGCAGGACAGGTCAGGTGTGTTCCGGCAACGAATGCATCAAGAAGCGGACTTGTTTCAGCGACAAAGACTGTGAAGTGGGTGAGATCTGCACGGAGGCTATCTGTCGGAAAGACACAAGCGTGGTGCCCACCGAAACGGTAGAGACGGAAGCGATACCGAATCCAACGGAACCGTCCATGGATGGCGGAGTGGTCGACAAGATTCAAGGCGGCGTCGTGGACTCTTACACATCACCGCCCATGGCCTGTGGCTGTCAGGCTCCAGACACCTCTCCAATTCCACTCTTGTTTGTGCTGCTCGCTTGGCTTGGCGTTGGATGGCGGCGACGAGCTTAATATCCCCTACGCCTCGGCGCGTTGGAACAGCACCCATCCGGTGCCAAAGGCGACAACGCCCACTGCGACAAGAATTCCACAGGGAACAAGCATCTCTGCGAATGAGAAGTCGCGCCAGATCGCGCCTTCAATCGCGAGTATCCCCCACTTGACAGGGCTGAAATTGCTGAGCTTGGCGAGCCAGGTGGGCATGGAGATCAGGGGAATCATTCCCCCACCGAGCATCGCCATGACCATCATGCCGGCCCATCCCGCCCCGTTGACGGCTTCCTCTGTCTTGCCCAGTGTTGCCGCAATCATCATCAGACCGACAAAGCAAACGCTGTTGCACAACATGGCCATGACCAGGAACACCGGCTGACCAATCCGGACCTTGGTGAACAGCACACCTACGGTAAGGATGAGAGCCATGACACCGAGGGCCGCAAGGAAACAGGCGAGTCCTTTGCCAAGGAGAATTTGAGCCCGTGAGATGGGAGCCATCTGCAGTCGAAGAAAGGTGCCGATCTTGCGTTCGCGAACCAGGGAGATCGCGAAACCCAACGCACAAGAGAGCAGACCCCACAGCAAGCCTGAAGGGAAGGTCACCTCAAACGGAGAAAGTGGACGCTTGCGCTGAGGCGTCACGGCGACCACTTTGAGGATGTCCATCTTGAAGGGAGTGCCGGACTTATAGACTTTGTTGTCCACCCCGCTCATAAAGACATCCACTGCACCAAGGAACGTGTGCATCAAGAGCTTCTGTGCCGGTGCCATGGTTTTGTCTTTGGCGAGATCCTGACGGCCTCGGCTGACCCAGGTTTTCATTTGCTTGGGATCCGAAAACTGAGTCATCATGGACTGGTAATATCCCTGCGTCAGAAGTCCTGTCAGGTATCCTTTGCTGGCGCGACGGGCCGGGTCGATTCCAACGCGAAGCTGAGTTTTGGCGTTGTTTCCACCAAACGGGCCGCTGTTCCCGAAGCCTTTGGGGATATGAAGGTAGGCGACGAGCTTGCTTTGTCGGACTTGTTCTTTGGCTTGGCCCAGAGGCATGGGAACCAGCTTGAGCATCTCAATGGATTGGAGCTTGTTGAGGTAACCTTGGGATGCCTTGCTGTTGTCGTTGTCAATGACTGCGATCTTGAGGGTTCCCTTTTGGCTTCCTCCTCCACCAAACACAGCACCAAAGAAGAGGGCCAAGAACAGGGGAAACAGGAGGATGAAGATCATTCCCATCTTGTCGCGAGCGAGCAAGCGAAGGTCTTTCATGGCGATAGAAAAGAGTGCTTTCATACGTCGCGCAAGCTCCGTCCTGTGAGGTTGAGGAACACAGTTTCCAGGTCGGCCCGCTCTACTTTGAGCTGTCGGAAGTGCAAGCCTTCTCCGGCCAGTTGTGCGATGTCTTCGAGGGGGGACTCGGTTTCGATACGAAGGGTATGGTCGTGAAGGGTTCCAGGCAGATCGTTCACATTGTCGGGCAAGGACTCCAACTGAATCTCTACGACCGAGACTCCCCCGTGGGCTTCAATCAAGCCATCAACGGTGTCCATCGCAAGGAGCTTTCCTTGGTCAACAATGGCAACTTGCTCACAGAGGCGTTGGGCTTCTTCCATGTAGTGCGTGGTGTACAGGATGGTTCTGCCTCTTTGTTTTTACTTCTCAATGTTGTCGAACAGAGAGTTACGAGACTGGGGATCTACCCCAACGGTTGGCTCATCCAGAACAATCACTTCGGGGTCATGGACCAACGCGCACGCCAGGTTTAATCGGCGCTTCATGCCCCCTGAGTAGGTTCCTGCATGATCGTCTTTGCGTGCTGTCAAGCCGACAAACGCGAGGGCTTCTTCCACCCGAGTCTTCAATGCTTTGCCTGACAACCCGTACAATTGGCCGAAGAAGCGGATGTTTTCTTCGCCTGTGAGTTCTTCGTAGAGGGCGAGGGCCTGAGGGGCAGCGCCCATCATCTTGCGAAGGCTTGGCTGGGTGGGGTCTTGGATACCGTTTATGGTGACGGTCCCTGCGTCTGGCTTGTGAACTCCCAAGAGGGTGTGGATGGTGGTCGTTTTGCCTGCACCATTCGGCCCCAACAGTCCAAACGTTTGTCCCTTGGGGATGGAAAAAGAGATGTCATCCACGGCTGTGAAATCACCGTAGCGTTTCACCAGGTTTTTTACTTCAATCATACACGCGTTCCTATGATGCAAGGATAGGCTTGGCTGGTCGTGTCTCGCGACGTTCACGTCTTTGGCTTTGGTGGAAGGGGTGAACTTTGCCACTGTTATACCGCTGCACCCCTCCAACGACAAGGAACGTCAGCCGTTTCTCATCCTCGAAGTGGCTCTCCAACGTGAGGAAGTGGGACATTCTTGCTTCTCTCCAGGTCTAGTAGTCATTGCCATATTGTTGTGTGGGATTGTTGAGTTCTTTTTGTGCTTTGCATGTGTTGTCAAAGGCTACGCGTTTAAACACAATTCAAAAGAGAGAGTCATGCCGCGAACTTCGTCCGCTTGTTTCCTTGTTGTTATGCTGTTTGTTCTGTTGGGATTGACGGGTGCAACTCCTTCCTACAAACAAACATCCCGACCCTCCACATTGAAGTCGAAGAGGGGGGCAACTACGACGTCATTGCCAACCTCCAGGGCGAGTTCGTTTGTGTTGTATCCCACCGCGAAACGGGCGCTTCAACACATTGTGCAGCATGAGTCCAAGCGAGATGCAACCTGTTGGACCACCGTGCGAATGATGGAGCACTTTTATGCGAGGCGTCCTTTGAGTGAGGCCGCTTCGTTCCTTAAAATTGAAGTCAGCAAGGTGCTGATGTATCGGCTGTGGCGACACGCAAGTACATTGTCTTCTCAGTCCGAATTGTCCCGCCAGGATATCAGCGCCGCTCTTCCCAAAGGACTGTTGCGTTCCTTGCAGATCTTGGAACAACGCTCCCGGGCCAACACTCCGACTGCCTCCAAGCTCAAACATTACCATCGAGTGACAGAGAATTGGCGGCTGTTGCTTGCCATTGCAATGGAAAGCTTTGTCGGAGAGGGCCTCTTCCAAAAGGGATGGGTCGACATTAAGCCCCTTGCTTACAGTGGAATGAAGAAACTTACCGACGTGTCTACCGTGCTGAATTTGCGACTGCTACAGCTTGCGAACAAGGCCGCGCTTCGGAACAAACATCACACCATCCAGTTTGGTGACATTCGTGAGGGGTATTTGTTGTTTCTCAAAGAGCTGCAAGGCCAAGGTTTGGGGCAACAACAAGGTCGTTACAAGGTTCGATTTCCCATTCGAAACAGAGCCAAGGGATATCGATTGTTGCGAAAGCTAACCCTCCAGAACATGGACCAAAAGGTCCTTGCGTTGCGCTCTTGGAACAAGTCTGTGTGGAAAGGGAAGCAGAGCCGGGCGCAAATGCTCGCTTTGTTGAACCGTTTGTCACCCATTGCGCTGGACCGAGAAGCTTTGGATGTTCTCTTTCAATCCATCCAAATCGGTCTCTCTACGATGGCGCAAGGGGTTTCGCAGGGCACCGTGACGTCCCTTGCAGCGCCGCTTCAGAGGGAAGCGTTGGTGCAGCCCCACAATTTCAAAAACGTGAAAGCACAGCCCTATCTGACCACCCGGTTTGTGATGGAGCGTTTGGGCAAGCTGTTCCCTCACCAAACTCTTGTGAACGGTGATGTGAAGCTTTGGTACGCTCAAATGACGCGGAAAGGTCCAGCGTTTGCAACAAAAACGTTGATGGGGCCGTCGCTGGATGCGGTCCGGGATGTCACGCTGCATTGGTCCATCTTACGGGAGCTTTGGAGGAAGATGCCTTCGGCCAAGCCGCTCAGCCCTTTTGCGGCAGAGGTCCTGGCTGAGCGAGTCTCTGAGTTCATTTGGTTCTTTCTTCACACGGCAAAAGCACTGAGTCCCCAAAGCCGAAAGCTTACAGGAACTCAACTGCGTCGCTTACTGTTTCGGATCTATCGGATTCGATTGTTGCAGCCGTTACCCAAGCACTTTCAATGGGGAGCCAAGGAGAAACAGCGCAAGCAAGCGCTCATGAAGAAGTACCAAAAGGGTGTGTTTGGTGCTTCCCTTCGCAACATCTTCGGTGCACCATGTCCGGCTCTTCGGAGCCATCTTTACAAGGGGAAGTTTGCTTTTACCAGGTCAACACCTCATCCCTATGTGCCTCCCACGCGTAACTCATTAACCAACCCTCATCGAGATCCCAAAGAGGCGTCTGGAGATGGACTGGATCGTCGTTATCCCGGCTTGCTGGTGTACAACGGTGCAAGTGTCTCAGCCGTAGATTACGACAACGACGGAGATATTGATCTCTTCTTCACAGGGGAAGGTTGCAACCGCTTGTTCCGCAACCAAGGGGGATATCGGTTTGAGGATGTAACTGCCAAGGTTGGGTTGAGCAATCCTCACTATGACTCCCATCAAGCTTTGTTTGCTGACGTGAACAACGATGGACGCCTGGACTTGCTTGTGTTGCACGCTGTCAGGCCTTCCCGCCTGTTTCTCCAGCGAAAGGATGGTCGCTTTGAGGACAAGACCAAGGAGTCGGGCATCCAAACTACCTTGGGAGCCAACACCGCTGTTTTCTTCGACTACGACAACGATGGCAAGCTTGATCTGTACATCGGCTACTTTGGCGCAGCCCAACGTTCGGACCATCAACTTCCTTCCGTAGACGGCCGGAACGGTCGGCCCAACGTGATGTATCGCAACGTGGGGAACGGCCGCTTCCAGGATGTCACCGCATCCACTGGGACAGGCAGCACCGGGTGGAGCATGGCCTTTGCTGCGATGGACTTTAACCACGACGGTCACATCGATCTTTTTGTTGCCAATGATTTTGGACACGATGAGTTGTTCCTTAACCAGGGGAACGGCCGCTTTCGTGAAGTCGCAAAGCGGTGGGGCCTGAACGACCGCACCAACGGGATGAACGCCAGCGTGACGGACATCAACCAGGACGGAAAGTTGGACCTGTATGTGTCTGTCATTGACATGTTCTCCAAAGACATTGGCTTCATTCTGCCCAAAGGGAACTCTCTGGTTCGTATGGATGAGCACATCCTGCGTTCGGTTTTCTACTTGGCTGGTAACAAGTTTTACGTCAGCGACACCAAGAGGAAGGACCTGTACCAAAGTCAGGAGCAAGTCTTCTTTGAACCTGGCTTTCGTGGGTGGTCGTGGAGTGGCGTGTTCTTTGACTTTGACAATGACGGAGACGAAGACTTCTACCTGGCCAACGGTTGGGCTCCCCAGGCTTTTGCAGCCAACCAGGAGAACCAGCTCTTTGTTCGGGATGGCAAGCGGTTCTTTGTGTTTCCCCATCCGACCCCAGTTGTCTACAAAAGCAACAGCCGAAGCGCCGTTGCAGCCGACCTTTCAGGGACAGGCCGGATGGACCTTCTCCTCAATGACTACGGCACTGGACCCAAGCTCTTTCCCAACAAGCATGTGACCTCCCATCATTGGCTGAAGGTGAAGCTAAAAGGAGTCCGAAGCAACCGCTTTGGTGTGGGTGCCACAGTGCGCGTTCTCGCAAAAGGTTTGTCTCCGCAAATGCGCCTCGTCACGGCAGGTACGAACTACCTGTCGCAAAGTCCTTATGTCCAAACGTTTGGGCTTGGGAAGACCCAACAAGCCGATGCGATTGTGGTGACGTGGCCGAATGGAACCCAGCAAACGGTGAAGGGTCCTTTTGCTTCAGGCCGAACCATCACAGTGATTGAGGGTGTCACTAACTAGGTTGCTAGAGAAACGTTAGGGAGAGAAAAAGGGGAGTTGTCGGAGTTGTCAGAGTGGGGTTAGACGCGGCGACGACGGAAGGAGAAGGCTGCGAGAGCGAGGAGGATTAGCAGGAGCGGAATCGCCGGTGTAGGATCTTGGTTGCAGCCACACCCTTCGGGTGGTGGGGGCAGCTCACCTGGATCTTTGTCAGCGACGGCTTCTCCGTTGGACTTGTCCGTGCTAGAGCCTTCGCCCGTTACGTCTTCTTTGTTGGAGGTTGTGTCGCTACCTTCTTCAGGTGTTCCACCATCGGTTGTCCCTTCTGTGGTCGCTTCGGTGACACCCTCTCCGGTTGCTTCCGAAGGAACTTCCTCTTCGTTGGTGGGCGGGCTGAAGCAGTTTCCGTTGCGACAAACTTCGCTGGAAGGACACTGCACGTAGAGGCAAGGATCGTCGATACACTTGCCCGTTTCGGGGTTGCACACGCGTCCTGTTCCGCAGGTAATGTTGCTACATTGGCTGGGTTCGCATGAGCCATCTTTGCAGTATTCTGTGTCACTGCAAGAGACTCCAGCGCACGCATCTTTGAAGCACTTTCCATCACGACAAAGCTCATCCGAGGCACACTGGATTTGCGCGCAGGATGGGATGCAGCTTCCGTCACGACAGAACTCGCGGGGACCGCACTGTTTGTCCTTGCACTTGTTGTCCACACATTGGGCGTTGAGGCAGACCTGGTCGTTTTGGCAACCGTCGGTGTAACAGTTGTCTTCCACACAAACGCCAGCTTTGCACTTCTCGCCTTGCTTGCAAGTGGGATCACAGCGGTCACCGTAGCAGATGCCGTTGCGGCAGCTCGCGTCAGGTGTGGTGCACTTCACGTACTGACAAGGATCATCCACACAGGTGCCTGTGGGTGGGTCACAAACCTGACCCTTCTTGCAGTTGACGTTCTTGCACTTGTCGTCGATGCAGGTGCCTTTGTGACAGATCTGGTTGCCTGTGTTGCACTGCACACCGTCGCAAGGATCTTTGATACAGGAGCCATCTTCACAGATCTCGCCGGAGCTACAGGTCACACCCGCGCAGGTCTTCACACATTGACCGCTGCGACAGAACTCTCCAGATGCGCAGGTCTTGTTGGCGCAGAGGTCAACCACGCACACGCCCGACTGGCAAACCTGACCGTTGGGACAGCCAAAGGTGTAACAGTCAGGAGTGACACAGGTGTTGCCTTCACAGACTTTGTCGGTCGGACAAACCGGCTGACACGGTGACGTGATGCATTGACCGTTGCGGCAAATTTGACCCGACGGACAGGTCACACCGTTGCAGGCGGAGTCTTCGCAGTTTCCGGTGCTTGGGTCACAAACTCGGCCCACACCACAGTAGGTGCTTGTGCACTTGTTGGTGACACAGTTGCCTGCCACACAGACTTCGCCTTGGGCACACTGCTTGTTGTGGCAGGGGTCTTTGGCACAGGAGCCATCCACACAACGTTCGTCAGTGGCACATTGTACACCTGCGCAGCTCTTGACGCAGCTACCGGCGCGACAGAACTCGCCGGAGGAGCAAGTGACATTGGCACAGGGGTTGGCCTTGCACGTTCCGCCCGAGCAGTACTGACCTGTGGGACATCCATAGGTGTAGCAGTTGTCGGAGCGACAAGCACCCTTGTAGCAGACAAAGCCTTGTGGGCATGTCGTGGTGCAGGTGTAGTCGTAACACGATCCGTTGGAGCAATACTGCGAAGGTTTTGGACAGGTGATGTTGGAGCATGGATCGTACACACAAGAACCTGTCGCTGGATCACAGTAACGGCCCTGGCCACAACTCTTGTTGGCGCAGGGGTTGGTTACACATTGACCGTTGACGCAGACTTCACCCTGGTTGCAAGTCTTCCCTGCGCAAGGGTCGGCCTGGCATTGGCCACGCACACAGGTTTGACCGGAGGGGCAGGTCACGCCAGAGCAAGCTTTGTAGCAAGCTCCCTGGTAGCAGTATTCGCCCGTGTTGCATTGCTTTCCAACACAGGGATCCGAGACACATCGACCTTGGACACAGATGTAACCTTGGACACATCCAAAGGTGTAACAACTGTTCTCAACGCAGGAGCCGTTGAAGCAAACAAAGCCTTGCTGGCAGGTGCTGGTACAGGGAGAGGTGAAGCAACTTCCGTTGCGGCAGATTTCGCCTTGTGCACAAGTTACGACATAACAAGGATCGGCCTTGCAGGTTCCTGTTCCAGGGTCACAGACCTGACCCACACCGCAGGATACGGTGGTGCAGGGATTCTTGATACATTTTCCGCTCAGGCAGACTTCACCGGACGGGCAGGACACACCGGCGCAGGGGTTGGACACACACTGGCCGTCCTGACAAACTTGATTGGCACCGCAAGTCACACTTGCGCAGGACTTGATGCAGTTGCCATCCCGACAGAACTCTCCCGAAGCACAGGTCTTGTTTGCGCAGCGGTCTTGCACACAAGTGCCGCCAATGCAGAGTTGACCCGAGGGGCATCCAGAGAAGTAGCAGTTGTTGGGAACACAGAAACCATTGCCCCAACATGTCTCATTGGTTTTGCAGCGGCCTCCGCATGGATCGTTGTAACAAGAACCTTGCTGGCAGTATTGACCCGAGGGACAAGTCATGTAGGCGCAGGGGTCGTCGATGCACTTTCCTGTGGAAGGTTCACAAATTCGACCGTTGGTGCAGACTACGCCGCCACACTGGCTGGGCTTGCAAGTCCCTTGGTCACAGTACTGACCGGAGGGACAACGAACGCCTGCGCAGGTGTCTGCGGAGCAAGTTCCTTCCTTGCACGTTTCACCTGAAGAACAACTGACGCCAGCGCACGACTTGATGCACTTTCCACCGCGACAGTATTCTCCGCTGCTGCAAGTCACATTGGCGCAGGGGTTGTCCACACAAGCGCTGTTCAAACACACCTTGCCTTGGGGGCATCCGAGTCCGTAGCAGTTGTCTTCGACGCATTGGTTGTTGCTGCATCGGAAGCCATTGCCACAGGCAGGGTTGCAGTTGGAGACGCAGGTTCCGTTGACACAAGCAGCGCCCGCTGTGCAAAGGTTCTGGCCGTTGTCAGCCTGGGTGTCGCAGTCGTTGTCTTTTCCGTCGCAAATCTCTTTGGCGCCGGGATAGACGGTCTTGTCGTTGTCATCGCAGTCTTTGTCTGACTTCACACCATCCTTGTCCTTGTCATCAATGCCACCGATGGTGAGCTTGATCGACTTGGTCACATCGAGGTTGTCGAGGCGGTTGGACTCGTTGTTGATGGCAGCTTTTTCGTCCACAAAGATATGGACCCAATAGGTGCCAGGTTGAAGCCCGACAGGGATTCGTAAGGTCTCTTTGATGTTTTGGCTTTGGTTCGGATCCAGCGCCGAGATCTTCACATCCTTCCACGAGGTCGCGTTGGCCACCGAGGTGCCCGAACTGGACAGGTAGATGGTCGCGAAGAAGTCGGTTTTGACTCCACCAATCTTGTCCAAGGACGCATCGTTTCCAGTGTTTTGTACGACCGCTTCGATCGTAACATAAGCACCGGCGTACGGTGTTCCTGTCGATTGGATGGGATCTTTCAGGTTCAAGTTGCTGCGCTTGTTGTTGGTGGCGCCGCTGACCGTAATAGCCACCGACTGGTTGGTGTTGTAGCTGGCGTTGTTGCGGAAGTTTCCTTCGTTACCAATCACGCGACCTGGATCCACCACAAGGTGAATGTAAGACGCTCCATTCCCCCATGTTCCTGGGATGGTTGCGTTCACCGTAATGTTGAGGGTTGCGGTGCTGACCATCGAGGCGTTCACGGTATAGGTGCCGATCTGTTGGGTAAGTCCGGAGCCATCAGCTTTGGTGCCAATGTACACCGCAACGGTAAAGCCACGCGCTGTGCCACCTACTTTGTCCCGAGTGGTGTCGTTGCCTGCGTTGCGAATCGTCGCTTGAACTGTAATCGCTTGGCCCGCAAACGGCTGGAGCGTACTGACAGCGAGGCTGCCTTGGATATCAAGGTCGGCGCGCTGTTGTGACGTCACAATCGTCAGTGGAATCGAGTGACTGCTCGACCAGGAGTCGTTGTTGCTGCGGTTGGACTCGTTGCCAATCTGACCGTCAACGTCGGCTCGTGCGTGCAAATACCAGGTTCCCGCAGTGACGTTGCTAGGGATGGTGATGGTGGAGGATACCAATGACTTTTGGCTGGCGCTCAAGGCGCTGGTGAGTGTTGCTGTTCCGACGCGTGCAGCGTTGGTGAGACGGTTGCTGTACTGGCTAAGATACAATCCAACCTTGAAGCCGGTGGCGGTTCCACCGACTTGGGTTCGGGTGTCATCGTTGCCAGCGTTTTCCAAGCCGATGTTGACCGACACACTTTGTCCTGGGTACGGCGTGGTCGTGGAGGCCCATAGCTTCGCATCAAACTTCACGTCACTGCGCTGGGTTTGGGTGGAAGCGGTGATGTTGATCGCGACGCTGTTGCCTGTTGTTGCAGACTCGTTGTTGTTGCGGTCGGATTCGTTGCCCACATTTTGTGCCACATCGATCACTGCGTGGAGGTACGCCTGACCCACTGCAGCTTGCGAGGGAATCGTCACCGAAACACGCGCTGTCGCTACTCCTCCTGCGCCCAAACCTGCCGACAACGTGGCCTTGCCAACCTGAACTGCGTTGGTTCGGTTCGTCGCGTTTGGACCAAGGTACACCGTAACATCAAAGCCTGTGGTGGCTCCTGTCAGCCCTTTGCGTGTGGGAGCCTGACCCGAGTTCTTGAGCGGTACATCCACAGTGATCGCTTGCCCGGCGTACGGAACATTGCTGGAGGGAGATAGCTTGCCGTCGTACACAAGGTCAGACAGTGGAGTGGCGAGGATCTTCAAAATGGCCGAGTCGTTGGTTTGGAACGACTCGTTATCAAACACCACATCTTCGTTGCCAACGGGAACGATGTAACCATGCACATAGTAGTTGGGCTGGGTGAAAGCAGGGACCGTAAAGGTTCCTTGTACCGTTGTGGATTGTCCTGCGCCCAAGGCTACCGTTGTGGTGATGGTTGTGACCAGAGTCGCAGCCTGTCGGCTGAACGCGTTGGTGGTCATGTACAGGCGGATTTGAACCTTCTGAGGTGAGCCACCGGCGCTGTTCCGAGAGGTGTCGTTGCCGGAGTTTTTGATCTTGATGGTCGCATTCACCGAAGCGCCCGGAGCAGCCTGTGCCGTGGAGAGTTGGATCTTGCCGTCAAACTGTTGGTTGGACCGGCTCGCCCCAATGGTGATCGGGATGCTATGGCCCAGTTGACCCGAAGAGTTGTCGTTGGTGAAGCGTTCGTTGCCAACCCGACGACTGCCTGAGGGGTTCACCACTGCGTGGAGGTAACGGGTGCCCACCCACTTTCCAGGGAGCTGCCCGTTGACCGTAACATTGACCTTGCTACCGGCAGTCAGCGGTGCCGTTCCGGTGTTCTTGCCTACAAGCGCGGCTCCGGCCAACGAACTGGGCGAGTTGGAGATGTACACCCAAGTGTCAAAGCCTGTGGTGTTGCCTCCGTTGGAGACCCTTGTGGTGTCAATGTCGTCGTTGATAACGGGGACGGTGATGGTCAGGAGCGCGCCTTCTTGCGGGCTCTTGTTGTTGACGGACAGGGAAGCATCCGTCCGCAAGTTGGACCGCAACTGGTTCACTCCGAGCTGCTGAGAGTGGCCGAGGTTGTAGGAGTAGTTGTCGTTCTCGTCGGCCTCGTTTCGGATGGCGTTGGTCGCATCCACATACGCATGCACCCAGTAGGTTCCGTTGAAGCTACCTGGAACCGTCACATTGACCGCCTGGCTTGCGGTAGAACCAGCCGCCAAGGAGCCCACGGTGAAGCTTCCTACGTTGCTCGCACCGGTCAGGTTGTTGGCGTTGGGTCCGATGTAAATCCGGACGGTATGGCCCGTCGCTGCACCATTGCTTCCGTTTCGAGTGACATCGGAGCCGGCGTTGATGACTGGCACTGTGACGCTAATCTGCTGGCCCGATCGAGTTTGTGGGGTCGAGAGAGTCAACGGCCCCTGTGTCCGGAGGTTGGAGCGTTTCTGGTCGAGGAACACCACCGCCGAGTGACTGTAAATGTAGGAGTAGTTATCGTTCTCGTTGGATTCGTTGCGAATCCGGTTTTGGTAACCGTCTACGTACGCGTGGATGTAGTACTGCCCAGCGGCCTTGTTGGTCGGCAAGCGGAGGAGCATCTGAGCGATGGTCTTCTCCTTGGCCTTGAGGCTTTGGACGTACATGCCGCCCAACTGGGTCGCTCCTGTCAGGTTGTTGGGGTTGGGAGCCAGATACACATACACATAGTGTGTTCGTGGAGTTCCGCCCACGTTGCTCAGGGTTTCAACGTTTCCGTTGTTTTCGATGGGAACGTTGATATCCACATACTCTCCGCCGTTGGGGGCGCTGTTGGATACATAGATGCCCGCGTAGGTTTTGAGGTTGGAGCGAGCTTGTTGCACGTTGATGGTCACGGAGTGGTTGTACACATACGAGTAGTTATCGTTCTCGTTGGATTCGTTGCGAACCCGGTTGCCTGAGCTATCAACAAACGCGTGGATGTACGAAGTGCCTACCGGCCAGTTCTCAGGGATCGTGACCTGCATCCTTGTGGTTGCTGTATCTCCACCATCCAAGGCAGGCATCAACACGCTTCCCAGAGACTTGGTGCCCGTTCCTGTGATCGTGTTTTTGCTGGTGCTGATGTACAGGTTTACATAGTAGGTACGAGGAGTGCCAGCGATTCCGCTTCGGGTGACGTCGGTGCCATTGTTCAGGATGGGAACTGTGACGTTCACTTTGCTGTTGTCGATGGGGGTTGCGTTATCAATCTTCAACTCCCCACCCGTTCGCAAGTTGGACTGCTTTTGACCCACAGTCACCTTGACTGAGTTTCCGGTTTGGTAGGAGATGTTGTCGCTCTCGTTGGACTCGTTGCGAATTCGATTGCTGTTACCGTCTGCATAAGCATGGAGATAAGCAGTGGTCGCGGTCCAGTTGGTCGGGACTTGCACCTGGAACAACTGCGTGACTTTCTCTCCAGGCTTGAGCGGTTGGAGGTACAACCCTGCCAACGTGCTGGAGCTGCTCAGGCTGGTTTGTAACGTGCCTAGATACAGCCGCAGGTAGTGAGTTTGGGGTGTTCCATCCACCGCCGACAATGTAGTCTCTGTTCCATTGTTTTCCACGGTGACCCGGACATCAAAGTACTCTCCTGCAGCAAGAGATGTTTTGGAGGGCACAATGTTCGCAGCGATGCGAAGGTTGGAACGTTTTTGCACCACGTTGATTTTGAGCGAATGTTGGTAGGAGTAGGAGAAGTTGTCACCTTCGTTGGATTCGTTACGAATCCGGTTGGTGTAACCATCAATGTCAGCGTGGAGGTAAGCCGCTCCTGCAGTCCAGCCTGCGGGGATCTTCACCTGGAAGGGGACTGTTGCGGTGGCACCACCAGCCAACGGTTGAACCAACAAGCGGCCCAGTCGAGTTCCACCGGAGGTATTGGTCGCGTTTTGGCTGATGTACAGGTCAACATAGAAGCTGTAGCCATTGCCACCCACTGAGTTGGCTGTGACCGCTGTTCCGTTGTTTTGGATGTAGACTTGAACGGTAACGTTCTGTCCATCAGAAGGATTGGTGTTGTCAATCGCAATGATCTTGTTGGTGCGAAGGTTGGATGTTCCGTTGGTGCTGGGAGGGCCACCGGCTGGATTTACATTGATGGGTAACGAGTGGTTGTTGATGTACGACCAGTTGTCGCCTTCGTTGGACTCGTTTTTGACGTTGTTGAGCGCGTCCACTTGCGCGTGGAGATAAGCACTGCCTGGCGCCCATGTGGTGGGAATCTGCACACGGAAGGTTGCGGTTTGTGAAGCGCCCGGCGCAAGGGAGTTCATGTTGAACGTGCCAAGGCGAGTGGCGCCTGTGTTCCCCACAAACTGACCCAACCACAGGTATACAGTGCTGCCTGTTGTAACGTCGCCTACGCCTTTGCGGGTTTCGGCCTGTCCGTTGTTGGTGACCTTGACGGTGACATAAACAAAGTCACCTGCCTTGGGTGATGCCGAAGACGACGTGATCGTAGCGGAGGTTGTCACGTTGGAGAAGGTCTGGCCGATCTGAAGCGAAGCAGAGTGTGAGCGCAGGTAAGAGTAGTTATCACCTTCGTTGGATTCGTTCTTGACAGCATTGCCGGCGTCGACAACTGCATGGAGGTAAGCCGTACCGACCGGCCAGGTGTTGGGGACACGGAAGCTGATCGTGTTGTTGCCTTTCGCGCCAGCACCCAGTGAATCGAAGGTCGTCGTTCCAATCTTGGTCGATTCTTGGAGGCCGTTGGCATAGCGTGCAAGGTAAAGATCGACCGTGTAGCGAACGGTGTTACCGTTGAGCGCATCGCGGGTGCTGTCTGTGCCATTGTTTTCCACGTAGATGGTGGCTGTCACAAGGTCGTTGTGGGCAGCCGTCTGGGTGGACAACTTAATCGCTTGTTCGGTTCGTAGGTTGGAACGTTGGGTTGAAATCTGCAACGTCGCCGAATGCCCGTACTGCCACGATTGGTTATCACCTTCGTTGGATTCGTTTTTGATCGCGTTCCCTGAATCCACCACCGCATGGATGTAAGCGGTTTGGGTGCTCCAGTCTGTGGGGATTGTGACTTCTACCTGGACGGTTGCGTTGCTGCCGCTGCTTAAGGCTGCAAAGTTCACATCCTTCAGCTTGACTGCAGAGGTCAAACCGTTGCTGGACTGGGACAAATACAGAGAGACAACAAACGCAGAAGCTCGACCGTTGTAAGCATCCTTGGTGATGTCGTCGCCGTTGTTCAACACGCTGACATCAACAGTGACTTTGTTGCCAAGGGCCACACTTGTGGGGCGGGCGACAAGACCCACGTAGGTCCGCAGGTTGGAGGCCCGGGAGCCGACGTTGATGGTGATGGACTGGTTGTTAAAGTAGCTGATGTTGTCGGAGCGGAAGGTCTCGTTGCCTACCTTTGTCGTCGCGTCGATGACTGCGTGGATGTACGCTTTTCCAGAGGGCCAAGGGGAGGGGATCTGACCTTGCAGTACAGCGGTCTCGTTGGCTCCAGCGTTCATGGAGTAGATGTTGGTGTCACCCAGGCTTACGGCTCCAATCAGGTTGTCAGCGTTGGGGGCAATGTAGAACCGCACCACAAAGTTAACACCTGTGCCGTTGAGCTTGTTCAATGTCGCTTCCTGCCCCTTGTTTTGGATGGGGTAGGAGAGGGTGATGTTTTCGCCCTCAAATGCGGTCTGGCGATCGCTGCGAATCAACGCTGTACCGGTCAGGTTCGACCACTTGGGAGTCGTTCCTGGTGTTCCCTGTAGCGTCACTGTGAGTGAGTGGTTGTAGGAGTAGGAGTAGTTGTCGTCCTCGTCGGATTCGTTGCGGATCCGGTTTTGGTACTCGTCGACAAACGCATGGATGTAGATGGTGCCACCTGTTGTCCAAGCCGAAGTGGTTGGAATGTTCCCGGTGATCTGGACTGAAACCTTACCGTTCGCTGCCAGCGAGGTTTGGGTCACCACACGGTTCAGTCGGTGAGCCCCTGACAAGCTGGTGGGGTGGCGAGAGACGTAGGCTGCAACGTAGAACGTTTGTGGCGTTCCTGCCACTGCGTTGAGGGTTTGTTCGTTGCCTGCATTTTCCACTGGGACCGTGACAATCACCGCGCTACCTGCGCTGTACGTGGTCGCGTTGCTCGTCAACTTGCCCGATGTTTTCAGGTTGGAGCGAACTTGCTGGGTGGTCAAAATGGCCGAGTGACCGTAGGCAAACGAGTAGTTGTCGTTCTCGTCGGATTCGTTGCGAATTCGGTCTTGGTAGTAGTCCACATAGGCGTGGATGTACCAACGCGCGGGGATAGTTCCCACAGGGATTTGCACGTTGATCTGGGCGTTGGCACGCTCGCCAGGTTGCAGCGCTTGGATGATTTGGTTGCCAAGTAACTTCGCACCGCTCAAGTCTCCCGAACGAGGGGAAAGATAGACGCCCACATAAAACGATTGGAGGGTTCCGTTGACGTTGTTGCGTGTGGCATCGTCTCCTGCGTTGAGAACAGGAACGGTGACTGTGACATATTCCCCGTCGTTGCGGGAACTGTGTGACAGAGTCACTGCGCTGGAGGTGCGCAAGTTGGAACGTCGTCGCGTGACTGTGATGGTTGCGGAGTGACCGTACGAATACGAGTAATTGTCGTCCTCGTCAGATTCGTTGCGGATCCGGTTTTGGTAGCCGTCTACAAAGGCGTGGAGGTAGCTTGTTCCTGTCGCCCAGCCAGAGGGAATCTGGACACGAACCGTGGCAGTCGCCCGCTCTCCCGCTTTCAACGCGTTCACATACACACCGGCGAGCTGCTTCGCGCCTGTGAGTGTTCCAGGCGTTTTGCTGATGTATACGTACACATGGTGAGTTTGAGGCGTGCCGCCGATACTGTTCAGCGTGGTTTCGTTTCCATTGTTAATGATCGGAACAGCCACGTTGATGTAGTCCGCGTCTTTGACGGAGGTCTGTGAGGGCTGCAACACATCGGCTGTCCGGAGGTTGGAGCGACGGTTGTTAATGGTGATGGTGGTGGAGTGGCTGTAGACATACGAATAGTTATCGTCGTCGTTTGACTCATTGCGGACTCGGTTGCTGTATCCGTCGATCACAGCGTGGAGATAGCTTGTCCCTGTCGCCCAACCTTGGGGGATTTGGCCTGCGATCTCGATGGATGTGGACTGTTGCGAAGCCATGGCAGGAACAAGGAGACGTCCGAGGAGCGTTCCTCCGTCGGTTGTTCCTGGGGTTCGGGTCAGGTACAGGTCCACGTAAAAGCTGGTGATGTTGCGGCTGCTGTTTCGGGTCCAATCGGTTCCGTTGTTGATAAGGGGGATCGTGACCTTAATCGTATCGCTGTCCAAGACGGAGCTACGATCCACCGTAAGCTTGCCGTTGGTGCGGAGGTTCGACCGGCGATGTTCCACCCGGATCGTGGCCGAGTGGCTGGTCTGGTACGAGTAGTTGTCACTCTCACTGGATTCGTTCTTGATTCGATCCTGGTAGGCATCCACAAAGGAGTGAATGTAACTCTGACCTTGCGCCCAGTTTTCCGGAATCGTGACCTGGAAGGATGCGTCCAGGTTGGACTTACCGGCCAACGCTGCATACACAGTGCTGCCCAGTAGTTTGGCTCCTGTGATCGAGGTCGCTGAGCGAGACAGGTACACGCGAACATAGAAACTGGTCGCGCTTCCGCCCACGCGGTTGGCTGTTACGAAGTTTCCATCGTTGTGAATGGGAACGTTCACGAACACCTGGTCACCATCACCCACCACCGTTTGCGAGAGGATGATGTTACTTCGGGTCTTCAGGTTGGAGGTTCCGTTGGTTCCTCCTGTTGTGGAGGCTGCAACATTGATGGAGCGGGAGTGGCTGCTCATGTAAGAGAAGTTGTCGCCCTCATTGGACTCGTTTTTGACGGCGTCGCCTGCGTCGACATGAGCGTGAATGTAGGCCCCACCCACTTGATAGCTTGTTGGGATCTGAACGGTGACTTCGACCGACTCGACGCCACCAGGTCCAACGTTACTCAAGGTTGCTGAGCCTAGCTTGGTCCCGCCCAAGATGCTGTTGGGTCGGTTGGAAATGTAGATGTCAACGTTGCTGGAGGTGGGGAGTCCACCGAAACCATTCAGCGTGTCTGTGTTTCCGTTGTTTTTGATTGGAACCACCACGCGAACGTATTGACCCTGCTCAGGAGAGGTGTTGGACAGAGACAATGTGGAGTTGGTGACGAGGTTGGAGTAGCCCCGTGTGACTGTGACCTTTGCAGAGTGTGCGTAACGGATCGAGGTGTTGTCACCTTCGTTGGACTCGTTTTTGACGGCGTCCGTCGGGTCTACAATGGCGTGGATGTAAGCCGAACCCGGCAACCACGTTGTTGGCATGATGAACTCGTAGCTGACCACGCGGGAGCTACCGGAGTTGATCGCATCGGTCGTGAGCGAACCCAGCGACGTGGCACCCTCCAAGGTGTCGGGGCGAGAGCTTAGATAGAAGGCCACATTGAACTTGACAGGAGCACCTGCTACAGCGCTTAGGGTCTCGTCGCCCCCATTGTTTTCAACGCTCATCGAGAGAAGAACACGGGAGCCCACTTCGTAGGTTTGTTTCTCTGGTTGAAGGGCTCCTCCTGTTTTCAGGTTGGAGTACAACTTCGTGATGTCGATCTTGGCCCCATAGCCCGTTGTGTAAGAGGTGTTGTCGCCTTCGTTGGATTCGTTCTTGATGGTGTTGGACACATCGAGAACAGCGTGGATATAGGCTTCCCCGGCGTACCACGTGGAAGGGATGATGGCATAAATCTTCGGGGAAATTCGACCGCCTGCTCCCAGCGGACTGTGGATGGTGTCCGTGAGTTGGATCGCATCCATCAAGCTATCGGGATACTGCGAGATATAGAGGCGCGTGGTGTGACTCTCTGGAGTGCTAGTGTAGCTTTTGTTTGTGGCTGCAGGGCCAAAGTTTCCAATTGGAACCGTTACACAAATTTGTTGACCCACCGTCGCTTTGCTTTGGCAGGGAATCAGCTTGCCGCTCAGTCGCAGGTTGGAGAAGGCGTAGCCGATGGTCACTGCCGTAGAGTGGCCATTGCGGTACGAGCGGTTGCTGCTGGGGACAAGCTCATTGCCCACCTTGTTTCCACTGTCTACCAGCGCATGAATGTAGCTTGTTCCTTCTTGCCAACCGGTTGGAATGATTGCTTGAAAGATTGCATTCTTGACGTCGCCAGCGAGCAGCGAGGGGAGGGTGACTGTTCCCAAGGACTGTGCGCCATCCAGGGTGTTGGGGAGGCGAGAGATGAAGAACTGGACGCTGACATTGGTGGAGAGCCCGCCGACTTTGTCGAGGGTTTCGCCGTTTCCAGCGTTGCGGACTGGAACTTCCAGAGTGACTTGCTCCCCTTCGGTCAACTGGACCTTGGATACTTTGATCGCGGTGTTGGTGCGAAGGTCGGCCCACAGCGCTGTGATGGGTGTGTTGCTTCCGCCCACATCAATGGCAGTGGAGTGGTTGTACCAGTAGGAGACATTGTCGTCTTCGTCGTTTTCGTTACGAATGCGGTTTTGGTAACCGTCTACGACAGCGTGAATATACGAGCGGCCTTGAGGCCAGGTGCTTGGGATGGTCCCGAACACAGTCACTTCACGTTGTTGGTTGGGAGTCAGCGAGTTGGTTTGTTGACGACCCAGATGCTTGGCTCCACTCAAACTCCCAGGGTACTGGGAGATATAGAAGTCAACGTAGAACGAGGTGGGGCTGCCACTGACTGTGCTTTTGGTGTCGTGCGTTCCGTCGTTGAGAGCTTTGACCTTGAAGGATGTAAGCTCACCTGGATTGGGGTTGGTCTTGGCAACGACAATCTTGTCACCGGTTCGCAGATTGGAGCGAGCGCGCTGTACATCGACAGTGATGGAGTGGCCGTAGGTATAAGAGTAGTTATCGGTCTCGTCGGATTCATTGCGAACTCGGTTCTGGTAGCTGTCGACGAGAGCATGCAGCCAGTATTGGCCAGGGTTGGTTCCCACTGGAATCGTAGCTGTGAGGGTTGCCGTTGCGCTGGCACCGGTCTTCAAGCTATTAACCCAAACCGAACCCAGCGACTTTCCGCTGGTCGTGACTCCCGGACGAGGTGCAAGCCAGACCTGGACCTGGAATTGTGTGGTTCCGGTTGTAATACCAGGGTTGGTGCGAGTTTCGTCTGCCCCGATGTTCTCGACAGGAACATTGATGATAACTTGTTCACCTTCTACGGGCTTGGGCTTGTTGATGGTGATGGCGCTCTTGGTTTTCAAGTTGGAGCGAATTCGTCCAACCGTGACGGCGACCGAGTGTCCATAGGTAAAAGAGTAGTTGTCGTTCTCATCGGACTCATTGCGGATGCGGTTTTGGTAGCTATCAACCACGGCGTGCAAGTATGAGTTTCCGACCGGCCAACTTGTGGGGATGTTGCCTGTCACTCTGACGGTGCGTTTGGAGCCTGCTGCGAGGGTTGCTGTCGTGACCTGAACGATTTGCTTGGCGCCGCGGAGGGTTCCGGATTCACGGCCGATGTAGAGCGCGACATAGAACGTTGTGGGGTTGCTAGAGCTGTTCCATGTTTCTTCATCACCAGCGTTCTCGATGGGGATGTCGACCGAGATGGTTTCGCCTTCCAGCAAGTTTTTCGTTTTGGTGGGAACCAGAGCCCCTGATGTTTTCAGATTGGAGCGCTTTTGAATGATGTTGATCGATACGGAGTGACCGTAGGTATAGGAGTAGTTGTCATCTTCGTTGGTCTCGTTGCGGACGCGGTTTTGGTAGCCATCGACTTCCGCGTGAATCCAGGACGTCCCCACAGGCCAACCTTTGGGGACGGTCATGGTTACTTTGACGTTGGTGGTTGTGTTGGCCTTCAGGCTAGGTACCAGGACACGCGCGGTTCCGCCAATGGAGCGAACATCACCAGGTGCGCGGCTGATGAACACCTCAACGTAATGGTTTCGAGGAGAGCCTGTCGCTGTGGTGAGGGTTTCGTCCTGACCGCTGTTGCGAACGGGGACTGTGACATCGATGGTTTCGCCATCGTAGGCTGTGGTCTTGGACAAGACCAGCTTGCCACCCGTTTGTAGGTTGGACTCTCCAGCCAGGGCGGCAGTGCTACCCCAGCAGAGAATTGTTACCGTACAAAGTAACAGTAGATATAGAGAACGAGATCTCATAGCTTCCCCCATGGTACCATTTTGGTGTTATCAACCGAGCCGTTTCAGCTCGTATGTCGGAATGAGTCGCTTGATGGGTTCTGGATATGGATGAGGTTTCTCATCCCAGTAAGATGAACACTGTGGTTTGAATATATTTGGATTGTCCTTCGTCCAACAAAGCACATCCAGCTTGGTCTGGATTGTTGGATTGACAGGTCCTCCAAAGCGGCCTACCTTGCGGTAGAGCGCCAACCCGGTTTCTCTCTCGGTGGAAAGGCTCCAATCCAAGGAATGTTCACCGAGGTCATTGAGTTATAACCCTACTACATGGTTGGACTCTTGACCAGAGTCAATTGTGTTACAATCTCAACGGTATCATCATCTTTGTTCAAGCGCCTTTGAGCTGTTGCATACAACTTTGACACCCTCTTTTGGGTCTCGCTCTGTTTCACGAGCAGGGTATGATTTTGTTTTCGGTTTGGCTTTGCTTGCCCCGAAAAAGCCATCTCACAAAGGAGAACTGACTATGAATGTGAAGTTTGTCTTGTCTGCTACCGCGACTGCATTTGCTGTGCTTGTCTTTGTATGTTTGTCTGCCTTCCAGGCGAAAGCTGCACCAGTCGATGTAAAGACTCTCTACACGATCAAAGCAAAAAACACCTCAGTGAAGAAGGGAGCCTCCGCGACAGCTGGCTTTGCTATTCTACTGACCAAGGCTGGAACCAAAGTACACCCCCAGGCTCCTTTCAAATGTTCGGTGTCCACCTCCAAAGGTGTGACCGCGAAAAAGAAGAAGCTGGGCCACGACGACAAAACTGTCGCCAAAGACGGAAAAAGCGTGGACGTTGGCGTGGGCGTAACTGGGACCGCTCTGGGTGACCAAACCATCACTCTGGATTGCAGCTTCTTCGTGTGCACCAAAGACATCTGTGCTCGCACCTCTGAGAAAATCAATGTCACCGCGAAGGTCACGAAATAAGCCTTTCGCTCTTTCATTTCTTTCCTCCACACCACCTCTGACTCTCCCTCCAACCGTTCTCTTTCTTTTCCTCTGTGTCTCTGCGGGTGTTGAATCCTTCTGTCTCTCGGTTGTCGATCTTCCCAATGCTTTTTGCGTTGTGGCTGTATGTGGATACTACCCTCGAACATGAGGATATGGTATAGCTATGTCATTTCTGACATATTTGTCTGCCACGTTCAGGTTGCAAGTGCTTCATGTTGTATAAGAAGAATTGGGTCAAACCAGCCAGGGAAGGCTGGGAGAGAAGGAGCTAACTGTGTATCGATTGCATCGTACTCTGTTTCGAGCGATTTGTGTGGGATGTTTGGCGTTGGGACTTTGGGTGGTTCCTTGGATGTCTGTCTCGATGGCTCAAACCCAGGATGGTACCGGCTTTCAAATCCAGCAGTTGCGTCAATGGGGCGACAACGAGGGGTTGTTTCAGACGTTGAGTGCGCGGACCTTGGGGCAGTGGGGCTTCAAGCTGGGTATGATGCTCAACTACGGGAAAGATCCCTTGCTCCTCCGTCGTGTCTCTGGCCTCAACTCCGTAAGAAGCGACAACGTTGTTGAGCATCAAATGGGTGCCGAATTTACAGCGGGCATCGGCTTCTTTGATTGGATGGATCTGGAGATCGCTCTGCCTGTCACTCTCTATCAGGTGGGTCGCGTGCCAAACGACGGGATTGACTCGTCGATCGTTGGCCGCCAACTCGACGGTTCGGCTGTCGGCGATATGCGCATTGGCTTAAAGTTTCAGGCTCTTACCGAGAAGAAGCAAAAGTTTGGTTTGGGGTTTCAAATCTATCTGGGTCTACCCACTGGTAGCGCGGACACCTTCAACGGGGAAGAGACCGTCTCGTTTGGCCTGCGGCTCTTGGCCCACAAGACGTTTGCCAAGCGCGTCCGTTTGGCCTTCAACGTTGGGTACCGTTACCTCCCCGAGACCAAGTTTGTGAATCTTACAATCTCCCACGAGCTCACGTATGGGTTGGGCCTCAATGTGGACGTGTACAAACAACGCGTCAATCTGATCGCCGAAGTTGCTGGAGCGGCCGGGCTGGTCGGAGGAGCCTCAGAGTACACATCTCCCCTTGAATTGCTTGCTGGCGCACGTTTCTTTCCGTTCCAATACAAGATGGATCCAAAGACCGGTGAGAGGTCAGGGCACCAACTTGCCGTCAACGTCGGCTTCGGTCTTGGTATGCTGCCCGGTTACGGAACTCCACAGTTTCGAGTGTTCTTGGGCGTGAACTGGGCGCGCACCTCAGGAGGTGGATCAGGCTCCTCTGGACCGGTTGTCATCCAAGACAAACGCACCTATGTCAACATCCCGAAGATTGTGACGGTCGCGAATGTGCAGACCATTCCTTACCCCATCTTCCTGCGCATTCAGGTACTGGAACTTGAAGACATTGTCTTTGGCTTCGACAAGTTGACCTTCTTCGAAGGGGAGTACCAAGGCAAGCCCTACAGTGCAGAACGAGCCCAACGCTCGGTTGATGTCGCAGCACGTGTCTTGAAGAAGATCCTTGGCAACAGCCCCAACCGCATCATCTGTGTGGCTGGCCACGCTGGAGTGAAAGGAATTCCCAAGCGCAAGCAGTGGCTGTCCGACCAACGCGCGGCCAAGCTGAAGAGGCTGTTGGCAGAAAAGGGCATTGATGAAAACAAAATGGTCACCCGCGGCTACAGCGACAAGTACAATTCTCCTGGTACTACCGCGACAAACCGAATCGAGCAGACCATGGACCGTCGCGTCCGGATCTTTGTTCTCCCCCCAGGACAAATTACCTGTCCTGCAAACTACGATGTCCTTCGCAACCTCGTGAAAGAAGCCCGCAAAAACCGTACGTTGATCAACATCAAAGGCGACAAAGCCCCTGCCACCAACCCCTAATTTCCCTCTTCCCCTTCGCTTCCGGCCTTTCTGAGGCAGAGACCCATCTTGGGTCCTGCTCACACACGCAAGCCCACACGGTATGTTTGGGGCTTTTCCCCCACTCTCGCAATACAAGACTATCGGGATTCAAGGTGCCCTCCCTCATTCATACAAGCTGTTGTGATGCATAGGGGTTAGGAGGGTATTGCCTATCCACGCGATACAGGTATAGCGGGAGGCTGGCTCTCTTCCTGCATCTTTACAATGTATTGGATGGCCTGAGAAGGATGGGGATTGGGGGAACGGTTAGGATTGGGGAATTATTGGGGTTGGAGGGAGGGAGGGGTTTGTGAGGGGACCAGCTGGCCCAAGAGGGTGCGTTGCTGGGCTTCGAGCTTGCTGAGAGCGCCGCTCAGAGCACTGACCACTTCCGTTTGCTTGATGGAGAGCTGATCCAGGTAGCGGTTGAGCTTGTAGATCTGATTGCGTCGCACAACGGTGAAGTCTTCTTTTTGCTTGGCGAGGAGCCATGCCAGCTTCCTTTCGATCTGTTTCTTGGACAGATCCATGGAGCGAGTGGCCTGCTCTTGCTGCAGCTGTTGACGTTGGCGCTCCAGAGTAAAGATGGAGTTCACTTGGTCGCGAGCTGTGGGGAAGAACGACTTCAAAAGGCCATCCATCTTTTGGTTGGCTGCCTTCAACTGGTTGCGCTCAACAGCAAAGTCTTGTCGGGCGGCTGACTTCTCTTTGATCGCCTTGAGAAGCTTCGACATCTCTTTGTTGAGAGCTTCGGTTTGGGCGCGGAACTGATCGGCTCTGTCGTTGTACGCTTTGATCTTGGCTTGACGCTGCTTGGCCAGGGATTGGATCTTCTGGGCCATCTGTTGGATCTGCGCGTACTCAGGTGGGTCCGCTTGTGCGGCTGTGTTGGCTTGAGCCAGCGGTGCCAGCAAGGATAATGCAAATCCTGCGAGCGCGATGGTCAAACCCATGCGAATGTTGTGAATCATCGCCTAGGCTCCTTTTCTCTGTCTCCCCAACGGAAGAACATGGGAGTTGGACCTCTGTTGCGACGTCCTTGTCCAAGAGAGGCATTGCTACGTGATCGGTACGAACCCAAAAAATTTGGGTCGAAAATGTACACGATTTGAAGTCTATAACGTAACGAATTTCAGTTCGTTTTGTCAACTGGATGTGGCATTTCTTTTCATCCTTGTGGTGGTATGTGCTGCAGGTCACAGGAATGAACGATGGGTTGCCATCCCCAACCAAAGAGCCTGTGTTCTCTTAAGAAGCTGTCGCGAGAAAGGTTGGAGTCAGGACTCCAGTCTTTGGTTGGAGAGCTAGACGTGCTTGTTAGGCTTGCTTCTTCTGCGAAAGGAATGCTCTCGCACAAATGAGCCTTGACGACGCTGGTCTACTCCGTGAGTATGAGTGTGCAGCTACCTTTTCATGGTCTCAGTGTTTGCATGGTCATGCTCATCGGCTCGCCGCTGTTGGGTTTGTTGTGTGGGAGAAAGTGCCTATGATTGTTCGGTTTCAAACCAACCCCATCCGTCGGACCTGGGGCATCATTCTGTACATGTGGCAGGTTCTTTTGTTCTCCACCTTGTGCGTGGTGGGTGTCTATCTCTTGTACCAGGTGTGGGGCGTGAAGTGGATGGCGTTGGGTAGCGCGATCCCTCTTGGGGTGATCGGTACTGCGTTGGCCATCTTCTTGGGCTTTCGGAACAACTCGGCCTACGATCGATGGTGGGAGGGGCGAAAGATCTGGGGTGGCATCGTGAACATCAGCCGGACAATGGGTGCCCAGATCATGACGTATGTGACGGACATTCATGTGAAAGATGGCCCACCGAAGAAGCCCATCAGCGACATACACAGAGAGCTGGTGTACCGACACATTGCTTACATCAACGCGTTGCGACTTCATCTTCGCAAGCAATTTGAACAATACGATGAAGTGCTCAGTCCTTTTCTGGAGGAGAAGGAACTCCAAACGATTCTTTCGAAGAGCAACAAGCCCACTCAGATCGCGTTTCGCCAGTCCCAGCGTCTGAAAGAGATCCTCAAAGACAACATGATCGAGGACTTTCGTTTGTACGAGATGATGCATTCGATTGAGACATTGTACGAGCTTCAGGGCAAGTGTGAGCGGATCAAAAATACGCCGTTCCCGCTGTATTACAGCTTCTTTACGCGGATGATTTTGTATATCTTTGTCCTGTTCTTGCCGTTGAGTGTGATCGGAGTGTTTGACAAACTCCAAGTGGCGTGGGCCGCGATTCCAGTTTGTATCCTCACCGCTTGCATGCTAGGCGTGATTGAACGAACGGCTCGAACGACCGAGAATCCTTTTGAGAATTACTTTGGTGATGTCTCGATGACAGGTCTCTGCCGAACCATTGAGATTGACTTGCGCGAAATGTTGGACGAAACAGACACTGTTCCTCCCCCTCTTCCCCAAGAAGAGGTGATGGGTGGGATTCGGGTCGTTCGGTAGCTTGTTGTTGGTAGTTCTTCGTGACAGAGGACATCTGGTAAGTTCCAACACTTACCAGTGGGGTGTTTTGTTGTGATGTTTTGGGAAGGAAGGAGTCGAGTTTCATGAAGACAGACGTTGAGATTGCACAGTCCGTTCAAACCAAACCCATTGAGGAGATCGCGGCATCGTTGGGGGTGTCGCGTGATGACCTTCACCCTTATGGCCGCGACAAAGCCAAGATCGACTTGTCTGTCTTGGACAAAGAGAGAAAGCGCGACAAACCGTCCCGTCTTGTGCTGGTATCGGCCATCACCCCCACACCTGCTGGAGAAGGAAAGACTACCACGACCATTGGCCTGGGTCAGGCGATGGCTCAAATCGGAGAGTCCGTCTGCCTCGCACTTCGCGAACCTTCGCTTGGCCCATGTATGGGGATAAAGGGAGGGGCCGCTGGAGGAGGCTACAGTCAGGTTGTTCCGGCGGATAGCATCAACTTGCACTTCACCGGAGACTTTCACGCCATCACCTCGGCCCACAACACTCTGGCCGCTGTGCTCGACAACCACATCCACTTTGGGAATGCTCTGAACATCGACACACGCCGGGTGCTTTGGCCCCGTGTCATGGATATGAACGACCGCTCCCTGCGCAACATTGTCGTGGGTTTGGGAGGCGTGCTTCAAGGTGTTCCTCGTGAGGCTCACTTTGATATCACGGCGGCTTCTGAGATCATGGCGATCCTTTGTTTGTCTCAGAGTCTGGAAGACCTGCGTCAGCGCTTGGATCGCATTCTCGTTGCCTACACCGTGGACAAGCAGCCTGTGCTCGCCGGGCAATTGAATGCCACTGGCGCGATGATGGCTCTTCTTCGCGATGCCATGATGCCCAATCTGGTACAAACTCTGGAAGGAACGCCTGCTCTGGTGCACGGTGGACCCTTTGCGAACATTGCGCACGGCTGCAACAGCGTGCTTGCGACCAAAATGGCGATGCACCTGGCCGATTGGACGATTACTGAAGCTGGCTTTGGCTTTGACCTGGGCGGTGAGAAGTTCTTCGACATCAAGTGCGCTGGCAACGACCTGGATGTTGCTGCTGTTGTTCTTGTGACGACGGTGCGGGCTTTGAAGATGCACGGCGGGAAGAAAAAGAACGAACTCACAGCCGCTGCTCCCGATGCCGTAGAGCGTGGGCTGCCCAACTTGGAGCGTCACCTGGACAGCATTCGCCACTTTGGAAAGCGTCCGATTGTCGCGTTAAATCGGTTCCATCATGACACTGACGACGAGATCGAAGTCATTCGTCAGTATTGCCAGTCGAACGGTGTGGCGTTTGCGGAGTCCAACCACTTCGCGGAAGGTGGTCGTGGAGCTGTCGCTCTCGCGGAGTTGCTGGTGCAAGAAGCAGAGAAAGACCAGCAGCCGCTTCGTCCAACCTACCAGCGAGAGGACTCTCCCGAAGAGAAGATCCGGGCCGTGGCCCAATCGGTGTACGGTGCTCGCGACGTTGTCTTCAGCAAACGAGCGAAGTACGACCTGGGGCAAGTTCGCGCCCATGGTTATGAGAATTTGCCGATCTGCATCGCCAAAACCCAAAGCTCTCTCTCTGACGATCCTTCTCTGTTGGGACGTCCCGAAGACTTTGACATCACGGTCCAGCAAATTCAGATCAACAGCGGCGCTGGTTTTCTTGTTGTACTCACCGGCGACATTGTCCGGATGCCAGGGTTGCCCAAGAGTCCTCAATCGGAGCGTATCGACGTGGTTGACGGTGTGATCGTCGGCCTTCAGTAGTCATTTTCTCCCTTCCTGGGAACTTTTTGGCGCGCGTGCCCTCTATGTTTGCAGCAGTGACTGTCACTGCACCATGTCCTTAAGAAGCAGCGCTGCTCCTTTGTGGTTTTCCTCTCGCAAAGGAGGCTTCCCATGCCCCAAAAATACGAACACGTCGACGAAGTGGAAGAAATCAACATGATGCCTCTGATGAACATCATCATGTTGTTAATTCCCTTTTTGCTTATGAGCGCCCAATTTATCGACATTGGCGTGATCAACGCCGCGTTGCCTCGCCAAATGGACAACGGCGGCGATCCTCCTCCCACGCCTCCTAAGGTGAAGAAGGATCTCAAGCTTACCTTGGCAGTGACACCCAAAGGCTTAACACTGATCACCAGGGCCGGTCATCTCGATCCTGGATGCGCCACCGGGCAGGGTGAGCTGCAATACAGAAGCGCTTCCAAAGGTCCAACGTTTCGTGTGGACAACGGCAAGTACAACTTCAAGGCTGTGCACAAGTGCCTCGTTCGTTTGAAGCGAATCTTCAAGAGTGAGAAGCGGATTATCTTGATGATTGCTCCCAAGGTGGAATACCAGGCCGTGGTGAGCGCGATGGATTCCTCTCGACGCAGCAAAGACGGCAAAAAGCTCTTTCCTGAGGTTGTGTTCAGCCCCGGTGTCGAATAACCCTCTCTTGTTTTCTCCCCCATTCCACCACGACCCTTGCTTGATTCCTGCTGCTCACGTACTTTAGCCGCGTTGTTGAAACGCCATACCTCTGGGGTATGTTAGAAGCTACAAGGAAACGCCATGTTTACTGGGATTGTGCAAGCCTGTTTGTCCGTCAAGTCCATGGAAACCAAGCCGGGACTTACCACATTGGGAATTCCGATGTTGCCAGTCTTGGGCGACGACCTGCAGATAGGGGCCAGCGTGGCTGTGGACGGCGTGTGTCTGACGGTGTGTCGAATGGAAGGGGACATGGCTTATTTTGATGCCATGGTCGAGACCTTGCGGAAGACGACGTTGGGCAACCTTGAGGAAGGCAAACACGTCAACGTGGAGCGGTCGATGAAAGCCGGTGACGAGATTGGAGGGCACATCCTCTCCGGCCATGTCATGACAACCGCTACCATCGTCAAGGTCGAAACCTCCGAGAACAACCGCGCCGTGACGTTTCAGGTCGATCCCTCCTGGATGAAATACATCTTCCCCAAAGGGTTTGTGGCGTTGGATGGATGCAGCCTGACCCTTGTGGACGTGGACAAAGAAGAGGGCACCTTCAGCGTCTACTTCATTCCTGAAACCCTGCGACTGACAGTCTTTGGCTCCAAGGGGTTGGGTGACACCGTAAACGTGGAGATCGATGCCCAGACCCAGGCGATCGTTGATACCGTGGAAAACGTTCTACAAGATCGACTCAAAGAAACCGTCCAGTCTCTCCTCGCTGCAGGTGCGATCGACCTCTCCTAACTTCTCTTTGGGCTAACCTTTTCGCATCTGTCGCCAGGCCCAGTCGATTCCTACCAGCGCGTCTTTGGCCCCCATTGTTACAGCAATGGGTGACTGGTAGTGCGCGTGTGTGTTGGGGTCAGGGTTGATATGGATGATGGTGTTGGGCTCTTGGCCTTCGGGCCATGTCATCCACAGAGTCGTGCCGATGATAAGGTAGACGTCGACCGGCCCGGATGCCAGAAAGTTTTGGTAGAACTTCCATCCGGCTTCTTTCTCCACAAACTCTTCGTCGTACGCCATCTGGATGCGAGGCCGCGCCAAACCTTGGCAGAAGGGACATTGGGGAAAGTTGCTGGCTTCCATGGTGGAGGTGTCGAGAGTGCATAGCTCCACCCGGTTCTCCCTCCACCAATGCGGGGTGCAACGTTCCAGGCATTGCAACTCCCACAGGTTGCCGTAACGCTCGTAGAATTGGGTCTCTGGAACATCAGCCCTGCGGTGCAGGTCGTCGATGTTGGTGGTGAGCAAGAAAGACTGCGGTATGCGTCGCAGCATCCACTCGGTTAGGACGTCATAACCTTGATGAACCGGGGCTTGGGCCATGCTGCGTCTGAGGTATTCGGCGAAGGCCCAGGCATGTTGGGGTCGCTCTCGGTAGCCTGGTGGGTGGGCAAAGTCGGAGGGTGTCAAGCCCACTTGCGAGAAGGGAAGGAAGTCACGCCAGCGTCCGTTGCGGTCGCGGTAGGTGGGGATTCCCGAGTCGGCTGACATGCCTGCACCGGTGGAAATGACAACGCGGTTGGCCTGGGCCAACGCTTGCGCAGCGGCCTGTATCGAAGAGAAGTCCATGCAATGGCTCCTGTCAGTTGTGTTGTTGGGTTCTGACAGTATCGATAGGGTCGCATAGAAGGGCTTGTCAATGGCGGAAGGGAAACTTCGCCTTTCGTGTTGGTAAGTTGTTGAAAACGTTAATGCCGCTTGTGTTCGTTTGGAATTTCTTTCCTTTGTTGTGTGACAAATCGTTGTCCTTCGTGAAATACATGCAAAGGTTGATGTCAAAAATGATTGTGCTCTTTCAAGCTGAGGGCTTTTGTCTACAAAGGAATGTGGTGTTGTCTTAAGTTTGGCCAGGTTTGGAATTGTTGTGGGGAATCATATGAGGATTGGGCTATGAATATTCTTGTGCGAGTTGTTGGCTTGTTTCTTCTTTTCTGTGGCTTTGGACTCTCTCAATTGCATTGTGCCTCGGCTCCTGCAGTGAGTGGTTTCGAGCTGACACAGGAGCGGAAGCTTCTCTTTGTCGTTGACACCGACGGTGGCGAGTTTTGTGGAAGTTTGGGTGTGTGTCTCCGTTTTCCAAAAGGAGCTGTTGCAGCCAAAACCGAGGTTTTTGGTTGGCGGGGAGAGACTCCCAACGGCGGCACAGTTCCTAACCTGCACCTGGAAGCGAATGCGGCTGGCTTTGCGCGTGATATTGAAATAGAAATTCCTGTTGCTACAGGACAAGCCCAGACCAACCTGTGGGTTGCTTTTCAAGAAGGTGATTTGTGGAAGAGTGTTCCAACTCAAGTAGGAAAGTCTGGTGCGACCCGAGTGGGAACCACGAACCACCTCAGCGTATGGAACTTGTTTGTACAAAGCTCTTGTCAAAATGGGACTTGTGGGCAGAAGGCGTGTTTGGCGACAGAGGCCCATTGTGGAGGCGCTTGTGTCAACTTGCAAACGAGTGTTGTTCACTGTGGAGCTTGTGAAGCGGCATGTTCGTCATCCCAAACTTGTGTCGGAGGTGTTTGCAAACCAGTACCGTTGCAATGCAATTCTGGGCAAACGAATTGTGGTGGTTCATGCGTTGATCTGCAGGCTGACCCCGCGCATTGTGGTTCTTGCAACAAGGCTTGCGCCAGTGGTGAAAGCTGTTCCAGCGGTTTATGCAAAACACTCCAAACTTGCCCAACTGGCCAGCAAACTTGTGGAGGGATTTGTGTCGATGTCCAGTCCAATGCGAAGCACTGTGGCGCATGTGGAACATCTTGCAAGGTCGGAGAAAGCTGCAAGGCTGGTGTCTGCAGTCTTGCATGCCCTGTGGGCAAGAGCAATTGCCAAGGTTCTTGTGTCGATACCAGCGTAGATGCTTCCCATTGTGGTGCTTGCAGCAAGGCCTGTTCCAGTGGAGAACGTTGCGCAAGTGGTCAATGCCAAAAGCCACAGACCTGTCCAACCGGTCAGCAGCGTTGTGCGGGCAGTTGCGTTGATGTGCAGTCCGACACAAAGAATTGTGGGACATGTGGGACGGTCTGCAAGGCAGGAGAGAGCTGCAAGGCTGGTGTGTGCCAAGGTGTCTCATCTGTTACAAGTTGCTATGGGATCATGTGCACCGGCAAGTGCGTTGATTTTGAGAACGATGCCCAACACTGTGGACAGTGCAACAAGGCCTGCCAATCGGGAGAGCTTTGTTGTAACGGCACATGCACAGTTTCGGATCAGAACAATTGTGGAGGGTGTGGTGTGAAGTGTTTGGCGCACCACACATGTCAGCAAGGGCAATGCAAGCGTCGGCCTGATTATTGTTCGGCTGGCCTCACTGCCTGTGACTTTCGCTGTGTCGACCTTAAGAGTAATGCGACACACTGTGGAAGTTGTGGGAACAAGTGTCCCGATGGCATCGCATGCGTCAATGGAGCCTGCTCTGGAGCCCGTTATGCCAAATGTGGTTCTAAGAGGTGCGGATACTCAGAGTTTTGTGAGAAAGGAGTCTGCAAGTTTTGTGGCTTTAGCTTTGATCAATCGTCGCTTAATCAGTACTGTGGAGTACCCACTCGGAATGGTTGTGTCGATACAACCTTGACCAACGAACATTGTGGAGGCTGTGGGCTTCAGTGCCCCAAAGGACTTGTTTGTTTCGCCAAAGAGTGTCAGGACCCTGCGCTATTAAACAAATCTGTACCCATTGGACCGAAATGCGATGGTGTCGTCATCAGCCAGTACATGCCTGATCCCAAAGACCCAAGTAACCCCACAGGTCCGATCACTCATTGTGCTGGTTGTTACCAACAATGTAAGCCAGGGTATGAGTGCCAGCCCGGTTTGGGTTGTATGATCCATCCCAAGAAGGACTGCAAAGGCGAGATTGTGGACGTGCAAACCAGCCCGGCCCACTGTGGTCAATGTGGACAGGCATGCAAAGGAACTGAACATTGTGAACAAGGAAAGTGTGTCCCTGGTTCTGTGAGCCCCAATGAACCAATGCAATTCTGTCAAGGCTCTTGGGTCGATGTCACTGTGGACACCTTAAATTGTGGAGCATGCAACAACAAATGTCCCAATGGACAGTATTGTGCCCACGGTCTCTGCCAAGATTGTCCTGGTGGGCAAGTCCGCTGCAATGGGAAATGTATCCCAGTCTCACGCGAAAACTGTTACGCTTGTGGCAGTCAAAACTGTAAGCAATGTATGTCGTACCGAAGGATGTGTGCGTGCCGATTTGGACAGCATTGTGCTGGTTCTTGCGTTGATGTTCGAACCAGCACTGAGCATTGTGGCGCCTGCAACAACAAGTGTTCTGCTGGCCATGTTTGTATCAGTGGAATTTGCGTGAAAAACTAGTCCAGACTCTTCCGAAAAGCCAAAACTTGGTGTTGCATTGTCTTAAACTCTAGCGAATGGAAAGAAGTCAGGTCATTTCATCGAGGTGTAAACGTTGCATCATAGCTATACCAGCAGTTGCTCCCTGACTGGATTTCCAAGGTGCCGTTGAAGTTGCAGGGTTTGAGGAAGGCTCCTTTGAGCAAGCCGTCGCAGTTTTGGGAGCAGTTGGCCGGATTGGTGGCTGTGAACTGCTGATTGAGTCCCTGGTACGAGCCGGTCAGGCTCCAGGTCACCGGGAGGGGAGAGCCTGGCTTGCTGCCAAACTCCACGCGGATGGTGTTGCTCTGAATCGTCACAGACAAGAAGAGCTTGGTCCCTGACGGCAAGGGGTTGCCAGAGCATGTCCCCCGGCTTGATGATGCACCCAAGGTGGCGTCGTACGATCCGCCGGGCGCAGTACGCGAACATACCGGTGGCAAGCAAAGTTTGGTGTTGGTCCCTGCTTCAAACGTGCAGGTGTATCCTTCGCTGGTGCGACATTCTTTGTCGGTGGTGCATTCCTTGAGACAGACTCCCGACGCAGCCCCCGGCACGTAACAAGCGGAGCCCTTGGGGCAGGTGCCGGAGCCGATAAAGCAGCTTTGGGTGCAGTAGCCGCCTGGAGGACCTTTTCCGCTGTTGCCTGGGAAGGGAAAGGACGGCGTGCCTTGCTCTGGGACGCAACGGTACGGTTGGCTTCCGCAGTCGCTGTCTTGGGTGCAAGGGTTACCAATGGTGCTTCCTGGAGGCTGGTCTGTTACGACGGTGTCTGTTGCGTTGTTGTCTGGGGCTTGTTCTGGGGAAGCCTCGGGTGTTGCCTCGTTGGTTGTTTCTGGGCCTGGCTCTATGCCTGGCTCGGAGGCGTCGGGAGCGGGCTCGGGCCCTGCCTCTTGCGTGGTTTGCTCTGCAGGTGGCTCGGTGGGTGTTGCTTCATCCGGAGAGACCGACGGTTCACGAGCGTCGGTTGTGGCAGGCTCACTTGTGTCTTGGACAGATTCGGTTGGTGCTTCGCTGGTGGATGATTCTTTCTGCCCTTGTCCGTCTGCGGTGGCTTCCTGTCCTCCTTCTGGCAAAGCGGGAGGCCCTGGGCAGGCCGCAAAACTTCCCCATGTGAAGAGGAGGAATCCAAGCATCCATACCAACCGCTGTCGGGCTGAGCTTGGTTTGTGGTTCTTGGGTATGGGTTGCATGATGATTTCTCTTTTGTTTAAGGGAACAAGGGTTCATTCGTTGCTCTACGTTTGTTGGGGTGGAGTGTACCACAATGTCCACCGAGTTTCTTCCCGTTGACGGTGCTGCTTTTGGGTCCATGTGGGAAGCTGGCTTCTTCCCTCTCCGCGAGGGCTTACGTTTGTTGCCCTCGCTCTCCTTACGGCTGTCGAGAATCCCCATTCTTTTTGACCCACTCACACAATCTGTTGCGATCTTAAGTTGAAGTGCATACAATATGTGGTGTGGTCGTTTTGTTGTTCGGTCAAGATAAGGTGTCTTGGTAATAGCCGACGAACAGCAGGTACAAGGAGGCGCGCAAGAGGATTCGCATCGTAGAAGGAGCCGGTTATGCCACGAAGACAACGCAAACAGACATGGAAGAGTGCAGCAGCCAATCATGCATTGGATCTGGCCGGGTATCCATCCACTATGGAAGAGGCCATTCGGATCATTGCGGAGCGTTTGTTGGAAGGGGTCGCACAGGTCCCGACCGATCTTTTTTCTGTGGCCTCCCACATTGGCTTCACCGATCTTCCCGAGGTTGAAGCGGAAGAACCAGACGACACCATCCATGACGATGGACTTCGCTTCTATGAAACCGAGGTGATCTACACCACGGAAGACCGCGCCGACTTGGCTCGTGACATCGCACGTCACTTCTTCGCAAACCAAGAGCCTAGAGGTTTCACCCGAGGTGCTGAGTTGGAGCGTATCGTGGCGATGCTTGCTGCAGAGCTGCTGATTCCTTCGGAAGCGTTCGCGACCTTCACAGAAGGTCCTCTTCACATTGGAAACATTCTTCAAACCGCCAAAGCCTTTGATGTCAGCATCCGAACGGCGGCGCGTCGATGGGCGCAAGGTCCCTACTTGACTATCTTTGAGGTAACCATCGATGACATTAACTGGGGCTACGGTGGCGTCTCCAAGGGACCTGTCCAAACGTTGGAGACTGAGCTTCGAGCGATTGTGTCGGAAGCGATGAACTCACCCTTTGTTGAGCCGGTGTCTTTCTTTTCGGCCAAGCGGCCCTGGTTTGGAAGTCGTCGTGTGGAGTGGACCGACATTGGCTTCAACCGAACCCTCTTTCTTGTCAGGATCCCCCGCCGCGACGAACGTCGTACCTGAGTCCTATTCGTTTGACATTCCCGCGCAGTCGTGGTCTCTAGGAGCTACTTCTTTGTTGCAAGTTCTAGGGGATTGTCCAATGAGAGGTATGTTGGTTTGTTTGGTGACGGTCTTTGTATGGGTTCCGGGCGTGGTGCATTCGCAGACCTCCCAACCCACAACAAGAGCGCTGCGTCCTGCATCTCGCCCAGCGAAGGCGAAGTCCAAACGTGCTGTTGCTAAGGCCAAAGTGTCGGTCTGCGCTGGCAGACCTTCGGGTTTGATTCGAGAGTTTAAGACGAAGCATGCAGTCGCTGCCCAAGGTTTGATTCGGGTCTTGGAGCAAGACCGCAAGGCCATCGCGGTCTACAAGGCGAAAGATGGTTCGCTGCTGTGGCGGAAGGTCTTTCAAAAGAAGCCTGTGGGTGTGCACTCCATTCATGTGGCTGGACGGCACACCGTCGTTTACGCGAGCAACCGCTTGGTTTCGTTCGTGACGGCGACAGGTTACCTTTCAGGCAGTCGTTGGGTTGCGTTTCATCGTCACATCCGGAACCGCGACGGTTGCACGTTTGAGCATCGTGAAGGTGTGTGTGCGCTGTCTTGTGGCACAACATTTCAGATGATTAACTGTCACACCATGCATCCCATGAGCAGCGAGTACGAGCTTACACAGTCGTGCTTCTCCAAGGGTGGAGGTTGCTTCAGCTTCCGAGGGCTTCCCTTTGGCGAACTTCATGGCAATTGGATGGCGACTGTCGAAGCCCCCAAGCGGACAAGCCTCCCCAACCAGGGGCGTCGTAAGCAAATGATGGTGGCGATCCACAAGAAAACGGGGAGGATCGTGTGGGAGTCGGAGGATGCAGCGGTGTTGCTGTGGCACTCCAAAGAGTCGGGTCACTCCCCTGACAAGTCGGTGTGTTGGGTGGTCAATTACGCCGGAGATGCTCGGGTGTTTGACTGCAAAACCGGTCAGCTGTTTTGGTCCTTCTCTCAAACCCGAAAGAAGCCGCTGTTGTCCTTACTTCACCGACGCTTTCGATGGAGCGCAAAGCCACGAGGCTTGCTTGTCTACTCCCGCGGTAGTGTGTCTCTTCGACATCCCAAAAGCGGAGAGGTTTTGTGGAGCAAAAAGTTAAGGGGACGGACTGCTGCGCTGGTGCAAGGGACCCCATGGCCTTCCAGTCAGACGTTGCTTCAGCGTTCGTTGTCGGTGCAAATCTTGAGCCCCCAGGGAAAAGTCCAACGCTTGGCGTTCCTTCCCGAGAAGCGGACGTTGTACGTGTTTCCCAACCAGGCCATGATGCTTCAATCGAGCAAAGAAGCCATCTTACTTACCGCACCCAGGAAGCAGGTCTGGACCTTTCCCTTTGTGTTGAAGGGGCTGCTGCAAAGCTCCTACACTTGGGTCTTCCAAGGCGCAACGAATACCCAGATCGCGCGGAAACGTGACGGAAAGATCGTTCATTCGCTTCGTGGCGCATGGAACGTTGCTGCGCTCGAACGTGAGCTGGGAGCCGGTCGCATTCTCGTCCAAAAGCGCGGCGCCAAAGGTCAACGTCTTGGCGTCTATCAACTTCTTCGTGTGTGCTTGCGTTGATGGCGGCTTTCGAGCAAGCCTGGGAGGCTCCGTCGTTTTGGCGAGAACTCTGCCCCGAACTCTCGGTCTCTCAGGACGCTTGTGTGGTTAATGATGCTTCGTTCCCTGTGGACGAAGAACAGCTGCGTCGTGAGGTCAGGTTTCTGAAGCAGGAAGGGTACGGCCATTTGCCTGAAGTGATTCCCCCTGATGAGGTGAATCGCATGGCTCTGGCGGTCCAGCGAACTGCAGAGGCTACGGGGTTTCCCGTGTTCGCCTTGTTGTACGATGAGTTTTGGCTGGCGCTGGCAAGGTTGTCGTGTGTGGTCGAGGAGCTTTTGGGGGAAGAGTTCTCTGTCTTGCCAGATGTATGGGCTTGGCTGCTCCAGCCCTCTGGGGAACATGCCGGATGGAAGCCTCACAGGGATCGACGAAGTGGCACGGTGCTCGCCGACGGTACACCACGTTGTCTATCGCTTTGGCTGCCACTGACTGACGCAACTCCCCTCAATGGCTGCATCTATGTTCTCCCAGCGTCGTTGGATGCGCGGTACCATTCGTACGGCAAGCCCGGAGAAGAGGCCACTGTAAGCTACCAGGACATTCGGGCTGTGCCTGCTGAGGCGGGGGCTGTGTTGTTTTGGTCATCGCAGCTGTTGCATTGGGGAGGCCGAAGCAGCGAGAGGGCCATTCAGCCCCGGATGAGCGTGGCTTTTGAGGTGCAGGTCCAGTCGATGAAGCCGCTGGCCAAGCCGTTGTTGCCTGTCCGTGAAGTCCCAGCGTTTGAGGTTCGTCTGGCGCTCGTCGCCCGTCAACTGCTTCAGTACCAACACATGGTGGATGTGCCTCCCGCGCTGTCTCAACAATGTCGGAAGTGGATGCAAGCGTTGCCTGGGAAGCGTTCGTTCTTTAGCGTGCTCAAAAAACTAGGGGGGTCCTGAACGGGCGGAGGGCTGGCTTAATCGTCTGCTTGGGTAAACGCTTTGACCGTAAACACAGGACATTCAGCGAGGCGGACGATATGTTCGGCGACGCTACCGAAGACCACCCGTTGGAGGCCTGTGAGGCCGTGGGTTGAGAGGACGATGAGGTCTGTATTTTGCTCTTTCGCAAACTCTGTGACCTCGACGGTGGCCCGGCCATGAATAACATGGGAGCTATACGCAGGGCAGTTGTCCTGGGATTGGTAAGGCTCCATCATCTGGTCCAACGACTCATAGGCCGAGCGCTCCATCAGCTCCAAGGTGTCGCTTGCAATGGAGCCCACCATCGACATGTAATAGTCGGGCATGACGGGAGCTTCCAGGACGTGCACCAGCTGAAGCGACGCGTCGTACGTTTGAGCAAGCTCAACAGCCGCGAGGAGCGCCTGCCTGGAATGCTCGGAGAAGTCGACAGGGACCAGGATCTTGCTGAACTGGTCCACGGCTGTTTGCTCGGTGTCACTGTGAACGGTCAAGACGGGACACGGTGCGAGCCGAACGGTTTCTTCGGTGACGCTACCTTGGAACATCTTGGACAGGCCGCGACGTCCCCGGGTTCCCATCACAACAAGGTCAATCTCAGCCTCTTGGATGTAGGCCAAAATGGCAGGGACAGGATGCGACTCTTTGCGTTGCGCTTGCACCACCCTGAGGACATCGTTCTGATGAGGCTTCAACAAGTCTGCCATCTCTGATGTCGCCAAGGCCTGCAGACGAGAGTCAAGATCTTCGACTGTTTCAAAGTGATACGCGACGTTGTAGGGGTCGTCGTTGTGCAAGGTCATGACGTGCAGCATGTGCAACTCTGCATCAAACTGCTCAGCCAAGAACAGTGCGTGGTTGAGCGCCTGCCGAGCATCCGACGAAAAGTCTGTGGGGTAGAGAATTTTTTGGATGGCAATCATGGGACCTCCTGAGTGGCGCTTGGGGAACGGCCGGTTTGACGGACTCTCGTTCGCACATTTCAACTTTCATTATAGAAGTGAACGGTATTCAATATGCCAGGTGTTATCAAGCCTTTCGTTGATCTCGGTCAACTTCACGTTGGGCCGTTGTATCTCACTCATTTCCTTTTTCTCATAAAGGTTTGTCTTGACAACGGTCCCCTTGCGTACATTAAACTAAAGTCCACCTGTTTTATCAGTTTATGCCGCAGCATACCGGGCGCAGTGGATCGCAGGCAGACGGCGGGCAGCAGAGTGGTCTGTCCAGTTTGCTCTGCCTTATGAAGAGAGGCAAACCGCGCCCCGTTGCCAGAAAAGGGAGGCTTCTCGCTCATGTGCACGCTCGTACCTGTTGGTTCTCGACCTCAAGCGCGGCTTAAAAGCCGTTCGTTTTGGACACTGGGTTTCCAAGCTTTGGTGTGTTCTCTCATGCTCTTGTTGGGATGGGGCCTTTCGTCGGCTTGGGCGTCTCCTGGGGAGCCCGCACCACAAGCCGAAGCTCTCCCCTCCATCGATACTCCGTTGGTTTTGCCTGAACCCACCTTGCGTTTGGCGAAGTCTCCATCCCCCTTGTCTCCTGGAGACTCTCCTCGTCAACGATGGCTGGCCCAGGCGATGACGTCTCAACCACCGACAGGAAGAATCCGAGGGAAGAAAAGCAAGTCCCAAGATACAATCACAGGGTTCACTTCGGTCTTGAACCTGACAGTCTCTTACAACTTGTTGGGTGCCCGGATCATTGCCACTGCTGGCTATCGTTGGCGTTTGTATGCCAGCAAGAGTCGGGCGCTGCGTGAGAACTACTTTGGACTGTCTGCGATCTCACGATTAACGCCGGCCTGGATTGAGTTTGGCGCTTTGGCAGCGATACAGCCAGCATCGTTCATCAAGTTGCGAGCGGCCTACCGATTCCGTTTTCAAGTTCCAACCTTCTTCAGCGGCGGCGTGTTCTCCAACATGGGCGCAATCAATCAGGCTTTCAACGGTATCGTTGACCACCGTGATGGAGAGCAAGTGTTGCGTGACCAGATCCAGCGTGCCAGCGACAACAACAATGGCAGTCGTGTGCTGCCCTTGTCCCACATCTTCAGCGTGGACCTGACCTTGCGATTTGCGATCAAAGGCTTCCTGATGCTTGCCAATGTTCGTTACTCACGTTGGTGGACTTCTCATGGGCAGACCGACCTGTACAACGTGTTTTACGAAGGTGGCCACGACATGATCTTCAACAACACCGAACATTTCTTGATGGTGGAAGGGGTTACAGGATACGAGTGGCGGAAGTTCCGATTTTTGGCTATGGTGTCGTACCGGCAAGCCTTTGAAGCGAACGATCTGTACTTTCGCCTCGGACCCGCGTTCATGTGGTTGATTGCCAAAAACTGGGGCGCGTTCAAGAATCCTTCGTTGCTTGTGTTGGCGAATTGGTATGTGTTCCACCGTTGGCGAGGTCGTGACTTTGTTCCCCTCATCGCTGTTCGCTTTGGTGGGGAGTTCTAAGACCAGGCAAGGAGATTGGAATGGTGTGGAAGCGAACATCCATGTGGCTTCTTTTGGGGCTGCTTCTGACATGGGGTTGCCTGTACGGCTCCGGTTGCACGTTGGTTGGATGTGACAGTGTTTGTGGCAAGCAGTTCTCCTGCAACGAGGGGAACATCGATCGGGACAAATGCCTGGAAGAATGCCGCGCCAAGTCCGACGCAGGCCAATTGTGCCAAGCCTACTACAACTGTTGGAACACCAAAGCCTGTAACGAAACATCCGAATGCGTCGACGTTAACGCTCTGTGTCCTTAACCTGGTTGCTGCTACTTTTCTCTTGTGAGGTGGAAGAAGGGAAGGGGAGTTAATCGGAGGACTTGTTCATCTGGGTGAGGAGCTTCTCTGCGACTTGAGCGGCGACACGGTCGGCGACTTGGTCCGCAATCTTGGAAGCGACTCTATCGGCGACAGCGTCGAGGAAGGCGTCGTCCAAAGGTGGAGACGCTCCACCCGTTGGTGTCGTTGACCCCGCCGGAGCTGCCGTGGGTTCCAAGGGCTTTGTCTCTGCTGGAGGTGAACTTGTGGAAGGTCCTGGCTTGCCGGATTCTCCTGGTGGAGATTCGGAAGATGCCTCTTTCTTCTCGTTGTCTTTGGAGGCGTTCGCAGGGTGAAGCTGAAACTCAGGATCGACCTCTTCGATGAAGCCCGCGCCTAGAATTGCGACAGGGAGAGCAAAGACACAAACCCCAGTGAATCCGATTAATGCACCAAGGAACTGACCCAAGGGGGTGGTCGGGAACATGTCGCCATACCCAATCGTGGTGACTGTAATGATCGACCACCACATCGCAGACGGTACGCTGGTGAACTTGGTTCCAGGGACTTTGCTTTCCACGAGATACATCAGGCTCGCGGAGAAAATCACCACAATGATAAGGACCACCACTGCGATGTAGAGTTCTTCTTTTTTGCGCCGGAACACCAACGCGAGGGTTCCAAACGCCTTGGTCAGGCGTCCCATCCGAAACAGACGGAACAGGCGGAACAGACGGAGTACCCGGATGAATCGAAGGTCCACGCCGCCCAGGACCACTTGAAGGTAGAACGGTGCGATGGCGAAGAGGTCAATCAACGCCATGGGAGTTAAGGCCAGCTTTAATCGACCTTTGAACCAGTGCTTGTACTGCTCTTGGGAGGTGCAAGCCCACATCCGTAGGACATACTCGACCGTAAAGATGATCACAGAGACAAATTCAAAGTAATAAAAAAACTCCGGCATCTTTGCGTTGAGAGAGGGGACAGTCTCAAGAATACCCACCATGACATTCACGGCAATCAACGTCAGGATGGCAATGTTGACAAAGTTCCCGAGCTTGTCGCCTTCGGGTGGTTCTGCAACAATCTCGTACAGGCGTTGTTTGATACGCTGCATCGGGGTCTCCCTTGTGGTGAAGCTGTGGTTCAGTGGGTTTTGTTGTTGGAGCTTGCCGTTGCTTCTTCTGAGGTTGAAGCTTGCAATCCTGGGTCAGCCTGTCGAGACGAAGCGTTGACCTGTGTGGGGTAGCGGACGCAGCGAAATCCAACGTCTTCCAAACGGTAATGGGGCTCGTAGCCTTTTCGTGTGGTGGTTCGTAAGGACTGCGCGTCGTACATCCAGGAGCCTCCCCGGAGCACATAGCGCGTTTGCCCGTCGCGCATCACGTTGCGGGGGTTGTGTGTGGGGCCACGGCGATAGAACTCGGGGTCATCAACGTCATCGCACCACTCCCAGACGTTGCCAGCCATATCGTGGAGGCCAAAGGGAGACACCCCCAGCTCGTGAGAGCCAACAGGGAGAGAGCCTCGTGCGCTGCGTCCGAAGTTGGCGCGCTTGGCGTCGGGAGCTTCACGGCCCCAAGGAAACTTGCGACCGTCCAGGCCACGTGCCGCTTTTTCCCATTGTGCTTCTGTGGGAAGAGCCTTTCCGGCCCAGGTCGCGTAGGCCCGGGCGTCATGCCACGACACAAAGACCACAGGGTGGTTCTCCTGGCCTCGTGGGATCTTTCCGTTGCTCCAATGGGAGAGGAAGCGACGGGACGAAGCGTCCGAGGGGCGATACCCTGTGACTTCCATGAAGGTACGAAACTGTTTGTTGGTCACGGGATGACGGTCGAGGTAGAAGGCGTCCAGGTAGATCTTTCGACGCTTGGGACCCATCAGAAAGTCGCCACTGGGAATTAAGACCATCTCGCTGCCATCGGCCTGAGCCAGCACAGGGGGAAGAGTGGCCTGCACAGGCTCCGGTGTGGGGGGTGGCTCGGTGTGGGGTATCGCAGCTTCCAGGCGCTCTCGAAACTCCAGGCAGGAGGAGAGTCGTTCGTCGGGTTCTTTGACAAGGGCTTCCAGAATCAAAGCCTCCAACGCTTCAGGCAGGTCGTCGCGGAGTCGAGAGGGAGGAACGGGTTCTTGCTGGACGTGAGCCATCATCAGGGCGAAGTGATTGGTGTCTTGAAACGGGCAGCGACCGGCGCAGAGTTGGTACAGCGTAATGCCCAACGAGTAGATGTCTGCGCGTTGATCGAGGCTGAGCTTGTTTTTGATTTGCTCGGGCGACATGTACATGCAGGTCCCCAGCAAAGCACCGCTCACTGTGTAGCTTGTCCCTTCGATGATCTTGGCCAACCCAAAGTCGGCAATCTTCGGAAACATCCGGGTTGCTGTGTGCTGCAGGAGGATGTTGTCAGGCTTTAAGTCGCGGTGGATGATGCCCTGGTTGTGTGCTTCTTCCATGGCGTCGAGTACAGGGACAAGGAGATTGAGGATCTCCGCGTAAGGGAGTTGTCCGCCCCACTGCTTGAGGTGCTCGGTGAGCGTGATGCCTTCTACAAACTCCATGACCAGAGCGAGGATACGTTGCTCTTCGAGCAAGTCATAGACCTGCACAATGTTGGGGTGGTTCAGGGTTGACATCAGCCGACCTTCCCGCAGAAAGCGTCGTCGGATGCCCTGTTCTCCGAGGAGGTTAGCGTGGAGCAGCTTGATCGCAACGCTGCGCTCCATTACCCGGTCAAAGGCGCGATAGACCACGCCCATTCCGCCTTCTCCGATCTTCTCTTCCAGCACGTAGTGGCGTCCAATCACGGTGCCTGCAGGGAGCACGCCGCCTGGCGGGAGCATCTTGGCGAGTTGCGGAGGGGGCTGCTTTTTTTCCGAAGACGACGGGATGGGGTAGGGGGCTACGTCCAGTGTGTCAACTGTGCTGGGGTGGTCTTGGGGGGTGGCGACCAGCGTTTGGGCTTCGGATGCGTCCACGCTCACATCAATCAGGGTCCGCTCCGCCTCGGTTTGGGGGGCGTCTTGCTTTGTCCCACAGTAGGCACAAAACAAAGCTCCTGGAGGAAGCTCTTTGTTACACTTGATGCAATGGGAAGGCGCGGTCATCTCAACCTACATCTTGTAGCGTTGTTGGGCTTGAAGCTTGCACTTGGAACACTTCAAAAGCCTAGGGGAGCGACCTTCGTTTGTCAATTGGAATGCGCGGTGCGCTGACGTGGGAGGAACGATCTGAGGCAAGGGAATGAAGGGTCTGGGAGTTTCCCCCATTAAGGCAGGCAAACTCCATCTTGGGGAACTGAGGGTGCGTAGTGGCACGTCTCCGTGGTTTGGCAGGCCTTGTTGTTGGACGTTCCAGCTTTGGGGTCACAGCTTGTCAGACAGCGACCTCCCCAACACGAGAGCCCCGAGACGCAGGATTTTTGTTTGTCATCACAGAACTGGTTGAGCTTTTGGGAGGGCTTCACACATTTGAACTGGCTGAGTTTGTTGGGAAGGCAGAGCAGTCCGCTGTCACAGCTTTTGGAGAGGTCAAAGTTGGAGCAAGGTTGTCCTTCTGTGAGTTTGGTGCTCGTGCAGCCTCCCAGGGTTGGACTGGGTGGGTGGTAGGCACAATGTTCGCCTGCTTTGCAAGTGGAGCTTTGGTTTGGATCACAGGCTTGCACACAGGTGCCCTTGTAACAGAACAAACCGGCCTGACATGTTTGGGCGGGATCGTTCGCCGCGCAGGCTTCTCCCACTTTTTGGGTGGGCTTCAACTCACAGATCCCAGCCAAGGGAGACTCATGGTTGATGACACAGCGTTGTTTGCTCGCGCACGATGTTCCTTGGGAGGGGTCACATGCTTTTACGCACACTGTGTTCTGACAGAAGAGCTTGGCGCTGCCGTCGCAAGCTTTTTGCGAGCAGCTATCTCCGAGTGCTTGGGTGCCCTGCTTAAAGCTGGGAGGTGTGTAACAGTACCCACGACAACGTTGGCCCGCGCTGCAGTCAGGGTTGGAATCAAGGCCTTTGGCTTGGTCGCAAGGGACACGACAGAAACCTTGGATACAACGCAGCCCTGTGTCGCACGTCTCCTGAGGTTGGGTACAGGATTCCCCGAGCTTTTTGGTGATGGTGGGTGCCTTCTCACAGGCTCCACCCAGGAACGAGTACCGATGCTCCTTGCAAACCTCGCCTGTGGGACAAGTGTTGGACTTCCTTGGGTTGCAGGCGGTGAGGCAGGTTCCTCCAACGTCGCTGCAGAAGAGGCCTTTGTTACCGTTGCAATAGGATGTTGCGGTGCGTGTGTTGCATGCCTCTCCCTTCTCTTTGGGACCCTGCAGCTTTGGCTTGGGGATGCAGACACCTGGAGATGCCTTGTAGGCTTCACAGATGGTTCCTTCTGCGCAGCGAGTCCGAGTGAACCAGCCCAGCTTGGGGTCACAGACTCGGAAGCATTTGCCTCCCAAGGGAGAGTTGAAACCGTCATCGAGGATGCAGCTTTCCCCTGAGGCACAGGCCCCGTTCGTGTGGAAACCAAGGGCGGGGTCACAAGCGGTTTGGCAGGTGTCAATGTCGCAGAAGAGTTCCTTGCTTCCGTTGCATTTTAAGGTCGGGATCGGTGCCAGCGCGCTGCAGCTTTGACCCTTTGTCTTGAGTCCACTTTCTTTCGCAGGAAAGGCTCGACAGTAGGGCTGTGTGGCTCCGGTTCCGCCCAATTCTGGGCTGGCGCAGAACGTTTGTTTGGGGCAGGTGGTGTTGGGGTAGACGCCGTCTTGGGTGTCGCACTTTGCGATGCAGGTGGACTGGTAACAGAACTCGTTGGCTCCACACCCTTGGTTGTTTCGGGGGTCACATACCTTGGCGCAGACATTCTCTTTGCAAGCAAGTCCTTTGGCACAAGGTGTTTGGACAGGGTGACAGGCTTCTCCCTGCTTGGCCGTTCCGATAAGTTCGCAGGCTCCGCCGAGGTAGCTCAAGGCGGTGTTTTCCAGGCAGGCGGCTCCCTGACAGGCAGCGTTGCTTGCGACTCCTTGGAATGGATCACAAGCCTTCAGGCAAGCCCGCAAAAAGGGATCGCAAAGCAGCCCCTTTTGAGCATCACATCTTGCGGTCCCGACAGGAGAGCATGACTCTCCCTGCTGTTTGGGTCCTGTTCCAAAGACTTGTGGGTCTCCCTGCATCACTTTGCAGGTTGTGCCTGAGCAGAAGGTGCCACGGGGGCAGTCGGGATTGAAGAGTTTGCCGTTGGCCTCGATGCAGAGGGGGAGGCAGATGGAGCGAACGCACATGTGCTTGGCTGGGCAGTCTGTGATGGTCTTGCACGATGTGACACAGCGACGCTCTGCAGGTGCGCAGGTTAAGCCAGCTTCGCAGAGTTGCTGGGCGTTGCAAATCTCGTACGCTTTGCTGGGGGCAACACAACCTCGTCCTGTGTGTGAGTAAAGGTCCTCTTTGCATTGCTCGCCGTTGGGGCAAGGGTTGTTGTCATCACAAGGCTTTTGGCAGGCTTTGGACGATTGCCCCGAGCAGTACAGGTTCCCTTCGCATTGGAGTCCATCCCAGGGGCTTTCGGTGCAGACATCTCCAGCTTTTTGGGTGCCTGTTGGGAAGCACAACCCGCCGAGATGCGTGTTGCTCCGGTAACATTTCTCTGTGCTTTTGCAGTTGGGGTTGTTGGTCAATCCTTGCCAGGGTATGCAGGCTTTGGCGCATTTTTTACCCAGGCTTTTGTCGGCCATGCACACCAGGTCTTTGCGCCCGTCACAGGGAGGGAACGTGACTCTCTTGCCACCGACTGTTTGTGTTTCACAGCGTTCTCCATATTGCACTGTTCCTTCTTGGGCAATGGCCGGGTAGCAATGGAACAAGTCTTTGTCCGTGGACAACGAGCTGGACCGTGTGGTGCAGAAAAACTCTTTGGGGCAGACTGGGTTGTTTCGAGTGCAGGTGGGTGTACAGACGCCTGTCCCAGGTTCATTGGTGTTTTTAGAGTCTGCGGCCAGACAACGTTGGTCTGTGGGGCAGGCTCCTGTAGCGTTGGTGGGATCGCATTCTTTCAGGCAGCGCTCTCCCCAACACACTTCTCCCGCTTGGCATTGCGCGTTGGTTTTGCAGATGTCGGTGCGTGGCTCGCAGATGTATTGGGAGTTGCACTTCTCCCGAATCTTACAGTCTTGGTTTGTTCGACAAGACCACTCGCAGTTGCCGTCGTCGGAACAGAATTGTCGTGCCTTGCCTTTGCAGTCTGCGTCGGCTGAGCATTCCTTTTGGTTCAAGACGCAGCGGTTCTGGTCACAACGGTAACCCTGGATGCAGTCGCTGTCGGCTTTGCACTCCCACTCGCATTTGTTGGCCGACGAACAAAACGGCTTGGTCTTGTCTTTGCAGTCGGTGTCTTGGGTGCATTCGTACGGCGTGCCTTTGCAAACGCCGCTCTCACAGGTTTGTCCAGGCTTGCAGTCCTCTTGGGCCGTTGTGCACTTGGGCTTGGGAGGAACTTTGCATGTTTGCTCCTGGCATTCTTGTCCTGAGGGACAGTCGCTGTTGGACGTACACTCTGGCTTGGTTGTGTCGGTGCACTGGCCTTTTTCACAGATCTGGTTGGCCTTGCAGTCACCGTTGCTCTGACAGGTTTGGGGTTGGGTGACGACACATTGGGAGGAGATGCATTGCTCTCCTGAAATACAGTCGCCCGCATCATTGCAAGGGCGACCACCTCCACAACCAAAAAGGGCGACCTGGCAGACCAAAGCCAGACTCGCCATCACAACACACCCGCGGATCCATACATTTGTAACATGAGACATTTTTACGTACTCCTGCCGTGAAAGAAACCAAGCCAGACAAACAACTTCTTGTTTCGTTGTTTCTTTCACCAGCATAGAGAGTCGTGGGAGGAGTGTCGTACTCCAAAAGGAGTATTTTGCGGAGGAGGAGGTAGTAAAAGGTAGTAAAACTGGATCAGGGGGAGGGACAATTGATGGTGATGCCACCATTCTTTTCGGAGCATTCACAGAACGAATATTGTTGTTCTTTCTTGACACAGGCGCAGTCGCTACAGCCGGAGGGAAGGGCCGTACAGGAGTAGGTGGTGCACAGACAGGTTCCTTCGCTCTGTCCACACTGCATTAACTGGCAGTTGGCTTTGCACTTGCCATTGGAGTCGGGCGGATCTCCGACGCAGGCTCCTGGGGAGTAAGGCTTGCACATCTCCACGCCAACTTTGCATGTTGTGTCACCGCACTGGAATGTGCCTCCAGCGGTTTCCTGTGTTGTGGATGCATCACCGGCGTTGGACTCTGTCGCCGTCGTCTCACCGGCAGTCGATTCATCGTTGGTTGGGTTGGAGGAACAATGTTGCAGGGAGAACATCACAAAGCAGCCCATGCACACAAACAAACACCATCGTCGTAACATCATACACCTTCCTTAAGACAGAGGAGCATTCTCTATCGATTCATACATTGGGACACAGTGTGTTGATGGCGGAAGCACACCAGCGAAGATGACAAGCTTGGCAAGCGTTGTCAAAGCTTTGTGATGATCTTCTCAAATCTTTTGGGGTCAAGCTTGGTGTAGGTCTGTCGGGATGTGTTGTACCAATAGATGGGGTCGTCCGAATCTTCAGGGAGTGGACCTTCTTGCTGCAGTTTAAACTTTTTGATCTTGAAGGTGTCGGTCGTTTCAAGAGAATCAACCACGCGAACGAAGCGTGGACGGCCTGCTGGTACCACTGACTCTTCCACAAAACGGTAGAGCTTCTTGCCGCTGAACTTCTTGCCCTCCCGCACTTGGATGGCGGCCATACCGGCTCGTCCTTCCTTCTGCGGCAGTTGGACTCCGTATACTGCGACCTGCTCCACAAACGGAACATGCGAGAGGACCTTGGCGACCTCGTCGGTGGAGATGTTCTCTCCCTTCCAGCGGAAGGTGTCGCCCAGCCGGTCAACGAACCAATAATCACCGTCTTCGTCGCGTTTGAGAAAGTCGCCTGAGACAAACCAGGAGTCTCCGTACTCGTAGACGTTGTGAAGGATCTTCTTCTTGGTCGCGTTGGTGTCGGTGTAACCGTCGAAGCGCGACGTTGGGTTCCATGACTCAATCTTGGTGAGCATCATCCCAGGTTCATTGTCTTCGCAGGGAACGTGGAATCCTTGCTCATCTCGGATGTAGGAGTCGTTGGCGATATCGTACTTCACCAATGTCACACGGGACAAATCGAGGGGCACCCGACCGATGGAGCCAATCTTCTCTCCGGTCAGGTTGATCATAAACGTGTTCCCTTCGGTCGCGGCGTAAAACTCCATCACGCGGATGTTGCCGAACCGTCGAAGCATCTCTTCCCATACATCCTGACGTAGACCGTTGCCCATGAACAACCGGACAGGGTGGTTGCGTTCGTTGGCTTGTTGGGGCGAGGAGATCAGGTAGCGACACAGCTCGCCGATGTAAAACACAACGGTCGCCCCGACATTTCGGACGTCTTTCCAGAAGTTGGTGCGGGAGAACTTCTTGGCTAACGCGAGCCGACTTCCTCCGACCAACGCGCCGCCCGAAGCCAACATCAGGCCCGAACCATGGAACAAAGGCAAACAACAGTAGACGGTGTCGTTGGGAGTGAGAGCGCCGCATACCGCCGCAACTGTAGCACCAAGCATCCAGCGACGATTGGTGATCTTGGCTGCTTTGGGAAGCCCAGTCGTTCCGGAGGTGAAAATGTACAACGCGACGTCGTCTGGGAGGCCAGCGTTGGGGGTGATTCCATCAGGGGGTTCGGTGTCTTGTGGGCGAATCACTGCGTCCAAAGAGATGGCACCATCAGGCAACTCTTGTTCGCCGTGACCAAGCACCAAGGTGTCGCACGTTGGAAGGTCTTCGCGGGTGACGCTGGCGTGGTCAAAGTCTACCACCAACTTTTGCACATCGCTTGTTGTGACCGCGTGTTCCAACGCTTTGCCCCGGTTGCTGGGGTTGAGCAGCACGGCAACACAGCCCATCCGGTTGAGGGCTGTCAGGACGGTCAGGTAGTCGGGGTGGTTGTCCATCATAATGGCGACGTTGGTGTGTGGTTTTACCCCAACATGGAGCATCGCCCGAAGCACCTGATTCACCCGCATGTCGGCTTCTTTGTACGTAAAGGCGCGCCCTTGCCAAAGGAAAAAGGTTTGGTTGGGGATGCGTTGGGCCTGCTCTTCCAGGAGCTTGCTGATGCTCACCTTTAAGCCAGCCGACATCGAAAGGAGTCGCATCAGGCGGGGAGTTTGCCAGCGGATCCATCCCACAGCAGCGGTGACATCAAGGGCTCGCTCGCCAACGCGTTCCCAGGCGTCCTGGAGGAACTCTGTAAGGAGGACTTGCGCGGTGGGCTCTGCCAGCTTGGACGTTCGCTCTGCTCGTGCCCCAGAGGGTTGGGGGAGGACCTGCTGGACCCTCTCGGAAAGCCCGCCTTCTCCAGCTTCCCAGCGAACCCAATCGATGACACTGGGCCAGACTTGTGTGTTGGCGCGTGAACCTACCACCAAGCCGAAGTGTCCAGCGGTCACGCTTTGTTCGTAGATGGGAGCTTCTACCGCGACTTTGGTGATCGCTCGAACCGAGGGGGGGCGTGCGAAGTCGTCGTGGTGACCGACAAAATAAAGAATGGGGCAGGTGATATCTGCGAGGCTTACGGTACGACCTGCGAAGACAAGGCCTCCTTTGATCATTCGGTTGTTCACCACGATCTCTTCGATGAACGTGCGCAAGGCGGGGCCAGGCCAGGCGATAAACCCTTCGCCACCGAGGAATCGGCGGGTGGGCTCCAGGCGACTTAGGGCTTCCTCGTCATCGAGAATCCCTAGCATCATCCGAAGGTAGCGAATCTCTTGCCGTGGACTCACCAGCTTAAAGCCGAGGCTGCTGAAGTGGCCAGGGATGCCTTTGAGATCGTTGAGGGTCCATCCGAGACCGGAGCGAACCGCAGAAAAGAAACGCTGGACCAAGTCTTTGTGGACGCCGCCGGGGGCGTTTAAGCTCAAATCCACAGGGCTACCGAACGCGACGATCGAGGCGATGTTTTGGCTTTGCCTGTAAGCCGCGACCTGGTAGGCAAACATCCCTCCTTGGGAGTATCCTATCAGGTGGACGTCTTGGCCGGTGGATTCGTGAATCACATCGACAGCGCGGGAGATGGCGACGATGTGGTCGTCGAGGGTGCGGTCCATTCCGCCCGGCTCACGTTCGGGGATTCCAAAGTCTGTGAGCCAAACATCGCAGCCTGCGTTGAGCAAGGTCCCTACGGAGCTGAGTGAGGGAGAGATGTCGTAGACTTGTGAGGTCACCATCAAGGGAGGAATGAGGAGCACAGGCTTCCAACTGTCACGTTGCATTCCTGCTGCGCTGGGGGTGTAATGACGCAGCCGAAGCATGCCCTCTTCCAAGACAAGAGAGTAGGGTGCTTCGTACGGTGGCGTAAAGCGTCCACCCACCATCATCTTAAATGCGTTGGCCAATCCCACCTTGCTTTGGTGGAGGCGTTTCTCCCAGTCACTGCGAGCCATAGTTCATCCCTTAAAGCGCGTGGCTACTGTTCTTTTGGACCCAATACAATGCGTAGACTGAGCCAGTCTACACCACCCCGTCTATCCCGAGCAATCCCGATGATCTGGACTTCCATGCCTTGAGGAAGCGGTTTTCCGGTAAAGTCGTAGGGTTGCCATTTCGGCCAGGGAGAGTGGTTGGGCGGCGTCTCACCCGAACGAATGGTTCGACGAAAGGAGAACGAACCTTGCGTGGCAAACCACTCGATGGTGATGTCTTCGTTCTTGGCAGGTTTTCCTTCTTCCGGAGGGAGCGGGTCTTGGCGGCTCGTGTCTACGATAGCCTGAACCTCTACGTCCTTTTCGGCAGGTACAATCACCAGCCTGCACGCGGAAGGGTCTTCGGGGCGACAAGTGTCGGCTGTTTTGCCATCGATCGACATGCCCGTTAGGCTGGGGTTCGTGTTCTGCTCGCTCTTGGGCTTCGTGGAGAGCGTTACGCTTTTCAACGACACTTGCTGCTGTCCTTTGTACAGCGTCGCGAGAACGACGAGAGCTTCGGCCCCTTCGCGTTGTTTGTCGGCAGGGAGAGAGTCCAGGTAGTCCGAAGGTGTGGACCATGTGGATGTTCCTCCACAGGGCGGAAAGAACAATTGGAACTGGTCGCCGAAGCCTCCATCGGCGAAGTTGAACCCTCCGTCTGAGCCGCCTTGGGTTCCCCCATCAGAGGGAGGTCCAAAGCCTGGGATTTGCCCACACGCGTTGGTGGCTGCAGGATTGCCATCCACACCAGGCAAGCAACCTACCCAAATCGCGGTAGGGTCGGCAACTCCACCATCGGCAAAACACTTCGTGATGTCGAGGAATTCGCTGGGGTTGACCAAGCCTTGTGCGTTGACAGAGAGGAACTTGGCCTTCACCGCTTCTCCCGGTGTGGCTTCCGGTGGGTCCAATTGAACCGCCAGGATACGGAACTTGTCGATCTGGTTGGACGGCGGGAACGGCGGCTGACAGCTATCAAAGCAGCCAGACGCTCCGAACAAAAGCGCAAACACAACGCAGGCCCGAAGGATGTGCGTGGTCAGCGTGACGCCCAAAGGTGGTCTCGGTAGCGATTGCATCATGATGTTCCTTAAAACTGTCCTTTGATACCGAGTGACGGAAAGATGGGAATCCCTGTAAGAGGCGCACTCTGGGAGTAGTCGTAGTTGTAGGTTGTGCCTTCCTGGTTGGGTTGGTTGTACACGTTCTGTACGTCCAGGTAGAACATCAGCTTCCAGGTGGTGAAAGTCAGCTTGTAGTCAATCCGCAGGTCGAGCTGGTGGAAGAGCGGGTTGCGAGCCGAGTTGTTGGCGCCTGGAATGGGGATGTAGTTGCCTCGGTCGGCGTCGTAAATTCCCCCGCGAATCGGGGTGAACGGGTTGCCGCTGACCAGCCGGAAGCGTGCGCTGATCGAGAGACCCCAGCCAATTTTGTACGCTGCTACAAAGGTAAGGATGTGGCTTTGGTCGAAGCTGAACAGTCGGTAGTCCTCGCCTGGGTTGTCCTGACGCTCCGAGCGGCTCAATGTGTAGCTGATCCATCCAAAGAACTTCTTGTGAGGCTTGTGGCGAATCAACAACTCCAAGCCATACGCTCGCCCCAATCCACCGTTGCGCAATCGCTCTGGGACTTCCTGGCCGTCGCGCTCCACTGTGTTGTTGCTGCGGATGATCAGGTCGTACATGTGTTTGTAAAAGAAGGTCACTTCAGTGTTGAAGTACGACGTCCATTGTACGTTGCTACCCAACGTGACATGAATCGAATGCTCATGCTCAAGAGCAGGGTTTCCGAACGTCTCCGATGACTCTTGGAGTTGTGGCGGCTGTGAAAAGAGGCCCACACCTGCAACAAACGACAACGGCTTCCAGGGGGTGGTCCAGGTGACGTTGAGGCGAGGGTCGAAGGTGTAGCTCATGCTGGAGGTTGCATAGTCAAACCGTACACCGGCCTGGGCCTTGAGCGTGGGCAGGATGTTCCAGTTGGCTTCCAGGTATGCGCCCGGCTCGGCCACCCAGGAGTTGCTGGCTGTCGCGGTGATGTTTCCAAAACCATCGTTGCCCTGCGAGCCGGGGAGGTCGCCTTCTTGGGGTACGTTGGTTGGGAGCCGAATGTCGAGGGCGATGTTTCGGATGCGAACGTCCAGTCCGGCTCGAATGGAGAAGTTCTTCAGGACTTGCCAACGCAACTCATCCCGGACCGCGATGATGGCGGTGTTGCTTGCAAAGCCTATGGTTGTGCCGCCTTTGATGTCGTTGAGGCTGAAGCCGGTGTGGATGGAGAGGTCGTGCACAACCGACTTGCTGGGGCTAAATCTCCACCGCAGCTGGAGCCTATGGAACATGCTGTAGAAACCGAACTCTCCGCGGATACCGTCACCTCCAATTGGTGCTTCGCGAAGGAACGTCAACAGGTCACGTGACCCAAAGTACATGAACGAGAGGTTGTGGGCTTTGTTGACCTGCCAGTCGAGCTTGATCTGGTAGTCGTAGTAGCGTGGGGCTACCGTCAGGTCAAACGCCGGTGTCTCTGGAAGAATCAGGCCCAAGAAAAAGTCGAGGTGGGAGCGGCGAGCGGAGATCATCAGGTTCGCGCCCTTCCACAAAGGACCTTCGAGGAAGAAGCCAATGTCAATCAGATCGAAGTCGAGGTAACCATGCCAGCGGTCTGTTCCCTTGCGGGTGTTTACCGAGATGACACCGCCCGTGGAGCGTCCGTACGCGACGCTAAAGCCGCCGGGGATTAAGTCGATGTTTCGGGCGATGTCGGCGTTCACTACCGCAGTTAAACCACCAAAGTGATACAGCGAAGGAATCTGATGACCGTCAAGGTACACCCGGCTGTCTTCTGGCGCGGAGCCACGCACGACAAAGAAGCCCGTGTTGAGAGGGGTTCGGGCCATGCCTGGAAGGTTCTGGACCACCTTCAAGGGATCTCCCTGCGTACCGGGGATAATCTCGATTTCTTCGCGCTGAAGGGTCTTTTGGTAGACTTCCTGCTTCTTGCGCTTGGCCCGGGTCACGCTCACAAACTGATCGCTGCCCAGCCGGGAGAGATACCAGGTGCGGACTTTTCGGTCTTTGCCGCCTTTGATCTTCAGCACTTTTTGGAAACGTTTGAAGTTGGGTACTGGAATCACAACCCTGTAGCGACCGGGAGGCACCTTGGGGAATCGGTAGCGTCCGTTTTGGTCGGTGATGGCTTGCTTTTGAAACCCCTTGGCCACAAGAAACAATTGTGCGCCTTCCACAGGGTCACGGCTTCCTCGCTGTAGCACATACCCTTCCCAAGCCAGCGGATCGTCTTGGGTCGCTGGCGAAGGGATCGCACGAGGTCGTAACTCCGGAGCCTTTCGGGGTGCAGGAGCTTGGGTCCTTCGGGGAACCGGAGGATTCTGTCGTGTCGCTGCCGGTGTAGCAGCTTTTGTTGGTCTTGGCGCTGTCGGAGTGGTGGGTTGTGGGGCTCGTGGCGCCGGTCGAACAGCAGGTTGACCTGGATATGTCGGAGGCGGCGCTACCGGTGCTGTCGGTGTTGCGGTGCGAGGTTGAGGTGCAACAGGTGGAACGATCTTCTTCCGGATCTTGAGGGTGAAGCGATAGTTGTACACAACCCGAGAGAGAACGGGCTTTCCGCCGTAGGTTGCGGGCGCAAACTTAAACTGTCGGACCGCTTTCAACGCAGACTTGGTGAAGCCATTGCCAATGTCGAAGACAGGTGTGGCTTCTTGCACGTTGCCCTTGGCATCGACCACCAACAGGAATCGAACAACTCCTGTCAGTCGCTTCTTTTTTGCTTCGTCTGGATACTGGGCAGGGACAAACTTGACCAGCTTGGGGCCAACAAAGGCGGTCTCTGCAGAGCGTTGGGGTGGTGGCGTTTGTGCCGTTGCGTGGTTCGCGAGACCACACAGGAGCAATCCGAGTAGATAGGGAACGAGGTGAAAATTGCACAGGCGTTGCATCAAACTTGTTCCGTTCAGTCGTCGAGTTCAAAGCGGTAGATGTAGCGAACAATCACATCAACAGGTTTGCCTTTGAGCTTGGCAGGGCGGAAGCGGTAGCGGCGTAGCGCTTTGACGGCGGCGCGCCCAAAGTCGTAGCGTTTGGCTTGGGGAGGTCGAATGCTGACCACCTTGGCCCATCGGACCCGGCCGTTTCTTCGGATCGCAACGCTTAGAACGACCACAGCGGTGATGCCATCGCGTTTGGCGTCGGCGGGGTACATTGCGCTGACTTTTTTCCACTCTTGTGGGTTCTCTGTGATCTCAAACAAGGGGACCGGCGTAAACGGAATAGGGCGGGGCGGAGGCGGCTCCCGACGACGCGGCACGACATACGGCTCCACTCGCTTGGGTGGGTTCTTGTCGGGCTCCATCATCAACGTATTCCCCCGACGAAACCCAGCTTTGCCCTTGCCTTTGGCCATGGAGTTCTTGCTCATCCCAAAGGTTGGTCGAGCTTCCGTGTTTTTGGGCGGCGTTCGCGGCGGCGTTCGATTCGGCGGAGGCGGAGGCGTCCGCTTCACCTTCTTTTTCTTAATCTTCTTGCGCTTTTTGCGTTTGCGCTTCTTTCGCTTCTTGCGTTTTTTGCGCTTCTTCTTCTTTTTGACTTTCTTTTTTTTCTTCTTCTTCTTTTTCTTCTTGATGCGAGGCTTGGGCTTCTTCTTTTTCTTCAACAACCGAAACTTGATCTTCTTGTAACGACGAGGGGCTGGGCGACGGCGTGCCTCCCCGTTCATCGTCGCAAAGATCCCCACATGCATCAACACAGAGAGCAAGATGAGCGCGGCCCAACGAGTCAGTGGTCCTTTGAGGAAGCGGACCAGCGGGCTATCAAATGAAGTGGGAAGTTCCTGTTTCACGTTAACGGTTCCTGGTGAACGTTTCGTGGCACAGCCTCTTAGGGCTGCGGTGGATTATCGGCGTCAATGTTGAAGGCGTACTGTTCCACGCCGAGACGTCGCAGCAGGTCGAGCAGCGACATCACTTTGCCGTGCATCACGCGACGGTCCGCAGCGATGATGACCTGCAAGTCTTTCTTTTGCCGTTTGACCTCCGCAGCGACTTTCTTTTTGAGGTCGTCGTAGGAGATCAGCGTACCGTTGAGGTAAAGCGGCGTGGGCTGCTTGGGTGGTGCATACGCCAGTGAAATGGCGAGGGGGGCAAACTTGGTGCTTTGTTCACCCGTGCTGGCTTTGGGCAGCTCCAGAGGCACTGTAGGAGGAATTGACAGGCGGGCTGTCACCATAAAGATAATGAGCAGAACGAGCACAACGTCCACCAGCGGTGTGACGTTGATATCGACAATCATTCCTTCATCATCGCCACCGGCCTTGGCCATGATGGTGTCCTCCTAATTCAAAGTCATTCCAAATTCAAGACAAAGCGGAAGGTGTCAGCGTTGGTGCACTTCATCCGAGGTGTGCGCTGGGACACCCTGCATGGAGAGGCTGCTGGCGGAGCGCATCGACTGGGACGAAACCATCTCAGGCTGGCTGAACGTAGGCTCTTGGGCTTCCCGACCTCGCAAGTAGGACAGCAAATCGTGGAGCAACACGTCCGACTCCGTGAGCACGCCTTTGACCTTGCGCTGGAAGTAGTTGAACGCGACAACCGCGGGCAGCGCGACCATCAACCCAACAGCGGTTGCGACGAGGGCTTCGGAGATGCTTCCCATGATCTTGGAGCCGGCCATTTGAAGCTGGGTTCCTGTTAGATCCCGGAACGCATTGATGATACCCAGAACGGTCCCAAACAAGCCGACGAAGGGAGCGTTGTTGCCCAAGGTTCCAAGGTAAACCAGACCTTTTTCCAGGCGAAACTTCTGCTCGCTGCGCACGCCGATCGCTCGCTCTTCTGCAGCGTCGGCGCCATCGGAAGCAGCGTCCAACGCTTCGCACAAGATGGTGGCGGGAACTCCTTGGTCATCTTTGAACCGGCGGATGGCGTGTTGAGGCCCTCCACGCTCCAACGACTTGCGGAGCAGCAAGCGCATGGTCTCCAAGTCGGCCTTGGCGCGCCAGAAGTAGAGGGCACGCTCAATCATCACCGCGATGGAGATAACGCTCAGAATGATCAACAAGTACAAGACCCATTCGGCCCCAATTTGGGCCATGTGCCATAACTTTTCTGTAAGCATTCACGATATCCTATCGCTGTTGGGGGTCGTGGTTGGGGGAATCCATGTGCAACATGGAAACGAGAGGAGCGACTCTGCTGGATGTGTGTCGTCCCCCAATGAGCTTGCAAGTCAGCAGCCTTGCTCGAAGACGGCGTATCCTAGTCGCGCTGCCCCAACTTGACAAGAGGCCATGCGATTTGGTACGCAGGAAGCAGTGGAATGAAATGGTAACAAGGTGCAACAAGCACTTGCAAGGCATAACCATGATGGCACATACAAATCGACGCTGGCTGTGGCTTTGGAGCTTTCTGTTCCTGGTGGTCACCATGTCATGCGGCCCTGTCTCTTCCAACACCAAAATTGGCGAAGCCACCGACGCGTTGAAGGCTGCTGAAGCCAAAGACGTGGAAGCCTGGAAGTGGTCGTGCTTTGAGTACTACGCCGCGCTGCTCTACCTGAAAAAGGCTCGCGAAGAGAAAGGGTTTGCCGACTTTGAAGCGGCTGCCAATCTCGCGGCCAAGGCTGCCAAGTACGCCAAGCTGGCGACCAAGAACGCTCGGGTTCGACGTGCACGAGGGTGGAGTCTTCCCAAGTGTGCTCAACAATGGACCATGGCGCAGCGAAAAAAACATAAGCGATTCTTCAAAAAGGGTGTATCCTTACGCGACAAGACTCCTTGGAGCTCTCGCCTGGAAGAGATACATAAAAAACAATAGATCGCTTAGGCTATTCCTCTGGTTCTTTTTGTGGAATGTGCAACATGTAGCTTGGTCAGGGATGTAACGACGAAGGAAGGCAATATCGTGTGGAAACGGTTCTTACTGTGGTTGTGTTTGCTGAGCGGCTTCGGCTCGCTGATGAGCTGTGCGACCGGACCCCAAATCGAACGTGACCTCACGTGGTTGGGCAAACGCCTCAAGGAAGCCGACAAAGACGGCGCGCGGCGTTGTGCTCCCTACACCTATGCTCATGGCCAAGCGGAGTACGACTTCTCCCGCACGGAGATGAGCCAGGGACAAAGCATCCTCGCCGAATGGCACATGAAGCGGGCTCGCTCCTGGATCAAAATGACCCACGCCGAACTTGATGTCTGGCGCAAAAAGAAGATGATCTGGAAGTGTCGCGGCGAAAGCCCTCCGCCACCCCCACGCATCGACCCATGCGCCAAAGACTCCGACAACGACAAGATCCCCGACTGTCGCGATCTCTGCAAACTTCGACCCGAAGACTACCAAGGGTACGAAGACACAGACGGTTGTCCCGACGGCGCTCGCGATCGTGATGGTGACGGCATCCCCGACTTCCGTGACAAGTGTCCCTTGGAGATGGAAGATCGGAACGGCTTCCAAGACGAAGATGGCTGTCCCGATGCCGACGTCGATACCGATGGCGACGGTGTCGTCGACATCAAAGACAAATGCCGCCTCGTTCACGCAAAGACCAAAGACGGCTGCCCCCAAAAGTACAAGATGGTTGTGGTCACCCAGAAGAAGATCAAGCTCAACCGCAAGGTCTTCTTTGCTACGGCCCGCTCTCGCATCCGGATTCGCTCGTTCCCGTTGCTGCGTGAGGTGGGAATCGTCCTCAAGGACTATCCCAAAATCCACGTCTGCATCGAAGGTCACACCGACAATCGTGGGGGCTACGGTTACAACCTCCGTCTCTCGACTCGCCGGGCCAAAGCCGTCCGTCGCTTCCTGATTCGCGAGAACATATCCGCCAAGCGGATGCGATACAGAGGCTACAGCTTCAGCTTCCCGATCGCATCCAACAATTCACGCAGGGGTCGCAAAAAGAACCGCCGCGTGGAGATCAGCATCGTGAAGCCCAACGAGCCTTGTCCTCTTGACAAGCAACAAAAAGAGAAGCTTCGCCGGCGTTACCGACGTTACCGTCGCAGAAAGCGTCGCCGCAAGCGCCGACGTCGTTCGCGGCGACGTCGCAAACGCAACGGTTAGAACAGCAGCTTCCCCCCTCGTTCTGCTTCCCTTCTCTTCTCTTCTCAACTCTTCTTTCAAGCATCCAACGCAAACTCAACCATGTGATGTCTGCTTAGTGAACGTTCCACGTTTCGGGCACTTGCGGTGGTTTGGCTACACCTTTGCCTGCTTTGTGTTTCTTCGCCACCTTCCAGAGGTTCTCCATGTATTGGTAGGCCCGTTGATGAGGTGGAATGGACACAGGAGTGTTGCGTTTGATCTCCTCCAACCCATCAGGGTCAACAAAGTCTTGGAGAAACGGTGGGAGGGGCGTTGTGTCGGGCATTGCGGACATTTTGGCCCGGCCACTCCACTTGGCGAGCAAGTCATTGAGCTGGTACTTGCCCCAAAGCTTGGGAGCAAAGGGAGAGACCACGCCAATGATAACGGGGAAGCTGTAAGTGTCAGCGACCATCTTGGCAAACCGGCGAACCGGTGAGTCTGGTTGGGTGCGGACGATCTTTTTCATGTTCTGAACCAGAACCCATACGTTAATGAAGTTTTTGTTGAGGTACTTTATCACTGTGGGTGAGGAGAGCGGACCCGCTCTCAGCGTTTTCGCGCTTCCTCAACAGGACTGGTCATCCAGGCTGCCAAACACAACAAAAAGGTGGATGGGCTTCTTCTGCTTGCGTGCTGCTTTCAACGCCTCTGGCACCGAGTGCCACTGGATCTTCATAAACTCATAAAACTGCTGGGCCAGCTTCAAGTTGGCGTGTTTCCAGGTGACGGATTGCTTCCACTTGATTGTGGGATGGAGCTTGGCGTTTCCACCTTCCAACTGCATGGTCTTCGCGTAGACGGCGTCGATCTGGCCGTGCGCGTTGAGGTCCACATTGCGAATCCGATGGTTTGGAAGATACATGCGCAGATACACAGCGCGTTGGGTCTTACGATCCAGCACCAGACGACCTGTAAACAGGCCCGGTGTATAGAAAATGTAGCCTGGCTTGAGGGCAAGCTCCATGTGGATGCGAAAAGTGACTTCTGCGTAGCGAGGCGAGAGCGCCCTCAGCATTCCATACGCACCGTTGGGACCGCCGTTGTGAAGCAACATCTTAACGTTGGGGTGAAACTGCTTAAAGAAGTGACCCACCTTGTGCATCGGCAGAGTCCAGGCTTCTCCCACTATAACCGGATGATTCGGTAAAAACAGGGACAGAGCCTGCGCGTTGTACTTCCGTTGAGGAACGGCAACACGGGTTGCGTAGTAAGGGGCAAACTGTGGGTTGCTGTCGAAGTGCATCCTCGAATGCTTAAACCTCGACCAGGTGGCCTTCAAGGTAAGGGTCGATTTCGCGTTAAGACGTAACGTTACCTTGGGCGTTTTTGTCGCCTTTCGCTTTGTTTGTGCTGCGTAGACAGGGTTGTCTCCATACCCAACGCCCAATCCCAACCAACCGTAGAGGACGAGCAGCGCCCAGCCTCCCAACCTACAACGTTTCATCACTCCATCTCCCATGCCAAACAGACCTGTTGTCCGTCATTGTGTGAGCTACGACTGCTTCAAAGGAGTCGTGTGGGAGACGTCGGTTTTGTGCCCCCACCGACCGCCGGTTCATCATAGTCAAACCCCAAAAACTGTACAACCCCGCGGTGGATTTTCACCGCGAGTCCGAAGGCCATTGCGTTGTTATGAGATAGGCGAGGAACAGCAGGATCCGGCGGTGCCACCAGCTTTATCATTAGTGATGGAAAAAGAGGGGTGCGATCCTACATCTGTTGTGTGATACTTTCGTGAGGGCTGTCGGGCTGGAAAGGGAGTCGGTATGGACTACACAGAGCTTTGGGAGTGGATGAAACATCCTGCTCCTCGCAATCTTGCGTTGGTGAAGAAGTCGTTGCTCAAGACGACACAGAACTATCGTATCGCTTTGGGGATCTTTCTGTGTTTTTGTTTTGGATTGGTGCTTTTGGTCGCGTGTGGGCAGTGGAACGAAGGTCCAGAGCGGGCCTTGCATTCGGGGTTGATCGCTCTTGCTTCGGTGAGTGTGGTCTATCTTGTTCCCTGGTATCTTCTTTATCGAGCTGGTGTGGGTGGGGTGCGGCGGATTGCCAAGGATGGTGACTTTCGAGAAGCTCTTGTCACACAAGCCACTCCTTCTGTTCTCGAAGGCTCCCCGATATGGGTGTTGTCGCTTGAGTTTGAAGACCGGACCGGACGTTTGTGGAAAGCGAAGATCGATGTCCCAAGGATGATTTACTTGCATGAAGCCGGTGAAATCTTGCCGGTCCTTCACCACAAGCAAAGGCCCAGGAAGTTTTTGGTGCTTACCCCGGATGGGGGGATTTCTGCTGGAAACTCGCGTCCTGCCGATGAAAACCAATGGCTGCGTTTGCTCGCTCTTGGTCTTGGTGTCAGCCTCGTTTTTGTCGCGATTCTCCTCTTGGCCCAATACCTTCCTCCTCGCTAGTTCTGTCTTTCTGAAACACCGGAGTGTGCCCTTGGCTTCACATCAGATGGATTGCCCTTTGTGCTTGCAACCAAACGCTTCTCTCCACTTTCAAGATCGCAGACGACGTTACTTCTTGTGTGATGGTTGCTCTTTGATGTTTGTTGCTCCAGAAGACCATCCTTCTTTGGAGGATGAGAAGGACGAGTACGACTTGCATGAAAACAACCCCAGCGACCCCAAGTATCGGCAGTTCTTGCACCAACTGTTTGAGCCGCTCCACCAGCGATTGGCTTCTGAGTCGCAAGGACTCGACTTTGGTTCAGGTCCTGGCCCAACTCTGTCCCTCATGCTTGAAGAAGTGGGACACTCTGTTGTGCTGTTCGATCCGTTTTACGCCAACCACCCTGAGGTGCTGGAACGAACGTACGATTTTGTGTGCGCAACGGAGGTCGTGGAGCATCTGCACCAACCAAGGGAGGCTCTTTTTCGTGTCTGGGATTGTGTTAAGCCTGGCGGTGTTCTGGCTGTGATGACGCAGCTTTGGTCGGAACAGCCTGCCCTGGAACGTTGGCGCTACCTGAACGACAAGACCCACGTTTGTTTCTTCTCCACCGCAACCTTTGGGTGGCTGAGTCAACAATGGGGAGCAAGGTTGGAGCGCATCAACCGGAATGTACACTTCTTTTGGAAAGATAGCTTTGCACAATGAAGGAAACAGGTCCTTCTTCCCACTACACTTTCTCCAAGGAACCCTTGGCTTTTCTTCCCTGGGTGAATTGGATACAACAAAGACAATACGATGGTTTCGTGTTTGGTTCGGAAGATTGTAGTTGGGAATGACAATGGTTTTGCTGGAGAACTCATGGACACGATGGGTTGGGGTCGTGGGGTTGCTGGGATTGATGCTCTTGGTTGCCTGTCAAACTGGACCTGAGGTTCAAACATGTACCGAACAAGGCGACTGTCTGGCCGGTGAAGTTTGTTGGCAGGGGGCTTGCAAAAATGCCTGTCAAAACAAAGGGGACTGTCTGGCTGATCAAGTGTGTGATGTTTCATCAGGTCGATGTTTGGAGGCATGTAGCTCCTCGAACTCTTGTCCTGCTGGGAGAGCCTGCCATCCCACCACCAAACAATGTGTTCAAGGATGCCAAAACGATACAGAGTGTCAGGACCTTCCTGGGCGTTGCCAGAAGGATAACGGTGGAAACGTCGGATATTGCAAACCTTACTGTGAACCTGGTGGCTCTGGTCCTTCTTCCGAAGGGTGCGTCTGTCCAACACATTGGGAGTGGGTGGATGGACGTTGTCGCATGGTCTGTGTCCAGGGGATGGCTCGAAACAAAGAGGGGTTGTGCTCTCCTCAACTTGCTGTGCTGGCTCCAACCTACTGGGAAAGTACGACAGGTCAGGATGTCCGGTTGAAGTGTGGTGACGGGTGGACACGGGATGAGCAGGGCGTTTGCCAACTTCAGCTTCCTTCGATTCCCGCCGTTCCCAAAGACGCCCAGACCAAAGCGGGGCCGCAAAAAGCTTGTCCTTCGGATGCTTCCGACAAATGGGATGAAGACTACATCTCGCGCACCAAACTGCCCACCACGACACCTATGGTGTATGTGGACTCCAAGGCCATAACGGGAGGGGATGGCTCGAAAGCAAAACCTTACATGTCTCTGGCCATCGCAATCCAGCGAGCGGTTGCAGGGTCTGTCATCTTGCTGGCTCCAGGTGATTACTCGTGGGGAGGTTTGGCGTCGCGTAACGTCCATATCGTGGGGCGATGCACGGAAGGGGTTCGTTTGTTGGCTCAGCCTGGAAGATCGGCTCATGGGATCCGAGCCGTCAATGTGACGATTGCGTTGGAGGGGCTTTCGGTGCTTGGGCAAGGGAACGCTGGCTCCACGGCTGCTGGTTTGTTCTTCCGTAACAGCACCGTTACATTACGACATCTCCGTGTGTCCCAAACCCAAAACGCTGGCATCTTTGTGGAGGGTGGCGCAGGGTTGATCGAGCATGTCACTGTCGAGGGAACACAAACCGGTGAAGTGGCTTCAGGCATTGGCATTGCCCTGTTCCAACTGACCGGGAACGCGGCTGTCCGTTTCAGCAGCGTGTCTGGCTCATCCCAGGCGGGCATCTTTGTAGATAGCCCCAAAAAAGTAGAGCTTCAATTCAATCGTGTGGAGAACAACAACCGAGGGATCTCTTCGGGATCTGTGCATGTCGTGGGGGCTTCTCTTCCCGTCCTGATCCAGAACAACTACATCGCAAACAACGCATACACAGGCGTTGCGGTCGTAAACTCCAGCGACGTTCGGATCGAAGGCAACGTGGTCTTGGGGAGCGGCACATTGTCAAAGGATGCGCCAGGAGTTTCATGCTCCAAGACCAAGAACGTTGTGGTGAAAGAGAACCAGGTCCTCAACAGCGCCTCGTTGGCCTTCCTCATGAACGCTGTGGAGTCATTGGAGGTGGTCAACAACTTGTTCCAGGACAACGGCCTTAAGTCTGCAAGCGGCGGTGGCTATGTGAGCCAGTCATTTTCCAGCCTGAAGGTGGTGGGCAATCGGTTCCGAAAGAACCAGGGGCAGAGCTTGTTTGTGGGGACTCAGGGAGGAGGCCAAGTCCTTGTGGAGCGCAACGAGTTTGTGGGAGGTGACTCTTCTGGGACTGCGATCTCCATGCAACAAACGGGGGTTCAAACTTTGGAGGATGTAGTGATACGTCACAACCACATCCGACAGTTTGGTGAAGCTGGCTTGGTGATGAAGCATGCCAAACGTCTCACGGTGTCCTGGAATGTGATCGAGGCCGTGAGCCTGCGAGAGCCATCCACCCATGGCGTGTTCGTTGAAGACGTTCGCGGCCTCTATCGCTTGGACGGCAACCACATCAAAAATCACAAGGGAAGCGGGTTTTGGGCGGATCGAGTGTCTCAACTTCAGGCTTCAGGAAACTGGGTGGAGTCCAACGCCTGGGCGTCCCAGAAGCCTCCGGAGACTCTGTTCTACGCGTTCGCGATGTTGGAGGCGACTCAAGATGTTGCTGTGACATTTAATGTCTTTCGCAACTCCCCTGGTCACGGTCTTGTTGTGGGCAACACTTACGCCAACGTTGCAATTGCATCCAATCGAATCGAGGCCAACGTTTCTCTCGGTCCCAGGTACACTGCGCTTGGAATCACAGGTTGTTACGCGGACTGTTGGGTGAAACAGAACCTGATCGCAAACAACGGGAGGGGCGGTGTTTTTTCCGTTTCTGCCAACGGTCACTTCTCGGACAACGTCTGGGCTCACAATCGGTTTGTTGGTCTTGTTGTACGCGCTTCATCTGGGAAGGTGACGTTGGAACGAGAGCAGTTTGAGCACAACGCGAACAGTCATCTTCGGCTGGAGAACAACACCAGTCAGCTTCGCGTTCTGCAGAGCGGATTCTACCAGGCTGAGCCAAGCCCTGGTTATGTTGATGATGGCGTTCCTCCAAGCCAGGGGGTTGGGGTTTGGGCCGGTGCTTCGGGCTTGGTGCGCTGGGCTTTTGCGCCGTCTGACTACAATTGCTCACCAACGAAGCGGGGGTTGGTGGCTCCCTTGGCAGGAGGCTGGACGATGCGACCGGTTCGCGTCCCTCAAAAGCTCGATCCCTGTCAGGGGTGGACGCAAAGAACCCAAAACGAACGGCTTCAACAAGGAAAGTGTCAACGGTGCCGGGAGCAAGGAAAGGCCTGTCGATGGATCTGGAAAGACAGCGTTGCTACACCCAACCAAGGCTTCTGGCAGCCCCAGGCTGATGTGCAGTGTGTGGACAAAAGTGAACCCCACAATTGTGAGGGAGCGCCCTCATTCGACGGTGTCTCTCCGCGACCTGTTGAGTCTGTTCTGATTGCCTATGGTCTGTGTGGAACCTTGGGTTCTTCTGTGGTGGATGCTTGCAAAAACTTCCCATGTCCTGACGGCAGCTATTGCCTGCGCCAGCTTGTGGAGGAAGGTGGTCAGCAACGCGTAGTCCCGTTTTGTGCGCCATGGGGGCGCACTGCTGCCTATTGCTACAGTATGTCTTGTGCGAATGGGTCGCCGTGCTCGGAAGGAAGCCCCTGTGGGGATGGATCGTCGTGTCAACCTCGTGAACTATCCTGCCCACAAGGACAGCTGTGCTTGTATTCACAGCCTACACGTGAACCGGATGATAGCCTGCCCAGTCGCCTGGACTTGCAAGGCAGCGTGTTCTGGAGGAACTCTGGACCGGATGTTTTGATGGATATGGCTGGACGCGTCGTGCTGGAGAACAACGACTATCTCTGCGAGAAGAAGGGAAGCACCTGCCGTGCGAAGATCGCGTTTCGCAACTGCAAAGTTTCTTCGGAGAACCCAGGCTGCAAGACCCAAGAAGGCTCTGCGACCTCGTCGTCTTTGGGGCACGAAACGTTTGAACTACCCCAAGGGGCAACGCTGATCTGGCAGAATCCGAGTCCGTACGACTCTCCGTATGACTCCAAGCTTGAAGGCAACGATATTCAACGACGTCGCCTGGGCAAGCCGCTTTTGTTTCTGCCTGACCAGTGCAACGTTGTTTCTTCGCAGTGATGGGGATGTGAGTTTGTTTGGATGGTGGGGAGGAGGGCGTTGTACTAGCGAATACGGATGGTGCCGCTCCACCAAGGATACCAGCCTTCATACTCAGGACCATTTTCACCCCAGCCAATGCGGAAGGCCTTGGTGGCTTTGGTGAATTTGAAAATTCTGGTTCCTGCAGGCCAGGCCAACGTACAGCTGGTGCAGCCAAAGTTTTTGGTCAGGTGCTGCGCGAAGCTTGTGATTGGACCGGTGCTGTCGGGGGTTCCGAAGGAAATATCTCCGTATCCTCCTGTACGATTGCCTGCGCTCCACGAGGTTTGCTTGAAGTTTCCTGGGTAGATGTCAGACGTATACCGGGTGGATGGAGCAAAGGCCTTGAGGAAGTAGTTGTTCAGGTAGAACTCCTGGTACCCTGCCGGGAATTGGAAGGTGTAATGGTAGGTGTGTCCATCGCCGCGGTCCTGGGTGAAGGGGCGATGAGAGCTGTCTATACCTGCGGTTGTGGCGCTATCCTCAGCGACCATTTTTCCGCCCAGCTTGTTGCGAGCGATATCAAGGGTGATCTCGGTCCAACCACCGCCATCGGTTGTCATGTCACAGAACACCTGGAACGAGGGGATGGCTCCGTTAGGACCGTCGGGATCAATGGTGTAGTTTCCGCTTTGTTTCACCCCAGAAGCAAGCAAGGCTTTGCAACTGGAACGATCCGCGCAAACCTTGTTGGTCGGCTCACAGTAGTTGGACTGGCAGTCTGTATCCTTTTGGCAAGGCTTGCCGTTGCAGCCGTTGTCGATGACACCGTCACAGTCGTCGTCTTGGTTGTTTCCACACACTTCTTTGGTTGCGGGGCATGTGCAGGCTCCAGCGGAACATTGTTTGCCGTTGGTACAAGCATTACCGCACGCTCCACAATGTAGGGAGGACGTCTGCAAGTCAGCGCATCCACCGGAACAGCAAGCGTTTCCACTGGCACAGGTTTTGCCGCAGGCGCCGCAGTGTTTCGTGTCGGTCAGCAGGTCTACGCAAGCCCCGCCACACTGGGACAGCCCGCTCTTGCAAATGAGGGTGCAGGCTCCTGCGACACAAGCTTCTTGGCCCGGACATACATTGTTGCAGGCACCGCAGTTGGTTTTGTCTGTTTGCAGGTCAACGCACGCACCACCACACAAGGATTGACCTTGGGCGCAGACGCATTTGCTGGACACACAGATTCGGCCGCCTTTGCAGTCTCCGCTGTCACGACACTCGGCTTGGGTGCATTTGCCGCTTAGGCAGAGTTCACCGGAGGCACACTCGTTGTCTGCGGTGCAGGCGCTGCAGACATTGTTCTTGCAGAGCAATCCGCCGGTGCAGTCGGTGTTTTTGCGACAGTTCCCGGTGATGCAGCTTCCCTGCTCACAGAGTTTCCCTGCGCCGCACTCGCTGTCTTGGGTGCAACTTCCACAGAGGTTGTTCTTGCAGATCTTGCCTGCCGGGCAGTCCGTGGTGCTGCGACAGTCGCCTTTTTGACATGCGCCGCTGAGGCACAACTCGCCGGAGCGACAGTCGGTGTCTGCAGAGCAAGCCTGACACTTGTTTTGGACGCACACTTGGCCCACCTTGCAGTCGTTGCGGTCACGGCAATCGCCGGCCTTGCAAACCCCTGCGATACAGAGTTGTCCAGCGCCACAGTCTTGATCGGCGGAGCAAGCGGTGCATTGGTTGTTTTTGCAGAATTGGCCGTTGCTGCAGTCGGTGTTGGTTCTGCAGTTTCCTTGGATACAGGCGCCGCTGATGCACAGTCGTCCCTGGCCGCATTCTGTATCGTTGGCACAGGTCGAGCAGGTGTTGTTGAGGCAAAGTTTGCCGCCAGTGCAGTCGGCTTCTGTGCGGCAGTCGGCCTTTTGGCACTTTCCGCTGAGGCAAAGCTCGCCGGTGTCACAATCTCGGTCACCGGAGCATGCGCTGCATTGGTTTTGTTTGCAGACCAGTCCACCCTGGCAGTCTTTTCGTTCGCGGCAGTTGGCTTGGGCACAAACGCCCCGCAGACAAAGCTCGCCGGAGGCGCACTCGCTGTCGTTGGAGCAAAGCACGCAGCGATTCTTGATGCAGACAAGACCTTGTTGGCAGTCGCCCGTTTTGCGGCAGTTTCCGACCTGACAGATGTTGCCCAAGCAGAGCTTGCCGGTGCCACACTGTTGATCGTCGGAGCAGGGGCTGCAGGTGTTTTTTACGCAGACTTTGCCGCCGGTACAATCCAATGTGGTCTTGCAGTCGCCGGTGATGCAGCTTCCGTTGAGGCAGAGTTTGCCTGCTCCACATTCTTGGTCCACGCTGCAGGCCGAACATTGGTTGCGGAGACAAACTTGGCCGTTGGTACATTCGTCGGTTTTGCGGCAGTTTCCTTCCTGACAGGCTCCATTGAGGCAGAGCTTGCCTTGGCCGCAAGCTGCATCGGCCGGACAGGCCGAGCAGACGCCTTGTGTACAGACAAGCCCACCTTTGCAGTCGGTGTCTTGGACACAGCCCGTGCAGGTTTTGCTGGTGGTGTCACAAACTTGTCCTGATTGACAGTCTTGGTTTTTACGACATCCAGCTTTGCAAACGCCACTTTCACAGATGTTGCCTGCGTTGCATTGAGAGTCTTCTGCGCAGTCGCTGCATGTGTTTTTGATGCAAGCTTTTCCGTTGCTGCAGTCTTCGTTGCGGCGACAGTCTGCTTGGGTGCAGGTGTCTTGCAGGCAGAGCTGGCCCGTGTTGCATTCTTTGTCAGCGAGGCAAGGGTTGCAGCTGTTGGAGCGACAAACTTTGTTGTCGGTGCAGTCGCCATTGTCCAGGCATTCGACGCAGACTTTGGCGGCGGTGTCGCATTTGGGAGCGGCGTTGCTTGTTGAACAGTCTTTGTCGGCGCGACAACCTTCTTGGCAGCTTCCGTTTTCACAGATCTTTCCTTCACCGCAGGCGACGTCGTCGGAGCAGGCCTCGCATCGGCCCACCTTACAGAGCTGACCACCAGGACAAGGTTTCTGATCGCCGCAGAGTGGCTCGCTGCACGTTTCGCTCAGGCAGATCTTGCCATCGGTGCAGTCGGTGTCGCCTTCGCAGCCTTCCTGGCATTTGCCTTCTTTGCAGATCTTTCCGAAGCCACAGTCTTTTTTGGTTTGGCAGACGGTGCAACGACCGGCCTTGCAAACTTGTCCTTCGTTGCAGGGGTTGCTTCGGGAGCATCCATCGGCGCAGCGTCCTTCTTTGCAGATCTTTCCCTCTCCGCAAGCTTTATCGGTTTTGCAGCCTTCGATGCATTTCTTTTCCTGACAGATCTCACCTGTTTTGCATTCGGCGTCGTCGAAGCAGCCGCTCTTGCATGTGCCGCTTTGGCAAACGTTATTTGTGCCGCACTCTTGGTCAGCTTTGCAGTCTCCACAGCGGCCACTGTTGCAGACCTTCCCTCCTTCACATGGAGATTTGTCTGAACATTGTTCGGCGCTGCACACCTCGTTGATGCAAATCAGACCGGCTTTGCATTCTTGGTCTGTTTTGCAAGCCAGAGAAGGGGCACCTCCTCCGCAAGCTTCGAGGGTCAGCCACAACAACCAACAACCCAACAACATCAATGGACCAAAACGTTTGCGCATATTCTTCCCCTACTGTTCAACGCTTTTTCAATGGATACAAGGCTCTATATGTTAAAGTGTATCTTCGCACGAAACACAAACTGGAACAAGATTAAGACCTCCCCTGCAACCAAATGGTCTTGACCAATGGTGGTGAGGGTGATACCGTCGACCGCTGTTGATGCTATATAAATCCCTTTTCTTACAGAAGTTTCAGTGTTTTGTAGGTGGGTGGTCCTCCTGCAAATCTTTCGATCTTCGACTCATGGAGTTTCACATGAATGTTGCTCGTTGGTTGTGCCTGGCGGCTGCCATTTTGATCTTGCCTGTGACATCGGCGCAAGCCGAAGTTAAGTGTCCTCCTTACGCCACACCCATGTGTGTGGGTGGGGCTACTGTGACGTGTACGTACTTCAACTACAAAGGAAAGCGTTGCATCAAGGGCTGCACTTGCACCAAGCCTCCAGTGAAGTGTCCTCCATACGCCACGCCGATGTGTGTGGGTGGAGCCACCGTGAAGTGCACGTACTTCAGCTACAAAGGCAAGCGCTGCATCAAAGGGTGTACCTGTGTGAAGCCCCAGGTGACATGTCCTCGGGTTCGACAACCTCGCTGCCCACGAACTCATGCGATTAAGTGTGTGCGTGGCATGTACAAAGGAAAGCGTTGTGTTCTTCGATGCAGCTGTGTCCCCCGAAAAGTGGCGTGTCCTTCGTATGTGACTCCCAGGTGTACCCGTGGTTACAAGACAAAGTGCTACTACTTCAACTACCGAGGCAAACGCTGCATCAAACGCTGTACGTGTCTACGTACTGCTGTGAAGTGTCCGTCTTATGCCACTCCTCGTTGCACGCCAGGTTCTCGTGTGAAGTGCACATACTTCAACTACAATGGCAAGCGCTGCATCAAACGGTGCACCTGTGTGGGTGCTGTCGTGAGGTGTCCACCCTATGCAACTCCTCGCTGCACCCGAGGCTACAAGACAAAGTGTACGTACTTCAGTTATAGGGGCAAACGCTGCATCAAGCGTTGCTCCTGTGTGCGCGCAGCAGTGAAGTGTCCACCGTATGCAACTCCCAGTTGTACATCAGGTTCTCGTGTGAAATGCACGTACTTCAGCTACAAAGGAAAGCGCTGCATCAAACGGTGCACCTGTGTGCGTGCCACTGTGAAGTGTCCTCGTGTCCGTATGCCCCGTTGCTCCCGAGGGTATGCAGTGAAATGTACACGTTACAACTACAAAGGAAAGCGCTGCATTCGTAGCTGCCGTTGTGTCCGTCGTTAATCTCTGCGCTTCCCTCCGTCTGCGCTTCCCTCCAGCCTCTTTTGCACCCCTTCGATTCTTCTGACTCAAGCCTTTCCTCAACAACATCCTTCTCCAAGGCGACTTCCGCACGGGTAGCGTCCATCTTTTGATGGTGGTTGTTGTTCATCTTTTATCGCTTGGTTTTCTATTGGATGTCAACGGAGGTAGCGGACCATGCGCTTGGCTACGCGGTTGTTAGGGTCAAGGCGGAGGCAGCGTTGGTAGGCACGTCGTGCGAGGGAACGTTTGCGTGCTCGGCGGAGGAGCTTGCCAAGGTTGCAGAATCCTTTGGAGTCGTCTGGCTGAAGGCGGGTGTAGCGAGTGTAGGCCAGGATCGCTTCGTCGCGCTTGCTGCGTTGGTTTTGGTACGCCACGGCCAAGTTGAAGTAGGCATTGGCCATATTCTGACGAGTTTCGGGTGACGTTTGGCTTTGGTACGCCTTGGTCAACAGGGATGTTGCACGGAGAAGGAGCTTGCTGGCTTCTTCAAACTCACCCTGTTGAAGGAGCAGCGCTCCACGGTTGTTGAACGCGGCTGCCATCGATGCGTCTCGCTGCAAGGCCGAGAGGTACGCTTTGTTGGCGTCTTCGGCTCGTTCTTGAAGGAGCAACGCATCGCCCAAATTTCGATAGTACAGCGCCGTGTTGGTGGCCAGTTGGACGGCTTTCTGGAACGCTTTCTCTGCGTCTTTGGCGTGCTCTTGGACCTGCTCGGTAGGAGGAGGCGATGGAGCAGGGGGGGCGTTGTCCCGGATGTTGTATCCTTGCCGCAGCAACGCTGTTCCCAGGTCATTCCAGGCCGCCGCGAGTTGAGGTTGCAGTTGTGTTGCTTTGCGAAGGCTTTGCGTGGCGAAGGAGTACCTTCGTAGCTGGGTTTGTACTGTGCCCAAGTACATCCAGGCGTAGGCGTCTGTGGGGCGCAGTTCTGTCGCTTTTTGAAGGAGAGAGAGGGCTTCTTGCCAGGACTCGTTCTTCAAATAGATGTAGCCCAGGTTGCGAACGATCAGCCCATCCTTGGGGTGCTTGACCGTTGCTTTCTTGTAAGCTTCGGTGGCGTTCTTGTCTCGCTGGGTCGCGAAGTAGACATGACCCAGCGCGCGCTGCAGCCCCGGAAACTTGGGGTCTTGCTTCAATACACGCTGGAGCAAGGGCTCCGCTTGGGTCCACTGCCGCTTGGAAAGAAACACGGAGGCCTTCTCAAACAACACCCCTGCAGACTGGTTGTACAAGTACCAACCTCCGGCTCCAGCTGAACCAAACAAGACCAACAAAAACATCCACATCCCCAGGCGGGAAGAGCCTTGGGGGCGAACCGCAATGGGGTCTTCATCGAGAGGGTCGTCCATGAACCCGTTGTTCATGGGCTGCCCTTGGGGAATCATTCCGGCGGGATGTCCTGGAAGCTGACCGGAAGGGGTCATCATGCCTCCGGGAGGAAGCATTCCTCCTTGCGGCATCATTCCAGGGGCCATCATCGGTTGAGGCATTCCCACAGAGCTAATCATGTTTTGTGACGGAGAACCCTGCATCGGCATCATCGGCTGACCAGGCATTGGACCTGGAGGCATACTGCCCGGCGGCGGCATCATCCCTGGTGGGATACTTCCATCTGCCTGGGCTGGCGGTGGCATGTGGGGTTGCATTCCGTTGAGTGCCATAGGAGCGACTTGCATCGGAGGAACGCTTCCCTGTGGAGGCATTTGGGGTTGTACCACCGAGGGTGGTGCAGGCTGCAAGTTTCCTTGGTTGGGTGTCTGCGCGATAGGGGCCTGCGGCTGGACTGGAGCCTGCGGAACTGGAGTCTGCGGCTGGACTGGGACAGGTTGCGGTGCTGCAACTTGAGGCGCCGGGGCGACCGGCTGTGGAGTTGGAGCGGCTTGCTGCACCGGCTGTGGGGCTGGAGCGGCCTGTTGCACTGGTTGTGGTGCAGGAGCGGCTTGTGGAGCCGGTGCAGTGTCTGGCAACTCCGTGGATGAAATGGGCTCTGTGGAGAGAGTGACAGAGACCTCCCCATCTTCGGGAGCAGGCTGCGTTTCTTCTACAAATGGCAACGGCTTTCCGAGAGGGGCCGTGGGTTGCGGCTGTGCTGCCGGAGGAGGTTGCTGAGGAGCAGGCGCTTGGGCCGCCTCTAGCTCAGGTGTGGCTTCTGCCGGTGGCGCTGCGCTTGCTTGGGCTGACGCCGTTTCAACGGCTTGCTTAAGTACTTCAATATCTTGGGGGTCGATAATGGAGGAAAATTCTAGAGTTTGCCGATTGGGATCCACTCCTGCAGGGAGGTTGAGCTGTATCTTGGACGTTACCTGTGCGATTTTGGCTTGCGCTTCGGCGCGAACGTCTTCCTCTGGCGACTGGCTTGGGCTGCTGGACGCGGCAGGTGCGTCTTCTTGTGGGACGTGGTTTTTCGCGGCTTCAGCCTTGCTCTTGCGTTCTTCTTCGTTGGGGGCAAACACCACGAACTTGCCAGCGAGGGGGCCAATCGGCCAAAACCCTTCCGACCAGATCTTTAAGAGAGGGTCAAACGGCGAGGGTTCCAGTTGGACATCACTGACAACTTTCCAGGCTGCGGCCAGTGAGATGTCATCAGCAGCGTTGGCGCATTCGTGCGAGGTAAAGAACAGCTGTTGTTGTTCAAGGATCTTGGCACGGATGTCGGTGCGGATCGCTTGCAGCGCTTTGTCTCGACCGTATAGGCTGGCGGTGTCTTGTAGACTTTGGAACGCCATCTCTCGGCTGTCATCGAGAGTGCTACTTCGCAGGCTGGCCTGGTGTGCGGCCTTGGCAGCTTCCAGGTCGTCGAGCCACTGGATCTCTTCGGTTTCGTAGACGCCGAAGTATTGCAAGCGCTTGAGGTAGTTCTTTAAAGCATGACCCGCTTTGGTCTGGTTGCCTTTGCCCTCTGTCCAATAGGATGGAGAGAGACAATCTTCATAAAGCTTCTGAAGTGCTTGTTGAATATCTTTGGGTAAGTCTTGACACTCTTGTGGCAGCGTCGACATTCAGTTTTCCCTTTGCAGACACAGTAAGGAGGGGACAAACGCATGGAGTTACAACGAACGTTCTACCATGCTTCTCCAACATGGGTCAACGATGGCCTTGCTTGTCTGGGAATGTCAACGAGGGCTGGAAGATACAGAGCCGGGGTTAGGAGATACCCGCGAGGCGACGGTAGCTGTCAAACAGAGCGATGGCCACGGAGTTGGAAAGATTGATGGACCGAACCGTGTCTGGCTTTAAGGGGATGTGATACAGGTTGTCGTTGTAGGTGGCGACTCGCTCAGGCCCCAGACCGATGGATTCTTTGCCAAAGATAAGGGCGTCACCGGCCTGGATCGGAATATCCCAAAAGGGCTTGGTCGCACGGGTTGAGAAGAAGTGACACCGCTCCAGAGGGACGATGGGACCCACCACATCTTCCAGCTTGCTGTGGACCTGGACGTTGATGTGTTCCCAGTAATCCAGTCCTGCTCGTCGTAACCGACTGTTTGTGATCTCAAAGCCGAGGGGCTCAATCAAGTGCAGTTGGCTGCCTGTTGCGTAACACATCCGGGCTACATTGCCTGTGTTGGGCGGAATCTCAGGCTCGACCAACACGACATGCAAGGGGGTATCCGGAAAGAAATCGTCGCGACGGGCTGGTCGTACTATGTTGTCGCTCATGTGGGGTTTCATCCTCTTCAACTCGCGGCTGGAAAGCGGCAGGTGCTTAACTGGGGTCAGGAGAGGCTCCAGTCGTTACCCACCGAAAGTAAACTTGGCGCGCAAGTATACCTGAGTCAGAGCCTGGAACAAGCGGAGTGTGGTGCCTTCGTGCCCGCGGGTGATGATTCCGCCGAGGATAATGGTGGCAGAGTCCGCGGGTTTGTAGTGGATCTCTGGGTTGATAATGAAGCCCAGGCCGACTTCGTTTCCGTCCAGGTCCTTTTCCCGTTGGGTGCGTTGGCTGTCGATCTCAATGCCTGCCGAAAGTTGGATGAGCAGCTTGTCGCGGAGAAAACCTTTGCGGAAGGCCAGGATGGCATAGTGGTGAAGCTCATCCCACGATTGCTCATTAAAGAACCCATAGAGATACTGGAGGTTAAAGTACCAGCCGCCAGGGAAGGTGTAGTCCATTCCGGCAGTGATCTTGATGTAGGGTTGATCCTTAAAGGTTCGGAGGGGCTGCGCGATTTTGTTAGGAAGGTTGGGGTCGATAATGACCATACCATCCAGCAAAAACTGCGGCAGAGTAAACTTGGTGTCCACGGCTTCTGTGGGAATGAACAGAGCGGCTTCGGCCCAGAACCCAACACCACCGAGTGAGGTCGAGAAGTCCAGGCCTACGATGTGTACACGAGGGAAGACTAGGCGAACATCTTCCGCAGACGCGTTGACTTCACAAGGGGTTGTTCGGTCAGTGTTGAGGCAAGAGACCAGCTTGAGCGCGTCTGGGTTTGCACCTTGCGTGATGGCGATATTTTGCTCACCAGTGTTGATGCTTACACCAGTGATGGGTACCGACTTGGGAGCAGGGATGTACAAACGACCGTAAATGTAGCTGGCGGAAAAGTTAATCACATCCAGGTTCACAGCGATTTTGGCCGCTGGAATCATGTTGGTGACATCGAACAGAGGCAACTCCACAGTCTCTGTGGAGTTGATGGTTCCCAACCGAAACCCGTCGGGCACCAGCACCGAGGTGTCGATGGTTGTCGCTTGGCGGAACAACGTGATGGGCAAGACAGGTGGGGTGAACATGAACACATCAATCAAAGAGATGGTGACGTGTTCTCCCGCTGTGATGTCAAACTTGATCGCCGGAACCCCCAAACGCTGCTGGAAATCAATCGGGTTTTCCAGGTTGTAGGGGTTGAGGTTGTCGGTGGGGTTGAACACGGTTGCGGTTCCCCACGCGATCCGCTGCTGGCCAATTCGCATGTCCACGTTGGGGATGATCCCATAGAAATCGACATACAGCTCGTTGACCCGCACGCTGACTGGCAAAACGCGGTTGTAGTCTTCCAAATCCGACGACGGCTTGCCCAAAACGTCTGGCTGATCGGTGAGAGCCATACCCGGTGAGAAGTTGAGGTTGCGAAGCTCAATGTTGGCTTTGGCTGCAATCTGTCGACCAAAGCGTGGATTCAGCTTCAGCGTGATGTGGTTGGTGTTCCTATAATTGAATAGGGTTCCCAAATTGTTTTCTCGGATGAAGCTGGTGGATGGCTGCAAGCCAATAAACAAGCTGCTGCCAATCTCACCACCCCAACGGAATTTAAAGCGATCGGCCTGGGCGTTTGAGGACCAGAACAAACCAATTCCAACGAACAGGGACAACAGGGCCCATCGCAAGACATTCGTGGCGCGGGCTTGGAGACACCACATTCTCATCGTTCTCTCCAACTTCACATCAAGTTCAACGTTCATCTACGTGAGGGGGAAGGTTGCTAAAAGAAAAGGGAGCACAACGCTCCCTGTTTCATGGCGTCCGATCGATTTCGTCACCGCAGTGTCGTCCTCGAAAGGAGAGATTCCTCAGCTCCGCTGAGGTTTTGCCTCCCCTTAATCCAGGTCGAGTTCACGCTTAAGGTAACGGCGGGTAAAGAATCGACTGCGAATCCCAGTGTCCATCTTCACCTTGGTCATGATGACCTTGGTGCAGTGTTCCTTAAGCAAGTCACAAACTTTGAGTTCGTGGGGGAACATGTACTTCTTGATCTTCTTGAAGCTTCCCCGCGTCATCACCTTGACTTTCTTGCCCTTCTTGTTGAAGTAATGGACTTCCTTGAGCAGCTTGTCTTTGCGCAACACAATGATGAGCTCTTTGTAGGGCTTGCTTACGCCAGGCTTGGGCTGAAGCTTCATCTCGGTCTGACCGTTCTTGCGAACCCACGCGCCGACGACCTTCCAGGCTTTGGAGTACTGCAAGGAGCCCAGGTCATCAAAGTTCAAGTCGGTGCCCATGAAAGGCTGGTTGCGTACGTGGGCTGCGATGCGTCGTGTCCGGCGGAACTGAGGCAAGTACAAGGTCACGTTGCCACCGCGAATCAATACACTCAGGCCCGCAACATCAGCCGGGGACTTGAATTGCACCATGCGGCGGTTGGTTCCCTTTTGAAAGAAAATGGCGGTGCGATAGCGCTCTTTGCCAGCCTTGTTGATGAGAACAAGCTTCATCTTGCCCTGCTGGTCTGAACCTTGTGACTCAGCTTTATCCAGGCTCGTCAGAAGCTGGCTCCACTTTGCTTTTGGGATCGGTGCTTTGGCATCTGCAGTTAGGCTCCCACCCAGACTCACAGTCAAACCAAGAAACAACAAACCAAGACTTCGTACCATGGGTTCTCTCCTCTTCAACAAACGAAGCGAGCCAAAGACAGGGTCATGTTGCCTTCGGCTCTTGGCGGTTGCGGACTCCGCGCCTTAACAATTTTCGCTGAATTAAGTCGCTGAAACGGTTTAAAGACGTTTCTTTTCAGGAAGTTGTTCCTTCTGCTCGCGACGGGGTGTGGTTGTACCACAACCCAATCTCTTTGACCACCCTTCACTTCATTTTATTCTACGTCCTTCCAAGGGCTCTTTGGGGCTGGTATGCGATGTGTAGTTTTCTTCAAAGGGTGTTTCTTTTTGTTTCTATGTATATTTCAGTATTCATTTTGCTGTCGGGGGAAATACTACAAATCTGGGGTTTGGAGAAGGAGAAAAACGTCTTTCTTTTTCAGGGTCTCACTATGAATGTCAATGGCTACAGTAGACTAGCAATGGGACACGGAAGGGTTCACGGCTACGACCCATGGAGAAGATTCTACGATCGACAACAGTCGTAGTTTCAGGTACTTGCGGATCTCTATTTTGGCGAAGGTGAAACATCCTTAGATCGTGAAAATCATTTCAGTTGAAACGATAGTGAAACACAAACTGTGATACCTTTCCTCTTCCAGACTAGGAAAGGGTTTGGGCCATACCCGTGGTATCGTTGTTTACTTAGGGTGACAAACGTACTATACAGAGAATTCTCCGATAGTGAGTTTGTACTGTGAGTGTGAAGTTAAAGTGCACGGTTCTTAAGTGTATAGTATTGTTCGTGTTGTAAGGATCGAAAAATAGATATTGATTCAGGAAAATGAAAAAAGTGAAAGGTTGGAACAACGTTTGCTTAGAAGAGGGTGAAGATTATCCCGAGAGAGCTAGTCCAACAGTAAACAGCTAGCAGAGAGGTACCCATCATGCGCAGCGCACAAATTTCCAATCATCAGGAAGGCCGAATCGAGATGCTAGACGGATTTGATGTATTGCAGGCTTGGCTAAATCAAAAAGAGCTTCCACATTCTTGGCAGCTTGCACAGCGGAAGGACCGAGCTTCCTGCTTCTTGGGCTGGTTGGCTGCAACCACAGACTGTGAATCCTCAGCGGTGGTTGATTCTTCGGGGCAAACCTTGGCCTCTGTCAACTTCTCTGACACTCAGTTGTCTGTCATCAACGAGAAAACTGACGTCTGGAAGAGCGTTGAGCAAGAAGATGGTCTCTTTCTTCACTGGGCTTGGGTGACCATGGGTGACCGAAGTCAAGGACTGGCTCTTGTCTCATCGATTGAGTTGGATCCAGAGTTTCTCCAGTACATCTCTGAAATCGCACAGTCCATCACTGCTTAGTCGGTAGCACCAGGAGAGAAAGCTAGAGTCTTCTGTGACTCCAAGCTGCGCATTCCCATTGGCTTTCTCTCGAAGAGCCACCGCATCGATCCCTTCTTCTTCCAGTCTTTTTTCTCCCTACATCCAACTTCTCTTCTTCACATCAAGACTTGTCTCTTTGACATACCTTCAGGTCTTTCGCTGGCTGCTTACAAGCTTACTTTGGGTTGCGAGTGTTGCGGTTGTTAACTTTCGTTGTTCCCTGACGCAGCCTTGGCATGGCTGGGGATACAGGCGAGGAGGGCAAGCCAGGGGCCCAAGGTCAAAATAATACCGGCTGACTGCAGTGGTGGGAGGGGCATAAACAACAACGCGCTGGAGGGGAGCGATATCCACAACGCCATGCGTATCAAGTTGGTTCTGTGGCTTACAATGCCAGAAGGAAGCTGGAGGTGTGAGCGCTGTGCATAGTACAAATAAAGCGAGGGAAACAGCGCAACCCCACCCAGGAACAGCAACAAAAACAAATGGGTGAGGTCGAGTGACACATTGAGCCACCCCAGCAATCCAAGCATCATGAACAGGGTGAGGGGAGTGGGGAGCCAGATTCGGAAGGCTCCGCTGAACGATCGAACCATCAACCAACACAGCACAAATGACAGCAACAACAACAGCCAGGCGGCACGACGTCCATACCGGAATGTCGCTGTGGCGAGCGGCAAGAACATGCGGTGCAAGCCTGCTTCTTCTACATGCAGTCGCTGTGGCCCCTGGCCAACAAGGGTCCAATTTGGGTTGTGAAGCTCAAGCAAATGCCCACGGAATGCAGCGATGCGCTCGCGGCTCTGTTGTGTGGTTCCTGAACGCAGCCGCTTGGAAGCCACTTTGATCCATTGTTTGTGCTGGGCAAACTGACGGAAAAGTTGTTGTTGAAGCTGGGTCAATCGTTGGTTGCTGTAGAGAGCCTGCCCCATACTTTGCAGGGAGCGGACGGCGTAACGAAGCCCTTGTTTGTCCTTGCCAGCGGGCGTGCCTTGGAGGGCGGCTTCCAATGTTTTGCGGACCTCCGCTTTGGACAGGAATTGACCTTGAAGGTTGAGGCGCATCAGGGCAAGCATGACCTTGCGTTGCTCTGGTTTTTTCAACTCCACGTCGCAGTCTTCGCTAAGGAGGTAGGCTCGCAAGCGTCGCTGCAAGCGAGTTTGTTCCAGGACAAAGCGAGCTTTGGGTCTCTGCATCTCTTGGAGGTACGCCTGAAGTGTTGGCAAAAGTGTCTGGGTGGAGAAGGCAAGCCCTGTGTGTTTTTTCAACCACAGCGCGATGCCTTCCGCTACCCACTGCACACGAGCTTCAGCGAGCTGCTTGCGCAGGGCGGGCTTGGCTGTTTTCCAGTCAACCTTCTTGTAGCGGAGGGGAAGGCCCTGTAACGCTTTGGTGAATTGAGCCAACAGCGCGCTTTGTTGAAGGGCGTTGGTTATCTTGATGCGGCCTTGGATGATACCGTCATTGTTGTTGTCTCGAACCAGGCTTGATAGAGCGGGCTGACCTTCAAGCAGAATGGCCAACGACTTAATCTTCAGCTGACTGTCTGGAATGCGAGGAAGTTGGTTCAGCATATTGTGGAGTTGTCGAACAATGACTCCATAGGATTGCACCGGCGAGACGCCGTTCAGAGCTTCCAGACGTTGGCCTACCCGGACCATCGCTTTCAGATGGACGGGGTCTTGGAGGTTTCCACGAAACCGAATGAAGAAGGGGGCTGCTCCACCAAACTCTTGTTGGGAGATCTCTTCTCCGTGAAAGAGCAGACCGTGAGGAGGGTAGATGGGTTTGAGTGAGGTGAGCCCAAAAGACAACATCGCGCTGCCGGCTCCAAGTACGATGACCAATGCAACGGTGAGTACCCGAAGGAACGAAGGCACCACAAAGGGAGTCGGCTCAATGGTTTCTTGTTTGGAAGAGGTCGGGGGGGAAAAGAACCAGCCCAGTGCGAGCACTCCCATCAAGGTGAGGGTGGTGGTGAGTCCCCATCGTCTCATCATTGGCCAAGGGTGAAACCAAAGGGTAAGTCCCCATGTAGAAAGCAGAGCGGTTCCCACCCAAAGCCAGGTTTGTGGGGGCCGGTTGTCCTCATGGGAGGGGGCAAACATGCTCCACAGTCCAAGCACCCACCACACCCAGAGAGGAACCCAGAGCATGCTGACATGCAAGCCACGGTGCCAGCCCGTATGACTCGCAACTCCCAGAAAAATGGCGCAAATCGAAGCGCCGATAAACCAACCCTTGCGTCGCCAGGAGGGGATGAACAACAAAAACAGAAGCAGGTTCCACAACACAAACAAGCTGATTGCAGTGGGAAGCTGTTGTTTCAGTTGTTTCTCCAGCAGCGGGGCGACAAAGGGTTGTCCTACTACGCCAAGGGTGACGCGTGGATGGGAGGTTTTGTAGGGCTTTAGCAGCGCAAGGATAGCTTGCACTGTCTTGGCCTCAGCTTGGGCAGCCTTGGCTTTGGCCGCTTGGCTTACCTTGGGACCCTTCGGCGGTGAGGGCAAAGAAATAAGGAAGAGCGACGCTCGTCCGCTGTCGGCGATCATGCTGCCCCGCAAGAGCGGATCCGAGAGAGCGAGCTTGCGGAGGGCTTTTTGTTCTTTGCTTCCATACCCCTTGAGAGAGTTGGGCATCAGCGGGCGGACGACCATCGCGTCGCCTTGTTTGCGGATGGTCATCCCGTTGCCCAGGCTCAACACTCGCTTCACCCCCGAAGTTCGGCTGAACTTTATGGTTAACTCTTTGTTGAGCTTCATCATCGCCGGAGAGAACACATCATCGTTGGGCGCGGCCTTCACCATCACAATCAAGGTGCGGTCAAAGCCAAAGCGCTCGTTGACGGCAGCAAAGGTTTGCCAGGACTGCTTCCAATGCCCCGGCATGTACTGTTCCACCCGCGTTTCCATCGACCAGTTCGGGACCTGTGACAACCCCAACGCGCTGAGGATGAGCAGGGACCAAAACAGCAATCCTGTCCACCAGCGTCGGTTGTTGGGTTCGTTTGTCGCGTTGTTGGGTGTGTTCTCTGCCATCGAGTTTCCCTTCGTTTTGTTGTCCGGGCACATAAGGTTGGGGAGGGAGGATAGCGGGTTCCACTGGAACGTCAAGGCCGTTTTTTCTGGAATGGATGTGATGCGACATCTGTTTCTAGGTATACCCTATGCTTGCTTGACAGAGCATCTCTGTGGGGATAGCTCGTTTCTTCGTCTACTTCAGCAAGCTACCCGGCCTGCGGGCAAGATCCTCTTGCTTTTTCGGGCCAAGTTCTGTATAGTCCGCCGTCTTCTCTGAGCGAGATAGTTGGCTTGTGCCAGCGTTCGCCTTCCTTTGCCAGCTTCCGAGCCCAGGGCTTTGGGGTGATACAGGCTGGATCCAATGTGGTGCGTCAGGTTTTTTTTCTGCACTGACCGCCTTTTTCTCGTTTGACAATGGGGTGACAACAGAGCTTGCGCCAATGGGCTGTTTCATGTCTGTAAGGCTCGCTGCTGTATGGTTGATTTTGATGTGAAGGAATACTCTATGGTTTGGAACAATGAGAAATCGGCTTTGATGCCACAACAGCCTGAGGCTCTTGAATGGACAAAGCCACCACATTCCGAAAGGACAGAGGAACTCCTGGAGGAAGCCTTTGATGCATTGGTCTACCTGGATGAGAAACTCCTGGCCCTGGAGTATGCGCTCGACAACGAAGACCTCGTTCGTCGCGTGTTGGGTGCGCTGATCCGTTTGTACGGATTGTTTTGGGGGCTCAAACTTCACCATGAATTTCGGATGGTCGCGCAAGCCAAAGCGATGTGGAGTTACATTCTTCACGGCGCGCTGCCTTTGGAGCGGGAAATGCTCCATCACCTGTCCAGTCTGGGTCGTTCGTTGGAAGGTCATTTGGTCTCGTTTTCTCAGCGGACACAGCCTGCTCCTGAGGTGGCTGCGATTCCTCGCTTGGAGTCGCGACGTTTCGAGCGCGACGAACAATGGGCGAGCACCATCCAACAGCACCTCTCGATGGAAGAGCACAACGCGATGCAGCGTATCTCCTTTGATCTGGAGAGCGCAGAGCAGTGGATCCCTCGTGAACTTGGCTCGTCCAACAAACAAGATGCGTCGCCTTCATTTGAAATGCCCCCTGGGATGGATGTTTCATCCCTATACAACACCCTGCGTGAACTCGGCTCTCAGATGCGTGATCTACGAGAGCAACTTGGGAACCAAGCCTCCTCTGTTGTGAAGCAGTCGTTGTCTTCCATGCAGTCGTTGTATCGTTTTCTCCGTCGTGGCTTACGCACTCTCTACTCTCGCTCGGACAACAAGATCGGTTTGCACGGTTTGATTTTCTCGTACCAGACGGGAGGGCGAGAGCGACTGCTGTTGCTGCCCACCAGCCACTGGCTTGATATCCTCCCGGGCGAGCAGGTAGGCTTCTCTCATGTTGGACCGCAGCGGTACATGACATGGGCGAAAGAACCCCAACCCATTCCTGTCTACACGCTGGAGGAGATTCACCATCGCTTGGTCAATCCCGCTCCTCCCAAAGAGCAACTCTCGAAAGAAAGTCCTCAGTGGCTGCGTGATACACTGGAAATTCGTATCGATATGATGGCGCAAGAGACGGACTCTCCCTTTGTGGAAGAAGATCTGCCCTCATCGTCTGATGTTCAGGGGTTTTGTGTTGTCGTGGCTGGGATAAAGGGGACCTACGCGATCCATGTGGAGTCGATCGTGGGTGAGATGATGGTGGCTCTGCTTGAGACCACTGAGGGCAATTCCGAACGATCGCCTGTACGTGCAGTCGGCCTTTTGCCCGACTCCCGAATGGTGCAAGTGATGGACGCTCCTTTGTTGGAGCGGCTGATCAGTAACACCGACCTCTTCGATATCTAAGCTTTCTTAGAAGACAGAGATTCCAGCGAGCTTGGTTTGTCCCATGACCTTGGCGTCGCACTGGTTTTCGATGAAGTACTCCTTAACGCTCTCCGCCTCGGTCTCGTCGTCTGTCTTCATCACCATGATGGTGTTGGAGAGGCTGCTTTCGACCTCGTTGCGGTAATCCTGGAAGCTCTTTCCTCCCCACATCTCATGCAGCTTTTTGGCGAGGAAGTAGCGAGCTCGTTGGCTGTCGTTGATGTTCACCAGAACAACAAACCGACCCTGGCCGCGCTGATCTGGATTGGCTGCAGGTGCTGCGTCTTGGGAAGGCAAGATCTCGTAGCTGAAATCTTGCACAGACAAGATCTCTTCGTAGCTAAAGTCTTGAACAGACAAGATCTCCTGGCTATAGCCGCTTGCAGGGAGAATGTCGTAGCTGTTGCATTCAGGCATGGCGTATTCCTTTCGCAAAGTGGTTCCGTACAATCAGGGAGTGCCGTTGCAACTTCTCTCAAAGATTTATGTTGCGTTCTTCCAAGCTAAACGGACCCCCTTCTCCATTCCTTGAATTCATCCCCTATTTTTTCTGCTTCATTGCTATGCCGTCAACGATGCTTCTCTGAAGAACGCTCCTTGAACATGAGCCATTTCCTTTTGTAGGAAAGTCAGGTATACCCAGAGAGGTTTTGTGCTCTCCTTCCCAACCTTAGGCTTCCTGACCGGGTGACGCAGCCTTGTGCTGCGGCCGGTCATCTCCGTGAGGAGGTTTTCTCCGTATAGATGTTTGAGATACGAACGTTCAGGAGGAAGGTGGGACAGAAGCGAAAAGGAGAAAAACCGGCGACTCTCTTCGCCATGATCGGGCTACCCCGCGCTTTTCGGGTCCGGGGAACAGCCACACCCCAAGGGGCAGGTCTTCCTGGATCTGGTTCGGCTTCCGCCAGGTGCCACGTCGAGGGTCGTAGAGTTCGCGCGCGGTCAGGTCTCTCATCACAATCTTGTCAGGCCTAAGTGGCTGTTTGACAAGCGTTGTTGTGGTTGGCCATCCTCGCTGGCAGACGCTAGCTCCACGCCCGTGACATCCGGGTTTGGGGGTGCCTTCTTCCACAGTATAAGAACTCGCCATGTCCTGCTGCGACACGAATTCGCTGCCGGAGCGCTTTTTTTCCGCACTTCTGACCTGATTTCAACGCTAGGAAAGGGAGAGGTTCATTCGAAGGTAGACTGGGGTGTTCTATGCTCTGGCTTGCATTACGGAGTCGTGCTGGGTGGAACCGTGCGGTCTCTGCAGCAGCGAAACCCAACGTGTTCAACTGGGACGGTTGCTGCGTAACGGAGATCCAGGCTGAGGAGGCCTGTTCCATCTTCGTCCAGGTAGCTTCCTCCTCGGGCTCCAACCGCAGGCATCCCAATGCTGGGTGTGAGCGGGGTTGTGAGATCGTTGAGGGCTCGTCCGTTCACGTTCCACGTTGCATCTTTGCCGTCTGCCGCGACCTGTCCAAAAGGCTCAATCATAAGAGCCTGGAGCCACTTCGCGGGGTCGGTTTCGACCGGTGCTCCGGTCACATACCATTCGTCCACCCACTCTGAAACGTTGCCTATCGCATCGACAATGCCTGCCCCTGACTTGCACTGGCTTCGGCTGCCACTTTTGACCGCGCCGCTTGCTTTGGTGTTGCAATCATCGGGGTTTGGGGGTTGAGCTCCGCTTGGAGTTCCTCCTGCTCCCAGCAGCCACTCTTGACGGGTACAAAGTCGCTTGCCTGCGTTGCTGCATGCTCGGGACGCTTGCATCCAGGAGATCTTGGTCTGTGGGATGGCTTCCACAGATAGAGCCTTGGCTGTGGTTCGGCTGCCATCCAAAGTGCCCAGGTTGTTCGGGTCATCAACGCTGGCTTCGTATCTGTCGATGCAGAAAGTTCCGATCGTGACCATGTCGCTGGGGCATTGTCCGCGATTTTGGAGAAGTGACTTCAAATCGTCGATCTGCTTTTGCAGCGCGTCAATCTGTGTCTTCATCGCTGCTTCTACGATCGGCTTGACGTCGTCTGTCTTTACGCTGCCTTCGGGTCCTTGGGGACCTGCCGGTCCGCGGTCACCTTTGGGACCTGCTGGTCCTTGGGGGCCTTGGTTTCCTGCTGGGCCACGCTCTCCTTGGTCTCCCTGGGGTCCAGGCTTACCAGGTATGCCGCAGCCCAGGAGAAGGAACACTAGTGCCAGGATGCTACTCGCTCGAAATGCGAACCATCGTTGCATGGTGGGTCTCTCTGTTGGGTTTGAATCTTTGGGGGTCGGGGACGCGATACGATTGTTGGATGGCTTGGGATGTTCGGGGTTTGGGAGGTGGAGCTGCCAGCAAGTAAATCCCGCCGCCGATCATGCCGAGGCCTACACCAACGCCGCTCCACCCGACGCTGTGTAGGATGATGATGTTGGTGCGAATCTCTTCAGAGCGAGCCAGATCGTTGGTTGCCTCCCATCGGACCAGTTCGCTGTTGGCTGAGATGAACGCGACAAAAGAGCCGATTAACAAGGCCGCTCCTACCGCTGTGAGCACGCTGCCTCCTATGGTACGCCCGCTGCTTCCTTGGGCTTGGAGGAAGACTTCAAAAGGCTTTTGGATGGCAGCCTCTGCCCGGCTTGCTTGGGCCGCACAGTCTTGGGCCTCAATGTAGTATTGGAAAAATTGGACCTTGTCCCGTTGAGACTTGGGCATTTGGTAGCGGTAACTCTCTTTGCCCACACGCTCAAGCTCTTGGGTCTGGTACGCCGCTCCAGGTTGGGTGCGGTAGTGGAGAAGGACTTGCTTCATCCCAAGGTTTTCCGTGATCTTGGCCTGAAACAACCCTGATGTCCGAAATTGATCTGGGTTCAGGGGGATGTGCGTGATGACTGGGGGGGCTTTGTCTTCCGCCAGTACTTTGCGTCTGGCTTTGCGAAAAAACTGCAGCACCTCCGACGGAAGAGGAGCGGGTGGCTCCACCCGACACGGCGCAAGTTGAACCATTTGCTCCAGCGAGCGGCGTGCGTTGTCTTTCTGGTCAATGGCGACATAGGCTGTCGCCATCAAGCCATGAACAATAGCCTTGCGTATGTTGGGTACATCGCTACGGTTTAACAAGACGATACCTTGTCGGATGCAGCGAACGTGGACTTCATCTTTGCACGCTTGCTTGTATTGATCCCACTCTTCCGAAGAGGGGACCGCTGAAACGCCGGTCAGATGGAACATCCAACCCAGGAACAACCACAAAGGAGTGTTCATACGGTCGCCTCCTTCGAACGGATCGCACCGGTCATTGGCACAAACCGGACTGCAAACAGGGTCCGTTTCTGCCATCCATCGGGGTGGTGCTCGATGACTTCCAGGTGTTGGTCTTTGCCTCCCTCAACGGGAACAATCATCCGCCCTCCAGGTGCAAGTTGTTGGAGCAAAGCCTGTGGCAGCTCGGGGGGCGACGCTGTTACAACAATGGCGTCATAGGGTTGCCCATCGGGGTGGCCATAGCTTCCGTCTTTGCAGTGGACTGTTACGTTGTGGTAACCGTGTGCTTGAAGCCGGGATCGTGCAGCTTCGGCCAGGGCTGGGATGATTTCCAAGGTGTGAACTTCCTTGGCAAGACAGGAAAGAACCGCAGCTCCATACCCTGAGCCTGTGCCAACCTCCAACACACGAGAGGTGGTTGGATCGAGGTGGGCCAGTTGAGCCATGATCGCGACAATGTAAGGCTGAGAAATCGTTTGTTGATGTCCGATCGGTAGGGGACGATCATGGTACGAGTAGGCTTGCCAGGTTTCAGGCACAAACAAGTGGCGAGGAACGTTACGCATGGCCTGCAGAACCTGAGGGTCTGTGATATCGCGTGTGAGGAGGGTATGTTGGACCATGTCCTCCACATTGCTAGGGGTGACCAATTCGTTTGCCTACTTCCTGTGTGTTTTGTTCCGGCTATGCACTCGTCCCTGTGGGATTGGGACCGCTCAAACTTCTTCCATTTGTACCACATCCCAGCTTTCCTTTCCAAGAATCGAGGTGAACTATCATCTGGAGTGATGCAGTGCTTCTGGGCAGGCGCAATTCCCCCCTATGTTTTGTTGTGCAATGTGGTACAATTTGTCGAAAGTATGGATACGATAAACCAGAGCCAGCCTCGCGATGGCTCGTACCGTTGATAGGAACATGTCAGCGGAATCCACCTGAACCCCACAGGAACAAGGAGATCATTCATGTCATCAAAGACCACCGTGAACGTCCGACGACACCGAAGAGAGCTTGGCTCTCTTCCCACCTACCTGGCGATTTTTTTGGTTGTGGCCGGTGCGTATCTTGTCCTCACCTTTCTTCCCCCTTGGTACAAAAGCTGGCAAGCGAAGAGCTTGATGGGTGAGACTGTGTCTGGCATGACTGTCACTGGCATGGATGAGGATACACTCAAAGCAAACATCGTGGGCAAACTGAACAAGATTGGCGTGGATATCTCAGAAGGAGATGTTCATGTGGAAGTGAACAACGAGACCAAAACCATCGTGGTTCAATGCGACTGGAAAGCCCAGATCAAGTGGCCCTTCACCAAGTCGTATACATCGATCAATTTCCACATGAAGGTTAAACGCAAATCGAGTTAAAGGTGAGCGGTTTCAGGGCCCAAAAGCCTGTGAATTCAACGTTCCCCCAAGCTCAAACATTTGGACATCTTTCGTCCCCATGACACCCCATCTTCATGTTTCGTTTCGGACCGGATTGTTGGGCCTTCTTGCCCTTGGACTTTTCTTTTGTGCGTTTGAATTCGTCCAGGCGTCTGGTCCTCGCATTCCTATCCCTACCTCGTTTCATTCGCGTTTGGGTCGGGTTCCTTTGGACCATGACGAAAAACCGATTGCTTCCCACATGCTTCGTTGGTTCGCAAAGAAGTCCAAGTTTGCGCCACAGCTGGATATGGGGTTGCGACTGGCTGCACAGCAGCTCGCAGGTGGCCTGGCGCGTGGACGGATCCGACGACTGTCCCACAAGCAGGTTGTCCCTGCGCTGTGGCTGTTTGGCCGTAGCGACCATCAGATCCGCGTGTTTGCGATGGCTTTCCGTCAAACCCATGAACTGACCGATGCGTTGGAGCGTGCGTTGGCATCGCATCTGGCTCAACATCGTCCCAACTTCTTTGGTCTCGCTGTTGTCTCTCGGAAGGTTAAGATTGGGCTGCTCTTGTTTTCCCGTCGAGGGGCCCTTCTGGAACAAGGCTCTCGTCTTTGCCGTGTGGGGCAAATGTGTCGTTTGTCGGGGTACCTGATGCAGGGGAAAGTCCGACCGTTGGTGATGATCGGTAACCCCCATGGCAAGGTGTTGCGACCCAAGGTGAAGCGCAGCGGTCGCAATGCCTTTGCTGTCGAATGGCCTGTGCGGTGGAGCGGACCAATGCAGGTACAGGTGATGGTCACAGACCAGGATGGCCCCTGGATCACCGCACAATACGAGATTCATGGCTGGGAGCCTCCCACATCGCGAGGAGGTTTGTTGCGTCACGTTGTGCAAGGTTATTTACGGGCTGCCACTCTCTCGTCACCGCCTTCGCAACGGAAACCTTCAAAGCGTCATCCCGCTGTTCGGCCGACCCGAAAAACACCACAAACAGCGCAGAACATGGCGAAGGACCTGTGGCAGAACGTGAATGCTTTCCGACGCAAGCAGAGTCTCTCGTTTCTCCGCCGTCATCCTACGTTGGACGCGCTGGCGCAGTCTCACGCCAACGACATGGCGACCTACCATTACTTTGCGCACACTTCACCGCGTCATGGCTCTTTTGCCGATCGGTTCCAACGATTGGGCTGGACCGTAAAGATCGCCCAAGAAAACATTGTGGCGGCTCGCTCTCCCAAGGAAGCTTTGCGTCATTGGATGGAGAGTCCTTCCCACCGCTCCAATTTGATCGAGCCCAAGTTCCGTTGGACGGGGGTCGGCGCTGCTGTCGGAAAAGACGGCCAGATCTACTTTGTGCAAGTGTATATCGCGAAGTAGTTGCAATGGTAGCGATTGTGCCTCTCTTGGGTTCATCACATCCAAGGTAGCCTCTCCCAAACATAAGATTCTCACATGACTTCCCACGCACTTCTTGGTAGTATGCGCATCTCTCTCCGCACATTTCTTAAGTGAATGGAACCGACGTTAATGTTCAAACGACTCACCCTTTGCTTTCTGCTTGCTGCTTTCGTCTTGGCCTTCGGGTGTCAACGCAAGAAACACAAAAGAAAAAAGGTAGCTTCTCGTTCGGCCCAGGTCTCTTCTCGTATTCTTCTGCAAGATTCAACGCTTGCGGAAGTCAGGGACAAAAACAAACGCTATCCTTTTGGCAAACGTTGGAAAACCTATCACTACAAAATGCTGGTTAATCAAACTGGACAACTTACCTTGTTGTTTAAGGACAAACGAGAGACTCTTCGAAGACTGTCTGAAAAGGTAAAACGTGGTGAGGAAGTGTCGTTCTGGTTTGCTACACGTAAGGTCAAACCGACCAAGAGTTCGCCGTCTCTTGTTCGCTATCGTTTGCAGATTAAAAAGAAGTGGGTGGAAGGTCATCTCAACTTTCATTACATCCCCAAGAAGAAACCTACCCAGTTGGGAGGCGATGGATTTGCAATGGGGATGAGTGACAGCTTTGAGCTAGCCATTCCTTCTTTTATTGTGTTGCGCAGCTGGCTCTGGTGCCCTGGAATGGAAGGAATGGGATCATACACTCGTCGGAACAGCTTTGTACGCAATGGTCTTACGGAAGTTAAAAACTCAGTTGTTATCACCCAAAACCGTAAGCCTGTTGATCCCAAAGACAAACGTATCGCTTGGTGGTTTTTTCAAGTGAACTTCACCAAATAGCTACAAACAGCACAAAAGACATAGCTGGGTTGGTTTTTGTGGGAAGCTATCCATGTCCAACAAGCTGTGTTTCTTGGAAGGAACATCGCTGTCTGTGTTGTGTTCCTTGTAGGAAACAATCGGAACACAACAAACATGCACTCTCTTTCTTTGAATGAACAAAAGTTTCGGTGCCTGCGGCGATAGCGATGCTTCTTGTTTGGTTTGGTCCATTCCTTGAAGAGGCTTTCTTCCTTGCATGATACAGTTTCAGTTTGATGAAGGAGGAAACCTCAATGATGCAGAGAAGTTTGTGGATGGTTCTGGGGGTTTGTTTTTGGCTTGGCGGCTGTGCGGGTCCGTTCTCCGAAGGAGACCCTCAAGGCACCCAACACCTGGCTGGCCAACAGCAAAAAACGTGGAAAATGACCAAGGTTGTGATCGACAGCAAAGTACAAAATCTAAGTGATGGCATCAAAGCACTCACGCGGACCTATTTTGCCGACGGCACCTGGAAAGACAACCTCGCGAACGAGGGCGTTTGGCACATTGATGGGGATCGTTTCTTTCTGGAAGAGACAACCCAAAAGCACTCTCCCTTCCGTAAGGATCCTGCTGCAAAACGTCAGGACCTGAGGTCTGTACGCATTGTGTCGTTGAAGAACAAGCTTATGATTCTTGAGTTCGATAACATCGATATTGGAACCGGAGTTCGTGGCTTTGGCACAGTGTACTTGGAGCCTGTCACTCCCTAATCCTGTCGCATCCCTTTTCTAACATTGCTCGCCATTCTTCCTGTTGCTACCGTTAAAACCTTCCACTCCAAGCCAATCCGATTCGCAATGTTCGTCCCTGCTCTCGATCGTAGGCAGAGGGGGAGAGCGTTAAGCTAGGCAACAGCCTCTGAAGGAGTTTGTGTTGCTGGGAGTACCGTTGATGGGCCTGTGAGTCGAGGGCAAACATTGTGAGACCTTTCAACATCAGCCCCAAACCAACGCCAGCCACGAGGGGCATCCCACCCATCATCCCTCCTGCTACCAGACCAAACCCTGTCGTTGCAACGATGATCTCAAACCATTCAATCAGGGAAAACAGGAACGTGTTTTTCTTAATGCGAGCCGCTTCTTTGGTAAGAAAGCTTCCGGGAGAGGCTCGCATTTGTTGCAGCGCGCGTTGTGCTCTTCCATCCGAGGCTGCAAGTAGGATAACTCCATAGACAAGCTGGAGTCCTCCGATGATCATCATCGGGTAAGCCATCCCTTGCAAGATGGGGGATTCCATAAGCACCAGGCCAACCCCAACACCTGCGCTGACCAAGCCCACGCTGCCCCAAACCCAACCAGATAGCTTCTCTGCCCGAAAGAACTGTTGGAGTACGGGAGTTGCCTTTTCAGCTAGCTCTTGTGAAGCTTGTGATGATGAGGGTTGGCATAATCTCCCGCACAGGTCTGACGAAGGAGAAGACGCTTCCACTTGGTTTTGGGGCAACCAACAGAACAGTAACACCAAGAGGCAACATGTTTTGGGTGACATTCTTATGTACCTTTGCAACGTAGGTACGACGGATATCGCTTGCTCGACAACAGTCGTACTCAACAACGTTATTGTATTGTTGGGGTGGAGCGGGTTTTTTGAGCAGCTTCAGGGCGTGCATACCTTGGAGTTGGAGCCGGAGCAGCAGACCGGTGGTGTGCGTTGGCATGCCTTGGAGATGGGCTTTCCTGTGAGGCGTTCGGCGACCCAGTCAAACTGCTCAGGCAAAGACCAAATCGCTCCTTCGGCGTGTCCGCTGCCTTTGCATTCCAGATATTCCATGTTGTAGCCGTTTTTGCACAGCTCATCGTACATCTTGTATTGGGAAGACGTGTCCACCAGCTCGTCGTTTTCGCTGACTACAAACAGGATGGGAGGTGTGTTGTCTTTCTTCTTCACCGAGCTGAGCAACATGGAGTTTTCTGCAAACATGCAGTACCAGTCTTCGTAACCTTTCCATGTTCCGCCAGCTTCAACGGCCTTGATAAATCCTTCTGTGAACACATCACTGGCGGTTTGGGCCTGGAACTTCTTCTCATCCACTCCACATTGACTGTCCATAATCTTAGGTAGCTCTGTGGCAAAGAAGTTGGGATCTTTGTTGGTTAAGATCTCGGTGAGTCTGTCTTCTTTGCCGTACCATCGGCTGAACGCGATCGCGATGGCTGCCAACAACAAGGTCGAGCCATCGAGTGTTTTGAGCGCTCCTAGCACTTGATTGGGGAGGTGAAGTGGGGCGATGGCTGCAATGACTGCTGCTACCGAAAACTCAGGAGCGTAATAGGAGGCATACAACAAAGAGAACATCGCTGCGTGTCCTCCTTGTGAACCTCCCCAAAGCACAACCTGGTTGTCAGCGGTGACTGGCGCAGATATATCCTTCAGAAGCTTTCCTGCCGCACGAATAGAGTCCCACGAACCCATCGCTGTTGGTTCTCCCACAACATAGGGGTGTGTCGTCGTCGAAGCTGCTCCTGAACCATTCATTCCAATGTAGTCCGGTGCGACAGCGATATAGCCTTGGGAAGCAAGTAACGCCACGGAGAGAGGGCCATCTTGTTTGCGACTGGGTGCGCAGCTGTCGGAGAAACCCGATGTTCCATGAAGCCATAAAATGTACGGAAACGTGGGCTTCTCTTGGGTCGTTACTTGGGGGAAAGCCATCACACCTGTTGCTTCAACCTTCTTGCCTTTGACCTGGGTTTCGTACCGAAACTGGTACACCGACACCCCGTATTTGATCTTAAACTTATCGTACTTCGCCGCTTTCAGGAGCGCTTCAATGCCTTCTTTGGGAAGCGAGTAGACTTCCTGTTTTTTCTTTTCGACCAGCCCACCCATGGTTTCAGGTGACAGCCATGAGTACGAAGCGACTCCGCAGACCGCCGGTTCAAACGGTTGCACCCATGCTTTGGGTGGGTCGGGTTGGGATTCGTTTGTCACCGAAGCATCGGAGTTTGCCTCGGCGTTGGCTCCCACCTCTGTGGATGACTCTTGGGATGAGCCTTCCTCAACTTTGTTGTTCGTACCGCAACCGGCAAAGGCATACCATCCCAAACAGCCCATCACCAACAAAAGGATAGCTCTACGCATAACAATCACCCACCCAAAAAGACAAACCCTACCTTGGGGTGATTGCCTTTCTGCCTTCCACCTTGGAGAAGCCAATGAAACGTGTTCTGCTGCTGAGGTTCAGGATATCCATTGGGAGCAGCAGTGAGAGAAGGAATCATACACCCATCCACACCTCTGCTCAACCAACATCATCACCGAAGACCTGCACAACGAAGTCTCTCACTTTGCAGCAAGAAAGTCGGCGAGGGCAAAGGCAGACACGCGGCGATAAGGTAGCGCTTCGATGGCTTCGTAGACATCACGAGATGTGGGGAATCGTTCGTGGTGCTGCTTCGATAACATACGCAAGAGGAGAGGGTGAAGATCGTCGGGGAGGTGGTCAAGCTTGGGAGGCTTGGCTTCTTGGATGCGCTCAATGGTGGCGACAGGTGTGTCTGCATCAAACGGTCGAAAGCCGCTGAGCATCTCGTACAGCACTACACCCAAGCTAAACTGGTCGCTGTGTGCGGACAGAGAGACCCCTTCCATTTGTTCCGGTGACATGTAGGCGATGGTTCCTTTGCGGAAGCGGCCCCACGTTGCATCTGTTAGCAAGGTCGCTTTGGCGATTCCAAAGTCAGAGAGCTTGACTTCTCCTGCATCCGACAAAAGGATGTTGGAGGGGCTGACGTCGCGATGGACAAGACCCAGCGAGCGTCCGTCTGCGTCGGTGACACCGTGAACGTAATCCAAAGCGAGCGCGAGCTCCTGAACGATGAACAGAGCGAGTTCAACAGGGAGAGGCTGGTGAGGTCTGAGGTGCTTGAGATCCACTCCTTGCACAAGCTCCATGGCCAAGTAGTAGACGCCTTCGTCAACACCAAGGTCATACACTTGCACCAGGTTGCGGTGATTCAACTGGGCGCAAAGTTTGGCCTCTTGGATCAAGGCTCGTGTCCATCTATCATGGGTGAGTTGATCAGCGGGTAGGGTCTTGAGGGCCACCTTCTTCTCAAACCCACTGGCTCCGTAGCGGACTGCCACAAACACTTGTGACATTCCCCCCTGTCCCAAGGGTTGCAGGATTCGATAAGGACCCAAACGCTCAAGCATATTCACCCCCGGAGAGATAGAGATGGCAGAGTCTTCCCTGGAAACAACGGTCGCTACTGCACATGGTGAGATGGCCTCCGGTGATACCACACACTGTCAGTTGGTGGTTGTGGAAGGACCCGATATGGGACGTGCTGTGCCCATCGGTACGGAGCCTGTTGTTGTGGGTACAGACCCGTCCTCCTCTCTGGTTCTAACAGATGATCGCGTTTCCTCACAACATTTGCAACTTGTCCGTGATGGCTCATGGTTTGTAGCCAAAGACCTGGAGAGCCGTAACGGTACCTTGTTCCAAGGAGCCTTGATCGCGGAGTCTCGTGTTCTGGCCGGCGCGACGTTTAAGGTGGGTCATTCGTATCTTCGGATTCAACCTCAGCCCCAGAACCTGGAGGTCTCTCCCAGCCAGGCCCGCAGCTTTGGAGAGTTGGTGGCGGAGAGCTTGGTGATGCGAGAGGTCTTCGCTGTTCTGGAGCAGGTCGCAGCCTCGGACGTTACCGTTCTTTTGGAAGGAGAGACGGGGACTGGGAAAGAGTTGGCTGCGCGAGCCATTCACGAAGCCAGTTCGAGACGCAAAGGTCCTTTTGTGACTCTGGACTGTGGCGCTTTGCCCGCGACGTTGTTGGAGAGCGAGTTTTTTGGTCATGTCAAAGGTGCCTACACTGGCGCTGCTGCCCAACGTGATGGAGCCTTTGTACGCGCTCACGGAGGGACCTTGTTTCTTGACGAATTGGGGCATATCCCTTTGGACGCCCAGGCTCGCTTGTTGCGTGCCATTGAAGAGCGAAGAGTCCGGCCTGTTGGTGCCGATCGTGAGCGTGACGTCAACGTTCGTATCCTGGCAGCGTCACAAGTGGACCTCAACGCACGTGTGGCTGAGGGAGGGTTTCGGCCGGATCTGTTCTACCGATTGTCAGTGGTTCGTTTGCGCTTGCCCTCCTTGCAAGAGCGTCGGGAAGACATTCCTCCCATTGTTTCGGCGTTGTTACGTCGGCGCGGGTTGCAGAACTCTCATGTTTCGGGATCCAACCTCGATCGCTTGATGGCATACGATTGGCCCGGAAATGTTCGCGAACTACGCAATGTGGTTGACCGCGCGTTGGCGCTCTCGCCTGGCGCTGCATCCTTTGAGGACCTTCGCCTTTCCATCCGGCCGACCGCTGGACGGAACCCTCTCTCGGTCCGAACAGACTTGCCCTATTCAGAAGCCAAGCAGTGGATCTTGGACGCATTTGAGAGCGCGTACCTCAGCGATACATTTCAACGTGCTGATGGGAACATCTCTGCGATGGCCCGAGAGGTTAAGCTGGATCGAAAGCATCTTCGAACGTTGTTACGTCGTCATGGCATCTTGCCTGAAGGCAACGGATAGGTTTCTTTCGTTCACGTCCACGACGACAGCGGTCATGTTGTCGGTCCCTCCGGCTTTGTAAGCTGCATCCAGCAACTCTTCGCAGGCTCGCTGGGGGTTGGGAAGCGCGAGCAACGATTGCAACTTATCTTCCTTAAGAGGACCAAACACTCCATCCGTGCAAAGCAAGAAGCGGTCGTTGCTTTGGATTGGGTGCATCGACAAGTCGGGCTGTGCTGTATCGTTCATCCCCAAGGCTCGGGTGATGACGTTGGAGAACGAGAACTCCTCAATGGGGGGAACGTTCATGCCCATCGTTTTCAGCTCTTCGTACATGGAGTGGTCCCGTGTTAGCGGGGTGAGTGTCTGATTACGGAGTCGGTAGACCCGGCTGTCACCGACATGCCCAATCACAACCTGGGGTGACTCGTCAGGTTCTTGCGACACGGTCATCATGGCAACGGTGGTTCCCATCTTTTGCAGGGCTCCGTGTCGCTGCGAAACGATGGTCTGATGGGCCAAACGGATCGAGGCTTGGACCATGTTTTCTTCCCAAGAATACTTCTTTTGCAGTGCAAACGGCCAAGTCGCTTCCTGATCTCGAACGTTTCGCTCAAAGAACGATGCGATGGTGGTTAAGGCGAGCTGGCTGGCCACCTCACCACCTTGATAACCCCCAATCCCATCGGCCACGACGAACAATCCCAATGACGGAAAGACACCGTAAGCGTCTTCGTTGTTGCGGCGTCGTCCAATGTGTGTGCTTCCAAAGACGTCCAATGAGTACATCGCTGACCTCCTTCTTTTCGGCTTGTTACACCGAGGAGCAACAGCGAGAAGTGTGCCAACCCTAAATGCTTGAATTCTCGTAACGTCCTGGGGGTTGAAGACCCCACTTGCTCGGAACACTTCATCAAGTCTGGGGGGTGGAGACTCCAGAGGGAGTTTGGGGTCCTTAAACCAATGGTCTTGTCTGTTCGATCTTACGATGCCATGGAGCTTCTCACCTCCGCGCTCTCGCCAAGACGCAGCGTGACATCTCCATCACGTTTCCTTGGGATCTGCATGTCTCATTGAGTTGGTTTGGAATTCTAAGTGTCTGGGATATATAGTTTTGTCGAGGAACGGCACAAGCTATGCATCTCTATCTTTGCGACGAAAGGATATGAATTCTCACAAAAGCAGAGAGGATGCAGTAATGCGTTTCATGATTGAAAAAATAGCAGTTGTACTTCTTGGAATGAGTTTGGGTATGGGTTGTTCAATGGCACCACCTCCTCCTGCTCCTTCGAACCAGAGCCCTGAGGAAAAAAGTGATATCAAGGTGTCCGTGGTGCGTGTGTTACACGTGGCACAAGGGACAGACTCCATCTCCGTTAGCATCGACAACCGGCTTGCGTACCAGTCTCTTTCTTACGGGAGTGATACAGGGTTTATTCGCCTTGAGCCTGGTCGTCATAACGTGAAGATCGTTCGAGCTTTGAAGGGCCGGGTCCTTGCCGAAGTCCAGGTCGATATTGATCCCACGAAGCAGCACTCCGTGTTTGTACACTCTACCCAGGAAGGCCTGATTCGTACCTTGGTTCACGAGCAAACACCTTCCTTGAAACCAAGTGACGATGCAAAGGTTCGTTTGCTGCACTTTCCAAAACAAGCACCTGCGATGAACTTTGAGGCGATCCCCCAGACATGTGGGGCGGCAAGAGCCAGCCAATGCTCGGAAGGAAGTGGCGAAGAACTCTCAAGCGCGCCTCTGTCGGGAGGAACGCTGTCGTCGTACCAGTCTCTTGCTGGAGGTGAGTACCGGTGGACCATCCGAAGCCATAGCTCGGGAGAGTTACTGGCCCTGGTACCGGAGCTTTCGCTGCAGTCTGGTGAAACCTATACGTTCGTGTTCTTGGGACTTTCGCCTGACTCCAACTCCCGCCTTCAAGCCTTTCTTATTAATGACAAAGGTGGAGATGTCATCGCTGTAGCGCGCTAAGCTGATGGACAAGGGGTGAAAGCTACGGTTTTCATCCCTTCCTGCTTCTAGGCTCTGATGGTTTGCCTTTTCCCAACGATAACACTTTCGCCTTGTTTCGGAGTTAATATGCTGCTTCAACCTCAATACATTCAACGGTACAAAGACATTGTTCGTCTGTTGCTGAAATACAACCAAGATAACTTGGGTCATGAAGCAGGTGAGAGGTTACGAAAGGAGTTGAATGGCTCCGAACCGGAGCTTGAAGAACAGGGGAAAGCATCCGATTTGGTCGATGACTTGGAGGCGATGGGGCCAACGTTTGTAAAGATTGGCCAGCTGCTCTCCACACGCATCGACCTGTTGCCTGAAGCTTACTGCGACGCCTTGTCACGCTTGCATGACAAGGTTCAACCGTTCCCATTTCCTGAGGTTCGCGAGATTCTTGAGAGTGAGCTTGAAACGGAGCTGTCCGATGTCTTCCGAAGCTTCGAGGAAAGCCCGGTGGCTGCGGCTTCTTTGGGGCAAGTCCATCTTGCTACGCTGACCAACGGTGAACAAGTCGTCGTGAAGGTTCAACGTCCAGGCGTGGCGGAGCAAATTGAAGAGGACATGGCAGCGTTGCGAGAAGCTGCTGCGTTCATGGAAAAATACACACAGTTTGGCGAACGGTACGAGCTGACACACCATGTGAAAGAATTACAGCAACAGCTTGAACGTGAAATTGATTTTCGTCAGGAACTGTCCCATCTGGTCTTCTTTCGGGAGCGCTTTGAGGACTGGCCTCGTTTGCAAGTTCCTAAGGTTTGGAAACGCCTCTCTACGGAGCGTGTCCTTACCATGGAGTATCTGGAAGGAACCAAGCTCACAGAGACCAGCCCTCTGGCACGAACAGAGATTCAGGGGAAGGAGCTTGCTCACACAGTGTTCGAAGCTTACCTGCAGCAAGTGCTGGAGGATGGATTGTTCCACGCCGACCCTCACCCTGGAAACGTTCTCTTGTTGGACAACAACACCCTCGGATTGATTGATTTTGGGATGGTGACAGAGTTGTCGCCAGGTACACAACACAAGCTGACCCGACTTCTTTGGATGATGAGCGAAGGAAACGGGGAAGAGGTGGCAGAGATCGCTCTGTCGATGTCGCGAAGACACAAGCAACACGACAGCCACAAGTTTCGCGAAGATGTCGCCCGTGGTGTCAGTTTGTTGCAAGGTAGCTCGATTCAAACGCTTAATATGGGTCGTAGCCTCTTTGACATCTCCTTGAGCGCGTCACGCAATCGTATCCGGCTTCCTTCCGTGTTCACGATGCTGGGCAAAACGTTGATGCATTTGGAGCATCTTGGCTCTTTGCTTGATCCAGAGTTTGACGTTCAACACGAGCTATCCCAGTACATGGATCGCAAGCTACTTTCCCATGTGGGGTCACGCTTAACAAAGTCCCATTTTATGGCTGTGGCCGAAGATATGAGAGAGCTTGCAGAGGTCTCTCCGCGAAGAATTAACCGGATCTTGGAGCAGCTTGTTCGGCAAGAATTCTCCATCAAAGTGGACGCCTTTAATCAAGAAACGTTGATGGTTGCGATGCAGAAAATCGCCAACCGAATTACAGCTGGATTGGTTCTTGCTGCCATGCTTTTGGGCTCCATTATGCTGATGGAAGTGGAGACTCCCTACACCATTCTCGGTTACCCCATTCTGGCCATTGTTTTGTTTCTTGGCGTGTTCTTTGGCGGTGGCTTGCTTGTGTTTCGAGTGTTGTTACTCGATCGATAATCTTCTGAGGGGGAGGGAACGTTGCGAGAGGTCGTCTGCTAACGACGGGGGGCAGGGCGTGAGGTTGGTCGGCTGGCCGGCGCTGTTGTCTTGGCTGGCTCTGCTTGGGGGGCTTCTTGTTCCTGGGACAAAGCATACTGTGCGGTCAAGCGAACCAACTGTGAGTTGTCCTGGCTGGCCTGCTGCAAGCTTTTTGTAATCGCCGGAGTGCGTGGACGCAATCGACTCAGAACCTCCACGCGAGCCCAACGGACTTGTGGCTTCTGGCTTTGTGCCAAGGGCTCCAACGCCTCAGCTACACTTGGTTTCATCCGACTCAAGGCCAGGATCGCTTGCTGTCGTGTGGTTGTATCTTGTACCGCCTTGACCAACTCAGGGGTTGCCTCTTGGGCGGCTGGCCCCAACTCGTACAGAGCCCGAAGAGCGAAGGCGCGAGTCTCATCTGACGACGTACGCAGCGCCTCACGCAAAGGACCCAGCGCAGCCTTGTTGGTCGCTCCCAGCGCCGCGAGGGTCATCGCTGCAACTTTCCGGATCTGGACGACATTGTCTTTGAGCAGGAGGGTGCGAAGCTCCGGCAACAGCGGACCTGCGCTCGGCGATAGCGTGTGAAGCGCCTTCACCGCAAACAAGCGCTCGTTGTCTTGTCCTGTTCGGAGAAATCGCATCAAGCGAATGAGGATCTGGCTCCGCTTCTTGACGGAGAGTTCCGCCACTGGCAGCTCAGACGTTTGGCCAATCAGCTGAATAATTCCATTCAAAGAGAGCTTTTCCATGCCTTGCAGCAAGGTCTTTTTTCCTTCGTCTCCGAGGTTGAGCAGGGAGAGCGCGGCTTCCATGCGAACCGCGAGGTTGGTGTCTCGCAACCGGCCGACCAGCGATTGTCGTCGAACTTTGCTGTGCTTGTTTCCTTGTCCCAAAGCCCGCGCTGCTGTGAGTCGGATGTAAGGGTCGCTGTGGTTGAGCGCTTCGGCAAGCACCAAAACGGCGCTGGAGCCCATTTGTTGTGCGACATTGATCGCTGTTCGACGGACCCACGTTTGCTTGTGCTTGAGCAGCTCTCGTACATTGGGAAGCGCTGCTGGCAAGCGAGCAAGGGTGTGGGCTGCAGCCCAACGAAGCTTGGGGCTGTTGCTGCGCAGCATTCCGTACAGAGACGGGATCGCCAAGACGCTGAGTTTGCCCAACCGTGGAACATGGAGAACTGCGTTGCGCTCCACAGGAAATCGCACACGCTTGGTGTTGGCGGGAACTTTCGGGTTGGGGGGGATGTACGATTGGACAATGCGAAGCAAAGCCCGGCTGCCTGGTAGCTTCCCCTTGGTCAGCGTGATGAACGCAGCGTTAAGAAAGATCGGGGAGCGAGGACCCCATTGTTGTAGGTCGCGGAGAGCCACTTGGCGACGACTTTCTCGTCTGGACATCAATCCTTGTGCGAGGATTAAGCCACCCATTTGTTGGAGAGAAGCGGTCGCTGCACGACGAACCTCGGCCCGTGTATCCTGGGTGAGGTTTTGCAAATCTGGAATGAGGACAAACGCCACAGCGCCAATCTGACTGGTGATCTGCGATGCTATCTCTCGGACCTGCCAGTTGCGATCTCCCAAGGTTTGTTCCAAAGCATGAAGCAACCCTTGGGGCCTGAGGTTGATTTGAACCAGAGCACGAAGTGCAGCCGTCCTGACGCTCCAGTCGGAATCTTTGAGCTTGCTCTCCAAGACGTTGGTGGCATGACGCGCTGCCGGTCCAATCCGACCCAATGCCTGGGCTATCTCACGACGAACTTGCCACTCTTTTTCTCGGAGCAGGGCGCTTGTTAGAGCATGGACTGCTGTTGCGCTGTACCAACCTTTTTGGCCCAAGGCAAAAGCCGCCATCTTCCGCACACGCCACTCTCGGTCGTGGAGGGCGTCTTGCAGAGCCTTGCGAGCGGCCTGCTCGCGGGTTTCAACAACAGCGAGAGCCTGGGCTGCGGCCCGACGGTCTTTCCAGTGCCGGTTGGAAAGCATCCGCTCCAACGCTGGAAGTGCGCGCTCTCCAATCCGACGGAGGGCCCGCTGTGCACGGAAGTCAACACCTCCCGACTCCTTCGCAAGCTGCTTCGCCAGGGAGCGGATTCGGTTGGGGAGCGGGGCATACGTGTAGCTCCAGATCGCTGCCGCGATGCCGGCTGCCAGGAACAAAAACAAGGCGACACGCGCAAAGAGTCGGCTCATAGTACCCTTCCTTTCGTTGGAAGTCGTTGGTCCGTGGAGTCACAGGGAACAACGTCGCTGTTCGTATGGAGGAACCGTCACAGTTTGGATGAATTATGGCGTTTTGGCAAGGACACGCTGCAGCGCTTGTTTGGCAGCTTGGCGAACGCGATCGTCCTTGTCCGATTGGGACAATTGCTTGAGAACGCCCACGGTTGAAACAGAGCGGCTACCGAACCATCCGATGATCATGCGACCTCGCGGGCCCATCCATCCAAGCACATGAGAGACTACAAAGCGGACACTCCATTGCTTGTCTTGGACAGAGTTAATCAGGATAGGAATCATGCTCATGGGAATGGTAGACGCACCTTTGGGTCCCAAGCGGTAAAGCGCCCAGGTGGCTTCTCGTCGGATCTTCCATTCCTTGTCCATCATCGCATCGACCAAATCGGGAGCTGCTGAAGCCGCCGCTGGTCCCAAGAGACCCACCGTCTCAGCCGCCGACATCTTCGTGAAGTGGTGCTCGCTCTGCAAGCTCTTGCGCAAATACACCAGCGTGGCTTTGCCGATCGACTGCAGCGCCCACGACGCCATCAAGCGCAGCGCTGTTTTCTTGGAGTGAAGGAGCTTAATCAAGTCGGGTATTGCCGGTGCAGCGGCTGGGCCCACCTGACTGAGAGCAGAGGCTGCCTCCTTGGCTATTCGCCACTGAGGGTCACGTAGCGCCCGCCGCAAGGACTGCAAGGCCTGGCTGGAATGCTTGGCGTGACAAGCGAGAGCGGACAAGGCATGTTTTCGTGCGGAGATGTGCTTAGAGCGGGCCATCTTGACCAGCAGTGGGAGTGCGATGTTGCTCAAACGAGCGAGCGTTTGCGACGCCGCATACCTTACAGCCGGCTCCGGATCGAGCAAGCGAAGTCCCAGCGCTTCCACCCATTGGGAGTTCCTGGGTTGGATGTGCTGGAGCACGGTTGCGACGGCTGAACGAACTTGCCAGGAGGGGTCGTTGATGGCTGCCACCCACAGCTTGGGTTTGGCGATGCGCGCTCCACCCAATTGCGACAGACTGTGTGCCGCCTGAGCCCGAACCTGCCAATACGAGTCTTTGCGAAGCGCATAGAGAATCGAGTCCAACACGCTATCTTTCGCTTCGGAATGAATGACGCCCAACGCCCGCAGATTGGCGGCCCGAACTTTCCAGTGTGAGTCGTGACGTGAGCCATCCCGCAGCTTTTGAATGGTCGCTTTGTCACGCAGAAAGTGGGTCAGCCACGACAACGTGTAGGCCGCTTTTTCGCGAACGTCCCAGCTCTTATGGTTCAGGAGAGGAGAAGCCAAACGCACCACAGCCTTAGAAGATAGGGGGGTCTGCATCAGCGCCTGGATCAAGCTTTTGTGGCGATCCGGATGACCGTTGTAGGGACGAACCAACAACTCCGCTAGCTGCTGAAGTGGAGGTTTCGGCTGAGGCTTCGGCCGTTTCTGCGCCTTCACAGGTTGAGGACGTTGACCCGCCCGTACATGTGCGGGTTCCCGACGTTGGGGTGCTTGTTCCCGAGGAGCCGAAGCCTCTCTCTTCTTTGCTTTGTCGTTTTGGGGCTTGTTGGGTGTGGGAGCCGCTTTCGGTCTAACCCGAGGACTTGTTTGTTCTGGAACGGGTTGACGGGGTTGAGGTGCCGCCTCCAACTGGGAAAGCTGCCATGTGGGTCGAAGCCAACAGAGGCCAACCAACAAGGTGAGGGAAGCGATTCCAATTGTGATGCGTTGAACAGAAGAGCGCATTGTGATCACTATCATTCAGAGAGTTGTCATTGGTAACTTGGAGGAATCATGGAATGTGAGCTTGGTGTTGTACAGGAGTGTTAGAGCCATGTCTCTCTCTGGTGGCATTCCACGCTGGTTGTCACGTGGGAAGCGAAGAGCCAGCGCAAGAGGAGTAAGGTCTTTTGCTTTTTACCAGCCTGCCCCCAAATATCCGACGTTCAGAGTCAAGACTTGCGCTATTCTGACGTTGCTATACTATACAGGTTACACCATCCTTGCAAGCTCGTGTGTTCTTGTCTATTTCGCGACATGGAGTCGGTTTGATGCAATTTGATGTACGTATTCCAAAGAAAGATGATCCCACCCAAATCCTGGTGGTTGTGGTGGAGGCTCGGGATAGCTTGTCGGCGTTGCGGAGCGGCTTGGACGAGATCAACGATTCCATTGACATGAGCGCAATGGTCTGTGACTTCTCAGACCCCGATTGCTTGCGAGTGACCGATCCTGCAACAGACCGCACCATCGTGATTGCAGAGCATGACCCGAACGCCGCACCAGCAGAGCCCGAACCTGCAGAGGTTGAGACAGCCCCTGTGGCCAGCCAGCCCACCGAAGATCTGGTGGCGATTCCAGACCAGCCTGAAACCCGTGAGTTGGAGGCACCCAGCAGTGTCCCGCCTACGGCCGATGTTCCTGCACACGGCGAGATCCAGGCGATCCCTGAGGTCGAAGTCAGCACCAACGAAAACTTGGGACGCACCGAACTCTACATCCCCACGTTTGCTGTGGAAGAGGCCATGGCCAAAGCCAAAGCAGCGGCTGCTCAACAGGCTGAAAGCGAAGCCATGGCAGCAACCCAGGCGATGTCGATGCCTTCAAGCCCCAGCGGGGACCTGGAGGTTGGAGAGGCCACTGTGTTTGATCCGTCGGGCACGGCTCCTGTGTTTGATCCGTCGGGCACGGCTCCTGTGGATCATACCATCATGGAAACCCAGGCGGTTCCCGACTCACGTGCCGATCTTCCGAGCGCATCACCCGAACCCATCCGGATTGAAGAGAGCGAAGCCAGCGCAAAGCCTCCCGGTCAGAACACCCTGTCGATCCGTGCTCTCACAGGCTCAGAAGGTCAGTACAAACCAGGTATGACCACTGAGACGCTGGCTGGTGTCTTTATGCGAGCCATGGAGATCTACGACTACGAAGACCGCTCCGAAGCCATGGACTTTGTCATGGAACTGGCCAAATCCGATGTCACTGCTTTGGGTGGAGCTGTGCTGCTCACCGACATTAACAGCCCTGAGCAGGTGCTGTGGTTTGAGTCTGTGATGGGACCCAACGCTGATGTGATTCGCAATCTTCGTGTCCCCATCGGTCAGGGGATTATTGGATACTGTGCGCAGCAGGGTGTCAGCCAGAACGTGGCAGACGTCTCCCACGAGCCGCGCTACGCACAAGACATCTTGAGCAGCGCGGGCTTGGCCATCAGCTCTTTGTTGTGTGTTCCGGTTCAACATGAGAGCCGTGTGTACGGCGCAGTGGTTCTCTTTAACCCTCCGGGGATGCGGCCGTTCACCCAAGGCGAAGTGAGCATCATCAGCTACCTGGCCCACGTTGCCGGCGAATACCTCGGACAAAACCACAGCTAACCTTCCGCTGTCTCTCCCCTTGTGTCCTCTCTACAACTTCTACACCACTCGACCTTTGCGACGTTTGGGCTTGGGCCTGTCGGCGACGGGTCCTTGCTGCAGCTTTCGTGACTCGCGCTTCTGATGGGAGAAGTGAGTCATCCATTCGTTCGGTGCGTCGAGGGTTTCGCCGCCATGACGTGTGATTCGTGGTCGCACCTTGCAGAGCACCGGTGTGTGAATGGCGTTGCCTGCGACAATGACCTGTCCTCTCGTAAGAGCGGGGAGTTCTTGCAACAGGTCGCGGCCTGCGCTTTCGACGCTTTCGGCGATGCTGCGTTGGTCGATGGGGTTTACAATCCGCATAAACAACTGGGTCATGCACTGGGAAAGGACGTCTGCATCGAGCTTTCCTGGTCGTTGGCTAATCACACCAATGCCGAGACCAAACTTTCGCCCCTCGGACAAGATGGTCTTGAGGATGTTGGTGGTGATGGCATGGCCTCCAGCCGGAGCAAACCGGTGTGCTTCTTCCACCAACACAAAGACGGGAAAGTCGAGGGCTTCCTGCCGACTCTGTGGGTTGCCCTTGATCGCGTTGACGCGGGAGTAAAACGCCCGACGAAGGATCGTCGAGAGGATAATCTGTTGGTCTTCCGTGTCGATCTCCGAGAGCTGCAAGACGGTGCATTGACCGGGTGCAAACAAGTCGGTGAGTGGGATGTGTTCGGAGTCGTTGAAGATGCCTTTGGAGCGACCAAAGCGCATGTCGATCTTCCACATCAAGGCGTTGATGGTGGAGGCGTTCTCTCCCTGCCCATCGGGAGCAAACGAGTAGAGGGCTTGCTTTAAGTCGGAGAGTCCCCAGGACCGGGATTCTCCATCGCCTTGCTTGGAGCCCGCGACCATTCTGTACGCTTCGGTTAAGAAGTGAGCCTGTTTCTCGGTCAGTTGGGGGAGAAGGTAGCGCAGGTCACTTTGGCGCAGGCTAGAGAGTCGGACCCGGATCTTATCGGGTGGCTTGATCACCACGTTGGGACGGTAGCTTTCTGTGTGAAAGTCGACGTTCTCGTGCATCTCTTGCAACGTGCTGTATTCGCCGTGTGGATCCGCGATAAGGACCGCAGCCCTGTTGTAAGGTTTGAGCAACTCCTCAATCAAGACAGCGGCGGTGTAGCTCTTCCCCGAGCCGGTTCCCGCAAGAATGGCGAGGTGTGTGCTGACCATCTCACGAACGCGGAGGACCACATTGACGCGTCCGCTCTCTCGGGTGAGCAACCATCCGAGGTGAGCCGAGCCAAGCTGCCCCTGACCGCAGGGAGAGAGAACGCTGCTTAACTCCAGGTCGGGCGTCAGATACACAGGGTCGCCGGGGTCGGGTGTGATGCGTGGGTTCACAAAACAATTCATGGTGTTGTTCCAGCTACCCAGCATCTGAACTTCGACTTCGTAGAGTTCGTGTCCGTCTTCGTCGGCGCCTAGCGCAAACGCCAGCTGGTTCAGGCTCACTCCTGGGTCGGCGAGCAATCCCGCGGGGTAAGCACGGGCCAGGGAGCGTGAGACGATCTTTCCGTAGATGGGCGACTCATCGCGGTTGCGAAGAGGGTAATAGTGGACAAACTCACCCACCTTGGTGTTCTGGTTGTCGCTTGTGATCATCACGTAGCGACCGTTGTCTTCGCCGGGTCCTTTGACCACGCCAACCGCTTCTTCCGCCAGCGCATCGTAATCGACAGGTGTTTCTTGATCCCAAAGGCTCATGATGGTTCCTTTGCTCCAGAGAGCTGCTTTCTCGTTACGTGGTTGGCTTGTTTAGTTGCGCATCTGTCCCACGGTGGATTGCCAGGCCAGGTTCTTCTGAAGGACCCGTAACATCCGCTGCTCCTCCGGGTTGCATTGAGGCTCCAGTTGAGCGCAGATCTGCTGAAGAAGACCCGACGCAAAAGGCAAGCGGCTCTCCATCACAATGGGGTAGTATCGCATCTGGAAGCGCTCTTCGGCGTTGCGGTGAAACCGCTGCAGCTCATCGTCACTGAGCGTCCGAACCTCTGCGCCAACGGGCATCACCTGCGTTGGGATGTTGTGGTTGCCGCCTTCATGGGTGAGACGACCTAGCAACAGCACGCTGATGAGAACGCCCACTTCGTTGAGGTAGTCTGGGGCAAACACCGCGTTGTCTGAGTGGGGAATGGTGAGGCGAGGTCCAAACTGTCCGGCTTCGGGGTTGAGCAAGCGGCTGTTGGCCACCACGCCCACTGCAGGTTCGTCGTGGTCAGGGGCTTGAAGGAGCACAAAGCGACCAAACGCATAGTCCGAAGGGGAGGGCGGATCCGCACACTCACTCGGATCATACACCCGAACGTGGTAGAGCAAATGCGACTCGGAGCTCAGTATTTTTCCCAGTGGGGTCATGGTTCCTCTCTACGTTTCATTCTGCTCGTTCTGGTCTCTTTGTGGTCTACGTTTGCATGAAAGCGGTCTTGCTATCGTCCCGGACCTGGCGATGTTTGGGCTCCGCGGCGACGTTGTTTGCTTTGCAATTTGTTGGAGCTTTGCAGCGGCATGTCTTGTTGGTCGAGAAAGCGCCGCAGAAGGTTGGCAAACCGTGACCGATCTTGGGGAGCAAACCAGGCCGCCTGGTCGGCCGTTTCCAGCGCGTAGGGGTAGCCGTTTCCTACGATCGCTTCGGCTCGTAGCAGGTTCAGGACGTCGTCAAGGATGCCATCGTCCACAAGCCACAAGGGAAACTCCACTCGGACGGGAGGACGATCCATCGACGTTCGCAGATAGCAGAACCCAAGCCCCTCGCTCATCTCCCCATACTCTCGCAAAATCCCAGGCCGCGCAAGGGCAAAGGCGATGGTTCGATCGCCCCAGCGGGGAAGCAACGAAGCGAGCATGTCACTGTCGCGCAAACCTTCGTAGCTGGAGGAAGGCTCTTGCCCCAAAAACAAGGCCATCATCCGCAGCACATCACGAGCGACAGAGGTGTCAACATACCCAAGCACCGGTATCTTTGTCTCTTGGGAGGTCTTCAACAGGGAGAGCGCCGCTTGGAGATAGGCGTGGCGATGGAAATCCTTGAGGACTTCGGCAAAAGAGATTAACAGGGAGCCATCAAACAGCCCCATGGGTGGGGGCGTTTGCTCGGCGTGGAGGGTGCAAAACTCTTGCAGTCGTTGGGCCTCCATCTCGTACCGTCGAAGGCTGATGTGTTGGTCGTGAAAGAGCTTCTCCTCGCTTCCCGAGGACAGCAACTCTTCAGGCCCAAGCACCTGTGTACGGACTTGCTTTTCAAAGGGCTGACCGGCTTGATGGGGGTTGAGGAACCAGCCAATTTGAACCACCGCGACAGGAACAGACAGCTCTTTGTTGGGCATCAATTGGGAGCCGTCTACGGCAAACGTGGTGCGATGCAGGAGCTTGTCTTTGGCCCAGGCTCGTGACTCTTGGTGGTGTGCAAAGGTCGCTTCAAACGGAACGGTCAAGCTTCCGTAGTGATCCAACTCTTGGGTGGGGCGAGCCCCAGGCCAGGGCTCATGGCTTAGCCGGAGAAGCACCTCTGTTAAGGTGGAGCGGCCGATATGTTCGAGCTGCTCTTGGGTTTCGGCCTGTTCTCGTAGGGTGCGGCGTTGAAACGACGCAAACTCCTCGCGTTTGGTTTCCAGGGCTTGCAGAACATGACGGGGATCCAACATGGGGCTTCTCTGTCTGGCTAGGGAACACGAACGGTGTGGTGGGTTTGGCTGTCGAAGGTGTCGTCGTGACTGATCACAAAGAGCTGCTGAAACCCCTTTATCTCCGAGATCTGTGACGCGAGGTTGCGACGACGATCTTCGTCCATGTGGGCTGTAGGCTCATCAAGGAAGGCGACCCGAACGCTCGACAACTCTTTGATCAGGGCCATCCTCAGGGCAAGAGCGGCCGCCATCTGCTCTCCACCGGAGAGGTTGGGGAAGCTGCGGGAGATACCTTCTTCCTCTACAAACAGGGCGTAGCGGTCCTTCTCGTCCGCTTTCCACTGCAAATGCATCCTGTGGTTGTTCATCAGCTGCGAGAACATCCGGCCTGCTTCTTCCGAGATGGACTCAATCAACAGGCGGGTAATCTCGGGTTTGGCTCGGTCGTAGATGCCTCGGATGAACTGACTGCATTGCTCGATACGCTCCAGCTTTTTTTTACGCTCCAGCTTCTCAGCGAGGGTTTGGTTGGCCTTGGTTAAGGTCTGGATCTCGTCGTCGAGTTGTTGCTTTCGCTCGTTTTGGTGGGCCATGTCGCGCTCCAACTCTTTCAACCGACCGAACAGGTTGCGCTCTTCGTTTTGGAGGCGAAGGTACTCGTCCGGTTGGAACGTCTCGCGTAGGCTTGCCAACTCTTCCGTGAGAGACTTCAGCTTGGCCTGGGTCTCGGTTTGCTGTTGTTCGGTGTCCTTCAGGCGTTGCTCTCTCGCGCTTAGCTGTGATGCCGTCTTTTGGTGGGCGAGGTAGCGTTGGTAGGCTTCTTTGGTGGCGTCCAGTTGCTTTTGCAAGTTGCTGAGTTCTTGTTCGACGTCGCCGAACTCTTGGAGCGTTTGCTCTTGTTCTGTGAGGCTTTGGGCGAGTTGCTTGACCTGTGCCTCTTGGGTGGTGCAATCGTTTTCTACCTTGGGTTGGTCTTTGAGCAGGTTGGCGCAGAGGCGTCCACGTTCGCAGTCTGCTTCCAGCTTCTTGAGGGTTTGGGTCAGTGGCTCAAGCTGTGCGGCTTCTTCTTGAAAGCTATCCTGGAGGTTTTGGTTTTGTTTGAGGTGTTGGTCGCTTTGGTCTTTTTGCTTGAGCAGATCGAGGTAGATCTCCTGCTTGGGCTCCAACTCCTGGGCTTTCTTGGCGAGAGGGGCCACCTCCTTGTACGCATTTACCAGGTCCTGACGCTGTTGTGACATGCGCGCAATGGCTTCGCTGCAGTCAGGCTGACGACGTAGCTCTTGCTGAAGTTGTCGTAGCTCTTCCTCTTGGCGTCGGAGTTCCCGCTCGCTGGATTCTGCCATAGCCTGGTGACGAGAGCCTTCTTCGGTCATCTTGAGGTGGGCTCGGCGAGCCGTGTCTCGCTGTCTCTCCACTTCGGACAGTCGTTGACGGAGGCGTTGCAATTCTTCGCCCCAGCGCTCGACCTGTCCAGAGAGAAAGTCGTCCAGCCGTTGGTCGGGGGGAACATTGCGACAGGGCTGCTGAAAGTAAGGACAGACACCGCCCGAAACTTCCTGTGCAAAGACTTGTTCTCTCTCGCGACGACTTTCCAACTGTGCGATCTTTTTGTTCAGCTTTTCGAGTTGAGCTTCCTCCTGAGGGAGGCGATCCGCTTGGGGTTGGTATTGTTTGTAGAGGTTGTCCAGGTGACGACGGGTCTCCTGGATCTGTTGTTGCCGCTGGTGAATGGCTTCTTCCGCTTTGCGGACGTTGCCCAGCAACTGTTCGTGGGTTTTCTGCTGATCTTCCAGGGTTTGGAGTTGGGCTTTGATCTCCTTGCCTTCGCGCTCAATTCGCTCTTTCTCTGCAACGGCCGACTGGAGTTGAGGCAGCTCTGCTAGCAAACGTGAGGTCTCTTCCACGCGCTGGTCCAGGCTCTGACGATTGTGTAGGAGCTCTTTGTGTTCGGCTTGCAGGCGGTCCAGGTGGGACCGGGCTTGCAATGCCTTCTCACGCAACTGGGTGGATCTCTCTTGTTCCTCCATCTTGGGCTTGAGGGTTTCGTACTCTTGGGCCAGTCCTTGAAGCTCTTCTCGCTTTTGGGCCAGCGACTCCCACTGAAGAAGGGCGCGTTGGTGTTGGTTCTGTGTTTGTTGAAAGGTCCGCTGTTGCTTGCGGAACTCTTTCTCTTTCTCTCGGACCTGCCGCAACTGCGCTTCAGCTTCTTGGTGCTGGGTGTAATGGGCTTTGTCTTGTTCCAGAATGGCCTGCGCCTGGCGTGCCTGCTCCAACTGTTCCAAGACTTCGGCGTGTTGGGTCTTCAGGTATTGTTGCTGAAGGGTGCTTTGTTGGTGTTCCTGCTCAACCTGCTTCAATTGCTCTTCGACAGCGCGCATGGCTTGAAGTGAGGCGGTGAGCGCGGGCTCTTTCTCTTTGAGGGTGTTGTGCTCTTTCTGGTTGCGCTGCAGCGACGCCACCAGCTGCTTGTGTTCCGACTGAAGCTTGGGGAGCCGGTTTACGTTCTCTTCCAGCCGTCCCATCTCCATCTGGAGGGCGTTGAGTTGTTCTTGGAGCGGCTTGAGAAACTTGTGGTGCATATCGTCTTTGGCGCGCTTGTACACCTCGACCTGGAGCAACGGGTCAAAGACTTTCTCGCGATCTTTGGAGCTTTTGGCGAGGAACACCGCCGTCATGGTGCCTTGCGGAACACCCAGGATGCTGGAGAACAAGTCGCGAAAGCTGGTATCAGGATCCAGCATCAAGAGCTCGCGGAGGCGGGTTTGGACGTCGTCTTTGTTCTCGCACATCAGGGCTGAGGTGGCGGCGTCAAAGAGCTGGTAACGACCTCCACCGCTGCGCATCACCTGACGTTCAAGGATGTATTCACGGTTGTCGATGGGGGCTACAAATTCAACACGGGCTGTGGTTTTTCTTGCGTCTCTTCGGATTAATTCTTTTTGGGTGTAGGGAGAGAAATCGAACAGGACAAAGCCAATGGCCTCGATGATGGAGGTTTTGCCGGAGCCGTTGGGTCCAAAGATCGCATTGACACCTGGAGCAAACTCGCGTTCGATCTCCTTGTGTCGCTTAAAATTTTCGAGCCAGATTCGTGTGATATACATTGGACCTTGTGTGAAGAAAGAGACGTGAACAGAATAAAAGTGTTCTTTCTCTCGTCCCTAGATTGGGTACGCACCCTGGGTCACAAACCCACCCACATGTTGGGGTGACCTATGATGCGTTAATTGTTTTTTTTCTTCAACTGAATTATTGTGAAAGTGTTCACAATGGTAATGACTATAGAGGTGATGTGTGCCAAGGGGTGTCGCGTTGAATCCTTCAAGCCAACTGGCAGAGTTGCTTGTCCGGACGGGAACCTTATCCCAAGCCCAGGTTGAGCAACTTTTGCAAGAACAGCAGCGGTGGGGCGGGCGTCTTTCACAGCTTGTGGTGGAGCAGGGCATTCTGCATGAAGAGCAACTGGTCCAGCTGCTCAACCAGGAGATGCGTTACCCTGTCATGACACTGGACCGGCTTCGACACATTCCTCCGGAGGTGATCAAGCTTGTCCCTGTTGGGCTCTGTGAAGCCCTGGACGTCATTCCTGTCACTCTGGAAATGCCGAGTCGTCGTTTGTTTGTCGCCATGAGCGAGCCCACGAACGGACAGTCGCTTCGTCAGCTGCAAGAAACCACAGGGTTGCACATTGAGGCTTGCGTGGCCGCAACCTCTGCGATCCGTTGGGCCATCCGCATGTACTTCTACGGTGGAGCGATAGACGGGCTGGATAGCGGGCCGCAACGACCCCCCTCGTCGTATGCAGGTGCGCCGCCGAGCCAGCCCATGCGACCAGTCTCGTCGTACGGCACCTCGGCTGAAATCCCTCAGCCTCACATCCCGCCGGGTCAGGCTCCTTACCAGCAGAGGTATCCCTCGTCCACGCCTGGACAGCAGTGGGGCACCGGGAACTACACCCAGGCTGTCACCGGAGCCCATCCTCAGGTTCCACCTCACGTTACGGGAAATCACCCTCATCTGCGCCCAGGAATGACAGGCTCTCATCCTCATATCCCAGGCCAACCACCGGCCCACTACACAGGAAGCCATCCTCATGTCCAAGGCGGCTCGCCCATGCCAGCCAGCGTCGCCAATGTGACAGGGCACTCCATCGCTGTTGCGACATCCAAAGGTGAGGCGGAAGCTCGCACCAACAAATTGCACCGCGAGCTTCAACAATTGCGTCAGGAGTTTTCGGCGTACAAGGCTGAGTCGGAGAAGGAAGTGAAGGCGTTGCAAGAGCTTGTGGCCAATCGATTCTACGAGCATCGGTTGATGATGCGAGGCCTCTTCGATCTCTTGGTGGAGCGAGGTTACTTATCGAAGGAGGAGTTGGTCAGCATGCTCTCGTCTCTCAACGATAGCAGCGGACTGACCTGAGCGCTTCTACTCTGAAAGTTGGAGGCTTCGCAGTCGCAAGGCATTCAACACCACGCTGATGCTGGAGAACGCCATCGCTCCGGCTGCCAGGATCGGATGAAGTTCACGCAGAAACATCGGCGCGAACGCAAACGGCGCAAGGATTCCTGCGGCAATGGGCAGTAACGCGATGTTGTAACCGAACGCCCATCCCAGGTTCTGGTGAATGTTCCGCATGGTGGCCTTCGAGAGCTTGATCGCATGAAGGACGCTGCGCAAGTCGCCACGCATCAACGCGATGTCTGCGGTTTCAATGGCAACGTCTGTGCCTGTGCCCATCGCGATACCTACGTCGGCCTGGGCAAGAGCCGGCGCGTCGTTAATGCCATCTCCTACCATCGCGACGGTCTTTCCTTCTTGTTGAAGCTCTTCCACATGGCTGGCTTTGTCTTCAGGAAGCACCTCAGCAAAGACATGTTCGATCCCCACAGCGTTTGCAACAGCCTGCGCCGTTGCCTCGTTGTCGCCTGTCATCATGACAACCTGGAGGCCCAAAGCTTTTAACTCCGCCACGGCTTCTTTGGAGCCTTCCTTCATGGGATCGGCGATGCCCAACAAGGCTACCAGCTTGTTGTCTACAGCCACCCAAATGACGGTCTTGGCTTCGACTTGGAGCTTTTGGGCTTCCTCTTCAAGAGCCGAGGTATCAATGCCTTCACGCTGCATCAACCGCTGGTTACCGATCCAGAGATGGCGACCATCGACTTGAGCCTCAATCCCATGGGCTGTGACCGCTTCAAAGGAGTCTGGGTTGGCCAAGGACAAGCCTCGTGTCTCGGCTGCCTTCACGATCGCCTCGGCCAGAGGGTGCTCGGAGCCTTTCTCTGCGGAAGCGGCCCAGCGTAAAACGTCTTCTTCTAGGTGAGGAGCCGTTGTTGCAAGGACCACATCGGTGACTTCCGGGGAGCCTTGCGTGATGGTCCCTGTCTTGTCGAGGATGATGGCCTGGAGTGAGTGGGTTTGCTCCAGCGCAACGCTGCTTTTGAAGAGGACACCGTGTTCTGCTCCTTTGCCCACGCCCACCATGATCGAGGTCGGGGTTGCCAGCCCCATGGCACAGGGACAGGCGATCACAAGGACCGCTGTGAGTCGAAGCAGGGCGGGTACAAATCCGCCAGAGCCCAAGGCATACCAGAGTCCAAAGGTGACCAAGGCTGCTGCAATCACACCCGGGACAAAGTACGCCGATACACGATCCACAACACGTTGAATCGGGGCTTTGCTGCCTTGTGCACGCTCCACTAATTTAATGATCTGGGCAAGCGCTGTCTCTCGGCCAACACGGGTGGTTTCGACGCGGAGCAAGCCGTTCTTGTTGAGGGTTGCGCCGATAACTTCGTCACCCACTTGTTTGGAGACAGGTAAACTTTCGCCTGTGACCATGCTCTCGTCGATGGAAGATTTTCCGTTGACGACCACTCCATCCACAGGAATCTTTTCACCGGGCCGAACCAACACAATGTCTCCGACTTCCACTTCGGACACTGGGACCTCGACCTCTTCGTCCTCTCGGATGATTCGAGCTGTTTGAGGCTGCAGATTAATCAACGACTTGATGGCTGCGCTGGTTTTTCCTTTGGCCCGGGCTTCCATCAACTTCCCAAGAACAATCAACGTGATGATGATCGCTGACGTCTCAAAGTACACGTGCGAGCCCAACACATTGGATTGGTAGAAGCTTTTGGCAAAGAGCACCGCGATACTGTAGACGAACGCGACAGAAGACCCCATCGCGACGAGAACATCCATGTTGGCGCTACCGTTTCGGAGGCTCTTGTAACCTCCCACGTAGTAGTCCCAACCTACATAGAATTGAACAGGGGTTGCGAGTCCAAGGAAGAGCCAGTTGACCCACACCGCATGTGACCAGGCTCCCAACAAGCCAAAGTCACGGCTCATGCTCAGCACAAACAGAGGCAGTGAGAACAAGACACCCACCAGGAGCCGGTGTTGTTGGTGGTGAAGCTCTGCCTCACGAGCCTTGGCTTCTGTGTCTTCCATCTCCTCTTGGCTGGCTTCCACGACATCGTAGCCAGCCTGACGTACAGCTTCCACAAGGTCGCGACGACGGGTCACACCCGCCACGATCGTGACCGTTGCTTTTTCGGACGCAAAGTTGACGGAAACTTCGACCACACCGTTGGTTTGTTGAAGAGACTTCTCTGTGGAGTTTGCGCAGTTGGCACATCGCAATCCAAGCAAGGCCAACTCCACGGTCGTGGTGGGGATCGAGTACCCTGCGTCAGATACAGCCTGAACGGCCTGGGCGAGCCAGTCCGGTTCGACCTTGTCGCTGTCCCATGTCACGGTTGCTTTTTCGCTGCTCGCGTTCACCTCCGCTGACAGCACCCCCGGTATCTGCTGGATGGCTTTGTCAACTGTGTTGGCGCAACCTGAACAAGACATTCCCAAGACAGGGAGTATCATTTGATTGGGTTTGGACATGGAAGGGCCTTCCTCTCTTTGTTGGCGTCCAGTTCTGAAGAACAAACATCATTCTGTTTGTGAACATTCACCGTCTTTCATTGTTTTTCGTTTTAGCAAAATACATACCAACCTCTTTTTTGTGAATGGTTCCATTTCTCCTGCTGGGAAACCCTTTGTCGTTGTGGAGTATGCTTCTTGCTTCTGCGGCTCGTCCCTATGGCTTGCTTCTCACTCCTGAGAAAATGGCAAAGGGCATGTTGCAACGCTGAGAATATAGACTGCCGAACCGGTGACACGCTCTCTCCGAAGCTTAAGCCTTCGAGAATGTGATAGATAGAGACATCAAGCATCAAGGTTGTTGTAAGGGATGGAGAGACTGTAAAGAATTTCTTTATTCAATCGTAAAGAAGATAAATGTTTACCTTCTTTGTGCGTGTCCCTATTCTTAAAGGTAGAGATGCAAGATACGGGAGGTTTGTATGAAACGTTCGATGTGGATATCGTTGTTGTGTTGCGCCATGTTGGGGTGGATGCTGGGAGGTTGTGCGGTCATTGTTCCCAAAATCGGTGATTACCAGCCACCGGAAAAGGGAGACTCCCAAAAGACGCCTACGACGCCTACGCCAACTCCCAAGTCGGAGCTTCCATACTGTGAGCCACAAGCGTTGGTGCAAGCTCCCATCAAACCTTACTTTGTGCAAAACACCGAAGGTACAGGCTGTATGCTTCAGAAGGTGGTACGAACGACGGATGGTTCGAGTGTCCAGAGCCAAACTAGCTATACGAATCAGGGCAACTCCCTGGAGATCTTGAGCCGCAATGCAGCAGGCCAGGAAACCAATCGCGAAAGATGGACACGCAATGCACAAGGCGAGTGGACGAAAGCAATAAGCTACAAAACGGACGGCTCTGTTCTGTCGGAACGCACCCAATCCTTGGATGCGAAAGGTCGCATGACGCAGAACATCTACCAGTCGTACACCTCCCGAAACTACAAAACAGAAGTTCGTCAGGTGTGGAAGGGTGAAAACCTCGTACGCAAGGAACAAATCCAGTCCACTGGAACTCGAATGTTATGGACGTGGGCTTACAATGCTCAAGGCAAAATGACCCAGGCTGTCTTTGTTCAGACGTCTGCAAAAGGTGACGAAGCCCGCTACGAAGTGCAGTGGGAGTACAACAGCAAAGGTCTCCCCGTTTCGTTGGTGCACAAGGCTAAAGGCGAAGAGCAAAGTCGGCAAACGTGGTCGTGGAGAGGCGACGGCACCCTCGCCAAGCGTGAGATCGTCATGCGCGACAACGCTTACTCCTATGTGAACCTGTACACCTGGGACACATCCAGCCCATCTTCCTGCAAGAAGCTACCGGTTCATTGGGGACACGGCTACCAAGAGCCATCTTATACTCCTGGGTGGACATCGGGCAAAGCGGTAAGTCAGTTGGTTGTTCCCATCACAAAGGACCTCCCTGTCTCCAGCGGATACTACGGGTACTACAGCGACTACGGGTACTACGGCTATTACTCCTATTCGAGCTACTACCATGCGTACGGTTATTACGGGGGCTCTGTTGCGATGCAGACCAGGATGCCTCCGTACACTCACTTTGGTATGCGAGTCCCGAGGGTTATGTTTGTCCAGAGAAACAAAGCACGGAAGCTAAACTTGCAGTACGATGAACAAGGTCGAATGATACAAGAGGCTGCCTTTTCCAAAGACTCTTCGGGAGACTTTCAGCAGATCTGGGGTCGTGAGAGAGTTTGGAGAGGCGCTGCTCTGTCCTCGGACAAACTCACCTTGTGGCGGGAAGGAAAGCTCGATTACACCCGAACCTTACGCTTGGAGACCAACAACGCAGGTGCGCTCAGCAAGCGAAGCCTGTACCACAACGAACAACTGCTCGAACAACAAATCTGGTCCTACGATGCGAAGGGGCAACTCACCAGTTTGAACAATCGCCTGCAGCCCGTCGAAATGGCAAATACATTGGAACAGTGGGAGTATGGAGACCGTAAAAAGTCCCTCAACATCCAGCCTCCCAACAGCGGACACTTGGTTTCGTTGGTTTGGAACGAAGCCGGCCAGTTGGTGAAAGAGTCGCTGCTGTGGAGAGAGCGTCCTGAGCAACATCACACCCGAAGCTACGAGTACGTTGGCGCGGGACGAAGAGACTCGATTAAGTACGGCGACAAAACCAGAACCTCACGAGAGCGTTTCAGCTACAACCAAGACGGCAAGCTTGTTCGACGAGAACATGACGCAGACAACGACGGCACCCTCGATTGGTTCCAGGAGCACGTCTTTAACGCAAAGAAGCTACTCACGCAAACGGTGAACAGCCGCACCACGAAGAACCAAACATCCCAATCCACCACAACCTACACCTACTCCTGCCAATAAGGGAGACGGAGTAAAAAAACTCCTCTTTCACGGTTGTCCTGACAGTGCGCGAAGGCGAGCCTGTGACACCCTTTGTTCCACGCGCAAAGACACCCACTTTAGCTTTTCCTTGTACAAGGTTGTTAGGGTTGATAGGAGGGTAAGGAAGCCCACCCGATCGACCTGGTAGCTCGACAGCGTCGAGCGATACGTTTGCAGCGCCAGCGGAATGACCTGGGTACGAAACACATCCATTTGTCTTTGGTATTGCTGAATCTTCGTGATCTCGATTTGGATGGCTTCGCGGATCTGGGTTTGGGCTTCCCGCTGGCGACTTACTGCCAGTTGGTGACGAGCCATCGCTTCTTTGAGCAAGCCATAGCGAGCAGAGTTTCCTCCTGTGGGGAGGGCAACCTTCACGCCCAACGTAAGGAACGGGTTGCCCTGGTCTGCTGGGTTGGGGAATCGTTGGCGGATTCCCAATTGTACCGTAACGTCGGGGTAATACTTTACCCGCGCTAGCTCCAACAAGGTCTTGGATTGTTGGGCGGCGATCCTCCAACGTTGAAGGATTCCACGTTGCTTGATCGCTTGTTGAAGTAGCTTGGAGACATTCGCAGAGGACGCTTGCTTTTTCAGCTTTGGCGCAACCCCAGCAACCTTTTGGTTTCCTCCAACAAGACGGGCCAGCTGGAACCGTAAGATCGTTTCCTGCGCGAGCAAGCCGAGGGTTTGGTTGCGAATCTGAGACTGCAAGGTCCAGGCTTGCAGGTAGCTTTGTTGCCTTGCTTTCCCCACGGCGTATTTGGCCCTCGCGACCTCGGCCATTTGTCCCGCCAAAGCGTATAGCTCTCGGTTGGTCTGTAACGCTTCTCGAAAGTACGAAAGCTTGTACACGATTTGCCGGATCTGAAAGTGGATCCACAAGGTCTTCTCTCTGACGTCCTGCCGCAAGATGGCTGTTGTATGTTGAGCCATCTTACGTTGAAGTCCCAAACGTTGCAGTATCGGGAACTTTTGAGAGAGGGTGTACTGAATGCCGCTCATCGCTGTGAGTGTGGGGTCAAAGGTCGGAAGGGGAAAGTTCGACACTTGTACGCCAACCTGAAGGTCAGGCCAGGCTGTTGTCTGCTTCTCTTTTTGTTTGTACACCGCAACCCAACGTCGCAAACGCACCAAGGTCGGGTTGCTTTGCGTTGCAGCTTTTAAGAGCTTGTCTACCTGCAGCGCCGTACCGTTGTAAGTGGGTAGCTTGGGCAACGCCTTGGGCTTGTCCGACGCCGTTGGTTGGGAGGGTTGGACTGTTTTTGTCGAGGGCGCCTTGGAAGGTTGTGGCGTGGCTGCTGCACTCGGTGAGGGACTCCACCAGACAAGAACAGCGACTAGCATAGCTTCAAGGATGTTCACTCTACTCCAACGTGTCATGTTGTCTCCGGGAGTTCGGGCGATGCCATGGATGGGTTTCGTTTCTGGCGACGTTGTTCTTTCTTGAAGCTCCGTTCCTGCCTCCAACAGTAAAGCACGGGAACGACAAAGAGCGTGAGCAGCTCCACAAACATCCCACCAAAGGACGGAATGGCCATCGGGATCATGATGTCGGAGCCGCGGCCTGATGAGGTCAGGATGGGTAGCAAGGCGAGCAGAGTCGTGGCTGTTGTCATCAAGCAAGGCCGGATACGTCGCGCCCCAGCTTCCAGAGTGGCCTGCCGAATCTCTTCGATGCTTTGCGGCTGGTTGGAGGCAAACGACTGATCCAGATAGGTCGCCATCACCACGCCGTCGTCTGTTGCGATGCCGAACAGGGCGATAAACCCGACCCAGATGGCCACGCTCATGTTAAAGGAGTGGATCGTAAACACTTCCCTCATGTTGATGCCAAGCAAGGAAAAGTCCATAAACCAAGACTGCTGGTAGAGCCAGATCATCACAAATCCACCGGCCCAAGCGACCAGGATACCGCTGAAGATAAAGCCGGTGACCGCAGCCGAACGGAACTGCAAATAGAGAATGAGGAAAATCAAGAAAAGAGCCAAAGGCAGCACCAGCATAAGCTTCTTCTCGGCGCGAACCTGACTCTCATAGGTTCCAGAGAATTTGTAACTTACACCGGCGGGGATCTTGAATTCGCCGCTCTTCTTCTTGGCTTTGAGGAGTCGTTTGGCCGCTTCGACTGTCGCCACTTCGCTGAAGTCTTTTTTGCGGTCAAACACAATGTAAGCCACCAGGAAGTTGTCTTCGCTCTTGATCACCTGGGGACCCCGCACATACTTCAAGGAGGCAAGCTGGAAGAGCGGAATCTGTGCGCCCTGTGGAGTCGCGACCATAATCTTTTGCAAGGCTTGAAGGTTGTTGCGTAGCTCTCGTTGGTACCGCAACACAACGGAGTAACGTTCACGTCCTTCGATGGTGGTTGTGACTGTGCTTCCTCCAATCGCCATCTGAATCACCTGCTGGACCTGCGCAATGCCCAAGCCGTAACGAGCGATCGCCTTCCGGTCGATGTGAAACTCAAGATAAGGCTTACCAATGACGCGGTCCGCGAGAACTGTTGCTGGAGAGATCTGTGGGACCTTCTTCAGCAGCTTCTCCATCTGGACGGCGACCTTCTCAATCACTTCAAGAGAGGGTCCTTTGACCTTGATTCCCATGGGAGCGCGCATCCCGCTTTGAAGCATCACAAGACGTGCTCCAATCGGCTGAAGGTGCGGCGCGCTGGTGGTTCCGAGAAGCTTGGTCGCTTTGACGATCTCGTTCCAGATGTCTTTGGGGGTGTTAATGTGTTTTCGCCACTGACGGATTCGTTTGCCTGAAGCATCCACCCGGTACTTGGCCTTGTAATGAATGACGGTCTCTACCATCGAAATTGGAGCCGGATCCAGCGCGCTCTCTGCGCGTCCGATCTTGCCGACTGTTACGGAGACTTCGGGGATGGCACGAATCGCACGGTCTAGCTTGCTCAACACTGCAAGCGCCTCACCCATGGACGCATGAGGCATGGTGGTCGGCATCAACAAGAAGGAGCCTTCATCCAGGTCGGGCATAAACTCTTTTTGCAGCCCTGGAAAAGCATGCTTGGCTTTGACCCAAAGCGGATGACTCCGGATGGACTTCTCCCAAGGTGTCATCTTGGTGGGAGCCGACGAATCTGCCGGTGCCTTCTTGGTTGTCGTCTCTTGCGTGAGCGCTCGCACGGTGCGTGGTATCCAACCAAAGACTGTCTCAAAGCCCAACCAAATGGTGCCTCCAAACAACACAAGGCAGAAGGGCACCATCAGAAAGAGAAGCTTGTGAGCGAGGAACCATCGAAGGAAGCGTCGATAGCTTCGTCGAAATAGCTCAAAGAGAAGCAGCAAGCCACCGACCACGGAAGCTACAAACAAGAAGTTCGCCAGGTAGCTTTGCTCATGGCCCAAAGGCGTCCACTTCCATGCGAGCACACCGGCCGCTGCGACAATGGCGATGATGTTTCCTGTCCATCCCAGGATACGTTGCAACGGCTTGGGAAGCCACTGGGAGAGCAGTCGGTAGACGGCGAATCCTCCCAACAAAGCTCCAAGCCACCACCACACTTGTGCGCCAATCCATACGCTGCCGCCGAGGAGTAGGAGGCTTCCAAAGGTTTGCCACATGTTACGAAGCACCGCCCTGTCTTCTTCTGGCACCTCCGACTTATGAAAGAGCAAGTGTGCGAGGGGAGGAAGCACAAACAGGGCCACCAACAGCGACGAAAGCAGCGCAAACGTTTTGGTGTAGGCCAGGGGGCGGAATAGCTTCCCTTCGGAAGCTTCCATGGTAAAAACCGGTAGGAAGCTAATCACCGTGGTGCTTACCGCTGTAAGTATCGCTCCTCCGACTTCGGACGTGGCGCGAAACACCGCATCCAAGGCGCTCTCGTTGGGCTTTAAACGCTGCAAGTACTGAACGATGTTTTCACTGAGCACCACGCCCATATCCACCATCGTCCCAATGGCGATCGCGATGCCCGAAAGCGCGACGATGTTGGCGTCCACTTTGAATTGCTTCATCGCGATAAAGCAGAACAACACTGCGACAGGGAGCGTGCCCGAAATTAACAGCGAACTTCGGAAGTGCATCAGCATCACGAGTACGACAAGGATCGTGACCAACACCTCCAACGTGATGGCTTCTTCGAGAGTGTTGAGGGTCTCGTTGATTAGCTTGGTTCGGTCGTAAAACGGAACCACTGTCACTTGAGAGATGCGTCCGTCTTTGAGCTTGCGCTGGGGCAATCCGTTGGCGATCTCCTTGAGCTTCGCCTTGACGTTCTTAATCACCTGGAGAGGGTTGGCGCCGTAGCGAGCGACAACCACGCCGCCGACAACCTCTGCGCCGTCTTTGTCCAGAGCGCCACGGCGAGGGGCCGGACCCATCGTGACATTGGCGACATCCTTCACCGTGACCGGCGTTCCCTTTCGCGCCTTGATGACGGTGTTTTCGATGTCTTGGATATTCTTGAGGTAGCCTCGTGCGCGGATCACATACTCCACGCTGTTGATCTCCATCGTGCGCGCGCCAACTTCCTGGTTGGAGCTACGGATCGCCTGGTACAACGATTGGAGTGTGACATTGTGGATGCGTAACTTATCCGGGTCCACGTCGATCTGGTACTCTGGAACAAAGCCACCGATGGAAGCTACTTCAGCGACGCCCGAGGCCGACTGCAGCGCGTATCGAACGTACCAGTCTTGTATCTTGCGTAGCTCATACCGGTCCCAACCTCCGACAGGTTTCCCTTTGGAGTCACGTCCTTCCAGGGTGTACCAATAGATCTGGCCTAGCGCTGTGGCGTCGGGTCCTAACGTGGGCGTTGCATCTTTGGGGATGGTGTTGGGAGGGAGGCTGTTGAGCTTCTCCAAGACCCGAGAGCGCGACCAGTAAAAGTCGATGTTCTCTTCAAAGATAAGGTAGACGGTGGAGAAGCCAAAGTACGAGAAGCTTCGGACCGTTTTGAGGCCAGGGATCCCCATCAACGTAGCTGTGAGAGGGTAGGTCACCTGGTCTTCGATGTCACGGGGTGAGCGTCCAGACCATCGAGTGAAGACGATCTGTTGGTTTTCACCCAGATCGGGGATAGCATCCACAGGTACTTGCGCCCGAGGCAAGTCACCCATCGGCCAGTCAAAGGGAGCAACCAGCAAACCCCAACCGGTCAACATCAAGAGAACCAACACCACAACAAGCTTGTTCTGCAAACAGAACTGAATCGCTGGATCGAGCCAGCTCTTCTTGGTTGCGGCGTTGTCATGCGAATCGTTCATGCCGCAACCCTTATTTCTGTGGGGTGGAGGAGGTTGATTGTAACCGGGAGGAGAAGCGACGCTTCACCGTGCCGCAAAACGCCATCTTGGCGCCAAAGTAGGAGTTCCTTACCTGCTTGTCTTGGGGTTGCAACCAGGCCGCTCCTGTGTTGTTGAACGCCATGGGGCAGTAAGTCTCGTACACCGGAGTTTTTTCTACATGGCCAAAGACAAAGACAAGCTGAAGCATCCCCCGGGAGATGTCGTAAAAACCCTTCCGGATGACCTCGATGTCTTTTTTCTTCTTGGCCTTGGTCACACCTTCTTGGAGCGTCTTGCGGAGCAACAGCCAGCGTCGTCGCATGGCGAAGGGGAGGAGTCCACGGCGGCGTTGTCCGAGAGCCTTTTGAAAGCGTTTGAGTTCTTGCCACGACGTCTTCAAGTCGTCCTTGAACAGGGCGTGTTGAAGGCCAAAGTAGGGCTTGTACAAACGAGACAAACTTCGCAAAAACCGCTTGGGAGGTTGGACCGGTTCTGCGTCTCGGCCAGCGTAGGTTGCCTTGGTTGAGCCGCACACCAACATGCTTTTTCCGAAGTACGGGTTGCGAACATCTTTCTTGTCTTGCAGCCAGTACGCGCCGCGGTTGTTGAACGCCATCGGACAATAGGTAAGGTAGTATGCCTTCATCCCGGCGTGACCGATGGTTCGCTCCAACTCAATGACCTCGTGGGAGAGTGTTTCAAACAACCGCCGAAGGTCGGCGATCTTGGTTTGTCGCAAATTTCTCGATACGGCCGTAAACAGGGGGCTTCGACGACGAGCCCAACGTTCCCGTGCGTTGCCTTTCAACACGGTAAGAGCTTGGATGCGTCGCTTGAGCGTGCGCAGGGCCTGCAAGGTCGCTTTGGGGTTGTCTTTGGTCAGCGCCTGGCTCACGGCAAAGTAGCTCTTGTAAATGGGAGTGAGTAGCTTCAGCCTTTTGTGTGCGAGCTTCGGTCGTGAGGAGTCCACCCCAAAGTCGTTCTTCTTCTCGGGGGAGCTAAGACTCATCATGCTTGGGCGAGCCTGGAGTTGAAGTTCGCTGTCGATGCGAAAGGCTCCGTGCGTAACGACCTCTTCGCCTTCGGTGAGTCCCTTGCGAACGACATAATAGTCGCCGGCTTGCGCGCCCAATGTTACTTCGCGTCCTTCATAGGTTGGCTTCTTGGATTTGGGTACCTCCACGTAGACAACGGCTCGCTTGCCAGTGAGAAGCGGGGCTGTCGCAGGAATCACGAGGGGGTCTCGATCGTCGCCTTGTTTTTTGGCCTTGATGCGCTCCAGGCGCATCCCGCAGATCGTACATCGGCTGCGACGTTTGCTCACCACTTCGGGGTGCATCGGGCAAACGTAACGACCTTCACGCTCGGGCGGTCGGGCGCGGCCTTTGGCGTTGAGCGACACCATCACCGAGCCTTTCACAAACATCTCCGGTTTGAGCAGGCCGTCTTTGTTGTCTGCGTTGACACGAACGCTCACGGTGCGTGTTTTGCTGTTGAGAACGGGGTCTATGTAGACAATCTTGCCTGTGAACGAATGCCCCGGCATGGCGAGGGTTTGGAAGGTGACGGATTGACCCACATGGAGCCAGGGTAAGTCACGCTCAAAGGCGTCGAACTTCAGCCAGACCTTGCTAAGATCCGCGATGGTGTAAAGATGGGTGCCTGTTTTGACATACATCCCCTCCATCGCCTTCTTTTCAATCACAATGCCGCCGAGGGGAGCGTAGATGTTGATGCGTTCGAGGGGAGCGCCGCGTTTCTCTATGTTTCGGATCTGCCACTCACGAAGTCCAAGGAGGGATAACTTGCGCCGCGCCGCTTCCAGACCGAGGCGAGCGGTCTGTCGTGTGAGGCGACTGCCTGTTTGTGCTTGCTTCCAGGCCTTGAGGGCTTGGAGAAGCTCCTGTTGGGAGGCCAGCAGGTCGGGGCTGTAGATCTTAACGAGGTGGTCACCACGTCGAACCCGGACCCCTGTGTAGTCAACGTACATCCGCTCCAATCGGCCGGGAACCCAGGCGGTGATGGTCTTCACCAACGTCTCGTCGTAGGCAACCTTACCCACCATACGGACCGCCATCGACACCGGGCGACGCATGACCTTGCTGGTCCGTATCTCGGCGAGAGCTTTGGTCGCCTCGGAGATGGCGAGCTTTCGGGGGTTCTTCTCCCCGCCGTCATCTTGCAACGGAGTCAGGTCCATAAAACAGATGGGACACTTCCCTGCTTTGGGCAAGCGGATCTGGGGATGCATCGAGCACGTCCAGATGGTCTTCTTCTTTGGCGCTGCCGCGCTGCTTTGGGATGCTGGCGCATGGTTGTGGCCGGCATGAGGGTCGCTAGTTCCCGATGAGGTTCCTTGGCCTGAGCACCAGCCCAGCACAAAAACAATGAGGCCAAAGGTAAGCCACTTCCAGTGCTTGCGAAGTTGACGTTTCCACCAGGGTTGAAAGGTATCCGTTGTCATAGACTACCCCTTTTGTTGTCTTCTCGGAGAGGAACAGCAAGAAGTAGACCAACAATGCTTCCCCGGAAAGACTCTCGTTTTCAGGGGTGTCACTATACCAGACTGGGAGAATATTCTCAGGGTTGAGAAAGGCTGTCGCAAGATTGAGAAACGAGTGGGGCGGTTATGCGGCGATTCTGGAGAGTTGGAGAACGCGGGAGGTGCCGTGGATGTGTTTGAGTTTCTTCATCACATTGCCAGCCTGGAGCGTTGTGGTGTCGAGGGGAGCTGGCGTGATCACCTTTTGTTGGGCGAGATCCTCTCGGATGCGACGGAAGATGGTGTCCCAACGTTCAAACATGCGCTTCTCTTCGGCTCGGGAGATCCAACCACGGGTTGGAGCCACTCGAATCTCGTCCCATCCACCCACGGCTGCGGTTCGGAGCACCGTCTGCAACTTGGAGTCATGACTCTCTGCGAGCAAGCCGCTTAAGGCCCGGCGAACCGAACCGAGCAATCCTGACCTGGGCTTGTTTTCGTTGGGTGTGCTGTAGAAGGTCCCGTACAATTTGAGCTTCCACTTCATCAAGTCCAGTCGGCTCATGTGGTCGCAGTAGCTGACAGAAGGAACCAGGTCTCCCCCTTGAAGGATGTGAGCGAAGTAGCGTTCGTCCAGGCGGATCTTTCCGGCGTCGTAGAGGCTGTCGAAGAGTTCGGTGCCAGGGAGCGCAAAGAAGTAGCCTACACCCAGGTCTGTGACGCCGAGCTTCCGTATCTTCTTGAGGAAGTCATAGTTCTCTGCGAGGCGTTCGTCGGTGTCGTGGGGGAAGCCAATGATCATAAAGCAAGCGACATTCAGATCCGCGTCGGCGCTGGCTTTGATGCTGGCCATGAGGTTGTCTGTTTTCATCCGCTTCTTGATCAGGCGGCGTGTCGTCTCTGAGCCCGACTCCGGTGCGTAAGCGATGCTCACCATCCCCGTACGTTTCATTAACTCAGCAACTTCCGTGTCGATCGCTTCAGAGCGGGTTCCGCTAGGGAACTGCCAGGAGATGTCGAGGTCTCGTTTGATGATCTCTTCGCAGAAGGTCTTGATCCAGTCTTTCTGGATAATGGCTGTGAGATCCTGGAACGGAAAGCTACCTGCGTTGAAGTGCTGCACGTGGTGCTCGATCTCATCCACGACTTTGATGGGATCGCGAGGGATCCAGCGGGGTGTCCACATGTTGGGAGACGAGCAGAATGTGCATTGGTAAGGGCAGCCGCGAGTCGCGAGTAGAGGTAGGTTCATTCGACCCGTGTCCATCCCACCGACCAGGTTGGAGTCGTTGTAGGTCTTGATGTCGAACAGGTGCCAGGCAGGGTAGGGGATCTCATCGGGCGTTTTCCGACGAATCCGGCGTTCGTTGATGATGATGTTATCACCGTCGCGGTAGCCCAGCCCTGGGATGGCTGACAGGTCGCCGTCGTTGTTGATCGCATCGACCAATTCGACGATGGTTTCTTCGCCTTCGCCGCGGACAATGTAGTCGGATTCCGAGGTAGCCAGACAAAACTCGGGCATGGATGTGACATGCTCTCCACCCACCACAATCTTGATGTCTGGGCGACGCTGGCGAATCAACTCGATCAAGCGAACGACAGCAGGCCATTCGTGGGTAAAAATCACCGTAATGCCCACCATCGTTGCTTCGGCGGGAACCCGCGCTGCGATCTCTTCCAGGGTGAGTCCCACCAGGACGCCTTTGTAGTAACGTGTCTTGGTCGAGGGAGACTCCGCGACAGCGTCGAGGATCTGGACCTTTTCGCCAGCCTCTTCCAGCACTGCTGCGATATAGGCCAAGCCCAAAGGCAGAGTGATGGTCGTGGTGACAAAGCGGAACGACTCCACCGCCGGTGGGCGAATCAAACAAATCAAATTGGAACGGCTCATTCTACCTCCCTGGTACATCATTGTGCTGCAGCCCAACATGCCATGTCATTGCAAAGAGTTCTTGCGCTGCAGGTCTTCCTTTGTTGGGCCTCGTTCATAGGTTACGGCCATTGATTCAAAATATTAAGAAAAAGGATTCGTGATTTACAAGCTCCTCTTGATTGGCTTGGTGACATGAGTGTCTCACTTTGGAGGTTTTCGTTGGAATGAAGCTTGCTATCTCTCCTGTCTGTTCGGCTCTGCCTAAGGAATTGGAGATGCAGAGTGCATGTGAGAGCCCAAATCAAGGAAAGGAGTTTCATTCATGGAAGGGTTTTTTCAGAGTTACGGTGAGGCTGCAAAAACGGCCCTGGGGTTCTTTTGGAAGTCCGGTTGGGCGTTTGTTCTGGGTTACTTTGTGTCCGGTATGATCCAGGCCTTTGTCCCCAAGAAAAAACTCACACAGTACATGGGAAAACCCGACGCTCGGAGCGTCTCCCTCTCCACCTTGTTTGGTGCAGCGTCGTCGTCGTGTTCGTTCGCTGCATTGGCTGCGGCGCGTGCCCTGGTGCAAAAGGGCGCTCACTTTGTCGCGGCGGTTGCCTTTATGTTTGCATCCACCAATCTGGTGATCGAGCTGGGAATCCTGATTACCATCTTCCTGGGGTGGCAGTATCTTGTCGCAGAGGTTATCGGAGGACTCTGCCTTGTCGCCATCAGCACCCTCTTGATACGTCTGACGTACCCAGACTCTTGGATGGAGTCTGCTCGAAAGAGAGTCGAAGATGACGGAGAAGATATCTCGGACGAGTTCGACTGGAAGGAGCGCATCCAAAGCAAGGAAGGCTGGCAGCTTGTCGGGCACAAGTTCGTGAACGACTGGAAGATGGCCTGGGAAGATATCTTGATTGGTTTCACCATTGCCGGATTTGTCGCTGTTCTGGTTCCTCAAAGCTTCTGGACCACGCTCTTTCTTGCTGACGCTGAGCATCTTCCCCGCTGGCTTGTGCTGGTGGAGAACGCTCTGGTTGCTCCCTTTGTTGCGGCGTCCACGTTTATTGGCTCGATGGGGAACATTCCTCTCGCCACTGTCTTGGTCGGTAACGGTGTTCTTTTTGCCGGAGTCATGGGCTTTATCTTCTCGGATCTGATGGTTCCTCCCCTGGTGCACGTTAATGCCAAATACTACGGCTGGAAGGTTGCTCTCTATATCGCTGGAGTTATGTTTGTGAGCGTTGTCACCACTGCGCTGTTGCTTCACGGCTTGTTTGAGCTGATGCACATCGTGCCTCAAACACAAAAGACCGTGACCCAGGTTGTTCAATTCAAAATCGATTACACCTTCTGGTTGAATCTTGCCTTTGTTGGCCTGGCTGGATGGCTGGTCTACCAGAATCGTAGCTACTTGCGCGGACACTCCATGAAGATGATGTCCATGCCCGGTGGAGGTCGCATCAAAAAAGTAGCGGTGCTCCTGGCCATTTTTATCAACGTGGTTGGACTCGCTGTGTTTGCTTACACCCAGTTCCTCTCGTGATTTGGGGAGAGCTTCTCGCCTCGAACAAGTCACACGCAAGTTGTCGCAACAAGGTTTTTGTGTACGATGCATCAACTTCCTGTGTAGTATAGACAACCCCTTTTCATTCGGTGTTGGATGTCTGTGTAAGTCTTGTTGGAGATTGTGATGACCTTCTTTCGTAATGTGTTGTGTCTTTCTATGGCTTGTTGGCTTTCGGCCTGTAGCCATTCCATCAACATTCCTGGTGACAACAACCAAAACTCTGCTCTCGAAGGCGTTGCGTGTGGTGACACTCGGTGTGACAAAGGTTTGGCGTGCCACTTCTTTCAGAAAAACGGTCCGCTCTGTGTTGGAGAGGATGGTGTTCCATCTGAAATCAGAGACAACGACTCTGCGGGTGCTTCGATGACCTGTGATGGGCCCGAAGATTGCAGCTCTTCGGAGACATGTGTGGTTGTGATTCGCGCGACCTTCGACTACAGCACGACCCTGGTGTGCCGAGCCAATCCGGACTCTTCTCTGGATGTTGTTTGCCGAACGAACAACGATTGCCCCTCGTCCCACCCTGTGTGCAAGCAGGTGAACCCAACGTACATGGGGAGCTACAAAGCTTGCATTAAAAAACAGTGATGCCTCAGCGGCTTCCTGTTTGCGATGCTTCGACTCGCTCTTGTGTGGGTTGGGACTTACATCCATTTACTTGCCCTGGTCTTCGGGCCGGAGGAGTTCGTACTTTTCCAGCCGTCGGTAGAGCGTCGCAAGGCTCAAACCTAGCATCTCCGCGGCTTGTTCTTTCACATGGTCCGCGAGCCGAAGCACCGCGGCGATGTGTTCTTTTTCGCAGCGCTCGACCACATCGCGTAGCTTCAAAGAGTCGCCATTGAGTGAGAGCTGCAGGGAAGAGGGGAGCAGGTCAGGTGTCAGCCTGTCTCCTTCGCAAAGAATCACGGCTCGCTCAATCACGTTGCGAAGTTCACGAACGTTTCCTGGCCAAGAGCTGGACAACAAACACTGCATCACCTCGTTGCTGATGTTGGGCGTTTTCTTCTTTAACGAGTCGGCAAAGTGGTCCACAAAAGAGTGGACCAGCAGGGGGATATCCTCTTTGCGGTCTCGAAGAGGCGGCACCTCTATCTGGAACACATTGAGTCGGTAAAACAAATCCTGACGAAAGGTGCCTTGTTGGACCATCTCTTCGAGGTTTCGGTTGGTCGCTGCGATCAACCGAAAGTCTACAGAGATCGGGGCTTCTGCACCCAACGGGAAGATCTCTTTCTCCTCAATCGCTCGAAGCAACCGAGGCTGCAGCGCGAGTGGAAGCTCGCCGATCTCGTCGAGGAACACAGTTCCGCCACGCGCTGCCTGGAAAATGCCCGGTGCGTTTCGGTCTGCGCCGGTGAAAGAGCCCCGTTTGTGACCGAACAGTTGGCTCTCCATCATGGTCTCGGGGATGGCGCTTATGTTCACTGGCAAGAACGGCATCTCTGAGGCCTCAGAGTGCTCGTGAACTGCCCGAGCGACCAACTCTTTTCCCACGCCGCTCTCGCCAAAAATAAGGACGTTGGCGCGGGCTCCACGAAGCTGGCGGATCTGCTGAAAGACCCTTTGGATGGCCGGGCTCTCTCCGACAATTTGATGAAACTTCTCTTGTCCCGTCGCCAAACGCTTGAGCGACTGGTTTTCCAGCGCCATCTGACGGTGGCTTTCCAGCCGCTCCAGTCGAATCTCCAGGTCGTCGAAGCGAATGGGCTTGACGAGGTAGTCGTACGCTCCCAGGCGCAGCGCTTCAATCGCCGACTCCAGGCTCGCGAACGCTGTGAGCATCACCGTGACGGTCTCTGGAGAGAGAACGGTGGCCTGGCGAAGGACTTCAATGCCGCTGACTCCAGGCAACGCGATATCAAGGAGAAGTATGTCCCAGCTTTCCTCCTGAAGCTGAGCGAGAGCCTGCTCTCCACTTTCTGCCTCTTCCACAACGTAGTTTTGTTCGCGCAAAAATGCCGAAAGTTCCCGACGAAAAATAGGCTCGTCGTCCACTACGAGTATCCGAACATTTGTCATGGAGCGTTCCTTCTCCCTATCTCTGCTATGAGTGTTTTCGTTCCATCGATCGTTTGTTTTCTCAAAGTTGAGAATGGAAAGCGAGTGATTTCTCATTGTTGAGAATCCAGAGAGGGTGAGGTGATGGGTGAAGAGAGCGATGAGGGGGCCTAGGGTTTGGGTGTGACGACGATCTCTCCCATCATGCCCAACTCAGCGTGCTCCAGGATGTGGCAGTGAGCCATCCATTGTCCTGGGTTGTCGAAGTAGGCCTGGATCTCGACGGTTTCGTTGCCGCCGACCAGGACAGAGTCTTTCAAGCCAGGCTCAAACACTTCTTTGCCATCCCGCTTCAACACGGTGAAAAACTGTCCGTGGAGGTGGAAGGGGTGCTCTTGTGCTTGCAGGTTGCGGAGGGTCATCGTGACCGTTTCGCCCTCTTTGAATGTATAGATGGGCTCTTTCCAGTACCCTTTTCCGTTGATCTGCCACTCAATGCCGTTGGCGGTGTTGACGCCGTTGAACGTCATCGTCACGGATTGGTCGGACTTGCGCTCTGGTAGAGCTGGTATCTCCGGGTAGTTGGGGGACACAGAGGGCGTCTGCGTTGCTTCCCCTTCGACGTTTACTTTGACCATGGGGAGGGCTTGAACGCCTGTTTGCGTGGGGGCCATCAGGGAGAAGTTGTAGTCGCCGGGCTTCTCGTACGTAACCTCCAGATCGTAGCGCTGTCCCACAGCGATATGCAGCGTCGTGGGGATGAAGTAAGGCTTCGCGAGGAGGCCTCCATCTGTCCCAATGACCCGGACTTTTACCCCTGTGAACTTCATCGACATCGTACGTGCGTTGGCGACATTCACCACACGCCAACGCTCTACTTCGCCGGTCTTGGCTTTGATGGAGAGAGCGCCAAGCTTGCCGTGCATGAACAGGTTGTTTCCGTTGCGCCCGTGCATCGCTTCCATGTGACTGCTCATGGGGGCGGTGATTCGGCCGTTGATGATCAGGATGTCGTCGAGGATGACGGAGCGCTCACGGGTGAATTTGATGTTTTCTTTCTCTTGGACAATCAACATGCCGTACAAGCCCAACTCAACTTGGGCGTGGCTGCGAACATGAGGGTGGTACCAGAACGACCCCGCTTCTCGGAGCTTAAACTTGTAGGTGAACGACTCACCCGCTTTGATGGGGCTTTGGACTCGCGGTGTTCCGTCCATCTTGTCGGGGATTCGCAGCCCATGCCAATGGACCGTGGTGGGTTCTTGGAGCCGGTTTGTGAAGTGAACAATCAACTCATCACCCACACGTGCCCGAATGATCGGACCTGGGACAATCCCGTTGTAGGTGTACATGATCTGGGTCACTGTGTCGGACAATTGGATCTTGTTGGGCTGAGCGACCAGGTTGACTTCCACGACCTTGGGGTCGGGGTTGGTGTCTTCAAGAACCTGACCCCCTTGAATCTCTGGGAACGGGGCCGTCGGTGGGAAGGAGGGCTTCTCAGGGACTGCCTCAGAGGGCGCTTCCTCCGCTGTTGTGGTGGCTTCCTGTGCGCTGCTCTCTGGTGCGTCCCCAGCGTCTGTTTGCTGGCTTGAGGTCGTCTCTTCCGACGACGTTGTGTTTGGCTCTGTTCCTGTCGTTGGGGACTGGGAACACGCTGCCAACAACAGACTCAACCCCAACACCCATCCACTCCACGTTGTCTTTCTCATTCTTCCAGCTCTCTTGCGTCATTCCTTCCCCAAGCTTGTCTTTTCACTGGGAAAGGGTACAGTTCTTGCTTTGTGCCCAGGTTGGACCCTCATGTCATGAAGCTGGCAGAACAACCTGCCGGATCTTGTCATGCTTGTTCCTGAACACGTTGGATTAAAGTAGAGAAGGGCTTAGCAAGAAATGTTCCGAAGCTTAAGAACCAAGCTTTTTGTGACCGTCTCTGTGGTGGTGTTGATCCCCTTAAGTGCCCTGAGCATCGTAGGGTACTACGCTCTACGACGGACTCTACAGCAGACCATGATCTCCAACATGGAGGCGCTGGGGCAGCTCCAACTTTCTCAGATCCGAGAATTTCTCCAGGAGAAGCACCAGCTCGCCCGGACCATGTTCTCTGAAAACCAGGAGCTGTGGACCTGGGGAACCCAGATCCAACAAACCTCAGACCCTAAAGTGATAGGACAGGCCAAAGACAAGCTCCAACAGATCCTCAAACGCAAGGCTGGTTTGGGTAAGTTGGTTGGCGTTCGGCTGCTGTCCCGTGAGAAGAAGGTCCTGGCTGAGACGGGCGCTACCTTCGACAAAACACCACACCCGGCTGTGCCTCTGCTTCAACGAGGGTTTCGGGTGATCCAGATCCTCCACTTCTCCCATGTGACAGATACAACAGCGCGCATGGTTCTTCCGCTTCGTTATCATGAAACGATTTGGGCGCATCTCGTGGTGGAGTTTCCGTTTGATCTGCACCAGCGTTTTTTGCGGAAGAAGCAAGGACCTGCTTTTCAGGGGATGATCTACCTGCTGAACCAACAAGGCAAGGTCATTTGTGGGTCGTTTGATGTCGCCCACGACCATCATGTGGCTGGAGCGTCCAAGCTTACGTCAGCCCGGTTTGCAGCATTCAAGAACGTAGCCAACAGCCCCATCCGAACCTACCAGAACGAAAAGGGCGTCTCTGTGTTTGGTTTGTTGCTGCCGATGTCACAGCTGCGACTCAACATTCTGATTGAACTTCCCGAGCGCAAGGCGTTTCAGCCGCTGTACGAGATCGGTCAGGTGTGGGGGTCCTTGCTTGTTGCGGTGTTGCTCCTTTTGTTGGTTGGGATCGCTGTGGTCGCTGGGCAACTGATCAAGCCGTTGCGTCAACTTGTAGGGGCGACCCGCGATTTTGCACAGGGGAACTTCCTCGCGCCGCTGCCTCCTGCCAGACAAGACGAAGTGGGGGAGCTTTCCCTGGCCTTCCAAAACATGGGGCAAGAGCTACGGGAGAGCTATGACACTCTGGAAGAGCGCGTTGAAGAACGGACCCGTGAGCTTCGTGAAGCCCAGCGGTTTTTGGAGTTGTTGTTTCATGCGATTCCTGAAGTGATTGTTTGCGTCGACAGAGAGCTTCGTATCTCCACCGCGAACCAGAAAGCCAAAGACTTGTTTGGCGACGATATCATCGGCTCTCATTGCTATCATCTTTGGGGGGGAAAGAAGCTCACCGCGAGCTGCTGCCCGGCGAGTCATGTGCTGAAAACGGGTGAGCCGTTGTCCGAAGAGGATGAGCACCCCAATCCACACAACGGTGAGTTCTTCTACAAGGACTTCTTTCCCATTCGCGACGAAGACGGAGAGGTTGTTGGTGTGTTGGAATCTGCAAAGGTGATTACCCAACAGAAGCAGCTCATGGCCCAGGCGATCCATCATGAAAAGATGGCAGCGATCGGCCTTTTGGCTTCAGGGGTCGCTCATGAAATTGGCAACCCGCTGGCCTCCATCTCTGCGCTGTTGCAGCGGATCCAACGGAAGTACAAAGAACCCGACTTGCAAGACGCCGTCGCTGAACTGTTGGAGCGTTGCGACACCATCTCCCGGATTGTAGGGACTCTAAATAGCTACGCGCGTCAGAAGGGCAACAGCACGGTGCCGTTGAATCTGAACCGTGAGATTGAAAAGGCGTTGTCTCTGCTTCGTTTTGACAAGAGGCTTAAGAGCATCCAGTTGCATCTGGAGCTGGGGCAGAATCTTCCAATTGTATGGAGTCGGGAAGATGCCTTGTTGCAGGTTGTGACCAATCTTGTGTTAAACGCGATGGATGCTTTGGAAGGTCAGGACGGTGCGTCCCTTACGATTCAAACTTGGCCTTGCACACGAGGGGCTCGTCTCCAGGTCATCGACAACGGTCCAGGTGTTCCCGAGGCGGAAGTCCAGCACATCTTTGAGCCATTCGTGACCACCAAAGGACCTGAAAAAGGAACTGGGCTGGGGCTTGCTGTATGCAAAGCTATCATTGACGACATGGGCGGCGAGATTCTGATCTCGAACTCTTCCCAACAAGGTGCTGTGTTTGAAGTGGTGCTCCCTGCTTCTAAGCAATCTTCTCCAGTGGCTTGAGACGTACTCCTTCCATACCACTACGTTGATACGAAGCATTCTCATTTTCGAGAAAAAGAGCGGTTTTCTTTCTCAACTTTGATAAGGCTCTCCTCTTTCTCTTGGTCACACGCTCCCTACATCTCGCAATGTATCGTTCTGGTTTTGGGCTGACGATAGACTGGTACAGTTTGTGCTGTGAAGAAACCTTGTTCTCTTCCTATTCGGTTTTTACAACAGGTTTCTCATGCAATTCGTAACATTCTTAAGCTCCAGAGTTCGTGTGCTTTTGTGGAGCCTGGTTGGAGTGGCCACGCTTCTTCGGATTCCTCTTTGCTGCACACCTCTGGCGTACAAGAGCGATGTCTGGCGGCAAGCCGACACAGCCTCCATTGCCCATCACTTCTACCATTATGGATTCAAGCTTTGGTATCCCCAGGTGTTTTGGGGAGGTGCAGGTCCAGGGTTTGTGGAGACCGAGTTTCAACTGTATCCCTTTCTTACAGCGCTTCTTTATCTTCCTTGGGGGGAGCAGCTTTGGCTGGGGCGTCTGGTGTCGCTGCTCTTCTCCGTCGGAACTCTTGGCTTCTTCTACCTGCTTGCGCGTCGATTGGCCGGTCGAGATGTGGCGCTTTCTGGCTTGTTTTTCTTGGCCATCTCTCCTTTGTTTGTCCGGTACAGCGTGGCGTTCATGCCGGATGCTACCGTGCTGTTCTTTTACACAGCAACGTTGTATTTCTTTCACCGCTCTTTGGAAGAAGGACGTGTTCGTGACTGGGCTTTCACGTCGTTGTCTCTCACCTTGGCGTTGTTGGTTAAGCCGACTTCGTTGCACATCGGTCTTGTCCTCTTGAGTTGGTCGATTGCGCGGCAGGGTTGGCAAGTGCTTCGACGGCGAGCGTTGTGGATGACTGCGCTGTCGTCCCTGGTTTTGCCCACTCTTTGGTTTCTCCATGCACGCTCTCTTTTCTTAAAGTACGGGAACACATTCGGCCTGTTTTCTGGAGGGGATAGTAAGTTCGGCCGGCTCTCCGATTGGACCTATCCCAAAGTATATATGTCGTTGTTTGGGTTGGAGTTCGAGTGGGTGTTCGCAGGTGGAGGGTTGGTTCTTGCGTTGTTTGGCCTAAAACTCGCTTGGAAACAATGCAAGCATCCTTTGCTCTCTGGCTGGTTGGTCTTGTTTCTTTATTATATGCTTCTTGCTCGATACACCCAACAGTCCTGGGGGATTCAATACCATATCTATGCGTTGCCGTACGCTGCGTTGCTGGTGGGACTTGGCGTCAGAGAGCTTGCCCAACCAGCGTTGTGGAAGCGTGGCGTTCTTGTTGTTGGAGTGTTGGGGACGTTGTTTGTGGCAGGTTGGAGCTACGCTGGTATGCTTGGCACTCCACAGGACCCACGGATGAAGTGTGCCCGTGTCGTTCGTTCGGTTGTTCCAAAACGGGCGCGCGTGGTGGTTCTTTCTTCATCGGAAGCTATCGATTACGGAGTTCCCAACAATTACCAGGACCCCTTTGTATTCTTTTATAGCCGTCGGTATGGGTGGAGCCTTCCTCTTGATCGGTGGCACGTGCGTTACCTCCAACCCAAAACAAAACGTGGAGCAAGCTATCTGGTCGTCCCTCAACCGAAGCTACTGCGACGTTTTCTCTCCTTTCAATCGTATTTGAAAACACAGCGCAAGATCCGTGTTCCTGCAGAGGCTCGTTGCCACATTTATAAGTTACAGTAAGTCTGGAATGCATCTTGCTTAGGTAACTCCTGACGTTCATGAGAACGTATTTTTCTACAGTTATAGGAGTGCACAGATGACATTTTGCAAGAACATGATTTGGATCGCTTGGTTGGCTCTTCTCCTTGGTACTGGGGCTGCTCAGGCAGGTCCAGCAAAAGGGAAGAGCAACGCTACCTCCAACAAACTCCTTGTGTCCTATGATGCGGTTCGAGTCGCGTTTGCAGCAGACAATCTCAAACTTGCGAAACAAGCTTCGAAGCGAGTTGCCAAACACGCCAAGAGCATGTTGCAAGGGAAGCTGGGCAAACATTTGACTGCCGCTGCGAAGCAAATTCAACAAAGCAAGTCTATCGCTGCAGCGCGGCTTGCGTTTGGTCGGCTATCGAAACACATTGTGACCTATCTCAAGGCTCATCCCAAACAGGCTCAAGGCATTCAGGTGTACTTCTGTCCAATGGCCAAAGGCTACAAAAAGTGGATTCAGGTAAAGGGAACCATGGCCAATCCTTACATGGGCAAGCGCATGTTGATGTGCGGTGGAAAAGCCAAACTGTAGAGGCTGGTTGCTTCAGGGCATGCTGGCTTTGGTCTCAAAAATAAGTGCTTCGTAGCATACTTCTCTCGTCTTTCGATTGTTGTGAAAGGCTCCGAAGCGCTGGAGCACTATCTCAACATGATGGTTGAAGGCTTCGGAGCGTAGACAGACCGTTCTTCATTGCAGTCGAAGCTTCCGAAGCTTCGGGACGCTATCCCAATATGATGATGAAAGGCTTTGAAGCGTAAAAGGGCTGTTATTAACAGTGTTGAAAGGCTTTGAAGCGTAAAAGGGCTGTTATTAACAGTGTTGGGAGGCTTTGTGGGTTAGCCGAAGTTTTCGACGCGGTTGGACGGTGTGTTGGAGGGGGAAGTTTCGGCTTTGTTGTCTGAGGGGGAGGACTTGAGGGAGGACACACGTGGGAACCGACGGAGACCTTCGGCCTCGTCTTCAAACAAACCTCGACCAGCGCGAGCGAGGGTGTTGTAGGTGTCGAGCCAAAGGTTGTACGCGCGGAGGCGCATATCAGGGGGAGAGCCTTTGGGTGGTTTGTTTTCGTCGCGACCTTGTAACATCCACAGGAACAAACGAGCGTCAGCTTCGGCTTGACGGACTTGCTTTTCTGTGAAGAAAGGGTTGGGGAAGATCTGCTGCTTCCAATCCAACAACATGTTGGTCAGGGCGATGGTGTCTTCGGCGTCATCGATGTAACCTTTGCCTGCACCCACCGCATCCAATGCTGCGTTGGCAACATCGTCACCGTGGGCGATCGCTCGACACCACTTCATGAAATGAGCGTCATGGTCGCGGACTTTGGCGGCCTGTTCCTTGAACTCCTGCTTTTGCGCTTCGGTCCAGGGGCGTTCGGCGGCCATCGATGCTGCATAGAACAAGTAGGCATACTCAAGCAAGTTGTCGAAGGCTTTCTTGAACTCTTGCACCTTCTTGGAAGCATAGAGACCCTCCAAGTCGGGCAGGACTTCGGAGAACGCTTCTCGCAGTGTGTGGGTCTGATCCAAAGCGCGTTCCCGTACCACCATGGGAAGCTTCAGGCCTTCTTCGTTGAGACCCAGCAGGGTGTTTTTGTGGCGATCCAAAAGCTCATCTTGGGTCGCTGTGTTTGCGAAGTCTGGGGGCTGTTTCATTTGTCGCTCCTATTCGTTTCGAAGAATACAAAACAAATGCCGCTCCCATACGAGATTCCACGATGCAAAATGAAATGCATGTTCGATTTTTTTCGGTGATGATTGTTATCGGTTTGCAGTCATGAAACAATTATAAAGGGGCAGCATTTTTTGGAATGGAAGCATCCTAGCAAAAGACGAAACGGCTGGCAACATGTGAAATGTTGTCACTTCTCTTTTCTCAGGTGGGTGTGATTCAATCCTGTTGGTAAGAGAATGGCCTTCGCCTTTGATTTGACGCGGGGGCAATGAATTACCCACGCTACCCATGCAGATATAGGCAAGGGAGAAGTACCCACATCCGTGGGCACTCTGACATTGCAAACACTGATACTGTTCTTGCTCACACAAAATTCAACTCAACATGCGATAAACTCGTCTGTGCAATTTACGCAATCTGCGGACTCCTGCCCAATATCAACAAACCAACGGCCAAGGACCACACCCCCTTCAGGTGGGTGTGATTCAATCCTATGGGTAACAAGTTTATCTTGTGAAAAAAGGTCATGCTTTTTCGGACCTCACCCTTCAACATTCTGACATCTTCAGATGGTCCCCTCTCCACGTGGAGAGGGGAAATGAGCGTAGCGAATAGGGGTGAGGTTCATGATAGCTACTTACCAACGGCCAAGGACCACACCCTCTTCAGGTCGATGGCTTGTGGATTGTGCTCGCATGTGATAAAAAGTGTTGAGAAAGAGAGAGTTTGTATGAAGAACATCATTCACATCATCATGATTGCCCTGACGTTGCATAGCATTGGCTTTGCGTGTGATGATTGTTCTTTGTCCCTCGTTGAAGAGTCCTGTCAGCATGTTCAAACTGAGCATGAAGGCCATGACCACGAGGAGGATTCCGATTGCTCTCCGAATGACCCATGCACGAACAGTCTTTGTAGCTTGTGCGGTCATGCTCTCTCACAAAACACCTACGCTGGTGTTCTGCACTTGATGAGTTCTCCTCCCTCCAGACAGAGAGCGTCCTATTCCTTTCTCTTTGTAAAGAAGCTTGAACGTCCTCCTCAAGCGTAGTCTTATCCTTCCCTACATAGAATCGATGTCTTTGCTTTGAGCGACTCGCTGCAGGCTATGGAGTTCTGCATTCGTTCGCTTGCAAAGCATGTGGATAAGCATAGCTTTTGAGGAGTCTTCCCGATGTGGAATCACATGGAACGGGTGGGTCTCTTGTTTCTTTGGATGTGGGTGCCCGCTTCTGCCTGGGCACAAGCACCTTCAAAGACAGGAAGCCGAACCGAATCTATACCTACTTCTGTCTCTCAATTGAGTCGTGCGCAGGCCCTGACCTATGCGTATGCTCACAATCCCAAGCTACTAGCGTTCCGAGCCCGATTGCGTCAAGCGATGGCTCGGCTGAAAGGTAGCCAAGTCTATCCCAACAACCCAACCTTGTCTGCGAGCGGAGGAGTTCAACTGCCTGACACAGGACCTCCTTCTGTGCTTCCCCGTGTCACGGCCAACCTGTCCCTCGCGCTCCCCGTTGGAGGACGATGGGGAAAGAAGCAGCGATGGGCGAAAACACAGCTGCAACGTGTTAAGGCCGAGTGGGCCTTAAGAAAGTTCCAGTTGGCGCTACGCATCCATCGAGCCTGGAACAACATGGTTGTGGCCCAACAACGGTACCAGCTGCGTCTGGTGATTGCAGCCTTCTTACAGAGGTTGGCAAAGCTAGCGCGTCTTCGTATCCAACAAGGCGTGGGGAACCAGCTTGAGCTTCAACTTGCTCTGGCATCGGAGCTACGCGCGACACAAGCCAAGCTTAATGCTGGAGCCTTGTACCAACAGCGAAGGCAGCAGGTTGGGGCACTTTTGGGGCACCCAAACACTGCAGCTCTAAAGTTTCGGTACGGCGCTCTTCCCATACCCAAACAAGCTCCTTCTCTGTCTACGTTGCTCGGAAAATCATTGCCGCAACATCCCAGACTTCGGTTGGCCAAAGCGGTGGTTCAGCAAAGCCAGAGTGGACTGCGTTGGGCACAGGCGAAAGCTGTCCCTGACCTGACCGTTTCTGTGGGTTACTCCCTGGAAGATGGTGCGCACGTTGTGACTGGGGGACTTTCGATTCCTCTCCCGCTGTTCTGGCGGAACCAAGGAGGGATTGGACAACAGCGCGCTCGGATCGTACAGGCCCAACGGCTGCTCATCTCCGAACGTTTTCAGCTGCGTCAAAAGATGCAGCAAGCTTTAACTCATTACCGAAATGACTTGGTTGTTCTCCGCATTTTCAAGCAAAGACTTCAATCGGCGAAGAAGCAATTTAACTTGATTGAGAAAGGTCTTAAACTTGGAGTGTTTACTCCTTTCCAGACCTTGACGGCGCAACGCAGCATTGTGGGAAGCCAGCTTCAGCAGCTTCAACTGGTGTCGCATGCTCTCACTCATTATCTCGATATGTGCCAGTCTGCCGGCATTCTCCCTTCGTGGGGTAGGAGTACACAACCATGACAAAACGAACCGTGTTGGTAGGTTGGCTCTTGTCAGGAGCTATGTTTTTGGGAGGAAGCGTTTTCCTCTATCTTACCTGGGGTCACCACAGTCACAAACATGACGACCACAAAGACCATGACCATGGAAAGTCAGGGCACAAAGAATCGGGTGACAAGCACGACGACCACAAAGGTCACAAGCACGATGACCACAAAGGCCATGACCACGGTAAGTCGGGACACAAAGACTCGGACGACAAGCACGATGACCACAAAGGTCATGACCATGAAAAAGGGAACAAACACGAGAAGCACTCGAAGCATGAATCCCACGGTGGTGAAGTGAGGCTCTCCAGTGCAGCGATGAAGAGAGTCAAGCTTCAGTATGCGACAGTTCGAGAGGGGAAGGGGGCATCCCACCAGATCGGAGCCGTGGGACGTGTCTCTTTGCCACCTCAGTCGGTGAGCCGCGTGGGCTCCCGCGTTGAGGGTCGCATTGTTCGGTGGTTTGTGAAACTGGGTCAAAAGGTTAAGCGTGGTCAGAGCCTGGCTTTGCTGGACAGCCCTGCGGTTGGGCGTTCGAGAGCTACCTTCTTGAAGTGTCATGCTCTTGAGAGATTGGCGCAAACGGAGTACAGGCGGGCGAAGCGACTCAAAAGTTCGGGTCTTGCTTCCTCCAAGCAACTTCTTGCCGCCAAAGTTGCCCATCAAAAGGCTGTGATCAACCTTCGGATTGCCCGCGCACAGCTGCAGATCTTGGGGGTGTCAGAGCCATCCCAAAAGCAGCTCCGAAGGCTGTCGGGGTTGTTTGTTTTGCGAGCGCCCAGCTCTGGAGAAGTGACCGCCATTCCGGCGTCGTTGGGTGCCTGGGTTAATCCCCAAGCCACCATCATGCGGATTGAATCCAGGAACAAGATCTGGGCGCTGTTGGAGATCTATGGCCGCGACTTCCCCTATGTTCGTGTGGGTCAGCGAGTTCACCTGTATGGTCCGGGTATTCACAAGCATTTGGAAGGGACGATTCAGTACCTCTCCAGTCATTTTGAGCGGGGAGCCCAAACGCTGGAAGCTCGGGTTGTTTTGCTCAATCCAAAAGGCAAGCTTCGACCCAATCAATTCTTGTATGCCAAAATTCAATCGGATCTTCGTACGAAGGCAAGCAAGTCGGAGCCCAAGGTCCTGTTGATTCCTGAGGATGCAATCCAGCGTATTGGTCGAAGACAAGTGGTGTTTGTTGTGGGGCGAGAGCCCGGACATTTCGACGTGAGGACCGTGGTCACCGTAGAGGCACCCGACGGTTTGGCTCGTGTTCTTTATGGGCTCTCTCGTGGAGAACGCCTGGTCTCCAAAGGTACGTTTGTGCTGAAGTCAGAGTTGATGCGTTCGGCTCTGGAGGATGCTGGACATGGTCACTCTCACTAAAGGAGGCATCTTATGATTAAAGCTATCATCCATGCCTCTTTAAACAACCGACTTATGGTGTTGATGTTGACCGGCTTACTCGTCGTTGCCGGGCTTCGGGCGATGTACACGCTTCCCGTGGATGTGGTCCCTGACCTGACTAACGCGCAAGTGCAAATCTTAACCAAGTTACCGGGGTTGGCTCCTTCTGAGGTTGAAAAGTTTGTCACCTTTCCCATCGAACAAGCGATGGCTGGGATTCCCAAACTCCAGAATATCCGCTCGTTGAGTCAGTTTGGTCTCTCGGCCATCACCGTTGTGTTTGAAGAAGGGACAGACATTAACTGGGCTCGAAGGAGGATCTCTCAGCGTCTCGCGATTGCGAGGGAAGAAATCCCCAAAGGGTTTAACAAGCCTCTTATGGGTCCCCTAAGTACCGGCTTGGGAGAGATCTTCCAGTTTGAGTTGAAGAGTTCCCGGCACACACCCATGCAGCTGCGGAGCATCCTGGACTGGTATGTGGCTCCACCTTTGCGTCTGGTGAAAGGGGTGGTGGAAATCAACAGCTTTGGTGGAAAGCTCAAAACCTACGAAGTCCAACTCAACGCCCAGAAGCTTCGGATGTATGGGATCTCACCGGGAGTGGTGTACAAGGCCTTGGAAGAGGGACACCTGAATGTTGCAGGTGGTTACATCACTCGTTCTGGTGAACAGTACATCGTTCGAGGTGAAGGGCTGCTGAAGTCTCTTCAGGATATCGAAGGTCTCCCGCTCAAAACGGCAAAGCATGGTACGCCTGTTTACGTCAGGGATGTTGCCAAGGTGCAGCATGCTCCGATGATTCGCCAGGGAGCCGTCACGCGCGATGGGAAAGAGGTCGTCACTGCAACGGTGATGATGCTGCAGGGAGCGAACGCTGCCTTCGTGATTCAGCGCGTTAGGAAGAAACTGAGCGAGATTAAAGCAGGGTTGCCAAAGGGCGTCGAAGCCAGCGTCTTTTACAATCGCTCTGACTTGGTGGACCGAACGATCCGAACCGTCCGAAACAACCTGCTTGAAGGTGGAGTCTTGGTGCTTGTGATCTTGTTTCTCTTGCTTGGAAGCTTCCGAGGTGGGTTACTGGTCGCAGCTACCATTCCTTTGTCGATGCTTTTCGCCTTTGTGTGTATGCGCTGGGTGGGTATCAGCGGCAACTTGATGAGTTTGGGCGCGATTGACTTTGGCATCATCGTGGATGGTTCTGTCGTCATGATCGAGCACATCGTCTTGGTCTTTACGCTTAACAAAATGCAGGCCTCCCCTCTGGAGCAAGCGAGAGAAGCGGCCATGAATGTGGGCCGTCCGATCGTCTTTTCGGTCTTTATCATCATGGTTGTGTATCTTCCGATCCTGACCTTGCAAGGTACAGAAGGGAAGCTATTCCGGCCGATGGCATGGACGCTGTTGTTTGCCTTGGGTGGCGCGCTGATTCTCAGTCTGACCTTGATGCCGGTTCTCGCTTCGTATGTGTTTCGTGGGC
>SBHC01000026.1 GCA_006226375.1 Deltaproteobacteria bacterium | reverse complement strand
CAAGGAATTCCTTGAGAGGCTTTTTGCATTTTAGCTGTCTGTTCTTCTCGCCTGAGGCTTAAACCCCAGGTTATGAGATGCTTTCATACTACTATAGGGGAAGATCGAGGAGATGGGTTCCTATCCGAGAGAGATATGTCTCAATCTTTAGATAGAGCTCGCCTGGGGCTTAAACCCCAGGTAGGGGATGCTTTCTATGTCGGAAGCGTTTGGTGTTGGGACTTTTTGCTAAGGAGGATAGCGCCTGAAGCGACGAGGAAGACGAAGCTACCCCAGGCCAGGGTAGCGGTCGGGCCGACGTATTGGAACAAAAGCCCTGTTGTGGCGAAGCCTACGATGCCACCTCCAAACTTGCATGCGTTGAAGAGGGCAAGACCCCTCCCAATATGTTGTTTCGGTATGAAGTCGGAGGTTAGGGCGGAGCCAAGCCCGATGGTGGCTACTCCTGCGACAGAGACACACACTCCCACCCCCCAAAAATGCCACATGGAAGTTGCGATCGACAGGGTGAAAAGTCCCAACAGCCCGACGCCATAGCAGAGAATCAGGAGGTAGTGACGGGGGTATCTATCAGAGATACGACCCATCACCCAAGGCGCAGGCAAAATAATAGCGCTCCCTACGGCCAGGGTGCTTGAAATGGCGGCTGACGAATAGTTCGCTTGGGTCATAAACAGAGAGAGTCCCAAACGACCTACAAATTGACCCACTCCTGCAAAGAGCGAGGCGAGGAGCAAGAACTTGAACGCTGTGGGCAGGGCAAAGGAAGCGGAAGACGTTTCGCGTGTGGACTTGGGGGGATCAGCCTCTTTTGTGGATGGGGATGGCTCGCCGGGTTCATTCTCCATCATGAACAGCCCAACAGGTAGGACCAGCGCGACAAGTCCCGACAGCGCGAGAAACATCTTGGGGTATCCATACGCGTCAGCAACTGCACCAAGGCTCAACCCTCCCAGCAAACCGCCCAAGGCAGAAGTGGTTGCAAGGATGCCAAACACACTTCCACGTTGTTCTTCGCGAACTCCCAAGCCTGCGATGGTATTGAGTAGGATCAATGTGATGGAAGCGAGAAACCAAGTGACACTTGTGGAGAGAGTCAGGGTAAGCCATGAATGGGCTTGACCAATCCAGGCTACACAAGGAACCAGGATCAAGCTAACTATAAGGAACAAGCCTTTTTTGTTTCTGACCTTATCGACAACCTGACTGGCGAGAACAATCCCCACGACCAAAGCCATATACGAGCAGGCCAGGCTCGCTCCAATTTGGGAGGATGGTATCTTTAATTGCGCAGCAAACACCGGCAAGACAGGTAGAAGTCCATTGCCCAGGGTCCATCCCAATGTACTGCACAGAAAGATCGCGAGTAGCTGTTTGGTCTTCATGAAAGTTCTATCCCCAAAACATTAGCAAAGCATACAAGGAAAAAGGTTTTGCAGTCGCGCTTCTTTCGCTTAATGCGAACCCGCTCTCTTCGTTTCTGTTTGCAAGTACATGAAATTTATTTTGCCATATCCCGGACGTGAAAACCCAAAAACTGACCCACTCCGGAAGGACCTCACCAACGCCATCGCTCCCGAATACAAAGAGGAGTTTGAGGAGACAGGATTCATCACAGGGCCGTCCACTATGGTAAATGGACCGACTTCATCGGACAATCCGCTCCTGCAATACTACATTGAGATGTTGCCCAAAGAAGGATCCTTCCTCCCTATGTTGGTTCGTGTAAACATGCGCGACGTTCTCGCAGGAGCCTACGCCTTAGGTATTATCAAAACGGCCAAAACTCTGGGCGTGTACGACGTTACGAGAACAACTCCTTATGGGTTCTTCTCAGTCCTTGGGGGATTCTTCTCTCGAAGAAAGAAGAGAAAAAAGTCTCTTTCCTGAACGAGTTCTAACGAAGCTTTCACTCGGATGGTGCTGGCCTGAGGATGGTCTTCTCGCCAGGGGATGTTAGAGTGCTACTTCAGGTAAATATATAGGTGGCGTCAGGCCTGAAGATCGAGTTCCCTGCCTTCTGGCCTGCTCGCCTGGGGTGTCAACTCCAGGTTAGGGGATGCTTTTATACTCCTCTAGGGGACGAACTAGGAGATGGGTTCTTATCCGAGAGAGATATGTCCCTATCTTTAGATAGCGCTCGCCTGGTGAGGTTTACTTTCGCCTGGGGTGTCAACTCCAGGTTAGGCGATGGGGTTCCTGTCTCTAATTCTTTTCGGGGTTGGAGATTACCCGAAACATCGAGCGGTCCGGCCGTGAAGGCTTGGGAGTTGGGGCTGGTTCAGGAGCGATGTCTTCCTCAGGAGCTATCTCGCTGGCTTCTTCCTCTTCTTCCAAGAAGGAATCGTCTACGACTCGGAGGGCTGGTCGAGAAGGTGTTGGTTCTTCGGAAGCTTCCGGTTCTTCTTGTGGAGATTCAACCTTGTGGTTGTCTTGTTCGCTTAACAAGGAAGCGTACAAGGCAAGCTGCTCACGGAGTTCCGTCGGGATGTTATCGGGAAAGAGCCTGAATTCTTGGGTGCTGTGTTGGGTGGCCCCCCAGATGGACTCCAACGGGATCTTGCAGGAAAAGGGGGTCTGATTAAAGCTGAGGACCGCGTAAATATAGTGGTCATCCACGTCCAGGTTTACGTTGGCAAATCGATAGCTAACGTTGAGCCGGAGTTGGGAGTCTTCCCTGAAATGTGCGGGCACTTCAGCCTCGGGGTGCGTCGCGTCCAGATGCAACATGACCATGGAGTTGGAGAGCATTTCCAAGAGGGCTTCTTTTTTCTCGGGTTGGGCTGATGGCATGGTCTTGTCTTTCTTGTTCTTATCTGCGAACCTTTGGTCGATTTCACGTACCAAAGTGGGCATTCCCAATGCCGATGGTTATAGCCTTTCGCAGAGTGAGTGTCCAGGCAACTTTCATACTTCCTCGTCGAGACGGTCCGATCTCAGCCAAGGTTCTGGGAGGATCTCTTCAGGGATTTGTGTTTGCTTCACTCCCGGAGAATGATATGCTTCTGACCTACATTTTGATGGATGGGAGGAGAGCCTTAATGGCCCATACAAAACGAAGTTTGCTACACGTCATTACATTGTCATTGTTCGGTTGTTTGGGTGGGTTGGGTGTACTCCTAATGGGTGCTTCCCCAAGTTACTCGCAAACCACAAAGCCATCGTCCCAGGCTGCCGCGTCTCGGCCCACTTCAAGGCCAGTGAAGCGCGTTGTTGTGAAGCCAGCGGTGCCGGAGAGCGTTCTTGCGCGTCGAGCTTCTTCCCGGCCTGTGACCCGGCGAGCTGCTCCAACGACTCGACCCGTCGTACGCAAGGTTTCGCCACGTCCGAAGGCTCGAACCCTTCAACCTCTGCGGCGGAAGCCTCCTGTGGTAAGAAAAACCCCTGTGGCTCGAAAGCCACCAGTCCGTCGTCAGCCATTGTACACCGAAGAAAACCCCATTGAGATGGCTCCTCCTTTTCCGAGTGTTGCAGGCCTTCCCTTGTTGACGTTGGGCAAAACACTGTCCCAAACCAGCCCTGTGGGAACGGTCTCGTGGGCTCGGCTTAAGGTCTCCCAGCCCGGTTGGTACCTTCTTGATACATTGGGTAAGAGTGATCCATTCTGTCGCTTGTATGGTGAGTCGTTTGCCTTGCTCGCACGCAACGATGACAGCGGAGCCAAGCGCAATTGTCGTATCCTTAAGTACCTTAAAAAAGGGACTTACTTTTGGGAAGTCATGTTGTTTCCCTACAAGTCTGTAACCTTCCAGTTGTTGGCGCGGAAGCTTCGAATGGGTTCTCTTCCCTTGAAGCGCTGGGTTCGCTCGTCCATCAAGAAGAAAGGAACCCTCCGACTGTTTCAGGCTTCCATCGCAAAGCCCGGCTACTATTCGGTTTCAACGAAAGGTCCCACCGACGTTTTGTGTGCTCAGTTGGTTCAACAAGGACCTGCAAACTCGTTCACTGCACAGGATGATGACAGCGGTCCTTCTACCAACTGCGATATGAGGGTGATGCTTGAAAAAGGACAGCATACTTTTCTTGTAAAAGGCGCGTACTTTAAGAGGAAGGGTAAGTTCTCGATTCGAATCAAACCGATGACAGAGCAGCGGGTCGAGTTCCATGCTGTGACCTTTGGGGAGACCATGCGAGCTCGCCTTGGCTCTTCGAGTCATCGTCACCGCTATCATTTTCGATTGGCGCAAGCGACTCGGGTGAGCTTTCTTGTTCGATACAGAAGGAACCTTCCACAGGTCCGCCTCCTTGACGTTAACAACAAGCTTTTGGCTCATAGGTCCTATGCGGTGGATTCGTTGGGTCGTATTCGGGTGTTAAGCCAAACGTTGCAAGCGGGAGAGTATTACTTGGAGCTTCGTTCTCCAGGTAAGCCCCGCTATCCCTATGAGTTGTGGGCTTACAAAGATCGAGCGGTGGACCTCCCATCCAACCGAGCCCAGCTTCTTTCCCAAGGTGTTCCTTCCACCGACGAAACTCCCAGCTACCAATATGCGCTGTTTCGGGTGAAGCTTAAAGCCGGAAGCCACTTTGTGATCAGCTCGGAGCATCCGAGAGTTTCCGCTTGTGTTTTGGAGAAGCCCTCCGGCGAGATGGTCGTGACTCGGCGGTCTTCTCGTGCAGAGCCTGGCGTTTGTCGCCTCAAAGGATTTGGTCTACAGGGAACGTTTTGGGTTCGTGTGATGCTGGGCAGTCAAACCTTGCGGTATCCCAAGCCTTTTACAGAGGCCCTGACCGCACTCTCCCAAAAGCTAACTTCTACATCGAGTTCGATTCAGGCTTTGTTTCAACAATGGCTTCAACAACAAAGGCAGGAGACGAAGAAGCCTCGGAAGGGTCTCCCCCTGTTGAACCCGAGCGATGCACCTCAAATTCGGATGTATCAATTTGTTCCGAAGCTCGTGGCTCAAACGGAAACGTCCCAAGCCAAGCCCTCCCAAACGGTGGCTGGTTTTCAAATCAATGTTCGAAAGCCTGATTTGTACCTGATCTCAGCCCGAGGTCGAAATGTGGCGGACTGCCGAGTGTTGGACTTGTTGTTCCGTTTCCTCAAGCAAGCTACCATTACCCCGCAGGGCTGCGAAGTTGCGGCTTATCTTCTTCATGGGTCTTACATGTTGCGTGTCACGACCGCAAACGACTCGCCCATTCGTGTGACATGGAGAACGTTTCGTTCGCGGCCCCGAGTGCTCAACAAGGACGGGGTGGTTGTGGGTCCTCTTCGCAAAGGGATGCATCATGATGTCTCCGTGCGGATCACCAAACCCGACTTTTATCTTCTCTACTCCCAGCTTGTTTCTTCGGTGTCGCTCGTCACCCGCTTGAAGCTCTACAAAGGCTTAAAGCAGATCGCGAAGTACAGCGTGAAACCCTACGCAGTGCTGGCCTATCTCAAAAAGGGCGTGTATCGGCTTCGGGTCAACATCAAGAACGGGCGAGGAGCCTTTTCCTTGTTCAACAAACGGATTGTGTCCAAGGTTTTGAAAGTTGGAGGAAAGCAGAAGGGTGTATTGACCGAAAAGGCTCCCAGACATTTCTTCCGAATTCAATCCCAAGGTGGCTCTCTTGTTCGCATAGAAACGACGGGAGAGGCTGACACCTACTGTTGGTTGTTTGACCAAAAGGGGACAAGAGTCGCCCGCAACAACAACAGCGGGAAAGGCCCAAATTGTCGAATGGATCGGGTTCTCAAACAGGGTGTATACCTGTTGGAGGTGGGCGTGGTTCGGAATCGCGGCGGGTCGTTTCAGGTTAGCGCTCGGTCTATCACTCTCAAGCCTATGACAACGTTAGTGATTGGGAAGGCCTTTAGCTCACGCTTGCGCTCCAGAAAAGATGTGCACCGATACCGAATTCGGATCCGGCGTCCGGGGATGTATGTAATCGCCACAAGGAACCCTTCTGGCACACGAACGGATCCCAAGTGCTACCTCTACGAACAAGGCCGCCTCCGCCGGTTCAACGATGACAGCGGACCGCGGTTTAACTGCAGCATTGTTCAGAAGTTAAAGCGAGGAACCTACACCCTTGTGATTAAGCTCGCCTGGTCCACGAGGAAGGGTCCTTACAAGGTCGCGATTTACCGGGCGGGTACGCCATTTCCAGGGACCAAAGCCAAGCCCAAAGCTCGCCCTCGAAAGCGGCCTGTGGCCCGTCGGCCTCCAGCGACTCGTAGGGTTCTCCCTGCAACAGGGTGGGTTTTGCAGCCAGGACAACGTGTGCAAGCGCTGGTCGTGAGAAAGACGAGAGTGGATGTTTACAAGCTACGAATTCGCTACTCCGGTCGGTATACCATCGTGACAGATGGAAACCTGGATACCAAGTGTTATCTCGACGACTCCCAGGGCAACGCTATGTTGACCAACGAAGACGGCGGTCCAGCTGCGAACTGCAAGCTCTCCTCCACTTTGGGTGCAGGTCTTTATACGATTCGTATCCTGGCGCGCCCCGTCGGGCGATTGGGGCCTTACGGTTTGCGCATCGTTGTGGAATGATTTGAAAGGATGCAAGGTTTCCTTCCATCCTTGATGCAGATCAAACATGAGTCTGTTGCAACTCACAGCAAAACCCGTCACTTTTTCTCTAAAGTTTAACCGTCGTGGCTGACGACTTTGTTCATAGGAGTTTCTACAATGAAATATTTGGTTGCGTATGATGGCTCGGAATGGAGTAAGGCGGCCTTGCTACATGCGGCCAAGCTGTCTTCACAGCAAGATGCTACACTTACCATCTTGACGGTTGCTGAACCAACCGCTACTTTCTCCTATGCGGGCTTGACTGGAGAAGGTATTGTTGATTGGCACGGTGAATCCGTTCCCGAGTTGCAAAAACAATTCAAGGAACATGTGGAAACGGTGGGAAGCCAGCTCCTGGCCCAGGCAGAAGAATTGGTCAAAGATTTAGGGGTCAAAACCAACCTCCGATTGGAGTTTGGATCACCCCGACTGGTTATTACTGAAGTCGCTGAAGAAGAAAAAACCGATGTGATCTTTATGGGTTCACGTGGATTGGGCGCTGTCAAACGGCTGATCCTCGGGAGCGTATCAGATTACACAATCCACCATGCGCCGTGCTCGGTCTTCGTTCTTCGTATCCCTTCCGACGACTAAATCTACTTTTTCTTCTCTTCCCGCAATACGTTAGAGCGTCGTGACATCCATGTCCCATCGTCTATCCCTCCTTGGTTGAGCCTTGGTTAATTTTTTTGGGATAGGATGGAGCACTGATTGTTCCCAAAGGAGCGGATTCTCCGCTACCTGCGAAGGATCACTGTAACATTTTGGCAAAAAAAGAAGTTGCTTGACTGATGGGTTGGTGGTATCACGAAACTAGTTACTTAATTGCCCCTAAGAATGACCCCTGCTACGAAGAAAATAACTATGCAGTTAATAGTTTGAAGCAAAAAGGTTCCTTGGGTTTTGTAGTGGATACCCTGACACGGAGAGACTATAGGTTTTCGAGAAATAGTCTTACAGAGAGACGGAGTTCTATGAAGGTAATTGGAGGCCTTCTGACTGTCAGGGCATGACCTTTGTGAATGGGACACAAATTGCCTGGGGGACGTTGGGGATAGGGGTAGTGAATGGAAAGGAGTGTTTGTTTGATAACCGAGAGAATTCGGCCGTGGCTGGGTAGCCAACATCCTAGGCCGGATGGATCTGTGGCCAACATTGTGACCCGCTTTGCTGCCCTAGGTTTGGATGCAGAGAAGCAGCTGGCACAAGACCTGCGCGAGATCGTGAGCCCCAGTGAAAAGATTGTTCTTACAGCAGACTCAAGGACAATAGAGTTTGCGGAGCCTGTGGAACGAAACCTTCGGGATCAAGGCTATTCGATTGAGACTTACATCTTTCCAGACGAAGAGGATGGAAGCTCTCCTGCCAACGAAGATGTCAATAGCATCAAGTTGGCTCAATTCATAGAGGAGGTTGGGGCGTTCGGCGCTGTCGCTGTGGGATCGGGTACGGTCAATGACTTGACCAAATACGCCTGTGAACTCCGCTCGTTGCCTTATGTCGTGTACGGCACTGCGGCGTCGATGAATGGTTACAACAGCCCCATCGCGGCTCTCTATGTCAAAGGCTTAAAGTCGAGCGTTCCTGCCCGTCCTGCGGTGGGTATGTATGCGAATCCTGAGGTGATTGCTAAAGCGCCCCTTGCGATGCATCTTGCGGGACTCGGCGACCTTTGCAGCAAGCCTTTTGCTGGTGCGGATGCCGCTGTTGCGAACATTCTTTCGGGGGAGAAGCCATGGCGCGCTCCGATGGAGATGGTTCACGAAAGCTTTGAGCGTGTTTTGGAGCAGGCGCAAGGGATCCGGAACAGCGAGCCCGAGGCCATTCAGATTCTGATGGAAGGCTTGTGGATCTCTGGGTTCTCTATGGCGATGGCCGGAACCAGCGCTCCTGCATCCGGTGGAGAGCACCTGTTCTCCCATCGCATCGATATGTTACGCCACGATGCAGGTCTACCCCCGATGGCGTTGCATGGCACCCAAGTAGGCATTGCTTGTGGACTGGTTCGTCCCTTGTTTGCTCAGGCGGCTGCCTTATCACCCAGTGATGTTGCGACCAAGTTAGAAGGTTCTCTGCTTTCTCCATCCTTGGAAGAAGCTGAAGACCTGAACGGTTGGTTAAGGTCAAGGCATCCTGACCTGTCGGAAAAGTCCCTCGCTGCGATGTTAAAGCCAGCCAGCTTAAAGTACGACAGCGAAACCAGGAAAGCGCTGAGGAAGAACTTGGCTCTTCACTGGGACGACGTCCGCCAAGAGCTAGTAGAGGCCCATCGCCACGCACAACGTGTAGAGGTGGCCCTGCAAACGGCAGAGGCTCCCAGAGACCCTGTTGAAATGAACCTATCTCACGACGAAGCCAAAAGGATTCTTAGGATTTGTCGTGACATCCGGAATCGATTTACGATTTTGGATTTAACTGCCGAGATCCTCGGCGAAGCTGCTCTTACCGCAGCGTTTCCGTTCCGTTCTGATACCGAGTAACCCAAACAGAAACCGCTTTATAATTCCAGCGGTTGGGGAAAGAGAACATGTACAACAATGGTAGTATCCGAGTTGGTGTCTACGTCGACGTCGTTAACCTAACACGCAACGGCGGTTACGGTATGCAGTACGATGTACTGCGCGAGTTTGCCACCCGCGATTGGGGGGAGCCCGTTCGCTTGAACGCCTATGTGGCTTATGACGAAGAGCGTTCCTACGAAGACGAAGACTATGAAATTCGTGCCCGAGACTTTCAACTGCGTCTGCGTGACTTTGGATACAAAGTCACCGAAAAACGAGTCCAGTGGTTCAGCGATGAGTGGGGAAACCGGTACGGTAAGGCAAACGCTGACCTCGAAATGGCGGTCGATGTCCTCCTTCAATCCGACAAATTAGACCGAGTTCTTCTTGCTACAGGTGATGGCGACTTCCGTCAGGTCACCCGCGCTCTCCAGAACAAAGGATGCCGTGTGGAAGTGGTGGCGTTCAAGAACGTCGCTCCCGAACTTCGTGACGAAGCAGACACCTTTGTCTCTGGTTACCAGATCCCCAATTTGTTGCCCAGCAAGTACGACTCCGACGCGGAGTGGGGCGAAGTGGGTTCACGCGTCCGTGGTGTTTGTTACGTCTTTTACCATCAAAAGCGTTTTGGTTTCCTCCGCTTCCTCAAGGAGATTGCTCCTGGGATATGGATTACCGACGCCCGCCGCGAAGACTCCCCTTACGCGACTGCTTTTGCTCACGGATCCAACTTTCCTCCAGGGCTGGACCTCGGCAACCTCCCCAGCCGCGACTTTATCTTTGAATTCGACCTGTCGATGTCCGATCGTGGCTTGCAAGCGACCAACATCGAGCTGGTCCACCAGTACTAAGCCGATAGAGTCAAAAGGCAAACCACTCCAGTCCGTCTCTCCAGCATCTCCAACGACTTCGTCCCAGACCTCAAGTCCAATGGCTATGTTTGAGCGGTCTCCTTCCTTAATGGAGGGAGGATTGGTCTCGACCTGTATCCAAGAACGTGTCGATGTTATCGACGTGTGACTCCAGCCCGCGGGTTTTGAGCTCCATATCGTCAATCTCAATGATGGCGCGACGAATCGGAAGGATGAACCGCCGGTCAATCCGCAACTTGAGCAAGAAGTTCTGGCGTTGCAACATCCGTGTCCTGAACAACTCGTAGTAGTAGTTCTGGTCGGCAACTCTGTAAGGGCTGAAGTGCTCCTCGTATTCAGGATAGACATCCGCAAGCGAAGACGCTGTTGGAATCTCGGTGCCAGGAAATTGAGTCCAGGGTTCCCATTCAATTTGATTGCGAGCGAGTCGAGGGTAAATGCCTAGGGATAGCTCTTTGGGAATGTCGCGGGTCTGATCTTTGGCGTTCAGCTTGGGGTTGATGAAGAACCCACCTGTGTTCATCACTAAGCCACAACAACCCACGAGCTGGAAGGTTCGCTCCAAGGCCTCCGCTTCCTGTTGCAAGCCCCAAGTGTTAAAGGGATTTGCCCCAGGAACCATCTTGAGCTTGTTCATCTCCTCCACAGGTATGTTCTCGGCTGTAGTGGATTTGGTCGCAAGGCTCATGAACATGGAGACCATCAGCTGAGGGTCGCGAATCCTCATCAAGGGAGGCATCGTCTCGTCTTTCATCAGCAACGAGATGTAGTCGGGCCAAGGCACGTTGATGTTGTCGTCCGCTCCTGGAAGCATGTGACGGGCGGTTTGGACGCGTCCGTTTCCGCTGAAAATGTCCTGGTGAATCAAGAACAAACGATAGTCTTGATCCCGGGCAACCATGATGTTCTCCGCGGATTGAACGGTCTTGATATAGAAGGATCCGGGGGTGTAGTCGTTGGATTTGTTGTAGCACCCGTTCTCCAAACCAACGGTCCCTGCGTTAGGGTCGCTTGGGTTGTAAAGAACGACGAGAGCGTCATCATTTCCGATGTGAATGCCTTCACCCTTATCCTCAGACAGGTAGTCTTCGTGGGGGTCGTTCCCAATGGTCGACTTCCCGGAACCAGACAATCCAATGGTGATAAAGGTGGTGGACTTGAGATCCTCTTGCCCGTTGCTTTTTCCATTGGACTTGCTCGCGGACTTTTTGGCCTTGCTTTTGGTTTTGCTCTTTGCCTTGGTTTTGCTTTTCCCTTTGGCTTGCTCCTCAGCCCCTTGAATCGTAGACTTGTTGACGTAGATCGTCTTTGCGCTGCCGTGAATCGGCATGCCAATCCCAGCGTTGACAGCGGCGTCCCAAATCATGGTGAGACATGCCTTTTTCACCTCACCAAAGTAGCGAGCACCGAGAAGGTAAGCAGTGTTGAAAGGAATGTCGAAGAGCATCATCAGACGCTTGGGTTCGGGGTCTTTCAGCACTCGCTTGGAATCAGCTGGATTGATACGATTTCGCCAAGCCTGCCAGACTGGGTTCACCCAGTCGGGGTAACACACCAGCCACAGGTCGGGGAGAGGAAGCTCGGTACTTTGGCTGTAAAGCTCCTCCAACTCAGGGGTGCTACGATAAAAGTTGAGGTTCAGATCATAGGCCAGCTTGGAGTACTTCGCGGGAACAATGAGGTGAATTTTCCCCATGTAATCTTTGTTGCGGCCGTAGTACACCTCGGTGTGTATCAAGTCTTGGTGGAGCAACTCAAAGTTGATGTCGCGGGTGAGCCGTTCTATCCGATCTTTGGTGTCGAGGAGAGACGGGTTACGGCGAAGCTCATCCGGCTGGGGAGCGACCAGCCGAGCCCAGGCTGAACGGGCCGCATCTTTGCCTGTGTAACTCACAATCACGCGATCCCGTCCACCTGACAAACCCAAGCTCTTGGGGTCTGCCATCGGAACGTCAGTCACAATGGTTGTGGATTGTTCGGAGGCCATATCATAGAGCACATTCATCGAGGGGTTGTGTTTCACACGAGGGCCACAACTCAGCGTGACGGCCGCCGCTCTCATCGCGCTGATCTCTGCCCTTGCATTGTTCGGATTGATTCGACTACGTGTGCTCATCGGTTCTCTCTTTGTGATAGGACTTGGCTTCAAATACCCTGCATCACAGGACGTTTGGAACGTAGCATAACCCCTCCTCGGGGTCCACTCTTTGCCACGGTTCCGTTTGAACTTCTCTATCGGGTCTCGTTCCCTTCACTGATTCTTCTCTTTTCTTCGGAAAAATGTACAAACGCTGCCCTTCACCTTAAACATTAAAGGTAGGGACACCTTTGTGTCGTTTTGTAGAAAGTGATGGTTTGTTGTGCAGAGTCGATCTCTGACTCCCCTCTGAGGTCCTTCTAACTCTGCCCTATTGAATGGGATTTTGATGATGCAGCTTGGAATACTTTCAGTCCTATTGTTTTCGTTGCTTGGTGGGGATGGGGTGGAGACGGCTGCGGTACGAGAGTATCGAGCCAAGCGGTTGGACCAAGCTTCGTTGTTGCTCGAAACCATGCAAGGTCGGAAGCGAGCCAAGAGAGAGCGTTGGAGCACCTACCACAAGCAAAGACTGCGTGTTGGCTTTCTGGCAGGCCGCATTGCATTGAATCGTCGCCGTTCGGACCAGGCCATCCAGTGGCTCAAGCCGTTGTTCCGTCGGTACTCTCGTTCCTCCGAGATTCGAGCTGAAATTGCAGAAACTCTTGCCAAAGCCTACATGAGGAACCGACAGGCCAAGGACGCAGTCAACATCTACCATTGGATGCTTAAAAACTTGGGCTGGCGATGGCGTCGACCTGTTCAACGCCGATTGTTGGTGGCATATCGGAAAGCCGGTCAGTGGAAAAAGCTGCTGCTCTTGCTCAAACGCGTGAAACCCTACGAGAAGCATTACGGCGGACGGAAGTGGCTTTGGTGGCAGAAGATCTATGCCATGGACAAGGCTGGCCAGATCATGAAAGCTGCCAAGTCGATGCGTCGCTTTTTGTTGTATTACCCCACAGGTAGCCTGTCTCGACGTGTGAGGACTCGGCTGAAACAATGGCAACAGAAGAAACTCTGCAATGTCAAACCCAAAGCCTGGCATGAGCGGCAGTTTGAACTCACCAGGTTGGTTTTTTTCTATCCGAAGCGCGCTCTCAAAGAAGGCGCCGTTTGGTGGAAGTCCTTGCGCAAGCGGCTGCAGCGGGATCGTCATGTACGAAATGGATACCTCTTGATGCAAGCGAGGGCGCTGCGCAAACTTGGCAAGAAACAAGAGGCCATTCCCTTCCTTGAAAAGGTCCTCAAGGATCGCAAAGCACCCAAATATGCACGCCGACTGGCCGTCCGGATTGTTGGAAAGCTATATCGCGATCTTGGAATGTACAAACAAGGTGAGAAGGTCCTTCATCGTTACGCTGAGCGTCACCCCGAAGATTACCGCACAGCTTCTTGGGCTGCTTACCAGTCAGCCTGGATGGCGATGTACCAGGCCAAGTATCGGAAAGCCTTCCGGTTGTTTGGGGAGTACCTTCGTGTGTTTCCTGATGCAGCCAAGCGTCGGATCTGGCGGGTTCATTTCTTCCGTGCCTGGTGCCAATTCCGGCTGGGGCGTTATCGGAACGCCATCGCTCGTTGGAAAAGGCTCAAGTATCGAAGCCGTCGCTCCTCGTTTCGTCGTCGATGTGACTACTGGATTGCTCGCGCCCAAGAACGTCGAGGGGATTGGCGGAAAGCTCGCAAAGGATTTGCCAAACTTGCGATGTCTTGGGCTCTCTCTTACTACGGTTTGCAGGCACAATATCGGCTCTACCGATTGGAAGTCATGCTGCCCAAGCAAGGCGAAGCTAGCAGTTGCATGTTGGAGGAGAAACCCAAGAAGATGTTGAGCCGACGTCAGCGTTGGAAGACGCGTCTGCAAAAACGTTGGCTTCCTCCCTCGTACAATCCTCGCAAAAAGCACGCTTTCACTGTGAACGGTACGTTTTGGTCCAAGCTCGCGGAACAGAGCGTGATTCTCAAAGAAAAGCACGCAACCCTGACTCCATCCATTGAAGGAACGATTCGAAAAGAAGCAGTCGAACTTAAGCAACCTGCGATGTTTCCGAAGCTCCCAAGACGTTGTCTTCGAGCCCGATGGAGAGCTTGCAAAGCGTTGCGTCGTGCCAAACTCTTCGCCGAAATGGGGTTGGACAAAGACGCTGCGGTTGAGTTGGCAAAAGGTCGTCGAGCGTTCCGTTCCTTGCGGGAGAAACTCACCGCGATTCGCTGGCTTCGCTCTGTGGGGGCCTTTCATGAATCAGTCCTGGTGTCGTATTTGCTTCCAGGGCCGATGCCTCACAAGGGGTTGTCGCTGGATTCTTGGATGAAGATTCTCTATCCCCCTGCGTTCTCCAAGATGATGCTGAAGAACAGCAAAAAAGTCGGAGTGACTCCTGCTTTTGCCTGGTCGATCATGAGGGAAGAGAGCCTGTATCGTCCGATGGCAACGTCTCACGTTGGGGCCAAAGGTTTGATGCAGGTGATTAACTCGACGGGCCGAAAAATTGCAAAAGAGATCAAATACAAAGGCTTCAAACCCATGCAGTTGTACACGCCCAAGGTGGGCATTCGCATGGGGACCTGGTATTTGAGTCAGCTGGTTCGGAAGTTTGGCGGCAACATCTTCTTGGCCGCCGCCGGTTACAACGCGGGTCCTTATCGGATTGCTGTCTGGCTCAAAGGACGACGCCATCTGGATTTTGACGAGTTTGTCGAGGAGCTTTACTTCACCGAAACTCGCATCTATGTGAAGCGAATCTTCCGCACCTACGCGGCGTACTCATTCCTCTACTTCCGACGCCTCCCCAGCGCCCCTCCCACCGTTGCCGTTCGCGTACACAACAACATCGACTTCTAGCCTTCGTCCCTTCTTCACGCATTCCCTTGCATCACCAACCCATGTTTCTCACTACATCATGGAGAGGTACGGCTGTATTTCTTTGAGGTACCGCGATGGTGCAAGAGCGTGAGGTTCGTTGAGAATCACGCGTCGGGTTGTTTGCGTCAGCCAGAGCATTTGGGAGCATCGGGTGATCCCAAGGAAGAACAATCGGCGTTCTTCGGCCAACAGGGAAGGATGGTCGATGGTTTCTTTCCAGGGCAAGAGACCTTCCTCGCAACCTGGAACAATCACAATAGGAAACTCTCTCCCTTTGCTCGCTCGCAGCGGCAGCAGATTCACGCTGTCTGACAAGGGCGGTGGGATGTTTGGAGCGTGTTCCAGCAGCAAGTATTGCAAAAGTTTCTGTGGGGTGATGGATTGCAAGGACACCGCCAGCAAAGCCTGAAGCCTCGGTCCTGTGGGTAGAAGCTCAGGTGGATGAATCTTTTGCAGCTCAGATATCAAACACTCCAACAAGTCACGAGAGTTACGTTGTTTGCTGGAGAGAGAATGGATTCTCTTGAGGAAGCGGACCAGTTCTTTCAGAGGTGGATGTTGATCCGGTGGAATCGGCGTGACCTCAATGGCCTTGGTCAACGCTTCTGCTGGTGTATAAGGACTTTGTTGAGGGAAGGCTCGCAAGGCTCGAAGCGTCGAGCGCGAGATCCCTGGCCAATACCGAAGGACAAGCGGCAGTGACAACGCGGGTTGGTTGGGGAAACTCAAGCACCGCAAGAGTCCCAACAAGAGCTGCATATCACCATGGGAGGTCATGCTGCCCGAGCGAGTCAGCTGGTAAGGAATCTTGGCCTTGGTCAGGGCCGACTCCAGCAAAGGCAACTGCTGGCTGGAGCGATAAAGAATAGCGATGTCTCGGTAACCACGGACTTTGTAGTAGTGTTCTTCGTCGCGGAGAGGGGCCAAAGGAACAGAGTCTTCCGATGGTGAGTCCGTCTCTCTTGGGACGGAGACCTCAGGAACAAGCTGAGGCTGTGGCGTCACTGTGTGCTTTGCAAAGTCCTTGATCTGTAAGGCGATACCTTCCGATTCGCTCTCCGCGTCAGGATACACAGACAACGGGATGTACAGCGGACCTGCGTGAGTTGCCAGGGTTTGGACTCGTTGGGGGTCGTTCTGTTTGTGGATGATTTGATGGGCGGCTTCCATCACTGTCTCTGGAGACCGGTAATTTCGCCACAACGCCAACTTCACTGCCTCACGATGGGGCGGGGAGAAGTCATGGACAAACTGGTCGAAGAATTTTCGCTGGCTGCCGCAGTAACCGTACACTTGTTGGTCGGGGTCCCCCGCAACGCAAAGTTCTGCAAAGTCAGAGACCACAAATCGGAGAAGTCGGTATTGAGCTTCGTTCAACTCCTGGTATTCGTCGATAAAGAACGCGCGAAACTGAAGCTGGAGCCATTGGCATCGGTCGGGGTTGGAACGCAGCACTCTGACCGTTTCAAACAGCAGGTCGTCGAGATCGTACCGTCTGTTGCGCAACAAGTAGTTTTGGTAACGACGGTAGAGGCTGAGGAAGGCCTCGCTGTGTTCCTGATCGTCGCTCAGGTCCTCTGGCGAAAGCAGGTTTTGCTTGGCCCAGGAAATCCGGTCCATCGTATACCGAAGGGTTCTCCGGTCACACGGTGCATCCAACTCTTCGCTCAAGGTTTCGAGGAGCGCTAGCCGCTCAAAGGCACCCAGTAACGAGGCCGGTAGCTCCGGTGGAATCTCGTTCGACTCACTGCCTTTTGAGCCTTGGAGTTGATCCGCGCGATACTCTTGCAGGAGCATGTGGCAAAATTTGTAGAAGGTTCCTACAAACACGCGGTGTGCGCTGTTCCCCAACAAGGAAAAAAGCTCACGTTGGAAGTGATTGGCCGCTTCATGGGTGAAGGTGAGCACCACGGCATGTTGGGCCAGGACGTGACCGCTTGCGATGTGGTGAGCCAGTCGGTGTATCAGCGTTTTGGTCTTGCCTGTGCCTGGGCCAGCGACAAGCTGAAGAGGGCTTCCTGTGTGCAACACCGCGGCTCGCTGCTCGGTGTTGAGACCTGCCAAAAGCTGCTGAGGTGGAACCACTCTTGGGGTGGTCTTGGCGCGGGTCGGAGGAGACAGTCGCTGGGCCGCTCGACTCGTCAGGTTGGCCGCTAAAGCTGTGGGGCCGGAAGGCTTCTTCTCTGCTGGAGCCTGGCTGATGTCGGGAGACTTGGATGGCTTGAGTTGGGCCGCCACACTTCCGCTGGAGTCGGTCTTTTTGCTATCGCTCCGATTGGATGACGTGGAGGGTTGATCGGGCTTGGCGACCAAGTGGTTGGATACCGGCTTTTCCGCTTGCTCGGTTTCTTTCTCGTTGATGGAGTGCGCCTCTGGGGCCTCATCCGAAGCGACCGCCAAAGGGAAAAGATGGAGCTGATGTGAGCTCTCTTTGTGCTTGGCTTCTTCGTCTGTGTCACTGGGACTGATTTGGGAACCGGCTGATTCCGCAGGGAAGCTCTCGAAGGCTGGATCGCTCCAAGAGAACAAGGACAGTGAGGTCGATTTGCTCTCGCCCTCTCGGAAGATTCGGACCTTGCCTTCTTCGCCGTCGTATCCAGCCGTGAGCTGAAGGTAACCTGCGCGTACACGTTGGATGGCTTCGGATAGAAGAGGGATTTGACTTCGTTGGATGTCCTCGATGGGGACGTGACGTAGAAGCGCGAACTCGGTCCCAAACTCTTGCAACACGTCTAGGTAGCACTGTTTGAGTTTGTTGGAGTGCAGAGGTGCTTCCAGTGTTTCAGAAAGGATCTCCGGAAGAGACAACAACTGCATGAACCGGGCCTGTGTTTTCCGAATGGCCGCTTGTTGAGTTCTGTCGCTAAGCTCTTCGATCCTGTGAAGCACGCCTTGGGTCAGTGGCTTTTGGCACACGGGGCAACGACCCTGATGGATTCGGTACTCTTGGGGAGTGAGCCGAAGTTCGCACGATTGATGACCGTCGAGGAAGTACCTCCCCTTTTCAGGGTAACATTCGAGAGTCTGTACCTTCGGCTCCTCCAGGGAGTCCTCGCGAAGAGCTTGAAACACTGTATCATAGGTAAGTTCAGAATTTATAAGGGTCGCTTCTCTACCTATTTGTTCCGGTCTGCGAGCGTTTGAGAAAGAGACCAGTGAGAACGAATCCAACTGAGAGCATCGACGGCTCATTGAGGGGACAGAGGAAAGCCCCGTCTCCAACGCAAAGAGCTGAGGCTTCATGTCTCCGTAGCAAGATTCGAGCTCTTGGAAGCCATGAGACGACCCAAGTAACCCATGCCAGGGATGCCAGATGTGTGCAGGTATGACAAAGCTTCGGTGGCTGGATTCCGAAACCAACTCAACAAAGTCACGGGAAGAGAGGGAGACGGTGGGCCTTCCGTCGGCCGACAAATCGCCAAAGGCCGTCAACTGTTTTTGGATGTGCTGTGCCCTTGCAAAGTCTGGGACGAACAACAGGTGGTGGATCTTTCGGACCTTCCCATCCTGCTCGTAGACATTGGAGAGCTCTGCCTGGAGAACAAAACGCAGCTTGGCTTCGTGGAGTTTGCTGGGGAGTTGCTGTCTCACCAACTCAGCGACATCATCGCGCAATCGGAACAAACCATCTTCGGCGGGGATGAGCTTGGAACGCAGCTCGTTCCACCACTTCGGGTGAGTCCAGTCCCCAGTGCCTACGAGATGTACGCCTTTCCGCATCGCCCACAGCGCGATCGACTCCAACGACAAGTCGCGGTGCCCCCCTTGTGTGTAAGGGGAATGGATATGAAGGTCGGCGATCACGTGCAAGGGTGGCCTCCACCAGTCCCAAACGATGACATCAAAAACTGTAGGTATTGGTATTCGAGAGATAGTCGAAACATGTCGTCCAGCACTGGAACGAATACATTCGTGCAATACATGCAAGAGCGCTTGAACCTGAGCTTGTTCGGGCCCCTGTTGGGGGTTGGGTTTCCCATGACTTTCTGTATGGTCACACCGTTTTGGGCTGCGGCAGCCCACAGGTACCCTGCGCTGGCGGAGTGAAGGATGCCCGAACCGGGCACAGAAATCAAGTGTGAAAGTTACGATGTTTGGGCGAAGATCGCGTCAACTATCTTTCTCTGTTGAGGAAGAGCTTCCTCAAGTTTTTGTGAGAAGGTCACCATGGTCTGCGCCCTGTCTGCGTTGTGCTCGCTTCGTGATGAATAGGTGCTTGAATCCCATGCAAAATAGGAGTCTTGGAGAGTGTCTGCAAGGAATCGTGCGGCCAACTCCAGCGTAATCAGCAAGCCAGCGACGTGCAATCGTTCAAGGTTTGCTGCTTCCATTCGAGGACCCATCTCTGCGTAACCCTCGATGATAGCTTCGTACCGGTCGATGGCAAAGCCAACGTCACCGTTCTTATCCTTCAAGCAGCACCAGGCGCGAACGGCATCCCCCAAATCCACCAGCGGCGTGTGGCGGGTGCATGTGTCCATGTCCAACAAGGCGATGGCTTGATCCTCCGCATTAAACAAGAGGTTGGAGATCTTGGGGTCGCCATGAACAACACAGGTTGGAAGGTCATCGGGGAGTAGAATAGGGGGGAGCTTCTCTTCCACCCATTCGATCATGGGCTCAATCTTCTTGAACCAGGAATTGCTTTTGTGCTCGTTCACTGCATCACGGAGGTTCCGCAGGTGGTGTTGGGTGTCGTGAAGAGGGTGACTGGATTGGAATGTATACTCCAGCCCCTGCATCAAATTGTGAAACTCCCCGAACATCTCTGCAGCGCTTCGAACCATCGCGAGGCTGCGAATCGTGGACGTGTTTTCTCCCTCCAGCCAGGTCGTGAGCCGCCAGCGTGAGCCATCTTCGTCATCGAACGACAAGTTCCCTTGGGATGTTGGAACAAGCTGGGGGGCTGGGAAGTTGTGTTTCGCTACATGATCAGTAACTACCTGGTAATCTTGGAGGATGCCGTCTGTGGCGAGCTTGGGGTGCAGCCGCTGGAGGCAGAAGGTTGCCAAGCTGGTTTCGATTTTGTAGGTCCCATGAATCAAACCCACCTCTATCGGTTGGCTTTGTTTCCAGGTTCCTACTTGGTCGGTTGCATAGTGGGAGAGAACAAACGAGGTGCGATCTTCCATTCGAATGGTTCCAGGCTGTGAGGGGTTGTGTTGCCCGGCAGAGGTTCGGAAGCTATCGCAGGGGAGGGGGTTTGGGTGCTGCCTCCCTAGGCCGAAGCTGTCTCGATGTCGGCTTCATCCAAAAAGAGAATGTCCATGGCCGAAAGATCGTGGTTCCGAACTGTTGCCGAAAGGCTCAAGTTTTTCACGAGGATGTTGCTGTTGAAAAACTCCGCAGTTCGGACCTTACCATGGTAGAAAGCGGCCTCGCTATTTTTGCGCAAGAAGGCTTGCTGCTCTTCGGTCGTGCTGACTCCGTTGGCAGCGTAGAGCTCTTGCAGTTTGTCATGGGCGATAACAGCACCTTCCAACAAGTAGAAGGCTGACGTGACGTTTCCAAACATGTCGAGGTAGTTGCAAGCGTTGAGCATGGAGTGATTCACGTCGCCGCCTTGAGCAGCACCCAACAAGTCTTTGGTGACGTTGGTCAGGTCTTGCATGTAGGTTTGGATGTCGTTTGCGAGCCCTGACAGCGCATGGCCTTTCCACTCCGCCAGTTTGTCTGCGACAAAGCTACCGAACAACTCAAGCCGTGAGCCGCCGCCTTGTGCAACCTTGCGCATCAGAAGGTCAAGAGCCTGGATGCCGTTGGTTCCTTCGTAGATGGAAGCAATCTTTACATCACGGAGGTACTGCTCTACAGGATATTCCTGTGTGAATCCGTATCCACCGAACGTTTGGACGGCCAACTCTGTAACTTTGAAGCCCATGTCGGAGCCGTACGACTTGCAGACAGGGGTAAGAAGCTCAACCAGAGCGTGGTAGTACGCACGCTTTTCTGGGTCAGCGTGATGCTTGGCGAGGTCGACGTAGACTGCTGTGCTGTACAACATTGCCCGGATGCCTTCCACGTAGGCCTTCATGGTCATTAGCATACGACGGACGTCAGGATGTCGAATCAACTCGGCCCGGGGAGCGTTGGGATCTTTGCCACGCGCTGGGTCGCTACCTTGCTTGCGCTGCTGTGCATAACCCAGAGCGCTCATGTACGCTGCCGCGGCGTTTGCTAGCCCCTGGATGCCGACGCCCAAGCGGGCTTCGTTCATCATCTGGAACATCTGCTTCATTCCCTGGTTGAGGGTGCCAAGCAGATAACCTTTGCATTGGCCGTTGTCTCCAAAGCTCATCACACAGGTGGGAGATGCTTTGATGCCCATCTTGTGCTCGATCCGTTCACAGCGAACGTCGTTGCGCTCGCCAATGCTTCCGTCTTCGTTGACATGGAATTTGGGCACAATGAACAAGCTGATACCACGAGTTCCTTTGGGTTCACCAGGGACGCGGGCTAGAACGGCGTGGATGATGTTGTCTGTCAGGTTGTGCTCACCGTTGGTGATGAAAATCTTGGTGCCCTGGATCAGGTAGTGATCACCATTGGGTGTGGCGGTGGTTGTTGCGGAGCCGACATCGCTGCCTGCTTGTGGCTCTGTCAGGCACATTGTGCCGCCCCACTCACCGGTGTACATCTTGGTGCAGTAGGTTTGTTTTTGGTCTTCGGTTCCAAACGCTTCAATCAGGTGGCTTGCGCCATGATTCAAAAGGGGCAAGAGCGAGAATGAAGTGTTGGCGCCAGTGTTGAGCTCGCTCATTAAGTTTCCAAAGAGTTCTGGAAACCCTTGTCCACCCCACTCCGGGTTGTGGTGGAGACCCAACCAACCTTGCTCTCTCATGGTGTTGTAGGCCAACTTGAAGCTGTCAGGTACTTTGACCGTGCCGTTTTCGTACACAGCACCTTTTTCATCACCGTCTCGATTGGTCGGTGCCAACTCATTGACCGCGAAGTTAACCAACCCCTCAATGATGACGTCCAGGGTGTCTCGGTCAAAATCCGCAAACTTCTCCAACTGCAACAAGCTCTTTTCGATCTGCAGCTGTTCGAAGATGACAAACTTAATGTCTCGGGTGTCAACGCTAAAGTCTATGGATGGCATCAACCTACTCCTTTTGCCTGCTTCTGAGGACATACGTTCATTGTACTGAACCGTGGTTCAACGTGGGCCTAGTGTAGGAAGAGTTGTCGGAGTCGTCAAGGCTTCAATGAGTCAGGGTCGTATTCCCCCCTTGTGGTTGACAACAGCCGGTGATTTCGCTATTTCTCTTGCGTTCTTGGTGAGGAGAAGGCATGGTAGTCTTTTGCATTTGCGGGAACCGGAACGCGGTTGTACGTTTGTGTGATGAAACAAACCTTTTATGAGTGAGCGCGAGAGAGAGATGGCGGACAAAACCAAGTCGTGGGAGACACGTTTTCGAGAAGCCCGTGCCATGTTGCAGGGTGGAAAGACCGAAGAAGCCATCGAGGTGATGGAAAGCCTGGTGGAAGAGAAAAAGGATGAGCGTGTTGCCCGCACTTTGTTGGCGATGGCGTACAGCCGCTGCGATCGGTGGGATGACGCCGAAAAAATGTACCGCGGCCTTATCGCGGACAATCCCAAAGAAATCCTCCTCCGCGTTCGGCTGGCCACCTTGCTGATGCAGCTCCAACGAGACAACGAGGCCAAGACCCTCCTGGAAGAAGTTGCCTCCTCTGAGCCAGACTCCAAAGAACTCCACAGCACCCTCGGTGTTATCAATATGAGGTTGGGTCTCTACAACGACGCCCGCGACGCCTTTGCCGTGATCGGTGACGATGCTTTGATGGGTGCCCTCAAGGCCAAGATGGAAGAAGAAGGGGCTACCTTCGACGAGCCCGAACCTGAACCTGAACCTGAACCTGAGCCCGAACCTGTACCCGAAGACAAGCTTGGTCCCTCTCCTTTGGACTTTCTCGAAGAGTCCAGCTCCGGCGATGACACGGAAGGTGACGTCGTTGCGATTAACGATGTCTCCGCAGATCAGCCATTCTCGATTGGAGACTTCCTTCCGGTCGATGAACAATACGCTCCGTCTCTCCCCAGCATGAATGCAATGTGGAGCGAAAACGCCGAAGGCTCCGAGTCTGTGGAAGGAGCTTTGCCCGTTGTGGTACTGCCTCCGACGGAGAACAAGGAAGAGTCCGGCGAATACTCACAAGCCCAAGTTGTGATTCGAGAAGATGTTCCCTTCGTCATGACTCCCACCTCGTTGGGTAGCCCTGATGACGCCTCCAACAAAATTCCTCTGGGCTTGAGCAGGGGCGAAAACGCAGCGCCTCTCTGGGTTGACTTCGGCCAATTGTTCGGTGATGCCCAACGAGAGTTCCTCTTGTTGAACGATGGTCGCTTGTTGATCCAGGTCCGTGAGCAGGCCTACTGTCGAATGCGTGACCTCGCGATGCTCATTGGGAATCCTTCGATGGAAGTCGAGCACAAACGGTTCCAAGGCAAATCGGTGGGGCAGGTGTTTGGTCCCAAGAGCAACCCGATTGTTCGACTTGAAGGTGAGTGTCAGCTTCTCGTGCAAGCCCAGGAAGAAGGCTCCCGCTCCTCCGTGCTTTTGGTGGGTGGTCAGGTAGCTTACTTCCGTGAAGGGACTGTGTTGGCCTTCTCCTCGACCATTGATTGGGAGAACGGTCGCGTACCGTCAGGCCTCAACGGTGTGGAAGACCTCGCCCTCGACCAATTCTGGGGCCAAGGTGAACTGATCCTTGAGTCCAGCGGTCCGATTTGGGGAATCCCTGCACGACCCGGTCAAGCCGTTCGAGTGGAATACGAACGCCTCGTGGGTTGGGTGGGTGAACTTGTTCCCCAGATTGTTCCTGGCGATGAAGTCGCTTCTTCCGTTCAAGCCCCTGCTTTTGTCGAGTTTGAAGGCGAAGGCGGCGTGTTGATTTCTTCGTAACTTGTTTGTGCCTGGCAGTGTAAAGGTGTCTGTCTTGGAAGAGAAAAACAAGAAAGCCCAAGAAGCAGAAGCTCCAGAGAAGGAGGATTCCTCCGCTTCTTCCAGTGAAGTGCTTGATGCCGAACTGGAAGCTTCGCCTCAGGTGGAGAGTGAAGAGACGGAGACCTCTGACGACGAAACTCCTTCATCCATGGAGTTGGATGCTGCCAGTGAATCCGGGAAAGGACCCCTTAAGACCCGACCCATTCGCGGCTTGCCTTTTTTTCGTGGACGATTTGCCCGCGACAAGAAAAGCAAAAAAATCCGCCGCCGACGGGTTAAGAAAAAGCGTCGCAAGGAACGAAAAGCTCCCACCAATTTTAAGCAAGAGTTGTTCACTGTTCCCAACATTCTGACGTACATCCGGATTGGGATGCTTCCGCTGATCTTGGTGATTGTTAATCAAGACAGCCGTCAGTTTAGCTTTTGGGCAGCTATCATCTTTGCCTTTGCAGCGTTCACCGACTTGTTTGACGGTTACTTCGCTCGTAAGCTTAACCAAGTCACCATCCTTGGGAAACTCCTCGACCCGTTGGCAGACAAGCTTATCGTCAGCGGTATCTTGATTATCCTGGTTCCCATGGGCCGAGTGGCGAGTTGGCTGGTGATCGTTCTGCTCGCCCGAGAGTTTGCGATAACAGGCTTAAGGGGAATTGCCGCCAGCGAAGGCATGGTCATCGCTGCGTCGCCTCTGGCCAAGTTTAAAACCATCTACCAGATGTTGGCGTTGTTCTGTTTGCTGCTCCATTTCCCTTACCGCATCGACTACTTCGGTATGTTTGAGCTGCTTCTGAACTTCCATCGTATCGGTATCTTCTTCTTGTACCTTGCCTTGTGTCTTTCCCTTGCTTCTGGGTTTGATTATTTCTGGAAGTTTGGCGTCGCCATCAACCGCAAGTATGCCTCAAGCACCACCCCAGGTTCCGCCAACGCTTAAGCTTTCCATTCCTATCCTTCAAACACAGACTCTCGCTTTCTGACAAAGCCTCTCTGTATCCATGCTTTGGAGCATCTGAACACCAAGGGTCTCTTTGTGGGGGCTGTTGGCTAGTCCTCCTTTTCGTTTTTGTTAGGTTTTTTGCCCCACTCCCTATGCTTGGTTTGTTGTTATGGTGTACAACTAAGGGTAGATTGAGTTTTGCTTTTACAAATGTAGTTGAGGCAGCCAACCATCTGTATCCTTTGTCTTCTAGCAGTGGTTGCTTGTCTCTCGGAGCCAACAATGAAACATTTTCCGACATCTCCACGCGTTGCCTTTCCCCCAACCATTTGGTTGCTTGGGGTGCTTGTTTGTTGCTTCTTGGTGTCGAGTTGCACCTCTGAAAAGGTTGTTCGTAAAACATCGGATTCCGTCAAGCGAAAGAAAAGAGTGGAGGGGATGGATGATGTCGACGACAAAGGCCAAGTCTCGGATGTGACTTTGGAGTCGAACAAGGCTAAGCGTCCTCGTCGTACTGTGATTCAAGCTCCACAAACTCCAACGCAAGAGAAATGCCCTGAGTCTGTGCCTCAGCTGTGCCGGGTTTGGCAGCTTTGTTTGAAGGGGAGCGCCAACGAATGCGGAGCGATGGGCTCTTTGCATTACGTGGGGAAACGCGTCAAGAAGGACTACAAGAAATCAGCGTACTACTTTGAAAAGGCATGCAAACTCAAGCTTGCTGGTGCTTGTTACAACTTGGGGCAAATGTACCGATGGAACAAAGGTGGGATTCCCAAAGATGTGGACAAGTCCAACATGTACTACGGGAAGGCCTGTCAATTGAAGGAAGACGATGCCTGTTACATTCTTGCAGAGTACGCGAATCGGTCTTCTACGAAATCCTACAACTTCAAAAAGGCCATCCCATGGATCGCCGAGGCATGCCAGCGCGGTAAAAAAATCACGGTGTGTTCAACGCTTGGACTGCTCTACGAAAAGGGAAAGTGGGTCACAAAGAATGAAAAGAAGGCCTACGCGTTGTTTGCAAAGGCCTGCCGCAAAAACAACGTGATGGGCTGCAGTCGTCAGGGGTTTTACATGGCCCAAGGGATGGGAGGCACCCGGCTGGATTATCCCAAAGCCCGCCAGCTGCTTCACAAGGCTTGCAACCTGAAATCTGGAGCGGCCTGTCACAACCTGGGCGTGATGTACCTTCGGGGCTACGGTGTACCGAAGAGCCCCAAAACCGCGAAAACGTATTTCCAAAAGGGCTGCAAAACCGGGAACCAAAGCAGCTGCACCGCTGCACAACAATAGATTGATTTCCTGAATCTTACCCACCCCATCCTAGAGAAACAACAAGGGAGTTCCAGATGCAACGATGGATAGCTTGCCTCATTGGGCTTGGACTCTTGGGTATCGTAAGCGGATGTGATTGTGGGCCACTGGCACGTCAAAAGGTGCCCATCCAGTTGGAGCTGGTTACTCCGAAGGCGTCTCAGCTTGTGTGGGAACGAATGCCCGTTTCCATCCGTATCTTGGAAGGGGAAGAGGACCTATCTTTGGTAGAGTTTGAACTTTCTCCTGTAGGGAAAGAACAATTCCGCACCATTGGCTCCTTGCCCAAGCCTCCCTACGAGTTTCGATGGGACAGTCGAGGAGTTCCTGACGGATTCTACAAGCTTCGGGTTGTTGGATATGACGCCAGCCAAAATGCCTATCCCAGCCGAACCATCTTGTTTCAAGTCCACAACGCAGCCCCTCAATTTTGGTTTGTAAACTGCACCTCAGGGCAATGGCTACGAGGGTCGTATCCGATTGTCATCGACAAGCAAAAGGAGGACCCTGCCTGGACCGGACCTCCCACCGTAACTTTGAATGGCCAGACCCTCAAACATTCACCGACAAGCCAGCCGCCCTATCGGTATGCAATTGACACCGAAGCGTTCTCTGACAACGACTCGTTGCGGATTCGAGCGACAGTGAAAGACGTCCGCGGGATGGAAGCAACCATCGAGTGTCGGCCACAAGTCGATAACACGCCGCCAACCTTGCAATTTCTTCGACCTTACCGAGAAGGGCAGCTCTTGGGGCTGCGGTTCCTTACACAGTTCCGAGCCAACGACAATGTGGGTACGCAGCGAGTGCAGTTCTGGGCGGACTCAGCCCGTTGTGCTGACCCCGACCCCAACAATCCAACCAACCCATGTTCAGCAGACAGTCTTTGGCAAAGCGAAAAAGGCCCAGACTTCTTTATCAACGTCGCCTTGTCATCGCGTTACAAAGCGGAACCCAGCGACCTGATTCAAGTTCGACTCAAAGCTGTTGCGGTCGATCTGGCGGGCAACCAAAGCTACCCTCCTACAACCATGACCGTCTCCGTGGACACCAAGCCACCTGAGATCGTGTCGATGCGCATCGATGAACCTACTGTCCTTCGCACGGACCAAAACCAACTGCCCATCGTGGATGCTGCTACAAAGAGGCTGGTTCTTTGCACACAAGTCAAAGACAACCGGCTCGCAGCCGTCGATTTCTCGATCGAGGGTGGCAAAACTCCCTACCTTTTTCCTGGGAAAGGCGGTACGACGGGGACTACCGTTCTTCGGCCTGTCGAGAACTTTTGTTTAACCATCGACAACCCCATAGACAAGCTTGGTTTGGGGGTTCGTCACTTTGTTGTCCGGGCCATTGATCAGGCTGCGAATCTTAACCGACGACGACTGGCCTTTCGTATCGGTTGCAGCGACTCTACCGATTGTCCGCCCGACAAGGTTTGCTCCGTCGGGTATTGCCGCACTCCAGCAGGCTTGGGGCAACCTTGTGATGCCAAAACTCCTTGCTCCGTGAAGACCAAGTGTGTGTATGGACCACCTGAGGGTCAAAGCTATTGTTCCACCATCCGAGAAGGACTTTGCCGCGAACCTTGCAACCCTGGCAACAAGTTCCTCCAACCTGACTCGTGCTCCCAGAGCTTCTTTTGCTCAACCCAGGAGCTTGCATGTGTTCCTGGGGATCAATGCAATCCCAAAACCCAATCGGGCTGTGGTGCAACCGAACAGTGCTTGCTCAAATCCAACGGAGCTTCCATTTGTGTGCCTGTTGGACCCAACGGCGTTGGAGCCGAGTGCAAGGAAGATTGTGAGGTCACGACCAACTGCTCCCGCGGTAGTCGCTGCGTGTTGGACCTCAGCAGCTTGAAGCTTTCTTGTCGAAGGTATTGTCAAAGCGATGACAACTGCCCCTCCAATGAAAGATGTGCCTCGGTGGAGTACGCGTTTGGAGGTGGGAAAGTCGCGATGGGAATCTGCCTTCCCAAGTAGGCGGAGGCTTAGCCCTTGATGCGTTGGTTGGTAGGGTCATACAGCGGTCGTATCGAGGCTTTGGCAGGGTAGCGAGTTCCAGCGACGTCCACTTCCCAGGTCGCGTCTTGCATGAAAGCCCGGTTGATGGGTTCATGGGCTTCCAACATACAAAGACCAACCGCTCCTCCTACTGTATGACCGTACGAAGCCGCGCGAATGTCCCCGATGGGCTGGCCGTTTCGGTACACGATTTCGGCGTGGTACATCATGGGCTTTGGGTCCAACAGCTGGATTTGTGCCAGCCGTCTGTTCCAGGAAGCCCGAGCTTTGAACTCCAGGCAAGCTTGTCTTCCAAGGAAGTCTCTGTCTGGGCTGAGGTCTACCGCAAAGCCCAAGCCGGCTTCGTAGGGATTGTCCGTGTTGTCGATGTCATGGCCGTAATCTCGGTATCCCTTCTCCATGCGCAAGCTGGCCAACGCTTTCAACCCAGCGTGACGAAGGTTAAAGGCTTTTCCAGCGTTGGCGACCAGGTCATAGACATGGGTGGCTTGCTCCGAGGGGATGTACAACTCGTAGCCCAACTCACCCACGTAGGTGATGCGAACGCACAAGGCCCTTGCGAACCCCAGGTCGATCTCCCTGGCTGTGCGAAAAGGGAACGCTTCGTCGGAGAGATCGGTGGTTGTGAGGCTTTGGAGTAACTCCCTGGAGCGCGGACCCTGGATGTTCAATTGTCCGAAGGATGAGGTCACATCGACCACATAAGCGTGCATGTTGTCGGGAATGTTACGCTTCATCCAGGTTTCAACATGGCGATGCATCGTATCCGTCGCTACCACCATACACCGATCGGAGGAATGCTTTACTACGGTAACATCCGCTTCCAACGTTCCTTTCTTGTTCAACCATTGTGTGTAGGTGATCTGTCCTGATTCCCCATCGATACGGTTGGCAGAGAGCCAATCGAGAGCGCGGCTGGCATCGGGCCCTACCACGAGAAACTTCGACATAAACGACATGTCAAAGGCAGCCACTTCATTCCGGCAGGCATGATGTTCTTCGGCCCACCAATCAAACCAGTGCTGGCGCCCCCAGGATTGCTTGAGTACTTCGGGTGTTTCTCCCTCTGGTGCAAACCAGTCGGGCGACTCCCATCCGCTCACATCCTTGAAATAGGCTCCTTGTAAAGCGAGCCTGTCGTGAAAGGGAGACTTCTTGGCGTTCCGAGCGGTCTTCGGAACTTTGTAAGGGTAATGGCACTGGTAGACAAGCCCTAAGGTCTCGACGGTTCGCGTCTTTCGGTACTCTGGGTTGGATTGATAAGGGTGAAGTCGATCCATGTTAAACCCTGTGACGTCAACGTCAGGTTGACCGTTCATGATCCAGTGAGCCAAGACTCGTCCCATCCCGCCGCCGGTGATGATTCCAACAGAGTTGAGTCCTGCCGCTACAAAGTAATTCTTGAGTTCGGGCGCTTCTCCGACGATGGGGCTGAGGTCCGGTGTGAAGCTTTCAGGACCACAGAAGAACTTTTTGATGCCAAGCTCCATCGTCAGGGGGATTCGGCTCATGGCTTTTTCGAGGAACGGTCCCATTCGCTCCCAATCGGGGGGGATCTCGCCAAAAGAAAAGTCGTCGGGGATGCCTTCTATTTTCCAGGGGGCACACACAGGTTCAAACAATCCAATCATGATTCCCCCTGTCTCTTCTCGGTAGTATCCGTGGCAAGAAGGGTCTTCCAAGATCGGTAGGTCTTTGGGGACGTCGGAAGAGGGCTCTGTGATCAAGTAGTAATGCTCTGCGGCCTGGTTGGGGATGGTGACTCCAGCACGTTCGCCAAACTCTCGGGCCCACATCCCGGCACAATTCACGACGAATTCGGCCTTGATCGTCCCCTGTTTGGTTGTGACTCCAGTCACTCGGCCGTTCGTTTGTGTCACTCCCGTTGCTGTGACGTTTTGAAGGAGAGTGGCTCCTTGCATCCGAGCACCTTTGGCGAGCGCCATCGTCACATCAATGGGGTTCACCCTGCCATCGTCTTTGCAATAGAAGCCAGCGAGGATGTCATCGACTTTGGCGAGGGGAAAGAGCTCTTGGACTTCTTTGGGGGAGATCTCTACAACGTCCAGTCCCAAGTATCGATTGAAGGCAGCGACCCGACGGAACTCCTCCAACCTGTCTTTGTCGGCAGCCACTTCAATGAATCCAACATCCATGAACCCGGTAGCTTGGCCCGTTTCTTCTTCCAATCTCGCGTACAGGTCTCGGCTGTAGGTGCGCATTCGGAAGGAGGTCTCCGAGGTCGAACCAAACGTCGTCATCAGACCCGCAGCATGCCATGTGGTTCCGGCTGTTAATTGGCTCTGCTCCAGTAGCACCACATCCTTCCAACCTGCGTGAGCAAGGTGGTACGCTACTGAACATCCTATGATTCCGCCACCCACAATGACAACCTGTGCATGAGAGGGAAGGGTCGGGTGCTGCAACATGAAGGGTTCTCCTTTTGAGTGTTATCGCTTCGTCCACCTAGGTGAGAAGGTGGAAATCCACGTAAGGTTGATGTTGGAATGTGGTGAGCATTTCAGCTAGCTTCCTGGCTGACAACGGCAAGTCTGGAGCTGGGAACTCCTCATCGTGTTGAAACGGTCGATGAGTCCGAAGCGCCCGTCGTACAAACGGTTGGGGTTCCAACGGAAACCCTTCGACCTCCAATAGCTCCCGGCGAAAGTCTGGCTCCAAACGTTGGGGCCAACACAGCAACAACAACTGGGCCAAGGGTCGCTCCAATTGCTGGCGAGAGCCATTCAACCTGGGGAGGACCTTTTGAAGCAGTTGGTGATCCAGCCACCAGGCCAGGTCTGGGGGATGAGGTTCGTTGAGGCGAGCGAGGTTTTCACCAAAATCGACAACCTCTTGGATGGTCCTCATTCCTACGGCAAAGCCAGCGTCGGTGACGACCTTCACGATGATCTCCAAAGACGAAGCCAGCTCTACCATTAACTCTGGCCGAAGCGTGAGTTGCTCGGGTTTGTAGGGTGCTGTGAAGGTGCCGTTGCGACAGAAGGCATCTCTTTGCCGGGAAATCATGGCGGGGCTTCGATGGTCTGCATACGGTGAGGGTTGCAAGTACAGGTTGTGGAGATAGCTCGCTGGAGAGGGGCTGGTCATCTCTATCAGATTGGCCCTGTCCAACACCTTGGGGCTGAGTCGGTGGGTCGTTTCATCAATGTTTACCGTCCCGGTGAGGTACAAGTTGGCAGGGATGGGGAGCTGTCCGGGAAGTTCTAGCCATTCTCCAAACCGGTCTTCGATAGAGAGAGGCTCGGATTGAGAGTGGAGGTGTAGCGAGACCTGGTTGAGCTCACCATCTGCCGAGTACACCCGACTTTCCAACAGACTTAAGACATCCGCCATGTAGTATTCCACCCGCGCCAGATTCATCTCGTCGAGGATGACAAAGTAGGGGCTGTCTGGGTCGTGGTGGGCTCGCAACAACACGTTGAGAAAGGGCGTACTGCGATAGGTATGGGCGAGCGTGTCGTAGTAGCCCAACAAGGGCTGTGGATCGAGCCAATCGGGTCGTACAGGCAGAAACGCGACATGAGGGTTGCCTTCTTCGTACTCCGTATCCAACGCCAAGAATCTTGCAAACAACAGGGCGAGCTTGCTTTTCCCTGTTCCTGCAGCGCCGCTCAAGATGACAAAGGGGCGGGTTTGCAGCGCAAGGTAGTAAGCACGGATCACGTTGAGGCTGAAGTCGAGTTGATGACTGCGAGCGTATTGTTGGAAGTCGAGCAGCAGTGACTGCAAGGCGGAGTGGCCGTCATAGATGTCATCCTCGGGTGGAAGAGAGGTCGGGTCCTCAAACGACTCGATGAGCAACGGTCGGACATGCGGAACTTTGGTATAAAGCCTGTCCAAAAAACCGTACCATCCGATAAGTTCTCCCATCACCTGACCCACAAGAGTCGGAAGGGTTTGGCCCGCGCTCGACATCTCGCTGCGATCCAAGGTTCGAACAATGACACCCGGTTGGTGAAGCCAGTCGCCAACACTTTCACTGGGCGTGGCAAACGGTTGAAACGGTTCGGTCCATAGCTTGTAATCGCGCTGCAAAAGAGACTCCACGTAGTTCCCTGACTTGCGGTGGAATCGTTGGAACTGGGAGATGTATTTTTCGAGGACAGGGAAGGGGTCTGGGGCTTTGCGGATTCCAAATCCAAAACCCATCTCCAGGCCTTCGTCGCGTAGAGCAATGTACAGAGCGGCATCGTGGGACGGCGGAAACTCTTCTCGGGTGAGGGTGACAAACAGTTGTCGTGGGAGTCGGTTGGATGAATAGGATGTGGTGAGCTTGAGGTCATCTCGAAGCTCTTGAAGATAGTGTTGGGTTTGCGCCCCAAGTTGCTCCAACCTATGGATGATGGTTTCCGCCAAGGTAAGCAGGGTCGCCCGTGTCACCGAGCTGTGCTCACTTTGCCGGAGGAGCCTGACCTGCTCAAAGTAGAGAAATTCCTGCTCCCGAAAAGGAAGGAATCCCACTCCATCTTGGGGATGTGGGGTCGAGCGTTCTGGGGCTTTCGATGGCAAAGGTCGCACTCCTCTTGTCGGAACCTGATGTCGTAGGCTATTGTACCTTATCACGACAGGAAAGGGAGTGTTTTGGTAGAGCGTCCTGATCCTGTGGCTTTGTTCACCCTGTAGAAAGAGCTGCTTAACTGGGATGACATGTTGGCAATGCGGTGCTTCACAACCCCCCCATGCGCAGGTGTGTTCTCGCTGCAACGCAGACCTCCACAAGAAGCCAAAGGGAAGTGATCCGAAAATCGCTCCCGCTCGAAGAACGATGACCGCTCCGATGCTGGCGATCGATCCAGCTATCAACCCGATGCTGCGGCCTGAACTATCGTCCATTCTGGAGATGTACAGGGCGCGTCCGGCCAAGGCGAAAGTCTCAGTCCACTTAATGGAGCAAAATTACCCCCTCTCGACCATGGATGCTCTGGCTGAACTTTTGGATGGGGGGTGGATTCTTCCTGACACTCCCGTCTTTCACCACATCACAGAGCGTTGGTTTGAAGCCAACAAGTGTCCAGGTTTGCGCGACCATGATGCCTATGACCCAGACAACACGAAGCGCCTGCAAGTCTCTGATTCATCGCGAGGTGATGACGAGGGGGAACCTGAAGAAGGCAGACTCGTCCTTGCGGCCAAGCTAGGTCGACAAGCTGAAGAAGCAGCATCCCGGCAAGAGTACAGCCTCGCCATTGAAATCTACGAGAAAGTGCTCCAACTCAACAAGCGATACCCGTTGGTGAAGAAGCGGCTTAGCGAGCTTCGTCGCAAATTGGCAGACGGGAGCGGTCCTGTTCCACAAGCTCCCGACACTACACCACCTCCGTCCTCCTTGCCCTCAGGCCCTTTGATGTTGCCTCCTGCTCCGGTTCTCAAAAAAACGACGTCACCTTTGCATGGAACACTCGACCTGGGCTCTCCACCTGCAAAGAAGTTGCCGAGTGACGATGATCACACTGCAGTCCTAACTCTTGACGATGTCGAAGAGGAATTCGAGGACGATTTTGAGCCGACCTCTGTGGCTGACAGTTGGAACACGGTGGAAGAATCTACCCAGATGACCCCTGTGTTTGCCCGCGCCGATAGCAAAGAAGTGGACACCATCAATTTGGGGCCCAAAAGAGGCAGGGCCGCGTTGGCCGAAGAGCTGCTTTTGCCTGACGAGGATGAAATTCCCACGGCTCAAAAGGAAGCGGCCACCCAGCGAGACAGGGTCTCACCCTTGTTTTCGACCATGCAGGAAAACCCCACGTCTCCGTTTCGTCCTGCTGCTCTCAGCGGCTTGTCGAAGGACACACAACCTCATGGAATCCTCGAAGGAGCGAAGACAAGCGAAGGCTTTAACCTCCACGATTCCTCCCGCTTACCCACGGCACCTTCTGCACCGCCAGCTTTAACCAACAAGCCTGCGGAACCCAAGTCTTGGCTTCCTCCCTTGCTTTCCGAGGTTGAGGTCGGAGAGAAGACCCTGAGTCGGAAGCCTCCGAAAGTTGAGAACACGGCGGCAGAGGAGTCTTTGGCTGCGGATCCAGACAGCTCCCCTGGCCAACCCGTTCAGGTGTCTGTTTTTCAATCGCCGTCTTCGCTTCGGTCTGCTCGCAAACATTACGATGAATCAACGCCGCCTCCTGTCATTGACCCCTTCGCAAGACCCTCTTTCTTAAACTCGGATGACAGCACTCCCACCGCACAGCTACCCTGGCGAGTGAAGATCGAAGTCGCTGACTTAAACTGGACGGCTGTGGACGCTTTGTTTCAAGGCAAGCCCAACAACTCTCTGACCCTTGCGAAGCGAAAGCAAGCGTTTGAAAACAGCCAAGGTGTGGTGTGTATCTTTGAAGGTCCAACCCTTGTTGCGGTGGGCCGAAAACTTTCCGATGGCGTGACGCAAACGCTCATCACTGACGTTGCCTTCATTCAAAAGTACAAGAGGTCTGCCTTGTTGTTTAAGCAAGTGATGACCAGCTTGTTGCACAACGCGGAGGGGCACCAGATCTTGCTGGTGATTGATCCCGAGTTAATGCCGTTGGCTCGTCAGTTTGGCTTTGTCGCGTATGCGCAAACGATGATGTACCGAGGGACCAGTTCTTGAAGCAAGCCAACCATGCAAGAGAAGGGTTTGGGTTGTACATCCATGTACCCTACTGCTTGCAACGATGCTCTTATTGTGACTTCTTTACCATGCCATTGGGCGAGAACCGCTCCGACCAGTTTTCTCCCTATCTTCGTGCTCTACACCAGGAGATTATCGCCTTGGGTAAGGAGTGGCTGGACCGACCCATTCGTACCGTCTTTTTGGGTGGGGGAACTCCTTCTCTTCTGACACCAAAGGAGTTAGGGGAAGTCTTCGATTGTGTCCGACAGTACTGGGAGTTCGTGGATGACGCGGAAATTACCATTGAGATCAATCCAGACACCATGACCCCAGAAAAAGCCCAAGGTTACCTGGATGTTGGGGTGAACCGGGCATCAATGGGGGTGCAATCTCTCAACCCTGAGGGTCTTAAGTTGTTGGGACGATTCCACAGCGTGGATAGGGCAAAACGCTGTTATGAGACGCTCCGTGACGCTGGGTTCTCCAATGTGAGCTGCGATATGATCTACGGTTGGCCTGGCCAGACCGTGGAAGGCTGGAGCCAGGAACTCACCGAACTGCTTACCTGGGGCACCGATCATCTTTCCTTGTACGAGCTTATTCTTGAACGGGGAACGCCGATGACACGGGCCGTTAACAAAGGTGAATTGGTGCTTCCTTCCGAAGAAGAATCGCTGGAGATGTTTCGGGTCACGCGGTCGATTACCCAAGACGTGGGGATGCAGTGGTATGAGATCTCCAACTACGCTCAGCCGGGACGCGAGTCGCGCCACAACGTCGACAACTGGCGAGGCTCCGACTATCTCGGTGTTGGACCTGGCGCCCATTCCTTCCGGGCTTTGCCTGAGTTGGGCGCACGAAGAGCCAACCCTCGCAACATGCCCAAGTACCTCGAACAACCGACGGCTTCGCCTTGGAACAACCGCAGCCGAGAAGAGGTTGTGACTGAAGCGATGATGTTTGGCTTGAGGCTTCGTGAAGGATGGACTCCTCAACTTGTTGAACAACTCTATGGGATGGAGCTTTATGAACCCCTTGTAGAGGCCAGCCAACCTCTTGTTGAAGATGGTCTACTCCTTGAACCTTCCGACCGGTTCCAATTGACCGAGCGGGGGGCTGAAGTCTTGGATGAAGTGGTTGGATTCCTCGTCTCTGCGCTGGAGTCCACATCTTCCATTCTGCAAGTTGACATTTAGGTTGTCCGCACTTGATTCGTGGAGTATTGTCTTAGTTTAGGAGCGAATGGTCGGGGTGAACCTCGCGCCAGGAGATTCTCGCTTATCCTTTTTTCTAAGATCCTATTGTGTCGCACCAAGGAAGTGAAAGAGATATGTCAGACCACAAAATCCCCAATTTGATCACATTGAGTTGTACTTTTGGATCCGAGCCTTCTTCATTGGTACCTTCTGCAAAGGTAGAAGGTTCTGATGTTCACTATGAAGCAAACATCATGGACCATGAAGCAAATGTTAATGTCCAACCATTTGGGTTGTGTTGTTCGATGAATAATCCTGAAGTTATCGCTGCTACAACAGCCACCTTGGGGATAGAGGGGCCCGTCTCAATGCCATGTAAGCCTATAACGCTTGGTCCCTGGTCACCAGGGGATGACACAACTCTTGTCGGCGGGAAGCCCGCATTATGCTCCGCGAGTATGTTGGCGTGTATGTGGGGTGGAGTCATTCGTAGGTGAGATATTGTCGTAACTTGTTGTCGAGGATTTGGGGTTGCTTTACAGACTGTTCACGATAAAGTTCTTCGTATCCTCACTTACCGCTGTTTGTTCGTTAGAATTGTTTTTTTCCGGAGAATCCGAGCCTCTTCTGTTCTTGCTTTCCAATATCTGACAAAGGTAAACACAAGCACAAAATCAATGAAAAGTTGGTAAGCAAGGACATAGGCCCGTGATAGGAAATGGGTCGGCCTGATGGGAGAGGTATAGAGTCCTAGTTTCTCGGGAACTCCTAGGGAAATGGGGTCCAAAATGTTTATGATTGAAAAGAAGAGCCATGTCAAAAATGTTGGCTCTTGGACATGAAATCCACCCCAACGAAACGAAATGCCGGCTGTAAACAAAGCAAACATCACAACGGAAAGAACAACAAGGTTAAGAAGCAGTCCTAAGGTGACACTCTGTCCGACCTTTTTGTTGTATTGACCGGAGGTTCGGCGTAGTTCTGACTGAAGATGTCGGGAGCTTTTCGGCATTTGTATATAGATGGAAAACACACACGCGCAGAGAAGGAAACCAAATGAGTAAAATCCAAGGCTGGGCCAAAGAAAATGAAAAAAGAGAACGAGAAGCACTGCAGCTATAGAATAGCGGGTCCAGTAGAAAGACACCTTCAAGAAGAAGAGAAAGTTGGCTTTGCGAGTTTCCCAGCTGATGAGGCGGACACCAGCATCATCGGGGTTGATACTTTCGGGCCAACGCGTTTGTTTATCGTATTTGGCGCTCACGAGTACGACATCAGATAACTCAGTCTCTCTAAGGTCAACACCACGCAAATCCGTATCAGATAAGTCTGCCTGGGTCATGTTAACGCCACGCAAGTCTACCTTCCGAAGGTCCACTCCACAAAGCTCTGCCTTGGAAAAGTCTGCTCCTGACAAATTTGCTTCGGCGAGATCTACCCCAGATAACACGGCGTGTCGACAATCTGCATTCTGTAGATTGGAACCTCTCAAGTTTGTATCATAAAGAAGAGCATGAGCGAGGGAAGCCTCAGACAAATCGGCTTCTTTCAAGTTCGTGAACGTAAAATCTGACTCTTTCAAATCACAAGAAGATAAGTTTGCTCCTTCAAAGTTCGCCTGACTTAAATCGGCTTGGCTGAGTACCGAGCCGCTCAAGTCTGCCAGAGTAAAGTCCGAATGAATCAGGACCTTTCCCCGAAGATTCTCACCTCGCAACTGGGCTTGGCTCAAGTCCGCTCCAAGAATTTGTTGCTCATCACTCAATAACCTTTGGAGTTCTCGGTTGTCTGCCATGGTCGTCCCTGTTTGGTTTGTTATCGCTCGTCTCGTAAGAACTCTATAAGTTTGGATGGGAGCAAGTCTCTTTTCGCCAAAATACCATGAGACAGAGTCAATGTGGAGCTTTCTTTTTTCTTTTGTTGTAGGTGGCTTGGCCAAGACTGTGCTGGCTTTGTTTCTCTCTTAAGGGTCTTTGTTTATCCCGCATTCGCTAAATACTGTGGTTCTTTGTCTGATACTTCGTTACATTGGTTAAACCACCACGATTTAACCAAAGGAGGTCAGTCATGTCGAAAGCTTTTCAAACCGAAGCGATTCGAAACGTTGGACTGTTCGGGCACCGGGGATGTGGGAAAACATCATTGGCAGAAGCGTTTCTGTTCAATAGTGGGATCACCACGCGTTTGGGTTCGGTGGATGCCAAAACATCTCTGTTTGATTTTCACGAAGAGGAACAAAACAAGGGCTTTACCATCTCGGCCACGCCTGGTTGGGTGCCGTGGAACGACAAGAAAGTGAATCTCATCGATACGGCCGGTGATCTGAACTTTATCCCAGAGTCTCGCAATCTCATGGGAGTTGTGGATCTTGCCTTGTTTGTGGTGTCGGCCACGGAAGGTACGGAAGTAGGAACCGAGATCTTGTGGGCGCGTGCAGACACTCTCGGAATGCCTCGGGTTGTCTTTGTCAACAAATGCGACAAAGAACGAACAGACCCCAAAGCCACGCTCAAGGATATCAAAGAACATTTCTCGGATTCACCCGTTGTTGCGGTGCATCTTCCCATGGGTACCGCGGGTCAATTTGAAGGCATTGTGGATTTGCTGGAGGAGAAAGCCTACCGGTTTGTTCGCGATGGCTCGGGCAAGATGGAAGAGAGTGACATCCCTGCAGAGATGGCCGACGCTGTCGCGGAAGCCCGTGAAAACTTGATGTACGTTGTTGCCGAAAGCGACGAAGTGTTGGCGGAGCACATGTTGGAGGATGGAGAGCTGTGCCAAGAAGAGCTGCGTGCAGGCTTTATGCGTGCGCTCAAAAAAGGAGAGGTCATTCCCGTCCTTTATGGTTCTGCCACCTCCAACATTGGGATCCAACCGTTGATGAACATGATGTGCAAATACGGTCCCAACCCCTTGGAGCGAAAGCCCATTGAAGGTGTCGACAAAGAAGGAAACCATGTCGAGGTAACTCCCTCTACCGATGGGCCCTTTGCTGCCATCCTCTTTAAGATTGTCCTGTCACGGGTTGGAAAGTTTGGGATCTTCCGAGTGTTTCGCGGAGAAACCGACGGCTCTGCTGAACTTCATAACCCCAACCTTGATGGCACAGGTCGATTGGGAACCCTCAACCAACTGCAAGGCAAAGACAATAGCCCCATCGACAAGGCGATTACGGGTGATATTGTTGGCGTCACCAAGATGAAAACGTCGCGTACAGGCGACTCATTGGTTGATCCGGAGCACTCCGTACAGTTTGATATGATTCACAAGCCTGAGCCCTTGTTGACCTATGCGATCCACGCTTCTGATGAAGACAAGGTGATGCAAGGGTTGCACCGTCTCGCGGAAGAAGACACTTCCCTGATCCTGGACCGCAATCCCATCACGCACGAGCTGTTGTTGAGCGGGCAGGGGCAAGGCCACATCGACATCATCAAAGACCAACTGCTCCATCACTTCAAGCAGGAGATTACTCTGACCCTCCCAAAGATTGCTTACAAAGAGACCATTCGTGGTTCCGCCACCAACGTCGAAGGCAAGCTGAAGAAACAATCGGGAGGACGGGGACAATTTGCGGTTTGCGTGATCGACATGAAGCCTGCCGAACAAGGTGAGGGCTTTGTGTTTGAAGATGGCATTGTCGGTGGTGTCATTCCGAAAACCTACATTCCGGCGGTGGAGAAGGGCATCGAAGAGGCTGCAGTGAAAGGCGTTTTGTCTGGTTGTCCCACGATTGATTTTCATGTCAGGCTTCACGACGGAAAGACCCATAACGTGGACTCCTCCGAGCAGGCCTTTAAGATGGCAGGTAGCTTTGCTTTCCAAGCTGCCGTCAAGGAGTGCAAGCCTGTCTTGCTGGAGCCTTATGTGTCGCTTCGAGTGACCATTCCAGCCGACCATCAGGGCGATATCTCCGGCGACCTGAACCGTCGTCGTGGCCGAATTGAGGAGACGACCTACCGAGGCAAGAACGTGACCATTGTTGCGAAGGTTCCTGAGGTTGAGGTGCAAACGTACGCCAACCAGCTTACGTCGATGACGGAAGGCCGCGGCATCTTCTCTTCTGAGTTTTCCCACTACGAGCAAGTGCCTCCTCCAGTGCAAAAGCAAATCATTGACGAGCTCAAGCAAGAGGATGAGTCATAGTTTCGTTCCTTCTCTCCGATGAGCCTACCTTCTCGCTCCGTGTCTCCCGCAATCTGACAGTCATTTTTCTCCATTCTTCAAACCGATGGTGTCCAAGTATGCTTAGGAGCGTTGTCGTAGGTACAGCCACCCTGGAAGTAGAATTCCAGCCAGACAGCATTCCATCGCCCATAGGTTATGGTATGCTTTCTCTTCCTTTCAAGGAGTTATGATGAGCGAACGTAACTATTACATCTTGCAGTCCAGCGTGAGTGCGGTAGAAGACGGTATGATGCTTTACGGAACACCCGACCTACCCGATGATATGAACAATGACTGGATGTTCGGTCGACCGTTTACCCAAGATCCTGAACAGCCAATTCCTGTGACCATTCAGGAAGGTTGTGAAAATAGCACTCCTATCTCATTTTATTATGCTATCTCCATCGCGAGCCAGGCGTTTGTGGACGCCTTGCACGAAGCAGGTGTTGAGAATGTTGTCTCCTATGATGCCGTTCTGGAAACTGTGGACGAAGAGATCAAATACACCGGATACAAGGCCATCAACATTATAGGTCTTGTCAAGATTGCAGAGTTGAAAGGAGAGATTGAGGTTGAAGAACCAAGTGATGGTATTGATGTCGAACAGTATGGGTTCGTCCCACAGAAACCAGACGGCCTACTGATCTTTCGGTTGGCTGAGGACTTTTCGACCATTCTGGTACACAAGTTTCTCAAGGAGCACCTTGAGTCGAAAGGGTTCCCAGATCTTGTATTCCTTGGCGTTGGTGAGGGGTGGCTCAATCTCTAGTTCATGGGTGTCCTGACAGTCACTGGCTTGGCTACGTGCATCAAAACATCAACGCAAAGGTTGGAAGGCTACTCAATGCCATACTTCTTCATTCGTTTGTAGAGCCAGTTTCGAGTGATTTGGAGGGCGTCTGCTGTATCTTGGATCTTCCAACGATTTTGTTCCAGGGCCAGAGTGATGAGTTCGCGCTCTGTGCTTTCCATCGCGCTTTTGAACGGTACACCTTGCTCCAATATTGATTGATAGAAGGATGGAGGTGTCTCGTGGGGTTGAAGTTCTCCCGATGGTGGGGTCCCGAGTTCATTCGTTTCAAGGATATCTTGTGAGGTGCTGGGAAGGACAATTTCATCTTCGGTGATGTATCGTAGATGATTCCCTTCTGTTGTGTCTTGTTGTTGAAGGGCTACCGCGCGTTGGAGCACATTGTTGAGCTGTCGAACATTTTCAGGCCATACATAGTGTTGGAGTTTGCGAAGAGCGCCTGGGTGAAGTTGGAGTTGCTCTTCGTGTTGTTGCAAAAAACAGACCGGCGAGAAGAGTTATATCTTCAGGTCGTTGGCGAAGGGGGGCTATCTCCAACTCAACCACAGCAAGTCGATAGAACAGATCTTGCCGGAACAAGTTCTTCTTGATGTCTGTGCGTTGATCCCGGTGGGTGGCTGAGATTAAACGAAAGTCAACGTTGATTTCTTTTTCCCCACCCAACCGACGAATCGACTTACGCTCCAGTACATCCAGAAGTTTGGGCTGCAGGGAGAGTGGTAGATCTCCCACTTCGTCCAAAAGCAGCGTGCCTGTGTGTGCTTGTTCTAAAATCCTCGGTGAGGCTCTTCTGCTCCTGTGAAGGCTCCTTTCTCGTGTCCAAACAGCTGGGATTCAATCAAGGTTGGTGACAACGCTCCACAGTTGACCACAACAAAAGGCCGATCTTTACGCGGGCTTTGCTCGTGAACAATTCGAGCGAGGCTGCTCTTCCCAGTGCCTGTTTCTCCCGTGAGCAAGTTCGGGGAGTCTTTAATGGCTAGCTTGGGAAGGCGGCCAAACACCCGGCGCATGGCTTCACTTTTGCCCACCATCTGGCGTGTGTCGTCGTAGTAATGAAGTTCCAACTCTTGTTGTTGACCTTTGGATTGCAGCGAAACAAGCGTTTCATCCACAAGAAATTGAGCCCCAGGATGCAAGTAGACGTCCATCACTTGTAGGGTGCAACAGAGGGTTCCATTGAGGCTGTTGAGATCTCGAAGTCGCAGTCCCTTGGGTGTATGACCCTGACATCACTTGGACTGGCAACGAGTGGGCCGTTGTTTGGGGAGACAGTCGAGACGGCAACCGTGAAATCTATCTCGCTCGCTTGAGTCGGTCAGGAGTCAAGCTGCCCCATGGCACCCATGATACTCGGTTGACGTTCAATGACTATTCCGATGAGTTTCCACGTATCTCGTGGACAGGTCGCGAGCTTGCAGTTGCTTGGGATAGTGAGGATGGTGTCTTTCTTTTGCGGATGCAGCCGAATGGAACGGCCCGGACGCTTAAGGTTTCGCAGCAACCAGGTTTTAAGCACTTTGCCTATTCGGGCCAAGCCTTGGGATCTTGCGCGTCTCCAGTGTCTCTGAAAACCCAGCTTATCAAGTTGTGACCCATTACAAAAAGTTGATTCTCACTATCGTGGGCGATCTCACTCCCTCAGGTGTGGAATAACAACTCTAGAATTGAAAGTGAGCTCCCACTCCGTATTGTCCCTTCTCTCTTCCCATCGCTCTTCTTGTAGGGAGCTGCGGCCAAACTGCTGGCAAGCACTTGAGCCGATGCAATGCACATCTTGGGTTGGGACGCATGCTCCGTTGGCATATCCACAATGTCCTGAGGCGGAGCATTCTGTGTTTTTTTGCGCAATGTTCGTCTTGGGTTGGAGCGCATGCTTCGTCTACCAGGGCGCCCCTCGTTTTCACAAATCAACGAGAGCATGCAGTGTTCGCGTTTCGTGGGCAAGCACTTCCCATCGACAAAACCGCAACTTCCTGTTTCACCGCAAGAGGGCAACTGACGGCAATCGGGGGTTGAAAACGTTGCAGGCTGTATCTTTCACCCATAACACTCACCTGATGTGGTTCGACAAGGGAACCAAACTCTCTGAGTTGAAATCGCCTTCTTAACATACCAAAAAGAAAGATTGTCATCACCTCTTGGTCTGTGAAAAGTGGTTCTTCTTCTTGTTGTTGAATCGTTGACATTCGTACGGGAGAACATGCTTGTAGCCTTGACAGACAATGTCGTACACGGTAATCAAGAGGTTTTGAGGGGCCATTGTTCTCTTCTGTAGTCTTGTTTGTTAGATAATACAAATGCATATGAGAACTTTGGATTCGTCAACCCTTTCCTTGTTATGTGTTAGTTTAGCCGTAACTCGTATAGATGCATTGATACGTGAGCCGGTGCGTGAAGGGAATTCTCCGTTGGAAAGGATGAAACGTGCAGAGTAGGAAATGGATGAGAGGCTTTGGTCTGGGGATTGTGGGGTGGTTGGTTTGCTTTTTCAGCGCGCAAGCGCAGACCAAACCCGCTCAAAACGTGCCTCTCACGTTGTTGTTTACACCGGACATCGGGGGGCATTTGCAGGGGTTTCGCTGTCAGAAGCCTGGAGAGAAAGCAAAGGCAGCTCGCTTTTCTCTGGCACATTTGCTGGGGCAGGTTCAGACCGTTCGAAAGGCCCATCAGCAGGCTGGAAAGCCACAGCCTCTGCTCTTCAACACGGGCGACTTCCTAGGACCACGTCACGATATCCGCTTTCTTCTCTCACAGCCGAAAGGGAAGGGGGCTACTGCGTTGGCCGACCTGTTCCTTGCCTTTGGTTATGATCTCATTGGCATTGGTAATCATGAGTTTTCGGTCTCTTTGCAGGCCTTGGATACCTTTTTGCAGAAATCTCGAAGGAATGCGCTCCAGTTCTCCGCCTCCAATCTTGTTGGAACAGAGTCGCGGCATCCACTTCACATCGTCATTAACCGTGACAAGCTTCAACAAAAGCGAAGCTACTTTGTGTTTCAAACGCAGCCCTTCCAAGGGAAACAACTTCGCATCGCTGTGTTCCACTTGGTGCCGCAGGATATGCCTGTTGCTGGCAAGAGACTGCTCGGTTTGCGGATTGCTCCACCTATCGCACATGCCAAACAGGTGATGGAGCAAATTCGAAAGGAGAAGTTACCTGTCGACCTGACGGTTGTTATGTCACATTTGGGCCACACCAACAGCGCCAATCGTGAGCTTCGACAACTTGCGAAAGAGGTTCCAGGCATTGATGTTATCCTCACCAATGGACTTCGCGATGGTTCAACCCACACCCAAACGGTGATCTATACCAATCGCAAAGGCGAGCATGTGTATATGGTTGGAGGCGGAAAGTACGGAAGGATGTTGCATCGCGTGGACCTTCAGTTACGGAAGCCAAGCAACGCTGCAAAAGCAACCCTCGTTGATGTTAAGCCGATCAGCATGCCCCTCCAAAGTCAGGTGGTGGATGCAGGTTGGCAACAGAAACTCCAAGGCTGGGAGAACACCTACTGCAAACGTTGGGGGATACAGCTTGGGACAGGTCGTATTCCTTCTGGGAAGGCGATGACCTACAAGAACTTCTTGGAGTATGTCCTGAATGTTTTGCGACATACCACAAAGTCGGAGTTGGCCGTCATTAATGAAGGCGCCATCCGGAGTCGGCCTTTTCCTTTGAAGCAGTTCATTACCGCAGACGACCTGTACCAGGCGCTCCCCTTTAACTCCAAGTTGGTTCGAGTTACCTTAACGGGGAAAGAACTTCTTCGGTGGTTTCTGCCCCGAACCGGATCCATCGAAACCTTAGACGAAGAGATGGCTTACGCAGGTTGGTCGCCCAAACAGAAGCAAGTCAATGGGCGCGCTGTGGAGCCCAACAAGATTTACCAGTTTGTAACCATTGAATATGTGGTGAGTCGTCAAAGAACCCAGCTTCTTCGTACCATACGGAAGCTTAAATCCAACCTGAAACCCACCGTTGCGAGCCGCCGAGCATTGGTGTTTGCACAGCGAAAGCTCAAGAAGCTGGATAGCATGTGGAAGGTGATAACTTACCCAACCTGCAACCAACAGGTGAAGCTATCGGACCCTTGCTCCAGTCGATGTTGTCCTAAACTGCGAACCCTGCTGCGTCATCACTTTAAGAACGACCAGTTCAGGAGCTGGAGCCGAGAGAGGCAGCGACGAAACCCAGCCTTGGCGCAATCTTCTCAAAAACTTCCTGGGACCATCATCCCGTACGATGGAAAGGTTCTTGAACTTAACGAAGCCTTTGCCTGGAGTTTGGACACTTCCATTGCTTTGGCTTTTGACTCCAATCACATCTCACCTGTTGATTTGGTGGGTGCTCGTTCGTATCCGCGCATCCCCACCGATTTTTTTACCCAGTACCAGTTCTCAGGAACGCTTAACATTGCCCTCCATGCCGGGACCCGGTCTCACCAATGGGACTCCAACTTTTTGCTTCACTATGGGGCATACATACGCTCACAAACTGTGGTCAAAGAACGAGGTGCTCTGGGGATCTCGGATATCTTTGACGAAGTAAACGATCAGGTCTTGTTGAACACGCAATACCGGTACCAACGAATCAAGAGGTTTCGACCGTTGGTTCGGGCTGAACTTCAAACCGAACTCACCCGGCGTGGGCGTCCCAATCTCTCCGATACTGCTTACGTTGAGACCCTCAATCAGATACGATACCGAAGCTTTTCTTTGGAAGGTGAAGTGGGCTTTGAAGTGGACGCAGTTCCCAAGTACCTCATCTTTGGACTCTCTGTGAGCGCCAAGAGGGAGTTTGCCCTGGAGCAGTTTCCCGATTTTGGCAGCCCGGATATGCAAACATACCCCAACATTGGTGGTTTTCCTGACACAAACTTTCTGCCGGGCTTTGTTTTGCTGTACCGAACAGGTGAACTCAAGCTCTTGTCCTTGGGTCAGCGCGTCATGACCTTCCAATCCATGGGGCGTTACACCTTCCGTCTCTCCGTCCCTGTCGATGTTAAGGGTGCTTCGGTTCAGCCTACCCATGAGTTGGAGCTAGACAACGTACTTAGCTTTGCGCTGACGTCCTATCTGTCGATGGCCTTTCGACTTCGAGCGATTTTTTACCAAGGAACCCTGCAGAAAGACAGCTCCGACCCCCGTGTCCGTGTCCCTGGGCCCTGGGCGTTTTGGCTTACCCCATCGGCAATGCTACAGTTGCGGTGGGGGACACGAGGTCAGTCCATCCAATAATCTGTTGAAACGCTCTCTGGCAATCTCGACAAGCACGGGAGCATCTGGTACTTTTGAGCCATTCACTTCTCCCCAAAACGGCTTCTCCGAACAGGACAAGGTATGGCTCTTCAGGAACAACCCAACAACTCCACTTCTTCTTCGCCCTGGTCGCGTTGGTTGGGGAGTGAGGCACTGTTGGTTCTGGCCTTGGCAGCGGCTGCGCTCCCTTTCTTTTTTGCGAATGGTTCTCTTGATGGAGATGGCCTGGAGTATTTGATCCTTTACAAGGATTGGTTTCACCACGGATTTCCTTTTCAAAACTGGGTCCAGCCTCCTGGGCGTGGGTTTGAACTTGTGGTCGTTTCTGACTATCTACTCTTCTTTCTCTCACGAGAAAATATACCTCTCACAAGTTTTTTGATCGCATGGGTGAATGGTCTTTTTCTCTATGCGTCCACGCGGTACGTTCTGCGAGTGGTCCTGAATCCACAGCGCTGGATTGCCCAAGCCATAGCTATGGGTGCAACGGTGCTGTTGTGTTGGAGCTATTATTTGCTTTGTACGACCTACGTGATCTTCACGAACGCGAACAACCTACGGCGCTTTCTTTATCTTTCTCTGGCAAATTTTCTTATCGCCCGATTGTTCTTGTTGGTTCAGAAACATCGATGGTATGACTACCTTTGGGTGGTTGCGATTCTTTGTGTCGGTTTAACAGGTACTGCTAAATTTGCAGCCTTCGTTGTCGCTCCCGTTCTTGGTACATGGATGGTTCTCACCGCATTGTCCTGGTGGTTCAAAGCTTCGCACTCGAAGAGGATGATCGCTGCAACGCTTGCAGGGCTTGGAGCATCAGCTTTCGGGTACCTTGTGCTGTACAAAAGCACCTTGCCTCAGTTCCACCTTTGGCAGGCTTACACTCCCAAAGGTGTCAAGGATCTTAGCGTCACATTTCGTAACTTTGCGAACTTGGTCGTCACGAGCTTGGGAGGTAGCTTCCTGCTTGTCCTATTCCTGCTCGTTCAAGTGATGTTGTTTGCTTATCTGTTTGTTCGAATGGTGCAATGGCTGCGTAGCCTTACCTCGGACGAACCCAAGCCTTTGGTGTATTGGTCGCATGGTTACATGCTTGGACTTGCTGTTGGGGCTACGCTGTGTATTCTCGCGTTTAACTTGCTTCTTTCCAAAGGGAACATCAGCCGGTATTACACCTACATTCCTTTTTATCTCTGCCTGGCTTTTCTGTTTGATGTTGCTTATCGGTTGGAAACCAAGAGGGCACTTCTACATCCTCGTTGGGTTCCTTGGGCTATTCCGGTGGTTTCTGGGGTCTGTATCGTGGTCTTTCTTCTCGCTTTGCCCCAACTCAAGCAAGCGAAGGTGTCTTGGAACGAGATGCTCGCGATGTCGCCCAAGGCCGGTGATGCTCAATCGTTGGCAGATTGTTTGATGCGGAACAAAGAAAAATACAACCTCGCTTACGGTCTTGCCGAGTATTGGACCGCCCGTCCTATTCAAATGATGACGCGTGATGCGTTGCGGGTCTATCAAATCAACCCCAAAACGTTGAACTTCTACCATTGGAACAACAACGTATCCTACTATTGGCAGGGGACTTCCAAGCTGGGAACACCCTTCTTTAACTTTATCATTCCTGGGTACATGGAGATTCACGATGAGTTTCGCCGGTACCTCCGAGCGCAAGACAACCCAAAGCTCGTTAAGGCCATTCAAGGTCAATTGAATCATTGGAAGCAAAAGGGCTTGAGCGCTGCGCAAGCGATCAAGCGTGTTGCAGTGAACTCAAGGAATGTATCAGCGCAAAAAGTACGTCGTTTCTTTGGGCCACCTTCGGCAACCTTTCGTTGCAATCTTACCTCTGGAGATGTCAGGACTGTCTTTGTTTACAACCGCAAGACTCACTTTGACGCTCGCCTCAAGGTCCATTTCTATCGGCAATATATGTATTGGAGAAAGAGATTTAAGTATCCTTACAATCTTCCCCTTCCCAAACTTCAGGCGCCCTCGACACGACGTTCTCCCCAAAGACGTTAACTCTCGCTCCCTTTGAACTGCCAATCTGGCGATAGGACGGCCTTGTTGGGGGACTTCTCTCAATCTTGACGGCGTTGGGGTGGAATGCTACCGTTACGCCTTGAAAATTAAGTGGAAGATACGTTCCTGTGGTAGAGAGAGAGTTCCATTGTCACAACATAGAGTTAAGGCTTGGGGTTGGGCGGCTGTTGTTCTTGTGATACTCGCCCTTTTGCCCATTTGGTTGTTCCCCTATTTCCCAACACAAGACGGACCCAGCCATCTATACAATGCTCACATTCTAGCGGAGTATTGGAACCCCAATTTTGTGTACTCCCAGTACTTTCAAATCCAATGGCAGGCTCTACCAAACTGGTTTTCGCAAGCTGTCTTGGCTTTGTTGATGAAAGTGGTGTCTCCTTTCGCTGCTGAGAAGATCTTTCTCAGCTTCTATGTTCTCTTCTTTTTGGGATGCATGGCGTACTTCTTTCGAGCCGTTCAGCCTGACCGTTTCCCGTATGACTCAGTTCTTTTGAGCTTCTTCTTTGTGTACCATTTCTATTTTCAGATGGGGTTTTGGAATTTCTCTTTTGGCGTGGCCATGTTTTTTGGTCTGCTTGGATTTTGGTGGAAGCATCGAAACCTGATGAGGTGGACTCATTATCTGTGGCTACATCTAGGTTTGGGTTGTCTTTACTTCACCCATCTCTTGCCGTTTGTTTTGTTGTTGGGCGCTCTTGCAGGTTTGTCCGTTCTCTGCTTCTTTCGAGAGCGAAAGCTGCTTCTGCGAACGTGGTTGTGGCTTCTTCCTGCTGTTGGCTGGCTTGGCTTTTACTTGCCACATTCAGAGCTATCTTCTTCGACTTCGGCGGGTTGGTTTACTTGGGGTGCGCTCCTTGAACGTGTCAGATTGATCCTGTTCTATCCCCTTGTTTCTCTTCACCCCTACCAAACCTTTTTTTCGTACGGTGTCGGTGCTTTAATCATTGTGGGCTGCATCCTTACCCTTGTATTGTCGCGACGGTCGAAGGGGTGTACAGAATCCAAGGAAGCTTCTCCTGAAGAAGGAGCCATATCACTTCGGTGGCCTATTGTTCTTCTCGCATTGGGACTTTTCTTGGGCTATTTGGTGGCTCCGCGTTCTTTGGGTTCTGCGTTGTGGTTGAACAGCCGATTTTCACTTTTGGGTTGGTTGTGTCTTCTGGCTTGTTTGCGTTTGCCCGCCAATTGGATGGGGCAGGTGTTTCGAGGTGTTCTCGTTGTTGTTTTGGTGGGGAACTTTGCTCATTTTACCTACCTTTGTTCCAAACTAAGTCAGGACCTGGAACACTATGTTCGGGTCACCCGCAATGTAAAACCCAAAGGTGTCTATCTTCCGCTTCATTACCGCTCGGGTGTTAAGGCCAAAGGACTTCCCACTGGAAAAGTTCAAGTGGATCGAAGCTATCGCGTTCACACTCATCTTCATGCTATCAGTTATGCCTGTATGGACAAAGGGGCCATCAATCTCGCAAACTACGAAGCTGAGTTGGATTACTTTCCTGTCTCGTTTCGCAAGGCATTTCTCCAGAACATTCGCTCCAAAATGGGCGTTCCTCCTTCCCAAAAATTTTGGATTCCATCTTTGATTGGGAGGCCTCAAACTCTTCAACTTTGTGGTCTAAGCAAGTTAGTAGATAACATTGTCGTTTGGGGGTTCCCAGTTCAGCGTTCGGTTCGGTTCCAGCTGGCCAGGTGTTACAAACCTCTGGTTGCCTGGAAGCCTGTTTTTGTCTTTGGCCGAAAGGAAAAACCGAAGTTGCCTCCATCCCGGAATACCCAATGAACAAGTTAAAATGATGGAGGTTTCTAGCTGAAAATGAAGAGGCTAGACGGACTCCCTCCTGCTCAATCTGTGCAACCTACGGACTCCTAACAAACCAACTGCTATCAACCTCACCCTATAACACTATACCGCCCTTGACCCTGTGGGGATTGGCTGTTAACATACCTTTTTCTCGGAAGAAAACAGTTCTTCGATGTTGTCATTGTGGCGATGGATGCTAGAGGCCAATATGAGTGTTTCAAAGCTCGGAAGTACCCGCAGAATTCAAAGTCCGAGTTCTCTTTCTTCGGCTCAAGACACATCGTCGAAGAAGTCCAAGAAAAAGAGTTCCTTGCAGAAGTCGCCGGGGCTTACTGCAAAGGAAGATGCCCATTCCATCGCTAGCCAAAAAGCCATCCAGGCGAAGAAAGATCTGCTAGCTCAGCGGGCTGAAAAACAAGAGCTGCCGTCCCATCGTTCGACCCAATCTTTGATGTTGTCCCGAAAGCTCCATCAGGCCGTTGTAAGCACTCCTCCAAAGACGGTTTCCGCAGCAACAACGGGCAAAGGAACTGCGACTCCCCCATCTTTCGATTCACCGACGCAGAAACCAGGGCTCTCAACTTTGTCTTCCTTTCGACCTTTGGGCGATGTTGGAGTGACGCCGGAAATCTTGAACCGCTCCGCGCAATCGGTGACAAACTCTGCTCGCCCACGGTCTGGTGTACAGACAACACCGGGTGAGGATGTGAGCGTTTCGGAGAACAAGGAGCCTGCGACTGTCGAAGAACATCATGCTGCATTGGAAGAGGCGCAGACTGACTTAAGACATGCAGAAGCTGTACTTCAACATGCTCCTGGTGATTCTTCTGTATACCAACAGCAAATTAGGGAAGCCGAACAGGTTGTGGAGGAGAGGGCACAAAACCTTGTGGTCTCTCAGCAAGAAGCCAACCAGGAAGCCATCGATGATGACAAACCCCTTCCATATCCTGCGGCAACGACTCTCGATGCAAGTGGGTCTCCGCGCGAAGTCTCCGAACAAATTGCTCGATTGCCACGAGACACGCAAGCTACCCTCTTGGGATCTCCCTCCCACATTTCACAAGGTGAGATGGTACGACTCGACGCGCAGCGGATTCGCTCGGCTGTCGCTAAAGGTCCAGAGCAAGGGGCTCAAGCCCTCCAAGACACTATTGGGCAAGAGGGACTTGACCCCGTTTACCAACAAAAAGTTCTGGAACAGTCCGAATCTTCCATCGAGAAGCTTGGTGCATCTCTCAATGAAGCCAAAGACACTGATGAAGCCAAACGCGTCATCGGCACACTCTCTGAAGTCGGTGAAGCGCTGGGACCCGACAACACTGCTATCTTGGCCAAGGGAATCGCAGCGAACTGGCCCGATGGAAACCTGAAAAAGCTGGACGATGGGATTGAAGCCTCGATTCTTGAAGGCAAAGGCACCACGTTTGCCGTACAGCTCGCCAACGAATTGTACAACGTTGGCAAAACAGACGGAGCCCACGACGTTTCCAAGGCTGTTACCCACAGCGTGGGTGAACTTACGGAAGACTTTCAGGCCGCACAAGAAAAGGTAGACAAACACAACGAACAGCTCGCTCATCTGGTCGGTACACAGGGAGAGTTACTCCCAGAAGACAAACTTCAACAAGCCATCGATGCGGAGAGAGGGCGGAACCAGAAAGACTTTGATGACCTGGAAAAGAAGGCTGCGTTGTTGGCCTCTACCGTTCCAGGACTGGGTCCTGTGTTTGACCAAGACAGCGCGATTGCAGAACATGGTGAGTACAACTTCTATGGTTCTGATGCTGACCGACTGCAAATTGTTGGAGCGGCCGTCGCTCAAGAGATTCCCAATCTGGCGAACTCTTCGTCTGGAAGCGCGGTCATTGGTGCAATGCTGGAGCGAAGCGGCCAGGGACAATCTACCGCTCTTGACCACATCAACGATGTTGCCGAACGTACCAAAGACCCTGATGCTTTTCGTGGCGAATTGTCCGTAGCTTTGACGGAGAGCGCAAGCTCGACCCTTCTCGCCGGCGGCACCCAGGGGACAGGGCAACAGACGACTTCTGCTCATGATGGTTTGCTTAATCAGCTTGAAAATCTGAAGGTTCTTGACCCCGAAAGTCCCGAGACTGCTGAACTTCGGGACACCTTTGATGATTTGTTCCGAAGTGGCGAGCCGGGCAAAGTCGAACAATTTGCCGAACGTCTGCTGGATGTGTTGAACGACGGTAAGACCTTTGCCAACATCTCACCGGCATTTCGTGACGCTCTGAAAAACCGATTCAAGGTCCACTCTCTTGCTTTTGACAGCGCCAATGTCTTGTTCAAAACGGGTCAGACGTTGGACAATCTTGGCGAGGATTGGAGAACAGGTGACGCCCTGGAGCGCTCCCAATTGCTGGTTGACGTTCTTGACCTAGGGGCCGACGGTGCTTCTGCTGCGCTGAAAATTGCAGATCATGCCGGTCGCCTGAGCGCCGCATCGAAGGCTGCTTGGTTGGGCACCAAGATTGATGATGTGGGAGGACTCGCGAACCTCAAACATGTGGGCAAGCTGCCAGCGGTTGGGGTCTTTGTGAACGGTGTGACGGGGATCTTTGAAGGGGCACAAGCCATCAGTGACCTCAAAGATGGCAATTACCTGAACGCTTCCATCCATGGTGTGTCCGCAGCTGGCGCTGCCGTAGGAGCCTGGAGCGCTTTGTCGGCGGCAGGAGTTGTTGGGAGCATTCCTGGTGGACAGCTTGTTGCGGCTGGCTTGCTTGTGACTGGTCTGGGACTCAACCACTACAAGAATGTTTCGGAGTCCAACAAGTACGAAGGCCCCACAGAACAATTCTTGATCGATGCCGGTATCGATCCAGACATCGCCAAGCAACTCTCCAATCACGACAACAAAGGCCGAAGCGCTGGACCTGTCCTGGCCCAGTTGGCCTCAAGGTTTGGGATGTCGGGTCCAGAGTTTTATGACTACCTTGGCTCCTTGTCCTCTGGTGATGTGAAGAAGATTGTTACCCACGCTCACGGCGTGGACCCCAACGACGAAGGTGTCTTTCAGCTGGGAGACCCGAATGAAATCTTCATGGATGGCTTTAACATAGGTCGGTCCATCAATGGTCTCGCCAACTGGCTTGTCGAAAATGACCTGGCTCCGGGTGCTATATCGAATTATTCTTCGTACACAGGGACTGACTATCTCAACGATGCCAACGCATAATGGGTTTGTTCATCGGCCTTCTCGGTGATGTTCGCTTCAAGTCAGGAGCTACTCTGGTTGCGTCGTAGTGGGAACGAACAAGTGAACGAGGAGGAATGGTGGTGGGGAAGGCCGGTGACATCACGCTCTAGGGTTGTGCTACTCGCAGCCAGGCGTCTTGGTTTCACCCGTGTGTCTTGCTGTAGGGAATGAGGAAGAGGCTTCATCGTTACCTACGAAGCTTTGTCATCGTCCAGCCTCTGGGTCCAACATGGAAGTATCTGTAGCTACCGTCTGTGCCCCGAAAAAAGACCTCTGTATGTCTGCGCTTGGATGAGTACGAGGCCGAAATTGAACCTGCGACCTTTCCTCCTTTGCGGAAGGACATACGATCTACTTTCCAGCGTCTTTCACGTCCTTCATAGAAGAAGTACCGGAGATAACCGTCTTCACCGCGGAAAAAGCCTGAGGGGTTCTTTCGACTGGGGTCGAAGACAACGGAGATTTCTCCGGTCACTCGGCCTGCGCTTCGCCAACTTTGGTTATCATGGTGCCAACCTCTGTGGAAGAAGAAGCGGTTGAGGTATCCATCCCTGCCTCGGTAGAACACTTCGCTATGGCGGTGGAGTGGGTTGTAAAGTGCTGCGAGGTCTCCATGGACAGGGAATCTTCGGAACGTGGTTTTGTCGAGATGCCAACGTCCACCGTGGAGGAAGAAGTAGTGCAAGAGGTTGTTGGGGCCACGATAGAACACTTCTGCATGTCTGCGATGGGTTGCATAGACCGCGCTGATCGGTCCCTCGACTTGACCTCCGCGACGAAAGGCCTTGGTTTCGAGCCTCCATCCTTTGTTGGGGACAAGGTAGTAATGTTGGAGGTAACCTCTGGGTCCACGCACAAAGACCTCCGAGTGTTTGCGGTGGGGGGCGTACACTGCACTGACTGAGCCGCTGATCGGGCCTCCTCGACGGAAGGTGTTTTTGTCGAGCATCCAGCGGCCTCGATGGATAAAGTAGTAATGTAGGTGGCGATCGGGACCTACATAAAACACTTCAGCATGATTTCGGTGAGGTGCAAAGACCGCAGAGACAGCTCCAGTAGCTTTGCCCCCACGACGGAAGGTGTTCTTGTCGAGCATCCATCGTCCACGATGTGAGAAGACATAGTGAAGATAGCCATCGGGACCAACATAAAACGACTCGGTGTGTTTCCTTTGGAGGGCGTACAGACTGCTTCCTTGGTCTCCGTGTCGTGCGGCGTCTTCACCGATTCTTAGAAGTCCTGGAGTCGGGAGACGGTTTTGTCTTGTATCGAAGATCAGGCTTCTCCATAGTCCTCCACAGCGTAGGTGGATTTTTGCAGTGCAGCGGAGGTTGCACTCGGCGAGGGGGCGCTTGCCATGTTTGCCATAGCTGTTTCCGCAAAAGCACTTTCCTGTATGTTGCAAGCCAGCGTAACGATAGCCCATGCTGCGGCAACGTTGTACACAGGTGTTGGGCAAGGCGCCTCTGGATAGCACCTGACGACCAAGGTCGCGGTTGGCCTTGTCAGCGTAGCAGCCCAGGACTGGGGCGGTTAGATAGACACTGTTTCTCCAGCTCCCTCCGCAGAGGTGTCCTTTGTCGCTTTCGCATTTGTAGCTGCATTGATCTTCGGGGGCAGCTCCGCGTTGGCCAAACGTATTGCCACAGTAACAGCGTCCATAGAATTGGAGTCCTGCGTAGGAGTAGCCATGTTTGGCGCAAGCCTGGGTACAAGTTGCGGGATTAAACTTGCTGCCATGGACCGTTGCTGGCAGATCACGCTTGCCCTCGTCTTTGAAACAGCCCACATAACCTGGTGCGTTGGTGGCCACCTGGGTGGGTGTCGAAGGCTTGATGCTGGTGAGGCCTTTGCATTGTTCTCCAGGTTTGACGGCAAGTTCGCAAGCAATGCAAGGGAGCTTGCGAAGATCCATTCCTGCCTTCTTAAAAGACTTGTTGAGTTCGACCATGATGATGCCAGTGAGCTTGTTGATGTGTGTTTTTACCGTTGCAGCGTTGGCGATTGCATCCCAGGCATAACTTCCTCCGATAAACAAACCCGTCATCAAGGTGTTAAAGGAGACGCTGAGAATCTTCGTGGCAACGGGAGCAATCACCGCTGCCACTCCTGCACCAAAGCCAGCCGTTGAGCCAGTGATTGCCCCTGCGATGCTCGCTCCTAACGAAGTGCACACTGGCGTGATGATGGCTGCATCCACCACCACTCCGATGATCGCTGTCGCGATGTTGTAGACCAGCATGGTGAGTTCTTCGGCGACCGCCCGTTGGATGCAACAGAACTTTGCATCACCCGAGTAGGGGGCGCATTTGATAAAGACATTGATGGGGGGGGCGGCCAGTTGAATGCCAACCCCAACCGTCAAAGAGACGAGAGAGTCGATTTTGGAGGCTTTGATTACCTTGTCGGAGTTTAGGATGGTCTTTTTGGCAGCCTCGACCACCGCCCGACCTGCTGCTTTGCTCAGCGTTTTGGAGAGGTTCTTGATCAACTTGTCTGCGATGATTCTGGCGTATTTCTCTGCGAGCGGCTGACCTACTTTGTTGAGCGCTTCGGCTAGAATGAACTGAAAGGTTGGAGTTGCGAGGATGCTGTTGATGTAGGTTGAGATCTCTCGAAGAACATCCGCTTCTTTGGATTTGTAGAACCTCATCGCCTCTTCGCGAACCTTGTTGAGTTCGTTTTCGACGCCTTGGAGAGTGTTGTTGAATTCCATCAACCGATGTTGGAGCCATCCCAAGATCTCTTTGCCATTGGGAGGGACATCGTACAACTTGACGTGGTGCTGAAAGAAAAAGAGGTGTGCCTCGGCCTTTTTGACCCAGACTCTGGCCTTCCCCGTGACCTGCCTCTCCCCACAAACGAGCAGCTTGTAATGCAGGAACCATTGATCAAAGCAAACCTCTCCTCCTGCTCGACCGCTGATGATCTTCAACAAGTGCTCGATCTTCATCCGCCTGTTGAGCTCATCGAAGCTTGGAGTTTCATAGGGTCCAACGCCAAAGGCAGCTGCCATTTGAGTGTTTTTTTTGACCGTTTTGCTTCGTGGTTTGGCAGCGGCCCGCAAAAGGTTCAGTTTCGCTTGCTCCGCTTCCCGGCTGCTGTTGAGTAGTTTGCCCGGTGTTCTGGCAAGCTTCGCCAGGACCTCTCGCGCCAGTCCTTTGGTAAAGATGTTTTTTCGCTTGTTCGCCAGACCACGGATTTGAATGGGTCTGGTTTTGCCTGCGCTCATCCTACGAACTCGGCTTCGCCGGTTGCGATTGGCATTCATTTGTGAGGTGTAGGCGCGAAACGCTCGTAACGTTGGGTCATTGCTAGAGACATGTTTGATAAAAAAGAACGGCTGTTGGCCGCGTTTGGAGAGGTTCCGACACTTGAGCTGCTTATTGCCACGAGCCTTCGTACAAAGGGTCTGGGTCGTCGAAAACGTCAAACGGTAGCCGGTGGTGGTTTGGCTCCATGAACCTTGCAACACACCGCTTCGAATCAGACGACCGCGAACCTGATGCTGGGATATGAACGAGAGGCGATTGCCGTTGGGGTGGAAACGCAACCACAGTTGATGGTTTCCTTGTGTCGTTTGAAGGTACTTTCTGGCGAGCGGTCGCTGTTGGGCGGGAAGTTTGTTGATGAGCGTTTGGGCGTGCTTTCGTGTCGCGGCTGCATCAAGGACGTAGTCGCCTTGAAGCTGGCTGGCATGGCTCAGGGTTGGGGCAACAAATAGCAACCCCACACAAAGCAGTAGAAGGCTTCGTTTCATTCTTCTCTCCGTTGTCTTGGATGAACGTTGGGTATAAGCACCAGGCAAGAATTGTCGGGTACATCGAAGTGTGCATCGCTTTCCTGAGCATAAGGAAAGGTGAGTTGGAGAGTCTTGTCTTCCGAGACCTACTTTTTGTCATTTGACGTCACCCCCCCAAACGAAGTAAAAAACAAGCCCACAAATTGGGTGATCCGAACCCGTCGATGTCGTCTTGGAATGTTGGTGTATGTCGGCGAAAGTCTTGTTATTGAAACATGGAGTTGGCTTTGTCATGAGACACTTTTTACCACGACAAAGTTTTCAGGCGATTTTTGACTCGTTTGCGGAAGTCGGCCTGGACCGAGAGCGTATCTCCGATCATTTTTATTCGCAGAAGGGTGTCCTCACTGAATATTGGGGAGTAATGGCCAGTATCAACTCCATCATGTCCTTGTGGGAGCACGCCCAACAGCTGTCGAAGACGCCACATCTGTTTGTCCGTGCGGGCCTCGCTGTTCCCTTTGGTAGCTTTGGTCTTGTGGATCATCTTGTTTTTACGGCCGATACCGTGGAGGATGGCCTCCTCCAATTGCAAAAATACATCCCTCTTGTCAGCTCAACGACTCGCTTGGAGTACGCTGAGGTTGAGGATGACATTGAGGTTCGGATCTACAATCGCCCGTACTTTCCACTTCATGACCATGTGGACCGTTGGCTTTTGGGAATGTTCATCAAGAGAGCAAGAGAGATGTTGGGAGAGGACTTTGAGTTTCCCATGGTGTTTTTGCGGCCTCTCCAAAAACGCGATCCCACCTTGGATGACATTGTGGGAACTCCAGTTCTTCCTCACCCCATGTACACGGGGGTGAGGCTGTCGAAAGAGGCTTGGCAGTCTCCAGCTCCAAACACCGATCCCGCGTTGCACCTGTCTCTTCAAAAAGCCGCGGAAGAGATGATGTTTCAGCGGTTTTCCTCGGCTCCGATTGCCTATGCGGTTTGGAACGTGATGTCTGGGGTTTTTGATTCAGAACTCAGCGTGGGGCAGGCCGTCTCCGATCGATTGGGGATTCCTCTCCGAACTCTCCAGCGGCGGTTGCGCAAGGAGAAGCTATCTCTCAAGGAGTTGGTTGAATCGTATCGAAAGCAAGAAGCGCTTCATTTGCTGGGACAGAGGCTTTTTTCCATCTCTGAAGTCGCTGCCAAGCTGGGTTACCATGAACATAGTTCGTTTACCCGCTCCTTTAAGCGTTGGATGGGTGTGTCTCCTCGAAGCTGGCTTCGCGAACTTGCAAAACACGCCGGATTTGGCGGGGGAGGAGAGCATCCCAGGAAATGATGGGCCAGGGTTTGGGGTCTTCGGTTGGCGAACTCCCTAGACCGAAGGGACGCTGACTTTAGCTGTCTCTTCTTTGGGACTAGTCAAGCGTACCTCCTTATGGTAGGTTTGGTTCCTAGCGTATTTTCTCCCCGAGTGGAGTCCTTAGAGTTCAAGTGGAGTTGGGCACATGGCCCCACGACTGAAATTGTTTGGGTGGCAAGCCACCGATGTTGGCCGCCGAAGAAACCACAATGAGGACGCTGTCCTCGTTGATCCTGAAGTTGGACTGTATGTCGTTGCAGACGGCGTTGGTGGGTATTCCGCCGGTGATGTCGCAAGCCGTATGGTGGTGGAAGGGATGCAAAGTCACCTTCGCAGTCGCCCCGACTTGTTCGGCCGACAAGCGATTGCACCTGGGCAACCTCTCTCTGATGAGCACCGTAGACAGGCCAAAGATTACCTGGATCAGGCGGTTCAGGCTATCACCTACCAGATCTTTTCCCAATCTCGACAGCGCGGCAATGACTTCCGAATGGGCTCCACGCTTTGTGCGATGGTTGTCCTCGGTGACGTCGCTTGTATTGTGCATGTTGGAGACAGCCGGTGTTATCTTTACAGAGATGGGACGACGTACCAACTCACCGAAGATCACTCCTTGATTGCTGAGCAGCTCAAAATGGGGCTGATCTCGCAAGAAGAGGCGGCGACTTCGCGCTACAAGAATGTTATCACCCGCGCTGTGGGCATGGCCGACCGTCTGCAGGTGGATCTGTTCTTTGTGGACCTGCTTCCCCACGATGCCTTCCTCGTTTGCAGCGATGGCTTTCACGGTTACCTTGCGAAAGGGGAGCTGGCTACGATGTTATCGCAGCACGATCTCTCCAAGGTACCACAGCAAGCTGTTGATCTCGCTAACCAGCGCGGCGGAAAAGACAACATTACCGTGGTTGTGGTGTCTGTTGAAGGTCGTGAAGCTTCCCGCACCACCGAGATTGTCGCGAGCGTTGATGTCTTGCGGCACAGTCCCTTGTTCCAGGATATGTCGTATCCTGAATCCTTGAAGGTCTTGTCCGCGTCCTCACAAAAGGTCTTTGAGCCTGGTGAAGTTGTGCTGCGAGAAGGGGATCCTTCCCGGGAATTGTACATTGTTCAATCCGGCGAGTTGGGAATTTTCCGTGGTCAAGAGATGCTCGCTGTATTGGGCGTTGGGGACTATGTCGGTGAAATGGGCTTGTACGATGGCGCGCCTGTTTCTGCGACGGTTGTCTCGCAAGAGCGGACCGAATGCCTTGTGATCAATGGCGAAGAGTTCCTTAAGATGATGCGGCAATCTCCAGACATTGGATTCAAGATTCAACACAACCTCGTGTTGGTTCTTTTGAAGCGATTGCGCGATACTTCCCATGCGTTGGCCTGGACTCGACAGGAATGGCGACGCAACAGCCCTAACTCCAGCCAATAGTGACCACTCCTAGTATGCATTCATTGTCACGTTGGTTGGGGACTTGGTTTTCTTTTGTCCTTGCTCTATCCGCCCTGTTTGGTTTGGGTTGGGCTGTTGGGCAATGGCCTGATCTCAAAGAGTCACGCTGGTGGTACCCCGAAGCCGGTTACCGCGAGTTTTGGACTCTTTGGTGGATGGGCTTGTTGGCTGTGAGCCTGTGGTGGCAGCGTCGGAAAGGCATGTTGGGCTGGGTGTTGACAGGTCTTTGGGGCCTGACGCTGCTGGTCGCGTTCAGTGGGTTTGCCAACCTTGTGGAGTTTGTCGCTACGAAGTTTACGGTGGGAGACCTCCTCTACAACCACTTTCTTGGTGCTCAGCGGGCTTACAAAGGGGCCGGTGTGTACGACCTTCGAGGCCTTCACCAGAGCGTGAACGCTTCCCCCTTTGTGATTGCTTTGCTTAAGCCGTTTGGGTTTATGAAAACGCGGGCCTTCCTTCCTTATTGGTTGGGTCTCAATGTTCTCTTCCTGTTCACGTTCTTCTTTTACGCCTGGCTCTGGGTAAAGTGGCTGTGGACCGGCAAGGTGGAGGCTGCAACGGTCAGCCTTCGTGCGATGGTGTCTCCAGTTGCTGAAGACAACGACAAGCGAAATCTTCCTGGACGCTGGCTACCTGCTCATCCTGGGCTCCCAATGTTTGGCGTTCTGGTGATCACCACCATGTATTTTAACTCCTTCCAAAGGTCCTGGCGTTTGGGTCAATTGGATGTGGGTATTTTGTTACTCTTGTCCGTCGGTCTTTTTCACACGGCATGGTATCTGAGGAACGAGAACGCTCATCCCGTGCATCTTGGTTTGGGTGGCTTCGTGTTGGCCCTTGCTGTCGGTGTTAAGCTCGTTCCTGTTCTCGTTTTGGGTCCCTTGGGGCTTTGGTGGTTCCGTCACCGAAACAGACCAGGCTTTTCATCGAAGGTTCTTCGCTGGTCTGGGGCCTTTGGGCTTGGCTTGGTCTTTGTTGTGCTTGTTTCACTGTGGGGAGTGGGCTTCAAGGAGAGCAAACGATTCCTCGCGAATATGCCGAAGATTGCGAAAGGTTCGACGGCCGGTGTTAACTACGCTGTGGTGGGTCGTTTCGCCAAGTATCGCAAAGCTTCGTTCCGGCTTCGTCATCATCCCTTGCCTCCCCAAGACCGTCGTTGGTTGTGGCCGCTTCGTTTGGGTGTCGTCGCCTTGTGGGCCTGGCTTGCGTTTGTTGTGGCCTGGAGTGCTTTTCCTTTGTTTCTGGCCTTTGGGATGGTTGCGTTGCCTACGATCTCTCCGATGTGCTGGGATATATACTACATCTGGTGCGCCAACTTGCCGTTGTTGTTGTTGCTTGCGTTTCTGGGAGGTTACCACCCCAAACCTCAGGACCCGGGCAAGGTCCCTCTTGTTTCTGAGACGACCAAATCCTTCCTTGTTGTCTCGTTGTTGCTTGGCTCGTTTTATTTGATGGGGCTGGCGGGCAATTCGGTGATCCGAGACATCCATTCACTCAAGCTTATCCACTTAAAGCTCCCTCTTTGGTTTGATGAAGCTCGTATGGCAGGCTATGCTTTGCTTCTGGTCCTTATGATTTGGGTTTTGGCGCGGTTTCGCCAACAGACGGATGCAACTTCGGCTCCAGAACAATAAAGTTATTGGTGTCTTGCCTGAATGTATGGTATAGACCGCTGTCTGCTGACGGATGTGTCGCAGGTGTAGTTTGAAGCATCGTCATTGTTGTGAAGAAGGGTTGGATCGTGACATCGAAACCGATATCTCCAATACAGAATGAAGTGTTGAAGCAAAGCGAACAGCAAAAGACTGAGGCACCCGCTGACTTTAGCCACCTCAAGGTGAGCTTGGTGATCCCTGTGTACAACGAGGAAAGCCATCTCCAAGAGTTTCTCGATGTGATTGACCAGCTGGATTTGCCTATCGCGAAAGAGCTGGTCATCGTGGATGACTACTCCAAGGATCGGTCCCGTGAAATCCTTCGGTCTTACAAGTTTCAATCCGAAGTACAGCTGATTGAGCAGCCCAAAAACTGCGGCAAAGGCGCTGCGGTCCGGCGCGGTATTGATGCAGCAACAGGCGACTTCATTGGTGTTCAAGATGCCGACTTTGAATACAACCCCTATGAGATTAAGTCCCTCCTTCTGCCGTTGATGGAAGACCGGGCTGACATTGTGTTTGGGTCACGTTTCCATGAGAGCGGGCAGGTGCATCGCACCTACCATTACCTTGTGAACCGATTTCTGACGATGCTGAGCAACCTGTCGAGCGGTTTGTATCTTACGGACATGGAGACCTGTTACAAGTTCTTCCGGGCTGAGATCATCAAGAACTTGAACCTGGAGTCCAATCGGTTTGGTTTTGAGCCCGAAGTGACGGCAAAGGTTGCACGACTCAAGCTGCGTGTGATGGAGCTTCCCATCTCCTATTTCCCCCGAAATTACATGGAGGGGAAAAAGATTACGTGGAAAGATGGGGTCGCGGCTCTTCGTCACATCCTCTTCTACAATTTTTTCCAAAAAGACAAAGATTGCTTCGACAAGCAACTTCCAGAGCACTACTGGGTGGGAGGACGTCCCTGGCTGTAGCTCTTGTCGTGCGCTAGGTTGACGTATTGATCTCATTGTTTTCCAGGCGGTGTCGCGTTTTTTTTTCAGCCGTTTGATCGTATCTCCTTGGTTGTCTTCGTGCACACCATACGGTACAGTGGGCACGTTCACCTATGGAAAACAAGGTAAGAAATCATGTTGATGAAGTGGATGATAGACCCAGAGATTCAAGACCGGGTGGATCAACTCGATATTGGGTTTAATCGCTATGGGATTGATAAGTTTGGCGTCTCCAAAAAGCATGTCAGCCTGTTTCTCTCCTTGCTGAGTAAGTTTTATAGAAGTTACTTCAAGGTCAGTGCCCAGGGTTTGGAGCGTATTCCTGACCAGGGTAGGGTGATGATTGTTGGAAATCACTCGGGCGGCGTGGCCATTGATGGGGCGATGGTGATCGCCTCTCTTCTTCTCGACAAGGATCCTCCTCGTTTGGCGCAGGGGATGGTCGAGAAGTTCATGAACAATCTGCCTTTCTCTTCAGCTTGGAACAGTCGAGCAGGCCAACTGACAGGTCTTCCTGAGCATGCTGTTCAACTCCTCAACGACGAGCGGGTCCTGCTCGTGTTTCCGGAAGGAGCAAGAGGAACGGCCAAACTCTACAAAGAACGCTACTCCCTGGTTCGGTTTGGCACAGGCTTTATGCGGTTGGCCCTTCAAAACAACACGCCGATTGTACCGTTTGCGTTCTTGGGTGGAGGGGATATCCTCCCCACCATCATGAACCTCAAGACGCTCGGAAAGTTGGTAGGAGCACCGTATATCCCTATCACACCTTATCTTTTGCCAATTCCTTTGCCGCGGCCCTGTCAAATCTTGTATGGTGAGCCCATGCATTTTGAAGGCGATGGCTACGAAGATGATGACATGATCGAAATGTACGTTGCTGAGGTGAAGGCCAAGATTGCTGATCTGATCCAGGCAGGCCGAGAGCAACGGCATTTGCTAGACGACCAAAACCAAACCGCTTGATCAGGAGGGTATTCATCAGATGAAAGTTCTGATCACTGGTATTTCTGGAAAGATCGGTCGTCTCGTCGCACAAGGTTTGCTTCACCGCGGTCACACCGTCATTGGTATGGACCGACGGAAGTGGCCCGATGCTGACAAAGGCATCGAAATGTTCAATGTGGACATCCGGAAACGTGCAGCCGAAGACGTGTTTCGTACACGACGCCCCGACGCTGTGATCCACATGGCGACAGTCACACACTTTTCTGCGCGAGCCGAAGAGCGGTATCGTATCAACCTTCATGGAACCCGCTCGGTCTTTGAATATTGCGCGAATTACGGAGTGAAGCAGGCCATCTTTGTGGGTCGTCACACTTACTACGGCGCCGCTCCAGATACACCTATTTACCAAACCGAAGCGGCACCCCCTACCGCTGTGAGCACCTTTCCTGAGTTGGCAGACCTTGTCGCGGCCGACTTGTTCGCAGCTTCCGCGCTTTGGCGTTACCCCGACTTGAAAACCGCCGTGTTGCGGGTGTGCTACACGCTAGGTCCTTCCCACCACGGAACCCTTGCGAGCTTCCTCAAAGGTCCACGAGTTCCGACGGTGATGGGTTTTGATCCACTCTTCCAGTTCATGCACGAACACGATGTGGTCAAGGCCATTGCGTTGGCTCTGGAGAGCAACATTCGCGGGGTCTTTAATGTCAGTGGACCTCAGCCTATGCCTCTGTCCATGTTGATCAAGGTTGTGGGTCGGACAAGCATACCCATCCCTGAGATTCTCTACCCCCACGTGATGGGTCGATTTGGGTTCCCCAAACTTCCCACGGGAGCAGTCACTCACATTAAGTTTCCGGTTGTGGTGGATAGTACGTTGTTTCGGGAGGCGACAGGCTTTAAGGAAGATTTTGACGAAGGCCTCACGATGGAAGCCTTCCGCTACAACTGATAGTTCTTATTCAAACTCATCTTCGATGTCGTAGACTGTCGCGTAGATGTACAGCGCGCCATCCACAGAGTTTCCGTCTACATCGATTCCGCCCATGTCGTACCACTCTTCGGGGAGGGATAGGTTGGGCGCATCTTCCCATGGGCTGAAGGCTTCGACTTCTCCATCCCATGCACAATAGAAGATGGACCATTCTTCCAGGTCAATGGAGATGAGCCACGTGTTTTCTTCGTCTCCAACAGCGAATACATCGGAAGCTTCGCTGAGGTTGGGCGGAGCTTCCACCGGTGACACTTCTTCCCAATGGCTGAAGCGGCGTCCATCCCAGAAGCTGATGAAGAGAGTGTCGTCTTCCGCCTGGTAGGAGAACATCGCTGGGTCGCCGTCCATGGTTCCCATGGAGAAGTAGGCGGGGATGTCGTCGTCTTCCACATAAAAGTTGGGTGGCGGTGGAAGCTTGCATGAGTCCTGCCAGTCGGACCAGGTCTCACCTTCCCAAGTACACCAGGTCACTTCTTGTGCTTCGGGATCAAACACAAAGCAAAGCTCGTCTTCGCCCGCTGTGAGGAACGAGACGGTGGACAGCTCTTGTTCAAACTCTGGGGGCAAGACAGGTATTTGGTGACTATCTTCCCAAGGTCCCCATTGGCTACCCAAGAACTCAGTCCGAAAAATGTTCGACATGGTGTGTCTTCCTTTTGATAAGGGCTCGAAAACAATGAATCCCTTGTTGATGACGGCCTCGGATGGGGAGCAGGTTTCGCAAGGGAGGCAAAACCAGTTTGAGAAACACAGAGGTCAAAGTTGTTCCTGTATAGCACATCCCAACTCGTTCTGCACACAGAACATAAAACCGATTGTTGGTTTTGCAAGTGCAGGTTTGAGGCAATTCTCTTCGGAGACTGCTCGGTTTTCGACTAATTCTATGAATTTGTTGTTGTCTTGTTGCCCTATCCACGTGTCTTTAGGAGGGAAGTGGCACTGCAACTCTTCCCTTTTTTCCCTCGCCAAACGTCGTATCGCCATGCTTGGGAGAAGGTTCGTTTGGGCCTGTAGCAACCATCAACTCAGGTCTTGGCAGGATTGTGACTTGACATTTCCTTTGTCCTGTACCAGAAAGCTTGCTTGGTGCGATGTCGTCAGGAGGGGCGTTTGTGCTCATCATGAAGATGGAACCTCACCAAGGGTCAGCTGAATGGCGGGCTCTCCGTCGAAACCAACCAAGAGGATGTGGCCACCACGTTGCTCCAATAACACAGAGGAAGGGTTGTTATGGCTCATGATTCCGTAAAGAAGGTCATCTTGGCATATTCGGGTGGTCTGGACACCTCCGTCATGCTTCACTGGATGAAAGACACCTACAACTGTGAAGTGGTCGGATATTGCGCAGATGTTGGTCAGAAAGATGAATTGACAGGCTTGGATGAGAAGGCCAAAAAAACTGGCGCTTCCAAGATGTACATCGAAGACCTTCGGGAAGAATTTGTCCGGGATTATGTGTTCTTTGCCATCCAGGCCAACGCCAAGTACGAAGATTTGTACTTGATGGGGACTTCCCTGGCTCGTCCCTTGATTGCCAAGCGACATATCGAAATCGCCATCGCTGAAGGAGCGGACGCGGTCGCTCACGGCGCGACTGGAAAAGGCAACGATCAAGTTCGCTTTGAGTTGACCTATTACGCGTTGAAGCCTGACATCAAGGTCATCGCTCCCTGGCGTCACTGGGAGTTCTCGTCTCGCTCGGATCTGTTGGATTACTGCAAGAACAACAACCTTCCTGTGGTTGCTTCTCACCAGAAACCCTACTCCATGGACCGCAATGTCATGCACATCAGCTTTGAGGGTGGCGTGCTTGAAGATCCTTGGAACGAGCCCCCTGACGATTTGTATGTTCTCGTCAATCCTCTTGAGAAGACCCCTGATCAGGCGCAATACCTGGAAATCGACTTTGAGAAAGGTGTCCCGGTTGCTGTCGATGGTAAGGCGATGGGTCCGTTTGAGTTGTTGGATCATCTCAACGACGTCGCTGGGGAGCATGGAGTTGGTCGCATTGATATTGTCGAGAACCGCTTCGTCGGTATGAAGTCTCGCGGTGTGTACGAAACTCCTGGAGCGACCGTGTTGATGTCCGCTCACCGGGCTTTGGAATCGATCACCATGGACCGCGAAGTGATGCGTCTGCGTGATTCCCTCAACACCCGAATCTCCGAAATGATCTATTACGGCTTCTGGTTCTCTCCTGAATTTGACGTGATTCGCGCCATGGTCACCGAATCCCAGAAACACGTCACTGGAACCACCCGTGTGAAATTGTACAAAGGAAACTGCATTGTTGTCGGCCGCAAGTCACCCTTCTCGTTGTACTCCGAGGAGTTTGCAACCTTTGAGAAGGACAGTGTCTACGACCAACGCGATGCGGAAGGCTTTATCAAGTTGAACTCTCTTCGCCTTCGTCTCAACTCGATGATGCAGCAGAAGTAGGTTGGTTGGGGAACTGGGTTTTGGAAGTTTGTGAAGGAAGGAGCATCGAATGAAGGTGCAAAAGGTTGGAATCGTCGGAGGATCGGGATACGGAGGGAGCGAACTGCTTCGTCGTTTGTTGGTTCATCCCTATGCTGAAGTTGTTTGGGTGACCGCCCACTCCCAAGAGGGAAAGCGTGTTGATGAAGTACACCCCAACCTTCGTGGGTTCACCGATCTGGTGTTCCAGCCTTCTTCCTTCTCAGAGGCTTGGAAGGAAGTCGATGTTATCTTCTTGGGTCTTCCTCACAGCCAGAGCATGAACCTTGTTCCTGATATACCCATCCGGGTCAAAATCATCGATCTGGCCGGGGACTACCGACTTAAGGATCCGGATGTGTTTGCCGAGTATTATGGTGAGCATACCTCGTTCCTGCTGCAGTCCGAGTTTGTGTATGGACTGACCGAACTCAATCGGGAAGCTGTGCAGCTATCTTCTAGGGTTGCGTGCCCTGGATGTTTTGCCACGGCCTCCATTTTGGGCTTGGCTCCCTTGGTTCAGGCTGATGTCATCGAAGGTCGAGTCATTGTGGATGCAAAGACCGGCTCCTCCGGCTCGGGTATCAAACCCAGCGCGGGTACGCATCATCCCAGCCGGGCGAACAGCTTTTATGCCTACAAAATGTTTAATCATCGTCACCAGCCCGAAATTGTTCAGGCCCTTCAGGAATTAAACCCCTCTTGGGATGGACGCTTGACCTTCCAAACCCACTCGGCGCCGATGGTTCGGGGGATCTTTGCCTCTATCTATCTCTCGACAAAGGAAGTCATGACGGAAGAACAGGTCGGTGATCTGTTCCGTGAATTCTACGAAGGCCATCCCTTTGTTCGATTGGTGGGAGGTTCGCCCAACACCAACTGGGTGAAACAGTCCAACTTTGCGGATATCGGATGGGCTGTGGATGGACAGGATGTTACTGTTTTTGCTACCATCGACAACCTTGTAAAGGGTGCTTCTGGTCAAGCCATCCAAAACTTCAATGTGATGTGCGGATATCCCGAGGGGACGGGCTTGATGGTTCCAGGAACCCATCCATAGCGACAGGGAAGTTCCTCACTCGCGTTCCAAAGCGTATGGGATGGAGCGGTGTGGAACCATGCGAAAGGGAAAACCATGTCTCGGAACATGTTTGAATTGGAAGAGTCCTGCCAACTGAAAACCTACCAAAAATACCCCATGTCGATTGTGCGTGGGGAAGATGTGTGGGTCTACACCTCAGAAGGGCAGAAGTATCTGGATCTTTACGGAGGTCACGCTGTTGTTGCGACAGGACATTGTCATCCCAATGTCGTGCATGCCATCCAAAAGCAGGCCTCGGAGCTAATCTTCTACTCCAACGTTGTCTACAACGAGACCCGCGCTCTTGCTGCAGAAGCTCTCTGCTCCGTAGCGCCTCAGGGTTTGAAGAACGCTTTCTTTATTAACTCCGGCGCTGAGGCCAACGACAACGCGATCAAGCTTGTCCGAAAGGTGACCGGCCGCCCAGAAGTTATCACCTTTGAGGGAAGCTTCCACGGCAGGACCATCGGTACTCTTTCTGCGACGGGGATGGCCAAGTACCGAGAGGCGTTTTCTCCCCGAGTCAGCGACCACTTGTTCGCTCCCTTCGGAGATTTGGATGCGCTTGAGTCGATGATGTCGGACAAGACCGCCGGGGTGATGTTGGAGCCCGTACAGAGCATGTACGGCGCACGCTCTGCGCCGCCTGCGTACTTTAAGGGCCTCCGGGACTTGTGTGACAAGTACGGAGCGATGTTGGTCTTTGATGAGATTCAAACCGGGATGGGACGAACGGGTCAATTCTTCTTTGCCCCTCATCACGGAGTCCTCCCCGACATCATTTGCTTGGCCAAAGCCATCGCGAGCGGCATCCCCATGGGAGCCTTGTTGGTGAGCGATGATGTCGCAAGTCATGTGGGTTACGGAGACCTCGGCACTACCTTTGGCGCTGGACCGGTTGCTTCAGCCGCTTTGCTTGCCACGGTTCATACGATCCAGCAGGACAATCTGATCGGGAATGTGCAAGAACAAAGTGCCTACCTACGAGCCAAGTTAAATGAGCTTCCTATCGTGAAGGCGACCCACGGCTTGGGCTTCTTGGTGGGGATTGAGTTCGAGGTGCAAGCCTCGGTCATTCGGGACTTTTTGATGGAGCATCACATCATCACGGGGACCTCCAGTGTCCCCAATGTGCTACGTTTGTTGCCCCCGTTGACTCTTAAGCGACCTGAGATTGATCTGTTCCTGGATGTTCTCTCTCAATTTTCTTCCTGATCTTTGTTCTTTTGCATATACTTTGCACACGTGATTGGAGTAACTGATGTCAGAGTTGAATCCTATTCTTGCCGAGCTTAAAGGTTCTTCCTACCTGTCCACCGGGGATCTTTCCCGTGAACAGTTTGAAGCGCTGTTGGACCTTGCGATTGCACAAAAGCAAGGGAGCGCCTCCTACGGCAAACCCCTGGATGGCAAGAGCGTGATTCTGCTCTTTTTCAACCCCTCCTTGCGGACCCGGACGTCAATGGTTGTGGGTGTACGTCAACTTGGTGGTGAAGAAGTTCTTTTGGAGATTGGCAAAGGGGTTTGGAACCTGGAGCATCGCGAAGGCATTGTCATGGACGGCGCCAACGCAGAGCACATTAAGGAAGCTATTCCTGTCTTGGCTTCCTACGCTGATGCAATTGCAGTGCGATGCTTTCCCTCTATGTCGGATTACGAAGAAGACAAAACCGAGCCTGTGTTGAGCGCGTTCTCCAAGTACAGCCCGGTGCCTATCTTGAACATGGAATCGGCCACTCATCACCCCATGCAGGGGGGCGCTGACATGATGACCATCAAGGAAAAGCTTGGCTCTGTTGCAGGTCGAAAGGTCGTGTTGTCGTGGGCTTATCACCCCAAAGCGTTGCCCATGGCTGTTCCGAACTCCTTTGCTCTGGCTTCCTCGCAGCTGGGGGCCCACGTGACATTGGCTTGTCCCCCAGAATTCTTGTTGGATCAGTCCTTGATGGACGATGCCAAAGCAAGAGCCGAGGCCGCAGGTGGTTCCTTCAGCATCTCCCATGATTTGAACGAAGCCGCTACTGATGCAGATGTGATTTACGCCAAGTCCTGGGGAAGCCTCCAATACTACGGTCGTTTGGACGAAGAAGTCGAGATGCGCAAGGCGTACAGAGATTGGATGATCTCGGGCGACGTGATGAGCCGCACCAACAACGGCTTGTTCATGCATTGTCTGCCTGTCCGCCGGAATGTTGTGGTTGGAGATGAAGTTCTGGATGGTCCTCACTCTGTTGTGGTGGACGAAGCCGAAAACCGACTTCACTTCCAAAAAACCATGATGTCGGTGTACCTGAACAACGGTTAATCTGCTCTTCTCAACAAGTTTGTTCTGCCTTCCAAGCTCCTTTTTCTCTATTCTCTCCAAAAAGGACCCCTTCCATGTCTGATACAAGCCAAGAACGCGTTGCTTTGCTTCGTGAAGCCCTCCCTTTCATCCAGAAATTTAAGGGAAGCGTCTTTATTGTGAAGCTGAGCGGCAAGGTCACTGAAGATTCAACGTTGCTCCACTCCATCATGGAAGAAGTGGCTCTGTTCCATCAGGTGGGTTTCTTCATTGTTGTGATCCATGGAGGTGGAAAGCAGCTGACCCATTTGGCCGAACAAATGGGCGTAGAGCAAACCATCATCAACGGGAGACGGGTCACCGATAGTGAAACGCTCGATCTCGCAAAGATGGTGTTTATGGGCAAAATCAACACCGAGATTCTCTCTACCCTCCGTCGGTTGGGGATTCCGTCTGTCGGTTTGTCGGGCTTGGCCGGGAACATCATTCGCGCAAAGCGTCGCAAAGAGCAGCCTGTCACGGACCGAACCACGGGAGAGCGCAAGATGGTGGATTACGGTCATGTTGGTGACATCGTAGAGATCGACGCCCGCTTGCTCAAAATCTTACTTAACGAAGGGTATGTCCCTGTTCTCTCTTCCTTGGGTGCAGACGACGAAGGCAACGTCTACAACATCAACGCTGACACCATCGCTGCGGAAATTGCCGTCGAATTGAACGCAGAGAAACTGTTGTTGCTCAGTGATGTGGACGGCATCTACAGGGACTTTGAGGACAAGTCATCTCTTATCTCCAGAATGACACTTGAGGAAGCCGAAGCTATGTACAAGTCCAAGGGTGTGGGAGCGGGTATGATGCCCAAAATCTACGCCATTATCGACTTGTTAAAGCGTGGCGTCAAAGCCGCCCACATTCTCAACGGCAGACGCGAAAATGTGATGCTCCAGGAGATCTTCACCCTGTCAGGCTCTGGTACAATGATCTCTTCCCAAGAGAGGTAGGTCACTTCCTATCGAAGATCTTGACAACTTCCCACATCAAGGTGAGCATGGGCACAGGTTCTACGTTCTATCTCTGACGAAAAGGGCAGCGGGTATGATGGTTTGGAAGCGCTTCTTGGTTGTTACGTTTCTTCTGGGGCTGGGCTTTTTCGGAGCTCATTGTTCTTCGACATCGGATTCGAACAACAACTCTACCAGCAACAAGAACAACACGAACAATTCTGCCTCAAGCAATGCCAACAACTCCAACACAACCCCGCCCAAGCCAGTAAGCCAAGACAAGCCTGCGATGTTTACTCTTGAGTTTGTCGATACCTCTCGAAAAACTCCGGCTGTTAAAGGAGAGCCTGGCGCAGAGGAGCGGACCTTTAAGGTGTGGGTTTGGACAGGTGTGATGAAGGAGGAGCAAGCCGGAACGTATCCCTTGCTGATGGTTGCACATGGCTTGGGTGGTCATCCCGAGAAACTTAGGACCTTTGCCGCATACCTTGCCAGCCAGGGGATCACCGTGGTTGCTCCTCGCTTTCCCATGACCCATCGTGACGCTCCGGCTGGCGCGCCAGCAGGTATGTTTGATCTGGAGCAACAACCCTCTGACTTGACCTTTGTTTTGGACAAAATCCTGGAGCAAGGGAAGGATGAAACCAGCCCTCTCTTCCGCAGGTTTGACCCCTCCAAAATCGTGGCCTTGGGCCATTCCCTAGGTGGAGCTACCGTGCTGGGTTGGACAAGGTTTGCCTGCTGCACCGAGAAGCGGGTGATGGCTTCCGTCCTTGTTGCACCAGCGACCAACCTCAATGCTGTTGTGTTCAAAGAGTCGGAGCCTTCGAAAGTCGGACCCCCGACGCTAATCATTCATGGGAAAAAAGATGAAGTGCTCCAGTACGATGTCAGCGTGAAGATGTACGAGTCTTTCACGGGAACCGTCTTCTTCTTGGGGCTTCAAGACGCCCAACACTCCGACCTTTTGGAAACCAACAAAGACCCAACCATCGCTGTGCAGGTGGCCACCCAAAACGCAGTGGCTGCTTTCATTAAGGAGTTTGCCTACGGGGAAACAGGGGCGACCCAAGCGGTGCTGGAGCCTTTGGGGAAAGCTGGTGAGGTTGTCAAAAGCAAGAAATAAGGGTGGAAGCTAGGAAGCAGACTGCAACCTTGCTTTGGCGGTGGCCAAGGCTTGTTTGACCTGGTTGGGGGCTGTTCCACCGGGAACGTTCTTTCCGGCTAAAGCAGACTCCAAGGACAACGCCTCGTACACATCGTCTTCGATTTGAGGCGAGAACGATTGGTATGTTTCCAGAGTCATTTCTTCCAGCTGCAGTTGGTTTTGTACTGCATGCAAAACACAGCGTCCTGCCACACCATGAGCCTGACGGAAAGGGATTCCTTTCCGGACAAGGTAATCAGCCAGCTCGGTGGCGTTCAGGTAGTCTCGGCTTGCAGCGTGCAAACAACGGTCTTTGCGAATGGTGGTGTTTCTCAAGACAATCGTGGTCACTGCGAGCGAATCGGATACGGTATCAAGGGTATCAAAGAGAGGCTCTTTGTCTTCTTGCATGTCTTTGTTGTAGCAGAGGGGTAGGCCCTTCAATGTTGTCAGCAAGGAGTGCAAGTTGCCATACACCCGGCCCGTTTTGCCTCGGATGAGTTCGAGGGCGTCGGGGTTTTTCTTTTGGGGCATGATGGACGAACCTGTTGAAACAGCGTCGCCCATCTCGATGAAGCCGAACTCGGTGGATGCAAAGACAATCAAGTCTTCAGAGAGGCGGCTCAGGTGCATCATGATTAAAGAGCAAGCATGGAGTACATCGGAGACATAGTCTCGATCGCTAACTCCATCCATGCTGTTGATGCTGATGTTATCAAAGCCCAACTCTTTGGCTAGAAATTCTCGGTCAATGTGGTAGTTGGTTCCTGCCATTGCTCCCGAACCAAGGGGCAAACGGTTGGTGCGTCGATGGGCATCTTCAAGTCGTTCAAGGTCTCTCTCTAGCATCTCAACGTAGGCCAACATGTGATGCGCCAACAGCACAGGTTGGGCCTTTTGAAGGTGTGTGTAGCCAGGGATTGCGACATCAAGATTGTTCTCGGCGAGGTCCACTAGAGCCTGTTGAACGTTACGTGCAAGCCCCTGCACACTTCGGATGGCATCACGGGTAAACAGTCGGAGGTCCGTCGCTACCTGATCGTTTCGACTCCGACCAGCGTGAAGCTTTCCACCAACATCTCCGATACGACGAACCAATTCGCCTTCCACAAAGCTATGGATGTCCTCCACTCCTTGGCGGACACCTTCCTCAAGCAAGGCGGGGTTGGCTTCGAGGTCGGCAAAGATGGAGCGCAATCCGTCCTGGATGGTCGTCGCTTCTTCTTGACTCAGGACACCAGCGTGCTTGAGACCTTCGGAGTAAGCCAGACTTCCTGTGATGTCAGCCCGCCATAGTCTCTTGTCGAACGAAAGCGACTCATTGAATCGCGCGAACAATTGATCGTTTTCGCCCTCAAAACGTCCGCCCCAAAGCTTGCTCATCGTGTCTCCTTGTTTGTTGTGTTGGGTTTTATCAGGTTGTCTCAATAGGAAGAATGGTGTTGCCGTGTTGGATGAGGTCCAGGTAGGTCGATTCAAGTCGATGCAAACTTGGGATGGTGACCCATTCGTAGGCAGCGTGGGAGTCTTCACCGCGCGGTCCTATCACAAGGACGGGCTTTTTGGCTTCTCCACCAAACCGGTTTTCATCCGCGACGGAGAGCCCCATCCCACATTGGAGCGGTCCGTGAGTTTTTACTCTCTTGAGCGCTCTTGCGATGGTGGGTTCTTGCGGATCCATGCAGTATGGAAGAAGGGGTGGGGTAGGGCGAGGCCGGATGGAAACGCTCGGCCAGTGCTCCTGGGCACCGTAAGATACAGGTTGAATGGCCCCTGTCTCTCGTAGCTGGAGGAGCAAGTCTTCGAGGTCGTCTTGGGCAGACTCCGGGGTTTCCCCAGGCACAAGCACACGATTGACAATAATTTGCGCCTTGTCTGGAATGGAAAGCAGCCCTTGGCCCCCTTCGATTCGCGTTACCAGGGCGCTGCTCTCCACATGTTGTTGGCTTCCTGGAAAGGGATAGTACACAGGCAAGGTGTGGGAGTATTCCTCGATCGCTACTGCGATATAGGCTGCCTGGGTCACTGCATTGACGCGGTCTCTGCGGTGAGGTTCGGCTCCATGACCTCCTGTCCCTGGCACATCAATCACAAGCTCAGCCCGGCCACAACGTCCGAGTGTTACGAGCATTTCTCCTGGTTTGGGAGCTACTGTGGATTCTCCTAACTCGGGCACCAGAATGAGACCAACATCGTCGAGGACATCGCTGTCATGGACCAAACAATGACTGCCCAGGGACCAAAACTCTTCGTCGCACCCCAACACCACCTTAAGCTTGTAGCCATCAAACTCGGCCTTCATCGCGGCGCACAACATCGCAGCCACGCCGCCTTTCATGTCGTTTGACCCCAAACCTACGAGGGTTTCAACGGCCTTCCCATCGACCTCCCTTGTTCGAACAACGGGTGATAGAGCTTCTTCGTAGGTCCATCCCTCTTTGACTTCCACGGTATCCACGTGGCCATACAGCAACAGAGAGACGACTCCTTCTCCTTTTTCTGCGATCAAATTTTGTCGTCCGCCGCCACAGTCTTGGCGTCGGGTTGCAAAGCCTGCGTCTTGCAGTAACCCTTCACAATAGGCGAGGATCTCTTCTTCCTTGCCGTCAATGACGACCTCGCCTGTCGGTGATATTTCTGTTCGGAATGGATTGATGGAGTCAATCGCGATGAGATTTTTGCATAACGCAACGACATCTAGGGACATGCTTGCTCTCTGCGGTTTGGGTTCAACTTCAGACACTCTTTTAAGTGGGTTCGGCTCACGGTGTCAATCGATTCTTTTTGTTGGATTGGTTCCAACGACTTGCCTGCTGTATGGGCTTGGAATGCTCAACGCTTCTTCTCTGTTTGTGGAGTTTTCAACCCAATCATCTGCACAGCAAGGCGGAGAGACCAAGGCTTGGGCGACACTTCACTCTTTCTTCCAAGAGCGTGGGATGACTTATCGGTCGGATATGTCCAGCCCACTGCTTGGTTGGGACTCTTGCAGCAGGATGAGCCCCTCTCTTGCAGAGGTCTTTTCTGGGATCTTTTCGATGCATTTCTTTCTTCTATCTTTTTTCTCCTCGCAGGATTGACGTACTTCTGTTGGAATACTACTACACTGTTAAGTGTTGGTTAGTGTAGAAGGTTCTTGATGAATCTTTCTACTGTGGGGTGTTACTTCTTTAGCATCATCATACAGGAGGCTAGCTATGAACTTTCCGAAGTTTGTATGGATAAGCGTCCTCGGTTTGATTTGGTTTTGCTTGGGTTGTGGCAGTTACAAGTTAGATTTTGACAACCCGGGACAGGGGCCTGATCCCAAACAAACTTCCAAGCCGGCTGGGGATACTGTTGAGCTTCGAATGCTTCACATGAGTCCTGGTACTTCTCCTGTGGTTGTCATGCGAAATCGCAACTCTTTGTTTTCAACGATTCGGTACGGTGAGAGCAGTGGATACCGGGCAATCCCCTCTGGTGATCATTGGTTCGAGGTCCATGATTCTCTCAACGAGCAACGAGTTCTTGCACGGGTTGCGAAAACGCTTCACTTGTTCCCACGATACACTGCATTGTTGGTTCCACGAGGGACTAGTTTTTTGTGGATGCTTCTCCAGGATTCGCCAGGAGATAACGCCTTAGGACCAAACGAAGTTTTGGTTCGATTTGCAAACGCAGTACCTGATTCCATTCGGCTGGATCTCAAACTTGCTACCTCTGCCGGAGCGCCCTTGTTCTCCAACGTTGGAGCCTTGGGGGCCTCTTCCTACACCACGTTACCTGCTGCAACTCATTCGTTTGTTCTGTCTCCAACGCAAATGCAAGGTGTCCTTTTGGCGATGGAGCCTGTCCGGCTAGAGCCTGGAGGGCAGTACACAATCACGTTGTACGGTACAATGTCACGCAAGGATGAACACCGGCTCAAAGTCCGGGTGTTTCAAGACAATGTTCGTACCGAGGGGAAGACTTTCGTGGACCTTTAGCAAGCTCGGCTTGCACTCTACTAGGAGGTTACCATGAGACAGAGATACCTATGGATCGTATTGGTTGGTTTGAGTCTTGGTTTGATGGGTTGTGCGACGACACAAACCATCGGGAGCGGCGGAACGACGAGAGTCGTGTTGGGTCCCATTGTTGTGGAAGCCAAGTCCACCAAAGAAGTGCTTCCTAAGTTTGAAGATGGTTTGAATCTCTTGATTGCCGGGAGGCCGAACACCAAGCTGATTGTGAATGTCTTGAACCGTACCCAGGACTCCTGGAAGCTGGTTGTTCGTGAGAAACGGAGCAACAAGAACGTCTTTACTCAAGCGGCCATGCTAAAACCCATGACACGAAAAAGTCTAAGCCGATTGCTTGCAGGTCAAGGAAACCCCGTTGCGAAGTTGTTGTTTGTCGCACCGTTGCCTACGTCTCAAAACAAGCTACGTAAGCTTGAGCTTCTGTTGTACAAAGCCAATCATTCTATCAATCCCAATGGGCGAAGGGTTGTCCTTCAGTCCAGTCCATTTGTGAAGTCACCAACCTACCGGATGATGCTAACGTATGGCCTTTGTCAATCCTACCAACAGGCCGACATCTACAGTCAATGGTGTGAATCTCACAACAGTAACGTTGCAAACACCACCCCTGGGTTTGACATGCTATGGCGGCTTCGATAGCTGGATTTGGCTAAGACTCTCCAATGAGCTTCTCTCGGTCTTGATCTAGCCGGGGGGCTGGGGCTCGTTTGCCTGGGTCCGGGAACCCTTCTATCTTGATGGGGTTTCCTGCCATAGGAACGGCCCCTTCCACAGGGTCCTGGCACGTTACAATCATGTTTCTAGCCTTAACCTGTGGGTGCTCCATCACTTCCTTCACGTTTTGAATCGGCCCAGACGGTATTCCCTCCAACTTCAATTGTTCTAGCCAGTGTTCCTTGTGGTTGGTCTGGAGTGTGGACTCCAACTCAACCTTCAAATCCTCCTGATGTTCGGTTCTTGCTGCATTCGTCACAAAACGTACATCCAGCTTTAACTCTTCTCTTCTTAACACATCGCATAGCTTCTGAAATAACTTATCATTGCCGCAAGCTATCACGATAGGTCCATCTTTGGTTTGGAACGCATCAAAAGGTGTTATCGAAGGGTGTCTTGCTCCCAGTGGTTGTGGAGGGTTGCCCTGAGTGTGTGTTCTTGCAATGGCGTTTTCCAGCAGAGCCACCTGGCAATCCAACATCGATATATCAACATAAGAGCCTTCACATGTTTGGCTTCGGTGGTACAACGCCGCTAGGATTCCGTTGGACGCAAACATCGCTGAGGCAATGTCACCAATGGATGTTCCCACCCGAGTAGGAGGTCCTTCGGGTTGTCCTGTTATACTCATCAACCCTCCCATCGCTTGAATCACCAAATCATAGGCCGGTTCGTTGGACATTGGGCCTGTCTGACCAAATCCTGAGATGGATGCCATGATTAATTCTGGATACATGTTATGTAAACTGATCCAATCATATCCCAGACGTTTCATCGTCCCAGGTCTGAAATTTTCGATGAGGACGTCTGCGTTGGAGAGGAGAGCTTCGAAGTTCTCGCGGTCTTTGGGTTGTTTGAGGTCGAGCGCGATGCTTTGTTTCCCTCTGTTGAGCGACATGAAATAAGCCGAAGTCTCTCCGAGGAAAGGTCCGAAGTGACGTGAGTCATCGCCATGCTCGGGGATTTCAACCTTGATCACGGTGGCTCCAAGATCTGCCAGTACCATTGTGCAGAAGGGGCCAGCCAAAACCCGCGTCAAATCCACGATTGTGATCCCATGAAGTGGACCAAACTGTTTCATTCGTTCGTTCCTTTGTGGTAGGTAGAGGTTGCATGGAGTTTGGATTGTAGGGTAGCAGTTCGCTTTTTGCAGGCCAAGTTGTTAAACTTTGTACGTCGGTTTGTGTCCAGCAAAGTTTTGAGTTGGAAGCGTTCTTTCTGAGGAGGATTTGTTTTGATGAGTCGTAAGTTTGTACTTGGTTCGTTGGTGTTGTGTTTGATGGTTGTGTTGGCTTGGGCTCCAGGCTGCAGTCAACCTGTTGGTTCAGGAGAAGGAGGGCAAGAGGGTTCATCTTCTTCTGAATCGAGCAAAGAAGTGGTTGTGGATATCTCTCAAGGAGATGAAGGTGCGGCGGGCGAGCCAACCCAATCAGAGCCTGGTGAAGAAAAATCTTCCACAGAACCAGGAGAAGAAGTAACCCAAACTCCTGAAGAACCCAAAGACCCTGCCGAGCCCAACGTTCCTGAGGAGCCATCTGTTGTTGAAGAGCCTGAGCAAGAGAAAGCTCCTGCTGAGGTGTCACAAGAGCCGGGACAGCTAGAGAAGTTGAATCCTGATGCAGGTTCAGAGCCAACTCCACCTGAGCAACTCCCCACGGACAATCCTCCAGGGTGTGGAAAGTTGGGCGCTCGTATCAAGCTCACGGAGCAGTGTTGTTCGGGGCTTAAGAAAGGAAGCGTGGGTTCTCCTCCAGGCTGCGTAACCACCGGACAGGACTTTGTGTGCGTGAACTGTGGTGACGGTCAGTGTGATTCGAGCAACGGTGAAACCGAATGCAACTGTGCGCAAGACTGCAAACCAGCCAACAACGGCTGTGAGCAAGCCAGTGGTACTTGCCAGAACTCTCGCTTACCCTGTGCGCCAGGCACTGTTCAAGACAACTCACTGGCCTGTGGAAACCCGGCATTGATTTGTTGCAAACCTTCCAGTACCACCGGATGCAAGGTCGATTGTGACTGTACGCAGGGTCTTCTTTGTGCACCAGGTACAGGAAAATGTGTGCCCGGCATTGTGCCTACCTACTGTTGCGACAAACCTGGATGTCCCACGGGCAAGGCCTGCACGGATGCAAGCGGAACGAAAGGAACCTGCCCCTAACTCACCCCTCGTCTCTCTTTAAGCCAGGTCGAACACTAACAGTTCGGATTGTTGGTTGGCCTGCGCAAAAATCCACCCCACATCACTGGTTGAAAAACCATCTCCTTGCTTCAACACCTTTTTGTTGATGGTGACGCTTCCCTTGGCGACTTGAATCCAGACATGTCGTGTGGGTTTCACCTCAAAGTGCATGTGCTGGCTGTTGGACATTCGGCAGGCATAGATCCGTGCATCTTGTTGGATGGTGACGGAGTTGTTTGCGCCATTGGGAGAGGCAATCAATCGAACTGGATCGGGGCTTGAAATTTGAGGGATGACCTGCTGCTGGTAGCCTGGTTTGATCCCTCGTTTGTCTGGGTAAAGCCAGATCTGCAAAAGATGGACGGGTTTGTCACTCGAAGGATTAAACTCACTGTGACGAATTCCACTACCGGCTGACATCTTCTGAATTTCGCCGGGCTTAATGATGGAGCCGTTACCAATACTGTCTTTGTGTTCGAGTGCGCCATCCAGTATGAATGTTAGGATCTCCATATCCCAGTGTGGGTGCATGGGAAAGCCACGGCCGGCCTGGATTCTGTCTTCGTTCATTACACGCAGAGAGCGGAATCCCATGTGTTTGGGGTCGCGGTAGTTGGCAAACGAGAAGGAGTGCTTGGCAAGCAACCATCCATGATTCGCCATCCCTCTGTCTTCGGACTTCCTGACGTTGAAGGTTTGGATGGGGCGACGAACCAACTGCACACGGTTGTTGGACTTGCCTGGGTTGGCTTGCTCGGCTTCGGCTTCGTTGAGTCCCATCACTGTGGGTACAGTCACTTGAGCCCCAACCATCGCCATCATTTGCAGTACATCTCGTCGTGTCGTCATTGTGTTGTCCTTCTGCCGCAAGTTTTAGGTATCCCATACCCCTTTGGGTGACCGCTGTTTTCCTACAAGAAACAATCAGTCCAAATGCATTGATTCCAGTGTACTCGTTTTGTTGGAAGTTTCAACCTCATCGAATTTGCGTATGTTGCCGTTGTGTTGTGTTCTAAGGATTGGACTTGTATGGTAAAATGGTTGGTCTGCTTCACCTCGTTTCTTAACCTGCAACAGTGTTTCTATGGGAGGAAACAATCGCTGGGGGAGTGGATTATGAAAAGGAAAGTTTGCTCTTCATCTGTCTGCAGACTCCTCAAAATTCACAGGCGGGAGAGTTTTCTGGTTTGATTGAGTGGTACGGAAGAGTCACAGGTTATCAATTACCTGAAGGCAACTGGATGTCAGGTGGGTTTGTTGCTTAACTTTGGCGCGGCCAGTCTTCAGTGGAAAAGGTTTGTGCTATCCCCTTCTTCCTAATATGCTTACCCAAATCAATTGAGCCTGCGTTCCATCAGTCTGTGTTATCCGCGTCATTTGTGGATTGTTGATGGTTGGACTTGTGATACTTCCCTTACCCGTTTCTTGCAGCAGTGGAGCCCGTCTAGAAAGTTAGAACTCTTTCCAAACCTTGGCGAGGCTGTCACCTTGTACGCTGATGTCCCAGGAAGAGAACCAACCAAACGGTGTGATCTTCACGTGGTAGCCGGTGCTTTCGAGGCGTTCGGCCATGGCTTCCATCCAGGCTTCGGCTTCGTTGGGTTCAGCAGAATCTCCTCCCAGGTGTGTGAAGGAGTGAAGGACAACATCAGAGAAGCCCTTTTTGTTGGCCAACCATTTGATGTGCTTGAGGGTTTTGCGGAACACTTTGTTGTAGTTGTCTTCGACCATGTCGTTCTTTTCGAGGTGCAGGAAGACAACCACGGCTTCTCCAACTTCGTCGGCTTCGTAATCTGTGGAAGCGTCTTCGAGAGTTTGGGAGAAGGGTGCCCAGCGGAAGTGGTCAACTAGGAAGGTTAAGAGTTTCATGGGGTTCTCAAGGTTGAGGGAGGGAGGGTTTGGGAGAGGCTTACAGTCCGGGAGGAAGAGAGTCCGGACTACCCGATGGAGCGCTGTGATTGATCGTGAACAAGAAGAACTTGCGTGTTGCAATTCGACGTGAAACAGAGCGAACACCTGGGGAGCGACGAAGCGCAGTTTTGATGTTCAAGCGAAGCTCAGCCACGTCACCTTTGGAGCGGAAAGTGCAGATCATACGCTGTTGTGTAATGGTGGGGCACTTCACATTGGTAACATTCGGAATGCGCTTGAGCTTCAAGTTGATGTGATCGCTCATGTCTTCCACTGCGTTCAGCTGACCAGCGAGGGTGATGTAGTAACGGTTGCCCTTGGGCACATCGTCACGCCAGTAACCCATGACTTGGGTCAGCACCTTTTCCATCGCGTTTTGGATGGATTCCTTGACGGTTTTTTGCTGTGCGCCAGCGATGCTCAAGGGGTACTGACGACCAAAAGAGCTGGAACTTCCCAGCAAACGTCCGGTGGTGGTTTCGTAGGCCTTCACGGCTGCTACTCCACGAACGTTGGGTCCTTTGATATCGTTGCGTGCCGCGAGTTCGACGTAGACGTCGGCGCCCATCATCATGGCAGCGCGGTACTTCTTGTCGATGGGGATGTTGTCAGACTTGAGGATCTTTTGTTCCAGGGTCTTGAGGTTCTTCATGCCGCTGCTGAGGTCGAGCGCGTTGTATTTGCGAGCGGTTAGGAATTCCGAAGCAGAGTTCTTGACCAACTCGTTCCAGCTTGCATCGTGCGTGGACCATTTGGTGACGACTGCGACAGTGGGGTTTCCAATATCTTCGCGTGTCTGTTGGGGGTTGATCACGCCGTTGTCCTTGAGGAAAGCAACCACCTGGGTGCGGTCCACATTGCAGAAGGCCATGACCAACACGCTACCGTCATCGTCCTGTTGGATGGTGCCGTTGGTGGTGCAGCTTCGTACAAAGTTACGATGGGCGAGGAAGAACCGGCGTTCAACCATCGAGAATTTGGCTCGGTCTGCACCGGACATCAGCATACGGGAAGCCACAGTGAATGCGGCTGCTTTGCGAGCGTCGGTGAGTGCAGTGCCGTGGTTGTCGCCTTTTCCGCGACAGGTTAACTTCACAACTGTACCCGAGGAAGCACCGTTGTAGTTGCAGTTCTTGAAGTGGGGACGAACATCAGCCGGTCGACACATGGTCAACATCGGCACAAAAGCGAGAAGAGCAACAAAGGATAACTTTTTCATTGTATCTTACGAAGCCAGATTGTGTAGGAATGCTGACTTCATACTCCTTTCGATAAAGTAGGGAACCAAAGCCAAGAAGAGGAAGGCATGAAGCCACTTACATGGGTTTCTGCTTGACGGAAGCGTAAGCGACCTTGGCTTTCTTCAGCTTTTGTCGTTCGATTTCTGCTTGACGGGTCAGCGCAGCCTGCTTGCCGGCGAGTTCACCCAATTGTTTGGCGAGATCTTCGAGACGCTTTTGGTCATTCTTTTTCTTGGCTTCGATCTGCGCCTCCTGGATCTGGGCTTTCTTGACCTTCACTTCTTTGATGTCGTGCTGTTTTTCATTGACCTTCGCTTTGTGAAACTCAACTTTGAGCTTCTTCTCTTTCTTCTCAGCCACGTACACCTTTTGGTTCTTGGCAAGAACAACCTTGCGAAGGGCTTCCAATCGTTGCTTGTCACCTTTGGCGCGGGCCTGGATGATGTCTTTCTTCAGTCGTCCAACTTGGTTGATAAGTTCCATTCGTTGACGATGCCGAACCGCAGCGCGGGCCATGTAAAACTTGGCTTTCATTTGAATCTTTTCACGCATGAGCTGCATCTGTTGTGCGTGGGCCAGATTCATTCGACGGTAGTAGGCGCGAGCAGCGGCCGCTTGTCGTCGGGCTTTGGCTTGCTGGTATTGCATACGAAGTCGATGGACGAGCTTGCGCTTCGCCATCCACATGTTATGTCGGAGGATCAACCGACGGCGATAACGAGCGGCGCGTTCACGCTCGACCTTCAACCCTCGGCAGAAGGTGATGAGCCGACGCATGTCTTGTTTGCGACGCATCATTTCGCGACACTTCCCACGACAACGAACTTTGAACAGGTTTTTGAGTTGGACGGTGGGGCAGCGGAGGCCAGCAGTGCCACAGTGTTTGGCATAACATTTGGCGAGGCACTCCCCATAACCTTCCCCTTGAGCAACTTTGGGGAGGTTGTCACAATCATCAAGTTGCTGTGCGTGGGCAGAGAGGCTCAGTCCCAGCATCACGGCAAAAACAGCCAGCGTTGAAATCATTAGGCGAACCAGTTTACTCATGGATCTCTGTCTCCTTTTGTGTCCGGTTGCGGTTGTATGTGTAGGTTGTTGTTGAGTTTAGAACAAACTTTTGCGGATGTGGGGTCCACAGTAGGTAAACAGTATCATGATGAGCAAGCACACCACGAAAAGAAGAACAAGGTATTCGCCTCGGTTGGGTGGAGGTGACTCGCTTTGTGGAGAGTTCGTCATCTCAGATTCCCATTCGAAAAAGCAGGAGGCAAACAGACCGGCTCATAGGTTGTGATGTGAGCTCATGGATAAACGTTGCTGAACAATCTGAACCATAGTGCTTGGGGGTTCAAAAAGCAAGGCTTCCGGCTGAAGTCTTTGGTTGCCAAGTCGAGGAGCTACTTGGCGTCGGTAGACGTCGTCATACGGCCCACAAGGGGGATTTTCCAGGTTTTGCCTAAAAAGCCAGAGGTTGCAGCTAGAATATTAACGAAAATGTAGATGAAAATCCATAGGAAAAAGACAATGTAGAGCCACTGCGTGGTCCATTGCATGGAGAGGAAAATCCATCGGATGGCGCTCATCAACGTGACTCCAAGGAGAAACACAAAGGTTACCAAGACTCCTTGTTGTGCGTGAAACCTGGAGTAGGTCGAGCGGGCCACCAGAAAGTAGGAGAGGAAGGGGAGTGAACCGAACATGGCGGTCAACAACAGAAAGAACAGCGTCAAGAACACGTTGGGGTTGGTCGCCTTGCTCAAGAAGACGTACGCAAGGAAGGGGGGAACCAGTATCAGGAACCCCAAATAACTCAAAAAGACAGACAGTCGATCTTGATCCTGCATCCCTACTCTCGCTGAAAAGGGAAGTCGAGTACCAACGGCGGTTAGCGAACAATCAAAAGGATGGAGTATCATACGAAGGGGAAAAAGGGAAGTCAAATCTAGATCATCTCTTGACCCCAAACGTTTCCTCCCATATATAGTTGGGGCGAATCTTCAGCCCAAGCTCTCCTGCTGCGGAAGAGTTCTTCGGACGCATGGCATGGTTTGCTTTGTGTCTTTCAGTACTTAAGAGGAAAGAGGGAGCAGGTGGTCGAGAGGCAACCCCAGCGCCACCATAACGGGTTTCAACGAAGGAGTTCATCACGCATGTACAGTTCGGTAAAGACTTTTCCACAGACAACGCCTTGTTACACCCTACGAGTCAATCACTTGCCACATTGGGTGTTGGGCTTTGTCCTTGGGATGTCGCTTGGTTTTGGAGGCGTCCCATTCTCATCTGCCCAGGCCGAGACCAAACTTACGATTGTGCCCTTTGTTCCTGTGAAGGGAAAAGCGGCTGCCGTTTCCTCCATCCCTGCCGTCTCGAAGAAGATGGGTCGGTTGCTCAAGTCTCGCGGGTTTGCTGTCGTCGGTGCAACCAAAGACGAGAACAAAAAGACCTTTGTGCTCCCCAACCGAAGTGCCTACAACGAAGCCATGTCTTTGTTTACACTCGGCAAGAACCTGATGCGGAAGAAGAAGTACGAACCCGCAAAGGACAAGTTGGAAGGCGCTCTACGTAGCTTCCACCAAGGTATGGTTCACGTACGTGACTTCAATCAGTTTCTGGAACTGTACCGTTTGATGGGTCTTTGCTTTTTCCGTCTGGGTTTGGGTGAGCAAGGCGAACAAGCCATTAACCGGCTTGGCGCGTTGGCCCCCAAACGAAAATACGCCGTTTCAAAGATGCCACCTGCCATGCGTCGTGTGCTGCAAGGTGCCCAGCGACGTGCTCGACGCGGCAAAGGGAGCATCCGGATCATGCTTCCCGAAGGAAGCAGCGTTCAATTCAACGACAAGATCCTCTCCAACGCCTCCAGCCCCTTGGTCATCAAAGGGTTGGCTCCTGGCAAACATTACCTTTGGGTCCGTAAGTCGGGCTTCATTCCTTTTGCAGAACCTGTTGTCATTCGCGGAAGCCGGGCGACCAAGCTGTCTGTTTCTCTGGAGCGTATCCCTCAAACCGGTGGCGCAGACTTCTCCGCGCAAATTGGTGCGATTCATAGCTCCCTTCGGTCGGGTCTGGTCAACGCCAGAGTTCGTCGCAATGTTCAAAGCATTGCCTCAAGCCTCAAGGTCAACTATGTGATGTTTGGTTACTTTGAGCGACAACCAACGGCCAACCGTCTGTCCATGTTTATTTATCGTCGTAGCGACGGCGCCCTCAAGGCTTATCCCCCGATTCCCTTTGATGTCGAGCTTCTTATGGTGGACATCAAATTGATCAAGGTCGCGAACGCGATCAAGGCCAAGATGGGAAGCTACAACTCCTTGCCAAACAAAGCCTGGGATACGGGAACTGCTCCTGTTGCCAAACCGGAACCCCGGGCTGGCGATGTGGTGAAGCCGACACCCCGGCCTAACCCCACAGTCGCCGTCGCCAAACCCCAAACTCGTCCCAACCGGCTTGCCCAAGACGATCCCTCGTTGGATGGTGTCGACGACGATGATGACGATGGAAACATCGCGGGTGGAATGAAGGTTGTGCAGCCTCGTCCACGTCCTCGGCCTCAACCCAAGGTTGCCGTCGTTCAACCGCGTCCTCAGCCGCGTCCTGCTGTAGTGGAGCCCCGCCCCCAGCCGCGTCCTGCTGTAGTGGAGCCGCGCCCCCAGCCTCGTCCCAAGCCGGTGATTCCTGGTGGAGATGACGATGATGACGACGTGGATTCGATCTCGAAGACTCGCAAGCCTGTCGTTCGCCCAAGGCCTCGCCCTGAGCCTCGACCCGCTGCTGTGGAACCCCGTCCTGAACCCCGGCCCGCCGCTGTAGAGCCTCGTCCCGAGCCTCGTCCAGCCGTTGTGGAACCCCGACCGCGTCCGGCTGCAGTCGAACCTCCCCCTGTTCGTAAGCCTCGACGTGTGGCTCGTGTGCCTCGAGTAACTCCCCGACCCCGTCGTTCCGGCAAGTTTGACGCTGATGTTGATGTGGACTGGTCCAATCCGATTCCACGAATCGCTCGCGACTCTGCCTACCGAGAAAAAGTGTTGGCTCGTCGTCGTGTCCGCCGAGTGCGTACTCCTGTTGTGGAAGACCCGCCTCCGATTCGACGGCCCAAACCCCGCCCTGAGCCTGTGAGTCCCAAGCGCAACACAGATGATGATGACTCTATTGTTCGAAGAGAACCACCTCCCCGTCGTCGAAGCGATTCTTGGGGTGGTGGAGATAACGATGGTGGAGCAATCGTCCGCCGTCCCCCTCCACGACGTCCGACTGGCCCGACCCCCATTACCAAAAAGTGGTGGTTCTGGACAGCGATTGTTGGAGGAGTTGCTGTGGCAGGCGGTGTCACCGCAGCGATTGTCGCAACTTCCCCCTCCAATGCTTACAATGTCTTTGTAAACATCAACCAGCCCGAGTAAGGAATCGACTCTCTGGGCCTTTTGGGATGCTTATTGTTGGATTGATGAATTTGGTGTTGTTATGGTAGTCCTTAGTCAAAAAAACACTTGTGCAGCCCAGGTCTCAAGGCTGTCCTCCCGCAAGTCTCGGATGCCTTGGCTTGTCGCTCTTTGTGCTTCTCTCTGGTTATCCATCGCTGTTGGATGTGCTCCTGAGGGAAACATCTCACTCAAGGTCATTCCAACGTCTGGACAGTCCTTTTCTGATGCCTCGCGCATGGAATTTGTGGTGTCAGGTGATGGGTTGGAAAAGTCTCCTCAAACCTTTTCCTTTGACTTCTCCAACTCCAACGGCGAAGTCCCTGGGTTTGCCATCGATCCGAAAGCGAACAATCCTTTCTTCTCGATGCAAGCTTCCCTGTTCAACGATGCCGGCAAGCTCGTTGCCTTCGGTCGGTCGCAGCTACCGTTTGTATCCCGCTCTGTCGACAGAGGACTGTTAGTTAGCAGGGTCCAAGCATTTGGTTGGCTCACCATTTTGTCCAGCGGACTGCAGAGCAGCTCGCCTCGCAAGTTGGTAGGCCATCAGATCGTTCCTTTGCCCGATGGAAAGATGCTGATTGTCGGTGGGACTGTCGAGATGCGCGGCAACCGCGGCGCCTATGACATTAGCCAGTCGAGCTTCTTGCTCCAGCGCTTGATGTTGTACAACCCCCAAACCGGGTTGGTTGAGTTCTCCAACGCTGCTCTAGCAAACCCACGTGCTTTTCACACAGCGACAGTGTTGCCCAGTGGAAAAGTCATCATTGCTGGTGGACTTGGTTTCATTAACAACAAGCTCTCCGTTCTCAACAGCGTTGAAGTGTACGACCCCGACTCCGACACGCTCCGCAGTGGAAACGGTCTGAAGAAGGTTCGGGCGTTTCACACAGCTACCCTGATTGGTGACAGCGAGATTGTCATGGTGGGGGGAATCGCAGCGCCGATGGACCCGACCAAGCGAACCTTGCCTGTGGGTCAGCAAGTCCTTGAAGTGGAAGACTATGTCGTCGGCGAGTCGGCTGAAACCAGCAAGGTCACAGGGGCTCTCCGTTATCCTGTGACAGCTGATGGCTGTGGTCCGTTCCCTGCACCGGATAAAAACACAGAGGTGGACGGCCGCCTCTGGCACCAGACTTCCCGATTGGACAACAACGTCCTCTTGGTAACTGGTGGGATTCGGGTGGATGACTCGGGCAACCGGGAACTTCCTGCCCATGCTATCCTGCTCAAGCGGAGCGGAACGTGCTGGAAGCCTGAAAAAGTTGAAACTGGCGTCACTGCTCGCTACGAACACAAGGCTACAACGGTTGAATTGGGTGGTCTTCGTTGGGCTGTCGTTACGGGCGGTCGTGACCTCGATAACCGCGTCTTTTCGACTGTTGAAGTGTGGGGCTCTGATGGTCGCCCTGTTCCAAGCCCTGGTCAATTGGCGAAAGCCCGCTACGGTCACGCGAGCGTAGCTCTGCCCAACCAAAAACTACTTATCTTGGGTGGAATTGGCGATAATCTCAACGCTCAGCCTCAAGGAGAGGTCTTCTCTCTTGTCCAGGGAACTGGTGGGATCAAGCTTGAGCCTGTGAGCGTTGCCAGCGTGGAAGGTCTTAACTTCCAAGAGGCAGCGGGCCGGTATCTACCCCAAGCAGCGATATCGTCGTCAGATCCAAGGGTTGTGATCTTGGGCGGAGCATCGAGGACGAATGTCTCGGACCCCAATGATGCGAAAGAGAAAATCTTTACCTTTTCGGGTTTGACTTCTGCGGAGTTGTTTACTCCGATGCCTTCTGAAAGTGATAGCGGTACGAAGTGATTTCCTTGTTTGCGTTTTGATGAGGTGAGTTGAATGCGTTTGTGGAGTTCCAAAACAAAGAACAAGCATCTCCGGTATGCGCCGCTCTGGATGTGGCCAGCTCTTCTCCTTTTTGTGGTGGGGCATCTCTCATGCTCTCCTGCACGATTGGAGCTGGACCTCTACTATCCTCACGGTGAAGGCTCCGAGGTCTTTCAGCGTATCTCTCGTTTCTCTATCAGCGTGAAGGGCGACAGCCTGAAGTCCGGTGATGGAGCCGAGTTTGACCCCTCCGAAGACAAGCAAAATATCTTGCCTGGCTTGGAATGTACCCCTGCTTCCAGTGAAGGCGAAACTCCTCGCCTCGACATTGAAGTTCTTGGCCTGACGGGACAAGGTGCAGTGTTTGCTTCTGGTCGCAGCGTCTTGTTTCACAAGTGCGGAAAAGAAAAGAAGGTCCCTCTGCTGCTGAGTCCGCAGGGTCGTTTCTCTACTTTGACTGCATTCTTTCGGCCGGAGAGTGGTCTTCCGTTTACGGAGGCCGCTGAAATGACAACCGTTCGAGCCGGGCACCGTGTGGTGACTCTGTCTGACGGTCGGCTCTTGATTACGGGCGGAGCCAACGTCGTCGGGCTTGGGAAAATCGACACGGTCTCGGGAGAGACTGACATCTTTGACCCTTCGACAGGCGTCTTTAGCAAAGGTCCCTCCATGTCCTCCAACCGCGCCTTTCACACAGCGACTGTGGTTGGAAACAGCGTGGTGGTTGTCGGTGGGCTGGATGTCATCAACGGTCAGATTGTACCGGTCCGTAACATCGACATCTTTACGTTGAACGCTGCTGGAAAGCTGGTTCGGCAGGACGGCCCTGCACTCGTTGAGGGTCGTGCCTTTCATACCTCCACCCGACTGGGAAGCACCAACAACATCCTTATCTTTGGTGGGATGACCTGGGTCAACGGAGCCCAGCAACTTGCCACCAAATGGGAAATTCACAATCCCGGCGAAGCATCTGCCCTGAACTCTGGAGATATCGACGAAGCCAACCGGCGCGCTATGCACGGAGCTTCCATTCTCTCTGAAACGGGCCGAATTCTGCTGACAGGTGGTGTACAGGTCAATTCATCGGGCAACCTGGACACCTTAAATACGGGCCTTACCGCCTTCACGGTGGAGCAAGCTGGATTGCCACGTGCTGTTCTTGAGCCTCTGGCAACACCATTGAAAGCCAAGAGAGCGGGTCACACATCCACCGTTCTGGAAAATGGCAAAGTCTTGCTGGCCGGTGGGATGGAAGTTCGGGCTGACAATTTGTTTGTCCCCCAAACCGTTGTGGGCTCGATGGAGCTGATTACGACCAAGGGGGACGTGGACACTGTTGGTCCTTTCACGCTGGAGCAACCGCGGGTCTTCCACTCCACGGTTCGACTCACGGATGGCCGGGTCTTGGTTTACGGTGGCATCACAAACATTGGCGACCAAGGGGCAAACAAAGACGTTGCAATCACTGCGAATCTCGCTGAGATCTACAACGCAGATCCGACCAACGGGATCCGTCCCACTCCCCTCAAAGTGGCGCAGCGCAAAGACCGATTTATGCAGAGCGCAACACGTCTTCTTAATGGTTCGGTTGTTGTCATTGGTGGGGTCGCGCCACCGGCAGGTGCTCCTGACTATGTGACACTCAGCCGTGGGGAATTGTTCAACCCTGGACCCACATCACAGTAAGAAAATCTTGCTCTGATGGTGTCGGGTTATTTGCTTTCGGCGAGACGGTTGAGCTTGAGCTGGTTGGCCATGATCCGGCGGGCTGTGTTTTTGATGTCGCCTTCTGGGATATGGGAGAGACGGTCTTCGATCTCTTGCTCCCACTCTTTGGGCATTTCTGCGTCCATCCACTTGGGGCGACTTTGTCGGGGAATGGAGATGCGGGGCATCGGGGGAAGATCCCCCAACTCCATTTGGATGTAGTCGATAAAGTTGTGACCGAGAGCTTTGTTCAGTTTGACCAAAAACCGCTCCCGGTGAAAAGTGAGTTCTTGGAGCCATGCCTGCTCGCTCACCCGAATCACCAACGTTTGTTGGTTCAGTCGCACGGGTCGTGCGTATTGGGTGATGTGTGAACCAATCACTTCCAACCAGGCACGCCACACTCGTTTGAGTTTGACTTGCTCTACCAATCCCAGACGCTGTAAGGGTTTGGGTAGGATGTTGCGAAGCGGTGCAAATTGGCTTGGTTTTTTTCTAGGCATAATCCCACTCTCCTTAGGAGCCCAATGAGTTGGTGAAAGATAAGTCCATTCTGTAGATATGTATAGATCCCAACTCAAGTTTCCCCTACACCCTAGACTCTATGTACGTCAAGTTGTGACACACGTTCCGTGGTATTCTCTAAAAAAACAGAAAACTGTATTGTTTCACTCCTGGGAAAGCAGACTTTATGGCCAAAAAATCAACCGTGTTTCAATGTCGAGAATGTGGTTTTCAATCAACCAAGTGGATGGGTCGATGCTCCGGGTGTGAGTCCTGGAACTCCATGGATGAAATCGATGTCGGCGTAGGAAAAAAAAGAGGCAAGGCCAAAGCCAATCGCAAAGCCTCCGTGGAGACAGCAGCAGTTGCTATCAATCAGGTGGGGCAGGGCGATTGGAATCGAATGCCTCTCGGTTTGGGAGAGTTGGACAGGGTCCTTGGAGGAGGTCTGGTCAAGGGTTCCCTTGTGCTGTTGGGAGGCGACCCTGGGATAGGAAAGTCAACGTTGGCTTCCTCCATGGCCTTTCGATTTGCCGATGGGAAACGAAAAGTTCTTTATGTCTCTGGAGAAGAGTCCCTTCAGCAGACCCGAATGAGGGCGGAGCGAATTGGTTGCTTGGATCCCAATGTGCTGTTGCTGGCGGAAGTCGACCTCGATAGAGTTGACGACGAGGTCCTCACGTTGCAACCGGAAATGTTGGTGGTTGACTCCATTCAGTCGGTCTTTTGTCCTGAGTTGTCGTCAACACCAGGAACTGTGAGCCAGCTTCGTGAATCGGCCAGTCGCTTGATGCAAATTGCGAAGCGTCGAGAGATTCCGACCCTTTTGATTGGTCACGTGACCAAAGATGGAGCCATCGCTGGTCCGCGGGTGTTGGAACACATGGTGGACACCGTTCTCTACTTTGAGGGAGAGCGGGGGCATCCCTATCGAATCTTACGGGCCGTGAAGAACCGTTTTGGCTCCACCAACGAAATCGGTGTCTTTGAGATGAAAGAGGAAGGACTCGTCGAAGTCGGCAACCCTTCTTCGCTCTTCTTGGAGCAACGACCGATGGATGCAGCCGGCTCTGTTGTTACTGTCTGTATGGAAGGTTCGCGGCCTTTGATGGTTGAAGTGCAGGCGCTGGTGGGGTCGGCATCGTATGGAACTCCCCGTCGGACTTGCACCGGGATGGACCACAACCGGGTCGCGTTGTTGGTGGCTGTTCTTGAAAAGCGGGGAGGGCTTCAGCTGTCTCAACTCGACATCTTTGCCAACGTGGCCGGTGGGTTCCGGTTGGATGAACCCGCAGCCGACTTGTCGATTGCCATGTCGCTGGCTTCCAGCTTCCGAGGACGTCCCGTGCCTCACCATATGGCCATGTTCGGTGAAATCGGACTGACCGGCGAGATTCGTGCGGTCTCCCAGTGTGAAACTCGGGTTCGAGAGGCGATGAAGCTTGGCTTCAACCAGATTCTTCTCCCTGCAAACAATCAAGAACGGTTGCGGCACCTCGATGGCGTTTTGCTCGCTGGCGTTCGGAACGTTGATGAAGCACTTGACTACCTGTTCCGTTCGTAGTGGTATAGTCGGGTTTTACAACGCGCAACGTTTGAAATTGCGTCGTCACTCTATGTTGTGGAGAAGGAGTTGGGCTCATGGTTGAGCATTTGTGGACAGTTCTGTGTTCGAAAAGTTTGGTGGATGTGGAGTCGCAAAATATCAGTTTGATGGAAGTGATCGACGAAATTACCCTTCCAGCCCAGACTTTCGCGGAAAAGAACAATGTTCCTGTGAACCTTCAAATTGAACTGGTCACTTGTTGGCGACGCTCCAACTTGTCCCAGCCAGGAAAAACAAGAGCCCGGATGGTTCTTACGGGTCCGAATGGTAAGACGCTGGAAGAGCAAGCGTACTCTGTTGATCTCACCGAAGGGCCACGTCGACGAACCCGGATCCGGATCCCTGGGCTTAATCTCACTGGACCTGGGACCTATACCTTTCAAGTGGAGCTACAATCCATCGGTAACGGGCCGTGGATGAAGGTCGCCAAGCTGCCTTTGGATGTCATGTTAAGCGAATCCTGAGCAAACCAAAGGGCTCAACATATGCCTGTTGTGCCCCCCTCCCAAAAAACTTTTAACAAAGTAGCAACAATCTTGTATTCTAGCCGATACAGGAAGTGATAAATGGACAGGTGCATCTTCTGTCTGGATATCTTTCGTTTCTATGCTTTTTCCAACGACCCTTTGGGTAGTCGTTGTCTCTAGAATACCGGTTCTTTCATCACGATTGCAGGAGCATCATCATGCCTGTTTCACGCTACAACGGTAATCAGCCCGTCCTTCCTCAGATGGATACGACCCCCGTCGCAAGTCCTCTTACAGAGCAGCCCACCACTCTCCAACCCCTTCGCTTGGACAACAATGCGTTTGATGTGGGTGGGACACAGGGCTCGAACTGGTCTCCTGCTGTTCGTGAAAAAGCTGACTCCGCCGTGAACAACTTTGACACTCGTTTGCGAAGCATCTTGCACCACGATGCGATGAGCTTGGCGGAAGGCCACACTCCTTTCCGAAACGGCGACACCTTGACCGATACGCAACGCAATGATCTGTCTGATGCTGCCAAAGACATGTTGATGGATCTTCCGATTGGTGCGTTGTCCCCCCAGATGACCAGCCGCTTGCGTGGCGTGATGGAAAGCCAGGGTCTCTCCACCGACAACCTTGAGACCAAAACCCTCGATGACCTCGGTGATATCGGTGGTGACTTGGCCAAAGAGTGGGCCGATGACCTGAAGGATGGTTCTCCCGCCGCGTACTACGGTTTGTTGGGCGCTGCTGGTGCTGCTGTTGGAACCTACGGGTTCTTGCAAGGCTCCGAAGCGCTCAAAGATCTCGGCATCAAGCCCGAATTCTCCACAGGGTTGTTTGGTGACCACGTTAAAGTGAAAGCCGAAGCTATGTGGGAGCGCCGGTTCTCCAACCCCAACGCGACAGTCGATGTCCAAGGACGTTACCGCGTTGGTGACTTCGCTCTCCGTGGTGGCGTCAATGTCGACACTCGTGACCTCGACAACACCCACGGCAACGTTGGTGTTCGTTGGGGAGACAACCAAACCTTTTTGGATGCGGAAGCTCGCGGAAGCGTTAACAGCGGCTTGGACACTGTCCACCTTCGTGGTCGCTACCAAGGTGACAACTACCACCTGCACGGAAATGCTGTCCTCAACGACGACATGAGCTTGCGACATGGCCGTGTTGGTGCAGGGACTACGTTTGGCGACAACGGCAACGCCAACGTAAACCTTGACTTTACAACCAACGGGCGACCCTCCAGCGTCAACGGTAACCTGCGGTACGAAACCGACAACTACTTTGTGCGTGGTGAGGCGTCTTACGACCTCATTGAAGACAACCACTCAGCCGATCTTTACGGTGGTTACAAGCCTACCGACGACCTCGAAATTGGTGTTCGTGGTGGCTACGGACGTGACACTGGCGCTCGCGTGGGTGTTGGTCTGACTTGGCGCTTCTAAGCCTATCTCCCTTCTTCACCCTTCTCTTTTTCTTCTTCCCAAACTTCTCTTTCTCCCACACGTCCATTCTTTTGTAGCACCTGCGGGTGCATTTTACCGCATTGAGACTAGGAGTGCGTCATGGGCCGGAGCGTATCGGTTGTTTGCATCAGTGATACCCACAACCATCACAAAAAAGTGGACGTTCCTGACGGGGATATCCTCATTCATGCTGGGGATCTCACTTCCCGTGGTAAGCTTCCTTCCATCCGAAAGTTCAACAATTGGCTGGGTACCTTGCCCCACAAACACAAAATTATCATCGCCGGAAATCATGACTTTGGGTTTCAAAATGAACCCGAAGAAGCTCGCGCTTTGATCACGAACGCCATCTATTTGGAAGATGAGGAAGTCGAGGTCGAAGGTCTACGGATTTATGGCTCACCCTGGCAGCCTTGGTTTTTCAACTGGGCTTTTAATTTGCACCGAGGGGAAGAAATTCGAGCGAAATGGAATTTAATACCTGAAGGGATCGACATTTTGGTGACTCACGGACCCCCGTGGGGCCATCATGATCGGACCAGCCGCGGAGAGTTGGTTGGTTGCAAAGACTTGCTGGACACCGTTCATCGTCTACGTCCGAAATTCCACATCTTCGGTCACATTCACGAAGATCACGGGATGAGTACAGACGGACACACGACATTTGTCAATGCCAGCATTTGTACATTGCAATACAAACCTACCCAACCACCGATTGTGTTTGAAATCGATGTTTCATCGTGAAGGATTTGTTGTATGCAAGGGAAATCATTTGGGCAGCGGATGTTTGACCTCCTCTTTTGGGGAGTGGGCGTGTTTGCTCTGGTTACGGCTGTGTATTTGTTTCGGGTGTCGCAGATGCCCAAAAAGAAGGGGGGCAAGCGGCGGGGGGGCTTTAAATTTAATGTAAAAACCATCGCTGCTGAGAAAGGTGCGATTGCTGAGACCCTTCGTCTTGTGGGTAACATCGAACCCTTGAAGTCCGTGACTCTCCACAGTGAGGTCGAAGGCGTGGTTTCGAGGGTAAAGGCACGCGAAGGTGCTACCGTTCGCCGTGGCTCTGCCGTTGTTTTCCTCGACCGGACTGATCTTGTGCTCAAGCTTAAAAAACAGCGCGCTTTGATTGACCAAGCCAAAGCTTCAGAGCGCCGTATGCTGGCTACATTTCGGCGAGACAAGGACCTTTGGCGTCGTGCCAGTCGCCTGTTCAAAACCAAGCACATCTCCGAACGTGAATGGATCGATGCCAGGTTCAAGAAGGAAGCATCCCAAGCAGGATTGGCCGAAATCAAAGCCCAAGTTGCGTTGCGCAAGGTAGAGCTGAACATGGTTCTTCGAGATATGCGGAAGTCCCTCATCCGCGCTCCATTCCCTGCAAGAATCAAACAACTTCATGTGGAACGCGGGAGGATGCTCCGAAAGGGCGATGCCATCGCCGACTTGGTCTCCGACCGCGGGATTGAGGTGCGGTTGTTGATTCCTCCTTCCCACATCAGCCAAGTGAACCCTGGGATGAAGGTTTGGCTAACGGTAAACACCACTGCCTCGGCCGGTTCTTCCGGAAACAAGAAACGACATCTGGCTACGATTACGCGGTTGAGCGCTGTGGCTGATCCCATGTCTCGAAACCGCCAGGCCATTCTTCGGATCAAGGAGGCTCCCAAAGGGTTTGTTCCTGGGTTGCCTGTTGAAGCCAATGTGATCGTCCGCGAGAAGAACGACGCGTTGGTTGTGCCCAAGGATGCTTTGATTCGGTCCGGTGGAGGATGGGTCGTTTTTCAGGTCAAGGGAGGAAAGGCCCTTCGTGTGCCTGTCGAAACCTTGGCTGAAGATGGCTCAAGGGTCGAAATCTCTGGGAAAGTCACTCCAGGTGCAGCCGTTGTTTTTGTGGGCAACGAAGCCCTCTTTCCGTTCGCTCCTGTCCGGGTCATTTCCGGACCTGGAGCCATGCCACGTCGCAAGCGTCCCCAGAAGTCAGCTCGCAAATAATACGATCACTCCTGCACATTGAGGTGAACCATGGAAGCCAACACAGGTTTCTCTGGAAAGGGGTTGATCGGTGGATCAATTCGCTTTCCACATACCGTTTTTACAGGCACCATCCTTGTGGTGTTGTTTGGAATCCTTGCGATGCAGCGGATTCCCTTGCAGATGCGTCCTTCTGTCGATAAACCCGAGATTACGGTCACAACAGAATACCCTGGGGCGTCTCCTGAAGAAGTCGAAGACAAGATTACCCGACCTCTGGAAGAAGAGTTGAACTCTGTAGAAGGGGTTCGCAAGCTGACAAGCTCGTCTTCGCAAGGTCGTTCGCAAATCACCCTGGAGTTTGATTGGGGCATCAACCGTGATGCTGCGATGGTGGACGTGCTGAACAAGCTGGGCCGGGTGCGCCGACTTCCTGAAGAGGCGTCGTCTCCTTCTGCACAAGCTATCTCCAGCGACACCACACAGCCGATGATGTGGATCGGTCTCCAAGACATCAAAAACAAAGACCTTGGAGAGCAAACCACCAACAAAATGAGGACGCTGGTCGATGATATCATTGGCCCTCGCCTCCGCCGAGTTGAAGGTGTGGGGGGAATGATCATATCAGGCGGTCAGGAACGCGAGGTTCAGATTGCTGTCGATCTCCATCAACTCGCTCAATACAACATCCCTCTGTCCCGCCTGATCCAGGTGGTTCGTCAGTCTCACCTCACAGTGCGTGGCGGTCCTTTGGATCTCGGCAAACGTGAATACCTGGTGTGGACGTCGGGACGTTCCACGTCAATGAAGGCGATGGAGAACACCGTCCTGATGCGAACAAGCCAGGGCGTTATCCGGATTAAGGACGTTGCCTCCGTCAAGCTGGCTTACAAGCGCGTCAGCTCGTTGATGCACCTCAACGGAAAGCCAGGCCTTGCGATGGGAGTTCTTCGGAAGATTGGGTCCAACGTCCCCGCTACTGCCGCAGGGTTGGAAAAAACCATTGTACAACTCAACAAAGAGTTTAAGCAGCGAGATGATCCCTACAGGCTCAAGGTTTTGTTTACAGAAGTGACCTACATCAACGACTCCATCGCTCTGGTTCGAAGCAACCTGTTTGTCGGTGCGTTTCTGGCCATTGGGGTGTTGTTGCTGTTTTTGGGGTCGCTGCGGTCTGTGTTTGTGATTGCCTTGTCGATCCCTGTGTCGGTAGTTGCCGTGTTCTTGTTCATGAACCTTCTGGGGCGCAGCCTGAACATTGTGAGCCTTGCAGGTTTGGCGTTTGCTGTCGGTATGGTCGTGGACAACGCCATTGTCGTTTTGGAGAACATCTACCGGTACGTAATGGAAGGTAAGCCTCTTGACCAAAGCTGCGAGAGAGGAACGAGCGAAGTGGCCCTCGCCGTTAGCGCCTCGACGTTAACTACCGTCGCCGTTTTTCTTCCGATTATCTTTCTGCAATCCGAGGCCGGGCAAATTTTTAAGGACATCGCCATCGCGATCTCCTGTGCTGTGGCGTTTTCATTGCTTGTCTCCGTGACTGTGATTCCAACCCTCTGTCGGCTTGTCCTCAAAGAGAAAAAAGAAGGGGAGTCGCCCGGGGTTGGCTGGATCATTCAGATTCGCGACAAAGCGGGGCATTTGTTCCTGAGCCTTTATGAGAAAAGCCTGGATCTGTTTGTTGGACCGGGCAAAGGAGTCCGACGGTTCTCGCTGCTTCTCTTTGTTGTGGCTGTCTTTGTCGGAAGTTGGACTCTCGTCCCTGACGCCGAGTATCTGCCTTCAGGGAACCGAAACCTGATCATCACTCTTGCAAAGCCACTCCCTGGAACAAACCTACTGAAGGTCGCCGCGGCTGCAGCTCCTTACGAGCAGTTTTTGCTCAAACAGAAAGAGGTTCAGCGTATTTTTACGGTGTTCAATCCACGCTTCAATGCGATTGGGGCGATCCTCAAGAAAGAATACAGTGGGAACGAAGCCAGCCAGCGAATGTTGCAAAAGCTCCGTCGCAAGGCGTTTTCGATGCCAGGCTTCCGGTTTATGTTTCCAATTCGGGCTTCCATCTTCCGAACACCCGGCAAGCAATTTGAAGTGGAAGTGTCTGGACCGGAGCTGGGCCGTCTTTCGAGCCTCGCGCGGGTGATGCAGGGACGGCTTCGGGCTATCCCTGGCGTCGTCAGCGTGCGGAGTAACTTTGAAGAAGGGGCGATGCAGCTCAACGTTCGCCCCGAAAAGGGAATGCTCCGTGAGAAAGGTCTGAGCGCTGCTTCGGTCGCCGAGATTGTTCAAGTCGCCTTGGGTGGTCTTCGGGTGGGGTACTATCTTGCGCAAGGCCGCGAGGTGGACCTGACGTTGATTGGTAGCCAACGAAAAAGCACGACCCCATCGTCTCTTCGTTCGATGCCGATTGCCCTCGCCAGCCGGAAGCTTGTTTCGTTGGGTGCTGTAGCTCGGGTGAAAGAAGAGCGAGGACCCACCGCGATCAACCGGATTGAAATGGTTCGTTCCATCACTCTGACTGTTAACCTGGCCAAGAAAGCTTCCTTGAGTGCCGTCATGAACCGGGCTCAAGAAGAGATTCTTCAGCCGATGCGGGGGGTTGTCCCTTCTGGTTATACGCTTCGCTTGGGCGACACCGCCGATCGCTTGCGTGAGACCATTCAGGATCTTGGAGGTAGCTTTGCGATAGCCTTGCTGATCAGCTACCTCTTAATGGTCGCATTGTTCCGATCGTTCTTGTATCCTTTCATCATAATGGCTACAGTGCCGATGGCTGCAACAGGAGCGTTTTTGGCAATCGGTCTGACCAAGGTGTCTTTTGATACGATTGCCATGCTGGGCTTGATTATTTTGTCGGGCATCGTTGTCAACAACGGCATCCTGATTGTTCATCAAACCCTGACCCTACGCAGGGAAGGCTATGATATCGTTGAGTCTCTTCGAGAGGGTGCTACTTCTCGTTTGCGACCCATCACCATGACCGCTCTCACTAGCGTTTTGGGGATGTTACCTCTTGCTGTAGGAGCTGGTGCTGGCACCGAACTCTACCGAGGGCTAGGCGTTGCGATCGTTGGTGGGTTGCTTCTCTCCACGTTTGTGACCCTTTACTTCGTGCCTGCCCTGGTCGCCATGTTTGATGACTTGATTCTTGTGTTTCAGCGCAAACAACCTCCAGCTCCTCCTTCCCATGAAGATTCATGGGAGTAGCCGCTCACTTCTCCCACTGTGGGTTCTCTTTTTTTTGTTGTGCCGCAGAATGTAAGGGTTTCAAAGATCTTGTTTGTGGTGTATCCTGAACAAGGCTTGGACCTGCGGCCTTTGAACAGAAGGTGAAAAGGAATGGCGAACGAGTCCTCTGTACAGCAATCGTTGGAGACAGTCATGACAGCCTACCAGGTGGTGGCTGATTTCCAACAAAGCATCAGTGACATGTTTCGTACGTTGGGTTTGTTGTTTGAAGAGCAAGATCAGCCGTACGAACTTTTGGAAGACAGTCTTTACACAGGGATGCTGTCTTTTAAAACTCGATCGGCGCAACGATGGAACTCCAAGCACTTCGCCGTGTCCCTTTGCCCTGTGGAAGATCCGTCCCAGCCCTTCTTCCTTGTGAATGTTTCCGTGGATCCTGAATTCTCCAAACATCCGGAACTATGGTTGGGTGTGGTGAGTGAGATGGACTGCAGCGAAGAGTTCCCTTATGAGCAGTCCTTGCGTTTGTTGTACCGCGACTACTTTGTTCCTGAGGACGAATGGTCTGAAGCCAACGAATGGTACGAAGATACCCTTGATGATGATGATATGAGCTGTCTGCTTTCCTTTCTTCGCCTTCCGTTGTCTTCGTTGGAAGGCTGGAGCGATCTGGAGCGAAAGGTCGTGCAGAAGCTATTGGACCGATGCAAAGAATTGTCGAGCAAGAACGATGAAGGCGAGGACTCCTAAACGACCTTCCGTTCGATGAATGGAGAGGAAAGACAGGTGGAGAAAGAGCCAAAGAAACGAACGCCTGTTGAGCAAGAGCTACACAAACTCAATAACGCTTTGGGTGCTGTGCTTGGGTTTTCAAACCTGCTGCAACGTCACCTTCGGGATGATGACATTGGCAGCGAATACGTCACGAAAATCGGGACCGCTATCCGAGAGGCTTTGCGACATGCTGAGCTACTTGAGAGGGCTGTTCAGACCTCAGATTCATTGGGGCCTGCACACTTAACGTCTTCCTCTACTTCTCCTGAGCGCAGTCTGGAAGCGCAAGCCACTACGCAGGAGTCTTCTGGGGTAGCCCCCTCTGCTGCAGAGTCTTCCGAGTTGCCGGACTGGGGTCCGTTGGGAGGATGTGAAAGTCTTCTGATTGTGGAGGACGCCCAGGACTTCCTCAACCTGCTTTCCACGTTTTTTTCCCACCTTGGCTACGATGTCACCCTCGCTTCGGATGGACGGAGCGCCATCCAGATGTTTGAACAGGACCCAAGGCGGTTTGATCTGGTGGTGTTGGATCGTGATTTGCCACATGTGGATGGGGTTCGAGTTGCCCAAGAGATGCGGTCCATCCGGCCGAAGGTCCGGCTGATGCTGCTCAGCGGATCCAACCTGGACGAGAGTGACAGTCCTGCGGATATGATGGACTTTCAGGCTGTTTTGAGAAAGCCGATACCGTTATCCGAACTCGGCAAGCAGGTTCGAAGGGTCTTGGATCAGTAGAGCAGGTGAAGGGAAGGTTAGGGGTTCATGGAGTAGAGGCGTGAACCCGCGGCAACAAAGAGGGATTCGGTGCTGCCATCACTGGTGATGACGGGGGCGTTGTCAACCCAGCCTTGTGCGTCGAAGCTCCACAAGAGCTTACCTTGTCGAGACACAGCGTAGAGGTGTTCGTTGATGGACCCGAAGTAGATGATGTTTTGTGAACTCAGCGCTGCGCTGGCTTGGATGTAGGCTGGTGAACCTTTCACCACGTAGTGAGTGGCTTCAGCCTCAGGAGGAAATTGGGCGTCGCAAGTGTCAACATTGGAGACGGGCTCTTCCGTGTCCTTGTCTTCTTCCGATTTGGGCTTTCCTTTGGTGTAGATGCCGCTGCGGAACCTCCACTTGCACTTGCCTCGTTTGATGGCGTACAGCCACATGCTATCCGAGCCAATGTAGATGGTTTGGTCGGAGCCGATCCGTGGGGTCGCAAGGATTGGTTGTCCGGTTCGGAACGACCACTTCACCGTTCCGTTGGGTCGGACGGCGATCAACTTTCCGTTCCAGCAGCCTACGTAAATGGTATCGTCAGGTCCGACGGCAGGAGAAGCTGTGATCTTGTCACAGATTTTGTTCCGCCAACGGTGACGTTCTTGGGTGGCCGGAAGGGAGTCGTTGGTTCGGACGGCGTGAAGGTAGCCATCTTTGCTCCCAATGTAGATGGTTTGGGAGTCGGTTGAGAATTCGGGGGTTGATTTCTCAAAGGAGTCTGTCCCTTCGTACTCCCATTTCTTCGTGCGATACTCACTGATGGCCAAGAGCTTGGCAGCGTGAGTTGCGATGAAGATGGTGTTGTCGGTCGATACTTTGGGAGAGGACGTGATCTTATGAATCGCGTCGTAGGGGGGCTTCCACTTGCTGAGTCCCCCGCGGTCTACGGCGTACAACATTCCATTCTTTGCAGCGATGTAAACGGTGCCGTCGGGGGTTGCTGCCGGAGACGAGACCACGAGGTCCGCTGTTCGGAAAGACCACTTGCGGTTGCCGTTGGTGTCGATGGCGTACAGGGTGCGGTCAAGGGAGCTGATGAAGAGAGCGTTGCCCAACCCAGGCTTGGGGGTTGAAACGATACGTTCACTGGCCTGGAAAATCCACTTGGGATACCCTCTGCGTCCTTTGTGACCGCAAAGGATACGTTGCCCGGCTTGAAGGACCCGCTTGCGCTTGGGGTTCTCTGGGTCGGGGCAGATGCTTTCCAACAGTCCTGAGGCTTCCAACTGCGGTCGGTCTGGAATAACGTGGCGACAAGCTGTCCCCACCGTTACGCCCACCACAGCACACACCAGGAGATAGGCTGCGAACCGTCTCAACATCAAACATTACCCTCCAGCAAACAGGTCGGACGAAGAGCGAATGCTCAGGTGGTTGCTCCCTGAAGCAAGCGCAAGTTATCAGAAATGGGTGGCCATAGGCTTTGTTCACCGATTTGTATCATATCAATGGCCCCAAGGAAATAGAGGAACCGTAAAATCTCTTCCAAGGTCGCCACGTGAAGTTGCTCAATCCTGCTGATGAATTGCCAAACATTCTCTCCACGTCCGAGCAAGTTGTACATCCTGGCTTCTTTGGAGGAGAAACGTAGCTCCTCCAATCGAATTTGCGGGTGGGTCATTTTGGAGAGAGCTTTGTTGTAATAAGGCTCCATCACCCACTGTAGATCTGACAGACTGTGGCTTGAAGCAATCCCTTCTTTGAGCAGCAACAAATTGTCGAGATTCAGTGGAAGGCCGCTTTCTTTGGGCTTGTGGTTGGAGAAGAACAAAAAGCGGCCTACGCGCCAGTGGAAGGTGGACATCAACCGAAGCCGAAATTGGTCCTGCAAGACCTGGTACAGCTGACCGGGGGCGATGGCATTCATCGCAACCAGCTGATCGCCCAAAGCCGTCGAGCGCTCTGAGGCGCGGGCCATGCCTTCGCTGATCTCATCAAACGTGCAGAAGCCTCCATCCAACAAGAGCTGGGGGAGGTCATCTTCTTCTGTGGGAAGCTTGATGATCCAAGGAACCCCCCGCAAAAAGTAGATCTCGCGGGTTTTGTCTTCGGATTGCGAGAGAATCAGTCGCCCGGTTTGGTTGTAAATGTAGAGGCTGTAATACACCCTGGCAAAAGGGACATCTTTCAGGTCACCGGCGTAGGTAGCAAAGTTGGCCTGCTGTTCGTCAGGGATGATGATTTTGACAGGTTGAAGTCCTTCAAGAAGCTCTGTCGCCCCGATCTCTCCGGACGAAAGGTCCATCGAGGACGGAGCCGACAACACGTATCTTGGAAACAGGTGTTGCAACTCTGAAAAGGAGCGGAAGGGCTGAAAGGTTTGACCAATCAAGGCAAGCATATCATCGGGGTGGACTTGGCCGGCCTGTATCATTTGTTTCACCTGGTCGAGATTGAGAGGCCCAAACAGTTCTCCGTCTGCCCGACGAACAGTGTATCGCATAGTCTGTCTTCACGTTCTATTGAGAATGGGAGTGAGTGCCTGTGAGCATGGCCAGGGACAGGAAATGAGCTCTTATCCTCCCTTGTATCGCTGGCAATATAACACATGCAAGGCTCGATGACAAAGGACGAAAATAGGGAACTTCGACTCTGTCCACAAGTACTATACGGTACTTAACGGCTTAAGATGAATGTTGGTAGCGAGGTTTACAGACTCTTTTGGGAGAGAGGGAGAGCTTCGAGAAAACAGGGGGGAGAAGGGGGTTATCGCTTGGCTGGCTTCGCGGGAGCTTTCTTGGCAGGAGCCTTCTTCTCTACCGCTTTGGGAGCTTTCTTGGCAGGTGCTTTGGGGGCAGCTTCTTCAGACTTGGGAGCGTCCTTCTTGGGAGCTTCTTCCTCTTTGCCAGCGGGAGGCTTGGCCATCAAGTCTGGGGTTGCCTCATCTTTGCCTTTTTCCTCTGGAGCGGCCTCTTCGTCTCTTCCGAGGGAGTCCCAATCCATACGTGGCGGCTCACGGCGGGGCTGCTTGCCAAACTTAAGCTGATCGGCACGCTTCATCTTGCGAACGTAAACCCAGCTTTTCATGCGTACCAACCGGTGGTACTTTTTCAGCATACGTCGAGCCTTTTTCTTCAACTGCTTGTGCCACTTCCACTTGCGCAGTTTGATATAACCCAACTCCAGTCGCTGGATATCATTGAGGCTGCCGTAGAACCGCAAGTGAGCTTTGATCTTCGCTCGGTACAACTCAACTTTGGCCAACGCGACCTTTTCCGCCTGCTCTTTGAGGCCTTTCACCGTTGCGTTCAAAGACATCATCATCGAAACGAGGACTGCCTTTTCCAGGTTCACGCGAGCTTTCGCAGGAATGAAGCTTTGCTGCGCTTCGTAGCGAACGAGGTGCATCAGCTCTCGTTGAACGGGGGAGAGTCGCTTGTGGAAACGCCACACGGGACGCATACGACGAACGAATCGACGCATCTTGTTGCGCTTGCCCCAGCGACCACGCTTGCCCCAACGACGCTTGCCCCAGTGACGCTTGCCCCAGTGACCGCGGCGGTGATGATGCTTGCCCCAGTGACCGCGGCGGTGATGATGCTTGCCCCATCGGTGATGTCCGTGACCGCGATGGCCCCAATGGCCGCGGTGATGTTGACGTTTGCCCCAATGACCATGTCCGTGTCCACCATGACCCCAATGGCCGCGGCGATGGTGACGTTTGCCCCAGTGGCCATGTCCGTGATGGCCGTGTCCCTTGCCCCAGTGACCGCGCTTGCCCCAATGTCCGTGACCGCGCTTGCCCCAACGCTTGTGCTTGCGGCGTTTGATTTGCCACTTGTAGTTGAGGATCTGGTGCATTGTGTGGAACTTTTTCTTCACTTTGTGCTTGGCCATGCGGCGGGTATGCCACTTGCGAAGCCAAAGAGCGGTGTAAAGTCGTTGTTCCTTGGCGCTATCCCAGACAGAGCGGGAGGCGAGGAAGAAGCCCATCTGAGCGGTAAGTTGAGCAGCAATGGCCTCACCCAATCCCTTGAGGTTGGCGTCGATGTCTTTTTGGTCGGGCTTGTTGGCAAGAATGGCTGCCTTGAGGCCTGCGTCGTACATTTTGACCTGAGCACGTAGCTTGGCCATGGTCAGTCGCTTGCGAAGTCGAATGCCCCGAAGCTCAAGTCGTTGCTCACGGCTCAATCCCTTCATCACACGAGCACGAAGACGTGCCGTTTGTGTGGCGTGTACATACATCGCGAGGAACTTCTTGCCCTTGCGGCATTTCTTGCCCTTACGGCATTTCTTGCCTTTGCGGCATTTCTTGCGCTTGCCACATCGAGACTTGCCACACTTGGATTTGCGGCACTTGGATTTGCAGCCTCGCTTCCGCTTGCCACATTTGGACTTGCCACAGCGAGATTTCTTGCACTTGGACTTGCAGCACTTTTTGCGCTTGCTGCAGCCAGACTTGCTTCCGCAGTCGGAGCCACTGCAACTCTTGCGCTTGCCACATTTGGACTTGCCACAGCGAGATTTCTTGCACTTGGATTTGCAGCAGCTTTTGCGCTTACCACAGCGGGACTTGCTTCCGCAGTCGGAGCCACTACAGCTTTTGCGCTTGCCACATTTGGACATGCCACAACGAGATTTCTTGCACTTGGATTTGCAGCAGCTTTTGCGCTTGCTGCAGCCAGACTTGCTTCCACAGTCAGAACCGCTGCATTCTTTGCGTTTGCTACAGCCAGACTTGCTTCCGCAATCGGAACCGCTGCATCCTTTGCGTTTGCCACAGCGTGACTTCTTGCATTTGGATTTGCAGCATTTCTTACGTTTGCCACACTTGGACTTGCCACATTTCGACTTGCCACACTTGGACTTTTTACAGTCGCTTCCGTCAGAGTCCGAATCGGAACTGCTGAACCATGGGTGGGCTTGGGCGTTGGATGCACTGGTCAATCCGACCATCGCAACAAACGCGAACGCTGCGAGAAGTAAGGGTTGTCGCAAAAAAGCTCTCATGGGCACTCCTTTGTTAGGTTCAGGAACTACAGGTTCACATGTTGGGTGAACGCAGAGAACAGGGCGAACAAAATCCACAAGGGATTCTTTTGAATCGAATCGTTGGGTAGTCTACCCAAAAACTTCTGGGTTGACTAGGTTGTTGGGTTGCTCATCCCTTAGAAGGGTTTGGATTCCGCGGACAAGCAAGTCGGCCATCTCCGACCGGGTTTCAACGGTTGCGCTACCGACGTGCGGTGCGAGCAATACGTTGGGTAGGGTTTTCAGTTTGGGATGAACATTGGGTTCATCTTCAAACACATCCAAACCAGCGGCGCGAAGCGGGCCGTTTTCCAAGGCTTCCACCAGGGCGGCTTCATCTACAACAGGACCCCGAGCTGTATTGATCAGAATCGAGCCGGGTTTCATTGCTGAGAGTACCTTTGCATTAAACAGGTGTCGGGTTGTTGGAGTGAGGGGACAATGCAACGATACAAAGTCGCTTTTCTCTATTAAACCAGACAACTCTACAAAGGTTGCGCCCAAGTCTCGTTCCAATCCAGCCGGAACAGGTTGCCGGTTGGTGTAGAGGATGCGCATTCCAAAGCCCTTGGCGCGTTGGGCCATGGCGATACCAATTCGACCCATCCCGACAATACCCAGTGTCTTGCCTGTGACTTGGGTTCCCAACAGCAAGGTCGGATCCCAACCGGACCATTTCCCATCGCGGACAAAACGATCGGCTTCCCCAAGTCTTCGAGCAGTCGCAAGGAGAAGAGCAAAGGCCATGTCTGCAGAGGCATCGGTCAACACGCCAGGTGTGTTAAGAACAGCGATATCATTCACCGTGGCCCAATCCACGTCGATGTTGTTGGTCCCAACGGCATAGTTGCCAATGATCTTGAGCTTGGAGCCTGCGGAGATGATGTTTTGGTCGATGGAGTCTGTGAGCAGGCAAATCAGAATGTCAGCGTCTTTGACACCAGCTTTCAATTCGTCTGTGGTGGGGGAGGTTTCGCCAGGGTGAACAAGGACGTCGTGGTGCTGGCGCAGTTGTGCTAGGGCTTTCCCTGGTAGCTCCCGCGTCACGAAGATTTTGGCCATGTAGTACTTCGTCTCCCTAAATCTCTGGAGGACGTTGTAGGCCCTTCAGCTATTTTTGCTTGTTTTTGATGGACAACAAGGCTTGTTTCCAGGGCTCCATGTCGTCGAATTGCTCCAAGGAACTCTGGACTTTTTTGAAGGATTTCCCTTGATCGGTTGTTCCTAAGAACTCGCGAATCGGGCTAGATATTTCCTCTTGTGTGCCATAGCGTTTGACCATGCGCAAGAAGATTTTTTCCAGATAATCCTTGGGAACGGGGGATTCGTCGGCTCTCGCGTACTCCAGAAGAACAGGCACCGCGCGGGCGAGTTGCCCCTGGTCGGCGAGAGCGTTGAGGTACTCATCCACATTGTTTCGAGCTTGCTGAGGACTCCTTGATAAGGGGATCGCCTTCTCGTAAGCTTCGGCCTTTCGGTCGGGATGTGAGGTCGTTCGACCCCACTTCAAATACCCCAAGCCATATTGTGGATTGAATTGAAGGAGCTTGCGAAAGGCTGCATCCACCAGCTTGTTGATGCCATGCGATTTGGCTTCTTCGGCTAGCGCTTCCAGGTGTTGGTTGCGCTCTTGTGGCTTGCGAGGCATGCGCTTCAATTTTTGCCACAGACGCCGCTCGTGTTGGGTGATGGTCTGGATCATCTCCTGCAAATGGACCGGTGCATGCTTGGGATGCTCGGACACGATGTTCTCTGCCAGTTCCTTGGCTTCGCCCCAATTCTTTGCTTCCATCGCCGCTTCAGCAGCTTCGATTCGAGGCTTCAACGCTTTGACGGTCTCTTCCACGTTTGTCAGCTCTTCTTCCAACGCCGAAAGTATCGGATGCGCGGGCAAATCAATCAGCGCCTCACGCAGAGCTTGGAGAGAGAGAAACAAAGCATCGTGATGCTTTTGGACCCAAATCTCCAATGGAAACTTGCGGGGGTGGTTCTCGGTGGCTTCCATGGCCAGAGTCAAGGCTGTCTGGATCTCGCCTTGTCGCAAGTGAAGGTCCGCCAACTTTTGGAGGTTGGTGGGGTCGTTGGGCTCGCTCTCTTTGATCTTCTCTCGGAAGGACAGGGCGTTTTTGAAGTCGCCGTAGGCTTCAGACCATTGCGCCAAACGCTTGTACTCTTCGAGGGTTGCTTCATCACGCGAGGCGAGCTGCTGGAGAACGGCGCGTTGCACTCGTTCAGAGTCTTTTGCCACCGATGTTTCCAGAACGCTACGGAGGGTTTCGGTGGAGTTGGATTCGAGGTCTGCTCGGATCCTCTTGGCCAGGGTGTATTCGAAGTTCTCCGAAGACAGCTCCGGCCGTTGGTTCGCAAGCTCCAGAAGGCTCTGAAGACCCGAGGGGCAAAAGGGCGTGCTTTGCAACGCGCACTTCTTGCAGCGAGCCTGCGCTTTGCAGATGCCAAACAGTTGCTGGTACAGCTCGGACCAGAGCCGCGGAGGAATGGTCTGTCCACCTTCTTTGGCCTCATTCAGCCAAGTCTGCCCTTGAACGGGCTGGTTGGCCTCCAGTGCGATGCTGGCTGCGCAAAACGCTTCACGGGGTGTTGTTGGAGTGGCCATTTCCACCCAGAGCCATGCGTTTCTTGAGTGTCCTTGGAGAGCTTCGGCCCAGCCGGCGGCGATGGACCAGGTCTGAGGTTGGTAGCTTGCTCGCTTCTTGCGGCCTTTTTTGCCCTTGCTCTTTTCGTTGCTCTCTTCGGGTTCTTCGACGGTGACGGTTGGACTCTCTTTTTTGGCTACCGACAAATATTGTTGGATGGGAGCGGTGTGACGCTCTGCCGAATACAAGGAAAGGATAGAGTCTTTCTCGGCTTTCAGGTAGCCTGTGACTTGTGTCTTAAACCCAAACGCTTCAGGCAGCTTGAGCACATATTCATAGAGTGCTTTGGATGGAGCGTCTTGGTTCAGGTAACGGTTGAGAAGTGGCTGAAGGACATCCTTCCATTCTTCGGTCACTGCTTCGGCGGGGGGGAGCAATTCGAGGACTTTCTCTTCGCCCAGACCGGGGACCTTGAGTTGGGCGCTAGCCCATTCCCAAAGGCTCTTCGCTGCAAGGGAATCGGAGGCTTCCATTTGGCTGAGCGCTGTTCCGGCCCAACGCAAGAGGGTGTCTGCTTCGGGCGCTTCTGAGGTCTTGCTTTGAAGAGCTTCCCAGAACTCTGCAGCCTCGCTTGGCAACTGTGTGACGATGTTGTCTTCATCCACATCCGACGCCCAGACCAAGGACGGTCGGTGCTCTCCACAACCCGACCACAGCTCAACGGAGCGAGAGGCCTGGTGGGTTTGTCCCAACGTTAGCTGAAACTCTGGGTCCACTCGTTGGTGTTGGGGAGCCGTGTGAAGGTCGAGAACTGCCAGCTTTTTTTCGTGAAGCTGCTGAAAGATATCGTTCAACTCTGCAACGGAGTAGGGAAGGCGAGCCGCAAAGTCTCTAAGGTCGAAGTCACGTCCTTTGAAAAGCGTGAGCTTTAGCGTGTCGATGGTGCTGAGTTGAACCCTCATCTCTTCGTAGGCTTTGAAGAAGTCGAGCAGTTGAGGCTCGTCTTGCAAGAAGATCTCTTTGAACTTTTGCAGGCTGTGAATCTTCAAATTGAAAGATACATGTTGGACTTCTTGTAACCATCCTTCGTTGTTGAGGGATTGGAGCTGCTCTTCCAACTGTTGCACCCCTCGTTCAAACACAGGTTGGGGCGCGATAGGCTCTCCCAACGCTGTCAGCAAGTCACTCGCGCTCACGTACACATGCTCGGATGCGCCCGCTTTGCTTTGCTCTACCAGCCAAGACTTGAGCGTCGAGGAAGCGCTGCTTGGAGCGCTGGAAGACTCCGAATCTTCCGGCACTACAAGTTGGCTGCAATGACGAACACAATCGCGCAAGGATGACAGCGTGAGCGGCAAAGCCGTGCAGTAAATGGCCTTGGGCTGGGGCAGGCTCTCCAGGGAGATTTCGCTGGTCCCAAGGAGGTAGGCTTGCGCCTTGTCATCTCCGACATCATCGCTGGAGTGAACTTCTTTCCAGTCGGCTCCTGCTTCATCCTCCCATGAGGATGGTTTGGGGCCTACGACCCAAACAGGGCCTTCAGCGTTGTTGATCTCTGAAGGGTCCAGAGTCCAGGTGGTGATGGAAAGCGGATGTTTGTCCAGTTGTTCACGCCACATAGTGTTCGGCCATACCTCGTTTTGAGTCGGAGCTTGCGATTCGGAACCTTGTGCTGGCAAGTGCTTCGATGACTTCGCTAACGTCTTTGTTTTTGGGTGACTATGTAAGCCCGGGCGGGCAAAGCGGTGATTATCTAACAGAGGCAAAGCAACCTGTCAATCTCCTTGGTTGCTACTTGTACGAATGGAATGTTCAGGAGTTCGCCCTTCTTGCTTACTCGTTGGTACGAATCCCTGAACAAAGCAGTTCTCCTCCAAGCTTCTGTGATATGGTTCTTATCTCGTGTTCGCAATACAATTTTGAGCCAAGAAAAGTGCTTTCCCATCCAATAGGAGTTCATCGTATGTTGGCGTCGGTTCCTCGTTTGTACTGGTTGTGCCGGTCTTCGATATTGTTCCTCGTTCTTGCAAGTTTTGTCTGCATCTCCTTGGGCTGCAGGGGGAGAACGTCCATACCCGCTCCCCCAAAGCAGCCTCCCTCCCAAGGCAAAAAGCTGGTCTACTCTCTGTCCCTTCTTCCTTTGTCGAAAGCGAAATCTCTCTCCAAGGCGGATCGAAAGGCACAGAAGGAGATCTTGCAGAAGAGGTTGGGGCTGCTCGGCTTTTATGATTCCTTCGCCAAGGTTGGCGCCAAATCAGCTTGTGTGTTTCTTTCCACCACAGACTTGGGCCGCATCGACAAAGAAATCGATGAGCACATGAAACAGAAGAAAGTGCCCCCCAGCTGGTTCCAAAAGATCTTTAAAACACGTCGGCGTTTTTATCCCTTGAGCATCCAATCGCGCCTGAAGGCGCTTCAGGCTGCTGGCTATTTTACAATGTACGCAGTCGAGGATGATGACCCTACCGCTGTGAAGTATACGGAGAACGTTCTAAAGACTCGGCCTCGAACGCTTAAAGCGGTTCGTGCAGAGTACTATCGAATCGGTGGCCCCAAAGGGTTGGATCGATACCTGTGGAGTGCGTCCAAAGCTTCGCTCAAAAAATGGGTGGATGCTGAAAACCAAAGGCTAAAGAAAGATCCGAAGATTGCCTACATTTGGTTGATCGGGGAGTTTCGTCAGGGTCCTCATAAGGTGAACTGGAGAACCTATTTGCTCGAAAACAAACCTCTCTTTGCAGGAAACCCCATCAAGAGCACAACCATAAAGACAGATCCAAACATCAATCGCACCATTCTTGGTATTGATCTCACAAAGAGAGCATCCAGTGTCTTTGCCACATGGACGGGGAGTCATGCCGGCCAAAGGGTTGCGCTGGTTGTTGACAACATTGTTCAATCTGCGCCGGTCGTGCAGACCCGGATCGATGGCGGTAAAATTCAGATGACTCCCGGTAGCCTCGAACACGATGAGGCATACCATCACATCCAAGGGTTGGATCTCACGCTGGACCCTACCAAAGCTGGCTCTCTTCCTTTCTCCATGACCCTTGGTACCACCTCTGTGTACAAGAAACGCACGCCCGCTGTCGATGCCTGCCCGTAAGTCATGGGCCGGTCTTCCCTCCTTGGATGCCTACTACCAAGTCTCCCCATCGATAGACCGATCGGATGTATGCCACAATCTATGGCATAATTAAACATAACTTGTATCCTATTCTGCTGAAAAATTGCTTGAACAGAGTTGCCTGTGGTATCGGATGAACACAGGGGCAATTTGTCGGAAAGTGACGTAGCCTCCGAAGCAATTGGCGTTGGGTGGACTCGGCTAAAAGGATAACAAGGTATGGTGATACCAAGCAGCAAGGAGTGGCGAAGTATCTTTATCCAGGCTCGCGATATCGCGAGTCAACTGGATCAGGAAATGAGCACGGTGCACGTGCTATTGTCCATCTTCCTCATTCCCAACAAAGCTGAACAGTTGCTGCTGGACCGCGATATTGATGAAGACCGGGTCCTCGAACAAATCGACGAGTTGGGGGAAGAGCCGGCTAGCGCTCTCGAACAAGTTGCCATTCGCAGTCAACAGGCTGCCGCGCGCTGTGACTCCCCTGAAATTGGCAGCCTTCACTTGCTTATCGGTTTAACTCGGGTTCGGGAAGGGCAGGCGTACCAGCTCCTTAAGAAGTGTGGCGTTGAGCTTTCCAAGCTGCGAAACCAGGCAATGTCGTACCTCACCGGCCGAGTGAAACGTCGCTTTAAGTCGCAGGTCGAGGAAGTTCAGGTTCCGGCCTTGGTCGCGCCACCCGAATCTCATCCCACCCAACACGACACATTGGACTGGCTCACAGCAGGACCTGTCGAAGAGGCTGAACCTGAAGTCCCTGCAGGACCCGGAGCTTTGGACGCAAAAGAGTACCCCTGGCTCAGTCGCCTGGGGCGAAACCTTACCCAGCTTGCTCTGTGCGGTGAATTGGATCCTCTGATCGGTCGTGATCGCGAACTTGACGAGATCATCGACATCTTAAACAAGCGCCGCGCGAACAACCCTTGTCTTGTGGGTGAACCGGGCGTTGGAAAAACAGCCCTGGTGGAAGGTCTCGCTGTGATGCTCGCCTACCATCAAATCCCCGGATTGTCCGGCAAGATCCTGATCGAACTGGACATGGGGAGTTTGCTCGCAGGAACGCAGCTACGAGGTAGCCTTGCGGAGAAGCTCAAGGGCATCAAAGAAGAGGTGAAGAAAGCCCAGGGCCAAATCATCGTCTTTATCGATGAGGTTCATACGCTTGTTCGGGCGGGTGCTACGGGAGAAAGTGCGCAAGATGCCTCCAACGATCTCAAGACTGCCTTGGGCCGTGGGCAGTTCCCATGCATTGGCGCAACGACCATTAAGGATTTTAAATCGTACATTGAACCCGATCCTGCTTTGGTTCGGCGCTTCCAACTGATCTGGGTCGAAGAACCCACCGAAGAGGAAGCCCATTTGGTGGTGGAGGGGGTCGTCCCTCACTACGGAGCGTACCACCAGGTTCGTTACTTGCCAGAGGCTTTGCGCGCTGCCGTTCGCTTGAGCGCGCGCTTCATCCATGATCGAAAGCTGCCTGCCAAAGCCATTGATATCATCGATCTGGCTGGCTCTCGGGCTCGCCGCTCGGGCTTGAACGAAGTGGGCGTCGAGCATGTGGCACAAGCCATAGCTTACATGGCTTCCGTGCCGGAAGAGCATCTCTTTGTGGAGGAGAGCAAGCGTCTCCTGACCATGGAAGACAGCCTCGCCGAGCAGATCATTGGACATCGTGGGCAGGTTCGCCAAATCGCGATGGTGCTGCGTCGGAATTACGCAGGCTTTAATGGCAACCGTCCCTTGGGGTCTTTCTTATTCTTGGGGCCTCCAGGTGTCGGCAAAACCGAAACCGCCAAGGCCCTCGCTGTGTATATGTTCGGTTCCTCTCGTGCGATTCTTCGACTGGATATGTCGGAGTTTCAAGACAGCGCCTCAGTCAATCGCTTGATCGGCGCTCCTCCCGGATTTGTCGGGCACGATGACGGTGGTCAGCTTACAGAGGCCATCCGCACCAAACCCTACCAGCTTATCCTGATCGATGAGATTGAAAAGGCCCACAGAGACGTCTCCATGCTTCTCCTCCAACTGTTGGATGAGGGAGTGCTGACCGATGGAAAAGGCCGTCGTGTTTCCTTCTCCCAGACGGTTGTTGTCATGACATCCAATCTAGGAAGCGAAGCCTACACGGCAAAAGGTCGAGGCCCCATTGGATTCTCGCAAGGACCCGAAAGCCAGGAACAGATTCGTGAGCGTATCCTTGATTCGGCTCAAAGGCACTTTGCTCCAGAACTTTGGAACCGAATGGACGAGCAGCTTGTCTTCGCACCTCTCAGCCAAGAGGAACTCCGTTCGATTGCTACCTTGTTGATTGAGAAGAGCTGCTTGCGTCTGGAGAAAGAACGAAGCATCCGCTACGCCGTGCGGGAAGAGGTTCTGGACTGGCTGATCGAGCGTGGAGGCTTCCACCCACGACGGGGTGCTCGTCCGATGCGTGCGATGATTGAGCGTTACTTGGAGGCCAGCCTTGCTGACCTGATCCTGCAAGGCATCGTTCAGCCCGGAACCTATTGGGAAGCCTACCTCGATGCAGAGGGGCAACTCAATTGGAAGAATCTTCCACAACCCAAAGTGGACTCCGCGCCCCCTGCGTTTCACGCACAGACAACTCCAGCGGAGTCGGCTCCTTATCCAGGTACGGATCTCGACGAAAATGAGGAAGATGACGATCCTCTCGATCCTATCGCGGTTCCGCTGCACTCCTCCAACTAGGAAATGCATCCGCAGGGGCTTTTTCTGGAGTGGGATTCTTCTAAGGGAAAGGAACACCGAAGAGTAGGGATGGGGTGAGGGCTGGACTAGTTGTAGGTGGGCTCTTTGTACTTGAGGTTGTTGCGCTTGTCGAAGTAGTACCCTTCAGGCAACAAGGATTCCAACTCCGCTCGGTGTTCTCCTACGTACCATTTGCGGTCGCGAACGGTGTCGAGGATTCGTGAACGGATACGCATGCTGGTCTCTTCGAGGAGCATTTGTTCAACGAACGGAGTCCGGATCTGGTCGTCGGTTCCGTAGCGTTCGAGCAGAGCGATGCATCGGAAGATGACGTCATCGTCGAGGTCGCCCAAAAATTTGACCAACACTTCAATTAATTCGGTTGGGATCTGCTCGGTTTCCAGCTCATCAAGGTGTCCGATGAGTTGAAGCTTTCTGTCACTTCCCCAAGCATCGTTGGGGTCTGCGGCCTGAAGCAGTTGAACAATTTCAACCAGGGTGGCTGTTTCACCTTCCAGCGTTTCCAGCGCGATGAGAGCCATGGAAACGTCAGGTTGTTTGTCGTCGGCGAGAAACTGTCGCAAGGGTTCAGATGCTTTCTCTGGACCCAATGCATCGAGAAGTTCAATGATCTTGTTCTTCTCGCGCTCGTCGACAATGCTCTCGGGGTGGTTGAAGGTGAAGCGTTGGAGCAGACCAGAGACCGCTTCGGGCGTACCGCGCTGGTACAAGGAATACATCGCGTCTTCGCGGATTTCCTTTTGCCCGTATTTGTTGGTCAGTCGCCGGACTTGCTTCTTGGCCCAATTCTCTTCGGAGTTGCCACCAGAGCCGAACAGTTTATCGAAGAAACCCACGAGTCTAGACCTCTTTGGTTTTGAGTGAATGAGGGGGAACATAAACAAAACCCTCTCAACCGAGTTCGGTGAGAGGGACAATCAATACGTCACCTTAGGATTGCAGGGAAGAAGTAACGATGAACCTGATGAGTGTCAACCAAGAATCGTTGAGTTGGAATCCCAAGACAACTTGGGAGGATGGGGTCCACCTGCCGCAATTGGTCTCCAAACTCGGTGTGGATGTGCAACTCAGCTTGAGTTGTTTCTTCTATGAGTCCGTAGGTTTGGGGACTTTTGTGTCGGAATTGCGCCAATTTCTATTGACGCACTCTACAGCTTTCCACTATCGTAGTTGGCGCAATAGGCCACGCCCTTGTAAATGATTATATTGGGCGTGTCAAGCCTGTTGTAACTTTTTCATGCAAAGAGGGAGTTACATGCGCGTAGTAAGGTCTTTCCTGTGGGTGTTGCTTGGTTTTCTGGCTACTGGGGTTGATGTCGCGCATGCTGGGGGTGGTGGTGGTCATGCCAGCGTTCCCCATGTCGCGTGGATCACCTTCTTTGTTCTCTTGTTATTGTGTATCGCTGTCTTGCCCATGTTCGCTGAACATTGGTGGGAATCCAATGCAAACAAAGGAATTGTCGCTGCGGTTTTGGCTGTGCCTGTCTTTGGCTATTACATCGCGACAGGTCCTTCTCATTTGCTGCATCCGGCGCAAGAGTATTTTTCGTTCATCGTATTGTTGTGGGCTCTGTTTACTATATCAGGCGGTATTGTTCTCAAAGGGAACCTACGCGCCACACCGATGGTGAACACGGCGTTTCTCGCGATTGGTGCCTTGATTGCCAACATCTTTGGTACCACTGGCGCTGCTATGCTTTTAATACGTCCGTTGCTTCGAACCAACTCGGAGCGGAAGTTTAAGAAGCACATCGTCATCTTCTTCATCTTCCTTGTGGCCAACATTGGCGGGTGTCTCACTCCTCTGGGCGACCCGCCACTCTTCTTGGGATTTTTGCAAGGTGTCCCTTTTGAATGGACCCTTCGACTTTGGCCCATCTGGCTCACTGAAATCGTCATTCTCCTCGTGGTTTTCTTTGTGTGGGACACCATCGCGTACCGCAAAGAACATCCTGATGATGTGAAGTTTGACAACACACATGAAATCCCCCTTGGCATCGATGGAAAGCTCAATTTCCTTTGGATTGCAGGTGTGGTTGCGGCCATTCTGTTCAGCAAGCCTCTATTTGCGTTCGGCAAAACGATCGGCATCGGTTGGGCGGGTGGAAGTCCTTGGCGTGAAATCATCATGATTGCCATGGGTCTTTGCTCGATGAAGTTTACGGCTCAGACCAATCGAAAGGCAAACCACTTCAACTTCCACCCCATCATCGAGGTGGCGGTCTTGTTTGCTGGTATCTTTGTCACGATGGTGCCGGCGTTGGATTGGTTGCGGGCAAACGGGAGCGCTCTGGGCGTTACGAAACCCTGGCACTTTATGTGGGCAACAGGGATGCTCTCGTCCTTCCTTGACAACGCGCCAACCTACCTTGTGTTTCTTTCCACTGCGGAAGGCATCGTGGGGGCTGGACATCATTACACCATGGCCCAATTCCTGGCCAAACCTGAGTTTGTTGCTCTCCTCAAAGGCATCTCGATTGGTGCGGTCTTTATGGGAGCCAACACCTACATCGGCAACGCGCCCAACTTTATGGTGAAGGTGATTGCTGATACCTCGCCAGGGAACTCACGGGTTAAAATGCCGAGCTTCTTCGGGTATTTCTTTTACAGTGTCATCATTCTATTGCCGACTTTCTTGGTGGTCACGTTGCTCTTCTTCTGAGCGGACACCGTATGTTTGTAGGTGTGAACCCAACCTAACCTGAATGCAAACCTTGCACAGGAGGACGAGTATGATTCGTCGAATTCTCTTACCTCTTGATGACTCCCCCAGCGCTAAGACTGCCATGCAGTACGTGGTGGAGCTTTATCACAAACATGGTGCCTATCTCACCGCCATGGCCATTGTCGACCGGCCAGGGATTGAGTCGGCCATGGTTTCTATGGGGATCGGTTCGTCTAGCTACGCCCGTGAAGGCCGAGAAAAGATGCTTCAAACGAGCGAAGTCAAAGCCTTCGACATGTTGTCCCAGTTTGGGGAGCTTTGCAACCGCGAGGGCATTCCTCACATTGACCGTGAGGTCCTTGATGCTCCCGTTCAGGCCATCATTCAAGGTTCGCATTATGTGGACCTTGTGGTGATGGGAGTGGCTTCGTGTCAGTCCTACAGCGAAGAGGACCCAACAGAAACAGCGCGTGTGGTTGCCCGTGATGCCAGCGCAGCCGTGCTAACCATCCCCGATCAGTACAGATCCATTCGCAAGGTCGTAATTTGCTTCAATGGCAGCGTTCCCGCGGCTCGTGTCATGCATCGCTACGCACATCTCAAGCCATTTGATGTGGATGACCTTGTTGTGCTGGGTGCAGGCAACGATGAAGCTTTCTTGGACAACACCTTGTACAACGCTGCAAGTTATCTTGAAGCACACGGTCATGCTCCCAGAGTGGTGAAATTAGGCGGTAACAAAGCCAGCATTCCCAACTACATCGAACAAGAAGATGTGGATATGGTGGTACTTGGACCTCACTCTGGGAAGATTAAGTCCTTCTTCTTTGGTTCCCTCACCAAACAACTCTTCCGAGAACGTGAAGTGGCTCTCTTCATGTTCGATTAAGGGGTCGAAGCCCTCCATCAACTCAAGCGCGCTGGTTAGGCTCCGGTTGGGTGGTGGATGAAGTGGGTTTCGATTCCAAACTTGTCCTTGAGGTGTTCTGCCAAAGCCTTCACCCCAAAGGTTTCCGTTGCGTAGTGCCCACCACACACAAGATGAACTCCCAATTCGTCAGCGCTGACCACAAACACATGGCTTGGCTCGCCTGTGATGAGCAGGTCGAGTCCTGCAGAGGCTGCGTTGGGAATTTCGTTGGCGGCGTCCCCGGTAATGACGCCAATGTGCTGAACCTTATCGGGTCCTGCACCAAAATGTTGGACGCTTCCACCTTCCGGTTCAAGGACGTTCTTGGCTGTTTGGAGGAAGTCTTTCAAGGGGATGGGCTTGGGTAGAGAGCCACGGACGCCGAGCGTCTGCCCCTTGTATTTTCCCCAGGCCTGAATGTTTTCGAGTCCTAGTTTGTTACCAAGTACAGCGTTGTTGCCCACGTCCATGTGAGCATCCAAAGGAAGGTGCGCTGCGTAGAGGCCCAGGTTGTTTTCAATGCAGATCTTTAACCGTCTGTAGTGGGGACCCCGGACCAACTCCGAGCGACCCCAAAAAATGCCGTGATGTACCAGGAGCCAGTCTGCGCCAAGGTTGGCGGCTGCTTGAAGAGTTTGGGTGCGCGCATCAACTGCTACTGCGATCGTGTTAATGGTATCAGGACCCTCGACCTGTAGACCATTTTGCGATATGTCACGAGGGAAAAACTCAAACTGGAGATATTCGTCCAGGTATTGACACAGTTCATCACGCGTTACCATTGAAACTCCTTTTTCCTAAGACTGGTTTTCAAGCGAGAATAGGATTATAGTGTGGGGAGATCAAGGGTAGTCAGCGAAAAAGGATATTCAAGCATGCGAAACCGGCAATCACTCTCTAGCGGAATTTACCAAAGCGTGACCTTGTCCTCTGTAGGGGCTGGCAATCGTCGAACCG
>SBHC01000078.1 GCA_006226375.1 Deltaproteobacteria bacterium | reverse complement strand
ATCAACACTTCCGTTTCCGGAACCCGCTTACTCGTTGAAGCGGGTCGCAAGGTTTATCACCTTGCCCCTTCTTTTGTCAACAACTTTTTCAAAAAGTTTTTTTGAGGCGTTGTTGCCGTGGAGAAGAACTCCGTTGAAGGGAGCGTTGTTCTACCAAATGGGTTTTCAGGTGTCAACAACTTTTCAGAGAAAAACAACGCCCTCTAGCAAACCCTACGATTTGAATCACGATTTGGTTCAATCTTTTCTCAAGTTAATGTGTCCTCACTTGGAGAGACAGGGAGAAGATGTGACAACAACTGAGATTCGAGAGTGAAACGAAAATGAGGGAAAACGAAGGTGCTTAAAGATAGATAGGTGAATGCAGAAAATGAGGACCGATCTGGCCCCTTGGATCATTGTGAACATATACGATCACAATCGACCAATCTAGGTTTTTGAATTGCAAATGAACCAAGACAGTGTTGTGTAGGATCAAGGACACACCCAATCCTGAACGTTGAGCACAACCTCATCCTCCGACACACACCACAAGCAAAATCCGAGCAATAGCAAACAGATAAAAACCGTCCAAGCCAGGGTATCGATCATCAGATCCAGGATAGGATCAACCGCTCATCATCAAAGATTCGAAGGTCAGGATCGTGACAGACAAGCCAGAACCAACACAAGGCTACACGATCACCGATCTATCAGGCTGCATCGAGAGGTTGGCTCCATCCAACATTGGAGACTTCCCGACCTCTACTGTCCTACCAACCCAGAAAACTCCTCTTCGAAAAAGCGGGGCAGGTTTGAGTTTCTGGGTGGTTGAACTTTAGGAAGTTGGACAAACGTCGTATGGTAGAACATGTTGATAAGGGTCCATCACGAAACCGTCCAACATACAGACCAGAGAGACCAACCATGCTTAAGATGTATCCTGAATTTGTGGGTCCTTCCCTTCTCCGCTACCTCTCCCCTGGTGAACGTGCCCAAATAGAAGCTGTGACCGAAAGTTACAAGTTCAGCAAAGGTGAACACGTGATCTTCGACAGCGACTCCGAAGCGATTCTCTACTTAATAGAGAGAGGCTCCGCGGAAGTTGTGGTGCAGAGTGACGAGGGAGAAAAGCACGTCGCGTTGCTGCGAGAAGGCGAGATCATCGGAGAGATTGGATTCCTAACAGGTCGCTTGCGAACGGCGGATGTGATCACCCTGGCCGACGCAGAGATCCGGTTCTTTGAGCTGGAGCGACTCAAACCCCTGTTTGAAGAACACCCAGAGATTGCGGCCAAGTTCTTTGTAGCTCTGTCCCAAATTCTAGGGGAACGTTTCGCCAGCAGCATGGAAAAGTTCTACAGCTAACCCTTCTCCACAACGAAGCTGCAGCCCTCTTCCAACAGCCACTCGCCCTCTTGTTCTTCTTGCACCGTTCCATCGACAGCCAACCACCGGACCGACTTCAACGTCAAAGGTTCTCCAAAGTGCTTGCGAACGGAGATCGTAATGGAGCCGTCCTCTTCCGAAGTGACCATCAACCAACATTGAGGGAAGAACACGGGAAGGGTCTGGGAGTCGAGTCCCGGCAGCATTCTGGGAGACAACGTCAGCGATTGGTTGTCTTGGTCGAGAGTTGCGCCCGTCAAAGCGTACGGCAGAGCCCAAAGGACCGGGTGTGTCATGTAAACAGCGCCAGCATTCCCAAACAGATCGGCGCTCCAAGGCCAACCCCGTTTCCACATCCGGATGAACAGTAGACGAATCGAATCCAGCCCCTCATCGACCAAACCAGCGTAGATCGCTTCCAGACCAAAGTAGGAGATCACCTGCCAGGCGTAGCCAGCAATAGAGAAAAGCCCCATGACTTTCGTGGGAACCGGCTTTCCGTTGGGCTTTACCTCCATGTAGGGAAACGGTGCTGGTGCATACCAATGATCGCGGTCCGACAGCAGCATCTCGTGGATCATCTTCAAGTGAGAACGCACCCGCTCCACTTCAAGCACAGGAGGGAGCCCAGCGTATCGAGCAAACCAGTCGCCAGCCAGAGCACCCAAGAACAACGTGTCCTTGGACTCGGCAGACTTGTAATACCCACCTTTTTCTTGCCACAAGACCTGGTCAATTCGGTCTTTGGCCTCATCCTTCCAGGTGTTCCAACCCTCAACAAGCTCTGGTTCGAGGGTCTCCGCAAGCTCGATCATGGCCGACAGAGCAGCCACCATCAACGTGGCTGTGTAGATGAAGGTCCCGCGAAAGACAGAGGTGTCAAAGGTGCTTCCACCCTCAGGAACGCCGTGTCGGCTTGAAGACTTAAGATGCTCCATCATCTGCTTAAGGTCTGGCCAAACTCTCTCCAGTTGCTCAGAAGAACCTTTCAGCTTGTGATGACGGTAGAATTGCAGCAGGTACGAAAGCGTCAGGTCAGGCCAGGACCGCTCAGCAAGCGCGCCTGCCAGTTCGAGGGGCTCACCGTACGGAACGCCAGAGTCTTCCAGAGCCAGATCACAGTTGCCGTTCCCGTGGGGAACCGAGCCGTTCTTGTGCAGAGACCGGAACGCTTCCAACTCGGAGAAGTCTAGCTCCGGGAAGAGATTGGCCGTGTAGATATGGGAGGACAACCGCTGATCGTTGGTGCCCGTCAACCCACCAAAGAACCACTCCCAATCCATACCCTCTAGCGTGTGAAGCGTCCCATTTTTCGGAAGGATCGTATTGCAAACCACCGAGTCCGCTGTGTTGATGAGCGCCGTTTGCAGCCAGGGTGGCAGGGAGCTTTCCAGGATCAGGTCATGGATCTCCAAGGACTCTTTCTTGTGCCGCTCTTTCTCTCGCAGAGCATACGCCACAACATCTTCGGGCCGTTGAAACGACTGCTCCACGAACGAGCCCACGGTAACGCCGTCATGCTCTTTCGATTGAGCGCGCTGAAACGCTTGCTTCTCGGTGGTGTGATTCGGAGTCCACCAAAGAAAGACAAACGGAATGGTCTTCGACTCACCCGGTTGGAGCTTGCAAGTCACACAGATCGAGCCGGTTGGTCGCTTGGCAGCAGCAGTCGTGGGTTTGGGCTTGGATTCATCAGCAGGCAGCGGCGAAGGCAAGCGACCGCTCGCAGCAAACTCTCGCAACATAGGAGGCCGACGGGTTGAGGCATCCCAGGTTGGAGCGACTGTAAGCTCCAGCTCGTCTTGTTCCTCCGTGAGGAGAAGATAGCGACCCAGCGTGCTCTGACGATGGCTCCCCTCAGGAGCCTCCTGGTTGGTTGTACACTCGATGCCGTGCCACTTCCCCAAAGAAAAGGGAGCCTGACTGTTCTTGGAAACATCCGTATACTTCAGCCGACCACGCAGCCGAACAGGCAGCCCGTTCCAGATGTTGACGCCTGTTTGGCCGGTTCCCCCCATCCCAAGGATGTTCTCCATGGAAAAGAGAAAGGACGCCTCCATCGGTTCGTCGCCCTGGTTCGTTAAGGTCACATCAAAGTGAACCAAGGGGAGAGACGAGTCTTTCGCGTTATGAGGAATCAAAGGGGAAAACCCCTGGACATCGACACCCAAGGGCCAACGGTCCTCAAACGACTGTTCAAACCAGGGGACCCGGCCCAAGAACGACACGTGCTTGATCGGCTTCAGAGAAGCAAACTCGCCACCCTCCACACCGTTTCTGCGGAGGATACGAGATCGTCGTCTGTCCCCGACAAGACAGGAAGCCGCCCAAAACCATCCTCGAACCTGACGAACAGGGGCCATCCAGTTGTTGTTGAGGCGAAGCTCGGAAAATCCGCCGCCAGTGTCGAGGCCGAGTCCACCCGTCCCAATGTTCCCAAGAGGGAACCCTCGGAAGACGGAGGTGTCGTGATAGGCACCTGTCACTTCGTCCCAGTAGACGGTCTCGATAAAACGGTGCGAACGAAGTCCAGCGAAGGCAGCGCGGAGGTATTGTTTTAGGCGGAACATCGGAACCCTTTGCGACGGACTCGGTCCAGACCATAGACGAAGAGGCCGTAAGAAGTTATAAGCAAACCATGCAGAAGAAACAGAGAGAAGCCTCATGAGGCTGACTCTCTTCGCTCCACATGCAGGCATCACAACCTGATGTGACGGCGAACTTACAATGACAACTGTTCTGAGTAAAGTATGGGCAACGCTCTTTATTCTGTTACCAAGCTAGATTTTCGACAGGGAACGCGCAACGACATGTTGCAGCGTGCCCTGACTTACGGATACCGGGTCCAAGACGCCCAGTATCATTTGTCGAACGAGATCTCCGATTGGAGTGAAGTTCGAATACGGATCCAGTCCCTTCAATCCGGCGTCCAGGTGTATTGGGACCTCCTGTTCTTGTTTCGAGTGCTGGACGAAGGGCTCAACCAGGCTGCTTTGGCACAAAGTCACTTCTCCGTCCTCGAACCGTTTCCCATCTCGGATAGCCCCATCGCGGATATCATGGGGGGTCATGAGAACCTCTGGTCCGACAACGCAGTCTACGCCATCGAAGAGGAAGACTTTGAGGTCTGGATTCCAGAGATCCACTTCCCAGAGCCATCCGAACCCCAAGAGCTTGAAGCTGGACCTGCCCGCGTTGAACTCACCCTGTTTCTTCCCTCGTCCTGGGTGGAAGGACTTGCGATGTTGCCTTCCTGGGAGTCGGCGGCGTGGCCGGATCGTGAGGCCTTAACGTACGAGGCTGGAGCCTACATCCCTGCTCCGCGCCCTGCTGAAGTCCGCTTGATTGAGCCCGACTACTTTATCGACGGTGACGCCGTTCACTTCCGCTCCGATGGCGATTGGCACAGGCTGACAGAGACGCTGTGGGAGCGAAACATCCGAGACTTCGCCTGGGATCACAACGACAACCTGTGCCTTGTGAATGATGAAGGGTGGTTCCAACTCTCCCCCGACCTCACCCAGTTTGAAGAGAAACGTCACGAAGACATGGAGTTGTCTGGGAAAGCCATCTTCAGCAACGCCAAAGGGGAGCTGTGGTTGGGCAACAAGTCAGGGGTCCACAAGCTGTTCCCCGACTCCAAAGCCTACGTCACCTACAACTCCGTGAATGGTTTCCCCAGCGATTACATCCGCGAGTTTGTTCCCAGCACAGAGGGACGCTTTGCCATCCTCAGCGCGGAAGGTGTCAGCAGCTACCACAGGCAGGAAGGCTTCTCTCACTTTCCCTCTTCCGATGACATCGCTGCCCTGGCTGTTGATGGTTCGACCTGGTCTGGAGGCAAGTGGACGCTCAAGCACCATCCCAAAGATGTGTCGCAAACCACCCGTGAATACACAGAAGACCACGGCATTGAAGACCCTCTTTGTGCGCTCGTTCCGCTCCCCGACAACAGCATCATGGTCCTTTCGGTGGGGAACGAGACCAAGAGAGTGGCTCCAGGTGAACATTTCCTTGAATCCTACACCTGGCTGAATCGGATTGCCCCGGAAGGGATTTCCTGTGGCACCCTGACGGAAGAGCATGTCGTGTGGCTGGTTACCCGTCACAACCACCTGGTCAAGCTGCAAGAAGGACTCCCCGCCCGCTTGTTTGTTTGGTCGCGGCCTCTGCCCACTCGGAACTCTCGGCGCGAATCGTTCAGCAAGATACGGATCGCTCCCGATGGTTCGTTGTACCTGCTCGACTCAGCGGGTCTTTGTGTCCTTTCTCAAGCTCACCTTCAGAAAGTGGAAAAGGGTCCTCCCTCGAACCAGGACAGGCTCCACGCCCTGCCCCTCCAGATCTTTGGTCCCAACCAGGAAGAGATAGACCGGTCGCGGCAAGAGTGGGTGACTTCGTTGGAGGAAGAAGCCTCCGTCAAGAAGCCCTTCTTCCCCAACATCTCCCGGCTTCCCGACGACACCAAGCTTCCTCCCCCGCTGCCCCAAGACAAGGAGCGGCTGCGACGTCTGATCGCTTGCATGCCTGAGATCTCGGCCAGCGATTGGGAAAACGGGTGCAAAGCTCACCTCCAGTTCCATGAATCCGGAGGAAGTGAAGGTCGCTGGTCGGTGAGTGAAGTCGCTGGCTTTCTGCTTGGCACCTACGAAACGTCCAGTCCAGCCCAGGGCAAACAGCTCAACATCTCACGGCGCAAGTTAAGCCAGAGCATCCAACCGGCAGGTAGGGAGTTATCCTCGGCCAACTTCTCCAGCGCGATGTTGGAAGATCTCGACTTTACAGGCGCGCGACTCCGAAACAGCCTGTTTGTCGATGCGTTCCTGCGTCAATGTGACTTCACTGACGCCGACGCCCAGTACGCGGATTTTTCACGGGCTGACCTCCAACATGCTTGCTTCAGTCATGCGGATCTGCGCAACGCGAACTTTGCCTTTGCCGACCTGCGTCATGCCGACTTTCGCGGCGCACAGTTGGAAGGTGCAGTCTTCACTGGCGCGTACATCACGGGTGCCGTGTTCGAGAACGAAATCATCTAACCTACAAAAGCACATGTCGTGGACTACGAATCGTCTTTCCAATGTCCGACGTGCCCTTGCACGGTGTCATGGCCTGGGGGTCGTCCTGGATCGGTGGTGTCGCTGTGCCAACCGCTGTGAGGTCTTCGCGGCGTAGGCACCTGTCCTTCAATCCTGGACCAGAGGTTCTCTTGCTCCGACTGGATCCGTTGGACCTCTTCTTGTAACTCTGAGATGCTGAAGTTTTGCGTCCCAAAGAACAGCCGCTTCACCATGATGGGGACTTCAGAAAGGGACGAGTGAAAGCGCGAGATGTAGGTTTCAATTTGACCAGGGGACAGGCTTTGGCCGAAGCCGCGTAGCACCATCATCAGCTGGCCTGGGTCAACCTGGTCGACCGAGAGGTGCTGGAATTGTTCGCCAAAGATCTGGCAGTCGATGTCGCTGAAGCGGATCCACTCGAAGGTTTGGGAGCCAACGTTGGATTCAATCCAGGAGAACCGCTTCACAGGGAGTTTGTTGTGGGTCGCCAGGGCCATAAACAAGGGGTACGACTTGTGAAGAAAGTCATGCCCCTGCCCTTTGCTGTAGCCCCACAGGACGAGCTTTTCAATCGAACCTTCCCAAGATTCGAGAAGTTCAGCGAGCTTGTCCAGGTCATGGGGGTACTGAACCGACATCACCTTCAGCTTCATTGGAGGCACAGGAAAGACACCCTCCCCCAGATCAACGTTCTTACCCAGGTGGATGTAGTCGATCCGACGTCCCAGCCTGTCATCGGGGGCCAACTCTCTTTGGTTGGCAAACACTTGCGAGAGGTAGACCTTGCGCTCGTTGCAGCCCTGAAGTATGAGACCGTCCAACCGGTAGCGTGAAGGCAACCGGAAGCCACCCAAGCCAATGCCGTCGCGAACACAGAGAACTTTAACTCGAAGCGCTTCGTCGGCCAAGGAAATCAGAGGGTGGCCGGAGTCCAGTTGCAACACCCCGTCGTAGCGGAGGTAATCAATAGGCACCGCGTCTATTAGAAACGACTCATCGATGACAGCCGTTGTTGACTCTTGCTCCACAGGAAACTGTCGAGCGACCATGGCGACCCGCCCCGTCTTAGGCTCCACACGGACCGAGATGTTCTTCGCTTTGTGACAACATTTGTGAAAGGCGACGGCGGCAGCGTCCCATCGCAGCAGCTGGGCATCAAACGCGCTGGAGTCACCCATGAAGATGGTCTCTGTCGCCTCATCGTTGGCGGCGTCCATGCAAAGTTGGAAGCGGGCCACAAACGTCAGCTTCTCTTGGGGCCAATCGGTTCGGCTTTGGATCTCCTGGGTGTTTACTTTGGGATACGCTCTGTGAAGGGTGTCTTGCGAGGTTTCCTTGTCGTAATCGGAGTCTGTGAAGAACACGAATACGTTGGAGCCAAAGCTGCCCATCCCCATCGTGTTCGAAGGCAGCGGAGCCGGGGGTGGAAGAAGGAAGCCATCCTCGGAAGATACGGTCTTCTCGGGGTCAATGCCCAACGCGATCTTCTGGCCTGGGGCTTCTTCAGTGGCAAGATCTTGCTCGGGCAATGGAAGCGGGGTTGAGGCGTCATGCAACGTTTGGGGGGCTGCGTTTTGCTCGGCCACCCTCTGTGCATACAACTCCAAGATAGCTGTCAGATCATCTTGCGACAACATCTGCGTATCTTGTTTTGCGTCGGACTTCTTCGACATACCGGACCACCCCACAAAGGCCATTGAACGACAGATGTCAGTATATCGGGGGACAGTGAGCTTGTCATCCCTTCATTGATGGAAGGGTGGGATCGTAGGCCGCTGGTTTGTTGGTCTTGGTAAGGAGTCCGCAGATTACGCAGATTCCACAGACAAGGATACCGCATGTTCAATTGAGTAACAGAACCAGTAGATTGCATAGATGTACACATGCGAACCTATCGAGGGTTGGATGGACTTTTGTGGGAACAAGAACAGTATCATCGATTGCAGTGTCAGAGTGCCCACGGATGTGGGTACTTCTCCCTTGCCTATGTCTTGCATCGGTAGCGGAGTTATTCATTCGGGCCGCGCAGGCGCTCCGCGTCAAATCAAAGGCGGAGGCCACTTTCTACCAACAGGATTGAGTTCCTTCGCAAAGAGAAAAAGTCTTAAGCTAAGTAGTCTGTTCCGTCATACATCTTCGGTATTTTCAACCAAGAAGCGTTATGGTAGGCTAGCTTCACTACAAACAAATTGGCGTTGTCTCTACAACTGTTGCACCTCACAAAAGGGATTCGCACCTATGCAACGTAGACAAACTGCTCTGATATTGGAACCCAACAGGAGAAAAGTACCATGGTAACGACAGATGTATCCAAGCAAGTGATGTACCAAACCAACGCGTCCAACGACTTGGTTCAGGGTATATTGACCCACAGGTCTCGACTCATTGACGGAGCGCTCAACACCCTGGCTGGCTATGTTCCAGAAGGCTCCGAAGGATGTGTGGAGACCGTAGTCGACATTCTCGTGAACCTGCTCCAACATGCATCCCAACAGCTCACCCAGGCCGACCTCGAACACCTCCGCGAGTTGACCGAAGACAAGGTCGCCCGATCAGTTCGAGATGAAACCTTTACCGAATTGTTGGAAGATTTCATGTCATTCCGGGATCTGCTGGCTGGAACCTACGGGAAAGAGTGTTGGCCTGTCCTTGGCATTGCAGGGCTACAACCCGCTACCCCCCAAGAACTCCTGGACCGTTTGACCAAAGGGATTGAAGTCATCAGCAAAGGTCGAAACAACGGCACGATGAGTCCTTTGAAGCCCCGTCGTCGCCGTCAAAGGACGACCTGGACGCTGGAGGCCATCGAAGATGAACTTCGCGACATCCATCAGGAGATGAAGAACGCCATCGACAGCTTGCAGCTCGACCTTCACGAGACCAAGGGCGCGCTGACCCACAAGTGGAAGATGTCAGAGCAAGTCCAGAAGTACTATGCGGCGGTCTCTGCGATCATCGACGGATTTGCCATCCTCGCAGGAGAAGAAGAACTGCGTGAGCGACTCATCCTTCGTTCCCTTCGTTCCTCCCGCTCTCGAAAGAGTGACACCTCCGAAGAGGCATCAGCAGAAGCCAACGCCACACCACCCTCCCCCACCGACTCTCCCAACGCAACCCCAGCTTCTTAAAGAGGGGGTCGTCCTCCCGCCACACATAACAAGACAACCTAACCACACAACAATGAATCACTTCCCCATTTTCGTCGAGACGCGTCTGCTACGCTGACAATCGCACTTGGATCACGGCGAGACGTGTCTGTCACGCTGGCAGACCTCTTCCGATCCCATTGAAGTGGGTCTGTCACGCTGGAAGACACCTTCCGATTTCATCGAGGCACGTCGGTTCTGGTGGCAGACAGCTTCCGCTCCGATCAAAGGACGATGGTGTATCTGGCAGACACACTTCCAAGACATCCAGAGGCGTTCAAGTTGCTGACAATCTGCCATCGACCTCGTCCATGTGAGTCTTTGGATTGGGCAGAGGCTTCCCAAGACGATCCGACGACGTTCTTGTTCTTGGCAGACGTCTCTTGACTTCATCGAGAGGCGATTGTGTTGGTGAACAAGACGCTTCAACCTCATGGAAGCGCGTCTTCCACGCAAAACATCGCGGAGGGATGAGCTTGATGAGGGATTTTCCTAAGGGAGATCGTCATAGCACGTTAAGGAAAGGAGCCTGCCAGGGAAAAGGAGTGACTACGATCAAGTAGGTTGCAGATTTCCAGGGAAGAGAACGCTGTTCAACGAGCAAGAGAAGAGAAACCGCAAATTCACGCGAATGAAGGTTTATTAAGCCGCAGGCTGACCACAGCCCAATGGTTTATCGATATGGTGGTCCTGAGACCCATCCCACGATCGACTGTCTTTCCCCTTTTGTGATGGGCGTAACGCGATGTTGGATGAAGGAAGGAAAGATGATTGCCGTGCCTTTGTCTCTTGGTGCACATACAACTCTATGGTTCACCATAAATTGCAAATCACCCCCTTCGTATTCATCCGGATCAGAAAGTTGGACGGTCATACTCAACTTTCGTGCGGATATCTCACCGGCTCCGAAATCAAGATGCCAGTCAAAGAAGTCACCGACACCATACCGGGTCAGTTGCAATTCTTGATGCAAACCTAGCAAGTCAAACAAATAATGCTTGTTGTTTGTAACGATCGACAACTCGACGAGTCGATTGTAAATCCAGTCATGTTCGGGGACATCAGCAATACTAATCACAGAGCTTTTGCGTATTTCATCGTCATAGAGGTTTTCTCCACTCAGGGTGGCCTTGCTTGCGATGTCGTCATTCCACAGCTGTCGAATCGTATCAACTTCATGATGCTGAAAGAAGTTGTCATGATACACATACTCGACAAAATTTTCCTTGAGTTGAACAGTGTACGAATCGTGCTGAGACATCGGCTTCCAGTTCGTTTCAGAGGGTGGAGTTAAACAAAAAAAGAACACTAGCCTGACCGGTGAAGTCAGTCAATCACACCCTACAAAAGAGCGTGGTCGTAGGCCGTTGGTTTGCTGGTGCCAGTTAGGAGTCCACAGATTGCGCGGATTGCACAGACAAGGATACCGCTTGTTGGATGGAGTAACAGAACCCGAATATTGCACAGATGTATGCAGACAAACCTATTGCATGATTGGATGGAATGTTGGGGGGACAAGAGCAGTATCAGTGTTTGAAGCGTTAGAGTGCCCACGAATGTGGGTACTTCTCCCGTGTCGATATCCCGCATGGCTAGAGGAGTTATTCATTCGGGCCGCGCAGGTGCTCCGCGTCATAACAAAGGCGAAGGCCACTTTCTACCAACAGGATTGAATCGCACCATTGGCTAAAAAAAGTAAGACTCCTTGCAGCAGCGTATTTAGAGAGTGAGGTGTTTGAGGAAGCGCTGGACATCGTCGAGAGTCAAGTGGATGAAGTAGCGAGACGAACCGACGAGAAGGACCGCACACAGACGCAGTTCCAATCATCCACCGGACACCAAGAGCATTCGAAAAGGAAAAAGAAACCGGGCTACAGTTTGGAGAACCCAGCTTTTTGGAAGATACGTTCGACCTCTTGGGCATCCCCAACAAAACGCAACTGAAACCTCACAGTTCTGTCTTTCGCGTGTTCGATACGGCTGGCGTCACTTTGGCCTCGGCCGGAAACCAGCAATTTTTTCTTGTACAGCCGCAGCAACCGCTTGTGTGTGTTTTTGTCAGTAGACAATCGAACCCTGGTCGCCAGATAGTGAGCGACCGTTTCGGCTCGTCTGAGGCTTAGTCGCATGTTGTAACGTTCGTTCCCAACAGCGCTGGCGTGCCCCACAACAATGACCTGTTTGATGCTTTTTTGGAACCGCTGTGAAAGAACCAGCCCAAGATAATTTTGACTGAACGTTTGGAGGAAGCGACGTCCTCTGCGCCCCAGTCGAGAGCTTCCCCCTCTGAAGAAGATCCCTTGGTCTTTGATGATGACTTCGCCAGTTTCTGGTGTCACTTTGACGTCGATTCCCTTTGCCCTTAAGTGGGTTTCAAGCTCTCGAATCCGAGTGATGATAAGTTGCCGCTTTTGCATAAGAGTGGAGAGCGTTTGTTTCAATTGAGACAGCTTCTTTCGGCTCGTTTCAAGGCGAGCTTGCGACATTTTCAGTCGCTTCTCCTGAATCGACACATTGATGAGAGCAACAACCAAGAGCCCACTGACGATCAACAAGAGCGCTGACATTAAGTCACTGACGGATAGGAAGAACTCACCGCTGGCATGAAGCTCTTGCTCTGATTCATTGTCCCAATCAGACCCTGCATTCATCTATTATCCCTGCTTTTGTTGAAACGCCCGCACCTGTGACAATGCATCATCCATGGAAGCACCCTCTCCTTCTCTTCGCTCCAGCAGATCATCCACTTGAACCACCATCTCGGAGATCGCCATACGCAAAGGTGTCACCAGATCAGGCTCGGCAGTAGATTGACGTGAATGTAGAAGAAGTTCAGCCATTTGTTGGTTCAGGTGTTGAAGCTCTTGATGCATTCTCGACAAATGAACCCCAGGCGTTTCCCTCATGCAACACTGCCGAAGCCGACGCTCGAGGCTTAATGAATACTTGCGAAAAAGCCATTGAACAAAGCCAGCAAACACGACGACAAGAATCGCTGCTCCCATTCCCCACAACGATGTATCAAACGCGGTTTCCATACCAAGAAACAAGCGATGGGATCCAGCGATCAGTTCTTGTGTCCCGCGACTTCCAGCCAACTTCGACTGGGCCAACCCCATGCTTACACCCAAGAAGGTCCCCCAAATTCCCAACATCGTGAGTAAGGTAGGAACCACATAAATCCAGCGGCCTGGACGAGTGAGCAACGAAGGGAATTCTTGCACCAACAACCGATTGCGAAAGACAAAGGGACGCTCCCCCAAAACCATAGTTTCCATCACCAAAAGAGGCGTCATGGTATCTTGAGTCTGTGAAGAAACTTCCTCAAGAGAAGCCCGAGAGTTACGCAAGTACTCAAGCTCACGTATCATGTGCCATGCGGCCCGACGCTCATGAAGAAGACGGAGGAACACAAAAAGCAGACCCAGAACAGCCCCTGCCAAGATGAGGCAGATGCATGGGGTCAAGTAGTTCTGAAAGAAAATCTGAATCGAACCCAGATACAAATTCCACATTCCTCCACTCCCTGTGAAAATTTTTTGACGACTTATGATACAAATGGGGGAGGAAATAGTAGCCCAAAGTCCACAGACGTCAAGGACACAGAGGAATCCAACGGCAGAAAGAAATGGAGCAGAGAAAGCCGGATGTTTTTAAACAATGTGCGTGAGCATGCCAAGCAACTGCGGCGACGTTACGGTCGGTATGCAAGCCTGGCATTACAAGGAGCCCTATCGATACTGGTTCCAGGAGGGCAACACCTGGCTGAAGTCGTTCGAATTGGGTTTGAGAGTTTGGAAGAGATCGATCGCGAGTTGGATCCCTCTCACATCCTCCTGCAAGAAATAGCCGCAACAGATCAAACCGCACTGCTAGAGCTTTTGGGGCAAATCAACAACCCAGAGTCACGCCGCATGCTTCTGCAATTGTGTAGCCTTGCTTCGTCTGGCACCTGCTTTGGGGTACCTCCCGAAGAATCCCAGTCCCTGATACAACAAGTCGTCGCCAATCATCTCGCCCATGACCCTACGCTCCGAGAATTTCAACACAAGCTCTGTACAATTCAGCTCCAAATGGACGTCGTCCACCGAGAGGTCAAGCAGCTTTACCAGCATCACAACGAATTGAGTGAAGTTGTGAAGCACCTTGCCACGCTCACCCTCCGCTTGTATGAACCTGAGCCCTACGACGGTCACTACCAGAAATATCCTGATGACTACGCTGCAATGAGCCTTTTGCGCCCCCGAGCGATCGAGGCGTTGCGGGAGCAAAACTCCAACGCTGCCATTCAAACCTTACAAGCAATGAGGACCTTAAACCCACACAGCAAAGGAGCAACTCTGCTGGAAGTGTCTATGGCAGCAAACCAACAACCACTGCAGTTGGCCAATGTATTGTCACCGTTGCAAGCTTCAAACGGTCAATTCGCTGCTGAAGCCCAAACGCTGGAGCAGGCGTATATCCTGGACACCACACCACGAGAACCAGAACCCCCGGTGCAGCAATCGCCTGAAGAAGGAATCGCTGACCTCGAATTATCCCAAGAGCTGACAAGTACGTCATTTGAACCTGAAGCATCAAGTTCTCAAGAACAACCAACCCAACTCTCTCAAGAGTCAGAAACAAACACAATTGAGACAACACAACTTGAAACGACAGAAGAAGCGATAGCAGAAGAACACCAGCAACAACACTCCAAGGAAGAGCATGGAAGTCTAGGCGAAAACAACGATCCACCTCTGGAACACATTGACACCACCTCTTTGCCTGTACCTGACGAAGAGCAACCCATTGAGCCAAGAGCAGAACCGGAAACAGCTTTCGAAGAACCAGCGGGAAAACCCATTGTTTCGATAGAGCCGGGCGTATTGTTTCCACTCAAGGAGTTGTTCCAAGCAGTCCAGCCACTTGAGCCATCAAGCGTGACGAAAAACCCTTCCGAGCAACACGTTCTCCAACAAGCGAAACGTGCTGAAGAACAGGGAGCCTATCCAGAAGCGCTCCAGATCTTTCAGAAGATGGTGCAAAAATACCCTGAATCCACAGAGCTTTATCACAGCTTGTTCTCACTGTATGCCAAAACACAGCAATTTGACCCAGCATGGGTCCTGTGTGATTTGATAATGATGTCAGGCACAATAACACCGGAACAAAATGAGTACTACGAATGGGGACGTCTGCAACGCAACGCCCGTATTGAAAACCCAATCTCAGAAGAACTGTTGCTCCAACACATTTGTCATCCACACCTACACCCCAAGTTAATGCAGATCTTTGCGCTTCTGTTTGAACACACTCACTCCTCTTTCTCTCAAGCCCTGGACTCTTTTGGCATAGAAAAGGACCAAAAACACATACAGACTTCCCCGTGGAAAGATTGGTTGGTTGAACTTTCTTTAGTTTTGAGAATTCAAACGCCCAGGATTTACAAAACATCGCACGTCTCACGAATACAAGGGCTCAACTCTCACCCCCCTGCAGTAGCTTTGGGGGCATCTGGACTGAACAACTGGGAAAAAGAACGCCAATTTGCAGAACTCACCCGCACACTTGCCTGCCTACGCCCTGAGTGGTTCTGGTCATGCCTGTTCCACGATACGTTTGAAACCCTCTTTACTGCCCTATTGGAGCTTTACTACTACAAGTTTAAGAGCACCACGCACATTAACAGGGTGAATGTAGTCAAAGGGACAATCGCAAAGCACCTCGACCCTTCTCTGCACCAACAAATCGGGAAGCTTATAGAGGAGTCAAGGGCATCCATTGACGAACGTACACCGCGACTCTATACATCAGGTGCAGTAAACACCGTCAACCGCTTGACTCTCTGTATCGTGGGAGACATTCGTCAAACGCTGACAACAATCCAATCCCAGTACAACTCATCCCAACCCACATCCTTCGAAGGGCAAAAATTAGCGTTGCTGCGATACGCAACCTCTCAAAACTACACAGCAACACGAGAGCACTTGGGCATAGCGGTGACTTCTTCCCACGAGCAACAACAAGCGGAATGAACGTCTGCGCAATCCGCGTAATCTGCGGACTCCCGGTAACATTTTCAATCCACTCAAACACCCGTGCAATCCGCGCAATTTGAAGAAGGCCTCACCTGTACGTTTCAGGAAGCATCTTCACCCAACAGAGCTTTTCGGGTCGCTCGTAGATGTTGGGCAGAGTCTTGGAAGCCGCCCGGTCGGTTGCGTTGGAGCCAGTTCTGTTCATGACGCCCCACGATCTCCTCAATGCCATCAGCAAGGGACTGTCGATCTTCTTCTGGAATCGCCATCAGATCATCCGAACCCGACGACAAACGAGCCAGGCCAAAGCGACAAGCCAACGCCATCACATCCGCGCACCAGAGAAACTCGTCATGAACAAGGGACGCGTCACTGCGTTGCATTTTATGACCTTGGAGCGTGTCGCGAGCTTGCTGAATCGACGACAACGCCTGGTCCAAGCCATCTTCGGTGAGACCCTTCTCGACAAGTTTGGACGGTGGCCACTTTTCGTGAAGAACCAGGATTCGGAACAATGGAGAGGCATTGAAGGTGGGTCCGCCAGAGAGTTTGTAGGCGTCACCAAGATGGTAGGCCACTTCACCAGCCACCTCGGCAGTGTCTTGAAAGACATGGTGGTTGAGAAGTCCGATCCAATCCCGCGACATCGCAGAGTCTTGGTCGGTCTTTTTCCAGGCCATGCAAGCACCCGCCAGGAAGCCCAGATAACTCGATGGGAGGGGCTGCATGTGACCAAAGTCGCCCCAGTCGGTGATCAAGAAACCCAACGCCCCGCTGTCGCTCCCTGAAACCGATGCGTTGCTTAAGTTGCCCAACGTATTGGTGGTTCGGCCGGCCCAGCTGTTCCAACTGCTTGTTCCTGGACACACGTAATGAGCTAGACCCAATCGTGCGAAGAGTTGGCATTGTTCTTCAAAAGGATGACTGTCTTCGTAGCCCCAGATCATTGCGATACCATCGTCGGGAAGTTCCGCGAGCTTTTCAGGTTGCTGCAACACGATGTCGGCCCAAAACTGGATGGTCTTACCGTAGTGCTTCACCTTCTTGTGGATGGCTTGAAGAAACTGGATGTAGATGGCGTTGGAGCCAATGTCATCGGCGAGTTCTTTGGAGCGCCCCAAGCCAATGTCAAACGTTTCGTCGAGTCCAACATTGAAGAGCGAGCTACGAAAATGCGGGAGGAGTTGTTGGTAGAGGTCATCGAGAAGCGCAAGACTCTCAGGATCCGTGGGACACAAACTGTAAGGCTCTCGGTTCGGGCTGAACGGATGGTCCACACCTTCCGGACATTCGGCGAGGTGGTTGTACTTTTCGTGAATCAACCACCGGTGCATGTGACCAAAGGAGTTTTGGTTGGGAACCAACTCCACATGCCTCTCCCGGCAGTAAGCATCCAATTCGAGGATTTGAGCACCTGTCATGGGATCGGCATGTTCCCAGACGTCCTCATGGCCTTCGTACGCAAACGTATGTTCCATGTACAGTTGGATTTGATTGATCTTCCACGTTGCGAGTTGATCAACCAAAGCAAACAACGTGTCCATGGTAGGGACCTTGTCCCGGCTGATATCCAGCATCACGCCGCGGTCTCGGAAGGTTGGCCAGTCTGTGACAATCACCCCAGGCCAGGCGGTTGCTCCGTTCTCACGTTCGATGGCCCACAGATCAATCCACTGGCAAAGGGTGCAAACGCCGTAAAAGAGCCCGGCTTCGTCGGCACCTGCGATGGTGATGCCTCCCTTTTCAACAGAGAGGCGATACCCTTGGGCTCGTACCATACGTTCGGGTGCAAGGCTGAGGACGATCTCTGCCTCCCAACGACCACCTTGCTTCTTCGAATACGCGGAGGGTGTGACAGGAACGCCAGCTTTCTGCCAGGCATCAACCAGCCGGCCCAGCAAAGGCATCTTGTCCCAGGCTGCATCGGCCAGATACACACGCAGGGATGCAGGAACCTCCCAACGCTCCTCGGTCCACTCGATTTGCTGAGGCAGAGGACACAATATGGTTTCCATGGACTGTTTCAAGAGCGGCACTCCCATTTCCTGGATTCTTCATACCATCAAACAACACACGTAAGATGGAAGACTATACCATGATCAGAAATGGAAGAAAGAAAGTGGAACGAAAGGAAAACAGAGATAAAGAACAGGTGGGGAAAGGAAGGATTGGAGAGATTAAGCGGTGGCCATATCCATGTTGAGTTCGCTCATCATGCAGAGTTGGCCCATGGACTCAGCCAGTTCTCTTTGGCCGGCCATCATAAGTTTGGTAGCGTGCTTGTAAAAGTAGCTGGAGTAGGAAGACACAAAGCTACGAATCGCCTGTTCTTGGGAGTCATCTTCCGTCTGTGTCATGTGCAACAGCAAGTATTCGGTGATGGTGTCCACAAAAGACTGGCTGTCATCGCGTTCACGCAAGCGTTGGATAATACACCACAAACTGCTCTTCAGGTCGGGGGCATTCGCCATACATCCCATCGCGGGTGTATACCTGGATACACTTGACTCAGAGTAAGCTTCTGGGAGCAGTTCATAGATGTCTTCCACCGGCAAACAATCGGCGGCTGGAAGTTCACGTGTGACAAAACGCTCCGTTTGCTCAGGTACCAAATCAATAGCTTTGGCCTCTGTGTAGAATGAATCCCATCCACCTGATTCGATATCAGTTGGAGCTTCTTCAGTAAGAAGGCCAATGTCATAGTTGTTGGATTGTTTCACATCGCTGCACATTGAAGATACCCTCATCGGCTTGATTCACCCTCACTAGGTTGTTACTCGGGACTTGATTACACACACAACGTAGTCTATGCACATATCGATCCAAGTCGTGAAAATGAATAGAATTCATAACACAACCAAGTAGGACACAGTACATTCGTACCCACACAAGACATTTGTACCGAATACAAGACTACACATTCCGCATACTCAACTATACAAGAATCTAGACAAAAGCACACATGAACTTGAGAAATCATAGTTTTTATAGTTCACGAGGTGTTCCAATGACAGAGACATTCGACCTGCACTGACTTAGAAGGCAGTACTATGGTCCTGAATGAGAGGAGCCCCTATGGCTGGAGTCCAACAGGGTGAAGGAGTATGAAAATCCCTGTGTTTGCAGTTCAACTTGACTCAAGACATCGATAGTGATAGAAGGGAAGGCCATTTGTAGGCCCATGTGGGGCAAAGCGCCCTACCCCGACGCCCTTTTGCGTTATAAAATTGAGGACTTGCACCTCAAACAAAAACGCCCAAGAGCGAATCCAGCCCAATGTTAGCCAGTGTTATGTGAGGAACCACGCCCATGGCATGGAACAACGTTCCTGCGATCAACGAGATAGACATCGCCGAAAAGCGGCTTTTTATGAGGCTCGACCTCAACGCGCCCATCGGCGAGGATGGAAACGTCAGCGACTTAACTCGATTGGAAGCTGCTGTCCCCACCATTAACTATGCGCTGGCACGCTCCTGTCGGATTGTATTGGCCTCCCATCTGGGTCGTCCCAAAGGACAGATCAAAAAAGAATATAGTTTAGAGCCTGTTGCCAAAGCGTTGGCCAATCTCCTCGACCACGAGATTCTGCTTGCAGATTATCCTGTCGGAGATTCAGCCAACCAGCTGACCCGTCAGATGCGAACGGGCGACATTGTCATGTTGGAAAACCTCCGGTTTGACCCCGGTGAGACCTCAAACGATGCCAACTTCTCGAAGCAGCTCGCGTCCTACGCTGATATCTATATTAATGATGCGTTTGGAACGGCACATCGTGCTCACGCTTCCACAGCAGGAATCTTGGATCACCTTCAAGGAGCCAGCGGCGTTGGCTTCCTCATGGAAAAAGAACTGACAGCTCTTCAACGGCTGGTGGATGATCCAGCCAGGCCCTTTGTTGCCATGCTCGGTGGAGCCAAAGTTTCGGACAAGATCACGCTGGTTCGCCAACTCCTCAAGCAATGCCAAACGATCCTCATCGGTGGCGCGATGGCCTACACCTTCCTTGCAGCGCAAGATATAGAGGTCGGCCGTTCGAGAATTGAAACCGACCAAATCGAGTTGGCAGGCCAACTTCTGATGTTGGCAGCCCACAACAAAGTTGATTTGGTGCTTCCCGAAGACCACGTTGCAGCCCAAAACCCCGACTCTGAGGAAACCCTCCTGATGGGTCCTGGTGTTTCGGAAAACTGGATGGGTTTTGACATCGGTCCACGAACCCAAGAGCTGTTTTGCAAACACATTGAAGGCGCAGGCAAAGTCTTCTGGAATGGACCCATGGGCTTCTTTGAGAAACATGCGTTTGCCCAGGGCACCAAAGCTGTGGCAGAGGCGCTAGGGAAATCAACCGGCTACACCGTCGTAGGTGGCGGGGACTCAGCAGCCGCCATCCGACAATTTGGTTGCCACGAGGCTGTAAGCCACGTTTGCACTGGTGGAGGAGCCGCCCTGACCTTCTTGGAAGGAGAAACCCTTCCAGGCCTGGCCGCGCTCCTTCAAGCCCAACCTCGATAACCCTAACGCACTCCATTGTCGAAACCCAAGAGGACCGACATTATGACACGCCGCCCACTCATTGCTGGCAACTGGAAACTGCACAAACCCCTCGGTGAAGCAGTTTCGTTTACACAAGAACTTAAGTCCGCCCTCAGCCCAGAAGAAGTGGTGGTGGATGTTGTGGTGGGGCCGACCTACCCAGTCCTTCACGCGGTCTCACAAGCTGCAGAAGGTAGTGTCATCCAAGTGGCAGCGCAAAATGTGAATCCCAATGAATCGGGGGCGTTCACAGGTGAAGTTTCATCAGCCATGTTGAAGGAAGTGGGCTGTTCCTACGTCATCATCGGGCACTCCGAACGTCGTCAGATCTTTGGAGAAACGGACGCCTTTATCGAAGAAAAGCTCCAAGCCGTATTGAACGCAGGGCTCCTCCCCATCCTATGCCTGGGCGAAACTCTCGAAGAGAGAGAGGCTGGACAAACGACAGCCCGCGTAGGCGACCAACTGAGCGCAGCCCTCGCCAATGTCAGCGCTGAACAAGCCGCCAACGTTACGGTTGCTTATGAGCCGATTTGGGCGATTGGCACCGGCCGAACCGCGTCCCCTGAACAAGCACAAGAGGTCCACGCTCATCTACGCAGCCAACTCGCGGAGCGTTTTGGTGACGTCGCCAACGACATGCGCATCCTCTACGGAGGAAGTGTTAAGCCAACCAACATTGAAGAACTGATCCAACAACCGGATATTGACGGCGCTTTGATTGGCGGAGCGTCACTCAAGGTTGACTCGTTTACTACAATCATTCAGACCGCACAGCGCGTCTTTCAACAATCTTAACGCCTCTTTGAGGAAGCCAACGAAATAGGAAAGAACATGGACTTTCTGATTACCCTCGTCAAAGTTATCCACATCATCTCCTGCTTGCTCTTGACCGTAGTGGTTCTGCTGCAATCCGGCAAAGGCGGCGGAATGGGCGCGATCGGTGGCGGCTCCAGCACCACCGTGTTTGGTGGAGGTGGAGACTCCGTGTTGGTCCGCACCGCCGCCATTTTCTCGGGAATTTTCATCATCACCAGCGTGAGCCTCGCCTGGTTTGCGACACGTGGCTACGAGCAACGACTTGCCACCAAGGCCGCTCGTATGCGCGCAAACCAAGAACTCAAGAACCTCAAGAAGTACGAGAAAAGCGCTGACGATGCTCTTGCCCTGGCCGGCAAAATTGATGCTCACATCGCAAAGAACAAGCCCGCTGGCAAAAACAAAGCCAAGCTCGAAAAGCTTCACAAGAAGGCCAAAAGCGACTCCACCGTTGCCATCGCTCTGTTGAAGAACATCAAGAGCCAGATTGTAACGGTCCGGGGTGAAGCCAAAACAGCCAAAAGCAAAGGGGACACCGCCTCCGCTGCTTCTGTGAAGAAGAAAGCAGACGACATCAAGACCCAGATTGAAAAAGAAGAGAAAACTCTCAAAGCGGTCGCCAAAGACTTGGGCATCAAAGTCGAAGAAAAGAAAGACAAAAAAGACAAGAAGGGCGAAAAGGACAAAAAGGGCAAAGCCAAGAAAGGTGACAAGACCAAGTCTGGCAAAGCTCCCACCACTCGCAAAGCAGCCAAGGGCAAGCCTGCACCCGCTCGTCGTGCGGCGCCCGCAAAACGCGACGCTGCACCAGCCAAGCGTGCCCCTGCAAAGCGTGAGGCTGCTCCTGCAAAACGTGCTGCTGCGCCGGCTCCTGCTCGCCGTGCGGCTGCGCCTGCTCCGGCCAAGCGTGAAGCTGCACCAGCGAAGCGTGCACCTGCCAAGCGTGAAGCGGCTCCGGCTCCGGCTCGACGTGCAGCCCCCGCGCCTGCTCCGGTCAAGCGTGAAGCAGCTCCGGCTCCGGCTCCTGCTCGCCGTGCGGCTGCACCTGCTCCTGCACCCGCTCCTGCAAAGCGCGACGCTGCTCCTGCCAAGCGCTAGTTTCCCCTCCTCCCCCATCGCTCCTTCCAACCCCACATCTTCTTTTCAGAAAAATCCACAACTTCTGGTTGCGATTGCCCGATAATGGCGATGGCGGAGTCTAACCAGGGCTTGCTCTTATGGTTTAGAGAAGCCAAAAGCCCTTGCGACCTCCTTCCATACCAAGTACACTGCGATGAGAAACTGTCGATTTCTGTTAGGGAACGCTGGTTTCATTGATTCGCGGAGAGGGAGTGTTTTGCATGTATTTCCTTCCCCACCCCCCAAAAGAATCTTTTGCCATAGCAGGTAGTATGATGTTCCAGCGCCTTAGCTTGTTGAGTCTGAGTGTTCTCGCCTGGAGCTTGCTTGTAGGGACAGCAGCTCAAGATGTAGAAGCCCGCACCAAGTTTCGGTATCCCATGTCAACAAGCGGTACGTATATCACCGCGTATTACGACAACAACCGTAGCAGCGGCGCGATCCGAGATTGGAACGGAGGGAAAAAGACCTACGACAACCACTCCGGAAGTGACTATGGAGTGGGCAGTTGGTCAGGCATGGACAAGGGAGTTTGGATTGTTGCCGGTGCTGACGGCAAAGTGATCGCCTCGGTCGACGGCAACTTTGACCGTTGCACCTCAGGGAAATGCAGCCCAGGCAACGGTAATTATGTAAAGCTCCAACACTCCGACGGACTCATCTCCTACTACCTCCACATGAAAAAGGGAACTGTCCAAGTCAAGAACGGACAAACGGTCAAGTGTGGTCAAAGACTAGGCCAGGTTGGTTCAAGTGGCTACTCCACAGGACCGCACCTTCACTTTCAGGTAAACTCCCCAGGTCGCGATCCCTTTCTCAGCAGCGACTGGGTCAGCCGAGGAAGCTACCTTGGACACCCCTCAACCACATGCCAGGGAGGAAGCCCTCCTCCTCCGCCTCCCCCTCCCCCAAGCAACTGCACCTACGTGAAGACCTACCGATTGAGTGGCTCCACGCTACGCATTCGCTCAGGGTCCAACACCTCCTCCAGCATTGTTGGAGCAGTACCCGAGGGCCAGTGCCTCAAGGTTCAAGCCCGGGACACCAACGGTCAGAGCATTTACGGCGACAAAACGTGGTACAAGATCACCTACAGCGGCAAAACAGGTTGGGTTTCAGGTTACTACGCCCAATGTAGCAACTGCGGCGGGCCACCGCCGGAGTGTTCCTCTGGTCAAACCCGTGCTTGCTACACAGGTTCTTCCAGCACCCGCAACAAAGGAGCCTGCAAAGACGGACGCCAAACCTGCTCCAGCAGCGGGAAGTGGGGCTCCTGCAGCGGCGAAACCAAGCCCTCCAGCGAGAAGTGCGACGGCAAAGACAACGACTGTGACGGCCAAACCGACGAAGGCAACCCGGAAGGCGGCAAATACTGCAAAGCAACCGGCTCAGGAACCTGTGGCGACGGCTCTACGGCATGCCAAGGTGGCAAGATTGTTTGCAAAGCTGGAACACCTAGCACCAGCGAAACCTGTGACGGCAAAGACAACAACTGCAACGGTACGATCGACGAGGGCGACCCCGGCGCAGGCAAGCAGTGTGACACGGGCCAACGTGGTATTTGCGGTGCAGGTTCAACGTCATGCACAGCCGGCAAAATTGTTTGCCAGCCAACCCAGTCTCCCACAGCTGAGATCTGCGACAACAAAGACAACGACTGCAACGGCCAAATCGATGACGCGCTCCAAAGGAATTGCTACACGGGGCCACCCAACAGCAACGGCGTGGGCGCTTGCAAAGGCGGCAACCAGATCTGCATCGGTGGCCAATGGGCAGCTTGCCAAGGTGAAGTCAAGCCTGCAGCCCAAGACACTTGCGGCAACAACATCGACGACAACTGCAATGGCACCATCGACGAAGGATGTGGCGGCGCTTGCAAAGCTGGCCAAACCCAACCTTGCTACCCTGGCCCACCCAACACCCGGAACATTGGTATCTGCCGAGAAGGTGTCCAGCAGTGCAACAACGGCGCATGGACAACCTGCCAGGGCGCAACAGTACCTACGCAAGCCGAAGTTTGTGGAAACAACCAGGACGACAACTGCAATGGCATTGTCGATGACAACTGCAACTCACCCCAAGGCAAATGCGAAGACGCAGATGGTGACGGCTACGGCGTCGGGGACACATGTCAGGGAGTCCAGGACTGCGATGACACGAACAAGAGCATCCGTCCAGGAGGCTCCGAGATCTGTGGCAACAACATCGACGAAGACTGTGACGGCCGTGACCTCCCCTGCGGAAAGCTTCCCAACGGAACCGAAGGCTGCAAAGAGCCAGGCGACTGTGAGAGCAACTTCTGTGTGAAATTGGGGGATGTGCAGCGATGCTCAACGCCTTGCACCTCAAGCACCCAGTGCTCTGCAGGATTTACCTGTGTACAAAACCAAGCATGCTGGCCCCTGAAGAAGAAAGACATTCCTTCCAGCGACTACGCGATTCCCTGCCAGGACAACTCTGTCTGTCCTGATGGACAAAGCTGTCAAAAAGGATTCTGTCTGGAGAAATTGGGAGGTTGCGGTTGCAACACGCCGCCTTCCAATCCGTCAGCCCCACCCACGGTACTGCTCCTGCTCTTTGCCGCGTTTCTTCTCCGACGTCGCTATGCAAGGCGCACCTTCTAGCCACCTCCAAACGCCCCTCTCGAACTTTCAACCTGCCTGATCACACGCATGATTTGGCATGCAATCAAACCAAGCGGTTTCTCGTTGTTGGGCGCAAACAGTTTGGAAAGAGAGAAATCCCAAAGGGCAAACAAGCCAGCAACCAATGGTATGGGATCCATCGTGGGCAACGAAGCCAACCTGCATACTTTGAAAGATGCCTCATGGACAGGAGAGAGGACTTCACAGATCCTTGTGAGAAAGCCCGCTGTATGGCCGAAGCTTCTCCTTCTTCTCGGTACGCTGGCCTTGCTTGGATTCCTTGGTTTGGTCGGTTTGTTCGCTTGGTTTGGTCAAAAGGTCCCCCCTCTTCACACGTTGGCCAACTACAATCCTTGGCAAATCACATCCGTTTATGACGAAGAAGACAACTTGCTCGCAGAGTGGGCGGAGCAACGCCGTCGTCCTGTTCCTTTGAAAGCGCTTCCCAAGCACTTGTTGCGGGCCGTGGTCGCCTCAGAGGATCGCTCCTTCTATGAGCACAAAGGCCTGGATTACAGCGGAATCGCCCGAGCGTTCTGGAAGAACCTTTGGCGCTCCAAAGGAAGCCCAAAGCAAGGCGGCTCCACCATCACACAGCAAACCGTGAAAACGTTTTTGCTGACACGCAAACAGGTGTACTCACGAAAGATCAAAGAGGCGATTCTTGCCCGACGGCTGGAACAAAACCTGTCCAAGGATGAGATCCTTTACCTGTACTTGAATCAAATCTACTTTGGAAACGGCTGTTACGGTGTGGAAGAAGCCTCACGGTTTTACTTTGGGAAGTCCGTGAAGGATCTGACTCTCGGTGAGAGCGCCATCATCGCAGGAATCCCCAAGCACCCTAAGCGTTATAACCCAGCGTACTCCATCCCTGATACAACAAGGCGGCGGAACTATGTGTTGAAGCAGATGTACAAGGCTCGATACATCAGCTACCCAACCTACCAAAAAGAACGTCACAAGCCTGTCTATCCTCCTGCAACAAAGCGAAGCCTGTCTCGCTTTCAGGAGAGTGACTTCATCCACGTGGTGAAGAAACGCATCGTAGAAACCCTCCAACAACAGCAGCGAAAGCGAACCCCCCACCTCGCGCCAACGATTCAAAAGCGACGAGCGATGGCCGTCCTTTACCGGGCTGGGTTAAAGATCGAAACAACGCTCAGGGCAAAAGCCCAAAGGTTGGCAGAAAGCGTACTGTCGAGGGGGCTCGCTTCACTGGAGCAGAAGCTTCGATGGAGCGGCCCTCCCATTCAAGGTGCGATGGTCGCTCTTGAACCACATACACGACGTGTGTTCGCTTTGGTCGAAGGTAGAAAAGGCACAGAATCACTCCCTCGCGGGACAAGACTGTATCACTCGCCAGGTGGGATGTTCCTACCGTTTGTGTACGCTGCAGCGCTGGGTACGCGAAAGTACAACCCAAGCAGCATGATCAACACAGGCCCTGTCACATTTATCCGGAATGGCGAAGAGATACGGATCACAACCCAACGGTCCCCGCGCCCCAACCAGCCCATTCGATTGAGAGAAGCCCTTCGACATGGTGTAGAGACCACAGCCCTGCGTGTGATGGATCACATTGGAAAAGTCCCCATCATTCATCTGTCCAACTCCATCGGCTTGGACACAAGATTTACAACCCCTGAAGCCATTGTGCACGGCACCTTTCCCGTCACATTGTTGGACCTCACCAACGCATACGCCACATTTGTTGTTCGTGGTGCCTATGACACTCCAACCTTTGTCACTCGTGTGCTCGACAACAAAAAGAAGCCCCTCTTTGAACGACTCCCCAGCCCGGAACGAAAGCTAGAAGCTGGAGTTTCTCAAGTGATGATCTCGTTACTCCAGAGGTTACCGCTGGAAGGAACGGACCTGAAAACTCCCAATGTGATGGGGTATATGGCTCTGACGCGCGAGAGAAACAACGCTTGGTGGGTAGGCTGCACACTCCATGTATGCCTGGGTTTGTGGCTCGGCTTCGATCAGGCCAGCGCAACGTTCCCCAAAGGAACGACAGCTTCCTCCCTGACACAACCGATCGCCTTGGAGTGGCTCACCTCCTATTTTTCTGATGCCAACGGAAAGTGGGTAGAGCCCCCAGGCTTTACCACCTCAAACGATGTCGTCCAACGCTTCATCCACAAAGAGCATGGTTGGCAGGTTTCACCGTCACACCCTGAGGCGATGAAAGAAGTCTTTCTCTACGACGCTCTGCCGCCCCTCTCACCTT
>SBHC01000058.1 GCA_006226375.1 Deltaproteobacteria bacterium | reverse complement strand
GGAAGAGCGTCAGATTACGAATCTGAAGGTTGTAGGTTCGATCCCTGCCGGGCCCGTTGTGTCTTTGTATGTATCGTTTTGGTTTCTTTCCCTTCAAGAGCCTGTAGCTCAACGGAAGAGCATCAGATTGCAAATCTGAAGGTTGTGGGTTCAACTCCCATCGGGCTCTCTCTACCGGGGTTTGCGTGTTTTCTATGCAATCACCGGTGGTTGTTTCTTGTTTTGTTGATAGTTTCTTGTTTCATCTTGGACCCGTAGCTCAATAGGAAGAGCGTCAGATTACGAATCTGAAGGTTGTAGGTTCGATCCCTGCCGGGTTCATCGGGGTCCGTAGCTCAATTGGCAGAGCACCAGATTCCAAATCTGGGGGCTGCAGGTTCAAGTCCTGCCGGGCCTGTTGTGTCTTTGTACGTATCGTTTTGGTTTCTTTGTTCATCTTGGACCCGTAGCTCAATAGGAAGAGCATCAGATTTCTAATCTGAGGGTTGCAGGTTCGATCCCTGCCGGGTTCGCTGGTATGCTCTTGTGTTGTTTCATGCAACAAGGAACAATCGACAGCCGTAGGAGGCTTGGTGCCATGACTACTCCACTACCAACATCGGTACCGGATGACTTGCCGATTCCGATATTAATGAATGTCTTCAAACATCATGTGTCTTCGTTGCGGTCGTTGGTTTCTCATGCTGTGCAACAGGGCGATGACTCTCTGCCTCAACTGGCTGAGACCTTGTTGGTCTTGGGTGAAAACCTGATGGACTTGTACATTGGCTCATTGTCACCGCAACGGATAGCCGACGAAATCATTGCGCATGTTGCACGGAAACAGAAACTTTCTCCTGAACCGTTTGCGGCATGGATGGAAGAGACCAAAGGGTATCGGGTGGTGACTTTCTCTCACCTGGACCAATCCAATTGGGTGTTGCGGTTGGCTGAAGAGCACGAACGGTACATCCATGTGCATCCAGGTCGTTGGTCTCCGGCTTCTTTGCGGGTTCGGGCTCATTCGCTGAAAACTGCGGTGATGGCTGTGACTTCGGCGAAGCTCTCAGGTGGTGACCCCTTTGATGTGAAGCTGGTGAACGAGTTACGGACGACGTACTTGGGTCTGTCACCCATCAAAGAGGTTCACCCTGAGCAAGGTCTTGGAAAGATCGTAAAAGCTCTTGTGTGAAGTGGTCCTGCAGTGTATCAAGGAGTCCAAGTATGACTCTGGATACACTGTAAGGAAGCCACGCAATGACCGAACCCACCACATCCTTTGAAGAACTGTGGTCCACGACACCCACCTGGACTGACGAGGAACTCAAAGAAGCTGTCACGCAGTCACCCTTGGAGTTTCCTCTCTCTGAGCCTGAGGAAAAAGTCCAGGCTGCGATGCGCAAAGTGTGGGACCGTCATACGTTGGAGCGTTATGTCCAACGCTGGGACGATGCGTATGTTCCGGACGTTCCCGGTGGCTTGTGGGATTTCGACTGGCGGGCTTGTGACGTTGGATGCGGCTTTGGTTTGTTTGCATTCCGTGAGAGCGGTCGTCATCCAGAGAGAGCCTATCTCGGTATCGACAAAGGCACACGCCGAGGAAGCAAACTTCTCCAACGGATTGAGACCTTGCAGCGACCCAACTTGTTTGGGATGCACGGCAACGCCATCCCCATCTTGGCCCGGATGCCCGATGAATCCTTCGATCTTCTCTCCTTGTTCTATCCCAACCCATGGTGGCCAACCAAGCACCGCAAAAAGCGTTGGTCCTACCATCCCATCATTCCCAAGTTGATTTCATTGCTGAAGCCTGGAGGGGAGCTGTTGCTCTGTTCCAACGAAGGGTTCTATCTCAGCGAGTGGTTGTTTGCGATGCAGCATCATCCCGCTGCGAAGGGCGTCTTGGAAGAGGCTTACGTCGGACCTGTAACGGTAGATTGGGTTGAGTCTCGCAGTCACTTTGAGTCCAAGTTCCTACAAGCTGGCTTGCCTTGTGGAGAGATTCGTTTCCGAAAGGTGGGGTAGGTTGGACGTTCAACTCAGCGGGCGCAGGTTTGGGCCCGACCGCCATCAAGTTCGTAGGTGACTCCAGTGATCCAGCCTGCGCGTGGTGAAGCCAGGAAGTAGATTAACTCAGCGGCTTCTTCGGGAGTTCCGACTCGACCCAGCGGGTGGGTGGTTTTGCTGTGCTCCAAAAACTTGGAGTACGCTTCGTCGTCCATGCCCGCTTGCTTGTGTAGGTTGGTTACAACTACGCCAGGATTGATCGCGTTGATGCGGACCCCTTTGCTTGCAACATCCAACGCCGCACACCGGGTGAGTTGGTCAAGGGCAGCTTTGCTGACGCAGTAGGTCAAGACTCCTGGAAACGAACGAACGCCCGTAACGCTCGATACATTCACAACGTTCCCTTGTGACTCAATCAACGCAGGCATCGCAAGTTGCATCAAGTAAAACGGGGAGCGGGTGTTGAGCTGCATCATCGTGTCCCAGGCTTCGCGAGTCGTGTTTTCGATCGTGCCTGAGCCAATGATCCCTGCAGCGTTGACCAAGACATCCAGGCGACCGCGCTGATCCAGTGTGCTTTGGACAAGGTTCTCCATGTCTTCGTCTTTCATCAAGTCGGTGGGACAAACCGTGACTTGCCCTCCTTGCTCTCGAATCAGCGCTGCAAGCTCTTGGAGCTTGGCTTCACTGCGAGCTGCGACCACCACTACGGCACCTTCTTGCGCAAACTTCAGGGCTGTGGACCAGCCAATTCCGCTGCTTGCTCCCGTTACAACCACAACCTTGCCTTGCATCTCTGACATTCTAGCGCTCCTTTGTTCCGATAAGTGAGGCGGTCTTGCATCCAGGCGTTTATAACTCAGAACGCCTGGCGTTGGGAGTGCTATTTTGTGGTGGAGACGTTGGCGTTCTACGGCTGGAGTATCATCTTGAGGAATTGGAGCGTCGTACAGGTCGCTGCTCTGTACTTGGCGTCGCGGTTGAAGACTCCAGTGTGTGTTCCTCCCTTGATCTCGATGTAACGATGGGCCAGGGGTATGGATTCAAGAGCTATCTTGTAGAGTCGTGCGGCCTGCACTGGAACGACTGTATCAGCGTCTCCATGATGCATGAGGGTCGGCGGGTCGTTCTTGTCGAGGTGGTAGAGAGGGGAAGCGAGTTTGGCTGTGGCAAGGTTGTCTTTGGGAGCTTGGCCCAAGAAGTTGACCACGCGTGGGTCAGGTTTGCCTGTGCTCAATGAAGAGGTTGTGAGCTCGTAAATGCCGGAATAAGAAACCACAGCTTGGACCTTCACGGAGGGTGACGTGACAGGACAGTCAGGGCTGTCCAATCCTTTTACATTGTCGGCTGTTCCGAGCATCGCAGCGAGGTGAGCGCCTGCAGAGAAACCAACGACTGCTACACGTTTGGGGTCGATGCGATAGCTTTGGGCGTTGGCACGAAGCCAGCGGATCGCACAGCGCACGTCTTGAACCGCTGCCGGGAACACATTCTTCGGTGCGTTGGCGAGCCGATAGTTGATGGTGGCGGCAGCGTAGCCCATGCCTGTGAGCCACAGAATGGTGTTTTTGTAGGAGTCTTTGTCTCCAGCCCGCCAGCTTCCTCCGTGTATCATCACCACCAGAGGGTGAGGTCCGGGGGTTTTGGGCCAGGCGACATCAAGCTCTTGCTTCTGGCCGTCCATGGTGGCGAACACAAGATCGCGCTTAACCTGAAAGCTATCTGACGCCGGATTGCCTGGAATGGTGCACTGTGTGACCAGCGGGATCTCCAACAGGGGAGGGCGCTCGACAGAAGGTTCGGATGCTTCTGGACTCTCTTTGCTCTCAGGAGTCTGTTCGTCTGCCTCTTCGTTCCCTCCGTCTTGTTCCTCTGAAGCATCGGCGGGATTGGAGGGTTCTGTTTCCTGCAAAGGCTCCTCGACAGTGCCTTCCGGTCCGAACTCTTGAGGAGAGGTTTGTTCTTGTGGACTCTCGCTCGTGACTTCTTGTGCTGTCGGCTCACGCTGGGTTCCTATCTCCTGAGTGGATTCCGGCTGGACTTCTGTCGAAGGAACCACTGGGCTGCAGGAGGGGTGGGCCAACGTAAATGTCAGAGCACCAAGAAACAGCAAAAGAAGCGTGACAATGCGCATAGATATTACCTCATCGAAGGGTCTCTCTGTTCTATCGTGAAACAAGGTTTATGACAAATCCTTACGATTTCAGTACAAAGGAAAGACATCACCAGATCGGTCGGTGCTCTCGAACAAGTTGGAGAGAATCGTGTGGACAAAGCTTTGGGAGTGGTTGCGTTTTGGACAGGAGCGAGCGGATATGAGCAAGGGGTCGATACCACAAGGTCCTGGAGCGGAAGGCTTTGACCCGAAGTATTGGGAAGCGTACTATGGCGACCTCTCGATCATGGATGGCATCTACAACGCCCAACAGCACGCTCGTTACCTCCAGAGCTTGTTTGAGTTGGAGGGTGTGCACGTTGGGGAGATCGCGGATCTTGGCTTTGGCTTGGGGCATTTGCTTGACGCAATGATTGAAGTGTTTATGCCCTACATTGTGCACGGCATTGAGCCTTCTCCTCATGCATTTCACCACGTGGACCGCGACTCGTTGCAAAAAGTTCCTTCGATGGAGGTCTCGCTCCAGCAGACCGATCTGTTGTCCTGGTGTTTGGATCCATCCTGGGATGAAAAGGTGTTTGACCTGGGGCTGTGCACCTCCGTCTTCCAGTATCTCTCAGACGAAGAAATCCACACCTGCATCCCCATCCTGGCGGAGCGTTTTCGGTTCTTGTATTTCACCGTGCCGCTTGATGTAGAGCTTGTCTACCAAACCGAACAGATGGACTTCGACGATGTGTTCGCCCGGCACCGCTCTCGGGAAGAGTATCACCAGCTCTTTGCTCCCGGCTTTACGGTTGTGGCGTCACGTGTGTTGGAAAGCAAAGTTCACTTTGACGAAGAGAATAGCTGCTTCAACGAGCTTTTGTATCGGTACGGATGATGTGAAGCTTTTTGGGTAGGAGAGAGCAAAAAGGTTGTTCGCTCAGGAAGAAGGGAAGAGGGCATCAGGGTAGAGGAGTGCCTTGCCTACGCTCTGGCGGGACTCCACCCAGCGATGGGCTTCCGAAGCCTGCGACAAAGGAAAGCGTGCGCCGATCTGTGTATGGATCTTGTCTTCGGCCATCAGCGACAAGACCGTTTTCGCCGTTTCTTGCAGGAGGTGAGGACGGTGCTTTCGATATCCGCCGCTGCTGTAGCCAATCACGGCACGGTTCTCTCGGTGAAGGGGTTGGCTGGAGATGGACGCTGGCTTTCCACCGCTGTGTCCGAAGGTAACAAGGCGGCCAAAGGTTGCCAAAGCCTGTAAACCTTGTTCCAGAATGGAACCCCCGATGGTGTCCAAGATTACATCAACACCTCGACCTTGGGTGGCCTCCATCACAGCAGGTGCAAACTCTTCAGCCTGGTAGTTAAACACATGATCGGCCCCAAACAGCTGGCACTTGGATACCTTGTCATCGCTACCGACAGTGGCAAAGATGGTTTTGGCTCCAAGAGCCCGGGCGATCTGAATCGCGGAGCTGCCGACACCTCCCGCACCGGCATGAACCAGGAGCGTCTCGGTTGGGGTCCACCGCGCCGCCCAATGAAGCGCGTTGTAGGCTGTGATCATCACGCCGATGCCTGTCGCGTCTTCGTTGGAGACTTCGTCCGGAAGAGGATAGCAAACCACCTCTTTGGCCCGGTACTGCTCAGCGTAGGAGCCTCCCGTGGCGTAGGCAGCGACCCGTTGCCCTGGTTGGAGTTGGGTCACCTGCGCGCCTGTGGAGAGGACCACGCCAACTCCATCAAACCCTGGAGTGAACGGAGGCTTTCGTCCCCTGTACAAGCTGCGGCGCATCTTGATGTCTGCAAAGTTCACGCTGGTGACAAGTGTCTGCAAGACCACCTCGTCGGGTCCAGGCTCTGGAGGAGTGAGCGTTTGGTATCGCAACTCTTCAGGGGCACCGTGTTGGTGAATCAGTATTCCGTTCATTGTGGTGTTCTCTCCTCCATGTGAACTTGAGAGGATTGGGGAAGGAAGAGGGTGCTACCCTCTGGAGTGCGGCGTGGGAAGGCTGTCCTCAAGAATATCGATACAAGTCGTCGGGGTCGGACGTTTCGTCAATGACCTGACTGCAACGAGAACAATACCACTTCACATTGATCGGTCGAGCTGTAATTCCAAAGACAATCAAAGCCCAACCTATAAGGTTGTAGTCGTTTCGCATGCTGACATCGACAGACTTGCCCAAATCCTCACGGGTGTGTCCACATGCACAGCTCGGAAGTTTGGACTCTTGTTCGGAAGAACCAGAGGTCGAGTCCTCTTGGCTCGTTGTTTCGTCGGTTTTCTCTTTCGCAACTTCCGTCATGATTTCTCCCATCTCTGGAGTTGTAGAGCGCGGCCTAATCTAACGGACTTCCCTGGACTGTCAAGGTTGTCATTTCGAGGATTGCGCTGCAGAGGTATAAATTCTCTTCTCGCAAGTGTTTCTAAGAGTCTTGTCTAGGTTTTGTTGGTGATTTTTTTGTGTGTTTATGAAAAAATGTGAAAAAAAGTTTGACAAAGACATTCTGCAAACGTATATACATAGACGTGAGGCAGAGAGAAACAAAAATGCTTCACTACGTGATGCCGGCTGCGGCGTCGCAATGCTTCATGATGAGAGAGAAGTTACACCTATCGAACTTGCAACACGGCATCGCTTCTTTCTCACGCCCTGTCTGTTCGCAGACTAGAAGAGCAGTTATCCGTTGAGGACGTGAGTCCATCCTAAGTAAAACCCAATACCCACAGGATGAGACCCCATACCCACTCGGCTCGCGTCCTCGACGGATAGCTCCTCTTCGCTCTTTCAAATCCTCCTTTATGGTTGGATGGTTACACGCACCTCAGAAGATGTGTCATGGACCCGATGACACATCTTCTCTTTTTTTAGCCCCCCTCTTTTCTCTTTTTCTTCCCAAAAAAACACGTTCATGTTCCTATCGACACCCGATCGCATCGAGATCCTGTGGATCGGACTCTTTGCGATCGGCAAGATCGTTGTTCTTGTATGTCGAAGTGGTATTTGTCTAGGTTTTGTTTAGATTCGCTCTGCGAGAGAGGAATTAACCTCGACACCGGAGTTCTTCGATGGCTGTCAGGTGATGTTGCCTGTTTTCGAGCTGGCTTCGTTATCTTGAAGAGCGAGTCGTGCGAGATGTTGGAGCCTTTCGAAGCAGTTCTTGTTGTACAAATCTTTTGATCTGTTTGACTTCCTGCGCAGCAAAGCTTCCTGGTGCGTGAACAAAGATGTCTCGGAGCGCTTCGAGCTGCTTGGGCTTGATCGTGCGCCACCAGCGCTTCTTTTCGAGATCGAACGTTCGCAGCGCGCCTTTCTTGCTGGTGGGTAGGGAGCGGATATGACACGTCCCACATCGGTTGAACAGGATTTGGAAGGCGGCTTGGCGGACGTGTGCGAGTAGGATGGGCTTTGGCTTCTTTGGTTGTACAACACGGGATGTGGGTCGAGAGCGAATGATGGGACGAGAGGTGGGAGGAGAATCAGGTGCAGAGGAGGAGTTCTCTGAGTAGCTATAACTTGTGGCAAGTACCAAGAACGCTACCCAAAGACCCCTTAATCTCACGAGGGATCTCGCTCTTGGGTGTGGCGTCGGCGGGATGATAGCAACAGCAAGAAGAACAGGACAAATCCAACGTAGAAAGCGTTGTGCCATGGGGTGGTTTGGGCGCTGCAGAAACAGCCACCAGAGATGTAGATCTCCATCCGTCGTTGGCCTTCTGGTCCGGCTTCGGGGGTGGGTTCTGGACCTGGCTCTGGTCCGGCTTCTGGAGCTGCTGGTGGTTTGTAGCAGACGCCTTCGCGGCACGTTTGGTCCGCTGCACACTGCATGTTGGCGCAAGGATCATCTCCACAGCCTGCAGTGTTGCAGGAGCGGGTGTAGCGACAAGGTTTCACTCCTTGGCGCTCGCAGATGTCGGGTTCGCAGGTTCCATTGACGCAACGTTGCCCTTGTGGACAGGTTTTGTCAGCGCAAGGATCGCTGACACATTGGCCATTTTCACACCGTTGTCCTTGCGGGCAGGTTGGGCAGTTTGTCACGCACTGACCATCGGTGGGCCGACAGGTTGAACCGTCTGGGCAGGTCTTGCCCGCGCAAGGATCGTCGTTGCATGTGCCGTTGAGGCAGCGTTGGTTGTTGGTGCAGGCTTGGCTGTAGCAACCGGGAGGGCCGCACTTCCCGCCAACACAGATGCCTGCGCCGGGGCAGTCCACGTCGACTTTGCAGGGGAGATCGCCCGTGCATTGGCCGTTCTGGCAGGCTTGGCCTGAAGGGCAGGTGACGAGAGCACAGGGGTTGTCTACACAGCGTGAACCTCGACAAACGCGACCTCCACGACAGGTGCATCCGCTTCCCTGGCAGGTGTCCTTGGTGCATTGACCGTTCAAGCAGGACTCTCCGCCGCTGCATTGCTTTCCGTTGCAGGGGTCCTCTTTGCAGGTGCCATCCACACAAACTTTTCCTGCATCACAGAACACACCAGCGCACGTCTTGATGCAGCTTCCGCTGCGGCAGAACTCTCCTGCCGCGCACTGCTTTCCGGTGCATGGATCGTCAAGACACTTGCCGTTCACACAGGTTTTGCCAGCGGCGCACTTGGTTGTGTCGGAACACTCGGGTGCGACGCACTTTCCGCTGACGCAAAGGTTGCTTGCCGGGCAATCGCCGTCGCAGGTGCAGTTGTCGGGACCAACACACTGGCCGTTTTTGCACACCTGCTTGGAGTCAGGGCACGTGACGTTGAGGCATGGATCGTCCTGGCAGGTGTTTTGTCCGCTGCATACACGACCGTGTTTGCATACGCTGGAGCCTGTGCTGCAGCGGTCCTTTTCACAGCTACCGCTGATGCAGATCTCTCCGGCGGCGCAGGTCTTGCCAGCGCAAGGGTTGTTTACACATTGTCCATCCACGCACTTGGTGTCTCCGGCGCAGCTCACACCGGCGCAAGGCTTGGCGCATCGGCTGTCCGAGACCCGGCAGTATTCGCCGTTGCTGCATGGATTGTTGGGCTGGCAGGGATTGCCTACGCACTGCGCGCTCAAACAAACAAAGTTGGACGCCTTGCAGCGTGGGCTCTCTGTGTAGCAGCCCGAAGGTGCACAGCGACGGTTTATACAGACTTCCTGGCCGGCGCAGTCGATATCGACCTGACACGGCGGACGAGGCAGACATTGTCCAGCCACACATTGTTGGCGTTGTGGGTTGGGGCATTGCATCTTGGCGCAGGGGTCATCGATGCAACGGGTCTTCAAGCACACGCGGCCATGGCGGCAGGAGTTTGCCCCACAGGGATTCTTTTTGCAGGTGCCGGTTTGGCCTTGGCCGTCACAGTATTCGTCGGCTTTGCAGGCGCCTTTGCAAGGATCATTGACGCAGGTTCCGTCGCTGCATGTTTGGCCTGCTGGGCAGTTCACATTGTCACAAGGCCGGATGCAAGCACCATCCAAGGGGCGGCAAATCTCTCCAGGGTTGCACTGTACGTTGTTGCAAGGGTTGGGGCCACAAGCGCCGTCCTTGCAGAAGTCTGTGTTGCTGGAACACTTGGGGTTCTTGGGCGCGCATCCTGGGTCAACGCAAAGGTAGAGTGAGTTCTGTTGAAGTACGCAGATCTGGTTCAACACACAATCGGCGTCGACTTGGCACTTCTGAAGCACTTTGACCTTAAAGGTTTGTTTGGCGCAGGCGCCGTTGTTGTCGCAAACTTCGACCTCGACTTCGATCTCTTTTCCAGCGTCGCTGGCTCCAGGCTTCCACGACATCTTCCCAGTCTTGGGAGCCATTGTTGCGCCAGCGGGTTTGTTGACTTTCCAGGTCAGGGTGTCGCCTGTGTCGGGGTCTGTGGCTGTTGCGGTGTAGCCGATATCTTCTCCCACATACACTGTGGTTGGGGGCTTGCTGGTGATGGTCGGGGGATCATTAACGTTGCCCACAGAGAAGGTGACCTGAATGGAGGCTTTGGCTCCCTTGCTGTCTGTGACGGTAATGGTCGCGGTGTAGACTTTGCCCACATCGCCAGGTCCTGGTGTCCAGGTGATCTCGCCCGTCGTTGGGTCGATCTTGGCTCCGTTGGGCAAGCCTGTCATTGTGTAGGTGATGGTGTCGCCATCGGGATCTGAGGCCTGAATCTTCTTTTTGTAGGTTTGGTTTTCTTTTGGACTTTGGGTGCCAGGGTTTTGGATCGTCGGGGGACGGTTCACATCCTGGACTTGGATCGTCACTTTCTCCGATGCTGACTTCGGTGGAGAGTCTTTGTCTTGCGCCGTAAAGGTGACGGTAAAGGTCTTGGTTCCTACAGAGTAATCAGGCTTGCATTCGATGGTGTACTTGTCGCCCGCTTTGGTCGATGTGCAGAACGCCGGAAGCCCTGTCACGGTAAAGCTCGCAATGCCCGTGTTGTCGGGGTCTGTTGCTGTGGCTGTGAACGTGATGGTGCCGCCTTCCTTCACGGTTTGGGTTCCTGGTGGGGCAATCGCAATGCGAGGTGGCAAGCCCTTCGAGACGTTCACGCTGAAGGTCGCTTGAGCTCCCAAAGGCGGAAGACCGTTGTCCCTTGTGGTGAAGAGAATGTTGTGGGTGATGCCTGCGTCGGCTTGGGTAGGGGTCCAACAGTAGGTAAAACTCGCTGGGTTGTTTTGCAGTCCGTTGGGAGGGGCTGTCGCTCCATTCTTCGCTGGGTTCACGAAAAACTCCAGCTTTTGAGCCGTCGTTGGGTCACTGGCTGTGACTTTGGTGCACGCCTGAGTTCCGGGTGTTACGGTAATCGTCGATGGGTTCAGCGTAATTTTGGGGTTGGAGTTGTTGCACGTCTGGCGAACGTTCAGGAGGAAGTCGCGGTAGGTGCTGGTCAGGTTGCTATCGGCCGCAAGGACCGAGATGATCCACAGGCCGGCTGTCGGATTGGCCCAGGTCATTTGACCGGTGGCTGAAACAGAGAAGCCTCGGGAGACCGCATCACCTCCTGTCGCAAAGTAACGATAGAAGCCAATGCTCCATGTGTTTCGATCGGGGTCAGAGGGGTTCAAACTCTGGTTCAGAGGAATGCCTGCGCACCAGTTGAACAAAACGGGAGAGTTCAATTGTGGCGACTCGTTGGTCACGGTTGTGTTGGCGACGGCTTCCAATGTGTAGTTCGAGAGCGGTGGAATGACGTTGCTGATCCAACAGCACGAAGACCAGGTGATGCGGTATCGGCCACCCAACGAGTAGGTGTGTGTAAACTTCCGCCGAAAACCCACGATGTCGTTGGCCTTGTCGTCTCGAAACACGGGCATGTATATGATTCGGCTTGCGGTTCCATCTCCCCAATTGAGCTGGGAGGTGAAGTTACCCAAGTTTTGGTTTAAGCAGGAGCCGTTGCAGCAGTCGCCTGTTGTGGTCCCTGACGTATTAACCACGTCGGTGCAGTGGTAACTACGCCGCATGTAGATCTCAAGGGTTACCTCGATGGTATTGGTGGAGGCATTAATCACGCGGTAACTCAGGGTTCCTCCGCGATAGTGTGTGGCTTCCGCCGTTGAAACCGTCCAGCACCCCACTGCCAGAATGCTCCACACCACGAACAAGCCTCGCCAGAATGTACTCACCGCAAAATCTCCTTCATCACAAACCTTCAATACCGCACAGCAAGCGTGCGTTCTTTGTCCAGGTATACTCGTTTCCCCCAGGTTCTCGCAAGAGGTTACCCCTAGATAATTGAGTATCGGTGATGGTTCGGAAAAGTTGCGAAACAAGGATTTATGGGGGCGATGGGAGGGGAGGCCGTTTCCATACAAAGAGATAGGTTTGCGAACGCCCAGGCTGCAGTAACTGTGAACCGAATTGCGCGCTTTCGGCGAAGTCTCCAATGACATAAAGGTTGCCATCTTTGTCATGAGCAAGGTTTCGGCCATGAATGGGCTGCGAATGTGTGGTCGCTGCGGCAGAGGCAAACCCACCTTGTGGAGAGAGAGACAACAAGAAAGCCTGAAACTGTGATGCTTGCGGCAGGATTTGACTACCAAAGGAGGGCTGACCGGTGTATTCCCCTGCGACTACAATCTGACCTGACGAAGTCCGAGTTGCTCCATAGGGATGGACATGAACGTTGCTCCCTGTGTTCTTTTTTACCTCTTGGAACTGTCCTTGCTTGTCCATTCTCGCGACGAAGATATCGCCGTGTTGGGGCTGTTGCAGCGACAAACTTCCAAAGCTTTTGTCTCCTTCCACCTCGCCGATAAGAACGGGACGTTCCTGACTGTCAAGCAACATGTGATGGGGCACTGCAACGCCGTCACCTGTCGTGGATTGTGCCCAGAGGACTGCTCCCTGGGGTGAAAGCTTGGCAACGACCATGTCCATTTGCTTTGATGTGAGCGAGAAGGTCCCGAGCTGAATGTCGGCGACAAACTGGCCCACAACATACAATTGATTTTGGCTATCGATGGCGATGTCATTGGCGGTGCTGGTTGCCGAACCGGTGGTGGTGGTCACCCACTGGAATTCACCTTTCGCGTTGAGCTGGGTCACAAACAGATCGTAAAACCCACCCTGTGTCAGAGAGATAGAGCCAAAGCGTGCTTTCCCCGAGAAAGAGCCCAGCAGGTAGATGTTGTCTTGGGAGTCTGTCGTGATTGCCTGTCCCAAGTCTGCTCCAGCATCACCGGCTTGAACCAACCACTGCAGGGCTCCTTGTGGGTTCACACGAAACAGGAAACAGCCTCCTTGAACCGCCACTCTCTTTTGCCCTGCGACCTGCAAGTCTTGGGTGAAGTTGCCTGTGACGAGAAGGTCGCCGGAAGCCAGCACATGAAGGTCACGCACCTCCTGGAGTCCATCTCCCGCCAGATGGAGGGTCCAAAGCACCTGACCCTGTGGAGAGAGCTTGCTCACGAAGCCATCGAAGTCTTTGGGCGCTTGAAGGATTTGGTTGCCTAGCCGGGTTTTCCCGCGGAAGCGACCTGCAATGTACACATGCTGCGTGGCGTCCACCGCAATCTGTGTTCCCAGGATGTCATCGGCGTTGTCACCCAAAGCGACAGCCCAGGTGTCCGGTTTGCTGGCTTCTGGAGGGATCTCGTTGGGTTGCTCGGGAACAGGGGACTCAGCACTTGCGTCGTTTCCCAACTCTGTGGAGTTCGGAGGTTCCCTCAACGTTTCGTTGGGGCTTGGCTCCGGTGATTCATCAGGTGGCAAACGCTCGGAGAGGGTGCTCACTTCTACCAGAGAAGCGCTGTGTTCTTGGTCGGGGAGTACAACAGATTCGGAGGAAGGTTCGGAAGATGGGGATGGGTCGCAAGCCTGTTGTGTGCCGAGGAGACACCCAAAACAAAGAACGAGGAGGAGAGGCCAGCGACGCAAGGTGTTGAACGCTCGGTTTAGCGGACGTTGAGTTTCCAGCTGTAGTTCAACCACTTGATCTTAAGAGTCTTGTGGTTCTTCTGAAGGAAGCGACGGTAACGACGGGGAGCGTACTTGGCTACAAACATCAAGCGGTGACCGTAGGGTTTGCGGGCAAAGTCTCCAGCGAACCAGTTGAACAGCTTGGACAGGTGAATGGTGTCGCCCTTGCCACGGCGGAATCCTCGTTTGGAAGCCAGGTAACGTCGGGTGTTGCTGCTCATCAAACGATAGAGGTTCTTGCCGGTGTAGGCGCGGTTTGCGAGATCGGGGCAACCGATGGAAGCACAGACCACAGCAAAGTGAAGGCGAGGGTCACGGTATTTGGGGCGAAGGATCTTGTGTTCGATGTCATCCAAGGTGAGCCAGCGCTTGCTGACGCGGTATCTCCAACCCTTCCAGAAGTTCCACTTCTTCGCAGCTACCGAGAAGTTCTTTTGGGCAGCGCGGGAGCCAGGAAGTCGATCCAGCACGGCTTGGATGGTGATGGCGTTGTATGCGTTGATCCAAAAGGCAAAGCGCTCACGAAAGCTACGGATCTTGCTGACGTTGGTGTGAGCCAGTCGGCACAAGTAGACGTCGAATTGCTTTCGCTTGCTGCGGAAACCATTGTAGTTGACTTTTCCGCGTCGTACGTACTTGCCCAGAAGTTGGTTGAAGATCTTATGGCTGAACCGAGTTTTGTTCCACTTGGTGCCTTTGCATGCCTTGGAAGGTTTCACCTTTTTCGCGGCGTGAGCGTCGGTGACTCCCCAGGCAACAAAAATACCCATCAGAATAGCAAAACATTGTTTGATCACTGTGCATCTCCTTTTGTGTGGAACGTGGGCTGAGTGTGGTTCCTCAATGTGTACATTTCGCTTCATGGAAGAGGGCGAAACTGTAGCAGTCACTCTCTGTAGCGTCAAGCTCGGGCCAACTGGTGAATTAGACTCTTGTTGAGATGGTTTATTCAATTCAACTAGGGCGCTGAATGTGGGAGCTTCAACGCTCTGAACTTGGCTCCTACTGTTGCAAATCCAAGGAAAGCATTACAACAGTCTCTGGATTGTTTGCTGACCTGATCGGGCTGCTTTTGAGTTTGGCCTCCCCCCTAGTAAGCCGTTCGCACAAAGAGGTTACTTTTATGGCACACATTGGGATTGTGACCTGTGAAATCATTCGTCCTGTGGTGCAAAGTGAGGAGTCTCCTTTGTACACCCATGATGATATCCACCTCGTCCGTGAGCTGAGGCGGAGAGGGCACTCGTTGGAGCCTTTGCCTTGGCGTCACCCTGTTGTGTCGCCGGAGCGTTTGGACCTTGTGTTGCAGCGGTCTCCTTGGGACTATATGGAAGATCAACAGGCTTACCTTGATTGGCTTGAAACATTCACCCAAGCGGGTGTTGCCGTGGAGCACGATCTGCCCACCACGTTGTGGAACATCGACAAGCATTACTTGGGTGAGTTGCAGCAAAACGGCGTGACGTGCGTGCCCACCTGTTTCCTGGAACCCGACGACCCACGAACTTTGGTTGAGGTCGCCACTTCACAAGGCTGGCATGAGATTGTCCTGAAACCGGCCATCTCGGGTGCTGCAAGGGATACGTTTCGTTTGCGAACGGATGAGCTTTCATCATTCCAGCCGACCTTTTCTGCCTTGCGTCGGGGGCGTTCGTTTCTTGTCCAGCCCTTCTTGCCCGAGGTGCTTGAGCAAGGTGAGTGGTCTTTGGTGTTCTTTGATGGTGTGTACAGCCACGCTGTCCTGAAGCGAGCGAAACCTGGTGATTATCGTGTGCAAGACGACCACGGTGGCTCAGTGCATTACGAAGTTCCCTCCGATGCAATGATAGAGCAGGCTACCGAGGTGCTGGCGGCAACCCAACGGGACCTTCTTTATGCCCGCGTTGATGGCATCATGCTGGGGGATACTCTCTGTATTGTTGAGGTTGAAGCGATCGAGCCGGAGTTGTTCTTGCGTGCCGACCTTCAATCCGCTGTGCGCTTGGCTGATGCCATCGAAAAGCGACTGTGATATCTGGGGTGAAGTTCGTAAAGGGGCTCTCTTTTAGGGTTCTTGAAACAAGGAATCTTCCCACTGTTGATGGACGTCATGGGTTTGTTCGGGTGTGGGTTCTTTGGGGAGAAAACGGTTCCACTCCGTTAGCATTTGATGGTAGGTCGTCATTCCTGCTTCTACTGAGTTTGGATCATCCAAGTTGGCGACAAACGAGAGAGCACTCTTGGGGACCAGAAGCTCTTGAACTGTCGGAGCATACTGCGTACACCAACGATCTGCGTGCTCTTCGACAGAGACAGAACGGGCCAACGCTGGTGGGGTGTCTACCTTTGTCCAGTCCGGTGTTTGTGGGTTTTGCACCAGGGCTTTGTAGGTGCACACCCCATACACAAGCCTGCTCAGGTGAAACAGGTTGAGTGGAGGAGAGCAGGCGCTGAGGAAGACATCCAACAAGAGCTGAGCCAGGAGAAGAGACAGTCCTTCTTGTGCGAAGTACGCGTTGTCAATGTCTGAGACCGTCAAGCGTTCACATCCGGGGATTGTGGGGAAGTAGGGTGTCTGGGAACGCCAGAGCTCAAGGCTGCTTTGTAGGTCAGGGTCGTCCAGTTGTCCGCCCTCTTGCAGCCGTGTTTGGGCGTTGTCCAGGAAGAGCAACCATTCGGTCCAGGGTGGGGCATGTGGGTGTGTTAGGGGATTCTCTAGCCCAAGGAAGCGGCGAGTGCGAGCCCACAACGAGGGAGGGGTGCGCTGTTCCAAACCATCCCCGCGTCGCCAAGGGTAGTGATTGGCCTCCAACGACCAGTCTTCCCATGTGGATTCATGTTGTTGCCGCTTGTACTCCTGGGACAAGCAGGCATGAGCCCAAGCAAGCTTCCAAAGCTGAATGTCTGTTTGCAACGCTTGGGCTTGCTCTATGTTGAGTCCGTGGCCTTCGGTCAGGTCGAGGTCTTTGACTGGAGAGAGTCCGTAATAGGTGGCGTCCCAGCGGTCAAACAAGAGCGTGGTGTTTCCCAACTGTATCCATGCTCCTGGCGTGATGGGGACATGACAATGGTCTGCGAGGATGAATTTGTTGTGAAGGAGGGCACCATTTCTGCCTGTGATCTCCAGGGAGTAAGTGGAGCCGATGTGGTGTACGAAGGCATGGCGACCGGCTAGGGTGCTTTCGCGAAGAATGATTTCAGCCGATGGATGGCGCCCCAATGTCCAGGACTTCTGGCCAGGGTGCAGAGGGAGACTTTGGCGTGGATGAGGACCATCACAAAGGAACAGCCCAAACTCAACATCTTCCATTCCAGGTTCGTCGTATGTCATCAGGCGGTCCCTTCTTCGTGACGTTTCTTGCAGTCCATCTTTCAACGTAGGAAGAGGTCCAACGTTTTGGGGCAACGTGGAAGAGCCTTTCGGTTTCTATTCGGAAAGCGACTTGCTCATGCGGTCTTGGCCGTGAAAGTGGCTGTCTATCAATTTAACGTTGGCTTCAATACGTTCCACGTAGTCAAAGCCAAACGATTCGTACACGCGGCGGGCTGGGTGGTTGTCAAAGTCGACGTAGAGTCCCAGTTCAACAAGGCCGCGACGACGGGCTTCCTCTTCGGCAAATTGGAGGAGCTGACGGGCAATTCCTTTGCCTCGAAAGGTGGGAAAGACGGCGAGGTGGTTGATAAAGAATTCTCCCGGATGGACCGAGCCTGTGAATTGCGCAAACCGAAGAAACCGTGGGAGACGTTGGAGCGTGCGAAACATCCCAAAGTGTTTGGGGAACAGGCTTCGCATCTCGACCTCGCTGCGGCTTTGGGTCGGCTCGTCCACACAGTAGATCAATCCGGCGACCGTGTCCTTCTCGTTCACGGCGAGGTAGGCGTTGTGGTAGGCAAACACGCCGTGGTCTTCGAGGAAGAAGTCGCGGATTAAGTAGACCGATTCATCGGGGTCTTTGTGAAACAAGTACCGGAACAACTCCACACCTGCGAGGTAGATCAGGGTCGCGGCTTCGTGTGCGTCGGCGGGGCTGGCCGGTCGGACGGAGAAGGTCATGGTGTGACGTTCACCCTTCCGGTTGGAGAAGCTGCTTCTCTTGGATCGCACCCAACTCTTCGTTGAGTTCCATGGAGCTTAGCTCCTTCACGGCTTCGGCTGGAGGCTTGTTCTCGTAAATGATCTGGTACACCGCGTGGCAGATAGGCGCGTTGATCTTGTGCTTAAGCATCAACTCATGGACGGCTTTCGCGGTTTTGACCCCTTCGGCCACCATGTTCATCTGATCGAGGATCTCTTGGAGAGTTTTGCCTTCACCCAGGGCAAGGCCAACCTGTCGGTTGCGGGAGAGTCCTCCGGTGCAAGTCAGGACAAGGTCACCCATTCCGGCGAGCCCTGCAAAGGTGATGGCGTCGGCGCCAAGGGTTCGGCCCAGCTTGATCATCTCGTACAGTCCGCGGGTAATCAAGGCTGCCCGTGTGTTATGCCCAAAGCCCAATCCTTCGACGATACCTGTTCCAATCGCCAGGACGTTCTTCAAGGCACCGCCTGTCTCCACGCCTCGAACGTCGTGGTTGGTGAAGGTCATAAAGAAGGGGGTGCGGAAGGTATGTTGCACTTTCGCCACAACTTCATCGTTCACACCGGCGATAACCACTGCCGTGGGGTGCTCTTCGGCGACCTCTTTGGCAAAGCTCGGCCCCGAAAGGTAGGTGAACAGATGGGTTGGGTGCTCAGGAAAACACTCCGGCAAAATGTCGGACATGAGCTTGCCTGTGCCAATCTCGATCCCTTTGCTACAGCATACAATGGGTACATCGGGAGGAATCAGTCCTGCACACTGGCCCCACACAGGTCGCACCGCGTGGCTTGGAGTCACAGACACAACCATGGTGGCGTCTTTCAAGACGGCTGCGATGTCGTTGCTGGCTGTGAGGTTGTCGGGGATCTCGTAGCCATCCAAATACCAACTGTTGACGTGGGTATCGTTGATGATCTGGGCGAGCTCTTCTTCGTACACCCATAAGTTGACGGGTAGACCTTTGCGTGCCAGCATGCGTGCGAGTGCGGTGCCCCAACTACCTGCTCCCAGTACGGCTATAGACATGATGGTTCCTCGTTTCTATGTTGGGGGTACAAAGGACAAGAACACAAACTCCTTCAACCGAAGACGACCTGGAAAGGGTTGGCTTTGTTCCCTTTTTTCTCGCAACCGCTTCACCAAGCGTTGCGGGCTGTCTGTGTTCAGGTTGGCCATGTGTTCCTTCCGGATGTTCCTTTGTTCCCGTTTTGTAATGTGATGGTTGTGTTTGCGTTTCCCCTGTGAGGGGCTTGTTACCTGTATCGCGTAACGAGCACATGATAGCGGGTTCGCGCAAGTGGATGCAAGAATGGAGAACAACGGATGCAAGAATACCAATCCGAACTGCTCTACAGTATGGCGAAAACGATGCAGTCACGGGCTCGTCGTGTGGTTGCTCGATACTTCACAGGTTCTTTGTTTCTGGGAGCCTTGATTGGTGTGGGAGTGTGGTTGGTTGGACCTCGGCTGCTTTCGGCTGTGTTCGGACAGGCGGCATGGATCAAACAGTTCTCCTGGTGGGTGACTGCGCCAGGGATTGCCCTGTTCTTTGCCATGGAAGGTTACTGGCGCGGTCGTTCTGTCTCGTCTCATCTTCGGCTTGAGGCGCAACGCACTCTGTGTCAGGTTAAGACTGAGGAACACCTCGCCAAGATTGTGATGCTTCTTGAACAATCGTTGCCTGTTTCTTCTGAGTCATCGGAGTCGAGCTCATGACCTCTCCCTTGCAGCAAGCCTGTCCACAATGCCAGACCCCGTTTGAAGACGATGGCTCACGGTTTTGCAAGCAGTGCCGCTTCCCGCTGCTGACGCTGGCTGGTAAGTACCGCCTGACCCACAAACTGGGTGCAGGTGGAATGGGCGAAGTTTATGTCGCACGACACCTTCTTCTGCAACGTGACACCGAGCGAGTGATCAAAATTGTTCGGGCCGAGGTGTTGGAGTCGTTTGGACTGCAAGAGCGCTTCCAACGAGAGGTCGAAGTGACCTCGATGTTGTCACGTCGCAACCCTCACATTGTTCAAATCTACGATGACTTCGGCAAAGAAGTCGGGCTGGGTTACTACTATGTGATGGAGTACCTGCGAGGCTCTACCCTTGGGGAGTTGCTTCAGCAGCAGCGGCCTCTTCCTATGCATCTGGCCTTCCATATCTTTGCCCAGTTGTGTGTCGCGGTTAGCTCCGCGCACCGTCATGGGATCATCCATCGGGACTTGAAGCCGGGCAATATCTTCTTGGTGGAGCGCGACACCAACCCGCACTTCGTGAAGGTCATCGACTTTGGCCTGACGCGTTACATGAACGGCACAGACATGACCTCATCATTAACCCAGGCTGGGATGGGCACTCCTGCGTATATGTCGCCTGAACAATGCACGAATCAGCCTGTTGACGGTCGAACCGATATCTACTCGATGGGTATCATTCTGTACGAACTGCTGACCGGGAAGATGCCCTACATGTGGGAGAACTTCTCTTCTCCTGCCGCTGGAGCCATCCTGGTCCATACCATGCAGCCAGCGATTGCGATGCGTGACAGGGCTCCTGAGATTAATCCGGATCCATCACTGGACGCCGCTGTTCTCCGCGCTCTTGCCAAAACCCCCGAAGACCGCTACGCCTCGGTCGAAGAGTTCTGGCAGGCTGTGGAGCCTTTCGCTTTGCGAGTGGGCCTACGTCAAACCCCAGCATTTTCCGAGAACTCCTCACAGTCCAACATGGCCTATGTTTCTGAGTCGCAAGCGACCGCTGCGTACGCGAGTCCAGCTGCAACAGACTGGGTGACGCCGCTGCCAACCCCTTCCATGGCGCAACCCATGCCACCGGCTCCTTCGCAAGGTTACCCAGCGCAAGCCAACGTGGGTTCTCCTGCTGGAGGACCTCAATACTACCCTCACCCTACGTCTCCACCACCCCGGCCTCCAACATTCTATCCTCCTGGCTCTTCGTCTCAGAATCCAGCGCTTGGGCGGGCGACACCAGCTTCAGGGCAACCCCACTCTGGCTCTTTGCCAGGGCTCCCACCCTCTGACCCAGCTTGGCTGAACTCCCAGCAGGGAACGGCACAGTCGTCTCCTGTGGTGATGGCGCTTGCTGGCTTTGGACTTGCCTGTATGTTGTTTGTCGCAGGCGCAGCGGCCTGGTGGTTTGGGCCCTGGCGAAACACAGACGCTACGAAAGATTCCCTTGCTTCTGCCAAAGGTGTGGCGCAACGTCCCAAGCCGTTGCAACGAAAGGACGCTGTTCCACCCTCCCGAACTCCAGCCAAGCCCACGCATCGACAGAAGGATGCGAAGCCTCCCTCTCGTCCACGAGATACAGCTTCTTCTACAGACGAAAAGCTATCAGGGCAACGAGTTGCTCCTACCCCTCGTCATGTGGTTCAACGCCGTCCTCATCCGCTTCGACGCAGGCCTGTGGTCAGGAGACGGGTGCGGAAGGTTCGGACGCATCGACAGGTTCGTCGGCGACCGAAACCAAGAATCCGCGTCGCGAAGTTGGTGCAGGCCTATCGGGCACCCCACGGGAAAGTTGACTCTCAGAAGTTGATTAAGGAAGCCCACGCCCGAGCCCGAGCGATCCAATTGCGTGTGAAGCGTCGTTTGGAGAAAGCTCGTCGAATGCAACAGCGACATCACAAACGACAACAACAGAGCAAGCAGCGCCATGCAAAGAGTCGCCAAAAATGGTCGAAGAGTCGCCAGAAGCGGGCGAAAAGACGAAAGCGGGCTGCGGAGTTGCGTCGTCGAAACCGTCGCTCTCGGTGGCGTCAACGACGTCGTCAGCGTCGCAACAACTACCTGACAGCACAAACACCCTTTCATCCGCCGAGAGGTTCGCATGCGAAGGTTAAATACTTTCGCTCCATCATCCATCGCTACGATACAAGGCGCAGACCCGAGACGATGGCGATCGCGCTCAAAGCGTTGGATGGACTGACCCGCACCTACGAAGCGATGGGCAAAAGTTATCGCTCACGTCGCCAACTTTACTTCAACACTACAGCTCATTTCTCCCGAATGAAGAGAAAACTGGGTACGCATCACACCGATCCTTTGCGGCACATGGCGGCTCGGGCGCAGTACCAAATCGGGATGAGTTGGATCCACATGTACAAGCGAAAGCCGCTGTACCACCCAAACCCCTACACGCATCGCAGCCGAATGTCATCGCTGAAGAGCATCATGAACCACTTGCGCTACGAGTACCGGAAGGTTCGTCGTTACCATTCCGCGCCCTGGACACTTTGTGCGCTTCATCGCCTGGGCAAGGCGAAAGCTGATTTTGCTTATCGGATCCGCAAGCACATGATCCCCAAAACCCACCCACGATGGGATGAACGTCGTTTGAGTCGCTGGCGTGAGAAGTTCTTTGACGAGAGCGAACGACAACAGAGAGAAGCCCGCCGAATCTTTCGCGACGTGGTGCGTTCTGCTCGTCGTAACAAAGTTCACAATCGTTGCGTTCGAGAGGCCAAGCGAGCCCTGCGGCACTAGAAAAGTCGGCTCCTTCTAGCGGAAGACGAAGAACCAAACCCCAGCGATAGTGAGCAGGCTCATCATCAGCAACAAGCCGATGGCAAAGATCAGAAGGTTGGTGGGCTTGCCGTTCTCTTTGGTGGGGTTCCGCAAGGGGCGATCCAGAGTTTGCTTAACGCTGTTTGTTACCTCGGGCGCTTCTGACCTGGAAAGTTGCATGGAGCGACTTTGCGGGGTTCGTACCGTGGGTTCTTTGGGAGTCGCAATCACAGGTCCCGAAGAGGCTGATATGGGTGCCGGTGTTGCCGGAGATTCCGAAGGGAGGGACATCACAGAGTCCAGCGGTATTTCCTGCGATGGGTCTAGCGCGGGAAACAGCATCTTTTCTTCGCCGGACGTTGGCTCTTGAGGCGGAGAAGGTTCCGTCTTTACCGGCTGTTGCTCTCCTGTGGATGTTGTGGAAGGACTACCTCCGTAAGAATCTCCAACTTCAAACAAGTCAAGAGCTTCGGTTCCGATCGCGTCTGTGTCGTGTGTGGTTGCCATGAAGGCACCAATCGCTTCCGGGCCTTTCTGAAACAAAGAGATGTTTGTGTCGTCGATGATGCTTGTTGCACTCTCAGAGGGGGAACTCTCATGAGCAATTGTGTAAGGATCCATCTGAGTTGCAAAGAGGTCGGGGTTACCTGTTTTTGGTGCCTGGTCCTGGATCGCTTCTGTTGCATCAAGAGTATGTGGCGTGGTGTGTGGAGACTGTTGGGTTGGTTTTCGTGGTAACTTGTCACTCTCCACATCATCTGGTATTTGGCCGTCTTCACGAGCTTGTGCAATGGCTAACACTTCATCTCGTGGCAACTGAAGGGTCGATTGTGGAGAGCGTCCGCGTGTCGGGGTTGGGTTGCCCCAGTCTCCTGTGCTCTTGGAGGAGGCGCTGACTGGCGGAGGGGTTCCGGTGGGAGGGGTTCCTGTTTGTTGCTGGACAGCGGCCTGAATGTCTTCCTGTCTGACCTGAAGGGTAGAGGCGGAGTCTTCTAACGAGGGAGGTTGCGCCTTTTGCAACGTGGCTTCTTCGACAACAGGTGGTTGCGTTTTTTGCAGGGTCGGCTCATGGCTGGTGGCGCTGGCTTCTGCTCCTTGCTCCACAACAGCGCTAGCTTCGGATTGGGCGGCCACGTTGATGTCTGCCCGACTGACTGGCTGTGTCAACGACGGGCTCTCCATCAACAGCTCCGATGACGAACCTCGCCCACGCACGACTTTGGCTTGAATGGCAGAGTGCATCACCGATTGTGTGCTTCCAGGGTCGATGACGGGCAGCTCCTCGGACGAACCGCGACCTCTCGCCACAAAAACCTCTACGTCCGACAACTTGACCTGTTGTGTTGCTTTGGAGGGATCTGCGACATCTTCCACAGCAGGAACTTCGATTTGCGGAGCGGTGGGAGGTGACGGGTTCTCTGAGGTAGAGGGGGACTCGTCCAACGCTGCCTCTGATTGTGCCGACGTTGTTTCCTGGGGAGTGTTATCGTTGGCGGAAGGTTCGGGAGTGGATTGGGGAAGCTCTGGCTCCGAAGCTTGCACTCCTGCTGTAAAGGGGAGCGTTCCTCGGGGAGGAGGCGCTTCTTGCTGCTCTTGTGATGGAGTGGCTTCTAATGATGGAGGCTTTCCACCAGCGGTTGTGGTTTCTTCTTGAGGAGGAACAGCGCTTGTCTCTTCGGACGATTGAGGAGCTTCGTCGGGTGCAGGGGTTTCAGGTTTTGAGTCCAGTGAGGTTGATGTGGTTGGCGTTAAGGATTGGATTTCTGGAGGAACGGGTACTTCATCGCCAGACTCCTGAGCCAAGATGTCATCGGGTCCCAAGTGAATGGTGGTCATTAAGGGTGAGGTATGCTGGCTGATGGGAGGCTCAAGTAGGATATCTTCCTGGCTGAGAGCGATGGTTGTCATCCCAACGGGAGCCTTCGGAGGAAAAGCCTCACTCTCTTGCATGGGGGGAACTGGGAGTGGTGCAGGCGTTGGCGGTGCAGGCGTTGGCGATGTTGTTACGACCGCTGCGGAGAATGGCAACGCGGGAGTATGTGAGACTTCAGGAGGCTGTGGTAGTGGCGTAACTTCTCTTGGAGGTGCTGGAGGGGGATTGTCCTGGGCAGGGGGAGGCGTTCCACCTACAACCGTGGTTTCCGAGGAAGGGGTTGCTGCAACGGTTTCCTCTTTAGGAGGCTCCTGCTCTTGCTGGCTTTCTGTCTCTATCGATACTGGCTGTTGCGGTTCTTGCTTCTCTTCGTCTTGAGGGGCTTTGTCCGCGTCGAGTTCTTGTGAAGAGGCCGCTTCTTGTGGCGGTTGGAGAAAGGGGGCCGGCGTCACTGGTGTGCTGGGTGTGAGGGAAGATATCCCTTGGTCCAACAGGTCATCCAAGGACAAGTCAAAACCCGCGAGCAAGTCGTTGCTGGGAGACTTCTTGGATGGGGTTGATGCTGGCGGGTCCTCCTTGTTGGAAGACTTATCGTTCTTGTTGGAAGAGGTCATATTCTCTCTTTTGTCTTGCACCACAAGAGAGAGCGGACATCTCGGGTGAGTCCGTTCTCTGGTTTTGAATGTTAGTGCTATTGTGGCAATTTGTAGTGGGAAGTCAAACCCTGAGCAAGGAAATCGCGTTGTTCCATGCCAAGAATTTCGATGGTTCTTCTGGAATGGGTCTTCTCGCTTATTGGCATGTGCCGCTTTGGGTCGAAGGTGTACAGACTTGTCCTGTCCGCAAAAAAGTGGCCATTTGGGTTTGGGCTGCGGCGGTGGCTGGGGTTGTGTTGGCCGGGTCGGGCTGCAGCAAAAACGAGTGACCTTGTTGGCTGTAGGTTGCGTTCTTGATGTCTGTCTCAGACAAGCTCATCCAGGTTGCCAACGATTGACCCAGGGCTGACGGTATCGTTTGATCCTGGCCTGCGAGCATGACCAATACATCTTTTGAGGGGATGGTGCTGCCTTGTTTGACTGCATCGGGGAGTCCCCCGGCTTTGGTGAATGCAGCGACGTTGGCCGCGTCAGCCGGGTCTAAGATCCAATGGAGCGTGCTCACCAGGCGCAGCGACTCCAGCGTTCCTTCCTTCACATTGTACGACGCAAACAGTTGCTCTCGAACCTCACGAAAGCGCGGAGCTGTCAGTATGATGGAGACCAACGGAGCGCCAGGTGTTGCCAGTACTCCACGTGTGGGGAGCGGATCTGTCGCGAGGACCAACGCACCCAAGATGGCTCCCAAGGAGTGCCCCACGAGGTACACTTGCTTGGGGTTTAACCGTACCACTCCGCTTGTTCCCTGTGGGTCTTTGATACCGAGAGAAGCCTGAAGTGCAACGCCTCGAAGGAGTGCCGAAGCATCGATCACATGCTGGCGAAAGTTATCGCGTGTTCCAAAAGGGTTGGCTGTGTTGAGGAAGTAGGCGCCAGATGCATCAGGGACACCGTCTTGGTTGCTGTCGGCGAGTTTGCCGTCGGGGCAGGCACCCTTCTTTGTATCGCAGGTGCCGGATGCACAATGTGCGTCTTGCGTGCAGCGGCTGCGGACTCCGTGGTAGACCGCGTCGAAGGCGATGGTTGCCATGCCTGCCTTGGCCAACGTGTTGGCCACAGCGAGGATGTCGCTTTTGGCTCGGGTGAGTCCATGCTGAAAGAGAACAACGGGCCATCCTTCTTGCGGAGCCTGACCTTTGGGGACTGTCATAAGGAAGTCGATGCTTTGAACGGAGCCTTTTGTCGGGTCAGGTCTCAAGGCTCCTGTTCCTTGCTCATCGAGCGCCATCCAAGAGGTAAAGGTTCCCTGAGGCACCCAACCGCCAAGGGCGTCTTTGGGAACGCCGGGAGGAAAGCTGGTCAATGTTGGATCAAAGATGCCTTCCCACTGAGGTTTGTTTTGGTCCACTTGTGCCAGCACGCTCCAAGGCAGGGCGCGTAGCTGCACTAGAGGTTGCGTGATGGACTGCGTGGTAAACGTCCAGGCCGCTACGATGTCGGTGCGGGCGAGGCTTTGCTGGTCCAAGGCTTGAAACAGAGAAGCATGAGCCTGCCGGGCGACCTCGGCGGCTTGGGCTGTCGCATCATCGACGGTGCTGATGGTGCTGGTCTTTCCTTGTACCAGAGGGTGGGGGCTTCGCAGCAACATCATAAACGGGGCTGCTGCGACACGGCGGCCTTGTGTGTCTTTGAGCCCAGAGCTTGGGGTGAGGTCGCCGGGTTTGTTCTTCGACACCAGGACGATGGCGTAGGTGTTCTTCTCTTGAAGAGGTCGCGTTGGTGTCGCAACAATCGCTTTGGCCTCTGGGTTCACCTCAATCTTCCAGTGGGTAGAGGGTTTTCCTGTCTTGAGGTCTAGCACCAACACCGACTCCCCAAGTTTCACAGATTCGGGGTCTATGTCGCCCTGGTATACGGCATAATACGAGCCTGTGGTTGAGAATCCATCGAGGGTGTTGAGTCCTTCTCGCAGGGCTTTTTGGGTGGCGCTTTCCTCGGCCGATGCTGGGATGGCTACCTTTCCGGTCTCGCTGTTGAGCAACAAGTTGTTGGGGTATGGGATGACGCCTGTGGTGGGGTCGAAGGAGATCTCCGTCAACGAGGTAGTGCTGAAGTGCCATACCATCACGACGTTTCCTCGGGGGAATCCAGCCAACGTCGCTACCCCAAGAAGTTGGTTGTATCCTTGACGTAGCAGTTCCAGCTTGCTGCCCAGGCTGCGGGCTTCTTTTTGCTCAGCTGCTGCAAGGTTTTCTGCCTGTGGAAGGTTGGCTCCTAGCTGCTCACGGACTCGTCGCCGGGCGGCGTTGAGAAGGTCTCCAGAGACTGTACGAACACAGCATCCACTGGCCGCCACCCCCTCACCAGGGTTTTCGCACAGTCCACTCTGGCTGTTGAGTTGCAGAGAAGGATTCCAATCGCACAGAGGCTCCGAGCGGGCTGCCAGTTGGAAGAACGTTGAGGCCTGAATGGGATTGTTGTTGGCGTCACGGATGCCATTCTCCCCGCCCATCAGGTAAATCGCGAAGGTTCGTCCGCGACTCCATCCTTTGGGGTTGGCGATGTGCAAGACGCTGATGGTTTGGTTGTTTTCGGTCGCCTTGGTCACAGTGAAGTTCAGCCCTGTGACCTGTGCGACGCCACCGTCTGTGATGTCGTAGACAAGCACGGAGGTGTCTTTCACCGTGTTGGGATCGACCTCTCCTGTAAAGCGGGCTTGGGCTACAGCGGACGTTGGGTATCCGTTGAGCGTACGCAAGTAGGCGTTGAAGTCTTGTTGCGCGGGTGTTGCTTTGTCATCCACTGGGATCTTGAGCAGCCCTGTTTTTGCATCGCGAATCAGGTCTGTGGGCGTGGGAAGTTGGGGACTGGGGCTTACAGGATCAAAGGTGACCTGGGTTCCAGAGGGTGCAGGAGGCAAAGGTGCTTCTGCACTGGAACAACCCAAAACGAACCACCCTGAGAGCGCCAAACTCGCCCACATGTAGGCCAAGAGGAGTGTTTTCTTTGTCATACAGGTATCTACGTAGCATGCTGTGAAGGGAATGAACGGTTTCTCTGCAAGCTACCAATGGAGTCATGGAATCGTCAAGGTGGTCTCCATCGTGGGCGGGGCCGTTCACCCATCGAACAGGCTATCTTCCATGTTGTTGTGCCAGCGTTCGTTTTCTTCTTTTGTTACAGAGGTCATGGGGTCTACTTGTTTGGTTTGAGCGACCAAAGACATCAACGCGACCAAGAAGGAAGAGGGCGTTGACCAGTACGACCGGTAGACAGGGAGGGTCGCAAACTCTGGCCCGAGGGATTGGAGGGCTTTGTGGAGCTGGTCCTGTTGGAGGGTTGAGTTCGGCTCTAACGTTTGGAGCGCGACTTTTCCCTGCTTGCGTAAGGTTTGGAACCAGACCTGTGTGTTCAAGAGGCGCCACAGTGCTTTGATATCTTCTGGGTTTTTTACCATACACCGGCTTTGGGTGCTGTAAGACTGCTCTAAGGATACAAGCAATACAACGCCGTACGCGGGATGGCCCCACTTCCACCATTCGTCTGCGTCAAAGTTCCCTTCCAACACAGAAATCAAGACATGGTCCTGCCCGATATGACTCCAGAAATGATGCGTCAGTCCTTGCGGGTTGTTTCTGTGGGGCTGAGGTGTTTTTTTGTGTGGTGGGTACGGTGTGACAGCAAGGTCTTGGTTGCCGAGCAAGGTGGAGTAGTTGCGAGCGACTTCTTCGGCTCGTTCTACATGTTGGCCTGCGATGCAAAAGTAGATATGGCGCTCATCCTCTGCTGGGGTGGTCGATTCACTCGCTCCCTCCGACTCTTCTTCCTCGTCGCTTGCCTCTCTTTCGTCTGTAAGCATGGCATACCAAAAGATGCTGGGAGAGAGCGCAAGGAAGGCGCCTGCGGTGATGTAAAAACCGCTGCCCCCGAACGACCACTCTCCTAGCTTTCCGATACAAAAGGTGAGAAACAAACCAACAAGTACGAGCAACAATGTACCAGCAGGTTCTTCTCCCAGCGACAAGAAGAACGCGAACGTCCAAAGGCAGATGCCGATGATGCCTGTGCCGACAAAGATTCCTACAGTTCCCATGGATTGGTAGCCGACATAGCCGCCTACCCCCAAGGGTGCGATGTAGAACGCTGAGAGGCTAAAGAGGATCTCCCAATTGATATTTCGCCACCAGGACATATCACAATCCTTTTGCTACAAATCTTTCGTTTGTAGTGATGAGTATGGTGGCAGGTTTGTCGATTGGCAATGGAGTGAGGAAAAACGCTAAGGAAGAAGGTGTTGGCTTGGGAAACCAAACGGCGAAAGAGGGGTTAGAGGTACAGACCTATCGCGATGGAAGCTCCCAAAAATAGGATAGAGAGGAGCAGTATCCATTGCCAGTGACGGTGAGTGGTCTCAGACTCTTTCATCATGTCGGAGGCCAGCCGAGCGCTTGACATTGACATGGAACGAGAGCGACTCGGTGGAGCAGGAGTTGCAACACCTTCGATCACGGGAGCAAGACTATACGCTGAGGAGCGGCCCGTTCGGCTTACGCTTGGCAACTCTCGACTCTTGTAGCCAACCTGTTGCATCACTTGGCTGGATGAAGTCGCCGGAGCCATCGAGGGCAACGCTGAGGATGAGCGCGAGTAGCTTTTGTTAAGCTGGGGCAGCGGAGTGCCTTGAATCAAGGGCAACGAGTCGTGCGAACGATGGGAGTGTGAAGCATGTTGACCCCACTTGGGGACATCGGTTTCACGGGAAGAGCGGCTTGGATAGGGTTGGACTTCTTCCGAAGATGGCTGGTGTCCTCCATTGATTCGGTAAGGAACGTAATTTTCCTTGGAGGGCGGTGCGGACAGCTCCGACTGACTGAAATGTGCTGGCAACTGTGGCGCAGGAATCGCATCCGAGCTGTAGCGATTGTCCACTGCGGCAGCGATACGTGGATCAACCTTTGGGTTCGCCGTTGCTGGCGTTGCTTTGGATGATGGCTGTTGATGCAACAACGGATTCGGTACTTCAGAAGAAGAGGGGAGGTTGTTGTACGAAATGTGATCGACACCTGCCACCATCTCTTCAAGCCAAGGATGAGCTTCGCCAAGCGCTGGAGCCTTGTTGTCCAGGTTCTCTCCCAAGGCATCGTAAGCGTTTTCCAAGGCTCGGAAGCTCTCTTCCGGTAGCTCAATACCTACAATCGTTTGCAACGTGTTGAACAAGGAACGCAGCGACGACGCTGAACCTTGAGCCTTCTCTGTGCCTGAGGATTCACCGGGAGGCGCAGCAAAAGGGATGGGCAAGGGTTCGGGGAGCGGGTTGGCTGGGGAGCTGGAAAGGTGGGATGTGCCACGTGCTTCCAAGGGTTGCTCTGCAGCCGACCAGATCATTGGGGCTTCCAATTCTTCGGCAGAGGGCCAGGAGATATGTCGTGGTCCGCTCGGGCTCTCCATGTTGGGTGCCATCGGAGAATTTCCCCAGACTTGAGGGGCTGGAGGTGACGACATCGGCTGGGATACGCCAGGCTGACTGAGGTCTCGGAAGGCCACAGCGGGTGCGCCTACTTCTTCCGGTACCATTCCAAATTCAGGTAATTCTTGGCTGGCGTGTGTCTGCATCGGATGCATCGAACCATGTTGCATATCATGGCGAAGCATGTGTTGCTCTCGCTGCATCGCCATCATCCCAAACAAGATGTCAATGAGATCACCGCCACGATGCATTTGTATTTCCTGTGCGCGACGCAAATGATCTGGATGTATCAGTCGCTGCTCCAGCAAATACTGGATGAAAAATTTGTTGGGTAACATGTGTGTGATGTCCTTTATACACGTATCCGTTAAGGTATCCACTCATACGACTCTATGTCTTGCGTCTTGAGCGATTTCTTCATCTTTTTTGGAAGAATCTCTTCAACTCTGCTTCATTGCTGGCTTGGAGCTTGTCTCGTTTTTCTTGGTTTCTCTCCAGTCTGTGATTTTGCTCACAACGTTGACTGCGAAGGACTTTTCTCACCTGCGAACCCGAATTCCTTCTTTTTGAGAGACTATTCTCGTCTCTCTTCCCAAGAAATCGGTTCTTGTTCACTGTACTCAAACAAGAAACCTACAATTGACCTGGGAGGGAACGGTCTGTGCTTGGAACACATTTCACTTTTTCCGACGTTGCCACTTCTTTGAAGTCTCTTCCGATCCTTGGATCCCAAAGGATGATGATTCACTATGGTTGAAGAATCCGACAAAACGTATCCGTCAGACCCAGGCAATCACAACAATGCTTCAGGCAAGACCCTCCAGTTGAGTACCAAGGAAGCCACTGCTCCGCAGATTCCTGGTCAGGCTGTTTGGCTTGGTGTTCTTGTTCTGGGAAGCGTGTTGGTTCTCGGTCTTTTGGTTTGGGAAGGGAGCAAGGAGAAGCCAAGCCTCCATGGTGTGATGAACGTTGGGGGAGGGGCGACGCGGGCGATCTTGGAGACTCTTTCGTCGCCGATTCCAGCTTCCGTCGAAGAAGAAAAACGTCTGGGACGACGGATCCTCAAACATGTCCGTTGGCTTCCAGACCAGCACAAACTCACTCAGCGAGTACGTAAGGTTGGAAAGCGGCTCGCTCGTTTCGCCCGACGGAAGGAGCTTTCGTATCGATTCTTCGTTGTTCCTTCAGCCAGCGTGAACGCCTTTGCCTTGCCCGGCGGCTACGTTCTGATTACTGTAGGCTTACTTCAACTCACGGACCCCAAACATGACGACTCCGAGCTCGCGTGGGTGCTGGCTCATGAGCTGGTACACATTGAGCGCAAGCACGCCTGGGTTCAACTCCGGGTCTGGTGGATGCAACAGCGACTCAAAGGATCTCCTCTTGAAGTTCCCGCGCTGTGGGCTCGTTTGATGACCCAGTTGCTGAGGCTGGGTTACAGCGAGACCATGGAGTTGGAGGCCGATCGTGGAGCCTTGGACCTCGTCCGAAAAGCTGACTTTCTTCCCAAAGCCTCCATCTCCCTCATGAAGAAGATGCAGTCTCTGGGTGGCAAGCGCGCGGCTTCCTCGTCTCGTCATCCCTGGATTCTAGGCGTTCAACTGACGCAGAAAACGTTACGTCAGTATTGGGAAACCCACCCTCATTGGGACCAACGACGTGCAACCATTCAAAACAAACTTCACTAGCTTTTCTTCATAGAAAGGAAGAATCATGTCTTTCTTGCTGTGGTTCATTGTGGCTATCCTTTTGGGGGTAGCTTTTGGCAGTGTGCCCCTTTTTGTGTCCATCGGACTCTTTGGGGTCGCTCTCTCTCAAGTCAGTGCAACGCTGCGGAAAGCGTTGCGCAAGGTCGAAGAGCGACAAGACAATTTGCAACTGGACATCGACGTTCCTACACAGATTGTGGAGCAGGTGCAGAAGCAGACACAGGCGTTGCGAAGCCTTGAGTTAAGAGTCTCTCAATGCCAGGAACGAATCGCGACGTTGGAGCGGGAGAACCGAGGCTTACGCAGCCTGGTTCGCTCCATGGCTGATGGTCCTATGCCTGACCTGAGCGAAGCCTTGCAACTCGAAGCTCCTGCTGTTGCAGAGCCTTCACCTACACCAGAACTCTCGGCGCCTGCAGAGGTTCGGACCGATGTTGTGGATGAGCCAAAACGTCAACATGAGGTGGACGCTCAGCCAGAGAAGGAAGAGGCCAACGTCTCGGAAGAGCCTCAAGAACAAGAGGTTAAATCTGTAGACGCGGAAGAGGCTCCAGCAGAGCTGTCGTCGATCTTCCTGCAACCTCCGGTCGAAGCGAAATCGGTGGAAGAGGAGTCTTCCAACGTTGAGGAGGAGTCCCCGAAAGTCGAGGAACCCCAACCTGAGTCTCCCACTCCTGTGGATGCTCCTGAGTCTTCCAAACCTTCGAAAGACTCTCTGCTTCCACCGCTGTCAACCAAGGCAGAGAAACCCAAGACCCAAGGTCAGCGCAAGGCTTTGCAATCTGCGCCTCCTTCGGTGGGCTCGAGTCAACCGACTCCGCAAGAGGAAAGCTGGGAGGCCTTTATTGGCTCCAAGCTTCTTAGTTATGTGGGGATCGGTATTCTTGTTTTGGGTCTGGTGTTTCTGTTGACCTACTCTCTGACACAGATGGGGCCGCTGGGCCGTTGTATGGTTGGCGCTGCCTGTGGGGCGTTGCTGTTGGGGGTGGGCTTCTTCTTGGAGCCGCGAGAAGAATACAAACTCTACGGTCGGATTGTGATGGGTGGTGGTTGGTCTGTGCTCTATTTTACGAGCTATGGCGTACACCACATTAACGCCATGAAGATAGTCCAGGACCCAATCCTGGGAACGCTGATCCTTGCGGCGACTGCGGGCGGTATGCTCCTTCACTCGATACGGTATCGTTCGGAGTCTACGACTGGTGTGGCGTTGCTGCTGTCCTACGTAACGCTGTTTGTTTCTTCGGTCGGTCTTTACACCCATGTGGCGGGGCTTTTGCTGGCTTGTTTGATCTGTGTGTTTGCGTACCGATTCCGTTGGGTCATCACTCATCTGGTGGGCGTGATTCTTTTGTACAGTGGCTACGGGACTTGGCTCTACTTTCAAGGACACAAAACCGTAGCAGAGCATCGTCCTGAGTATCTGTTGGCCAGTGGGTTTCTTGTGTTGCTCTGGGCCTTGTTCAAGATCCCTGACTTTGCCAAAGCTGGCGAATACAAACGATGGGAACAGAGACTTGTTCCTGTGATTGGGCTGTTGAACCTGTTTGGCTTGGCGTTGGTAAGGAAGGTCACTCACTTTGTGTTCCAGACCAAAGGCGCGCCTGCTACCGCTCTTTACCTGGGCTTGTTGTACATTGGCATCAGCCAGACGCTGCGTTGGCGGGGTCGTGAAACGATCTACCGAATCGATTCCACCGTCGCTGTCGTCTTGATGATGGTGGGCTTGTGGTGCGTGTTTGTCCCCTACAACGCGACCATGATCTCATGGCTCGTTCTTGGTGTTGTGGTGTGGCTGTACAGCTTCTACCGCACCGACCGGTACTTCCGAGACTTGGGTAATCTTGTCATGGGCGTGGCGACAGTGATGAGCCTCGGCGGAGAGTGGCCCAAGGAGCTGGTTCGTTGGTTCTACAAAGTGGGCTCTGGCGAGTTGGTCCTCAACATGAAAACCACCGCGTTGCCCAACAAGGTGCTGGGTTCTGTCTTTTCCATGGGAGTGGTTGGAGCGGTGGGAGCCATTGTTGTCTTTGCTGGAAGCTGGTGGACTGTGCAGTGGCTGGAGCGTCAGGGCCAGGCCAACGAACTCTCTGAAATGGCCCGAGAGCGCGGCTTAATCGTGTTCTCGTCTGTAACTATGATGTGGGCTTTGTACAAGATGCTGCCTGCGTTTGGTTGCGCTCTGGGCTGGTCGGTGCTGGGCCTTCTGCTGTTTCTTTATGGCTTGTACCGAAAACAGTTTGTGCTGCGTTCGTGGTCTCATTTTGTTCTCTTCTGGGTCATCATCAGCGGTGAGATGTTAGGGCTTTCGCGGATCCAAATGGGTCTTTCTATGGCGTTCTCGGCTGTGCTTCTTTTCCTCGACGGTTACTTGACGCTGCGATTGAGCCAGCGGGAAGAGCTTACAGAAGAGGAGGTCTTCCTCGAAAAGTTCCTGGTGATGGGAGCGACCGCGACCCTCGCTGTGTCCGCTTCGTTCTTGTTCAGCACGTTTTCGATGGTGCTGGCCTGGATGCTCTTGGGCGTGGTGGTCTTCTTGTATGGGTACGTTCGCGGTGATGACGTCGCTCGTTGGTGCGCCTTCCTGCTTCACGCTGTGGCCGCCGCGTTTGCTTCCATTTGGATGATCCTTGGCAGCGAAACCATGGTTCTTGTTGGTAACTGGAGAGCCAGTCGGTATGTGTTCTTGGTGTTGCTGTCTATGTTGCTCTCGTATGGCTACGCTGCGGCGCTTCATCGACTGTGGTCCAACAAAGAGACCAAGGCTTTGCATGACGAGGAAAATCTCCTTGTTTCGGGAGGTAACCTCGCGTTCTTGCTGGCGGGTTGGTACGCATTGCCTTCTCTTGCTGTCGCTGTGGCCTATGCGATGGCTGGGGCGCTGTGGTTGTATCTTTCTATGCTGTGGCAGCGTCCTTACCTTCGCCTACACTCCAGCATTATCTCGATACTTTCGGGCTTCTGGCTGTTTACCACAAACATGAACGCCGAGGGCTCTTTGCTCTCCATACCACGACGGATTCTTTCTTCGTTGCCTGTGTTGGGGCTTTGGGGATATGTCAGCTTGTTGTGGAAGCAAGTCAAACCCACAGAGAAGGTTGAGAAGGACTGGGTGGTTCATGCACCCGCCATTCTCTCGTTTATGAACTTTGCTGCGATTCAGGTTCTTGTGTATTACCACGCAGACATTGATGGTTTGGGTTGGGGCTTGCACGCCTTGCTCTTGCTCGCTTTGGTTCGGTACTTGGATCGTCCGATGTATAGCTTGCAAGCCATGATTGCGATGGGGATGGCGGGCTTCCGTTTCTGCTCTGTTGCGTTGCATCATGTGGGTGGTCCTTGGGCCTATCTGCAAGAACACTGGGCGCTGGTGTTGGGACCTCTTGCTATCTTTGCAGCGCACCTGGGCAGCAAGTTGTTCTTGTCCCCCTCGAAAGAACAAGACTCCTCGGAAGGACCGACGCAAGCGTTTGCGGAAGCTTATCGGCGATCACCTGCTTTCTTTGGGCTTCTCTTCTGTGGAGTGTTCCTGTTTGTTCTGACAACCTTGTTGCCCGGTCGTCACTTCTCTTTGGGCTGGGGACTGGCTGGATTTGTTTTGGGTTGGTACGGGCTGTCTGGACGTGAGAAGTTTTTCCGTTGGGTGGCGCTTTCGTTGTTTGGCTTGGCGGTTGGAAAGATCGTCTTCCTTGATGTGTTCCGGTTCTCCACCACCCAGAAGATCATCACCTTCATCAGCGTGGGGCTTGCCTTGCTCCTGCTATCCTTCCTTTACAACCGGCTCAAGGGCAAGCTCGCAGAGTTGCTCCTCTAAGGTTGTTTCCTACCTTTCAAGGTTCTGTCTTTCCCACACCGACATGTTGGAGGATACGCCAGGGACCAACAGCCTTTAAGGTGTTGAGGGCTTCCTGGTGCTTGACCAACAACCCTCCTGCAAATCCAAGTGAATTGACCGAGATGCTCTCGTAAAACTCGCAGCGTCGAGGCACGAGGAGCATCCAGTCGCGTGTGGCCAACATGTTGTAAGGAGCCTGCTGTCGACCTTTGGGCTCGGGTTGCTCTGTGGTAGGGGTCCACAATCTCGTTAATGTGAGGAGCTGTCTGTATGTCGCCAACCACCGGTGGGTCCGTTCTTTTTGGGAGAGATCCCAGGTGTCTTTCATACAAGAGGCTGCGTGTACAAACGGGAAAGACTCGACAGGATTCAGGGTGGGGCTGGATGGAAGCTGCTGCATTAGTGGCGTGATTGGCAAAGAGGGCTGTGATGGTTCAGGCGTCATTGGAAGCAGAACGAGCTGGAGGTGCTTGTGAGGCTGGCTGGCTCCGGCCTCTTCCCCTCCATTGAAAAAAGCCAAGCCACCAACACCTTTGAGGCAAAGTGTGACGGCGTTCCAGTCATCTTGGGTGAGGTAGTCCCATTGAGACTGAAAATCGCGGGTGATCAGCAGCGCGTGGTGATCGACCACTTTGAACTTGTTGAGCACAACGGCGTGAGAGTCGCAGATGTCGCCGACGAACAAGTTAGGCTCGTATGGCAAGAAGGGATTAAAGGACGGTCGAGGGACTTCCTTGTTGGCCACTTGAATGGCCTTGGTTGCTTCCTTCTTCTGGACGTTTTGGAGCTGCCGTACCACAAAGTTCGTGCCCTGATCTTCCACCCAAAGGTAGGAGGTGGAGAGCGGCACCAACGCTTGGGTCTCAAGTCCACGTTGTGTCGCTTGCTCCAGGCGCGAATGCAGTTCTTCAGGTGCCACATACGTTGTGGATGTCATGGGGGGGTTGGTGGTGCCAGGTCGCGATGGTGTCATCAACAAAAACCTCATGTGCGGAGAAGGTGTGTACGATTGTAACACGGAAGTTTCGGAACAAAGAGCGCAAGACCATGTACAAGAAACATGTCGTTCGGGGCCAGGCTGACACAAAGGGCTTGCATTTGGGAGGACTTGTTTGCACAATCGGTTCTCCTATGCAAATGGGTGTTGACCGCGAATATCGGTCCTTACGTGGTTTTGGTTGGGGGCTTTTTCTCAGCCTTCTTTTGAGCAAGAAGCCCTCATTGGAGACATTCAATCCACAAGGAGAAAAGTGCATGACGTTTCGATGGTCCTGGTTACGGACTCTCGTTCTATGTTTTGTGGGCAGTATGTTGTGGTTGGGGGCAGGGGAAGCCTTCGCACAGAGAGGCGCCGCTTACCAACGCTGCTTTACGCGTTGTTCTCGTGAGTGCCGCACGGAGTACACGAAGAAATGTTCATGGGTGAAGACATATCGCACGCGTTGCAGTGGGTACACCCGCTGGCTTCAACGTTGCTACACGTACAACCAATGGCGGCGTCGTTGTCAGGCTTATACCCATTGGAAAACACAGTGTCAGGTGTATGAAGTCTTACGCCGTCGGTGCTCTCGGTATCCGGTGGTGTACGCGCGTTGTCATCGAATCGGTTGGCGTTCTAGCTACTGCCGTCGCTACAGCTACATGAGGTACCGCTGTCAAAGCTACCCCAGCCTACGACGCCGTTGTCGGAATGTGCCTCGGAGCTACAAACGCTGCAGGACCGTTCCTCGTTCTCGCACAGAGTGTCGGCGGGTGCCTCGTCGTTTTGTTCGCTGCCAAACTGTTCCACGATTCCGAAAAGAGTGTCGCGTGTTGCCCCAAACGTACTGTCGCAATCGTTGTCGCACTCGCTGTCTGCGGCGAAACACTTCATGCCGAGAGTACGTTCGTTGGCGTCAGAGTTGCAAAGCCTACACCACTTGGAGAAGCCGCTGTCGCACCTATGTGAAGTACCGAACTGAATGTCGGAACGTTGTCTCGTATCGCAAACGTTGCCGGGGGTACACAGCCTGGAGACAGCGCTGTCGTACTTACACCCGATGGCAGCGGCGCTGTAGCGCGTACACGCGTTGGCAACAACGTTGTCGTACGTACCGGGTGTTGCGTCGGCGGTGTGCCAATTATCCTATGGTGTACCAACGATGTGCTCGTCGAGGGTGGCAGACCAGTTACTGTCGTCACTACATCTCACTGCGATACCAATGCCGCCGATACATTCAATTGCGCCGATCCTGTCGGCATGTCCCGCGGACGTACCAGACTTGTCGCAATGTTCCTCGCTCTTTCACCACATGCTCGCGAGTGCCGAAGCGTTACGTGCGTTGCCAGGACGTTCCAACGGTGCGTCAAGAGTGCTCTCGTCAACCCGTGGTGAGCACATACTGTCGCAATGTTCCCTCTACCGAAACAAGATGTCGGCAGGTCCCTGTTCGGTTCCGCCGTTGTCATGCGCGGTGGGTCAACCACCAGGATACCCATTGATCTTGCTATGCCACATTCTAAGGAGATTCACATGAAACGACTGTTGCTTCTGACCCTTTCCTTCTCCCTCGTTCTCTCTCCAGCCTGGGCCGACAAGGCTAAAGCTCCTGCAAAGGCTGCTCCTGCAAAGGCTGCTCCTGCAAAGGCTGCTCCTGCGAAGAAAGCAGCCCCAGCATCTCGTCCTTCTTCTCGGGCTGCTGCGCAAGATCTGGCGGCAACGCCCGGACAAGACAAAGGTGAGACACCAGGCGTCGGCTCCCACCTGGAGTATCTGGTGAAGTCAGGCGTGATCCGCGTGTGTGTGCGCACCGATATTCCACCGTTTGGTCATTTTCAAGGCAACATGTTGACCGGCTTTGATGTCGCACTCGCCAAGGAAATTGTGACCGTGTTGGGGATCAAATACAACACATCCCTCTCTGTGCGTTGGGTGATTGTGAAGGCCGGTGACCGGATTAAGAGCTTGCAAGAAGGTCGCTGTGATATGGCAACAGCCGCGTTTTCTGTGACTGAAAAGCGGAAGAAGAAGGTGTCCTTTTCCCTTGTGTACATCCAAACCCGCAAGGTGATTCTGTCGCGTTTGCAGGTGACGGCAAAGCAGCCCGTTGTTGCTGTTGTTTCGGGTGCCACCGCGAAGAAAGCTGCCATCAAAAACGGTCGTGAAGTGAGTTTCTACACCTACGATGACATCCTCGACACCATGAAGAAGAACCTCGTCGACTATGTGATCACCGACCACCCCACCGGCCTGTACCTGACCCGCAACTCCACAGGCTACATTGTGGATCGTGTGTTGAAGCAGAGCGAAGACTATGGCGTGGGTGTGCACAAACAGCATGACCAATTGTTGAGAGCTATCAACAGCGTTATCTCTGAACTCGCAAAGAACGGACGGCTGGCGTATTTGAAGCGAAAGTTTGTTCGATAAGGCAAAGATGAAAGAGATGAGGGGGGCCTGGGAAACCAGGAGAGGAAAGAGTTGGGATGTTGTCCTGAGGGGGACGGCTCTTACATGTTGATGAGTGTGTAGCCGATGTTACCGGGGTTACCGTTGGAGTTCAGGTCACTCCAGAATTGGTTGTAGACTTCCGGGGACATGGTTTGACAGCCTGCGCTACCGGTCATGTTGCGTCCACCAGCGTGGAAGAGCATGGACTGACCTGCGCTTGCCATGACGCCGTCGTTGAACAGGCCGTCGTGGTTGGTGTCGCGCTCAGCGTTGGTGTTTTGGGTAGGACGAAGCACGCGACCGAGCGAAGAGCTGTGTCCGGTGCGGTACTCGTAGAATCCTTCGGGGAGGCGGCCCTGATCTTTGCGTCCATCACCGTTGGCGTCCACACCGATGCTGCCGCGGTAGCGAGCGCTGGGCTCGGTGTTGGAGGTGTATTCGCGGACATGCTGGCGACCTTGGCTGTCGGTCCAGAGCATCGCGGTGGTGTCGTCGTAGCGGCCGTTTCCGCCGTTCACGTCAGCGTCGGTTTCGCGTCGCAGGGAGACGATGTTGCGTTGGTTGGGTCCTGTCTTGAACTCGCCACCGTTGGCTTCGATCAGGTTGCGGTAGTGGTCGAAACGTTGGCTCTCGCTCATTCCTGCGGTGCTGCGCGTGGCATCCACACTTCCAGGGCGGGGGCGATTGATGGTGCGGGGCTCGGTGCGAGTTTGAGTGGCTGCCACTGTGCTTTGGTCCAAGCCATCAAGCACACGACCCAAGGCATTCTTTTGACCGTTGGCATCACGCACTGCGATAGAGTGATAGCTTCCGTTGCTGTCGTAATTGTCGAGGCGGTTGAACAAACCTTCCAACTCATCGCGACCTTGGACACGACCGTCTCGGTTGGTGTCGGCGCGAGCGATATGATTGCCAACGCCTTCAGAAATGTTTTGGTTCTCACGAGCGCGATTCACATCGATGGCTCGGTTGTTGTAGCGTTCAACAAAGTCATTCTTTGAAACATTCATCTCGCTATCTCCTGTAAGCTATCGAAGTGGGAAGTGAGATGCCCCCTGGCGGCGTGTTCCCAGTGTTTGTGATCATTCTCAATCAAACAATGTGATCTCTATCACGCTTGCAATTTTAGTTTCGGATGTGTGGAGAACTTGTTGCGAGAAAATTTAAAGATTTATGAATCGCCTTTGGAATTGGTACTTTCTTCGAGGGCCTTGGCGAAATAGGTGAGGGCTTGGAGAGCTTCAGGAGTTCCGATCAGACGCAACGCTTGAACAGCGGAACGAACAACCTCCAGTCGCTCATGAGGATCATTCAGAATGGTAAGCAAGTGGGTGATGGCGCGCTTGTTTCGCAACCTACCCAGTGAAATGACAGCGTTCTTGCGAACATGGGCGACTGCGTCATGCAATGCAACATCGCACAGCGGACCAATTGCGGCGTCCTTCCGCAACTCTCCAAGAGCCAACGCGGCTGCCTGACGGACTTCGTTGTGAGGGTGAGACAGTGATTGTAGGATCGGCTCCAAGGCCCGGGTGGCCCGAAGTTTCCCTAGCACCTCAATGATCATTGCTCGACTGCGTGGCTCTGTTCCTTCCAACTGTTCAAGAAGGGGAGGGACCGCGCGTGGGTCATGCAAGCGACCCAACACTTCCACGACAACAACGTTCACGTCGTTGCCGTGGTGCTTGTGCAGGTAGTCAAGGAGGGGCTCAACGGCTTTGGTGTCGCCGAGGCTTCCCAACACTTCGGCTGCTGCATCGCGAAGGTCGTCGTCTTGTTCATGCTCCAACAGGAGGAGGAGATGTGTTACTGCGCGGGGGTCTCCCAGATGACCCAAGGCAAGGATGGCAAACTCGCGTTGGTAAGCGCTGGGGTGCATCAAGGTTTCAATCAACAGATCGTAACCTTCCGGACGCTTGAGCCGAGCGAGGGCGCCAGCGGCTGCAAGTCGCACCTCTTCTTTTCGGTCCTGGAGAGCATCGACCAGCGCTTCCGCCGCTTCTTGATCTCCCAACTCTCCCAACTCTTCCGCGGCTTGACGGCGAAGTCGGGCTTTGGTGCTGCGGCGCAAGGTATGAATGATGGGAGATAGCGCTTGTTCATCGCCGAGCCTGTGCAAGGCTTTGGCGGCCATCTGACGGAGCGGACCGTAGTCTTCTTGAAGGGTCTTAAGGAGAGGCTCTTTGGCGCGCTCCTCTCCGAGCTTGCCCAGCGCATCTGCGACGGCAATAAGGACCTCTGGATCTTCTTGTTCGTTTTGCAGGAGGCGACAGAGCGGTCCTACAGCTTTTGGGTTCCCCAAGTTGCCGAGTGCTTCGGCGGCTGTATCTCGAACTTCACCGTCCATGTCATGTTGAAGCACCTGAAGGAGTGGCTCGACAGCCTCTTCTGTTTCCAACTGTTGCAAAGCTCGAATGGTGGCTTTGCGTACGGCTCCTGAGTTGTCTTGCAAGGCATCAAGGAGGAAGGGAAGGCTCTGAGGCCTCTTCAATTGACCCAACGCTTCGGCGGCTAACACACGAACCGAGCTGTACTCATCCTTGAGCGCTTGATGAAGGGCTGGCGCAGCTTGTGAGGCACTTAACTCGTACAACGCCTCTGCTGCCAACTCTCGAACTTTGCCGTACTCATCTTGCAGCGCTTGGGCAAGGGGCTCCACGGCGCGGCGGTCGCCTTGATGAAGGAGAGCTTCGGCTGCAGCCGCGCGGACCGAGCCAAAAGGATCCTGAAGTGCATCCACAAACGAAGTCACGGCGTCGCGTCGGGCAAGCTGTTGCAGGGCAACCACAGCCGTTTCTCGGACCAGTTCATGAGGGTCGTTGCGCAACGCCTGGGACAAGGGCTCAAACGCTCGATGTTCGGCCAACTCTCCTAGAGCTTTGGCTGCGTTGGCGCGCTCTTCGAAAGGTCGCTCGGTGTCCAGAAGCACCTCAACGAGAGGAGCAAACGCGCGCTGCCCCAGCCGCACCGCGAGCTCATGATCGCTACCTACAGCTTCCACGGCATCGCGAATGGTCTTGCGGATCTCCAACAAACGGAAGATACGGTGCAGCAACACGAACTCAAAGGTGAGGCGCTCCACCAAGATGAAGTGCTTGCCCCACGACGAAGCCGCGCGAACGTCAGAGAAGTTAATGCCGTAGATCTCCGACCAGTCGAGGATGGCTTTGGTAAAGGCGTCGAAGGAAAAGAGAATCCAAGTTCCTATCGAGGTATCAGCGGGTGTGTGGTAGAGCCCAAAATGCCGCTGCAATTGGTAATACAAAAGGGGAAAAAGGAACGCGAGTTGAAGGGAGGAGAGGAGGGCAAACCGTCGAAGGTCGGGGAGCTTGTCCGGCTGTCCGTCTTTGAGCTTTTTGGCGATCAGGGAGCGCTGTCGTTCGTTCGCTCCCCAGGCTCGACCTGTGGCAATCACTCCAACATAACCAAACGCGATCGCAAGTAGAGGCAGCACTGGAATGTTTTGGTAACCCAACACATGCACCACACCAAACACGAGGAGCAGTTGGGTGTATTGTTGCCAGGGGTGTGTGGCTCCGGCTCCAAACCATTGGGCCATACGGATCAATCCATCGTCCAATGAGGAGAGGTTGTCCTTGAGTCGTTTCCACCACACCATCGTGAGTCAATGCTACCTTTCCGAATCGATTCCTTTGTTTTACGCAGATCCGGAAATCCCGGCTGGAGCGATCGTATAGCACAACGCAGGATTCTCGGAAAGAGGGGCAATTCTAAGGTGTTGGTGCGTCTTGGTTGTGTGGGTTGCCAAGGGAAGGGTTCTGGAGAAACGTCTTATCGGTGAGGCTTTGCAAGAAGGCGAGCAGCTGTTGTTTCTCCTCGGGAGTGAGGGAGAAACCAGACACCAAGGGGCTCTTGTTGGGATGTTGGCGGCCATCTCCAGCGTTGGGTCCATCAGAGAGGATACGGCCTCCAGCAGCGTAGTGGTCGATCACGTCGGACAAGGTCTTGAGGCTTCCATCGTGCATGTACGGCCCGGTGACTTCAATGTTTCGCAAGGTTGGCACTTTGAATCGGCCGATGTCCTTGCGGTCGGCGCTGATCTCATACAAACCTTGCCCTCCAAAAGGATAGGTACCCTTGTTCCCGACGTTGTAGAGGCCGTTGTTGAAGAACGCGGCTCTGCCTTGCAAGAGTTCACCTTTGGCGTCTGTTGACTGATTGAGGTCGGGCCCTCCATGACATCGAGAGCACTTCAACCTGTCCGAGAAAAATAGCTTTCTTCCGGCGCGCGCCTTGGCCGACAAAGCATTCGCGTCGCCGCGAAGAAAGCGATCGTGTGGAGATTGAAACGACAGTATCGTTCGCTGGAAGCTCGCCAGCGCTTGGACCACTTGTCGCAACGTGACCAGCGTCTCTGCGTCGGGAAACGCGCGACGAAACAGGTCTTGGTACAGTGGAAGCTTGCGTAACTTTGCGTACACTTCCTGGTCGTTGCCAGCGATGCCCAACTCAATAGGGTCATCCGACAACAAGGGAACCAACACATGACGTTCCAACGTTTGCAATGTGGGATTGGCCCAGGCCAGCGTTGAAGCATAGGCTACATTGCTCAGGCTCATGGAGTTGCGCAAAAGCGTCTCGCCTGTGGAGCCTTTGGGGAGTGCCTTGCCATCGGTAAAGGCCCGCTGTTGCTCATGACAGGTTGCACAGGAACTTTGGCCGTTGGGAGACAACCGCTTGTCGTAGAACAGGTAGCGACCCAGCTCTACTTTGGCCTGGGTCATCGGGTTGTCGCTGGGAACCTTGGGAGGAGACACTCCGTCGGGCAATGCCCAAACGTAGGGCTCTGGTTGGGGCGCACCGCAACCGTACAAACCCGACACTAGGGTCAGGCAACCGATGAACCAAAAAAGAGGTTTCTTCCAACAAAGCATCGGATGCAACGATTACTTGGAAGTCACCGCAAAAGCGGTTTGGGTAGAAGGGTCGGTGTCGGCAGATCCATACTTCAGACCCAAATTGGTGAACAATGGATTGCAATCCGGATCTTCAGGGAAGGACATGCAGCCCAACGCTGTACCCTCTGTGTTTTTGTTGACCTCTGAGTTGGCGAACAACTTGGCGAGGTCAAAGGAGATGGCGTTTGTTGTGGGGTCGAAGTTGTTCAACGTAATCTCCACACGGTTGGGCTGTTTGCAGCCTGTGACGTTGGTGTCGGAGCCTTCGCAGTTGGTGCTTCCGAGGTGCAAGCGGAACATCTTCTCAGCGCCTTCGGCCTGGATGTCGATCTTCATAAAGCGATAGCCGCCTTGCCAGTTCCAGAACAATGGCGTGACATTCAGAGGTGAGGGTGCTTTGGTGACATCTTGGTGGTTCATCTCAAAGGGAATCCCCAAGACAAACTTGATCGCTTTGAAGCTACTGCCACCTTCGACCGTTCCTTGGACCATCGTGTTGGTCTCTGCGGTGCCTTGGGTGCAGGTGCCTTGCTTGTCTTCAAAGTCGAGCATGACGAGGTTTTGGTATTGCCACTTCTCATCTTGGGTGAGGGTAAGTGCGACCTCTTTGTCGTCGGTGGTGACCAATCGAATGTTGTGGATGTAAAAACGGAAATCAAGCGGCTTAATCTTATCTTTGTTGGTGCCGATGTTCTCGTAGGTTTCGGTGCAGGAGAACGCTTTGTCCCCGACCATCCCTTTGAATTGGATGGTGACTTCTTGGGGGCCACCGCAGCCTACCATCACTCCCATCATCAACCCGAGCCAACCCAGCACAATCCCATACCAGCGTTTCATACGTTCTCCTGTTGGTTTTCATTCTTCCAAAACATGCATACGGCGAAACTATAATGCAGCCCGCACGGTCTGACGATGTGGCAAATTGTCACATTGGGTTTGGAGACACCAAAGGAGAAAACGTTGTGGAAAGGGATGGAAGGGGTGAGTTGGAGGGCCGAAGGTACTGGAAGTTAAGAAGTGAAGAACATAGTGTCGCAGGTGGGAGTCGAACCCACAACCTTCAGCCCCTCAAGCTGACGCCTCTGCCGATTGGGCTACTGCGACATTCGGAGCCGATGGCTCCAAGAAAACAATGTTGTCGAGGCGGCTGGGATCGAACCAGCGACTTCATGACCCCCAGTCATGCGCGCTACCAAACTGCGCTACGCCTCGAATGAAGAAGAGAGATGACCCCTACGGGATTCGAACCCGTGTTACCAGAGTGAAAGTCTGGCGTCCTAACCTGACTAGACGAAGGGGCCTTTGGGTCGGTCGATGTGCGGTGCCGTAGCACCAACGTTCCTCGGCTTCCATGATGGTTTCTCCTTGCCCATACGTGGGCGGTTTGTGTTGTCGAGGCGGCTGGGGTTGAACCAGCGACCACTGGTTTCCAAAACCAGTACGCTACCACTGCGCTACGCCCCGAGAATGGTGAACAGAACAAAGAAAAAGAACAGCGGCCCCTACGGGATTTGAACCCGCGCCTTCGGATCGACAGTCCGACATCCTAGACCAAACTAGACGAAAGGGCCGGAAGGAGATGCCCGGATTTGAACCGGGAAAGCTTGGTTAACAGCCAAGTATGATAACCGTTTCATCACATCTCCAGTGGACCGGAACCGCGCATCTCTACGGATGAATCCGCGAGACGCACGTCGGGTGTTCCAGTTTCAGGGAGACCGAGCGGAATTGAACCGCCGACTTGAGGGCCACAACCTCACGTGTTGCCACTACACCACGGCCTCAGAACACACTGGACTTGGGTAAGTCACTTTTGGTTTTGCAAATGGGATTTTCGTAGGAAGCGGGCACAAAAAAACCGCCTGCATCGTACGACCCAGGCGGTTGGCGCTACTCACAAGGAGTACGTGTCTTAGAGCGCAAAGCCTGGGGGATCCGGTTCATGGCAATCATTCGGATTCAGGAGGAGAAGGGACTCCTCCACAGCCGGATTGCATGCAACGGGTTCATGGGGGCAATCAAGATGGGGGTGTGGTGCGTGAAGGGAGAGAGGCTGAGTGGATGCAGCGGCCACGACAGTGCGAAGCGCGGAAGTACACGTCGAAACGGTGCTTGCTGAGCGACAACATTGTGTGGTGGAAGTGAAAGTACGCATCGGTTTGCCTTGATTGCTTCAACGATCATTGTCGTTGGTTGTGATAGAGTTCATGTCCACAGGAAATAGAAAGTGTTTCCCTGTGTGTTGTCCGGTATTACGATGCGCCCTGATGCAGGTTCAGAAAAAATTCGATTTTTTTCTTGGATTCTTCATTGTGGTGGCGTTGAAGAATCTTCCTGGGCACCTTTAAGAGTGTGATAGGATGGGCGAAACGCAGAGTCAGGACCTTTGGCAAAACAAAGGAGAGGATGTTGCAAGGCGAGCCAATTCATGAGTTGATCGAACAGATCCAACAAGAAATCGCAAAGGTGTACGTCGGCGGTCAAACGATCGTTGAACTCCTACTGACGGGGCTTTTGGCCGGCGGTCATGTGCTCCTGGAGGGAGTGCCCGGCGTTGCGAAGACCACTCTGGTGAAGGCGTTTGCCTCGGCCATTGGCGTGGAGTTTCAGCGGATTCAGTTCACCCCCGACTTGCTCCCTGCGGATATCACGGGGAGCTATATCTTCCACGCCCGCGAGCAAGAGTTCGTGCTGCGGAAGGGTCCTTTGTTTGCCAACATCATCCTGGCTGATGAGGTGAACCGTGCGCCTGCCAAGACCCAGAGCGCGATGCTGGAAGCGATGGCGGAGCAACAAATCACCATCGAAGGGGAGTGTCATCCGTTGCATGCGCCTTACATGGTGCTGGCCACGCAAAACCCGGTTGAGCAGGAAGGGGTGTATCTGCTTCCCGAAGCACAGCTCGACCGTTTCTTAATGAAGCTGCACTTGGGATACCCGGATCGCAGAGTCGAAAAGTCGATCCTTCGACGGTACAAGAGCCCGCCCAAGCCTGTGATCCAGGTGCTGGAGGCGAACACCATCTTGCGATGGCGTGAGCGTGTGGAGACGGTGCACCTCTCCGAAGAGCTCGAAGATTACATTCTTGATATTGTTCATTACACTCGCAAACACCGGGATGTTCTGCTGGGTGCTTCGCCTCGTGCCAGCCTTGGTTTGTTGCACGCAGCGCGGGCGCTGGCGTTGGTGCGAGGTCGTGACTACGTAGCCCCCGACGACATCCGTGAGCTGGTGGAACCGATCGTCGCCCACCGCGTCATCATGCAGCCTGAAGCGGAGCTAGACGGACGGACGCCTGTGAACATTTGTCAGGAAGCGGTGTCGAAGGTTGCAGTCATTCGAAGGCCGCCGCCCAAGCCCCAACATCGTCCGATCACTCCGAACGGCTGAGGGTAGGATGGTCGAGTCATCTCATCTTCCCAACGCTGCTAAGGTTGTGAAGGCTGAACCCAACAGCTCGGAGGCTGCGGGGATACACGGGTCTGCTTTTGTGTTCCGCTCCATCGACCTGGAGAAACACGGGGCGCTGTGTGCATCGATTCGGGCTGAAACGTTCGCTGTCAGCTTTGATTCGGACGCCATGTTCTGGGACGAAGCTGGCTCCGATGGCTCTTTCTATCTGGCAGCCCTTCGAGAGCGAATGGCCTGGAATCCACAAAGCTGTGTTCACCTGTGGCACAAGGGCACCATCGTGGGAATGCTGGAACTTAAGCCGTATGGGGCCGATCCTTCCGTGGGTTACATCAACACCTACTACCTTGCCCCTGAAGGACGTGGGCAAGGTTGGACCGACTTGTTGAACGGACACATCCGCACCTTCTTTCATGCGCTGGACATCACAACGGTGCGCTTGACCGTCAGCCCCAACAACAAGCGAGCGGTTCGTCATTACCAACGTTCGGGGTGGTCGCACATTGGCGAGTTGTCGGTCTCAGCAGGGTGGTTGAAACATTACAACGCCGCAGTGCCCGGTGCTTCAACAGCACTGGCAACGGCCTTGGACGAAACCAACGCTGCTCCCTCCTGTCCTGAAGGAGAGTCTGTCTACTTAATGGAAAGACGCTATGAACGTTGACCGCGAGTTGATCGAAAAGACAGAGGCGTTGATGTGGCCGGAGTCGCCGCCAGAGCCTCCAAAGATGCAGTGGTCCGGTCGCTGTCGTTGGATGGCGTTGTTCTTCATTCTTCTGGCTGGCCTTGGCTTGTGGCAGCAGATCTGGTTCTTCTTTGGTGTGGGTGTTCTGGGTGAGTGTGTGCTGGTGGTTCTGTCGTTGCAGTTTCGCCTGGAAGTCGAACGTTTGTTTTCGTCGCACACAGGGGCAAAGGCTCATCCTCTTCTGCCGGTTGGTGCTTTCGCTGTGTCCAACCCCAAGCCTTTCTCCTTGCAGCGTGACGGCTCCAAAGCACCTTCTTCGAGCCTGGACCGGTTGAAGCTCCATTGGGATCCCGAGGCCAAAAGGACGTTTCGAGCAGGGCAGGGCGGCGACGTCGCTTTGTTGGTGCAGGCTCCGCCCACACGCTTGGTCCTGACTGAGCTGCAACTCCGGCACTCTGTGTACATGGAAGCTTCCTTCCATCCGGCAATGGACGAGCGGATCGCTCTCTCGCCTTTCCAGGAAAGGACCCTTTCGATTCAAGTCAAAACCCCTGTGATTGGGAAGTTTCGTTTGTTTGGTGTCGAGATGGGGCTGGAAGATACATGGGGCCTGTTTCGAACGTACCGGTACCAACGTGCCCCTCTGATGGTGCGGGTGCTTCCGGCGATTCCTCTACGTCGCATCGATCGACAGGGGTACAGGTTGCGCGTGATGATGCGCGAACAAACGGGGGCTCCCCAACGTCGCGCCGGGGCAGGAACTGAGCTACGTGACATCCGCGATTACCAGGCTGGAGACGCTCGTCGCAACATTGTATGGAAGCACAGCGTTCGTTTGCAGAAGCTGCTTTGCCGTGAGTTTGAGAGCGAGACCTTGATGTCGAGTTATCTGATCTTGGATATCGGGCAGTCGATGAGGCAAGGCGTCCCCGGTTCGCGACCGATTGATTATGCCAGTGAGGTGGTGGCGGCGTTCTCGAAGGCGTCGTTGGACGCGCGGGATGCTGTGGGGCTGATCAGCTACGACGGTGAGATCTACCGGCATGATATGTTATCGACCGGTCAAAAGCAGCTTCAAAAGATTCTTCTTCATCTGGAAGAGCTTCCCCAAATGACGGAGCCAAAGTTTGCCTACATGCGGTTGAGCCATCTCGCCGCTTGGGTGGGTTCCTTTCTGTACCGAGAAGGTCTGTTGTCTCGTCAGGGAGGACAGATGGCCCCTTCCAACCATCAAACGGTGGCGTACATTTGGGATCTGGTCTGGCGTCATCCCGACCTGAACTTCCCCAAAAAATGGGACTCCGACCGGGATCTGGTGGAGGTTGTGCTCCGCTTGTTCTGCAAGGTGGTTGGGATTGAGCTGCCTTATCGGTACCACGAGTGGGTCACCCAGAAGGTCGTAGGGCTGCAAACGAGCCTGGAGCACGCGTCGAATTCGCTCCATGCCGGGCAGATGATCGCGGTTCTCAGTGACATGGATGATATCATCCACTGGGACGGACTGGTCCGCACGATCAAGCTGATCCGTCAGCGTCGTCAGCATCTGGTGTTTTTGAGCCCGTTCTCTCCTTGGTTTGAACACGAAGGAGCCATTCGAGACACCACCCAAGACAAAATGCTTCGAGAGATCTTTACTTTGGAACAGTGGCGACGCCGTCGTCGATTGGAGCGGCTGACAGGCAAATGGGGCATTCCCATTCTCTCGATGGAGCCTTCGGTTGCTCCCGCTGCGTTGTTGAAGCGACTGCAGCGACTTCGTTTGGGAGGTCGTCTGTAATGGAACGTCTACGAAGCTTGTGGGAACAACCCTCCGGACAGCTCTGGTTTCAGAAGCTTGTGCTTGTATGGCGAACCTGGGGCTGGAGTGCCTTGACCAGCGTGTTTGGTGTGGCTTGTTTGGTGGCCGGGTGGAACGCCAGCCAAGGAACCGAACCTCGGGTCCGGATGGCCTTTGTGGTCTTCTCTCTTACCTTCTTTCTCTACGTGTTCTTCCGGTACTTCTTTGTGGTGGCCGACTTCTCCTCCGCGCATCGCTTGGCCGAGCGCCAACAAATGAAAAAACCCCCTCCCCGAACTCTCTTGATTGCTCTATACTTGCTCCTCGGCTGTGTCAGTGTGGTAGCCTTGGTTGGGCTGCTGTGGTGGCGTCACGCTTCGTAGCAGGTATTTTTTTCTTCTGTGCATGGAAAGTACCGAAACCAAAAACGCCAACAGCCGATACTGAGAAGAAGCGCTGGTGTCGTTTGCCTGGTTTCGGCCTCGGCCCTTGGTGAGAATGTTGTTGAACGTTTTCACGCAGGTTTGCATGTCGCGCTCTATGGTTGGAGTGGGATGAGGGACAATTCCATCACGTATCGTAACGGTTTGTTTGTGTAGGGAACGTTTGATGATGAAGCAACATACAACGAGTTCGGGTTGGTCCTGGAAGTCAGGGCTTGCACTTTTGGTGATGGGGTTGGTGTTGGCGGCCTTGGCTGCACCAGTGCTTGTGTCCTGTGGTCCTGGCGAAACGGGTCAGGAGTCTGCTGCGGAAGCAACGGACGATGCTGGAGACACAAAAGACACTTCCACCTCAGAAGGTACCTCCGAAGTGAAAGAGGTTCCTGGCACGCAGGTGATGATGAACGTGGAAGGGACCTGGAACACCCCCAAGACCTTCTTTGACTTTCCTTATCCCTCGGACGCTCGCCTGGATTCCAACGGCGCTCCCGATGTGACGGGGTTTCCTAACCCCGAAGAGAACGTGCAAGTGAAAGCGCTCCTGCCTGTGGTTGGCAAACGCAAGGGCTTTCCTTTGGTGCCTATGGCGTTCTTCCGGTTCAACGAAGCTCCAGCCAAGGCGGAAGAGAGCAAAGTCATTCTTGGAACCAAAGACGCTGTCGCTTTTCTTGTGGATGTTGACGAATCTTCCAAAAATTGGGGCAAGCTCTACCCTGTGATCGCCAACCGTCTGCAAAAGGGAACCTACGTTCCTACTCATTTGTTGGCGGTGTCTGTGCTTCCCGGCATTGTCCTCGAAGGCAACCGGAAGTATGCGTTTGTGTTGATGCGTTCCTTCAACAACGACAAAGGCGAGCCCCTGGGTGTGCCCTTGGCGCTGGAGCAACTCAAAGCTGGCGTTGCTCCCAAGGGTGCAGTAGGTGACAAGCTCCTCTCCCTCTATCAGCCGCTCTGGAAAACCCTCGAAAAGGTCGGCGTGGACAAGGCCAATGTGGCGGCTGCTACCGTCTTTTCAACAGGGGATGTGGTCGCCGATATGGAGCGCATCTCTTCGGCGCTTCTGAAAAAGTACAAGCCCGAGATCACCAACTTGCGGCTCGACCCGGACGATGGTGACCATCCTCGGTACTGTGAAGTCCTGGCCAAGATTGTCCAGCCTCAGTTTCAGAAAGGAACGCCTCCGTTCGACACGGAAGGTCTGTTTGAGTACGACAAAGACGGCATTCCCATCAAACAGCGGGACAAAGAGCTTCCTGTTGTCATCACGATTCCAAAGAAGGCCATGCCGAAAGAGGGCTTTCCTCTGATGATGTACGTTCACGGCTCGGGCGGTTTGAGCTCCCAAGCTGTGGACCGGGGCAAGGTTACCTCTCCTCGTGGACGACCTGCCAAAGGCGAAGGTCCCTCCCATGTCGTCGCAGATATCGGCGTGGGTACGGTTTGCACCGCCATGCCTGTGAATCCAGAGCGCGTGCCTGGAGCTAGCTCCATCGCCTACCTCAACATTCAGAATCTTGCAGCGTTTCATGATCTGTTTCGACAGGGCGTGATCGAGGCCCGGATTCTCCTGGACGCGATGCTTCGTTTGCGCATCGATCCCAAGAGCCTGGGCAAATGCGGAGAAGGCATCACTCTGCCGCAAGGCGAGACCCAGATTAAGTTTTCGGACAAGCGGATGTCGTTGATGGGTCAGTCGATGGGTGCGATGTACACCAACATGATCGGCGCAGTCGAACCCCGATTCAAACTTTTGATTCCTACGGGCGCTGGAGGACTTTGGAGCTTCTTCGCGTTCAACAGCAACGTCCAACTGTTGCAAGAGCCGCTGCTCCGTTCGTTGCTTCAGAGCACCGAAACCTTGACGTTTACCCACCCGGCGATGCATTTGATGCAGACCGCGTGGGAGACTTCGGAGCCTGCGGTGTACCTGCCTCGTTTGTCGAGGCTTCCTTTCCCTGGTCATGATCCTCGCCATGTGTACCAGCCGATGGGTGAAGGTGACTCCTTCTTCCGTGAACCGGTCCTGGATGTTATGGCGCTGGGATACAACAACCAGCAAGCTGGCGTGGAAGTTTGGCCTGGAACTCAGGCCAAACTCAAAACCATGGGCCTGGAGGGTTTGGCGACTTACCCTGTGAAGTTGAATCGCAAGTCGGCAGATGGAAAGGACTACACTGGGGTGGCCGTTCAATACAAGGCGGACACTGTTTCCAGGGATGGTCACATGATCGCCTTTCAGGTGGACGACGTTGTGTTCCAGTACAAGTGCTTCCTGGATTCGTTCTTGAAGACGGGTACCGCTGTCGTTCCGGCTCCTGGAAAGTTGGACTCTCCCTGTCCCACGCCCTGATCTCAATACCACCAGCGAGGGCGATGCTCTCGCTGTATCGATAACTCCCTTAACCGCACCTCAAGATCGTGTGCCCGACTCACAAGGAGTGAGCATGACTCGGATCCTTAACAACAACCGTCCCACGGTGCTGCCAACACAGCCCGGTACACCGACGGATGCAACCACTCGTCCTCAAACGACGAGGGTGCATTCCACCAACTCCTACTCCCGCGCGGAAGGGCCTGCGCCTATGACCGAGTGGGCAGGAGCCGCTACGGCCGGGCGGACCTCAGCGACAGCAGGGGCTCAGTCTGTCGGCGCAACAGGACCTTCGGTGCAGCTGGATCCGATCGAGATGTTGGGGAACCTCCACTCCGGAGACATCCGCGTGGAGCTGCCTCTGGATCCGTCGTTGATTGACCACCCTCTCGTTCGTGTTGATAACAACGCGACCGCACGAGTGCGCTGGGCTGTGAGGGACGGTCAAATCGACTTCAAAAACTCTGTGGTTCAGGTGGAAGGCGTTCGGGCTGCAGGGATCTTTGATGTGCGCGGGGCGTACTTCGATGACAAGGGCAAACTCCGCCTCAACATGACGGGGCCGGACATCAACATCTCCAATGCCGTGGTCGGTCGCAAGCGCATGCCCCGAAGCATGGAAGACTTTGCCAGCGCCATTTCAGAAAAGCACCTGCAAGGAAACAACGGAAGCGAACGCTCCAACGGCGGCGGCGCCGCCCAAGCGTTGGAGCAGATCCGCTTCAGCGCAGAAGGAGTGGCGCTCCGTCCCGACAGAGCCTTGTCGCTGGGTGCTGGAAACAACATCAACTTCAAACCCGGAACTCGCGTGGATGTGGCTGGCAACTTGAACGAAGTTCAGGTGCAAGGCCGCGCCGGAGTCAACGGTGTGAATCTCTCCGCAGGCACCACCGGAATCTCGTTGGGTGAAGGTGACGTCTCCCTGCGTGCAACGGCCCGTCGCCAAAACGATGGCGGCGTCAATGTGGACGTGAACCTGCAAAACCTCAACCTGAACGTGAATCGACTGCAGCAATCTGTCGGAGAAGGCGGCCTCGATATCCAAAACGCCACGGTCCGTAACGGCTCCGTGCAAATGCGCCTCAACGTCGACGGCCAGGGCAACACCACGATTCCAAGTCTGGACACCAAGGGCTCGTTTGCAGCTTCGTCGCTGCAATACAACGACGGAGGCCGTCGGCTGGACAGCGATTCGATTCGCTTTGATCTGGATGCCCAGTCGCGAATTGATGACAACGGTCTAGGTGTGAGTGATGTGCGGCTTGAAAATGTTCGTGGCCACGTCCGGCAATTTGATGTGGAGAGCGCTGATGGTCAAAGCATGAACCTGCAAGACGCTCATGTGGAAGGCGCGTCCTTGATCCGAGAGCGCAACGCTGCAGGTGAGTTCGTTCACTCCGGCGGGATCGAGCGCTTCTCTGGAACCGTTGACGGTCAACTGAACCACGGCGGCGTGGCGGGAGCACAAGGCTCCACACGGTTCGAGCGAACCCGAGCAGAAGGGACCCTTCAGTTTGATCAGGCGGGTGTTATCGGTGAGGTCCAAGTGACCGAAGGAACCGGACGAACCCACACGGTGATGGACCGCAGCAACATCGATCTGGGCGACTACGGAAACGTCACTATCGCTGCTGGCTCCCGGGCTGACTTTGAGTTGGCGTCTGCTGCCTTGGGCCGGACCCTCAAAGAAGGACGATTGGAAGCCAACGGTCGCTTGCAAGGGCGGTTGGAGGATGGTCAACTTAACATCGGCGACCACGCTCGTTTGGACCTCCGGGAAGCCAACATCGACTTGAACCTGCGCAACGTGGACAAGCGTGAAGGTGAAACCCTCCCTCGGTTTGAAGGGGATCTGAAACTCTCTCTGGACTCCGACATTGAACTCGACCAAAACTTGCTTCGTCGGGCCGGCGTCACCTCTGTGACCGACGCTCGTGGAAAGGTCTCTCTGGACCTGCAGGGTGCTTCCTTGAACGGTGATGGCCGTCTGGAAGTCAACCAGGCAAACGTCCAATTGGAGGCAACCGTTGGTGAGATCTCAGGACGCATTGGTCTGCCCGGTCAACCTGCTTTGCAAGAACCTGCACCCACAACCACGACCGACCCCATCACCAGCAACTCTGCACCGGTCGAACCCCGCACGTACACAGTGCAATCGGGCGACACCTTGGGTCGTATCGCGAGCAACCACAACACGACAGTGGCTGACCTGGCTCGGATTAACTCGATCGCCAATCCTGACCGGATCTCTGTAGGCCAGGAACTGAAGTTGGAAGACACTCCAACTGTTTCTTCCACCCCTGCTGCTGGTCCCGAAACCTACACGGTGAAATCAGGCGACACCTTGGGCCGCATCGCAAGCAACAACAACACGACAGTGGCTGACCTTGCGCGAATTAACTCGATCGCCAATCCTGACCGAATCTCCGTAGGCCAGGAACTCAAACTGCGTGAGTCGGCGGCTCCTGCATCCTCCCTTCGACCTGTCGCGCGACCAGGTCAGGTTGCTCCCACAACAACTCCGACTGCGACCGAGACCGCTCCTGCTTCTGCGGCAACCAACGCTGCGGAGAGCGCGGCTCCGATGGAGCTGTCGCTGCCTGAAGTACAGATGAATCCGACCATGAACGAGCCTTTGTCGTTCAACCCCATCGATATCGCAGGTCGCATTCAGAACGGTGAGGTGGAGATCGACCTTCCGCTTAACGAAGCTGGCATTGAAGAGGCGACCCAGGTTCTGGGCGTGAACACCCTTGATCTGGAAGACAACACCCGCTTGCAGGGTCGTTTGGTCGTCGAAGACGGCAAGATTGACTTTGAGCGTAGCTCGTTCCGATTCAACAAACCGCCCAGCGCTGCAGGATTGGTGGAAGTTAACCCGCACCTCTCTGACGATGGCAAGATCAAGCTGGGCGTGGCGGGGATGAACTTTAATATCACCCGGTTTGTGACAGGCTCCAGCAAGTTACCTTCCAACATGTCGGATCTGGGCCAGTTGTTGGGCTCTTCCGAAAGCAGCTCTGCCTCGGCGAGTTCGCCTTCTGGCAGCATCGATGACCATCTCAACACTGGAAACCAGTACCTTGAGCTTGGGAACATTCGGTTGAAGGCAGACAATGTCTCTCTGGCTCCCGGACGTTTGCAGATTGGCGACAACGACTACATTGAAGTCGGCGCCAACAATCGGGTCAGCATTGATGGGAACTCACAAGCTCTCAACATTACCGGTGAGATCGAAGCCAACGATGCTTACGTGGACTTGGGCGGCACCGTCATGGATCTCGGCACCGGACGGATTGGCTTTGATGCTACGGTGAAAACTGGTCTGTCTGAGGCTGGCGAACTCAACCAAAGATCAAGCGTGGACGTAAACTTCCGTGTTCCCGAAGCCAACGTCGAACGCTTGCAGGTATCGCAACCCGATGGTCGTCAGGTGGAACTGCGGAACGGCTCGATTCAGGGCGCTGTGGTGTCGATGTCACATAGCTTTGAGCGCGGTGAGAACGGCGAGATTCAATACCTGGAGGATGCTGCCAAGAACTCTCTGTCCATCGAATCTTTCGCTGGTGAGCTTCGGAACACAAGCATTGGACTGGTGAACGAAGACGGAACACCCGGTAGCGTCGACATTGTCTCTGCGCAAAGCCAGGGAAGCTTTCAGATGCCTTCCGACGGTCCTACCCAGTTGTCTTTGACTCTCGACAACCTGGACGCGCGGGTGTCCGACCTCAACATCGCAACCGGGGCCACCAACATCCAAGGGTTGGACGGTCGCTTGACCGGCTCTGGAACGATTCGTTTGGACTCCGAGAAAGGCATCGCTCTGGACGGAAACTTCCGCGCTGAAGCCCGAATGGATGACGGTCGTATGGCGCTCAACGGTGTGACCGACCTGGATCTGGGCCGCGACAGTCGAGCGACCTTGAACCTGACCGAGCTGAATACAATGGGCGAACGACCCAAGCTGCAGGGCGACCTTGAAATCGAGGCCGACCTGGACAGCGGCGAAATCTCCCTGCCCGACGGACAGACCTTCCGGTTTGAAGAAGGAAGCAAGCTTCAACTGTCGTCACAGCTTGGGCAAGACCAAGACGGTCATGTGGCTCGCATGAACGGGACCATCTTTGCGGATCTGGGTCGCCAGGAGTTTCACCACAGCCAGGGTGGCGCCGAGATCAGCGGTGAGTTGCAAGATGGCACCGCTCGCATCGACCTGGGCGACATTACAGTCCATGAGGATGGACGCTACCGTATTGTGAACCCAGAAGTGCGCGTCAACATGGATCTCAACCTGCTCGGCCGCCAAATCTAATCTTCCATCTGCATTGGTGATGACGCCGGGCACCTACGCGGCCCGAAACATGTACCCGGCTAGTCATGCGGGATATAGACAAGGGAGAAGTACCCACATTCGTGGGCACTCCAATACTGCAAACTGTGATACTTCAATACCTTCTTTGTTCTTTTCCATTCATCTGAGTACCCAATCTATTTACGTGAATTTCGTGTGCATCTGCGGTTCGTGTTTCCTTGGTCGTAGATTGGCCTTTCGCTTGGCAAAGGGCTTCTACGCAACCTGTATCAATGACCCACCCTGCTCCTTTCCTCTTCAAAGAACTCAAAGAATCAACTACCTGCGACCATACTTCTCTTTCACTTCTTTCTAGGCGACTCCCCTCGTATTTGTTACACTCTACTTTGTTGAGTTGGTTTGACTTTTAAAGAGGATGGAGTGTTTCCATGCGTAGAGGGTTATTGCTTTGGGGGCTGGGGGGCCTTTGTTGTATGTTGGCTGTGGTTTTTATGGGAGCGTGCAGTTCACCACCTGCGTTGCCTTCCTGTTCCACAGACGCGGATTGCTCCGGTGGGAAGATCTGTACCAGCAGCTTGTGTCAGGACGCTGAGTGTAGCGATGCCAAGGCTTGCACCGACGGAAAACTCTGCACAAGCGGTCGATGCAAAAGCTGCGAACAAGACGACGCTTGTGGTTCGGGCAACATTTGTGAGAGCGGTGTTTGCAAGAAGTCATCGTGCGATGACGGTACTCCCTGTACGGATGGCAAAGTCTGTGACAGCGGTCGTTGCATCGTCTGTACAGAGGACAGCCAGTGTGGTGTGGGCAAGATCTGCAACCAAGAGGCGTGTCAGGAAGGGTGTCGCAAAAGTGAAGATTGCTCCAACAATAAGGTCTGTGACACCACAACCTCTGCTTGTGTAGATTGTATGGATGCCAAGGATTGCTCGACCGGTCAGATCTGCAAAGACAGCAAATGCGCCGGCTGTGAAAAGGATGGCGACTGTGCTTCGGGTTCCCTCTGCCTGGAGAGCAAATGCCAGGCCGGTGATTGCCGAGAAACCAAAGATTGCCAGGGCGGCCAGGTTTGCAAAAACAACCAATGCTCCGACTGCTCCGATGACTCCGACTGTGGGCAAGGTTCTCTCTGCCTGAACAACAAGTGTGCGGCTGGAGATTGTCGTGAGGCCAAAGACTGCCAGGGCGGTCAAGTCTGCAAAGCCAACCAATGTACAGCCTGCACCGACGACAACGAATGCGCCCAAGGGCAACTTTGTCTGTCGGACAAGTGCACCACAGCGAACTGTCGAAAGAACGAAGACTGTCAAAACGGTCAGATCTGCAAAGCCAACACCTGCACCGCTTGCGCCGAGGACAAAGACTGTGGCACCGACTCTCTCTGCCTTGCAGGGGCTTGCAAAACCGCCAACTGTCGCAGCAACAGCGACTGCTCCAAAGGATTGGCCTGTCTCCAGAATAGTTGTACGGCCTGCACCAACGACAGCGACTGTGACAAAGGCAACCTCTGCCTCAATGGAGTTTGCACACAGGGCAACTGTCGAGATGCCCAAGACTGCCAGAACGGTCAGATCTGCAAGGCCAACTCTTGCACGGCTTGTGCTGCCGATGCTGACTGTGGGAACGGAAATCTGTGCTTGCAAGGTGCCTGCAAAGGTGGAAATTGTCGCCAAACGACCGACTGTTCCGGTGGCCAGGTCTGCAAAACCAACAAATGCGAAGCATGCCAGAACGACGGAGAATGTGGAACCGGGAAGCTGTGTCTGAGCGGTGTTTGCACAACGGGCGACTGTCGCCAAACGACCGACTGCTCCGGTGGGCGTGTTTGCAAAAGCAACCAATGCTCCGCGTGTTCGGCTGACAAGGATTGCGCCAAAGAGGAGCTGTGTTTGGCCAATTTGTGCAAGAAAGCCAACTGCCGCCAAGCAACCGATTGCCCAACGGGAGAAGTGTGCAAAGTGAATGTGTGCTCGCCCTGTTCGTCGGATGCGGACTGTCCTCAGGGGCGTCTTTGCTTGAGCAAAGCCTGCACGCCCGGAAATTGCCGAACCGACAGCGACTGTTCGGGTGGACAAGTTTGCAAGAAAAACGTGTGTTCGGCCTGCACCAAAGACGGTGACTGCGGCACGGGTAAGCTCTGTCTGTCCGGTGCATGCAAAGTCGGAAACTGCCGCATCTTGGCCGATTGCACGGGTGGTCAGGTGTGCAAGCAAAACACCTGCACTTCTTGCAGCCAGGACAGCGAATGTTCGGGCGGAGAGCTGTGCTTGTCCGGCCTCTGTATTGTCGGAAACTGCCGCAGCAACTCCGAGTGTCAGGGTGGAAAAGTATGCACCGGAAACGTGTGTACCTCGTGCATCAAAGACAGCGAGTGCGACAGCGGCCAGCTGTGTCTGTCCAGCGTTTGTGTGAAAGGCAATTGTCGGTCTTCCAGCGAATGTACGGGCGGTCAGGTGTGCACCCAAAACAACTGCGCGGCTTGTCGTGCTGACGGTGAATGTGCTACCGGCCAGCTTTGCCTTGCTGGACTGTGCAAGACAGGGAATTGCAGGGCGTCCAACGATTGCACTGGAGGACAGATCTGCAAAGCCAACACGTGCGTGAACTGCGCCAATGACAGCGAATGCACCAGCGGTCAGCTCTGTCTGCAAGGAGCTTGCAAAGCCGCCAACTGTCGCACCACCACGGACTGCACAGGTGGGCAAGTTTGCAAGGCCAACAAGTGCGTGAACTGCTCGGCCGATAGCGAGTGTGGGACCGGGAAATTGTGTCTCTCTGGCTTGTGCAAGGTGGCTGACTGTCGCCAATCCACGGACTGTACTGGTGGAAAAGTCTGCGTGGCGAACACCTGTCGTCCTTGCTCCCAAGACAGCCAGTGCACAACAGGTCAGCTGTGCCTCTCGGGAGCTTGCACGGCTGCTGATTGTCGCCAAACGACCGACTGTACCGGTGGAAAAGTGTGCAAGGCTAACAAGTGTACAAGCTGTGCTTCGGATACAGAGTGCGGGACTGGGAAGCTGTGTCTGTCGGGCGTCTGCAAAACAGGCGACTGCCGCACCCGGAACGACTGCACAGGTGGAAAAGCCTGCCTCAACAATGTGTGTTCGGCGTGTACCGACAACGCACAATGTTCTCCAAACTTCTGCAACAAAGGCACTGGCCAGTGTGTTGCGGATGCTTGTAAAAACGGAGCCAAAGACAACGCCGAAACCGACGTGGATTGCGGCGGTGGAACATGTGTGAAGTGTGTGGATGGAAAAACCTGCACGCAAAACAGCGATTGCACCGGGGGCTACTGCACCGATGGAAAGTGTGAGAGCAAGCCACCCTGTCAAAACGGTGTGAAGAACTCCACAGAAACCGACGTGGATTGTGGCGGAACATGCAACGCCTGTGACTACGGAAAGACCTGCAAGGTGAATGGTGATTGCAAGTCCAAGCTGTGCAAAAGCGGGAAGTGTGCTTGCCAAACTCTCGATGACTGCCCTAACCAACAGAACTGTGTCGCCAATCTTTGTTATGCGCCACAAGCTAGCTGTAGCGCGCAGAAGAACACCTACTCAGCCTCTCCCGATGGTGAATACTATGTGAAGCCCAGTAGCTCTGTGCTCCGTGTGTACTGTGACATGGCGTTGAAGAAGCGTTTGTGTGCCGCGACTGCTGCCGATTACACCGGAAAGACGCGAGACCCGTCCAAGCTGACGTATTCGTTCCGCGCCCAGTTGCTGAGTTCTGGCGAGTGCAAGATGTGGAACATTCGAGGTCCCAACAACTATCCCTTGGATCGACTGTCGTTGAATGGGCTCAACAAAATACGGACCTGTGTGGCGTTGGGCTTCCTTGCGGACAGCAAGCTGGGGGCCTGTCGTTTTGGGAAAAGCAACCCTGGGCGTGATTGTGGATTTCCCATCACGGTGCTGCATCGATACGGTAACTCTTGCTCCGGTTGTACCCTAAACAACGGACAGTTCAACCGGTATGTGTTGCAAGGTCCGATGTCGACGGCGACCACGCTCTCCACTGCAAACGGTACGACCTTCACCCTCTGCAAAACACGCTAAAGCCTTCCTTTCAGAGGTTCATGAAGCCTCTTCATTGTCTCGAATCCTCCGACGAATGCGAGAAAGAGCCACGTTGGTAATGCCCAGGTAGGATGCCACATGGTACTGGGTAATTTTGTCTTCAAGGCCAGGGTAGTCGCGGAGGAAGTTAAGATAGCGTTCTTCAGCGGAGTCGAGCAGGAAGGAGCATTCTCGAAGCTCTTTCTTGATGGCGAGCTGTTCCGCCATGGTTCGACCCAACCGTTCCCAGCAGATGTGACGAGGGAACAGGTCGCGAAGGCTGGAGAGAGAAGCTTCCAAAGCCACGACATCCTCCAGGGCTTGCATGCTGAAGCGTGCAGGGGTTTGTAACAGGCTGGTGCTCAGAGAAGCTGCAAATTGATGGGCTTGAAGGAAGGACTTGTTGAACTCCTTTCCGTCCGGTGTCAGGTAGTAGAACCGCACAACGCCTTCGCACAGGAAAAAGCAAGGATCGGAGGTCTCGCCTGCCCGTAGGAGGTAGTCATTCTTGGCAAAGGTCCTGAGCTGGAAGAGGTCGGCAAAGACGAGCCACTCTTTGTCAGGAACCTCCATCATCTGTTGAAGGACTTTGCGCAATTGGGCCCATCGTTGTTTGCGTTCTTCTGCCATAACGTTCTCACGTGTTTCGTAGCAAGCGACCTGCCCAGACGGGGAAGAGGCGCCAGAGCCACCGCAACAAGTGGACTTTGCCAACAGGAATCTCGTATTGATTCCGCTTCAACCCTCGGAACAAGGCCTCTGCACATTGTTCGGGTGCTATCTTACCTGTCCCGCGTCCTTCTGTCATTTGGGTTTCGACCAACGGCGGAAGCAACTCAAAGACTTTCACGGAGGTGCCTTCCAATTGGTACCGCAGAGCCTGGGAGAAAGTGTGAAGCGCTGACTTGGTTGCACAGTAAACAGGGGCGCTTTTCTTGGGAGAGAAGACCAGCCCTGTGGTGACGTTGACGATCGCAGACTCCGGCTGTTGCTGAAGAATGGGGAGCAGCAAACGACAAAGTTCGACAGGTGCCACCAAATTGGTTTGGACCTCCTGACTGATGTCGTTTCCTGTGACTCCGTCGGTCAGCATTGCAAAGTTGTATTGCACGGCAGCGTTGTTGATCAAAAGGTTCAGGTCTGGGTGATGCTCTTGGACCCAGCGCTTCAACTCTTCACGTTCGGAGGAGATGGAAACATCGCAAGCTTTTCCCAACAGTCCTGGGTTTTGCTCACAAACAAGGTTAAGCCTTTCTTGCCGCCGACCCACCACGATGACGGTGTTGTTGTGCGCAAGAAACTGTTGAGCCATCGCAAGTCCTATTCCTGCGGTCCCACCCGTGATAAGGATCTTATTGTGTTGTGCTTTCATGGGTTTTTCTCCTTGGTTCCATTCGGTTGTTGGAAAGGAGAATAAGAAACCTGCACGGATGCTTCATTAACCCAAGTTAACGAGGAGCAACTTTTGTGGTTTGGGGAAAGGCTGGGATGGAATCGAGAAGAAAAAGGGAGGAGTGGTTCGCTTATTCAGCGACTTGGGCGAGCTCGGTGGGAGTGGTTGGAGCCATTTCGTTGTGGAGTTGGACCACTTCGGGGCTGGAGGCTGCGGTGCTTTGGTCCTGACCCATGTAGGGACAAGCGCCTTTGCCCATGCCCTGAACTGCGACGTCGCCGGAGGACAACAAGTCGGAGCCTTGGAGAGCGCTGCTCAGTCCTGCCTTGGCTGCGCCCACTTGGCTACCTGTGGCGAGGTTGCGTGCATGACCCGCAAGGGAAGCGATGTCGTTGCTGGGAGTGGCAGTTTCCACGGGGCGGAAGCTGGAGGGGATTTGCTTGTTCTCATACAGGTTGCGGAGGTCATCAATGCTGATGCCTTTGACTCCGTCGGGACCTTCGGTGCCAAACGCGTCCAACAGAATGCGGAACTCAACCTTGCTGATCTGGCTGCCAATCCAGCTTGCGTCGTCGTCCGTTTTGTTGGTTTGGATGGCCTTTTGGAAGTCTTCGGTGGTCATGCGCTGACCGTCGGAGCTGTGCGACACCAGCACATCAAAGCGCTCGGGGTCGAACTTTCCGTTGCGAAGAATCATGGAGTCGCCGCTGTGATCGAGCAAACCGCCGCGCAGATCGTTCACATTGAACGTGCCACCAAACAAGTTGCCAAGGATGGCGCTGGGCTTGTTACCCACAACGGCAACGTTGGCGAGGTGACGGTTGAATCCGAGATCTTCAAAGATGTCTTTGAGCTCAGAGATCTGAGCGTTGCCTTCGGCGTCAACGTTGAGGTGGCCGTCGCTGACCATGCCTCGGATGACGGGACAGACAATCTCGGCTTGGCCTTCTACGTTGTTGGCTTGATTTTGGACCAGACCGGGTTGGGATCCTTGCACTTTCATGATGGTGTTCCTTCGTTGTTCAAAACAGGTATGGGTATATAGCTTCGTGGATCAACTTGAGGGAGTTAGGCTCGCCAAGCTATCCAGATAGGTTTCTTCGACATCGTCAGTGATGGTCGCGCCGTCAACGGTCAGCGTTAACGTGGTGAACTTGTCACCGTCCAATCGAAAGGCATGGTACTGGCGGAGGGTCTGACTTTCGCGCGTGGGAAAGTCAAACATCACCAGGAAGCCAGGGTGGTCGTCATTAAACGCAAAATCCTGCTTGTCCATGTTTTCCAGTCGCACAAGGGAGCGGACAAACTCGGCGCAAGCTTCTCCAACGAGAGCTTCCAGGTCAGCATCCGGCTTGGCGTTGCGACGGTGAACGATCAGGTTGGGCTGAACCGTTGTTTGTTTGTTGATGATTCCCTGAACCAGTCGTGGATCGGCCAACTCCTCACGTACAGGTGCGCGCAGAGACAACATGGTCTCTACCAACTGAAACGATTCGGGTGGAGCAAACTGCATCCCGTCAAATTGTTGGGAGGGGGATTCCGACATCACTCTTCCTTTTGCTTCGCGCCAAGAAAAGGGGCTAGGGGCACAAGGGACATAGGAGGTTTCTGATTCCCTTGGTTTTTCTTCATCCAATGAACCGAGTTACTATACAGTCTGTGTTGGCATTTGTCCACGTACTTATAGGAGTTGTGTCTTGCTCTTTTGGACCAAAGGCCCGAGGGGACCTTATTTTGAACAGCCGTTCTGTTATGGGTTGCGTTGTGGTCTTGTCTGTAGTAGAGAGAGACATGGGTTGGGACAACGGGGAACCATGAACTTTGAGTTGAAGCAAGTGCGATTGCTTCAATTCAGTGAGAAGCTGGGGAGCTTGAAGGGTGTACCAGAAACTAAGAATATGGATGAGGTCTTTGCTTCGTCTTGTTGTGCTTGTTGCTATGTGTATCGCGTTCGTCAGTTGCGCGAACAAAACGGAGCTGGGTGTCGAGATACAAGGGCAAAAATACGATGTGATCGACATGCACTTGCATCCTGGCGAGTGGGAACTCATTCCACCAGAGACCCAAAAGTTTTTGGCCTCACGGTTTCCGTTTCCTTTCAAACTCAACCCTGATGCTTTGGCGAGTTCTGTGCTCACGGCCAAAGGCATTCTTGCCGAGCTGGACAACGCCAAGATTGTGGGAGGGTTGTTGTTTGCGGTGTACGCTCCGAAGACTGTGGGGATTTGCACCAACGAGTATGTCATCTCACAGGTGAAGGAAAGTCCTGGACGACTGTGGGGGCTGGCAAGTTTGCGGGTTGACCGTTGGAACGAGGACAAAGACCAACAGCTTGCGGCGTTGCGGCAGGCGCTGCAGCAGCCCAATATGGTGGGCATTAAGCTGGCCCATGCTCACATGCATTTTCGTATGGACGATCCTCGATACTACGGGATCTATGAGGTGTCGGCGGAACTTCAGAAGCCTGTGTATTTGCACACAGGTTCAAGTCCATTTCCCAATATCTCATTGAAGGACGCCTACACCAATCCGGCGTACCTGGAAGATGCGATCAAAAAGCACCCCAAGGCCAACTTTATCTTGGGGCACTTGGGCTACGACTTCATTAAGAAAGAACACAAGCATTTGGACGTCTGTATTCGTCTGGCGAAGACGTACAAGAACGTCTACCTGGAACCCAGCGCGCTGGGAAGTGAGAGCGGTGACCCGGATGGATCCAAGCTTCGCAAAGCGATGAAAGACATCAAAGACAGCGGCCTGGTGGAGCGGATCATCTATGGAAGTGATGGTCCACAAAGCCCTGGCTTCGTTAAAAAGTACCTGGCGCGAACCATCGATGCGATGGAAAAGAGTGGGTATACACCGGATGAGATGAAGATGGTGTTGTCTGGCAACTTTGTCCGGGTGTTTCGGGTTTCATTGCCATAGGAGGAGAGGATGGTGGGGAAAAGGTTGTGTCTGTGGCTAGGCCTACTTCTCGCGTGGGGGATGGCTAGCCCGGTTTGGGCGAAGGCTCCTCAGCCATCGCAAACCAAGAAGGAGATGTTGCCGGGACCTCATGCCTTCGACATTGTGGGCGGCGGGTCGCAGCCTTATGTGTGGGGCATTCGTTTGCAAGGGGGTTATCCCTGGCAGGCTTTGCAGGTACAGGTCGGACTTCCCGGAGGGCTCACTCCCTTGGTGGAAGTGGATACGGCCTTGTTTGTCCGGACACGTCCTTCTGTGGGGCTCGCCTTGCGCTGGCTGGATTGGAAACACTTTCGAATCACAGGCGAAGTGCTTGTCGGTTGGGACATTCAGGTGGGTGATCTGGCTTTGCAAGGGCCCAGCCTTGCTCTTCGACTGCGGTTGATGGTGCGGTGGAGTCGGGTCGCCTTGTTCCTTCGGCTTGATACCCGGCATACCTTTCTTTTTAATCAAACGGTCGTGGATTCCAACGGCGGAAAGGTTTCGACGCCTTCGGTGGAACATCGCTGGAGTCCTTGGGGCGGGATTGGCGTGGCCATTCGCTTGTACAAAAACATCAGCCTGGACATCCAAATGGTGTATCCATGGATTGACGCACCTGCCATCGGTATCCCCGGATTTCACGCCGGCTTGCACATTGGAATACCCTAATGAAAACACCATCACGCACACTACGCTATCACGTCGGTTGGGTTCTGGCGTTGGGGATAAGCCTTGGCATCTTCTTGGGAGGCTGCAACCAGATCCTGGAAGAGTATGAGTTTTCCTTGGAGGGCTCCATCGCGTCGGTTTCTGGTGCAGGTGAAAGTGGAACCATCACCGTAGAGTTGTACCACGCTGAGTCCGGCGAAGGGACATTGAAACAGCCGCTGTTGTTGGTCACATCGTTCAAGCTTGAGGCTTTTGGTAACTTCTCACAGACGGTCAAGTTGCCGGTCGTGGCGGATCGTAAGGGCCTGGTTGTGTACGCTTGGGTTGACGCCGATAAGGACGGCGCCCTGTGCACCCCAGAGAAGCGAGACGAAGGCTCTGACCTTGTGGTTGTCGACGACTTTCCTCAACGGACCGTCAAGGTATCGCTTTCTCTTGGCAACCTCTGCCAGGGACCCGAAGCGATGTATCCTCCCAATCCTTGATCTAACCCTCCCCAGCTGAATTCCTTCCTTTTGTTTTCTTGCCTACAGAGTCTTCCTCACAAAGCCGTACTTTTTTGCATGGATGTTGCGAACACGTTTCTACAGGTACTTTGCGATTTTTGTTGTTGTGTGTGATCCTTGTTCCGCACCTTTGAGGTCGTTGGTGGGTTACAAGAGGCTGAAAGAAAGATGAGCCAAAACTTTATGTTTCTGGGTCTTTCTTAGGTATGACAGACTTAACCCAGATGCTTTTTATCCAAACAGGAGTATGCATGAGACGCTATGTGCCTCGGCTATGTATTGGCTTTCTATTTGTTGCAGTGGTTCTTGCTGTGGGTTGTGGAGGGGAGGTTGCTGTCTCGATACCGGGCTGTGAAAATTGCCCGGAGCGATGTCTCCTCGATAACAACTCGTCGAAAGGACGGTGTGTTCCGTGCCTGAAAGACAACCACTGTCAGTCGGAGAGCAGCCCAACCAAAAAGTGCACACAAGACAACAAGTGTGTGTGCGGTACTGACAAGGACTGTCCCTCGGGCAAGAAGTGCAATGGTACCGGCGGTTGTGTCGAGTGTCTCAAAAACGAAGATTGCACTGACTCCACCAAGTCTGCTTGTGTGGACAACCAATGTATGCAGTGTGCTCCTGGTGATTCCAGAGGGTGCTTGCCTTCCAACAACGACAAAGCCTGTGTCAAAGGCAACCAGTTGTGCAAAGGCGGTGTATGGGGCGCGTGTGAAGGTTGGTCGACGTGCAAAGACTTTGAGAAGTGCGAAGAGAACAAGTGTGTCCCTGATTGTCCCGACACGCAGTGCACCAAAGATGCTTGGGAGTGTACAACCAAGGCAACAGAGATACCTGGGAAGTACAAGGTCTGTGTGCAAAACGCGCGAGGCTGCTTCGAGTGGAGCGCTGAGGTCAAAGATTGTCCTCGTCAACACTACTGTGATCAGGGCAAGTGTACAGCGGCCCAATGTCCCAAAGAGCAAACCGACTGCAACGGTCTTTGTGTCAACACGGCTACAGACCGAGAAAACTGTGGCGCTTGTGGCACCCAGTGCAAAACAGGCGAAGTCTGCTCGGCAGGTACGTGTGCGTTGAAGTGCCCCACAGGCCAAACGGCTTGTAGCGGCGGCTGCTTCGACACCCAGAGCGACCTCAAACACTGTGGTGCTTGTGGGACCGCTTGCAAAACCGGTGAAATCTGCGAGAGCGGCCAGTGTGTCATTAGCTGTCAGGCGGGCCAGATTGTATGCGACGGCTCTTGCGTGAATCCTCAAAACGATCGGGCTCACTGTGGCGCTTGCAAGAATGCTTGCACCAACGGTGAAGTGTGCGCCAGCGGAAAGTGTGAAGTCTCTTGTCCCAAAGGGCAAACCAACTGCAGCGGAAGCTGCGTGGATCTCCAAGGCGACAACAAGCACTGCGGTAAGTGTGGGGAAGCCTGCAAGCCCGGCTTTGTCTGCGGAAGCGGCACCTGTGCGTTGTCATGTCCTCCGGGACAAACCAACTGCGGTGGCTTGTGCATCGATACCCAATCCAGCCGGGCTCATTGCGGCGCATGCAACAAAGTCTGTCAGACCGGTGAAGTTTGTTCCGGCGGAAGCTGCTTGGTGTCTTGTCCGAAGGGACAAACCAACTGCAGCGGTAGCTGTGTCGACCTACAGAGCGACAACAAACACTGTGGCAAGTGCGGAGATGCTTGTTTTGCAGGTCAGGTTTGTTCCAGCGGAACCTGTAAGGTCTCTTGTGTTGCGGGACAAACGGAGTGCAGCGGAAGCTGCGTCGATATCCGAAGCGACCGAGCCCACTGTGGTAAGTGCGCTAACCTTTGCAAGTCCGGTGAGGTTTGCTCCAACGGATCGTGCACCCTGTCGTGTCCTGCGAACCAAACGAACTGCAACGGAAGCTGTGTGGACGTAAAAACAGACAACAAGCATTGTGGACAATGCGGCTCTGTGTGTTCGGGAGGTCAACAGTGCTCCAATGGAACGTGTTTGTGTCCGCAGGGTCGAACGGTTTGCAGTGGTCAGTGTGTCGACACCAACGATGATCGTGGGAACTGTGGCACTTGTGGAAAAGCTTGCGCCTCTGGCCAGCTTTGTGTGAGCGGGAAGTGCGTGGTGTCCTGCCCGCAAGGACAAACCGATTGCAACAGTCAATGTGTGAACACCAACCTGGACAGCTCCAACTGTGGAACGTGTGGAACAACATGCTCAGGTGGTGCGCAGTGCTCCAACGGCGGCTGCGCCTGTCCCAGCGGGCTGTCTCGCTGCAACAATGTCTGCCTCAACCTTCAATCCGACCTCAGCAACTGTGGCTCGTGCGGGAACGCTTGCGCTTCCGGTCAGCTTTGTGTGAGCGGGAAGTGTGTTCTCTCCTGTCCTTCGGGCCAAAGCGTATGCGGTGGTCAATGTGTGGACCTCAAAACCGACGCGCGCAACTGTGGCACATGCGGTACAGGTTGCTCCGGTGGAAAGGCTTGCACCAATGGAACGTGCTCTTGCCCCAACGGTCAGACGGACTGTCGCGGTCTTTGTGTCGACACCAAGGTGGACCGACAACATTGTGGTGCTTGCGGCAAAGTATGTGCTACCGGCCAGATCTGCTCGAATGGGACATGCTCCCTCTCCTGTCCCAGCGGTCAAACCAACTGCAACAACCAATGCACCGACACCAAGCAAGACCGACTGAACTGCGGCGCTTGCAACAACGCTTGCAGCGCAGGTCAGGTTTGCCAGAATGGGAAGTGTGAGTTCTCCTGTCCGGCAGGTCAGACATCGTGCACAGGTTTGTGTGTTAACACAGCCACCGATCGCGACCACTGCGGTGGTTGCAGCAAGAAGTGTGGCGCTGGTCAAGTCTGTGCCAACAGCAAGTGCACGCTTTCTTGTCCGACTGGCCAGACCAATTGCAGCGGTCAGTGTTCCAACCTCAAGGTGGACAACAACAACTGTGGAAGCTGTGGGAAAGCTTGTGTGGGTGGGCAGTCATGTTCCAACGGTGCTTGCACCTGTCCTTCCGGGCAAACCTTCTGCAACGGTGTGTGTGTGAACGTGCAAACGGATCCTCGCAACTGTGGCAAGTGTGGGACAAGCTGCAACACAGGCCTTTCCTGCTCGGCAGGTGTGTGCAAGCTGCTTTGTCCTGCCGGTCAGTCGGTGTGTTCCAACGCTTGCGTCAATCTCAAAACGGACAACACCAACTGTGGAACGTGTGGAAAGACGTGTACCGGCGGCCAGGCTTGCACCAACGGCTCTTGCTCCTGTCCTTCTGGACAAACCTTGTGCGGTGGAAAGTGTGTAGACACCAGCACAGACCGTGCGAACTGTGGCAAGTGTGGTACCAGTTGTTCCGCCGGCCAAGTGTGCGCCAGTGGGACCTGCTCCGTGACCTGCCAAACGGGCTTGACCGTGTGCAGCGGACAGTGCGTAAACACCAGCTACGATCCCAGCAACTGTGGAACCTGTGGCAAGAAGTGCGCAAGCAGCGAAGTTTGTTACAACAAGACCTGCTTCAAGGTCTGTGGTACGAATCAGACGCTCTGCACCAACCAGTGTGTGGACACACAGAAAGACACCAACAACTGCGGAACTTGCGGGACCAAGTGCGCCTCCAACCAGATCTGCAACAACGGTGTTTGTGTTCGGGCTGCTGCGACGACATGCAAGGCGTGGCGTCAGCTTGGTTTCACCACCGACGGTATGTATCAGATCGATCCCGATGGGAATGGCGGTCAAGCACCTTTCATGGCGTACTGTGATATGACCACGAATGGTGGAGGATGGACGTCCTGCATTGACTTCAAGAACACATCAGCCGAGGACTACAGCTGCACCAACAGTACCTGGTTCGACAAGTGTGTGCAGTACACCATGGCAAACTGGTCGGGGAGCGAAGTGATGGTCAGCCTGACCAACAACAGCAATAATAAGGTGTACGCTGCGTGGGGAACACGGGCGCATTCCTGGACGACCTCCAACCTGACAACTACCAACAGCAACACTTCGCAATACCAGCGAAACGCTCAACACAATCGACCGATTACCTTGAACACGGGTCACTTCCTGACGATCTCGGGAAGCAACGCAAGCAACTCGGGTTGGGGTGGGTCGTGGGGGAACAGCACTGTCATCGTCGTGAACACCTCAAGTTGCTACGCCTGCAATGTTGTTCTCAGCGTGATGAACTACAAACACCCTGGGGCCAGCTCACGTTGCAATCCAAGGAGCTTCCAGGGTTGGACTCCCAGCCATGAGATCATGTACAGCTCCACCGGAAGTGTGCGTACCGCAAGCAACGCGACGCTGTCGTCGAGCAATGCGTTCATCGGGACGTTCCGATTCTTCGTCCGCTAGCCCTTCTTTGTTTTCTTCCTCACTCTTTCCTTCATCCCGATCCAAACCAATCTCATCTTTCTTTGTTCAGATGGCTTTCGGTGGAACATGCCTTTGGAGGAAGTCGAGTTGGTGTTTCCAGCACTGACGGGCGGCTTTCTTCCACAGCATGGCATGGAACGCGTGTCCTTGCTTGGGGTAGAAGCGTGTTTCACATTCGACCTCCAGGTTCATCAGGGCGGTCTGCATCCGTTCCGTGTCATGGACGATGGGATCTTTCGTGCCGCACAGGACAAAGAAGGGTGGGAGGGGGCGGTCCGGTGCATGACCTTCCTCAAGGAACAGGAGTGGGTCAGCCAAGGGGACCTCGCCCGGCTGGTTGAAGTGCTCAGGAAGGTAGTTGGTCGCGATGTCGACAATTCTATCCTGAACCAAAATGTGAAGCTTACGTCCTACAAAGAATCGGTCGGGACGTGTCACTTGCAGCAGTCCACAGCCGGGAAGAGTGGCAACGATCTTGGGATTGGCTTGAAAAATCTCTTGGGCCCAGGGCTTGTGGAAGCGGTCATAGCAGGCCGTGAGAGTGAGCATAGTCGCAAAGTTTGCTCCTGCTGATTCTCCTGCCAAGATGATCCGATGGGGGTCCGCTCCATACTCTTCGGCGTGTTCAAGCAACCACAACAGGGCGGTCGCGCAATCCTCTGCTCCTGCTGGAAAGGGGTATTCGGGTGTCAACCGGTAGTTGATGTTGAAGGTGACGTAGTTGGATCGTGCAAAACCGAGCCCCATCACCCAGTGGGTGTCTTTGGAGAGGATTCGGAAGCCGCCACCGTGGATGTACAAGAGAGCTGGGAGTAAACCGTCGCGCTGTTTGGGTCGGTAGACATCCAGGAGGTGATGCTCTTGTTGGCTGGAGCCGTACGGGATATTCCTGAGGACTTCCACCCCATGCCGGTTTGGGTTGGCGGCCGGATGCCAACTCCCCAGTCGGCTTAGTCCTGTGAGAAACGCTTTGACAACGCGGCCCCCGAGGCGACGGCGAAATCGCTCCCATGATGTGGCGGGTTGAGCGTTGTAGTAGCGTTGGTGATCAGGGAGTGGTTGATGCAGAGGTGTTGGTTCTTGCATGGCAAGTGCGTTCCTACCGAGGAAGAAGTGAAAAGGGAGAGTTCGAAGGCTGCTGGAGTATGGGTTGTCACTCAGGGCGACCCGTGGTATTAACCCCATCGCTAACGTTTTCTCATATCTACGCCATGGGAAGTGGGAGCACAAGAAGTACCCCTTCTCTTGAACGATTTGAAGCCTGGAGGCGCAGATGGCTGGACATTCGAAATGGAAGAACATTCAACATCGTAAAGGTGCAGTAGACGCCAAGCGTGGCAAGCTGTTCACGAAGCTGATCAAAGAGATCTCCGTGGCAGTGAAGACGGGTGGAGATGACCCCGACTCCAACCCACGCTTGCGTGCGGCCATTCAAAATGCCAAGGCCGCCAACATGCCCAAGGACAACATTGAGCGTGCCATCAAGAAGGCCTCCGGTGCTGACGGGAATGAACTGATCGAAACCACATTTGAGGGTTACGGCCCCGAAGGTGTCGCGATCTTTGTGGAGTGTGCCACAGACAACAACACCCGCACCGTCGCCAATGTCCGCTCTGCCTTTAATAAGATGGGTGGTAGCTTGGGCAAGGATGGCTGCTTGCAGTTTATCTTTAACCGTCAGGCGGTCTTTACTGTGTCTGAGGAAGACGTCGAAGACGTGGAAGAGCTGCAGCTTGAATTGATCGATGCGGGCGCTGAAGAGATCGAAGTGGAAGATGGATTCATCACCATCTATGGCGCAATGGAAGACTTTGGGAACATCCAGTCCAAGCTGGAAGAGCTTTCCCTGGAAGCCAAAGAAGCAGGCCTTCAGCGGATTCCTTCTCTCTCGAAGGAAGTCTCGCCAGAGGGCTTTGGAACGTTGATGAAGCTGATTGATCGTCTGGAAGATGACGACGATGTGCAGAAGGTCTACCACAACATCGAATTTACCGACGAACTCGCCGCCCAAATGGAAGGCTAAGTCCTGTCTATCCTTCCTCGCCTTCCACTGCTTCCCCATTTTCAGCTTCAATGTGAACCAGCAGCTCGCCTTTGTTGACGGGTTTGCCTTCTTCCACAGCGATGCTTTCGACCACGCCGCTGAGCGGGGCCTTGATCTCGTTTTCCATCTTCATGGCTTCCAAGATCAGAAGGACGTCGCCGGATGCAACGGTTTGTCCTTCTTCGACAAGGATTCGCATGATCGTACCCGGCATCAGAGCGGTGACGCTGCCTTCGTCCATGTCGCCTTCGTCAACGCTGGCTTGAAGGTTGTTGCTGCGTTGCGGCCGGAACAACGTAGAGACCAAGTGGCCATCCACGGAGACGTCGGTGCTACGAGAGAGACGAAGGTGATCTTTTTGTTCGTCTGTGACTTCGACGTGAAGTTCATTGCCTCCCAACATCACAGTGAAACCTTGCTCGGTTTCTTCAAGCTTCACTGCGTACTCTTTTCCGTTGAGGGAGACAAGGATGGTTTCGTTTTCGCGGTGGGTTTCCACATCAAACTGGTGCTCACCGACTTCAAGTTTGCCTTGCATGTACTTACTCGTGGATTCTCTTCCAAAAGGGAAAGTTGCGAAGAAAAGGAAACGTTCGGCTAGAGTCGGCTGAGCGGACTCACGCGCAAGCTCTCGATACGAGCTGCCATCTTCCAGGGGTTCGTGCCGTGCTTGCCGGAGTTTGAGGCGTCTCCTTCTCCGTCGTCGAGGATTTGTTGACGGAGATGGAAGATAATGGCGCTCATGGCTGCGCCCAACTCATCGGGGGATGGCCCTGTGCGTTTCCGCTCTTCAAAGTATTGTGCTGCGACCTGTGGGAAAATGGCATGGCTGAGAGCGTCGTCTTCTTGGTGCTCGCCGCCTTGGTCTTCCACCTTGGAGAGGGACTCTTTCCAGGCTGGACTCAGTTCGTCAGCGGGGCGACCTTCGATGGCTTTGTGCCCTTCCACTTTTTCGGCTTGCTTCAGAAGCTCTGGATTCACCGGTGCTGGGGTTTTTCCGTACTTGCCCAGCAGGAGGTTGCGGGTCTCACGGGTCATGGTTTTGTAGCGTTCACCCATGATCACATTGAGCACCGCTTGGGTTCCCACGATCTGGCTGGTTGGCGTGACAAGGGGAGGGTAACCCAGCTCAGCCCGAACCTTGGGAACTTCGCTGAGGACCTCGTCTATTTTGTCGAGCGCATCTTGCTCACGGAGCTGGTTGGCAAGGTTGGAGATCATGCCGCCAGGGATTTGGTTTTGCAAAACCCGTGGGTCCACGCCCGTGTGCTTGCTTTCAAAGTGGGCGTACTTGGTCCGAACGGAGCGGAAGTACTCAGCGACCTCCGACAGAGTCTTGAGATCCAAACCTGTATCAAACTCGGTGTTTTGCAAGGTGGCGACCAGCGACTCTGTAGGGGGCTGCGATGTTCCACCTGCCATGGAGGAGATCGCAACATCAACGATGTCGGCTCCGGCTTCAATTCCCATCAAGTAGGCGCCTTCGGCCATTCCGCTGGTGGCGTGGCAGTGAAGGTGAATGGGAATAGAGATGGCCTCTTTGAGTCCTGCGACCAATTCACGCGAGGTGTAAGGGGTCAGCAACCCTGCCATATCTTTAATGCAGAGGGTTTGGCAGCCCAACGCTTCCAACTCTTTCCCCAACTCTACGTATCGTTCGATGGTGTGAAACGGAGAGACGGTGTAGGAGATCGCACCTTCTGCGATTTTTCCTGCTTCCAATACGGTCTCGATCGCGAGCTTCATGTTCCGCAGATCGTTGAGAGCGTCGAAGATTCGGAAAACATCGATGCCTGTGTGCGCCGCGCGTTTGACAAATTGGACTACGATATCATCGGGGTAGTGCTTGTAGCCCACGATGTTTTGGCCGCGAAGCAACATCTGGAGTCGAGTGTTGGGCATGGCCTTGCGAATCAGTCGGAGGCGTTCCCAAGGGTCTTCGCGGAGAAAGCGGAGGCACGAGTCGAAGGTTGCGCCCCCCCACATTTCAGCAGACCAATATCCCACGCGATCCAACGTGGGGAGAATGGGAAGCATGTCTTCGGTTCGCATCCGAGTGGCCAACAGCGACTGGTGGGCGTCGCGAAGCACCGTTTCCATCACACGGATGGGACGCTTCGGAGCCTGTTTGGCTGGGTCCTTGGGATCGGTGTGTGTTGCGAGGATGTGTTGCGCCATGGGAGTGTCCTTAAAGTGGGATGTTGCCGTGCTTCTTTGCGGGACGGTGCTCGCGCTTGTTGGCGCAGGCTTCCAATGCCTCGATCAGCCGGGGCCGAGTCGTGGAAGGCTCAATCACATCGTCAATGTAGCCGCGCTCTGCAGCAATGTAGGGCGAAGCGAACTTGTCGCGGTATTCTTCCACGAGCTCTTTGCGGCGAACTTCAGGATCGTCGCTCTTGCCCAACTCCTTGCGGAAGATAATGTTGACGGCACCTTCGGCACCCATCACCGCAATCTCTGCAGTGGGCCAAGCGACATTGAAGTCGGCGCGAATGTGCTTGCTGCACATTACGTCGTACGCTCCACCGTAAGCTTTGCGGGTGATCACTGTGAGCTTGGGAACGTTCGCTTCGCAGTACGCATAGAGCAACTTGGCGCCGTTCCGGATGATCCCGTTGTACTCTTGGGCGGTTCCTGGGAGGAAGCCTGGGACGTCCACAAAGGTGACCAGCGGAATGTTGAAGGCATCGCAGAACCGGACAAAGCGAGCGCCTTTGATCGAGGCGTCCACGTCCAGGCAGCCTGCGAGGTGTGCGGGTTGGTTGCCGACGACACCCACCGCGTGGCCGTGAAGGCGTGCAAAACCAATGACTAGGTTCTGTGCCCAGTAGGGCTGGACCTCAAAGAACTCGCCGTGATCCATGATCTTGCCGATCACATCACGCATATCGTAGGGCATGTTGGGGTTGTCGGGGATGATCGTGTTGAGGTCTTCGTCGGTGCGGTCTTTGGGATCATCCGAGGGGGCGCGCGGTGGATCTTCCAGGTTGTTCGAGGGCAGAAAGGAGAACAGTTGACGGATCTGAGCGATGGCCTGATCTTCGTCGTTGGCGAGGAGGTGAGCCACGCCAGAGCGAGAGTTGTGGGTCATCGCGCCGCCCAGGTCTTCAAACGTGACTTCTTCCCGCGTCACCGACTTGATCACTTCTGGGCCGGTGATGAACATGTGGCTGGTGCCTTTGACCATCAGGGTAAAGTCGGTCATGGCGGGAGAGTAGACTGCACCGCCTGCGCAAGGTCCCATGATCATCGAGAGCTGCGGAATGACACCCGAAGCCATCACGTTGCGGTAAAAGATCTCAGCGTAACCACCAAGGCTGACAACACCTTCCTGAATACGTGCACCGCCAGAGTCGTTGATGCCGATGAAGGGGGCGCCGTTTTTCAGGGCCATGTCCATAACCTTGCAGATCTTCTCGGCGAACACCTCACCCAAGGAGCCGCCGAACTGCATGAAGTTCTGGGAGAACACATAGACCAGGCGTCCATCAATGGTGCCACTTCCGGTCACGACGCCGTCGCCGTAAGGGCGGCGTTCTTCCATGCCAAAGTCGCTGCACCGGTGGCGGGCAAACATATCGGTCTCACGAAAAGACCCTGGATCGAGGAGCTTCTCGATTCGCTCTCGCGCGGTGTATTTGCCTTTGTCATGGCGCTTGGCAACCTTGGCGGGGTCTGCGCTCGCGGCTTCTTCCTTGAGGGCTCTTAACTGTTCGAGTTTCTCTGCAGTTGTGCTCATACGTCGACTGGCCTTTGTGTATCGTTCTCTGGGACAAAAGTGCTGTATTGGGGGAATGATCCCGCGAAAAAGAGCGGGGATTTGGAGTTGGATAGCCAACAGCCGCAGGAATTGATGACGAAAAACGCGGAAGCGGTCAAGAGGCATGCACGGGAATTGTGGAGATGGAGCGTTGGGTGAGGTGTCGAAGAGAAGGTCTGTTCGGGGGATGTCTTAGCGGGGGATGCAGAGGTCGGCGCCTTTGCATTTGCCGTTGGTGCAGGGGCCAACCGTTCCGCAATCTGCATCAGAGGTGCAATCGCCAGTCACGGTCTTGCAAACAAGGCCTTCGACGCCACCGCAATCGTCAGTGGAGGTGCAGGGCTTGAGACAGGCGGTGATCCACTTACCATCGGTGTTTTGGATTCCGAGGGATGCACACTCGCGGCCTTTCTCACAGGCGTTGTTGGCGTCACAAAAGGCCCAACAGCGACCTTGACCAAAGCCAGGCTGGCCACGGGGAGGCATCAAAGAGAAGACGCCGTTTTTGGTGTCGCAAGCGGTACCTTTGTTGTAGTCGAAGAGCTGGCCTTGTTCTTTGATCGGGCGCATACAAACTTCGATGCCTTCTGCGAATTGTTCGGCGGTTACACAGACTTTGTCACCACAACCTGCCGAACAGGGCTTGTAGCAGTAGTTGGTCGCGCCGCCCGACCAGGTCTTGCAGATCAACCCATCGAGGCAGTTGGTCCAGCAGAGTCCTTTGTCGCACACGCCTTCGGTGCACTGGCTGTCGTCGGTGCATTCTTTGTCGTTGTCGAGGTTTCCGCAGGGCTGAAGCTCGTCGCGGTCTTTGCTCGCGGGACGCTCTCCTTTGGCGCAAACCTGGGACTTGCAGTATTGATCATCAGCGCAGTCTTTGTGGGACACGCAGGGAAGAATGCAGCTGTTGAGCAAACATTTGGCCGGCTCTCCCGACTTGTTCTTGCCCAAGTAGGCGCAGTCATCGCTCTTTTGGCAGCCTTTGAGGCAGGTACCGCCCACGCATTTTTCGCCATCGGCGGTGTTGCATACGCTGTCGTCGGAGCAACCCTGGCAGCTGCCATTCACACAAGTGGCTTTCTTGAGCGCGACACAGTCGGCGTCTTTGGAGCATTCTGTCGTGGCGCACTTTCCGTTGACGCAGTTTTTCCCACCGCAGTCAGCTTGTGTCACGCAACTACCGTCTGAAGTGCCGGAACATGCGGTAAAACTCGCACCTGCTGCCATCCAGGCGACAAGGCAGGTTGCCAGAAGGCCAAAACTCATCCATCGGTTGATATGATTCCTCAACATTCTTTCTACTATCTCCTGCTAATAGGTTCTAGGCCTGGTATTTGGCCGCAGAGCGCGTAAACCCAGGTCAACCGCTGTGGTTGGTAACAGCGGGACGAAGTTGGTTTACTTTTCTGGGTATACATGAAGAGATCAATGAAAATCAAGAAGAGGGGCTGGGAAGCGGGATGATCCACAGGCGATGAGGAAACAAGGAAACACTTGCGCGTTTCCAAGTGCAAAGCGGAAGTTATCGATGGAAGACACAAATGCCTGGATCATCCGCGCAGCTTGCCCATAAGACTTTTCCAGAACTCAACCGGTCTCACTTTTTTCTTATCTTTTTTGTTCTCCCTTGTGATCTCCAGGGGTTGTGCGCCTTTGTTTCGACAGCAAGTGGCGTGAGATGAACTCTCTGTTGTTGGCAGGGGAGGGTGTTCGCGATGATCAACCCTCGATCGTATGTGATCATTTGTGGGTGGAGAGTACGCAAGATCGTAACGATCACAGGTTCAAACTCTCATCTTTTAATGGGGTTGTTCTCAAATTTGGATTGTGACAGGGTTGAACCACAGTTCTGAAGAGGGTGGAGAGAGGCTCCAAAACATGAAAAAAGGTTTGAACTTTTTGGGGTTGCCTTTCGTTGTGAAAAAAGCTGTTGACAAGCTGAACAGTGGGGTGATATACCGTCCCAACTTGCGGTTCGGAAGAGTGGCCGAGAGGTCGAAGGCGGCGGATTTGAAATCCGTTGTGCATTTCGGTGCACCGCAGGTTCGAATCCTGTCTCTTCCGCTTGGTGGGTTCATGGTTCTACCGAATCCAGTGAGCCCGATGTAGATAGGCATCGCTTCACGGAGAGATGACCGAGAGGCCGATGGTGCTCGCCTGCTAAGCGAGTGTGCCCCAAAAGGGTACCGAGGGTTCGAATCCCTCTCTCTCCGCTTCTTGTAAGAAAGTATGTTTTTTTTGCTTGGCAAGTTTGTTTGTTTCTGTTATAAGACTTTTCCTGTTTTTGTTGATTCTAAGCGCCCGTAGCTCAGCCCGGATAGAGCGCCGGACTACGAATCCGTAGGTCAGAGGTTCGAATCCTCTCGGGCGCGCTCCCAATCGGTTCCTTCTCATGCGAATCCTCTCCCCCAACAATTCCTGCCGAAGTGCTTTGCCTTCCGAGTTGTATGTCTAATGGGACGTATCCTCACGGAAGACGACCTACGGTGGATGGGGGAGGCTCTCGCTGAAGCAGAGAGAGCCGAAGCAATTGGGGAAGTTCCTGTAGGAGCGGTTGTGGTCTGTGATGGTGACATTGTAGGCCGAGGACACAACCGACGCGAGACGTCGTTTGACCCAACCTCTCATGCGGAAATCCTGGCCTTGCGCGATGCTTCTACGAAGCTACAGCGGTGGCGCTTGACAGGATGCACCATGTACGTCACGCTAGAACCGTGTCCCATGTGTGCTGGCGCCCTCGTCAATGCTCGACTTGACTGCCTTGTTTTCGGTGCGACCGACCCCAAGGCGGGTAGCTGTTGTTCCCTCTACAACATCCCAACTGATGAGAGACTTAATCATCGATTGGAGCTTGTTGCTGGAGTTCGAGCCGACGAAGCATCTCTTCAACTGCGAAGCTTTTTTCGCAAGAGAAGAAGCAAATCAAGGAGAGATGGCCGAGTGGTCGAAGGCGCTTGACTCGAAATCAAGTGTGCCCGCGAGGGTACCGTGGGTTCGAATCCCACTCTCTCCGCTCCTATTTTGAAATTCTTTGGCCCATCTTTGGAGAGGTGACCGAGAGGCCGAAGGTGCACGATTGGAAATCGTGTGTGCCCCAAAAGGGTACCGAGGGTTCGAATCCCTCCCTCTCCGCTTTTTTTCTGCTCGCATACCGAGCATTCTTATGATAGCCGGGTCCCACGCAACGTAGGCCTCCGAACCCCGTCAGGACCGGAAGGTAGCAGCGGTAAGAGGTACCGACGTGTGCTGTGGGGGTGCCCGGTTATCGCCCTTTTAGCTCCTGGCTTCATAAGTTTTCTTGTGGGGCAATCAATGGTCGATCCATGTCTTACCTGGTTCTAGCTCGTAAGTGGCGACCTCAATCATTCTCCGACGTCGTTTCTCAAAAGCACGTTATTCAGGCGCTGCAAAACGCAATTCGCCTGAAGCGCCTTCCGCACGCTCTCCTGCTGACGGGTTCTCGTGGTATCGGTAAAACCACCATTGCCCGTATCGTGGCCAAAACGGTCAACTGTCTCAATCTCGACACTGAAGCTGAGTACCCCAATCCGTGCAACGAATGCAGTGTATGTCTGGAGATCACTGAGGGACGCTCCACCGATATCACTGAGATCGATGGTGCCTCCAACCGTTCGATCGATGACATCCGTGAACTTCGCGAAAATGTACAGTATCTTCCGACCCATGCGCGTCGAAAGGTGTACATCATTGACGAGGTTCACATGCTCACACGTGAGGCCTTCAACGCGCTGTTGAAGACGCTGGAAGAGCCTCCTGAGCATGTCCTCTTTTTGTTCGCGACCACCGAACCCCACAAGATCCCGATCACCATTTTGTCTCGCTGCCAACGCTTTGACTTCAAACGTATTACGGGACAGGAACAGCTCGATTACCTTCGTCACATCAGCGACACAGAGGGACTCACGATCAGTGATGTTTCCTTAAACCTGGTGGTTCGTGCAGCCGATGGTGGGATGCGAGATGCGCTGAGTCTGTTGGATCAGGTGATCGCGTACGGTGGAAAGTCTCCTTCCGATGAAGAGGTCGCCCAGGCGATCGGGGCGATCGATCGGACCATCCTGCATCGCATCGGCGAGGCGTTGTTGAATCGTGACATCGACACGACCCTTCAACTTCTTGACCAGCTGCTGTCTCACGCATACGACCTCCGCCATCTGACCCAAGAGTTGGCCCACATGCTGCGGGACCTGATGGTGATCGCTGTTTGTGAGAACCTATCGGAAGTGACTGACCTGACGGAAGAGGAAATCCAGATCTACCGAAAGATCTTGGAAGGTCACACTCCTGATCGAGTTCAGCAGATGTTTCGGATCTTGACCAAGGCTGCTGAAGACATCGCTCGCGCCAACTATCCCCGCTTGCTCCTTGAGATGACTTTGATTCAGATGGCCCGAGTGGAGCCCGTTCGTGCCTTTGATGATGTCATCCGACAGCTACACACGTTAGAATCCAGGTTACTTAAGATGCCAGCCGGTGGTCCTCCATCTGGAAGCTCAAGTTCAGGTGGATCTTCCCCCGGAGGTGGCTCTTCATCTGGAAACCCTAATTCAGGAGGTCCTCCCCCTTCATCGGGTGGTGGCTCTCCTGGAATGCAAGCTTCTTCTCAAACACAAGCACCGTCTGGGATGCAGGCCTCTCCCCCAAGCCAAACTACCCCTGCGCCAACTTTCTCGGAGCTCCCTCGACGAGAAACACCTCAGCCTGTGGAACGAAGCCAGCCGCCTTCTTCTGCGGGGATGTCGGGCAGTGTGCAACGTGTGACCTCCACGTCAGCGTCGTCGCCAGCTGTTTCTGCTACTGTTTCTGCCCCTTCGTTTTCTGGGGGCAACTCGTCTTCGGAGCCTCCTCCTCGATCGGAGCCCATGACCAACGGTTCGTATGGCTCAGCGCCACCGATCGATATGAGCTTTGATCCCGATCCGCTGTACGCTCTGAATGAACCCCCCAAGCCCACCCGAGCGTCCAAGAAAAAAAAAGACGAGTGGAAACCACCCACCCTAGATCTCTCCAAACCTCCATCGACTCCAGCACCTGAGCCTCCTGCGAATGGCACGTCCAAGCCTGCCAAACCGCAAAAGGAGGAGCTGGACGCGAGCACATTCTTGCCTGACTCTCTCCGAGCGATTGCTGACAAAGCTTCGTCTGGGCAGGCTTTGAGTGATGAAGTGATCGGCTTCAGTGAAGAAGAACCTGACGCTGAAGCGCTTCAGAAGATGGCCTTTGGTGGGAAACCGGGCGAACTGTCTCCCGAAGAGGTGAAGTCCATCCTCGCTGGTCGGCCTGAACTGCACAACCAGAACGCCGAACTCAGCGTGGAGAAGTGGCGTGAGTTGGTCGCGGAGTTTCGCGAGAATTCTCCGTTTGTTGGGGAGTCGCTGCAGTTTGCTCGTTACGTGATTGGTGGTAACAATGTCATCAAGTTGATCTTTCCTTCCAGCGGTGGGCTGCGGTTTGATCGTCTGCGTGACCCGGAAGTCCGTGATTCCTTTGAGGGCTTCTGCGCAGAGCGGGGTGTGACGGTCCAGTTGGATGTCGAACTTCATGAGACGGATGAACTCCCAGACTTTTACGACTACAGCATCTGGGAACGCAAAATGGCCCAACGCGCCAAAAAGATCCAGGAGATCCGGAACGAGGCCGAAAGGCATCCGGTGATCCGGGGTATCCTTGACAAAATTCCTGGAACGGAGATCCTCAACGTGGCTCCGCTCCGGCTGGATGATGATGAACCGAAACCCCCCTCGGCTTGAGATTGTGGTACCTTCGAGTACAATGAATCCAAAGAGGGGATGGCTTAAATAAGACCGAACGTCGCTTTTGCGAAGAGTTCTTCAAACCAAGAGGACCACGATCATGAAAGGTGGAATGCAAAATTTGATGAAGCAAGCGCAGCAGATGCAGCGCAAAATGGCCGAGATGCAAAAAGAACTCGGCAACTTGGAAGTGGAAGCTGCTGTGGGTGGCGGTATGGTGAAGGCTGTGGTGAACGGCCACAAGCGAGTGGTGAGCGTCCACATCGAGCCCGACGTGGTTGATCCCGAAGATATCGAAATGCTCCAAGACCTCGTCGTTGCAGCTGTTAACGAAGGTATGCGTCTTGCGGATGAGAAACACCAAGAGGAAATGAGCAAGATTGTGCCGGCAGGCATGATGGGTGGTCTTGGTGGCCTCGGCGGAATGTTCTAGGCTTCGGGCGAATGAACAACGATCCCATTCAACATTTGATCCGGCTGCTTTGTCGACTCCCTGGTGTCGGTGAAAAATCGGCAACACGCATGGTCTTCTCCTTGCTCCAAGGGGAACGTACTTTTGCGGAGAACCTGGCCGTCGGTCTGCAAGACCTTGTGGAACGTGTCCGGTTTTGCTCCATTTGTTGCAACCTGACCGAGTCAGACCCTTGCACCATTTGTGCGGACCCACAGCGTGATCAAGGTCTTGTCTGTGTTGTGGAACAAGTCCCTGATTTGCTGGCGATCGAGCGGACCCGGGAATTCAAAGGGGTCTACCATGTTCTACATGGTGCATTGGCTCCTTTGGAAGGGATCACGCCAGACCAACTTCGTGTGCGAGAGCTGTTGCAGCGACTGCCTGCTACTCATGCTCCTATCCGTGAGATCATTGTGGCAACCAACCCCACGGTGGAAGGCGAGTCGACTGCGTTGTACCTGTTCAAGATTCTCTCTCCAAGCGGCGTTCCTGTGACGAGAATTGCTTCAGGAATTCCCATGGGAGGGGATCTGGAGTACATCGATCGCAACACGTTGATCCATGCGCTTCAGCAGCGCCGCCCCATCACTTAACTTTTCCAGTTTCATTCACTGGTCATCTTGTTTATCTCGGCTCACCGTCTTATGATGGGGGCGTCTGTCTCCCCACTTGGGAGACCTGCATTGATTGATGACACGTTCTGCTTGTCGGCTGAACCAAGGTTCGAAACACCCGAGAAGCAGGGGAGGAACCCATATTATGTTGGATCATCGCGAAAGAAAGCGTAAGCGACTGAGTGGTCGAAAGCCCGCTTGGCTGCGAAGTGATATCCCCTCAGGCGAAAACTACGTACGACTCAAGAAGCTGCTTAAAGAGCGCAACCTCCACACCATCTGTGAAGAGGGCAAGTGCCCGAACTTGGCAGAATGTTGGGGTGGTGGGACCGCTACCTTTATGCTGTTGGGTGACATCTGCACCCGCGGTTGTCGTTTCTGCAACGTGATGACGCGCAAACATGGCATCGAGGTGGACACGCAAGAGCCTTACAAAGTAGCCGAAGCTTCGGTTGCGATGGACCTCGACTATGTGGTCATTACATCCGTAGACCGCGATGACCTCCCTGACGGTGGCGCAAATCATTTTGCGGACACCATTCGGAAGGTGTACGAGCTGTCGGAGAACTCCATCATGGTGGAGGTTCTGACTCCCGACTTTCGTGGAAAACGTGAAGACATCGCCACCGTCGTGGCAGCCAAGCCAACCGTCTTCTCCCATAACATGGAGACTGTGCGGAGCTTAACGCCAAAAGTTCGTGATCCAAGGTGTAGCTTTGACCAATCCTTGGAGGTTCTGCGGTACGCCAAAGAAGTGGACGCAGACACCATCACCAAATCCTCTCTGATGCTTGGCTTGGGTGAAACCAAGGAGGATGTCCTGGCAGCGATGGACGATCTGCGCGAAGCAGGGGTAGACATCCTGACGTTGGGGCAGTACCTTCAACCTACGACAAAGCATGTTCTTGTCTCTGAGTTTGTTCCACCTTCACGGTTTGATGAGCTTGCAGAAGAAGGCCGCAAGCGCGGCTTTGTGTTTGTGGCAGCCGGTCCCTTGGTCCGAAGCTCTTATCGAGCAGGTGAACTGTTCATCAAAAACTTTGTGGAACAGCGTAACCAGGAGCGAATGGAAGCCTCCTCGTAAGGGAGCGCTGGTCATTGCCTGGAAGCGGGGAGACGTGTGGGTGCGTCAAGGTAAGTCTGCCTACATGGGCAGAACAATTGGGCCTTGGGCTCCCCATTGCGCGGGGTTTGTGGGATGAGGTTCTACCCATCTTGTTGGAAAACCAGGGTGCAGGACGCAACGCATCTGCGCGCATTCCCCCTGTGTTGCGTCATTCCCGCTTCTTCTTCCTCTTTCCGTGCCTTTCTTTCCTCATTTCCTTCTCTGCCCATCTGGTTTGCCTTGGCGTTGTCTCTTTTTGTTATCTTTCCTTCGGACAGCAGGGCAGAAACGCAAACTTCGCCCAAAGCCAGAGCAACACCTCCACCTTCCAAATCGACCCAAACCACAAAGAGCTCTCCTCGTCCAGCGGCTGCGAAGAGTGCTCTACCCAAAGCGTTTTCAGAAGGGATTGCGCTGAGCCGACAGGCCGAATGGGAAAAAGCTCTCTCCCGCTTTACAGAAACCAAGCAGCGCTCGCTGTTTAAACTCAAAAAATCTCAACGGGCCTTGTTGTTTCTCTATTTGGGTTTGAGCTACATCCATTTGCTGCAGCAGCAGCGTGGGGTGAACGCGTTTGAGAAAGCGTTGTTGCTAGACCCTTGTATTGCGCTGCCCTCACGTTTGGATTTGTCTCCTCAGATTCGCAGCTTGTTCGCGAAAACCAGCAAGCCATACGGCCCAGCATGCGAGCGTCAGAAGGCTTCGGCTTTGCGGTCGAAGGTTCGTCGTAGACCTCCTCCTGACCGGAGACCGCCGGATAGTCGAGGGGGTTTGGTCGGTCCCAAGCCGCCGGAGCCGTCAACCAGTATTCGGATCTCGGCGTGGATCGCGATTGGCCTGGGCGCAGGGGCTTTTGGAACCGGCTGTGTTCTTGGAGGGCTTGCCCTCTGGGACGAACTCCAACGCAACGAGGCCGATTTCTCTCCAGAAGGAACGGTGCGTTACTTGGAGTTGGACGGGCGCGCCAAAGAGCGTGCATCTGCGGCGAATATTATGTTTGGCGTTTCGGGCGTGTTGCTCTTTACAGGCTTTGCCCTACATATCTCGCAGTGGATCCAGCCGTTGCTGCCTCCACCCAAAGCCAGGAAGGCTCCTCAAGCCCATGTCTTCCTCAGAACCTTCTGAACTCATGGTGACTGAGGGTCCTTTTCCATGTTCTCCTTTTCCATGTTTGCTCACAAAGGGTGTTGCCATCTTATGAAGCCAACTTCCACACACTCTCCCAGGTTTGTCCGTTTGTGGCGCGTGATGCTGGCCCTTGCCCTACTGGGTGGATGGTTTGCGATCACAGGGGGAGGTACTTTGGGTTGCTTCGTTTCGCAAGCAAACCTGGAGTGTCGTCCTTGTTCACCCAGCGGTGACTGTGGACCGGAGTTTACATGTGTGGGTGGTCTCTGTCGTCCCACCAAAGTGGGGACCGATGAATTTGTTCGCTGTGAGGCTGATGCTGGAAACAAGCTGGACTAAGGAAGATTGGAAGGGGGAAGGAGCTGAACTTAGGGAAGACAACCTTCGCTTTGTGTTGCGTCCAACTTGGCTTCAATGGAGTTCTTGTCTCCGGACTTGAACTCAACGTTTTCTTTGCATTCCCACCACTTCAACGCAGCTTCAGGTCCAGGCATTGAACCTTGGCCGGAAGTGCAGAAACCCTGAACAACATAGATGTGTTTCCCTGCGGGAACTGTCACGGGCGTTGTTCCAAAGAGAAGGGGTAGGGGAGTGTCACCTTGTTGAGCAGACACTGGCGTTGTGCTGGGTTGCGTTGCATCTCGTGGCGGCCAGTAGCGTCGCAGATCGTCGCCCATCAAGGACTCTGGATCATCGGTCGCGATTTTCTTGAGTCGCTCACAAGTGATGGCCTTGCCGTCCATGTCTACGTTGGGATAGATGTACAACCGAAGCCACTGAATACGGACTGTGGAAGGTTCCACTTTGACATCGATTTGTCCTCCACCCAGTGTGCTGGTTGGGGTGTCAACGCACTTTTTCTCTGTTGTACATGACAGATACTCGGGAAGGTGGTTGTTCCCTTCTTTGTCGGGCTGGATGTTGATACGCTTGGTCACGCATTCTTTGTATTCGACTTTGTCTTCTTGGGGGCAAATCTTTTTCCAACAATCGCGAGGGCCTTCGCACTCGGCTGTCGCGTTGCTGTTGGAGTTGTTGTTGTTGTTGCTGTTCCCATCTCCCGATGAGCAAGCCAACAATCCCAAGGTGACAGAGAAACAGACACAGAGCAAAAGGCGTTTCATACGATACGTTTCCTTCCCATCAGAATTCGATACATAACCTTCGACAAACGCGGCCATTGTAGCGCAACGAACCGCGGTTTGCAACTCACAGGGCATCGGGTCTGAGTCCATAAAAAAACCACGTTCCCTCGAAGGAGAACGTGGCCTTTCGCGAAATAGAGAGTGGGTAGTTCAGCTACCCAATCGTTCCCCAGTAAGGGGAAGAGTGATTACTGACAGAAACCGTCAGTGCCACACTTTTGGCCGGAGGGGCACTCGCAGTCCACTTTGCAAGCCACTTTGGGCTTGGAGGTGTCGGGCTTCTCACAGGTGTTGCTGGAGCCACAAACCATGCCGGTGGGGCACTCGCAGCTTGCACGACACTGCTTCACACACTTCGACTCAGCGCAGACATAACCCTGGTCACAGTCGAGGTTTTGGCGACATCCATCAACACATGCCTTGGTGGCGGTGTCACAGATTTTGCCTTTGCCGCAGAGGCTGTCTTTGTTGCAGCCGCTCTGGCAAGCACCGTTGGTGTCACAGTATTTGCCGGCGCCACACTCGGTGTCACTGGAGCAGCCGCCTTTTTTGCAGACGTTGTTGCTGCAGACATTACCTGCGCCACAGTCCACATCGCGGCGACATCCTGCTTTGCACTGGTTGCCATCGCAGATCTTGCCGGTGCCACACTCTGCATCGCGAGTACACTGAACCGCGGTGCATTTTCCGCTCTGGCAGGTGGAGCCTCGGGGGCAATCGTTGGTGCTGCGGCAGCCTTCGACACAAAGTGCGCCTTTGCAGATTTGGCCGAGGTTACACTCTTGGTCGTTGGAGCAGGCGTTGGAGGTGTCGGTGCACTTGTTGTTTTTGCAGGACTTGCCTTCACCACAATCAGCGTCACGACGACAACCTTCGGTGCAGTTTCCACCAGCTGCAGGGCAGATCTTGCCTTCGGTGCAGTCTGCATCGGTGCGGCATACACCACTTTTGCAACCGCCGTTCACACACAACTCATCTTTGGTGCAGTCGTTGTCGGTTTTGCAACCTTTCGCGCACTGGTTGCTGCGACAGACATTGCCATAGCTACAGTCGTTGTCTGCGGAACAGCCGGGCTTGCATTGACCAGCAGCGCAGTACTCGCCGCGGCGACACTCGGTGTGCGTCTTACAGGGGGTCCCTGTGTTGTTGTTGTTCGTGTTGCCGTTGTTGTTGTTGTTTGTGTTGCCGTTGTTGTTGTTCGTGTTGCCGTTGTTGTTGTTGTTGTTTCCGCCATTGCCAGGATCGGGGTAGCAACGGTTGTTTTGGCAACTGCACTTGGGATTCAAGTGAGAGCAGTCGTTGTCAGTCTTGCAACTGGGGCGACAGTTTTGTTCAGGGTCACAAACGTAGCCACGGGGGCAGTCGTAGTCGCGACGACACTCAGCAGGCATTTTGGGGGTCGGCTTTTGGCAAGAGCCCTTGTAGCAGACTTGACCCATCGGACAATGCCAACCTTTGGTGCAGGTGTTTGCATTGCCGGGGTTGTTGGTGTTGGAACCGGGGACGGGAACATCATCACCGTAGCAGTACGGATCGCCCGGATAGCTCTCACAGTAGTGAGTCCGGGGGTGGTAGCAGAAACATCCTGTCAGGGTTGTGCCTGCGAAGATGAAGAGTGCGAACATTCCGTAGAGCAATGTACGTCGTCTCATAAATTTTCCCTCACTCTCTATGATGGCACGATACCGCTTGGCGTGTTTGCCGAAAAGTCGGGTCGTGCAAGTGAAACATTGTTGCGAGCTAGAAGCAGCATAGTTTGTTTCGAAAGATTCCTTCCGCGTTTGGCTTTTTCCCCAAGCAAGGTTCGTACCAACTTCAAATTCGCGGATCGTCGTGTCCTGTATGCGATCGAAATCGTGATGGAACTCACAAAAGGATGAACAGCTAACCAGTTGGATGAAACTTTATCCACCTGATCGGTGCATGAGTCTCTTAACCCACTGTATGTTCATTCTCTGGGGAAAAGGCAACCCAAGACCGCCAAAGCATCCGACGCTCTGGGCAAGTTTTTTTCGATACATGGATTTGGACGTTGTGCCAAAGGCAATGATTCACTTTGTGGTCTGTTTTCTTGTGGAGGAGATGCTGTCGGAAAATCAAAGTATGACGCGAACGTCGTGAAAAGAGGTGTTCACGTCAATGGTTTTCTGAGCAGCCTTTGATGGGGTGTGAGATACCCAGGCGTGGAGTCCACCTCTCAGGGTTTGCTCTGGGAGAGCAGCGAGGTGTTGTAAGGGATGCTGTAAAAACCCTGCGAGTTGGTGATGGCACGACCCAAGAGTTGGGCGGTGTTGTTGGAGTGGGAGTAAAGTTCAACAGTGGTGTTGGGGAGAGGTAATCCGTCTGGACCTAGCACCTGACCGACCACGTGCTTGGCTTGGGGCAGAATCGCATCGAACTGGATGTAAGGTTGGGAAGAGTCGTTGTCCACTTTGACCTGGGAGCGAATCAGGCGAGCCAGCCCGCTGTCTGTGGGTGGGACATACACAAAATCGTAGTAGCCTGGATCCAGCGCGATCTCATAGGTGCCATCAGTGCGGCTTAACTGTGTGCGGAAAGGAGTGACTGGAATGGCAGTCGCTTGCACAGTCTTGAACTGTGACTGTGTTTGTGGAAGCGGGCTTCTCCAAAGAGCCTGGATTTGCGCGTTCGACAGGGTCGCTGAGCAGCTTCCTTCTTGTCCTTTCTCACAGATCTTCCCGACAATACGACGTTTGGGGGAAAGCTCCAGGTCCACTTTTCGATCGGCGTGAAAGTACGACTGAGTCGGGACAATGTACGCGCGGGAGCGGTCACTCGTTCCTGGAGGAATGGCTTCAAAGTTGTACTTGCCTTGGGGCAGGCTGATGGAATAGCGACCATTGCTGTCGGTGCGAAGTATCCGAAGGTACGAACCTTTAAGAGGCTTGCTCTTGTACTGTCCGACATCCAACTCTCCAAGAATACGGACGCTGGTGTCTGGAATGGGGTAACCACCGTCTTGCTGACGGGCTTGTACCGTTCCTTCAATTCGGACGTTGGCGGCGCTAATTCCGATGGTTAGCTTACCGAGTTCAATGGTTTCTTCTTTCTTGAGGGCTTCATGCTCAAAGGGGATGTCGACCTGGGGATGCGTGCCGTTGGTATCTCGTTGGTAGATCCGCAGGTGGTGGGGAACGCCGCCCACTGTCATAAGAATGCTGAATTCCCCTTTGCTGTTGGTCTCGACTATTTTAGAGAGGGGCTCATCGTTGGCGTTCATGACTTGGAGGCGCAGGCTTGGCAGATCTTCTCCTTTGTAGTCAGGCGGAAGCAGCTGGCCTGTCACTTTGGGGTAGTCTCTCTTGGCCGGAAGCTCAAGATCCAACTTCATAAACGGCGTTTTGCTGAGGGTCTCATTGTCCATCACTACCTTGGAGCGGTGGGGTGGGCGGCTTGCGTCTTGGGGCCAAACCTCCATGATGTATTCGCCCGGACTCAGGTTGTGCTGGTAAGGCGCAGTGAGGCTTGGGCGAGGATCTGTGGACACCTCCCACGTGAGCTGTAAGCCTGGGATTGCGTTGATTCCGATGAAGCGGATCCGGGCAGGCACCTTGCTCTCTTCGGTCTCGTTGGGTTTGTTGACGACCGGCTCCATCGCGTAGATCTTGCCGCTGATGGTGTACGCTGTCCAGGCTCGCAACACCTTGCCGTTCAACTGCTTTGGCGTGACTCCTACCCACTGTTGCTTGTTGATCGAGAGCTTCTCTTCGCTCTTGAAGTTGTGGTTGTTGGGTGGAATGAGCTGAACACTCACTGCCTGTGTGTCGTTGTTGGCCTCTGCCGTACAGAGTTCTGCGATGCAGTTTTGTCCAGGCAAACAATCCCGCTGACTGCTGCAGTTAATCAAACCTTGTTCGTTGTCGTTGGGAGTTCCTGGTGGCTGGATTAATGCGCAGCCTGTTCCCAAGAATACGAGGAGTATTCCTAGCCACCACAATGGTTTGCGTAGACCCCTATGAGAAGGGGGAGGCTGGGCTTGGGAGTGGAAAAGCTTAGGGGCAAACATGGAACACCATACACACAGAGAAAGAAAACATTCATGCATCTTCGCACAGAGTCTGTCCTATAAAAACAACGACATCTGTGCGTCAGACTTTGAGGATAGTCATTTCAGATGGGTTTGTCTACGTGAGAGTCTCGCTTGTTCTCAGAGGGCAACTTGAAATTGAGAGCGGTTGTCGGAGAAGGCTTGCACCGTCGACTTTCCTTCCAAGCAAAGTTCGGCCAGTATCTTTCCTGTGAGTGGGCCAAACTTAAAGCCATGACCAGAGAAGCCTGTTCCGATCGTTATCATCGGGTGTTCGGGGTGGTGATCGAGGATAAAGTCCTCTGTGACTGTGTTGGTATAAAGGCACGTCTCCGTTTTGAGGACAGCCTGGACTGAGGCATGAAGCCGGACTTGGAGAAAAGCGCGCAAATACTCCACCATCTCGGAGTGATCGGTTGGAGCTGGAGCATCGGGGTCGCTTGTCAGGCCTTCCACCATGTGCCTTGCGATCTTGATGCCTTGGTCGTTTAACGAGGGCATGCTGTAGTGAAGGGGGTTTGCGTCTGCAGCAAGGTAGCCCCAAATCGGAACATCATCGTCGCTCAGACGCGAGGAGAGACCTTCCAAAGCAAAGTACATCACGATCTGTCGTGAAACATTTAAGCGAGAGGCGAGTGAGGGAAGCAGTCGCGTCGCCCAAGCTCCAGCAGTCACGACAAGCCGCTCTGTATGGTAGAGCTTGTCGGCTGTGTGAAGCAGCACCCCGTCACTTTGTGGCTCGATGCGTAGTATCGGAGTTTGGTCCAGCAAATGAACGTTGGCCTTGCGAGCCAGTGCCAGCAACGAGGTCATTGTGTCTTCGGCAGCAACAAGCCCTGCTGTTTTGTCGTCGAGGACGCCGTCTCCTTCGTAGAATCGCAAGGCTGGAAAACGTTGGCGCGCAGTGGCGTGATCAATCTCGATGACATCGGCACCGGCTGAAACGACAGCTTCCGCGTAGTCAGAGAAAGGGCCTTGGGTCGGTCCATAAATACAACAACGATGAGGCACAATGAGTTTGCGGCCGGCGTCCGATTCTAGCTGTGGCCAGGCTTCGCTGTTGCACTCCTTCATCAGCGCGGCGTACGTCGAGTTGTGGTAGGCGCTTCGTGTGATACGGGCTTCTCCGTGGGAGCTGCCTTTTTTGTGCCCCCAGCCAAACTGTTCAAACACAGCGAGGTTTTGGCAGCCCATCCGGGAGAGGTGGTAGGTTGTGGCAAGTCCATTGAGGCCGCCGCCCAAAACGACAACGTCGAAGCGGGTAGGGTGAGGCATTCTCGTTCCTTTCTATCGCGGCATGCAAAACCGAATCCCTTATTCAACTCGCAAGAGCCAGGAGTATTTGATCCATTTACTTTTTTCCGGCCACGTGCGGGTGCCGCTGGCGGTCAAAAGCTGACTGGTGTCCGGCTCACGGTCGACGATAAACATCTCAAGCAGGATTGCAGAGCCCACTTGAAGGGCCGGATCGCTGTGGTCGATGATGCAGGTTAAGTCGACCTTACGTACAATCTCATTGGCCACGCTGCTTGTTGTGGGTTGGTTGACCGATGTCGTCAACGGGGGAATGATGTTCTGGCAACGAATCGAACCTTGTGGAAACTGTCGGTATCCCAAGAACCAGTTCACGTACATGGTGTCCCGGCGGTCGCGATCGTAGATGTTACTGATCCGGAACGTGACTTTCCCTGTTGGGTCGGCCGTTTGTGGAATGGTAACTTCCGTTGTTTGAGGATCGATGGTGTTGGTGTCGAAGTAGGGAGGGTTGTTCTCTTCCTCGACGGGCTCCACGGGCACAAACTGCGCGCAACCTGACATGAGAAGGCCAAGCGTCAGACACAAACTGAGCCACCAGCGACCCAGCCTAAGGCCTTGGAAGCCATCGCTGTTTCTCATCCTTCGTCGCCTTCTTCTCTTTCTTGCTCTTTCTCCAGGTGCCGGAAAATTGTGCGTGGGTCTACACCTAGATCGCGTGCCGTCTTGGTCCGGTTTCCGTTGTTTCGGGCCAACACCTCGCGGATGTAGTCCGACTGGAATTGCTCCTTGGCTTCGGCGAGGGGGAGGATCGGCTCCATCTGATCTTCTCGAATCTCCATGTCTGTTGTATCGATGAGGGTGCCCTCACTCAAAATGACAGCCTTGCGGACACGGTTCTCCAGCTCACGGATGTTTCCGGGCCATCGATACTTCAGCAGTGTGATGGTGGATTGCGCTGTGAAGCCTTTCACAGGTTGGTTGTACTCGGCAGAGAATTTTTTGAGGAAGAACCGAGCCAGAAGGTTGATGTCTTCACCGCGTTCTCGCAATGGCGGGAGATGCAGACTGATCACGTTGAGGCGGTAGTACAAGTCTTCGCGGAATCGGTTCTCTTTGACCTCTGTTTCCAGGTCCCGGTTGGTCGCGGCGACAATTCGGATGTCGACGGTTCGCTGTTTGGTGTCGCCAACCGGCGTGACCTTCTTTTCTTCGAGGGCCCGAAGGAGCTTTACCTGCAGGTTCAAGGGCATCTCACCCAGTTCGTCGAGAAAGAGGGTTCCACCGTCGGCGGCCTGGAACTTCCCCATCTTGTCTGCGATGGCTCCAGTAAAAGCCCCCTTCACATGGCCGAACAGTTCGGACTCCAGGAGGTTTTCCGGGATCGCACCGCAGTTGATTGTGACAAACGGACCTTTGTTGCGGTTGGAGCGTCGGTGGATCTCTCGGGCAATCAACTCTTTTCCAGTCCCTGTTTCCCCCGTGACCAGCACAGACACATCTGTGGTTGCCACCTTCCGGACTTTGTTGAGAATCGTCTGTATGCCTTCACAGCTACCGATGATTCCGCTCGACTTCATCTCATCCAGACGAGCGTTGAGCTTTTGGTTGTCCAACTCCAACTCGTTGACGAGGAGAGCGTTTTGCAACAACAACGAAGCCTGCGCAGAGAACACCGTGAGGACCTCCAGCGAGGTCTGGTCAAACAGGGACGTGACCCGCGAGTTCCCCACGTACATCACGCCCAAGAGCTTGCCTCGTTCAGACAAAGGCACACACATGACGCTGGACAACTGGAGATTCACGACGCTGGCTGCAGCCGAGAAGTTCTCGTCGTTGAGCGCGTCGTTGACAATGACTGGCTTTTGCTCTTTGACCACTTGCGACACAATGCTATCCGAGAACAATTGCGTGGCGTCGGCCAAGTTTTCTCGTTGGATGTTCCGGCCCACCGCGACCTGTGGTGAGTTTCCTTCCATTAAAATGAGGAAGCCGCGTTCGGCTTGTGTCACCTCAACAACCTGGTCGAGCAGCTTCTCCAAGAGCTGCTGCATCGAGTCTCCACGGAGGAGTGCACGGGAGAATCGGTAGATTCGGCGGTAGGCTTCAAGCGGGTCGACTTCCTGTGCGTCGGAGGTGGTGGAGCCTCCCTCTGCAAACATTCGGAATTGAAAGGACGTTCCGCCCAGGTCTATGTTGTCGTTGTGCTTGAGGGTGCTGGACCGACGGGAGCGACCGTTGACGGAAAGCGAAAACTTCCGCTGAAGCACCGAAATCGTGAAACGCTCACCATCAAATTGGATGTGGGCGTGATCTTCTTCCATCAAAGGGTCGGGGATGCAAATGTCGTTCTCTGAGCTTCGTCCAATGGTGGTGATCTGCTTGTAAAGTTCGTAAGTATGGGGAGATTGAGAGCCTGGCACACGAAACGTCAAAGTGGGCATTGCACATTCCTCAACAAACAAGCGTCCTTGGGATATCGATTACCGAACGGGGATAGAAAACGTCGATGACTGCGGTGCAACGGGAGAGCGGAATTCGCGTGGGTCCACCGAGGGAAGCTTCGGAAGCACAGTCTCCCGACGTTGGCGCAGATAAATGGCACCGTCTACAATGCCATAAACCACCAGCGCTGCAAACACACCAAGCGCGGTGAATTGAACAATCTGCCAGCCTTTCACCACAGGAACGTCATCGGCTTGAAAGCGGCCTCGTTGATCGCCTTCCTTGATTTGTTTGTCATAAATGACCGCGTAGGCCGCGATGTTGGTCGCCAGAGCCAACGCTTGGCCTGTCAGTATCAACGTACCTTTGACAGATTGGCGGTTTACAAACTGGGGGACACCAAAGGGAATGAGCGCAATCATCGGGTGAGACGAGTGGACTTGTCGCTCGACCTGCAACGACACGATCTGCACTCGCATTGCGTTGCGTTTTTGCTGGCGTCGTCGAAGGATCTCTTCCAGCCGACGTCTGTTCTCTCGTTCCACCTCGTTGTAAAAGTCAATCAGGTTGGGCGGGTACAACAGCGGGTTGAGTCTGGCTTTGGGGTCCAAAAGCAACAACCGGGTAAACTCACGCTTGGCCTTGATCTGGAACCGCTTCTTCTTCGTACGAAGGTGCAGGTAGTAATACGAGATCCCCAGCAGCTTGTGTGCCTTTCGACGAAGTTCTCCTTTGAGCCGCCCTGGAGGAGGATAGAGCAACTGACGAAATCGTCGGACTGCGTCTCCATAGCTTCCATAGGCGAAAGCGTTCTGGGCGCGTTTGAACTCTGCCTTTTCATCCGCGGCGTGTACCGACTCTGCCCCAAACCATACGAGGGAAAGAGCAATCGCAGTGATGCACCATCGCCAACAAGACGAGTCGTTTGTAGGATTGCTGTGAGAGATTGGCTGTGTTCCCATCGTAAGGCGTTTGGGAAGCATCATTCATGCACTCCGCATTGGTTTCCGGACATGGCAAGAACCACCCAGAAAGCATAGACATGATCACAGAGTTGAGCAAGATGCATCAAGGCACAGGGTGCGGTGGTAGGCCGTTGATTTTTTGGTTTGCGTCAAATCAAAGGCGAAGGCCAAGAGAGCTTGTGTGTGGGGATGTTGCTTACTTGGGAGATGGCTCAGTCGTTATCGTCGGGGTCAGGCTTGGTTTTCTTTGGATTTTTGGGACGAACAGGATGGAGAGTTATATCTACGTCAATCCTGTCTCCTGGCTTCACTTTGTAAACTCGCAGCCATGGTTTGTAGTGGGTAAGGTTGGTTTGCACGGTGACCCTGCTGCGTTTTATCTCTTTCCAGGGAATGCTAAAGCTTTGGTACTTCCTGCTTAATGTGCCTCTGGCCTCTTTGTTCACAAAAACAGTTGTTTCTGGAACATTGCACCGGATACGCAGGAAGACAGACTTAAATGTGAGAACTGCGCGCAACGAATACCCTGGAATGTTTTCAGGCTTGATCAAGGGAGTCCATTCCCCCAACGGTTTTCCTTTTCGGCTGACAAGCTGTGCCTCAGGAACCCCTTCGTTGGGGATTTTTATGTTCCAGAATTGATCGACAGTGTGCTTGGTTGTTGCGTGGAGTCTCCAATAGCGGTTGGAGGCTAGCTTGAGTGTATGAAAGCCTCTTGGTGGTCTGCGTTTTTGTAACGAGCCGCTTGTGAGGTGAATCTTGGAGAAGGGATGAAGCTTGATCTCGATGGTACGGGGAAGTGCGTCCTTTTCCCCTTCTTCGCTGATGATATAAGCCGGCTTGCGCGGCTTCGGTGGATCTTCCACCTCGCGCTTCTTGGGCTTGAGGATGCGGCGCAGTCCTGGTCGAAGTTTGGGGGGATGCAACCACGCGGCTGTTTGGACGCCACCTCGGTCTAGGATGATCTTGTAGGGCGCTGACCCTTTGAGACGCAGCGTATATTTCTTCTTTTCTTCCAGGTAGTGAGGCTTCTGATGATCCAACGTGACCTTGATGTCGGACAGATCGCGAACGCTCAGTCGGCGACCAGGAGCGTAACGTAGCTGGAAGCTCAGATTGCCCAGCCTATACCTCCGCCACTTTCGTTGGAGATGAAAGTCTGGAGCACGTTGCGGCAACACAAACCGGCTGCGACGAATGGAGAGGCGGCGGGGAGGCCTTCGACGCTTTGCCACCTTTCGTCGTGGTGTTGGAGCCGTTCGGTCGCGAGGTGGAGGAGTTCGACGTTGCAGCAAACTCGGTAGTGACCGCGAGGCCATCGCCATCGAGTGAGACAACGAATGTTTCTCCCCCGCGTTCTTTTTCTCGGGGGGCTGCATCCACGACTTCCACAACACAGGCGCATACCAGGTCACTGCAACGAGGACACTGGCTGCAAGGCCTGCGTACAACCAGTTGCGAGGTTGTTGGTACCAGCTATCGCTGTGGGACAGTCGCTCCAGCAACTTGTCGATATCTGGGTCGTTGGGCTCAAGAGACAGCGCACGATTGCAGCGATCCAGGGCTACCGAATATTTCTTGTTGGCGGCGAGAGTGTAAGCCCGCTGTTTGAGCTGACCAAGAATATTGGCGCGGAGTCTTTCCGCTTCAGTCTGGGGATTCTTAAAGAAAGCTGCGAGCGTTTCGTTGGGTTGGTGGATGCCTACTTCATGGAGGTAGCTCATCAAGTCTTCGTGCATCGCAGAGACTGTGGGGTATCTCTGGTCAGGGTTAGCCGATAGCGCGCGACGGATGATGCCTGTGAGGTTGCGACCAATGCCCGGCTTCAGTCGCTCTGGATCGATGTAATCCACAGCAGAGACTGCCTGAAGTGTGGCGGCCGGATTGTTCTTAACAAATGGGTGTTTGTGACAGGCCAACCGATACAAAATGATGCCGAGAGCGAAGATGTCGGCGCGGTGGTCACCCAGCTTGCCTTGGATCTGTTCTGGGGCCATGTAGGCAGGTGAGCCAAGGATGGAGCCCGTCCGTGTCATCGCTTCGTTATCAAGGATACGCGCGAGACCAAAGTCAGTCAGCTTGATCTTACCTTTGGAGCAGATCAAAACGTTCTCGGGCTTGAGATCTCGATGGATGATGTTTTGGGCGTGGGCATGTTCCAACGCTTCGGCGGTTGCAGCGACCATCGCAGCCGCCAGCTCACAGAGGGGAAACTCTTGCTTGTCCAGGAAGGTCTGTAGGTTGTAACCCTCCACAAACTCCATCACCAAATACGTAGGGGCGTTTCGGTTGATGGTGTCGGAGTGGCTGTCCTGGTCGGAGAAGTCGTATATTTCTACGATGTTGGGATGGTGAAGGCGGGCAATGGTGCGAGCTTCACGGCGGAATCTCTGGCGATGCTCCGATTCGCGGGCGAGGTGAGGGTGCAGAATTTTTACCGCAATCTCCCTATCAAGCACGAGGTCTTGCCCGCGGAACACCGTTGCCATACCACCTTGACCAACCTCTTCGAGCAGTTGGTAGCGGTCGGCGATGAGCTTTTCAGCCGCAATTGTCTCGATCACACCGCCATCCTTCGCGTTTCGTGGAGTCTCATACTACTGGATCTTGGATCCAGGCACAAGCGTATCGTGGGACCAAGGACGTTCAAAGAACGAACCGTCAAACATCGCTCTCGCAAGAACAAAGAAACACACTACAACGAAGGGACAGACACGGTAGACTTGCCAAAATCTTCTCGATGGAATGAAACGTATTCAAAAGCAAAACGTGCTATGCTTGTGTCGAAAAGAGTTTTTGTTGTCGAGGCATTGTATCATGAAAGTATTGCAAAACAACGGCTATCTTTCTCGATGGATAGGCTGGGTTTGTGTGTGGAGTGTCTGTTGTTGGTTGGGTTGTAGCGATTACCTGGGCTCAGGGAACTCGGAACCCAACAAGGAACAAGGTAGAGAGGTTGTGGGGCAGGAGCAAGCCCCTTCCGAAGAAAAGCCAGCGAACGGTATGGAACCGAAACCGGAACCCAGGACTGAGCCAGTGGTGGACGTCTCTTCTGAGCGACCATCCTCCGAGAATCCTGGCGATGCAGGCGAGACGGTGGATGATACGGGGGTTCCCGAAACTCCCATGGAAAACTCACCGGAGTCGAGCAACCAGGTGGAGGTTCGTTCGTGCGCTTTGTCGTTCAAGATCGCAGAGAGCCAGTTCCGAAACGTATGCGACCGGGATGTTCCAGCCAGCATCACCAGCGTGACCTTGGCCGGCGAGTTCAGCCAGTGGAAGCCCAATGTCTCTCTTCAGCCTGTCGGAAATGGTGTGTGGGAAGGCTCCCTTAAAGCTCCTGCTGGAAACTACGCTTACAAGGTCGTCTTGAACGGACAAGTTTGGTGTGTGGACCCCCAGAACCCCATGCAAAAGTACGACAACGATGTCGCTAATTCGCTGGTTCAGGTTCCCGACTGCAGCGTTCCCGAACTTACGCTGGTGAACTTAAAGGCGCCCGTAAAAACAGGGACCATTGAAGCCGACGTCAAGTATTGGGACAGCACCCATCAAAAGGGTTTTGATGCGTCTTCCGTGACTGTGCAGATGAACGGTCAACCGCTGACTTCGGGTGTGCAAGTCAACGCAGATGGGAGCATCCAACTTCGTCTCAGCAAGCTGGAGTCTGGCCGCTACTCGTTTTGGATCGATGCCAAGGACAAGGCTGGCGGTGCAGCGAAGTCGCTGTATTTTTATGCCTGGGTGGAAGACAAGAAGTTCTCTTGGGACCAGTCCACCTTGTATTTTGTGTTTGTCGACCGCTTTCACAACGGCGACACCGGAAACGATGCTCCTCTTCAAAACGTAGGACCCATCGCGAACTACCGCGGCGGGGATTTGCAAGGCATCATCGACAAGATTAAGTCGGGATACTTCAAGGACCTGAGCGTGAACGCTCTCTGGTTGTCACCACTGTACGAGCACCCGAATACACCCCAGAAGGCCCCAGATAACCGGCTGTATGCGGGCTATCACGGCTATTGGCCGACAGAACCTCGGAAAGTCGCCAAGCGGTTTGGGTCGAACAAGCTGCTCACAGAGATGGTCCGGGAAGCCCACAAGCAAGGCATCCGGGTGTTGATGGATCTGGCGACCAACCATGTCCACACCGACCACCCTTACTGGAAAAACAACCAAAACAACGGGTGGTTTCACTCGTACAACCTGTGCGCGCCAGCCTGGGATAAGCCGATCGTCTGTTGGTTTGACCCGTTCCTGCCCGACATCGACTACCGAAACTTCCAAGCCGCTAAGCAGATGATGGAGGACGCGATCTGGTGGGCGAAGACCTCGGAGTTGGATGGTTTTCGGGTTGATGCTGTAAAGCACATGCGTGACATCGTCATGTTTAACCTCCGGGCTCAACTCAAGAAAGAAGTGACTCATGGGAACTATCACTTCTACTTGTTGGGAGAGACCTTTGCCGGAGGGTGGAAAAGCGGCGGTGACCTGATCAAACGCTACGTCAACGATCGGATGCTGACCGGTCAGTTTGACTTTCCTGTTTACTGGGAGATCGTGGGTGCTCTGGGGCGGCGTGAAAGCGGAGCCACCTTCAAACGCATGGACCAGGTGATTAAGGAGAGCATCGACGCCAAGTTCTACGGCCCCAACTCCATCATGAGTCGCTTCATTGGCAACCATGATGTGCCTCGCTTTGTCTCGCACGCTGACAACAAGATCGAGAGCATGTGGGGAGGCAATCGTGACAAAGCCTGGAACAGTCCGCCGCCACAGCCCACCACAACCGAACCTTACGACAGGATTAAGATAGCCTGGACGTTGTTGTTTGCTCTGCCTGGAGTTCCTCTGCTGTATTACGGTGATGAAATTGGTCTGGCAGGAGAGGGTGATCCCGATAACCGCCGGTTAATGCCTTGGGCAGGTTTGTCTGATCTGCAGAAGAGTGTGTTGGCTCATGTCCAAAAGGTGTCGGGCTTACGCAAACAGTATCCGGCTTTGCGCTCGGAAGCCCGCCAGACCCTCTACGTGGATGATGAGCGGTATGCCTTTCTCCGAGGGACTGGTGCACAGCGTGTGCTTGTGGTTCTTCGCCGGGGAGGCTCCAACGCCAACCTATCCATCCCGATGTCTGGAGTTGTGGCAGATGGCACCCAGCTTCAAGATCTGATGGGAAACAAAACGTTGACCGTCAACAACGGCTCTCTCTCCATCTCATTGCAACCCAATGAAGCGACTTACCTGTTGATCCCCTGACCTTCTTTGAAGTCTTTTGCGATGATCCCCCACATACCTTGTCCTGGGCATCCCCTACTGATTTTGCAACCAACTATGACAGCACTGTCATGCTTTGCCTCGTATCTGAGGCATTCTTCGAAGGCTAATTTATAGAGATTCGTTTCTATGTGTTCGTTTGTAGTGCGTTTTTGTTCTTGTGTGTGAATGTGGAATTGTACATGCATTGGGTGGGGGCGAACGAACTCTGGATGTTCTTCTTTGTTTTGTATGTGTTCTTCTTTTTGTTCTTTGGTATGTTGATTGTTTTTTCGTTTGTTTGAATGTATCTAGCTGTTTCTTTTGTTTCTTTTCTTGTTTGGTATGTATTGTCTGTGTCTTTGATGTGTTACCTCAACGTCTTATTGTAACGCTGGATTTGCTGTTGTAAGAGACTTCTACTTTCCTTTTTTTCTTTGCTTTTTGATTGTTTGGTAAGCTTTTTGTGATGCAAGCACTGTCTGTTTGAGCACCCGTTGGCTTGTTGATGTCAACGATTGATACGAAGCATCGATTTCATCTTTTTGTGTTGCGTGTCCTTTTTGCTTTTCAACAATACCTTTGGATGTAGTTTCTCTGTTGTTCGTTTTGTTGTTGTTGTTTTGTGTTCCTGAGGTTAACTCCTCTTTTTTGCAAGTATATTCTTTGATGTATTCTTTGTGTAACGTTTTGTAGGTTTCTCCTCTGTTTTCTTCTTGTGGTGATGTGGTACCTCGACTCAGCGATGAGTCGAGGTTTTTTTTTGCTTTCGAGGGGTGCGATCGAAATGTCATATTTCGGTCGCGTTGTGGTTTCTGTGCTGTATTTGCTTGTATACAAAACCATCTTCGTTGTTGGTTTTGGGTTTGCCGAAGCCCTGGAAAAATAGTCATTGTGGGGAAAGTGTGATACAGGGGGACAGGGCTTGTACATTAAGAGTAGAGACGATAGGGGTGTGCAAACGAGAGTGAGTCCCTATCTTGTTTTTGTGATCTTCAAATGTTCTGCCCGCAAGTGATCCAAGTAGCGATGTATGAGGTGTTCTGGATGAATTCAGGGTTGCTGTGCGTGGATAAGGTTCGGGTTGTTCGTTGGACTCTAACAGCGCTGCTTTTGGTGGTTGTCTTGAGCGGAACAAGCCGCTCGGCCCAGGCAAACTCGTCAGCGTTGGGAGGTTCTCTTCTGGAACAGGGGGAGGTCGCCATTACTTTTGGTGGTGGCTTTCCCGACGCATTTGTCCAGTTTGATTTTGCCAACTCCAAACGTTTCAACTTGGCGATGAAGGGGCGCATTAATTACAATTTTGGTTTCCCTTTCTTTGGTCTGCACGCGTTTGTGTCTGCGCCTATGCGGATCAACCTGATGCCCATTTCCAAGAAGAAGTTGCAGTTTGCCCTCTCCCTTGAACCAGGGGGATTTCTTGGCGGCAGCAACATTCACGGATTCCACTTTGGGTTTTTGATGGGGGTGGGAGGCCTGGTGAGCTACCAGGTGAACAACAAGCTGAACCTTTACGGAGGGCTGGACTTTCAGTTTCACATCGGTTTTGAGCCTGATGCCGGTAGCGCTCTCAACATCTCCGGGATCATTCGACCCACGATGGGTCTTCATTTGCCGATAGAAGTCGTCGCAGGTGCTGAATACACCATCAATGAGAACTACGCCTTGTTTGGGCGAGTTGCGATTGGACCGATGATCTTTGCTGGAAACTTGGGGGCGATTCTTAGTCCTTCGGCCACCGCGGTTCATGGTTCTGCGCGACTGTGGATTGGAGCGGTTTGGCGGCGTTGAGGAAGAGGGGAGGGCGTTCTAGTCGTAGGAGTGTTCTTCTTCAGGGAAGATGGACTGCTTAACCTCAGAGATGTACTGCTGAACAGCTTGTTCAATGAGAGCGTGGAGTCGCGAGTACTGCTTGACAAAGCTGGGGACAAACTCGGTGTTCAGCCCAAGCATATCGTGTGTAACGAGGACTTGACCGTCGCAGCCATCCCCTGCACCAATGCCAACCGTTGGAATGTCCAAGAGCTGTGTGATCTCTGCGGCGAGCGCGCTGGGAATGCCTTCAAGTACCAGGCAACAAGCGCCTGCTTCCTGGAGAAGGAGAGCGTCTTGTTTGATCTGTTCTGCTTGCTCAGGCTTGCGTCCTTGGATGACAAAGCCTCCCATCGCATGGACACTTTGGGGTGTTAGACCCAGGTGTCCTACCACTGGAATGCCAGCGTTGACGATCTTGCGAATGGCTGGGGCCACATCTGCGCCACCTTCCAACTTCACAGCATGGGCGCCACCTTCTTGCACCAAGCGACCCGCGTTGGTCAGGGCCTGTTCGGGTGACACCTGGTAGCTCATGAACGGCATGTCGCCGACAACCATGGCGCGCTGGGCATTTCGTGAGACACAGCGGGTGTGATAGACCATCTGGTCCATGGTGACAGACAAGGTGTTCGCTTCGCCTTGAATCACCATGCCGAGGGAGTCACCAACCAACAACATCTCGATGCCGGAGCGATCCAGAAGGCTGGCAAACGGGGCATCGTATGCTGTCAGCATTGTAATCTTTTCGCGATTGGCCTTCATGCGACGAAGGGTGCGAACTGTGATGCGTCGTGGACGACGAATTTGTTGAGCGGGTTGTGGTGCCTGCGCGTCGGATTGTTGCGCTTCTTGCGGTTGGGCCGGAAGATGGGACGGTGCTTGTTGCGGAAGTTCTGCGGAAGTTGCTGGACGACCGTACATGGTGTCTCCTCTCTGCTGCCTTGCTGGCATCCCTGGTCAACGGTCCGGGAACCAGGGCTCTTCCAACGCTGTACTCTGCTTGAAGCAGAAGGCCATGTGGATTGAGGAGTCCATCCGTTCCCGTCTCTGTCTGTGTTCAGATCAAAGCGGTTGCTGCTGTAGGAAGATGATAGAGGTTTTTGTGTTTCGATCATGGCCAATCGGTCCATGTCTTAGGGAAACGACGTCTATCCAATCTTCATGCTCGACAGGTGCGAGCACCCGTATCAATGGCATCTGTACGATAGGATGTCAAGTGTGTGGACGTGGCGTATCAGGTTTGTAGAGCTGGCGCCAACGCTGGAAGTGAAAAAGGAGATGGAAGCTGGAGTCTGCGAGAAGGGAAGAACGGTGCGTTTGGTTGAGGAAAGATGGGCAGAGATGCACGGTAGGGCTCCCCTTGGGGGATAGGAGCCTATCCGAGCGAAAAAGGCCTGAGAAGCGTTCTTACTTCTTGCGACCCTTCTTCTTGGTTGTGGCTTTTTTCTTGGTAGCCGCTTTTTTCTTGGTAGCCGCTTTTTTCTTGGTAGCCGCTTTTTTCTTGGTAGCAGCCTTGCGCTTGCTCTTTTTCGCGCCAGCCACAACGTCTTTGAGTTGAGATCCTGCCTTGAACACCGGCACGGTACGTGCGGGGATCTGGAGGGTCTTGCCCGTACGTGGGTGACGACCGGTTTTGGCCTTGCGGTCCTTCACGGAGAAGGTTCCGAAGCCTTTGATGGAGATCTTTTCACGGCGAGAGAGGACATCTTTGATGGTATCAAAGATGGCACCAAACGCAGATTCAACATCCTTCTTGGACAGACTGGTGCGGTCTGCAACCGCGGAGATCAGCTCTTTCTTGTTCATTGTCACTCTCCTGTGTATCGGTGATGGGTAACCGATGAAATCTTGAAATCTTCCCCAAGTTTTCGGTTGTTTACTACCCAAACATCCTCTGCCCTGTATGTAAGCAACCTTTCCCTATGCCGTCAAGATAAAATTCAAAAAAAAATCCGGCCAACCTCTCGCTACTGTGGGAGATTCCCCGGAAATGGACCCCAAAGGTCCCGAAAACTTCGGGGTGTTTAGGGAGGGGTTGGGGTTATGTGTTTGTATTTGTTGAGTTTGTTTGTTTGGTGTGGCCGGCGCCCTTAAATGGCATCTCGATCAAGACATCTGCCCAGAATATCGGGAGAAGAAGAAGATTTTTTCTCTGTTGAGAAACCACAGAGAGACTATGAATAAGGATTCATAGGGTCGAAATTCAGATCTTGCGATTGTTTTGGGTTGTGATCTTTGTGATCAATGAGTGTGATCATGAAGCGATCATCATGGGTTGGAAGATTTTTGTGGGTTTGGGGAGAGGGGGGAGAGGGAGTCGAGAGAACTAACTCGCTTCTTGGTAGGAGCGTCGGTGGATGATTGGGGGTTCTTCACCTTGAATCGCCTTGGCTGTGATCTCAACCCCAACCACATCGTTTTCGGAAGGGAGCTCGTACATTAAGTCGAGCATTGTGTTTTCAAGGATAGAGCGAAGGCCTCGGGCTCCAGTCTCTCGCTCCAGGGCTTGTTGGGCCACTGCACGTAAGGAATCTGGAGCAAAGGTAAGCTCGATGCCATCCAACTCAAACAGACGCTGGTATTGCTTGGTGAGGGCGTTTTTGGGCTCCGTTAGGATTTGGACCAAGGCGTCTTCGTCGAGTTGATTCAGAGTGGCGAGGACTGGGAGGCGTCCCACGAATTCGGGGATCAAGCCGTATTCGATGAGGTCTTCGGGCTGTATTTCCTGTAGCCACTCTCCAATGTTCTTTTCTTTGCGGCTGGATATATCTGAGCCAAAGCCTATCAGTCGTTGTTGCTGGCGACGCATAATCGCTTCTTCGACGCCCGTAAACGCCCCACCACAGATAAAGAGGATGTTGGTAGTGTCTACAGGCAGAAAGTCTTGTTGTGGGTGCTTTCTACCTCCTTTGGGAGGAACGTTCGCGACGGTGCCTTCTAAGATCTTCAGGAGAGCTTGCTGGACACCCTCTCCCGAGACATCTCTCGTGATGGAAGGGGAGTCACTCTTTCGACAGACTTTGTCGATCTCATCAATGTAGATGATCCCACGTTGGGTTTGTTCCAGATCGTAGTCGGCGGATTGAAGCAGAGAGACGAGAATGTTCTCTACATCTTCCCCCACGTAGCCGGCTTCCGTAAGCGTGGTGGCGTCGGCGATCGCGAAAGGCACCCGAAGGATCCGGGCGAGCGTTTGAGCAAGGAGCGTTTTTCCTGAACCTGTCGGACCCAAAAGAAGGATGTTGGACTTGTGAAGCTCGACCTCTTCCATATCGACGGAGGTGTCGATTCGCTTGTAGTGGTTGTGTACGGCAACCGCGAGGATCTTCTTGGCGTAGTCCTGGCCGATGATGTACTCGTCGAGCAGTTCTTTGATCTGTGAGGGCTTGAGCAGGGAGAAGCTGTTGGTCTCAGCGCCTTCCTCTGATTCAACCTGATCGTTGATGATATCGTTGCACAGATCGATGCATTCGTCGCAGATGTTGACGTTGTTGGGGCCTGCGATGAGCTTTCGCACTTCGCCTTGGTTCTTGCCACAAAACGAGCAGAACAAACTGCTTGAATCGCCCATGAATTCTGGTGCCATAAGACTACCTCGTGTCCGGTGAGTAAGGTGTGGGGAGAAGAGGGGCTGGAACGGTGGGACGCTTAGTCGTTTTCAAGCTGTTCAGATGCCTCAGCTTTGGTCGCGACCACGTGGTCAATCAGGCCGTACTCTTTGGCTTCCACCGGACCCATGAAATAGTCGCGGTCGGTGTCTTTCTCGACATCATCGATGTTTTTGCCGCTGTGGTTGGAGATGATCTCATTGAGCAAGTGCTTCATTCTGAGGATCTCTTTGGCGTGGATCTCGATGTCTGTGGCCTGTCCTCCCACGCCACCAAGAGGTTGGTGGATCATGATTCGTGAGTTGGGCAGGGCGAAGCGTTTGCCCTCAGCGCCTGCTGCAAGAAGCAGCGCACCCATGGAGGCCGCTTGTCCCAAACACAGAGTGGAGACAGGGGGCTGCACGTACTGCATGGAGTCATAGATGGCGAGGCCTGCTGTCACCGAACCGCCGGGCGAGTTGATGTACAGGTTAATGTCTTTGTCAGGGTCTTCCGACTCCAGAAACAGCATCTGGGCAATGATCACATTGGCTACGTCATCATTAATTGGGGTGCCCAGGAAGATGATGCGATCTTTAAGCAAACGAGAGTAAATGTCGTAAGAGCGCTCCCCGCGGTGGGTTTGTTCGATCACAAAAGGTACTAAGGGCATAGAAACCACTCCTCATCGTGGGGCGAAACGTATGCGTTTCCCCGCGTTTGTCTGCGTTGGGTCGGGTTCGCCAGGCGAGAATCTGCCCGATGTTATCGAAGTGAACGAGGTATCGTCAAGCGTTCTACTCGCTGCGGCGTTCCTACAACCATAATCATTGTTCCCCGTAGCGCAATGTTTTCCTCAGAACTCTCTACAAGAACTGCAGTGATTGTTCTATGGAAGGGCGCGTGAGCTTCAGCAAAAGGCTAGGAATGCAGGAAAAGTTCGAGGGGCTCTACACAAGGGAAGCATGGGGGAGAACGTTGGGGGAGGGGAGGCTTATTCCTCAGAGGAAGCTGCTTTTTCGTCGGTGGATGCTTCTTCAGCGTTGTGCTCGTGATCATGGTCGTGGCTGTGATCACAGTTCTCATTGTGCACATGCTCGTGACCGTGATCGTGGTCATGAGAGTGCTCTTCCGCTCGCTCGGCCTTGATTCGCTCCATGCGCTCGGTCTTGGTCAGGGAGATCTCGTTCTTGGTGACTTGACCCAAGAGGTATTCCATCGCTTTGTCGCGCTTGACTTGGCGACGCAGAGAGTCTCTCTCGTCGTCGTTGTACTGGCTCTTGATGTGAGCGACTGTGCGGTTTTGTGACTTGGCGATCTGCTCGAACTTTTCTTCGAGCTCCTCATCTGTGCAGTCAAGCTCTTGGTTGGCGATGACTTGCTGGAGGATGAATTCGCGGCGGATATCTTCTTCCGCTTCTTCTTCCAACTTGCCCAGCTGTTGTTGGATGATCTCGTTGTCGTTGCCGAGGTACATCATCAGCTGCTGGATGCGTTGCAGCTTGCTGTTGGAGTGTTGCTTGAGCAGGTTGGGGGGGATCTCGAACTCAATAGCCTTGATCAGCGATTGGATCAGGCCTTCTTCCGCCCGTTGTTCGCTGTGCTTGTTCTCTGCTTCTTCCAACTCTTTGCGGACCTGGGCACGCATGTCTGCCAAGTCTTCGTAGTCATTGTCTTTGGCGAACTCATCGTCGAGTTCGGGCAGTTGGCGCTCCAAGACTTCTTTCACTTTGAACTTAAAGGTGGGAGGCGATGGAACATCAGCATCTTCGTTCTCTTCTCCTGTGGAGGGAGGAGTCAGGGTGATCTCCACTTCGTCGCCAGCTTTGGCTCCGGTGAGGCCTTTTTCGATGTCTTCTGAGACGTTCTGCTTGCCCATTTCGAAGTCCATCGGAATGAACTCAGGCTCTTCGTCGCTGTCTTCTTTGTTGAGTTGTTCTACGTTGATGTATTCGGCTTTCACTTGGTCGCCTTCTTGGGCGCCTCGATCCACAGGTGCCATGATGACTGCGCCTTGACGCTTGTCTTCAATCACCTTTTCTACATCACTGTCTTCCACAGTCACGGTTTCAAAGTCGACTTCGATGTCGGAGAGGTTGTCCAACTTGATGCTGGGTCGGATCTCAAACTCGATGGTGAACGAGTAGGGTTGGTTGTGAGCGATTGGGCTCGCATCTGGATCGGAGATGTGAAGGGGGCTCCACTCGACTTCATCCAACAACGCTTGAAAGCCTCGTTGTTGGAGCTGCTTGGTCACTTCTTCGTGGGCGATGTCGCGGTATTTGGGCATCCGGGCTAGAACCTTTGCGGGTACTCGACCTTTACGGAAGCCTTTGAGGCGAACGTATTTTCCCAAGTCACGGTAAGTGTTGTTGAGAATTTCATTCACATCTTCTGCAGGGGCCTCAAACGTAACCTTGCGAACCACAGAGCTGACTTCTTGGACATCAAACTTCATGGAAGTGACCTTTTTGATTTGAGAGTGAAACTGTCATGGAGTGCATATAAGATTGGAAACATGTGGGGAGCCCGAAGGGGGCTAGTGCGAAGAGGGGGACTTGAACCCCCACGACCGAAGTCACTGGATCCTAAGTCCAGCGCGTCTACCAATTCCGCCACCTTCGCATAAAAGAACGAGAAGGGATTTAGCACTCATGGGAGAGACAGAAAAGGAAAAAGAGCGCGCCCGGCAGGATTCGAACCTGCGACCTACGGATTCGAAGTCCGGCGCTCTATCCAGCTGAGCTACGGGCGCATGGTACATCGTACAATGTACCTGGATATATTCACTTGTTACGTACCTGCGGCCAAGAACCTGTTGGTTTTCAACGTATCCTTTGCATCAGGCTTGATGAGGCACGCCTGAAAGGATTCGAACCTTTGACCTACGGATTAGAAGTCCGTTGCTCTATCCAACTGAGCTACAGGCGCGTGGTGTTCCAAAGACAAAAAATGGTCGGGGCGAGAGGATTCGAACCTCCGACCCCCTGCTCCCAAAGCAGGTGCGCTACCAGCCTGCGCTACGCCCCGATATTGTTGGCTGTTTCGGCCAACGTTTCTTACGAAATGCCTTTGGAGTGGTTCACTCTTTGCTTCCTTCTTTTTTCAATCTCCTTCACGAAGAAGAGTGTTGAGGAAGCTGGCCATGCTGAAGCGGAGAGCAAAAGCAAGCACCTTGCTGCTTCAGGAAGTTTGGAAGGTCCAAACCAACCTATCGTTCAGCAGGGGTGAGTATCTAACACACTCCCCCTACCCTGTCAATACTAAAAATGGGTGTTCCGAAGATAACCTCGAACCCGCAGTGTTTCCGGAAGGTTCTGTTGGAGTGGAGGGGCAAAAAAATCGAGACGACTCCATAAGGTTCTTGTTTGTCGGGCCGAGCGGGTGGCGTTGCCGATCGTGTACAGGCATGTTACCTTAAGCGCAAATGGTTTTGGCATCGACTCTTTTTGTGTTTCTCAAACAAGAGAGGACCTTCATGGAAGCGCATCCCCTCAAAAAAAAATCACTGTGGATTGCACTGGGTTTGCTGTTGTTATGTGCCAACGTACCTTACGGTGCTTACGTCATTTATCCATTTCAGCTCTTCTTTACGTGGTGTTACGAAAGCTTTCAGATCACTATGGGGCTGATGATGGGAGGGGATGGGCCTGTTTTGAAGTTCTTTGCAGATGCTTCTGGCATCGCGCATGTTCGTCATCCGGCAACACCCTTTGGTCAGTCTTCTGTTGCCGCTGCTGGGTTGGTTGGTTCCATGTTTGCGGGGTGGTTGTTGCTCTTGGCTGCGAGGCCTAGTCCGTTCAGTCGGGGTCTGGCTCTTGCTGTATCTTTGGGGCTTTTGTATGGGTTTGTCTTTCAGGCGAGCTCGCTGCAAAATCAACTCTATCTTGTTGGATGGAGCGTCTTTGTCTTGGGGCTGGCGATTTGGCCTTTGTCGCGTCTCTATGCGATTCATAAGTTTGCGATCGCTGGACTTGGGGCGATGATTCTTTCCTCTCTGTCTTATGTCGAGTTTCAACTTTTTCCATGGATCGCGATCGGTAGCCTAGGCCTTACTCTTGTGGTTGTGGCGTTCGCTCTACCCGAAAGGCTTTTGAAGTCTCTCTATTTTCTTCTAGCAGCGTCTCTTTGTCTTGCACCATGGATGCGGATTGAATCTCTTTTTCTCGACAAACAATATGTGTTTGGTCAGTCTGCTGGGTCCTCGGATATGGCTTTGTTCTCGCAGGTGATGTTTGTTGCACCGCAGGCGATCTGGGCGCTGCTCTTTTTGGCAGTCGGCCCACGTTTTTTGTTTCGTACCTATTGGTTCTTTGAGCGGACATCGTTACCTGCCCGGGCTGTTCTTGAAAGCCCTGCAAAGCCCATTGCACCTCAGCAAGAGCAGCCTGAAAAGGAAGAGCTTGCGGAAGAGCCGGCCCCTGTACTGGGGAGTCACGCGCCTTCATCTACAGGGATCGCTTTGAAGCCTGTTCGGCTTGAGCCCCAATCGTTGTCTGACGTGCATACGTTGGCTCAGGTGGCTGAAGCGCAAGAGCAGTCTTCCCCATTGTTGGAACAGGGTACCGCTCTTGTACAAGCCACAATGCCTCAACAGCACCAACACACTGTAGCCAATATCCCAACATCTTCTTTTCAGGCGAAGTCGTCTGTTGATCTGCACTGGTCGGAGCAAGACAACGTTGCAGAGTTAATGGCTGATGCTCCTGCTCATGTTGCTCAGGCTGGTTACAATTATCCTTCTTCTCCTCCCGAGGTGTATCATCGACCTTCTCAAGGGGGAGGGCAAAGCGCTTTGCAACAGTCACCTGCCGCGATGATGTCGAAGGCGCCAACACCGAACTCCAGCTTTGCAAGTATCCAACAAGACGCCCGTGATATCGGGCCCGTTACTGGGATGATCCACATGCCAGTGATGCAGGGAGGGCAGGTGGCTCCCGAACAGGCTCGACCGATGTATCACGATGGAGACCATACTGTTCCTGCTTATGCGCTTCCCGGTACATCAGAGGCGAGCATTCCAGGACTTAATGGTGGGGCGATGCCAGAGTATCGTGAGTTTCCGGAAGCAACCGCTCGCGATCTTCGGCCACCTGCCTTTCTTCGTAATGACGAGGAGCAATCTTAGTCTTCTTGGTTGGAAAGGTTCTGTAGCACTGGGAGTGGGAGTCCAGTAACAGAGGCAATCATCTCTATCTCTAGTCCTTGCGCCAGCATGTTGCGTGCTAGCTCTCGGCGTTCTTCCTGCCGACCTTCTTCCTTGCCTTCTTCTTTTCCCTTCATGTATGAATCTTGCATACCAGCCTGGTAGTCTCGAATCTCTTTCAATTGGGCTTCGTATTGAGCTCGCAATTCAGGATCTTGGCTTAACAGGCGAAGTTCGCGATAGGCTTGTTCTAGCTTCTCGTCTGTCCATTTCGGCATCGAATCAGGTTGCATGTGGTCAGCCTCCAAGAGGAAGGATACCCATCTTTCATTGTTGATGATTTGTGGAGAGTAGGCTGGAAAGGGTTAGGCGTTCTTTAGCCACTGGCGGAGTTGAACGATCGCATGAGCTCGATGGCTTATGGTGTTTTTGATGGTGGGGGGAAGCTCCGCGAGGGTTTTTTGTTCAGGGGGGTAAAAGAAGATGGGGTCGTATCCAAAGCCGTGTTCCCCTCGTTCGTCGTCAATGATCTCGCCGTTGCACTGACCTTCAAAGTGTTCGTAATGGTCAGGGTTCAGGCGGAGGACGAGCGAGCAATGAAAGTGGGCTTGGCGAGCAAGTTCAGGGTTGGCTTGGAGCACTTGTACCAACTTGTCGCGATTGGCTTTGTCTTTGATTGGACCCGTTACTCCAGCGTAGCGGGCTGAATGCACGCCAGGGTCACCATTCAAAGCAGGGACCACTAGACCTGAGTCATCCGCCAACGCTGGAATACCAGTAAAGGCCAGGGCCGAGTCAGCTTTAATCAAGGCGTTGGCCAGGAAGGTGTCGCCTGTTTCTTCGGGTTCTGGTAGACCGGGGAAGTCTTTGGGGGAGAGTACCTCAATCGAGAGGTCTTGAAGCATCGCCCCAATCTCTTCAAGTTTGTGAGCGTTGTGTGTGCAAACTACGATCTGTTTGGGGCGTTGGGCTGATGACATCAAGTCCTCCCATCTGGCTTATCGTCGACTGGGTGTAGGGTGGGCTTCCAGGTACTCGCGTTGGCGACGAACCAGCTCTTCAATGCCTTGGGTTCCCAGGTCCATCATCGCGTTGAGGTTGTCTCTGGAGAAGGGCTTCCCTTCAGCCGTTCCTTGAACTTCGATGATGGAGCCGTCGCCAGTCATTATAAGGTTAAGATCCACATCGGCGAGGTAGTCTTCGGTGTATTGGAGATCAAGCAGCAGCTGTCCGTCGATGAGCCCGAGGCTGACTGCGGCGACTTCGCTGCGAAGCACTTTGGATGTTGTGAGCTCGCCTTCCGCCTCAAGCTTGTTGAGAGTCTGGGCCAACACGATGTAGGCCGCAGTGATGGAAGCGCATCGGGTGCCTCCGTCGGCGTTGAGAATGTCACAGTCGATTTGGATCGAGCGTGGCCCCAGCGCGGAGAGGTCCGCAATGCCTCGGAGAGAGCGGCCAATCAGGCGCTGGATCTCCATGGTTCGTCCGCTGATCTTGCGGCCACGGTCTCGTGATACACGATGGGAAGTGGAGCCTGGGAGCATCGCGTATTCCGCGGTGATCCATCCTGTGCCTTCGTCCACAAAGGAGGGAGGTTGGTTGGAAAGGCTCGCTGTGCAGTTCACAATGGTGTTTCCCATGTGAAAGATCACGGAGGCTGTGTGGGCAGCGTAGCCAGGCTCTATCTTAATCGGACGTAGAGAGTTTGCATCTCGGTCTGTGCGCATTCTGGACTCCTGTTGCGTCTTTGGGGGAAGGGCCGGACTATCACAACCAAACAGAGAACGTCAACTGCCTTGTTCGTCAGAATTTAGGGGTGATTTTTCGCAAGTTTTGTGTTAGGATGTGCAGCCAATTGAATCCAAGACCCGCTGTCCTGCGCCGGTCTTCAGTGTCTTCTGAAACAAAAAAACCCGCAGTGGTAGGGTCTTAGGTGGCTTGGCCGACAGAGATGTTGCAGCCGTCTAGTTGGATGGGCCTGATGCATCCACGTGCGATAACTTACAAGAGGTGATGGTTTGGCTAAAGAAGAAGCAATTGAAATGGAAGGGGAAGTGGAAGAAGCACTCCCCAACGCAATGTTCCGTGTAAAACTGGAAAACGGTCACCAAGTGTTGGCCCATATCTCGGGCCGGATGCGTAAGTTCTTCATTCGTATCCTGCCAGGTGACAAGGTAACCGTTGAGTTGAGCCCCTACGATTTGACGCGGGGACGCATCGTTTACCGCAGCAAGTGAACCCCTCATCCTTCCGCTTCCTCCATGTCTCTGACGTTCATCTCGGTTGTCCCCACTACCAAAGCAAAGAACGTCAGCGCGACTTCTTCCTCGCATTTGAAAGTGTTGTTGAACGCTTCGCTCTACCCCTACAAGACGGTGACCCTCCACAAGTTGACTTCGTGGTGATTCCTGGCGACCTCTTTGACAGTCGCAATCTTCAGCCCATTACCTTGTCGCGGGCTTCCTATGTGTTGAGCCTTCTGCGCGATGAAGGAATTCCTGTGTTTGCTTCCGAAGGGAACCATGACACCGCGCAGCATCGCTACCGAGGGGAACCCAACTGGTACAATTACCTGGCAGGGGAAGGCTTCCTTCACTATCTGCAAGATCGTGTAGAGGAAGGCGAGGTGCTCTTTGACCCATGGGATGCTGAAGATCTTTGTGGTGGATACTACGATCTTCCCGGTGGAGTGCGAGTGATTGGGACGCAGTGGTATGGCACCAGGGCGGAGACGATGATCGACAGCATTGTGGCTGGTCTTGCTGTCTTGCCTCCTGCTGCGTTTACGATCCTTCTGTTTCACGGTGGCCTTACCGATTATGTGGGGTCATCTTCAGGCGGCGCTGAGTACGAGCAGTTTATTAAGTTAAGGCCTTATGTCGATTACTTGGCGTTGGGTCACATCCATAAGCAGTATGAACGTCAAAATTGGATGTTCAATCCGGGCTCGTTGGAAGTCACAAAGATCAGTGACTACTTCGAGAAGCACGGCGTCTTTCGTGTCTCTGTTGAGCTTGACGGAGAGAAGCCTGTTGTGGAAGCGGAGCATCTCTCCGATTACAGACGTCGCCCTGTGGTTTGGATGTCATTGTCCTGTGATTTGTATTCCACTCCGATCCAATTGGAGCAAGCGATCCGTGACCTGATCGAAGGGGAGGGGAGGGAGAAGCTTGAGATCTGTCGCAACGAGTTTCCCTCCGATCTCACGTTTGTCGATCCGATCTGCTACCTCGAACTTACGGGAACTCTGGGCTTTCCGTTCTCCGAAGTGCCTCTTGCTGAGCTGGAACCTTGGGTTGTTGAACAGCTTGGGGCTGCGATCTTTCGACATCACAACCGTACGATCCCACGCAAACTCGGTGGCGAAGAAGACTTTCTTTTGGACGATGGGCGGATCGATCGTGACGCCTTGGAGCGTAAGGTTTTTACACGCTTAATCTCGGATGATACGAGGTTTATGCAGGCCGCAGATGACTTGGCGGATTGGGCTGTCGCTCTTAAGCAAGAGATCCTCGTCGGGGATGTCTCGCCCAAAGAACGCGAACGTTTTGTCGATCGGCTGGGAGATATCTTGGGCGAGATAGACCCTGCCACGGGTCTTCCGCTTGTTGGGAGCGATGAGCCGTCTGGGGCCAGTGATGAATCAAGTCAGGGCTCATTTGTCTTGCAAAATGAAGGGGATGTCGAAACGCTTGAGGATGATGATGACATCCATGGCGAAGCCGAAGCCCGCTCGGAGGAAAGAAATCTGTGACAAATTGCTTGACAATATTTAATGGCAGGTGTATACGCTTTCCTCGTTCCGCTTTTGGTTGGCCCAAAAAGCCCAGAGCAAAGCGAAGTTGAAATAGCGAAAAAAAGCTATTGATTCTTCTTCTGGGATACGCTATACGGATAAGCCATTAGCAAGTTAGGTGCGAAAGTTTTGATTCCCCTCTAGCCCATCGGGCTATCAAGATACACAGCAAGTCTGACGCAATGGTATATGCTCTATTCTTTGCGTTGCGTCAGTAGGGTAGACATTCGGGAAGGGAGCCGTTGATGCAGATTACAGAGGTGAAGGTCTTTCCTGTTGAGGAAGAGAAACTGAAAGCCTATGTGACAATCACTTTGGATGATTGTTTTATCGTTCGAGATCTCAAAGTGATTAATGGCAAGAACGGCATGTTTGTCGCTATGCCTAGCAAGAAAACGCGCGATGGCTCTTTTAAAGACATTGCTCATCCCTTGAACAGTGACACTCGTCGAGAGATGGAGCAGGTTATTCTCGCTGCTTATCAAGATGAGATGGTGACTGGTGGGCAAGACGTCGCGCACATCGCAGATGCTGGTACTGCAGCACTGCTCGCTTCCGAAGTTAGCGCCAATGTCATGATGGACATGACTGCCGAATAAACTTCGACCAAGTCTTTCATATCTTGCTCTCCAAAAGAGAGCATGATTGGGGCGTCGCCAAGCGGCAAGGCATCGGGTTTTGGGTCCGATATTCGTAGGTTCGAATCCTACCGCCCCAGCTATCTAGAGATGATACATAAAGCTCATTCGTTGAGGATGGGCTTTGTGTCATCTCTGTTTTTGTGTTTGAGGCATAGCATTAACCTTCCCCTTTTGAAGGGGATTCAACTCAAGGTGGAGGCCAACGGACTCACACAAGCGAGTCAAACGTAACCTTCCTACCATCAAGCAGCCGAAGTTGAGAATCCAACGATTCTTCAGATGTCTCGGAGAAGCGGCTGCTTCTCCTTTTCTTTTTAAGTAAGAATCATCCGAATCATCAACGGCTGAGAGGAGTTCTAGGCAAAATGGAAACCAACACACTGTCGGTACGCGAACGCAGCAACATGGGAAAAAGCCATGCTCGCAAATTGCGTCGTAGCGGTCAAGCACCAGCGATTGCTTACACCGGAGGAAACGACCCCATTCACTTCGAACTGACACCAGGACCTCTCCTGAAGATCCTGCGTGACAAGGGAAAGAACACTCTCTTGACCTTGACGTTTGATGGTGGAAGTGTGGATGACCAAACTGTGATGTTGCGTGAGCTGCAACGTGACCCTGTGTCTCGCGACATTCTCCACGCAGACTTTGCTCTCGTGGATGTCAACGAGCCGGTCAACGTCTCGGTCAAGCTGTCTTATGACGGTCGCCCCATCGGTATGGTGCAAGGTGGTATCGCTGATGTCATCCGTCGTGATATCAATGTGCGCTGCTTGCCCGCGGATATCCCCCGTGTGATTCACGTGGATGTGACCGGGCTGGGCTTGAACCAAGCTCTTCACGTTGGAGACGTTCAACTCCCCGAAGGAGTTGAGTTTGTTGATGATGTTAAGCTGACCTTGGTGACCATCTCCGCTCCCGCTGGGTTGGTGGAAGATGATGAAGAAGGTGAAGAGGGAGAAGCATAATTCTTCCCTTTGCGGCAATGGGATGTACGATGCTTGAAAGGTACCGACCGTGAAATGGATCGTGGTAGGCTTGGGAAATCCTGGCTTGCAGTACGTGCGCGATCGTCATAACGCCGGCTTTCATGTGATCGACGCTTTGTCGAATACGTTGGGGTTGACCGCTTCACAGCCAAGATTCCGAGGCGAACTTTTCGAAGGTCGCATCGGGTCTACGGACGTGATCCTGGTTAAACCCCTTACGTATATGAACCTCAGCGGTGAGTCGGTTGCCCCTCTTGCAGACCTGTACCAGGTGCCTCCTGACCAAATCCTGGTGATTCACGATGAGTTGGAGCTCCCTTTGGGACGACTCAAGCTCAAGAAGGGAGGCGGCGAAGCAGGACACCGAGGGCTTTTGTCTCTCAGCCAAGAGCTAGAGACCCGCTCGTACCCAAGGTTACGTTTCGGTATCGGCCGACCCACGGATCCCAACATCTCCATTCCCGATTATGTTTTGCACCCACCTTCTCCTGATGAGGAGGATTTGTGGGAGGCTTCCGTTCAACAAGCTGTCTCTGTCACAATCTCTTGTGTGGAAGATGGCGTCGCTGCTGCGATGAACCAATGGAACGGTCGCCGTATCTCTGTTCCGACTGATGAAAACGACAACCTAGATACACCACCAGGGAACAGTCCTTCGGGCGAGAAGTAGTCACGCTCTTTTGGCATCGCATGCCTTCCTGTTGTTGACTCGCCCTTCTCTGCGTTATGCCGGAAACCAGCACGTCTCGTGTCGATGTGTCACTGGCTTTTTTCTGAACCTTTTCTCACAAGGCAACACACCTTGATGAGCTAGTTGGAAGAGGAGTTCTTAACGATGGACAATTTCCTGATGATGAGCGTCGCCATCTGCGCGCTCATCGGTATTGTAGGCTTGTACTTCGCCTTTATGAAGGCCAATGAAATCCGCAAAGAAGATCCGGGTACTGACCGGATGAAAGAAATCGCTGAAGACATCCGCGAAGGTGCGATGGCGTTTCTCTCTGCGGAATACAAAATCTTGTCGTTCTTCGTCATCGTCGTGTTCGTCATCCTTTGGGTGATCAACAGCGGCCGCCCCGGAACCCACGAGTTTGTAGCGATCTCCTTCCTGGTGGGCGCCATCTTCAGCGCCGCTGCCGGATGGGCTGGTATGTCTGTGGCTACTTTGGCCAACGTCCGTACCGCTGCTAACGCTCGCGAAGGTCTGAACAAAGCACTCAGCACCGCGTTCTCCGGTGGTACCGTCATGGGTATGTCCGTGGTCGGTCTTGCTGTTCTCGGTCTCTCTGCCTTGATCGGTGGATTCGCCATGAAGTTTGGCTACAAAACCCCCGAGCAACTTCGCGTGCTTCTCTCGGTTGTCGCTGGTTTCTCCTTGGGTGCTTCCTCCATCGCGCTGTTCGCTCGCGTGGGTGGTGGTATCTACACCAAGGCTGCTGACGTCGGCGCTGACCTCGTCGGTAAGGTTGAAGCTGGAATCCCCGAAGATGACCCCCGCAACCCCGCAACCATCGCCGACAACGTTGGTGACAACGTGGGTGACGTTGCTGGTATGGGTGCTGACTTGTTCGAGTCCTATGTTGCTTCCGTTGTAAGCGCCATGGTTCTCGCTGCCACCATGACTGTGGCTGGACAACCCAACCTTCAGGTTATCCTTCTTCCCCTGTTGCTGGCTGCTGCTGGCATCGTGGTTTCGATCGGAAGCACCTACTTCGTTCGCACCTCGGAAGGTGGTGACCCCCAGCAAGCTCTGAACCGCGGTACCTTTGGTGCTCTGTTCATCATGATCGGTGTGACCTACGTGATGTGCTGGAAGCTTTTCCCCACCGCAATGTTGGGTGGCAAGCAAATCACCGGCCTCAACGTGTTCTGGTCCGTTACCGCTGGTCTTGTCGGTGGTGCTCTGATTGGTATTCTCTGCGAATACTACACCGCTTACAAATTCAAGCCCGTCAAGCACATCGCTGACCAAAGCCAAACCGGTTCCGCTACCACCATCATCTCTGGTATCGCTGTGGGTATGCAGTCCACCGCTGCTCCCATCCTCGTTTTGGCTGCTGCTATTGGTGTCTCCTTCTACCTCGCTGGCCTCTTTGGTATCGCTGTGGCTGCCCTCGGTATGCTCGCTACCACCGGTGTTCAGTTGGCTGTTGACGCTTACGGTCCCATCGCTGATAACGCGGGTGGTATCGCTGAAATGGCTGAACTTGGCGAAGAAGTTCGCGAACGTACTGACAAACTTGACGCTGTGGGTAACACCACCGCTGCTATCGGAAAAGGCTTTGCGATCGGCTCCGCTGCTCTCGCTGCTTTGTCCCTCTTCTCTTCGTTCCAAACCACCCTGGTTTCTGGTGGCGCAAAAATCTCCTTTGCCATCACCGATCCCCAGGTCATGATTGGTATCTTGATCGGTGGTATGCTTCCCTTCTTGTTCTCCGCTTTCGCGATGGACGCTGTGGGCGCTGCTGCCAAAGACATGATCGAAGAAGTTCGTCGTCAGTTCCGTGAAATTCCCGGACTGAAAGAAGGTAAGGAAGGCGTCAAAGCTGACCACCGTAAGTGTGTGGAAATCTCCACCAAAGCTTCCCTTCGTAAGATGATTCTGCCTGGCCTTCTGGCTGTTGTTTCTCCCATCATTGTTGGCTTCTTCAGCCTCTCCGCTTTGGCTGGTCTGCTCGCGGGTACCACCGTCTCTGGTGTTCTCTTGGCGATCTTTATGTCCAACGCTGGTGGTGCTTGGGATAACGCGAAGAAGTATGTGGAGTTGGGTAACTTCGGTGGTAAGAACTCCGACACTCACAAGGCTTCCGTTGTGGGCGACACCGTGGGCGATCCGTTCAAAGATACCGCTGGTCCCTCCCTCAACATTCTCATCAAGTTGATCAGTGTTATCGCGCTCGTGATGGCTCCCTCCTTGATGAACTACCACATGAACCGTGACAAGAAGGCCAACGCTGCTCCCAACACGACCCGTCGTGCGACTGCACCTGCTCCCGCTCGACGCAATGTGAAGCCTGCGCCCGCTCCGGCTCGACGCACTGCTCCAGCACCCGCTCCGGCTCGTCGTACCGCTCCGGCACCTGCCCCGGCTCGACGCACCGCTCCAGCACCCGCTCCGGCTCGTCGTACCGCTCCAGCACCCGCGCCGGCTCGTCGTACCGCTCCGGCACCCGCGCCTGCTCGTCGTACCGCTCCGGCTCCTGCCCCGGCTCGTCGCACGGCTCCAGCACCTGCACCCGCTCCAGCTCGTGCTGCTGCGCCAGTTCGTGCTGCTGCGCCAGCTCCGACCCGCCCGACTACGGCTCCGGCAGCGCGCCGCTAATGTGAGTTCAGAAGCACCTTGGGCTTGATTCACCTTCTTCGGAAGGTGACTTAAGTCAC
>SBHC01000046.1 GCA_006226375.1 Deltaproteobacteria bacterium | reverse complement strand
TCCAAGATCTTGGATTCATCCAGGATACAAGACACTGGCCTTGCGCTCTACCGAAAGAGACTTAATCGTTTTGGAAGCGCTGCTGAATCTTGGAGAGGGTGCCCATAAAAGGATAGAACGCACCAGGGAAATAGAGGGTGAAGTTGTCTTGGTCGGTCATGGCGATGGTGTCGAGGGTGTATCCTCGTCGAGCGTACAAGTCCACAATCTCCCGACCGGTAGCGTTCAGTTTTTGTCGCCAGAGTTTGGTCGTCGAAACATCGTACTGTGTGATGTTCCCTCGCCGACTTGTAGCCATCACCGCGCGACCTTTTGTGCCAGGGAATATGTCGTGGTACTTTGCAGCCTCTGGCTGCGGATACACGTACACTTTCTCTTCGTACAGCTCGTTGTTGACATAGGTAAAGGACACCAAACCTTCGTCACGACGTTGCTCCCGCTCCATCGCAGTTTCCAAGAGCTCTTGCAGAGATGGAAACGGCATATCATCGAGAGAGAGCACGCGGAAGTACACCTTGAATTGGTTGGCTTCCAGATCCCAGCCCAGGCCATAAAACAAGCTATTGGGACTCTCGACAAAGTACGGGTCCAGCGGAACGTTTCGCTCCTGAATCACCGGTAACGCAGCCTCCAACGTCTCCGCGGGATTGGCGACAGATCCATAGGCAAACCGCGAGGAGTTAACATGGTTGCCCTTCACGCGATGGCTGTAGGTGAAGTAACTGTACTCATCGTACCCTGAATCTTGCGCGACCTCGGCAAACACCTCCGCGATATCAAAACATGCCTGAACATAGGCCCATTCGGTCTCCGAAAGACCGCTGCGCAAATCGTAAAACGAATCACAATACCAATCGAAGAAACGACGGTGCACTTGTGTCACTTTGCGCTGCAAGAACCGCCGAAACGGGGCCAACAAGAACGAATACCAGCGTCGTTTTGTTGGAAGTTGTGGCACCAAAGGATTGGAAGACTCGTTGCTCATTGCCAAATGTCTCCGGACCAATGGGGATTCACCAAGCTGGTTAAGATATGGTCTCGCCAGGCCCCATGGATATAAAGGTAGTCGCGAGCGTACCCTTCAACGGAGAACCCCAAGCGTCGTAGCAACCCGCCGCTGCGTTCGTTGGTTGGAAGATAGTTCGCCATAATCCGATGCAAACGAAGGGTGTGAAAGGTATACTCAATGACCAACGAGACCGCCTCCCTCATGATCCCTTGCCCTTCCATCGCTTCATCGACGGCGTACCCCATGATGCAAGCATGAAAAGGACCTCGACTGATCTGAGAAAGATTCACCTTCCCCCACAACATTCCTGGAGTGTCTCGCGACAACACAAGACAACGACAAGAGGAGCCTGCCGCAAACTGTTCCTGCGATTGTTGGACGTACAGCTCCCAAAAGTCTTCGGTCCAAAACCCGCGAGGTCGCGGTGGGTCATAAGGTGCAAGGAACGCTTCGTTTCGCTGATGAAACTTCAACAGCATGGCACCATCGCCAGCTTCAGGAAGCCGCAGAAACACACGTTCGCCCGTCAGAAAGGGAGGAGGAAACGACGCTGTCATGGCGAGACATCCTCAGGTTTGGCCTGCAACGAAGGGGGCGCAACGCTCGACTTTTTGTTCCAAAAATAGAAGAACCACCGTCGCCAAAACGGCGGCTTGTAGTTGGGGATTCGCTTTAACACATAAAGCTGAGCGTGGGCGTACGGGATGTGGCGAAGAAAGTCGAGCAAAGGCGACTCAACCATCGGCAAAAACTTGTCCAGGCGATGCTGAAAGTCAGGCAAAACGTCCGGGCTCAGTTCGTAGAGATTGTAGGCGGTTTCCACAGACTCAAAGCAGAAGCCCCTCTCCGTAACACGCTTTTGGAATTGCGCCATCATCCGCTGCCGGTGTTCCAAAAGCAGCGGACAATACGAGAGAAAGATCCGGGCGTTGGGGTCATCTTTCAGGCAAAAGATAGCTTTGTCGAGGAAACACCACATGTGATAAAAGGTCCAGGGTGGATCCAGCATCGCTGCATCAAACGTCTGGTAGAGCGACGGATCGATGCCATCGAAGAAGAAGTCAGCCTTGTGGGTCTGAACCGCAGGTGCCTGCTCCTTGATGAACGACAGCAACCGGTCGTCCAGGTCGAGCACGTGCACCTCCCCTTGAAACTTCTGACCCAAAAGAATGCTCACAAGATCATCGTCGCCGAGCATCGCCACTCGACTGCCTTCCACATCATACAACTCACGGACGCGATTGGCTCGTCGCTCGGTGGAGTCGGGAGAACAATAAAGCTGGTCGAAATCGATGGTGGCGTTGGGTCGATGACGCAACAAATCGATCGACTCTTGCGAGGCTGTGTGCATTGACTCTGGGTACTCGTAATCCACGCGCATCAAATAAAGCGAGGTCTCACCAAGATACCGAGGCATCAGCTGTTGATCACGGTCAAAGGAAGGTTGCGACTCAACATAATGATACAACCCGTGGAGATGTTTCTCCAAAAAGCCCAGGCACTCGCGAAAGGTGGCTGGCTCGACATTGGGCCAGGCTTCGGGCAGCTCGTCACCCAAAAACCGAAACAGGCAATGCAGAAAGAGGCGAATCTTGTAGCGCGGATGTTCGGGAGACAATCGAGTCATCCACTCCATCTCTGGAAGCTGCTCCACCCACTCTCGCAAAACATCCGAGGTCGTCGGATGTTCGGTTTCTTGGGCTTCACTCTCTTCGACAGATTCGGGGGCATGGTTTACCACGTTCTCTTCGCTCACCAGCGTCCTCGCCTTTGGTTCGATGCAACCACAATGTGGCTGAATCTTAGATTGGGGAGGTTGCATTGTAGCGAAGAATGAGAACTGTGCAAAGGGTAAGACAGAGAGGGTAGGTCATCATCGTCCAAGACTTCTATCTTCGCGTCGATTCAGCCAAGCTGACGATCTTGAACGTGGGGAGCCAGTGAGTCTTACGGGTTGTTTTTTTGGTAGGTGTTTTGGAAGTTATCCCGAAGCACTGTAGCTTGCCCCTTCGCTGTGAGAACGAGCTTCTCAGTCAGCTTTGTCGCTTTGAAGGACCAACCATCGGGCAACGTCAGGCGAGTGTCTAGTTGTGCAAGGTTGGAAAGAGTCAGATCCGACTCTACCGAATGGTTGAAGGTTTGCATCGTGTACACTTCCTGTTTCGGGGAGATAAGCTGGAAGACCATCTCTCCTGCGTTAAAGGTGAACTCTGTTTCGCGATTCACGGTGCCCTCCACGTACGGTTTGGCCGAGTTCATGGAAGACATGTCCTTGGCATCCAGCACAATCGTACCACCCAGACGCATCTTGAGGGCGCCAAATGTCTTCGTCTCTGTGCTGGGTGATGAACCTGTTGCTTTGATCGCATCCATGGTCCAGAAGCGGGGTCCATTCAACACCACGGCTGCAGCGTTGTTCTCGGTTTTGATCTTGTCGGCATCAAGGCCTTCCCACTCGGCCTTCGGACAGTCGTTGAGTCCAAAGGTGTTGTAGATTTTGAGTTCGATCTTGCCGCCATCTTTGGGAAACCCAAGCAGCACCTCACAGAATCGCTCACCGCGAAACTTCATAGGTCGTTGCTGACCTGGTGTAGAACCCTGTTTTTTGTCGCAGGTGCATCCAGCCTGACCCGTCAAACCAGAGGTCGCGGCTGCTGGGAAGCAAGCAGAGTCCTTGAAAGGCAGCATGGATGCCAACGCCGGGTTGCACTCACGACAACAAGAGTAGCTCTCTCCGCAGCTATCCGGCTTACAACCTTCCACTGTACAAAAGCCTTGCGAGGATCCCATCTTTAGACACTTTTTTGCAGCCTTGAGGGAGCTACAGTCATCGTCGCTTTTGCACGGTGTTCCTGTTCCATCGGATGTGACGGGCAATGTCGGATTGTTCTGCCCGCCATCGCAAGTAGCGTTGTAGTCTCCTTTGCTCGTTGGGTTCTTCGACATAAAATCGACCATCAGGCGGGCAATGTCAGCGCCCTGATCATCCTGTAGGAAGTGACTGGCTTTGGGCAAGCGGGTGTGGGGTTGCCCCTTGGCACCTGGTATGTTGCAGATCAAATTGTCCTGGGTCGCACATTGACCGAGGTTTCCTGGGTCATTGGCCGCCCAGATGGTAAGAAATGGCTTCTTGAAGGACATTAACCCCTTCCACGATGCGTCGTTTTGTCCCGGCGTCTGGTTGACCAAAGAAGGAAACGTTCGTGGCCCTGTCATGTAGGTACGGCTGGGGAAAGGAGCATCGTAAGCTGCCTCAACGTTGTCAGGTAGATCAAACCAAGTCAAAGCTTCCAGAACTTCAGAGGCCTTGAACACAGACGCAGTCATGGCATATCGGATCCACGCTCCAAAGTCTCCAGCTCCACCACCAAGTCCAGAGCCTGAGTTCGTACCACTCCCACCAGGAATGCGTAGTTTGCAGTTGTCATCATAGAAGGGTACCTGCTGAGCGGGAATGCTGTTAAAGCTTGACTTCAAATCATTGTTGACTTCGTCTGGGTTTTCAACGGGTGGAAACGGCTGGGTTCCCGCAGGAATCACAGGCAAAGCACCATTGCCGACCACGATTCGGGCAAACCAGTCGGGATGCTTTCCAGCCACGTGCAAGCCAATCAAGCTCCCCCAATCCTGGCAAAACAAGGTGATGTCTTTGAGTCCTAGCTTCTGGATGAATTTCTCCAACCGATCGATGTGACCGAGATAGGTGTAGTCTTTGACTTGGATCGGCTTGTCCGAACGTCCCATCCCGATGTGGTCCATCGCAATCGCCCGATAGCCTGCCTTGGCAAGCACAGGAATCATCTTTCGATAGAGATAAGACCAACTTGGCTGACCGTGGAGAAGCAGCACCACCTGCCCATCTGCAGGACCGTCTTCCACATACGCCTGACGCAAGCCATCGATCTCCACATACTTAGGCTCGTAGGGAAAGTCAGGCAAATTTTTGAAGCAATCGTCGGGTGTTCGTACAAACTCAATCCCTGCAGCCGTCTTCATCACAATAGGTTCGTCGTTGCACTTCATCGATGTTTGTGGCTCGGGTGCGCCACATCCAACCTGAAAGAACAAACCAAAGCAAAACAAACCCACGCACCAAACCATAGAACGGGCGATCATGTTCATAAAAAACTCCTGATATGTGGATGCTTTTGGTTACCAGCGTCGTCACAAGAGAGGTTGTAGGGGCTTTCTTATTTCTTGCGAAATTTTTGATGGGAGAAATGTAAAAGATTTGTAAACAACCCATTCGAACTTCGTAGCAAAGCAACCTTTGACAACTCCCGAAACCAAACCCACCAAAGACTGACACCCGCTCTTCGTTTTGCCCAATGAATCTTTACAATTCTAGCTTCCTAAAAAGAACGCAAGAAACAGAACATAAACAACAACCTTTCTTTCAGAGAGCTAGCTCACCTCACACGCTGAAGTTGGTGTGTTTGTTTGGGATCGAACTTATCGTAGAGGAGATGAACAATGGGCAACATTCGCTGGTCAGTTATAATTCGGTACTTTACCTTGAGCTTGGGATTGCTGTGTTTCGGTTGGACTTTTGCAATGGGCTGTGGGTCTGCGACACCGTCGGAAACAACATCCTCGGAAGCCGTCTCGGATGCCTCCCCTAGCGAAGAACCCCCTAAGGAGGGACAGGCTCAAGCACCTCTCAAGCTAACCAAGGAACTTTGCAAGGACCCAAGCAAAATGGCCGTTCTTGCCGAGTACATGCAGAAAAGCGGGGGAATAGACTCTGGGTTTGGAGGGGGTGACCCAACCTTGATCCAGCGTATGATGAAAGAGCCAACCAAGGGCCCCTTCTACATGTTTAACCTGATTAAGTTTCGAGCCAAGGCAAAGTACCCTGATGGACGGCAGACCGACCTTACCGGAAAGCAGGCCAACGCGTTGTACAGTCCTGTGGAATATCTATCCGCTATCGGTGCGAGGGTTGTGTTCTCTACGGATATTACCCCAGACAACCAGATCGACGGAAAAGACCCCATCTGGGATCAAATCGCTGTCGTGGAATACCCTTGTCCGCTTGCGTTCTTTGCCATGATCTTTACCCCAGACTTTCAAGCTCGGGCCGTTCATAAGACAGCGGGAGTGGAGAAGACCATCGTGATGGCCACGGAACTTGCACCTTCCCAACTACCACCGGGCTTCACTCCCCCCAAGAGTCCCTACCCTCCGACCCAAGAGGACCCGTCCTTTGAATTGATTCACGTGCAAGATTTTCACAAGATCGCACAGTACAAAGAAGGCACCAATGAACCCAAACGAACGGGCGAAGAAGCATGGAACAAATACTCCTCTGGAGGTAGGGAGGCTTCCCAAAAGATCGGTTCGTACCCAACAGCGTTGTTCAAGGTGATGGGAGTGTTTACAGGAGATGATCGTTCCTGGGACCAGATTCAGATCGTACACATGCCTAGCCGCGCAGGGTTCCAGGCATTGTTGGACGACCAAACTCGGCAGGATGGGCGATACCACCGGTACGCTGCGCTCGCTCACAACTACTCCATCATCAGCTACCCCACAGTGAGCGACATTCCCGGCTCAGTAAGCTCTGGCAACTCACAAACCCCACCAGTCGCCAGTGATGGATCAGGAACGATCTGCACCGACGACAGTACCTGCAGTACACTCAAAGCCAAAAAATGCTTGAAACAAGGAAACGCAGGGTTCTGCACGGTAGAAGGATGTCAAAAAGGAGCTTGCGCTGATGGCTACCTTTGTTGTCACGACTGCAAGCCTGAGTTGGCGTCGTTCCTTCCTTTCAAGGGTTCCGCTTGCTTGCCCTCCAGCGCCACCAATGGGCTCACTGGCCAGGCTGGGTGCACCTGCGACTAAACCAATATCCCCCCTAAGATCTCGGCGTAAAAACGCTCCTCAAGGAGTTAGAGTCATGAGTTCCACGTGTGCAAGACATCCGATGGCAAGCCCATAGAGCCGTACCCCGATCGTTTCGAGGAGCTATTGGGTCGGGACTCTCTTGTGTTACGAGAGGCTGTCAGGGCCTCTGATCATAGGGTCCAAGAGGATGCACCCGATCGCGTGATACAGGCAATCCAAACGTTGCTCACAGCCAAGCCAAGAAAGCTTCCTTAGAGTTTGTCCCAGAAGTCGCACTTCTCCCTCTTCAAACCTGAGCCTGGCTTAATGGTCAGGTCCAACTCCAGGTGTTTGTCACCTGCGGCATCATAGGTCGGCCAAGTTGCGGCATCATCGGCACTTGGAACGCCATCTTTGGCAAAGCGGGTCCAGTAGGTTTGTAGGGTTTTGGACAGGGTGGCATCTTTGGTTTCAAAGTTGCCACGGGGCGGGTTCCCAAACACATAGCCTGTCTCAGACCCATGAAACGCACCCAAGAACGGAATGGGAACAAAGGAGGGTGCGTGCGTAAAGTGATAGAGGTACGTTTGATTTCCAGCCGCAGAGAGGAGCCGCGCGGTTCGTCGTATCGAGCAGACAAAGAAGGAATCCCCAAGAAGCTCAGCATAGGCTGCAGCAGGAGAGTTATAGTTAGCTATGGGATACTGAGCTAGAATCTGATCCGCTTTGGCACCATAGGCTGCCTTGATAGCATCCTGGTACTGGGTTTCCGTCATGTTGACTTGATTCGCACCGTACACAAAGAACGTCCCCTCATTGCGGCTACTTCCAAGAATGACAGGAACCTTGTTTGCTTTGCCTTCTTGGAGCAACTTGTGAGGGTCATCTGCAAGCAGGGCTGCGTCAACGACAGGTCCCCAGTTGACCCCTGCACCCAAAAGCAACCCCTGACGAAGAGGCAAGGCGTTGTTAAGTTCTTTGACTGACTTTCCGCGCAAACAAGCAGCGACATCCGCTGTTTCATCACACCCAAGGGCCTTGGCCAAAGACTTGCCCTGTGCCTCAGCCACATCCTTTGGGGCGGCGTTACAAGGTCCGCTCTGCATGATCGCTCGGTGAAACAATCCCTTGCTTTCAGGCGCAACCGTATGGATGCAGATACTTGAGCCCCCCGCAGACAAGCCGAAAAGAGTCACGTTCGACGGATCTCCACCAAACGCTTCAATGTTAGATTTTACCCACTTCAAGGCAGCAACCTGATCCAGCAAGCCGTAGTTTCCTGCGTTGGCACCCAGAGAGGGATGAAGCAAAAAGCCGGGTACACCCAAGCGATAATTCATACTGACAACAATGACACCCGATGCACGAGCCATGTTTGCACCATTGAACGCGTCGTTGCTGGCTGTGTTGACCACAAAAGCACCTCCATGAATCCAGACCATAACAGGGGCTTTTTTGGGTGCGGGATCAGGAGTCCAAACATTGATGTACAAACAGTCCTCCGATTGGGTTCCAGGTATAGCTGGCAGACCCGTATCTTGTTGAGGACAGATGTTGCTAAATTGGGTTGCATCCCGAGGTTCACTCCAGGGCTCTGGTGCAACAGGTGCCTTCCAACGTAGCGCACCCACAGGTGGAGCAGCGTAGGGGATCCCGAGAAACGACCGTACATCACCTTCAGCCTTGCCTCTCACTGGCCCACTGACGGTGCTAACCACTGCAGATGAACCCTGAGGATTCGATGAATCCGGTGAAACCGAACGATCACCGTTGGAACCTTCAGTCGACTGAAAAGAATCTGGACGTTCTTGTTCGTTGGTCGCTCCTGCGTCTACAGAGGAGACCTCGTTGGTTGTTTCTGACGATGGCGCGGAACCGCAACCGACATTAACACTCCAACTGAAAAAAAGGATGCCAAAACAACCGATGATACAACGAAACACACTTGTGGATACAACATTCATTGGACACTCCACACGAAAGGAAAAAAGATAGACCTATTTGTGTGGAGGCACATCGACAGCTCCCCCCTCACACAACCTACTTAAAGACCTACAACTTTCAGATGCAGTGAAGCTGTTACCAAAGAGGTTGCTTTCACTCTGTTCTTTCTTGCAACGTTTGATAGAAAAGAATTGCAAACCATGAGTCTTGTTGCTTGTTCCATAGAAGTGTCATCAACAGGCAGGAAGAGAACATACTGATGTTTCGCTTATTCGAATGGTATGAGTGCCCCAACATCAGACTTGGAGTGCCACCCATTTCGTTTTTGAAAGCATAACGTCGGAAGTCTACTTTTTCCGGACTTTTGAAAAGGAACCTCTTTTGGTGCTTGGAGGGAACATGTTGCAAGAATCTGTATCTTTCTTGGAACAATTTCTCTTGAGCGCTCTCGGTTCAAGATCCCCTACACCCTAGAATAGCAAACACTTCTTCTCCATGACTCCCTTTGTGGTGTGATTGTTGTTTATGGAGGTCTTCGCAACAGACAGGGTCTTTCGATGTTGATTGAATACAAAAGGGAAACAGGAAAGTGACAGTAAATTCCAGAACATTGTTTTTTTTCAGACTCTCAAACCTTCTTGTTTTGTACTTGGCTTTCTTTTCTGTTACTGGATGCCGTTCTTGGCAAACAGTGCAGAAGCCCTACGAACGTTTGTTTGAAGAAGACAGAAGCAAGCTAAGAGTTACTGTTGACGGGTCCACGTTTGTTGTACGCACCGTAGGCATCGATTTCGATAGTAACACGAGAACAAATTCTCCCGAGGAAACGACAAGATGGAGATATGTACAAGAGGGTAGAAAGTTGATAAAGCTCAACCTTGACTCTGTTGAAAAGGTTGAGCTTTCTGTTTACAGCCCAGGAAAAACAGCAGGGCTAGTCGTTGGGATAGTCGTTCCAGCTGTTGGATTGCTCACCGCTTCTTTTGTACTCATCGCTACAACACGTTTTTCCTTCCGATAAGCTGATGCAGTGATGTAGGTGGAACGCCATCGTTGGCACTCCTTCTTGAGATGTTGAGGCCCTCGGTTTCTTCCGGAAGTGTCAGCACGTAGAACCAGCTCTCCATTCATTGACTCACCAACATCGGTGCCTCTGCGTCGGACTTGGAGTGCCACCAATCGGAGAACCAACGACGCAAACGACTGCCTCGAAAATGTTCGGTCCGACGTAGCTTGTAGAGGTTGGAGTAGCCAAACGGCAGCGTCTTTAACACATCCAACAACGGCGACTCCATCGGTGGAATGTGCTTTAACAACAGATCCATGAACTCTGTACCTTGCAGCGGGTACAGGTGAAACGCCGGCGTGATCGATTCAAACGTGAGACCCACCTGACCAAACCGATGGAAAAACGTGTGAGCCTTTTTCTCCAGATGCTCCGCGTTCAACGGGCAAAACGACAGATAGATCCGAGCTTGTGGGGACTCACGCAAACAAAACAACGCTTTGTGAAGGAAGCACCAGGCGTGGTAGTCATCCCACGGTGGGTCCAACACCACAGCGTCAAACGCGCCTTTCATCGAACGAGGAACACCACCCAACACAAGGTCCACGTTGTGACACTGCACTTGCGGAGCTTTCTCGCGAATGTGGGAGAGCACGCGCTCGTCAAACTCAAACACATGGATCTCCCCGTCGTAGTGACGAGAAAGCGCGATGCTTCCGAGGTCATCGTCGCCCATAAACAGAACGCGGGTGTCTTGTTTGTCGATGTCCTGGAGAACCTGATGAATCCGACGTTCTGTGGAGTCTGGGGTACAGTAAAGCTGGTCGTATTGCAGCAAAGGATCCGGGCGTTCCTCGCACAGTTGGAGAAAGGTCGATGACGCTTCCAGGTACGAGGCAGGACGTCGCCACTCCAGATCCAGAAGATTTTGGGCGCTCTCCCCCAACAGACGAATCGCGACAGGCTCTTCTTTTTTTCCGTCGGGTCGGTTGTCGATGAAGTCGTACAACGCTTCGATTCGAGCGCGAAGTTGGAAGCGAAGTTCTCCATACTCCGACGGAGAGACCTTGGGCCACTCTTCCGGTCGAAGGTTCACAACATCCAACATACGATGCGTAAACGCTTGGAGCACCGAAGCTGTCGTTGATACAGCACCAAGACTTTCCGAAGACATCGACGAAGAGAAAGTCATCCACAAAACTCCCGAACAACAAGAAAGCAATCAACGAGACGAAGAGGAGTGCCACCAGTCGAACCACCACTTTCGCATCCGGTTGGGCTGGAAGTGTTCGATCCGACGCAGTTGGTAGAGATGGGCAAAGGCATAAGGAGCCAGACGCAGCAGGTCCATGAGCGGTGAAGACACTGGCGGCAGGTAAAGCTTCATCAGCTTCTGGTAGCCTTCGGTTTCGGTCGCCACGAGGTCGTACAAGTTAAACGAGGTCTCTATCGCTTCCGCGGTGATCCCATGTTGGGCCAAACGTCGCCACATCCGAGCCATAGCAGCGCCTGCCAACTCCATCTCCAGGGGACAAAACGAGAGAAAGATCCGGGCATGAGGCACCTGCTTCAAGCAGACAATGGCTTTCGCCAAGAACGACCAGGAGCCATGCTCGTCCCAGGGAGGATCCAGGACCACAGCGTCGTACGACTCGACCATGTCGCGAGGAATCCCGCCAAGAAACAGATCGACCTTGTGCCTGACCACGTTGGGAGCTTGCTCCTCAATGTACGAAAGCAGCCGATCGTCGAGGTCAATGACATGAACTTCCCCTGCAAACCGGGGTGCAAGGATGATGCTCCCCAGATCGTCGTCGCCCAAAAACAAGACGCGACTTGTTGGATCTTGAGGGATTGTCTCCAACACCCGATTGGCACGACGCTCAGTAGAATCCGGCGTACAGTAGAGCTGGTCGTACGCAACAATCGCAGGTGGGCGGCGCTCCAAACGGTCCAAGGTGTCTTGCGTTACCGCATGACGCTGCTCGGGCTGGCTCCAATCCAACTCCAACAAACGAAGCGTGGTCTCTGGAAAGAACCGGGCGAATGCTTTCTGGGTAGGATGAATCTCGGATTGGCCGTCGATGTACTGGTAAAGTCCATCGATACGGTCGAACAACGCCTGACGGTACTCCGCAAACTCCGAGGGGGAGATGTTGGGCCAGGCTTCTGGCAGTTCACGACCAATGCCTGCAAACAGCTGCCGAAGATACTCTCGGATTTTGGCGCGGGGTTCAGGAAGAGGTGCAGATAACGAAGGTGTGAGGTTGTCCATTGTAGCTCGTTCTAGGGTTCGTCGTAGCCCGGACGACGTCGATAGTAACGACGTCGAGGTTCTTCGCTGATGTAAGCGTGGTTACGACAGCGTCGGTCGTACACAAACCAACGACGACGCTTCACAAACACACGACCGTAGCGTCGACACCGAATCTTTTGCACCTTGAGGTGACGCATCCCCCCACGGTGACAGAAGTAAGTCCATCGTCGACCAATGCAGCCTCGATGACGTACGGTATCCACAACCATTCGGGGAGTGCGATACATCCGCGAACCGGTCACAAAGCAACCTGATGCAAAGAGCGTACTTCCCAACACTGCGAGAAGAGCGAGACGAACGATCATCTTTCTCATACTTTTGTTGTCCTTTCGACACCACGGCTGCGGGCTTCGATGTCGATTCTCTTAACTGACACATCACAGAATAGAATCGTTGACTACGTTAATACAACTTCCCTCAAACAGCAACACATACACCGGAATTTTCTGTGTATTGGAACTTCAAAGAAACGACCGACAGACGCATCTTAAAAAATCCAGGGGATCAACCGGTAGGTTCGCTTCATGTAGTCACGGTAGTCATCACCAAACTGGTCGAGCATCATCTGCTCTTCTCGGCGAATTCGTAGGGCAAAGAGCCAACTTGCTGCGACAACAAACAAACAAAGTCCGTACAGAGAGCGAGCGGCGATCAACATCCCCAAAGCCTCCAACAAGGTCCCTGTGTAGGAAGGATGCCGGATCCATCGGTAGATCCCCTCCTGAACGATTCGATGTTCTTCACGAATGCAGAGCTGGTAGGTAAACAGACGTCCGAGCGTTTGCACCGCAACTTTGCGGACGACCGAACCCAACGCAAACAAGAAGACGCCAACCCCCACAGACGGCCACAGCGGCATGGCCTCCCACGGAGAGGTGAACATTGGCAGCAAAAACGCGATCCACCAACACAGGAACAAAAACGTGGCCAGCCGGGTGAAGCGATCTTCGCCAGACGGTTGGGTGTCTTGTTCGGAGGGGCTGCGTTCGGGCGTCAGCACCACCACCAACACATAGATGGCAAACAGAATCAGGTACACCACAAACGAAACCACGCAGCGCTCCTTTTGGGAAGAGAGAGTAAAAAAGCCACAACAAGCAAGCCTGGCTCATACAACAAAGCCCCTCTTTGCCGAAACAAAAAGGGGCTCTGCAAGAAACCGGATCAGGTTCAGCGATTAGATCTTGCTGAACAACTTCTTGGCACCACCAAGGATCTTCTTCCCAACGTTCTTGACACCGTCAACCACTTTGCTGACGCCTTTGCCAATCGCGCCACCGATCTTGCCGATACCTTTGAAGAGTTGGCTGACGCCGGGAATTTTTTCAAGGACCTTCCCGACACCACCAAGGACTTTGTCAAAGATGGGCCCAATCCCTGGCAGATTGGAAAGCACACCCAAAGCGGGTCCAACCACAGGGATGAAGTTCATGCCGATCTTGAGGGCCTTGGTCACGTCGAACTTTCCATTGAGGAGAGACAACGCGCCGCTGGCGATCTTTCCAACACCGCCAAGCTTGTCGAGGACGCCGCCGCCGATCTTGCCGAGCAGACCTTTGCCAAGGCTACCCAAGGAAGAGAGAGCGCCTTTGCCTTTGCCGATCAGATCCATCACAGCGTTGCCAGCTTTTCCGAGAACGCCACCGCCCAGGTTACCGAGCAGGTTCTTACCGATGTCGGTGAGCTTGCCGCCGCCGAGGAGCTTGTCCTTGAAAAAGTTGGTGATACCGCCAAGGAGGTTGTCCTTGAGGTTTCCACCTTTACCAAGAGCACCAAGGAGATTGTTCGCGAGGTCACCACCGGGCGTTTGAGCGAGACCGGGGATGCTGCCAAGAAGGTTCTTACCAAGACCTTGGAGAGCTTTGGTGCCGAGGCTGCCCAACAACGCTTGACCTGCGAGGCCAGGAGCTTGTTGCAGCATGGGCATCAGCTGCTGACCCAAGTTCTGGAGCATACCGGGAGCCATCATGTTCATCATGTTGGCGCCGAGACCTTGCTGCATCTGCGGGGTGATCATTGGCATCATTTGCTGACCCAACTGGAACGGAGACATTCCGTTCACGGCACCCATCAACTGGTTGGAGAAGGGAGCCAACGCGCGGTTGGGCATGGCAGCCAAGGACTGGGGATCGAAGTTGTTGAAGTACTGAGGTCCAACCTGACCGAGAGCCTGACGACCCCAGTGTACACCGGGCTGTTGTCCGAGAGTGGAGAGGAACTGTCCACCCATCGACTCCATCATGCCCTGGTTGAAACCACCGGTGATGTGAGCACCCATCGCTTGATGCATGCCGGGAATTCCGTTGAAGACAGACTGAGCCAGAGCTTGCGCGCCCATGGAGCTGGCCTGTGCCACCATTTGCTGGCCGATGCCATTCATCATGGCCAACTGCTGTGCCTGGGGCAGATGTCCCAAGCCCATAGCGTTCATGGCTTGCAGAGCAGCGCCAGTCATTTGTTGCAGCTGAACGCCAGCTTGTCCTTGCATGGCAGCGGACTGCAGCATCGCCGCAGGATTGTTGACCACACCCAACGCGGCGCGACCAGTACCTTGAGCACCAGGAATGAACCCTTGCGCTTGAACGGGGCCACCTTGGAAGCCCTGCAGCATTTGTCCAGCGTTGTGCTGTACTGCGTTCGGCTGGGCCGGCTGTTGGTTCTGGGGAGCGTTAATAACCACTTCTTGGTGGTGACCAACTTGCGCGGGCATCTGTGGGGCGCCTTGACCGATCTTTGTCATGAGTCCATCCTCCAACTCTGTTCTAAACAGACAAAACACTTTGATCTTATATAGTTAACACACCCAGCAAGCCGGGCTAGTGCAATCACATACCATTGTGATCTTTCGTTCCATCCTCTTTTTCGGCTCTTATGTTGTCCAAGTTGCGTACTTTTTGCAAGAAGGAGTACAAGTCCTTCTCAAACGGCTCTCTCCCAACCCCAGCCCTGCTTGCGAGAAGGCCCCAACAGTGCTATAACACAACACCTTAGGCCGCTCTGCTCTCCCCTCAAAGAGTGTCGCGTGTACACAAGAGCAAACCAACGCAAGCCTGGTTGAGCGCTAGATCTGAAATGGATTGGGCGATCCCGGCAGCACGTCACGCGAGTTGGAGTTTGCCGCAGTGTGGCCCTCAACATAGAGGAACCATACCCATGAGCGAAACAGCATCGCAAGGGATACCCGATAAAGAACAGCTAGATAACAGTCTCACCCCACCGCAAAAACCTGTGCTTCTGGTGGAAGACGAGCAGAGCATGCGTCGCGTGGTCCGCGCGATCTTGGAGAAGCAAGGCTTCCATGTGTACACCGCAACCAACGGTCGTGAAGCCCTCAACGTCCTGGCCTCTCACTCTGTGAGTGTGATTGTTAGTGATATCAAGATGCCCGAGATGGACGGGATGGCGCTTCTCGATCACGTGCTGGGTCACTACACCGAAACCCCCATGATCCTCATCACAGCGCACGGCACAGTGGACAACGCTGTTGAGGCTCTCAAAAAGGGTGCCTTTGATTACGTCACCAAGCCGTTCGATATGGATGAACTTCAGCAGGTTGTGGAAAAAGCGTACCAAACGTATCTGCTGAACAGCCGCAACTACCATCCAGCGCCCGAAGAACAAGGACGGTACGACATCATCGGCCGCTCTCGACAGATGATGGAGATCTACGACGCCATCTCCAAGGTCGCTGATTCACCGTCCACCGTGTTGATCCGCGGCGAACATGGAACAGGAAAAGAGCTGGTGGCCCGAGCCCTCCACACCCACAGCTCCCGCAGCGACAAACCGTTCATCACAATCAACTGCGCCGCGATTCCACAAAACCTGATGGAATCCGAGCTGTTCGGTCACGAGAAAGGCGCCTTTACCGGAGCAGTCTCGGCCAAGGCTGGAAAGTTTGAGTTGGCCGACGGTGGAACGCTGTTCCTCGACGAGATCGGCGAGATCCCAGTAGAGATGCAAGTCAAGCTTCTGCGTGTCTTGCAATACGAGCAGTTTGAACGTGTGGGCGGGGTTAAAACCCTAAAGGTTAACGTACGGTTGGTCGCAGCCACCAACCGCGACCTGGAAGAAATGATCCAGGAAAACACCTTCCGTCAGGATCTGTACTACCGCCTCAAGGTTGTGCCCATTACACTTCCCCCGCTGCGGGATCGACGCTCGGACGTCCCTTTGTTGATCGGTCACTTCCTCGAACGCTTCAACCAACGCCTTGGCAAAAATATTGAAGGCGTAACTCCAGAAGCTCTAGAGTGTTTGGAAGAATACGATTGGCCAGGAAACATCCGTGAACTGGAAAACGTCATTGAGCGCAGCATGTTATTCGCTAACGGTGCTCGGCTTGGCATCAACGAGCTGCCGCCGGAAGTGCTGAATCGCTCTGAGTTGCCTCCCACGCGTCCCACGATGGACAGCAACGGCTCGCTCTCTCTGCCCGAGATGTGGAAGCAGGAGAAGGAGCGGCTGGAGCGTGAGATGATCTCCCAAGCCTTGGACCAAACCGAAGGCAACGTAACCCAGGCCGCCAAGATCTTGGGTATCAGCCGCAAAAGCCTTCAAAAAAAGATGAAGGAACTGGGCTTGCGAGAAAAGTGATGGGAGTGTAGCATGGCAATCATAGAAAGGATGATTGCTTCCCCATAAAAGGATGTAACTACCCTATTTTCTTTGTGATCAATCCTATTGTTGTTATGCGAAGCGGCGGGAGGCCGGATTAATGAAGCGATGGTTCTTGGGTGCGTGGTTCTTTCTCGGGCTTGTTGTGCTCTCTGCGCTTCATGTACCTGTAAGTCATGCAGCCGACATCACCGATGTGGCGGATTCGTTTGACTACGACAACAAAAACGTCTTCGATTTCCGCTTCCGCGTATCGTATCAATACATGAACACCTCCGCCGTAATCGGCCGAGAACGTGTTCTCCAAACCCAGCAACAATTCTTCGAATATTTCCCAGAGTTGCGGGTGACCCATATCCGCCACACCATGAACATGCGGGCGGCGATTGGTCTGTACAAAGATCTGGAACTTAACCTGACCATTCCGCTGATTCTGTCCGAAACCTTCAACAGCTCGCTCACCCCAGAAGCCCAACGTGATGGCTCCAGCCTTCGCCGAGACGGGATCGTATCTGCCGACGACATTGAGCGTCGACGCACCACGATCTTCGGCGACATGAAATTGGGCCTTCAGTGGGGAATCCTCAACGATGAACGCGATCCCTACAGCGCCACATGGGTCATTGGTATGACCTGGACCATGCCCACAGGTTGGGTGTGGAATCCCAACGATCCCAACACCCTTGCCAACGGTGGCGGTGTCGGACGTGGCGCTCATGTGCTGACCTGGCACATCGCGTTGAGCAAGCGTTTGAGCGTGTTTGAACCGTACGTCAAGATCTGGTACAGCCTGTTCATCACCGATCCCTTCTTCCGCGAGCAATCCGTCTACCAGGATTGGTTGCAGGCCCAGCAAGGCATCCAACAAAGCTACGCTGCGGCAGCTCAGCAAGCCAACCAGGAAGCAGAAACGCTGACCGGAGATCGCAAGATCGCCAAGCAGCAAGAAGCCCAATTGTTCCAGCAGCGCGCGGAACAGAAATCACGCTTCATCAGCAACGCAACAGACAACGGCCTCGCTCCTTCGCATCAGGCTGGCTTTGTGATGGGTACCGAGATCGTCTTTTGGGAGCGCCCCTCTCGTCAGCAAAAGATCTTCATGGACCTACGGTTCATTGGAATTGCCCAGTTTGAAGGTCGTGGTTTCACCATGTTCACAGACATCATCGCGGATTACCGACCGACCCAAACGGTGAACGGCCCCCCCAACGATCTCAACGGCCTACAGGTTCCGGCCCGAGCCAGCGCGATCATGGACCACGAGCACTACTTCACGATGATGTTCCAACCGGCCATGCACTTTGTCTTGGGCAAATACGGATTCCTCCGCCTGGAAGGAATGTTTGGAACCACCCTTCCATTCTTCCTGACCTACGCCAAGCGCGGTGTGGACACCAACGGAAACGGCTTCGTCGATCTTAACACGGATGAAGTCTATCCCTTTCATACCCGCGAGTTGGATGGTATTGGCAAGCGCGTCCAACAACGTGACACCTTCATCTGGGCGCTTCAATTCTACGCCGGTATTCAATTCTAAGTCCAACCTTCCGTGCACCTTTCCCGCTCTGGTATGACCCGTTCACGTTGGATTTCCTTCAATGCTTCGTATTCTTCGCAAACTGCAGACAACCTGGACCGATCCCTCTGACATTGAGGAACACATTCGTCAACAGGTCCGCGACCTGGAACGTGAAGCTGCGGCGTTTCATGAGTCGATCGGATTGCTGCGAGCGGCCTTGTCGCTGGCCAGTGAAGGGGAAACCTTCTGGCGAGAGCAACAGCAGGCTGTCACGGAACAAGAAGGCTCAACCGAAGACAACCTCTCCACTCCTGAGAACCTCATCCTGGAAGGCTGGCGGCGGGAGCGAATGTACGCTCACACCCTGCGCAGCCTGTACCACAACATCTTGGAAACCAAGAAGCGGTTCTTGTACCAACGTCACGATATGTTGCAGCAGCAGCTGGTGGATCTACCCGCGGAACGACAGCCCCCGATCCGTGCGCTGCTGCAAAACGCCCTCCAAGGACTTTTGTCCGTAGGGATCGAGCCTTTCGAGGCCAATCATCGACAAGAACTGCAACAAATGCTACAACACCAGCCGACTTTTTCAGAACCGAACCCAGAAACTGCTGCAGCCTCCAACTCGCCACAGGACACCGCAGCCCACGCAGGGAAAAGGCATGAAAACGAAGGGCATGGAAACCACGAGCACCCCACCAACTCATCGTCCTCAAAAGAGTAAACTTCGCATCTGGCTTGCAGGACTTTTGCTCAGCGCTTGCCTGATCGCGAGTCCTCTCTTCACGGCACCAGTGCAAGCCCAGGCGACCCCAGTTCCTCAGCGTCAACGCACGGTACCTCCTGCACCTTCCACAGCCCAGGCCAAGCCTGCTCAACGCAAGAACACATACAACACACAAGAATGGCAACAGCAGCTTCGCTACCAGCAGTACCGACCCCGACGCCGAGGCTGGTTCGATGTTCTGATTGGAGTCTTCTACTGGCTTCTTTATTCGATCTGGTTTTGGATCCTGTTGGCGGTGTTTGTCCTGCCGTACATCTCTGTTTGGCTGGCCCAACGCCGCAAGCTGAAGAACTTCACCCGAGCCCGGATGGCTGAACTCGCCAACCCCATTGACGCTGGAGCACGCTTCCAGTTGGGCAGCATGCTGCTAAAGCAAAGACGGTATCGTCGCGCCCTGCCCTACCTCCAGGAAGCTCACAACATCCAAAGAGAGCAAAAGTGCCTCGACCCGCGAGTCCTTGACGCTCTGGGCAATGTAAAACTTGCTCTGGGAAAACGCGACGAGGCGATCGAGCTGCTCAAAGAGTCCCTCACCCTCGACAAGACGGGCAACCAGGGTGAAGTCTTCCTTCAACTCGGCCGCGCCTACCAAGAGAAGAAAGAACACAAAACAGCCGAAGAGTGGCTGGAGAAAGCCTGCGAAGCCAACCGCTCCCTTGCAGAGCCTGTCTATCGGATGGCCCTTCACCTCAACAAGACCGAACGCGGCGACGAAGCTCGCAAGATGATCAAGGAATTTCTCATCGACGCCCACGCCCTGCCCGCCTTCATCCGAAAGCGCAACCGCTTTTGGGTCTTTCTGATGCGAATCTTCCCCCTCGGCCACTGGTTTGTCTGAGACAGACAAACCAGCCCCCTTCTGATCAGTGATCACAACGAGCTGTGATCAGGTGATCATCCCGAATGTTCCCCCCTTCGTTTTTCTCCCCAAAGAAACTGACAACCTGGCTTTACACCCATCGCCCATGTTTCGCGAACTTCGTTCAAGAAGAGACCAATTCGCTACAATATTCGACACATGAGTTCCGATTCGTAGCCGCATCCATGTAGCAAAAGGGGTCAAAGGTTGTGAGTGACGTCACACTTCGGACGTGACATAACTCACTGAAAGAAAATAGGAAACCATTTCGCACTTGGAGCGATACTATAGGTGTAAGGTCGGGGCGAGAAACAACAACGAAGCCCTCCTCTGAGACAACTCATCCAAGAAGCTTGGTTGTTGTTTCAACCTCGGCCTTGGGAGCGAAAGCTTCCACCAGGAACATCGTATGATGTTCTCCTTCTGGGATATTTTTGGGGTGTAAAGGATCTGCGGTTTTCCCTCTGTACCGCAGATCCTTTCTTTTTTTAGAAACAGTCTTTTCCATTTTCGTTTCAAACCGGCGAAAGATCTCCACCGCTCTACTGAGAGTAGAGGTAGACCCAGCCTCGGTCAACGTCGATGGATCGAACGCGACTCCAGCCGTCTGAGATTCGCTTTCCTCTTCCAGAGCCGCGAGTTCGGAACCGGTAGATCCCACCCAAACCTCGGCGTGGTTTGGAGAACAAATACACCCAGCCTCCCTTCACAGCCATATCACGGGCAAAGCTCCAGCCGCTAGAGATTCGAACGCCTTTGCCTCGTCCTCCGAGCCGAAAGCGATACACACCACCTCGGCCTCGTCTTGGCTTGGAATACAGGTACACCCACTTCCCACTGACAGCGATCCTTCTCACCGAACCCCAGCCGGTGGAAATTTGTTTGCCTTTTCCGTTTCCGTTGGCGCGGAACCGATACACCCCACCTGTCCCTCGGGGCGGCTTGGAGAACAGATACACCCAGCCATTTTTCACGGCCATGTCGCGCACATGACTCCAACCGTTGGAGATCCGCTTGCCTTTTCCGTTGCCCTTGGCGCGAAAGCGATACACTCCACCGGTACCTCTGCGCGGCTTGGAATACAGGTACACCCAGCCTTGATCGACCGCCATTAACCGAACCGAGCCCCAACCTTTTGAGATCGCGATACCTTTGCCGTTTCCGTCAGCACGGAATCGATACACGGTTCCAGGACCACGACGATATTTGGAGAAGAGATAGACCCAACCTCGCTCGACGGCCATCAACTGGACAGCACCCCACCCTTTCGATATGCGGACACCTTTTCCGTTGCCGTTTGTACGAAATCGGTAAATTTTACCTGCCTGTGCTGGGGTCACACCCGACAGAAACATCCAAGCAGCGATCCAACCAGCCCATGTGATCCAGGTTCTCATGCAGGTTGCTCCAATTTTCCGAAGTTATGAAAGAGAATGAGTTGTTCCACCGTCAACTTACCAGCCCAAGCCTGCTGCGCTTTGGGCCAAGTCTCTGGGTAAAAGTCACCCCACGACCATGACGGCTTCCAGGAGCCATCTTCATGTTGCTGCTCCACTTCAAACGCAAAGTTGGACTCCAACCAGGGCGCAACGCTTTCGACAAACGGAGAATCGGGCGATCGCACAACCATGGTGGGCTTTAAGCTGTACTTGACCCATTCTTCGGGGGAATGTCCCACTTTGTCTTCGATGCTTTTCTGCAGCTTGGGGAGAAGCTCCACCTGAATGTTGTGGGGTAGCTGCTTCGTACCGGCCAAACGGACGTAACAAAGCAAGTCATGCATTTCGAGAGACTCTGGCCAATCCCGAACGCCTGCACTGACTTCTGGAACCACCTGCTCCAAAATCGCTGGGGGAACCAGCAAGCCATAATCCAACAGGTACCCCAGAATTTCAACGCGAGGGTTGATCAGAAAGTCACCAAAACGTTGGGGAAGTTGTTCGTATCCTTCCCACCAAGGAGCATGGGGAGCGTCTTGTGACTCTGGAGCCAACATCGGCCAGCACTTGCGCTCTGCGTCGTACTGCGTCACCAGATAGCGGACGGTGTCCTTGACAATCGGATGCGACATTGGAGCCTTGGTCTCTCGCAAGATCTGGAGCGCGATGCTGGTCCCAAGGACCGACGAGGCGGGAGTTTGAACGTCGGGCTCTATCCCATGACCGAAGCCACCGTCCTCGTTTTGAAAGGCTGTGAGAGCATCCCACACGTCGTCGACCGGTCCACCTTGCAGGTGAAAGCGAAGCCGAGCCTGGTCCAAGGGTCTTGCGTGGTTCTCAATGAACCGTTTGGCGGCCTGGAAAGCCTGCGCTGATAATGTCACGGAAACCTCCATCGCGTGGATTAGGGGAGTTTGAGGAAAGGAAATCGACAGCGTCGAGACACTGGAAACATCGAAGAGCCGGGGGCCTTGCAGGAGTACACCATATCACGAACAAGTGCGGCCGCAACGTCAGCCTGTTGGAGCCGTTGAAACACACGCAGCACCCTCGTAGGCAACGACACACTGAGCATCAAGATCTGCTCAGACGCTTTGTGCTTTGGATGTTGCAGCGCACCCAACGACTGCAAACGCTCCACCAGCTCCTGTTGGTCTTGCGCGCTCAGGCCGGTAATACGTAGCAAAGGCTTGGGCGGTCCTTGCTGCGAGGCCGAGATTACAACGGCTTCGTCCTTGATCTCAGCCTGGATGTTTTGCACCCCACCCGTCCAATCGCTGCCCACCACCTTCCAACGCAACTCCGGTCGAAAGTAAGCCAGCGGGGTCTGTGTTTTGCATAGGACCTGAAGCATCTTTCGATACAAGCCTTGCTCAAACAGGATGCGAGCCTGTAACAACCGCAACGCCGGCGTATCTACGTTGCTGAGAGCATAAGAGGCCAGCAGCTCTTGGCTCTTTTGCAGCATGTCTCTCGCTGACCGCTGCATTTGTGTGGACGCAAGCATGCGAAGTTTGCTGCTGTCGATGTGAGTGTCTTCGGCAACCACCCCCACAGAGTCTTGGATCCGCCGCACGATCAAGGAGTCAGCCTCTGTAAGAAGCGGCGCCATGCTCAACCGTTTGAACAACCCTCGCAGCCGCGGAACTTGCTTGTGCAGCACATACTGCGCTGCGCTCTGCAGCGCCAGGTAGGTTTGCAGATGACGTTTGGCTCGGAGAAAGTCGAGGAGGTGCTGCTCCATCAACGATGACGGCGGATAGAAGCGGTCCAAAGAAGCCATCAGACGAGAGCGCCGCTGTGGGCTTCCTTTGCGCCGGACCCAGTCTTTGTAGTACCAGGAGTCCATGCTCCGAATGTTGCTCACAGCCTGGGAGATCAGCGCGATCGGATACCGACGTACGTCCATATAGAAGCGATTGTTGTACGCTTCGTACCGGCTGTCGTAACGAAGCTTTCGCACGGCACGAGCACGAGGGGTACGCAACCCAGCCACGTGAGACAACACATCCCAGGCAGTTAAAGGAATGTTGCTGATCCGCTTCATGTAGCGGGCCACTCCAACCGCTGTGATGTAAGCCAGCTGCGCATGAAGCTCGGGAGGAGTGGTTCGGTAGTCCCGCAGGATCCGATACAAGCGACCAATGTAGTAGAACAAACCTTTGCGAATTAATGTCTCGCTGCTGATCGCCCGAAACGCCTGTAAGGTGTCTCTTACGTCCAGAAACGTTTGGCCCATCTCAGAGAGCTTTCCAAACACCCGCTGCGTGTTCTGGTTTCTCTGCCAATACCGCAGAAACTCTTCTGCCAACTTGCCTTGCCCACAAAGGTTCTGCAGTTCCTCACGCTTCTCAAGAAGCTGCTGTGGCTCTGGCTCTTTCTTGGGTTGGAGTTTGTTGGCCTGTTTGGAGTCTGTCTTGACCTGCTTCCCTTTCCCTTGTGGAGAAGGTTTGGGAGCGATTTTTGACGGTACAAACGCAGCAAACCGACAGCTTCGGGCCGCTGAACCTGACGTAGAACGAACCTCTGGGATCGGGATGGTGAACTCAGGAGAGAAACGAAATGTGGTCGAGCGAAGATCCACAATCCACACCGGCCGAATGGCCACCGTGTCGCCTTCAACCCGCACACGAAACACAACATGAGGCTGCGCCAGCGCATGAACAGGGACACCCTTCTGCATCATTTGTTGGTACAAAAGGCTCCACAACTTGCGACGAGTGTGTGCCTGCCATTGCCACAGCTCACCCTGGTATTGGCCCACAGGCAAGGGCGCATTGCGCAGCAGCGCATCCCACATCGCCTGGGACACAAAGGTTTCCAACAGCGCCTGGTTGGCTGGGCTTTGGATGCGCTTTAACAGCTCTTGGATCTGACGCAATCGCATCCTCGCCAAGAGCAAGTTGAGCGGGACATAACGTTCGCAATAGTCACTTTGGTTGATCACAATCGGCGAGGTCGCCATGTGACAACGACCATCTGACGAACAGATCTGTTCAATCTGAATCTTTTTGCGCAGGCGCGGCGAGTTGTCCCTTTTCCAGTTTTTGCACTGCCTCTGATGCTCCTCGTTGATCTCCAGGCGGCGCTTGTACAGGACCTCACGCTCTCGCGCGTTGCCCAACATCACGTGTTCCAACTCCTTGCGATAGATCCTCCGGGCACGAGGTAAACTTTCGTGCATCAAGGTCGCCTTCGGGAGCCGAAACACCACAGGCTTTCCGCTGCTTCGCCAGCGCACCGAAAACGACATCACAGCCGAAGGCGCTTTGGCTTGCTTCAACAAGTCGGCGAACCCAACGACCTGCTTCTTGGCTTGGCCGTACCCTTCTTTGAGCCGTTTGTGCGCCTGCTTCCAAAGCGAGTGTGGCAGAACATGGCGCACGCTCAAACCATCTTGCACAAACAGCTGCTTGGCCTGACGAGAGAACGAGAGGAACGAGCGGCCCTGCTCCTCCACGCATTGAATGTATTTTTTTACGTCCGGCTGCTTCCGCAATGTGGACAAGGTGGTGTTGAGCGCCTTGAGCTTGTCATCAACCTGGGCCAGTGAGGTGGTGGTCGCGTTCTGAGAAGAGCGCTGCCATCGCTCTCGCCACGACACCTGTGTTTGAAGATACGTTTTGACAACGGAGGTTTGTGGACAGTTGTACCGAAACGACAGTCGCGCCACACCGGAGAGCAAAAGCCTCGAAGCACGCGCATGTTTCTGCGTCAACGCGGTGTTGTACAACAAGCTCCACCACTTGTGACGGACCCGGGTTTCGGCGTGACCCGTCATGATCAGATCTTGCACATGACCCGCCTTGTCCCGGTACATCCAGACATGAGTAAGAGGTCCCCACAACGACGTCGTGTGAGGAGAGTGAAGCGCCGCATACGAGCGGACCTTCTTGGTGAGCTTTGGCGGCTGCAAGGCCATCGACTGCGCCAACTCTGCAGCCGAAAAGTACGAGACGTCGCCAAACGTCTTGAACTTGGGCAGGTCAAGGATCTTACTTCGTCGCAACGTTTGTTTGACGGTATCTGGCGTAAGAAAGAGAACAGCGGCCACGAGCCCTACAATACCACCCAAGGCCAAGACAATGTTGCGCCGTTGGTTGGCCTGGCGACGTTGTTGTTCCAGAACCTCCAGATCCGCCAAGTGGTCGGACCATTCGCGATCCCAGCGTTGGTACTCCTCCACTCGCTGCCGCAAGAGGATCGCGCTGTCGCTGTCATCTTCCCAGTAGTTCTGAAATTGAAGCAGATCGATCGGATCATGGGATTGTTGGAGGTCCTGGATTAAGCCGACATCACCGGCCCAACGATGAGACTGGGCAACTTGAAGCATGGCCTCCAAAAGCTCACGACGAGCCTTGGACCATGACGCCTCCAGCGCCTTTTGTTCAGCAGGACTTCGAGTGGAAGTTTCCATCATTTCTTGTACTCGCTCTCAAAAAGAAAGAGGCTACCGATACGAAAAGTCGCTTACAAACGTCGACGCGCTGCCTGGTACACCAGCTTCATGTAACTTTTGTATTTGCGCAAAGCTGCATCGTATTCGCGGGCTTGCTTCTGCAAGGTAGACACCCATTTCATACGCAAGGTGTCTGTGGTGGCTTGCTGGTGAAACTGAGACAAGGCACGAAACCAATCTTGGTGAGCTTTCACGAGAATGTCGTGAGCCTCAGCCAAGTCTTTGTGCTGCAAACGAAGAGATTCAAGGGTTTTGATGTACGTTTGCAGCGCCGGAAGGACTTTCTCTTTGAGGTGGCTGCGCAACGTTACAAGCTCGGGCATCTGGCGCACCTTCTGAAAGACGGTGCTTACCGCTTCGATTTGTGGGTTGGCCTGGGTTGCGACACGACCGTACCCTTCCAGCTCATCCAGCAGATCCTTTTTGCACCCGACCAGTCCCAAGCAGCCAACAAGGCCCATTAGGATAAGCCAAGCTCTCCATCGAACACGCTCCATCTCGGTACTCCCACACACAATTCTTTTGCCAATCCAGTTTCTTGAAACAAGAGAATAGGACACATCGTTCCTCATGAGAAGAGCTTCAATCTGCTGCGTTCCAAAAAAAGTTGGAAAAGAGAGAAAAATCTTTAAAAGCGGAGGAACTTCAGAGCGACAGACCTGTTAATCCCACAAGAGCTTACTTAGCTCCATAGCTCTTGTGCCCCATCAAGGCCACTGCTCATTGGGATTCTCGCTCCCGCGTGACAGGAAAGTTTAACAATGCCTTTTGCAGCAAAATCGAATCGATTAATTGGCAATGTTGAGCCCCTGTCGCGAAGAGATTATCCCATGACGCCAAGTTTTCCCCGCCGTAAAGTGGTGACCTTGATGGGCGGCGCCCTTGTGGGCTCCGATCCTTTCTCTCCCCGAACCTGGTCAGGTTGCAGCCGCCAACTCCTCAATGCCTGTAGTGATCGAGGCTTACTCCAACGCGCGGTCGGCGTGGACGCCTCACGCCTCAAGCGGTGGTTTTTGATCGCACGCAACTTCACCCAGCCGCGCGAGACCTGGCGACAGCGTTACTATCTCGATACCCAATATTACAAATGGCTTACGCAAGAGTTGGAGCATGCACTGCTCCCCTCCGACTTTCAGCACACCTTTCTTCAATTCGGTGGAATTTACAACATCCCCGCCATTGTGAAAGGTCAAACTCGCTGTTTTTCGTACCACGACGGAAATGTCGCACAGCTCGCTGCCAGTCCGCACTTTCAGTCCTTGAAGCTTTCGGCCAAGATTGTGGAACAAGCCTTTGCTTACGAGAGCGAAGTGTACCAGGGCATGGACAAGATCCTGACCATGAGCGACTACCTGCGACGCTCTTTCATCCAAGACTTCGGCATCCCTGAAGATCGCGTCATTACGATAGGTGCAGGCATCAACCTGGATCAGATTCCAGACCCTCCTTCCCACAAAGACTACGACCAAAAGTCCATCCTCTTTGTAGGGATCGACTTTGCCCGAAAAGGAGGCTGGCAACTTCTGGAAGCGTTTCAGATCGTTCGTCAGCGCCACCCTAAGGCACAACTCCATATCGTTGGCCCCCAAAACATGAACATCCCCAGCCACCTCGCCAAGGGTGTGACGTGTTATGGCTTCCTCTCCAAAACCGACCCATTGCAAATGGCGACCTACCAACGCCTCTTGAGCGACACCTCTCTGTTCGTGATGCCCTCTCTGTATGAACCGTTTGGCATCGCCCCTCTCGAAACTATGCTGTACGAGGTGGCTTGTGTGTTGCCCAACGCCTGGGCCTTTCCAGAGATGGTCACACCTGGACACAACGGACAGCTGTTCCAGGTCGGTCAAGTGGAAGATCTTGCCGAAACCATCACAACTCTCTTCAACAACCCAGAAGATCTGGCTCGTATGGGACAAAACGCTCGCAACGTCGTGCTTGAACGCTTCACCTGGAAACGCGTTGCGGAGCGACTGGAGCATGTCCTGGCTGAAGAACAACCCACACTCACCAGTTGATTTGCAGCCGCTCCCTCCTACAAATCCCACAACAGCGATGCTCACAGAACCCTCTCCATTGACCTGCTTGACCTCGCCGCGGTATGGTCAAAGCCCGCACAAGCAAAACCTGGAGAAGGAGCTTCATGGTGCACGAATGGTTGACGACTTCGGCGAGTCAGTTGGCGGATTGGATCCGCACCCAACAAGTGTCGTCTCGTGAGATTGTAGACGCTCACATCACCTACGCCAAAAAGGTGAACCCCTACTTAAACGCGATCGTTGCAGAGCGCTTTGCCCAAGCACAAAGCGAGGCTGACGCTGCCGACGAAACCCTGCGCAACGCCACGCCAGAAGACGTGCCACCGTTTCTTGGAGTACCTTGCACCATCAAGGAGTGTTTTGCGCTGCAAGGAATGCCCCAAACTGCCGGTCTTGTCGCGCGAAAAGGAACCATCGCGAGAACCAACGCAACCGCAGTGCAACGCTGGCAAAGAGCAGGCGTTGTTCCTTTGGGAGTCACCAACCTCTCTGAGCTTTGCATGTGGTTGGAGAGCAACAACGCGGTCTATGGGCGCACCAACAATCCCTATGATCCGGGTCGAATGGTCGGTGGCAGCTCCGGAGGAGAAGGCGCAATCGTAGGCTCTGGCGCATCCCCGTTTGGTCTGGGCTCCGATATCGGCGGCTCCATCCGACTCCCCGCCTTCTTCAACGGCGTGTTTGGGCACAAGCCCACAGGAACGCTCGTACCAGGAACAGGCCAGTTTCCCTCGCCTCACGAAGGACCCGCCCTTCGATACCTCACAACAGGTCCGCTCTGTCGCAAAGCCGAAGACCTTTGGCCCTTGTTGCAGCTTCTGGTGGGACCCGACGGTCACGACCATGAATGCCAGGTTTGGGACATGGGTCACCCCTCTGACGTAAAGCTCAGCGACTTGCGTGTGCTCCACATCCCCGACAACGGCTCCACACGAGTCCACCCAGATCTGGTTCGAGCGCAACAAGACGTTGCAGACTTCCTTCGCTCGGAAGGGGCACAGGTCGAAACGCTGCGTCTGCCAGCGCTGAAGAAGTCGTTGGACATCTGGGCCAGCATGCTGGAAATAGCCCAAGGCCCCCACGCGTTCCGAGACCTTCTGGGCTACCAAACACCCTGGCCGCTGTTTTGGGAATTGTGCAAGTGGTGCGTGGGTCAATCCAAACACACGGCACCTTCGATTGTTCTTGGCATCGCCGATAACTTGAGCGCAGTGTTCCCCAAACATGCCGCGCGCATGCTAACGCTCGGAAACGAGCTTCGCGAAACGCTACGCGAGCTTCTTGGCGACGATGGAGTCTTTCTCTTTCCCTCGTATGCAGAGCCTGCCCCCATTCACTCCAAGCCGCTGTTAACACCGTTTCATTGGGTGTACACAGCAGTCCTCAACGTGATGGAAGTTCCAGTGACCCAGGTTCCCTTGGGCCTCAACGCCAAAGGTCTTCCTCTGGGCGTTCAAGTAGGCGCCTCCCACGGCCATGACCACAAAACCATCGCGGTCGCGATGGCGCTGGAAGAAGCCTTTGGTGGCTGGGTTCCTCCCTGGCAGTCAACGCATCCTCGCTTTGTCGCTCCCGCTCCATAAGACACTCCAAAGCGCAAGGCTTATGTTGGACAAGAAAACCACACAAGCTGTTCATTGCAACTGTAGAAGAACGCTAGCATAACCCTCCTATCCATGGTACATTGCAATGTGTTCGTTTTGAAACGATATCGTTTGTTTGGGAAGGATTGTTGGATGCGTATTCATTGTAGAAAACGTCGGTCATGGTCGCTTGTTCTTGGAGTGCTGCTTGCATGCTTGGGAGTCGGAGCGCTGTTGTTTTCAGCCTGCAGCCCTGCCGAAAGTCCCACAGAACCGACTCCAGAAGTTCAAAGAGAGCCTCCCGTCAGCCGCCAGGAAGCCTCCCAAGAAGTCACCAACACTCCCGAAGCCAACAACACAGAACCAGCCCCTGAGCCAACACAGCCAGAAGAAGTCACTCAACCGGATGCGTCCGAGCCCACGCCGGAAACCAACAACACAGAGTGTATCGTGTCGTGTGGTGATGTCCGGAAACGTTGTGTCGACAACAAGACCGCAGAGAATTGTGTTGGCCGAGCAGGCTGTGTGGTCTGGGAAAAGACGGCATGCAAGGGAGGCGAAGTCTGCAAAGAAGGTGCTTGTGTGCCCCAAACCTGCAGCGGACCGGGAGAATGTGAAGAAGGTTTCCACTGCGACAACGGTACCTGCGCTTCCAACGACAGTTGCTGCAAAGAAGGCGCCAAACAATGCACCAACAACGCAGCTCAAACTTGCGAAAAAGGACCGGACGGTTGCGGCGCTTGGTCCCAGGGTCAAGCTTGCGCGACGGGAGAGGGTTGCTTCCAAGAGGAGTGCAAAGTCTGCCGTCACCGTGAGTGCAAAGGACCTGCCGACTGTTGCTCCGGAACCAGCTGCATTTACAACTACTGCCTCGAACATTGCAACACCAACGCCGATTGCGCGTCGGGGGAACTGTGCTTTGAAATACAAACCGGCGGTCAAAAGATGTGTTTCCCGGATCTGACCGAACCCAAAGGCGCCAAGTGCAGCATCGTTAAGATGTGCAAGTACGGGCTGTCTTGTGTTCCAGTCCAGGGCGTAAACACATGCCTCACAGACTGCAACCCCAGCAAAGGGACGGCCGGAAACCCCAGCTGCGAGACCAACGAAGCCTGCACCAAAGTGCTCAACGCGCCGCAAGGAGGTGTGTGTGTGCCTTTCCAGGGTCAGGGCAAAAAACTACACGAAGCCTGTGACGCCCAAAACCCCTGCCAAGCGCCCAACATCTGCGTGGGAGAAAGCACCAACGCGACCTTCTGCCTGGCCCCTTGTGACGCCACCCCCAACGCCGCTCAAACGTGTCCAACGTCCGACATTTGCGCAGGATACGATCCCAGCGACCAATCCAAAGGAATCTGCGTCCAACGTTGCAGCGTGCCCAACACCAAAGACACCTGCACGTACGGACAATGTCGGTCGAAACAAAACGAAACCATCTGCCTTTGAGGGAAACTGTTTTTGTAGGAGTGTTTGGATGTACACAGAAGAGGCACAAGCTCTGGTCCACAAGTTGTTCCCGTACCCTGATCAGTTCGGAACACTTGTAGGCTATCGCTTAAACTCCATCGACCTGGAAGGTCGAACAGCCCACGTTACGTTGCAAACCGATGAGAAACATCGCAGCCCTTCCGGTGCGGTGCATGGCGGTGTGTTGTCCACGCTTGTGGATTATGCGATGGGTGCAGCGATCTTTGGCTGCCTCAAAGAAGGTCATCTTTGCTCGACCATTGAGTTCAAGCTCAACTATCTGGCACCTGTCCAGGTACACGACCTCATCCACGCCAACGCTCACGTGCTTCGCCTCGGCCGCTCGCACGCTATCGTCGAGACCAAACTCACCGTGAACGAGAAGATCGTGGTCACGGCGCTGGGCACCTACAACATCTACAAGCCTCGACGCCGCTCTGAAGAGTCTTAGCCTCTGAGAAGTCACAAAGGATTTGCATCATGATTCGTCCACTCCGACTTGTTTGGGTCCTGTTGGCCAGCTTAAGTCTTTGTATCTCTGCAGGCTGTGGAGGCGGCAACGAGTGCCAAAGGGACAGCGATTGTAGCGACAAAAAAGACCCCAAAAACCGGGTCCTCGCCTGCCGGCTTGAGGACGGCATCCGACGGTGTCTCCCACAAACGACCACGACCCAACCCAAGTGCCCCGACAGCTGCACCGAAAACTTGGACTGCTTGAACTGTGACAACGGTCGCACCGTCTGCATGGAGGGAATCTGCAGCGAACCCAAAACAGAAGAGCCACAGTGTCCGACCTCTTGTTCTTCCAACGAAGACTGCGACAAGTGCCCCAACGGAAAGACCTCCTGTGAAAATGGTGCCTGTGTGGAGCCTCTGGTTCAGTGCCCCAGTTCTTGCCAAACCGACAACGACTGCCAAAGCTGTCCAGAGAGCAAAACGTCCTGTGTTGAGGGTGCTTGTGACAAGAAAAAGGAAGAGACCAACTGTCCATCGTCGTGCAGCAACAACAGCGAGTGCGCGTTGTGCAGCGATGGAGAGACCTTTTGTGTGAACGGTGCATGTGGCATTCCCCCGAGCACCTGCCCGTCATCCTGCCAAACAGAAGGCGACTGCCAAAACTGCCCCGCTGGATTAACCTCCTGCGTCAACGGACGATGCACCAGCCCCACACAAACCTGCCCGGTGCAATGCAGCAGCAACGACCAATGTGCGCCCTGCCCCAACGGTCGAACCCAATGCATCAACAACCTGTGCAGCAACCCATCCAGCAACTGTCCTGCTTCTTGCGTGAATGACACACAATGTGGCTTGTGCGCAGGACGAACATCCTGTGTCAACGGAACATGCCAAAGTCCTCCACAGTGTCCTTCCTCTTGCTCTGCCGACGCCGAGTGCCTGTCCTGCCCCAACCAAAGGACCGCTTGCATCAACGGGGCCTGTGCGGCCGGTGGCCCAACAAGTTGCCCTTCGTCCTGCTCCACGGACAGCGAATGTGGCTTGTGTCCCAGCGGCTTCACCGCGTGTGTGAACGGAAAATGTGACCGACCGGCGCAATGCCCATCTTCGTGTAGCAGCAACACAGACTGCGCGGCCCCTGTATGCGGCCAGCAAAACCGATGCATAGCAGGACGCTGCGTGAACCCACAGACCTTCTGCGGCCCTTGTGGCAACGCTTCCGATTGTCAGATCCCAGGTTGCGGCAACAAAGGACTCTGCATCGCAGGTCAATGTTCCGATGGCACCACATGCCCCTCGTTCTGCCAAACCGACAACGACTGCAAAGCTCCTGGCTGTGGGAACAAGAACCAGTGTGTGGCGAACAATTGTGTGAACAACGTGTGCCCCACATCGTGCTCCTCCGACGGAGATTGCACCAGCCCTGCCTGTGGTACCCGGCGTTCTTGTGTGGGAGGGAAATGCACCACGCCTTCGTCAGGAACCTGTCCATCTTCTTGTTCATCCGACCGCGACTGCGCCGTCACCGCCTGCGGTACGAAGAAGTATTGTTACCGAGGCTTGTTCTGCAGCTCCATCGCGCCCTCTTGCCCCAGCACCTGCACGTCCAACACTGACTGCTCCACCGTTTCCGCCTGTGGTAGCCGTATCTATTGCAACGGTGGGATCTGCAGCATCACGTCGGGCGGAAGTGGAAGCTGTCCATCTTCTTGTTCATCCGACCGCGACTGCGCTGTTGCAGCCTGTGGTACCAAGAAATACTGCTACCGGGGCGTGTTCTGTAGCTCCATCGCACCCTCATGCCCGTCTGCTTGCGCCACAGACACCGACTGCTCTACCGTCTCGGCCTGTGGCACCCGACGCTACTGCAACAACGGCTTCTGCAGTATCACACCAGGCAGCAGCGGCACATGCCCCTCCACGTGTACGTCCGATCGCGACTGCGCAGTGACCGCCTGTGGCACAAAGAAGTATTGCTATCGTGGCCTCTTCTGCAGCTCCATCGCTCCCTCATGCCCAAGCTTTTGCACCCAAGACAGCGAGTGTTCCTCGGTTTCTGCCTGTGGTACACGGCGCTACTGCAACAACGGTTTTTGCAGCCTCACTCCAGGAAGCAGCGGCAGTTGTCCAGCGACCTGCAACAGCAACCTCGACTGCATCCAAGCCACAGGTTGTCGCGACTACTTCTGCCGCAATCGACGTTGTTCGGCAGTGCCCTAACTGTAGCCAAAGCGACCCTAGGCTTCATTGACACAGCCCCACAGGTTTGGTATCCCCCCGGCAAAGCACCGATGTTTCCGTGTGGAAACGCGCCTTTCAAACCGAACGTACAGGTTCATACCCCAAAGGAAAATGTTATGAGTCAGGTGTTACAAGAGCTGTTGGACCTCCTGGATTTGGAGAAGATCGAAGAGGGTTTGTTCCGTGGACAAAGCCAGGACCTTGGCTTCCGAGTGGTGTTTGGTGGTCAGGTGATTGGACAGGCTCTCTCTGCAGCCCAGGCCACTGTCGAAGACGAACGTTCGGTGCACTCGTTCCACTGTTATTTTTTACGGGCTGGCGACGTCAAACGCCCCATCGTCTACGACGTAGAGAACATTCGAGACGGTCGAAGCTTTAGCACCCGACGGGTGCAAGCTATTCAACACGGAAAGACTGTCTTCTTCCTGACCGCTTCGTTTCAGCTCGCGGAGGAAGGCTTTGAGCACCAGGACGAGATGCCTGATGTACCAGGGCCCGAAGGTCTCTTGTCGGAGGTCGAATACGCCCGGAAATACCGTACGTTCATCCCAGAAAAAGTCCGCGACAAGTTCACCGCAGACAAGCCCATTGAGATGCGTCCTGTCACGCTTCATAACCCTCTAAAGCCGGAGGTGATGGAGCCGATTCGTCACATCTGGGTTCGGACCAACGGTGCGCTTCCCGATGTGACAAGCGTCCACAAGTATATGTTGGCGTACGCATCCGACTTCAACTTCCTGCCCACAGCCACACAGCCCCACGGTGTCTCGTTCATGACACCTGGACTGAAGATGGCCACCATCGACCACGCCATGTGGTTCCACCACAACTTCCGCTTCGACGACTGGCTGCTCTATAGCATCGACAGCCCCAGCGCAAGCGGCGCTCGTGGACTTGTCCGAGGTCAATACTTCACACGGGATGGAAAGCTTGTCGCCTCTACGATCCAAGAAGGCCTGATCCGACTCCGCCAAAGCTAGGACGAACGGTTATCGTTCTTCGCCAACGTGAGAGCCTCACTCCTTCCGCTTCTTTTTCTTCTTCTCTTTTTTCTTTGTGGCTTTCTCTATCTTCTTCGCGGCTTTCTCCTGTTTAAGCCTCTTCTTCACTTCTTTCTCGGCCTTTTTGGCTGCCTTCTTCTCTGCTTTTTTCTTTTTCTTGGCAGCCTTTTTCGTCTTTTCTTTGTCAGTGACAGGTTCTTCCTCTTGCAAGACTCCCCGAGCAAGCAACACTGCTTTGATGGGGCAACGTTTGCAGTATGTTTCTTTCTTCTTGAACTTACAGCAGCACTTCTTTTTGAGACCCATCGCAAAACCCCGTCGTTTGTGCTGCTTCCCTTCGCAGCCCAAAGCCTACTCTTTGATGTCCTCTCCAGGTCCCCAACCACCAACCCACTTCTCTGTACGGCGCTCAACCTAATCGATTCTCACGTTCTGTCAAAGAAGAAAACCACCAACGTGTCGTTCAACAAGCAACAAAGCCTTTGTGTTTCAGCCACATCAAAAGACTTTGAACTTTTGTACGACCTGCACGTACTAGCTCACATCGCATCCCCTACACCCTCTCCAACAGGAACTCCAATGCTCTTTCTTGTCCGCTAATCACCGTCGTTTCGCAGCTTTACCCCGAAGATATCCTTTGACACAAGGACAACCACCTTTGGCTCAAGCTGCGTTCACCTTGGTCTTGCTTACTTCCCAAAACAAGACGGTTCCCCCTGTGGAACAAGGTGAGATTGATTCTGCAGACAATGAGTGTTGTGATGAAACGTTACCCTTCGATTTCCCAGCGTTTGCCCAAGCGCTATCGCACAGAACCCCTTTACATCTTTGACAAGATTGACGGCTCCAACCTGCGGTTTGAATGGAACCGAGAGCTGGGTTGGCATCGCTGGGGCACGCGAACCCAGATCATCGATGAGAGCCATGATGTCTTTGGTTCAGCCTGGTCGCTGTTCCGCGAAACCTTGGGAGAGCCCTTGGAGTTTGTAGCCTACGATCAACGTTGGAACTCCATGACAGTCTTTGCTGAATTTTGGGGTCCTCGAAGTTTTGCTGGCCAGCATGAACCCGAAGATCCCAAGCGACTGACATTGTTGGACGTTGCACCCTACAAACAAGGCTTCCTGTCACCCGAGCAGTTCATGGAGTGGTTTGGTTCGCTCGATGTACCAGCCTTCTTGGGCCAGTCCCCCTGGGATCATGAGCTTCTGGAACAAGTGGACTCTGGCAGCCTCCCTGGAATCACCGAAGAAGGAGTGGTGGGCAAGGCTGGCGGAGGACACCGACGTGTGATGGTCAAGGCCAAAACACAGGCCTGGAAAGCCAAAGTTCTGGAGAAGTACGGCACCCAACAAGGAAGTCTCTTGCTTCAGAGTTAGGGCACACTTCGAAACGAAAGCACCACACCCAAACCAACGTCTTGTGCTATGGTGAGAATTCACCGTAACGACGTTGGAGGTGTGGATGTTTGTCCTTCAGGCTTTGCTTATCCTTGTGCTTCCGGCTGCAGCGCTGTGGCTGGACAAGCACGTCAAGCCCGCACAGTGGCTTGGACCGGTTGTGCTCTGCTATGGGTTTGGAATCGTTCTGGCCAATGTGGGCTGGACAGCTCACAAACCCACCCTCTCCACCATCCAAAGCGCAACGGTGGTGCTTGCGATACCTCTGCTTTTGTTCTCGGCCAACGTTGTTGCTTGGTTAAAGCTAGCCCCCAAAACCATTCTGTCGTTTGTTTTGATGATTGTAGCTGCAGTCACCAGCGCGCTGATCACGTACAAGCTGCTGGGGTCGTGGCTCAAAGAGTCCTGGCAAATGGCCGGAATGTTGGTGGGGATGTACACAGGAGGGACCGTTAACACCATCGCGATCGGCAAGGCCTTGAACGTTCCCAAGCCATTCTATGTGCTTGTCACCAGCGCAGATATCATGATTGGTGGGGTGTGGCTGCTGTTTATCCTTAGCATCGCCCAACGGTTCTGCCTCTTGTTCCTTCCCCCTTTTCAATCCACCGAACCTCCCGAAGAGCCCAAACCCGACAAGACCACCGAACCGCTCGCTGCCCTGAGTGAGGTCCTTCCCCGCCGCCAGAGATACAAAGAGTTGGGCTTTGCTGTGGGATTGTCTGTCGCTATCGTCGCGATCAGCGCGGGGGGAAGCTTCCTTGTGTATGGCGACGTCCTTGACCTTCCCGTGATTCTCACGCTGACCACCTTGGGCATTGTGGCGTCGTTCTTTCCGCGTGTGCGTTCGCTCTCTTGGAGCTTCGAGGCAGGAGATTACTTGATGCTGATGTTCTGCGTAGCCATCGGCTTTGAGGTGAACTTCGCGATGATGGCGAAGTCGTTCAGCACGCTCAAGATACTCTTGCTGTACACAGGCTGCTTGATGTTTGGCGCGTTGCTGATCCACTTTGCACTGGCCGCGCTCTTCCGTATCGACGCCGACACCACGCTGATCACGTCTTCAGCCGGAATCTTTGGACCGCCCTTCATTGGACCCATCGCTCGGGCTCTTAAGAACCGCCAGTTGATCGTATCCGGCCTGACCATGGGCATCGCAGGCCTCGCCATCGGAACGTACCTCGGCGTGGCCATTGCCAAATGGCTTCAGCCTTAAGAAAGCAACAATGAAGCTTCCACAAAACGTTTAGGCCCAAAGGGTCTCTTTGAGGGTTTGGAACATACGTTGGGCTTCCACAGCAGGAGGAAGACCGGCGACTTTCGCCAGCGAGGGAGGCGGCTCTTGGGCCACAGCGTCTTCCAACTCTGCGATCGTTTGCTTCATGGCAGCACGACAATCGTCTTGTTGCTCTTGGGTCAGCTGGGGATGCAGCCACTCGGCAATTTCCCAGGACAACATGGCATGTCGGCTCTCTTCGAATACAATACGGTGGGTGACGGCTCGGACAGCCGGGTCTTCCGCATGTTCAGCCTGGTATGTCGCTTGTAAAGCGCCGTAAGTCTCACGAACGCAGCCTTCGGTGATGTTGTCGAGCGCGATCTCGTGGAGGGAGCGAAGCTGGAAGGGTTCGACCTCAACGTTGGGAGTCGTTGCGCCGTAACGTTCGCACAAAGCGCGCACCATCTCGGCATGTTCCACTTCTTCCTGGATGGCTTCTTTCGCCATGTTCACCAGGCGCTCCGGCGCGTCGTAGGCCTCCAGTTCACGGGCAAGATAGGCAAACGCTGTGACCGCAGCTTCCTCCAGGTACGCCATCCGAGCGAAGTAATCTCCCACATGTTCGATGGTTGCGGAGCCCTGATCCATGGAGATTCCCGCAGGCAAACGTCCAGCAGCCTCACAGACTTTTTGGTAGGTGTACTCGCACTTGATTCGGGTTTTGCCGTCACCTGCATCATTCGCTTCGCAGTTTTTGACGGAGTTGGCCTTGTAGCCTGTCCCGTAGGAGTTGCCGCCTTCTGCCCCATCGACCCCAACCACTTCGTACTTGGAAGTAAGCTGGGCTTCACAAAGCTTGATGCATTCGTCTTTGGATGTTGGAACAGAACCTGTCACAACAAACTCCTCGGCCTGTTCGCGTGTTCCGCACCAGTAACCAATGGGATAACAGCCGCTGTGAACAATCGAAGGACGATCAGGGTTCAATGACGGAGGGCGAGGAGCCCAAAACGAATGAGCTGTAAGAGATCCAGCCACAATACCAGCCATAAGATAACGGAACACATTCACATCCATGACGACTATCCTTTCCTCTGCCAAAATATTGGCCTTGGTTCTGTCTCCGATTTGCAACGGAATACTTCACAGGCTAGCGTTTCTACTTCTACGCTGTCAACAGCAATTCTGGTGCAACTTTCGTTATCTATCCAACACAACACAGTTCAAGAAACAGACTGTCCACTTGCAGAACGATGCACTTTTGTGTAGGAACCCCACCAGCGCAACCCAAAACCTATGAAATGTATAGGTGAGGGTGGTGGTTCTCTACACCAGTGAAGGTGCACGGTGTATCTTCGTTGTCGAAAGGATAGTGGGCATGAGTCACGAGGCTGAAATTTGTGAAATTGAAGAGGTCTTGCCAGAACTTCGCGAAGGCAAGATGATCATCTTGGTGGACGACGAAGATCGCGAAAACGAGGGTGACTTCGTCGTTGCGGCTGAGTTCATTACGTCCGAGCAGATCGTACAAATGAACCGTCAGGCCAGCGGTATCATCACTGTTCCCATGCCCATTGAGCGACTCCGCGACTTGAACATCGACCTGATGGTTCAAGACAACTTGGAGAGTATGTGCACAGCGTTTACAGTCACGGTGGACGCAAAGAACGACATCAGCACAGGCAGCAGCGCCCACGACCGCGCTGTCACCATTCGCAAGCTCGCCGATCCCAACGCGACAACCATGGACTTTGTCCGCCCAGGTCACGTGAACCCCCTGCGCACTCGCAAAGGCGGCGTGCTCAAACGAGCCGGACACACCGAAGCCTCCTCCGACTTGATGCGACTGGCCGGACTGCAACCTGTGAGCGTTCTCTGTGAGATCATGGGTGACGACGGCGAGATGCTTCGTCTCCCCGCGCTGCAAAAGATGGCGCACGAGCTTGATCTAAAGCTCACGTCCATCACCAAGCTGATCGAGTACCGCGTCAAAAAGGAAAAGCTGGTCCACCAGATTCACAAGGAAGACATTGAGATCGGCGGTCACTCCTTTGCCATGTACCACTACGGCAGCGAAGTCGATCACAACCGCTACACCGCGTTTGTCAAAGGCCCTCTTCCAGAAGAAGGCCCTGCCTTGGTTCGGATCCACGCGTCCACGTTGACCGATGACCTGATCCGCTCGTTCGACAAATCCCAGGACAACATGCTGCACCGCGCCTTCGACGCCATCATCAAGAACGGCTCCGGCGTTGTGCTGTACATTGAAAATGCCCCCAACCCGATCATTCCGATGCCCCAAGACGCCCGGAACTACGGCATTGGAGCACAGGTTCTCCGCGACCTCGGCGTCGAACACATGAACCTGCTCACCAACAACCCCATCAAGCGCGTGGGCCTCGAAGGATTCGGCCTGACTGTCGACGACTTCGTCTCCTTCTAAGTCCTCCCCCTCCCGACGTTCCCATCGACAAAGAATCTATCCCACAACTGATCCCAGGTACGTTTTGTGGTGAGCAAGATGGTCGGCCACAAACGACTGGATGAAGTAGTAGCTGTGGTCATAGCCTTCTTGCATCCGAAGCTGAAGAGACTGCCCCACACTCCCACAAGCGTCGACAAACAGAGCCGGCTGAAGCTGCTCTTCCAAGAAGCCATCAGCGGTTCCCTGGTCCACGAGAATCATCGGGTTGCTGGAAGCATCACCGCCGCGCCGCACCAACTCACAGGCGTCGTGGTTCTTCCAAGCTTCGCGATCGTCGCCCAAATAGGCAGCAAACGCTTTGTGTCCCCAAGGTACCTGTGTGGGAGCAACAATCGGCGCAAACGCTGAAACCGACTTGAATTTGCCTGGATACTTAAAGAACAAGGTGAGGGCACCGTGTCCACCCATGGAATGTCCGAAGATGCCCTGTTGGTCGGCTTGCACCGGAAACGACGACTCCACCAGCGGAAGCAGCTCCTCCATCACATAGCGCTCCATGTGGAAGTGCTTGCTCCAGGGCTCTTGGGTTGCGTTGATGTAAAAGCCGGCACCCTGGCCCAGGTCGTAGGCATCATCGTTGGGAACATCTTCACCGCGAGGTGAAGTATCGGGCGCCACCACGGCCAAACCCAGCTCTGCCGCTGCACGATAGGCTCCCGCTTTGGTGGTGAAGTTTTCGTGTGTGCAAGTAAGACCCGACAAGAAGGTCACAAACGGAACGGGCCCTTTGTCAGCCTGGGGAGGAAGAAACACAGAGAATGTCATGGAGCACTGCAAGGCTTCGCTTGTATGCTCCCAGATCCCCAACGTTCCGCCACAACAACGATGTGCTTTTGTTTGCTTCATACCAACCACCTCACAACGGCTCTACGTGAAAGTAACAAAGAGAGTGAACGCTGTACGAACCGGAATGTCCAGGCTCTTATTCCACGACCAGGCCCATACTACGCGATTTTCCGAGCGTATTCGACATGCCCTAATGTTGACCGAATTTCTGCATCGATGCTAGGCTAAAAACCCGACAAAAAAAGATGACTCTCGACTCGGAGGTGTGTGATGGGGCGAATGAAGTTTCGCGAACTTATCTTTGTGTCTACGTTTGCAGCGCTGCTGTCGATGGTGCTGTATCAAACGGTAGGCTTCTCCTACAAAAAGCCTGGCAAGTCCAAGCCGACAACTGCGCCCAGTGCGGCCAAGAAATACCACGTTGATACCAAGGACGTGGTGTTGTCCGACACGCCAGCAGCGTACGATCCAACCTGGAAGAAGAAGCGTTATCCGCAGCAGGCGGATCCTCGCCTCAAGCCATTTCCCAACGCCAAACCGGGCGACATCGTCCCCCAACGTCTTTATCTGTTCACAGGCCGCTCGGCCAGTTCGTGGGGTTATGTCGACAACATCGTTCACTTTGGCACCTGGTACAAACGCGGCGTGGCGCAAAAGGCCAAGGTGATGAAGCTTCGCATGGACTACATGAAGCTTCGCTACAACCTGTCCTGCAAGACACACTCCACATTGACGATGGCACGGAGCAAACCGATCCCAGTGGGTCCCACAGTCCGGCTTCCCAAAGGGGTCAAGTCATGGGAGCAGTTGGCTGCGATGTCCCCTGCAGAGATCCACAAGAAAGGACTGTTTCCTGAAGGCTTCCGCGACCTATCGCACCCGCTGCACTCCACGGGGCACATGCTGTTTCCCAAGTCATGGCTGAAGGTACACCCCGAAGACAAGCGCTTTGATGTGGACTTTGACATCCCCAATTGCTACCTGCCAGAGTTTCCTCCCCCGCTGTTTCTCACCACACGACCGGACCTTGGCGACATCTCCAAGGGCAAGGAGATCACCCTGTCCAACTTCCGCGAGCTGACCGACGGTGCGCTAACACCTGAGCAGCAAGAAGGCCTTCGTTTGATGGTCACCAAGTTCCCCACCACTTGGTTTAACTACACGAAACATCGCGTCACCAAGATGCCCTCTCGCGGCGTTTCGTGCTTTGGTTGCCACGTGAACGGGCACACCAACGGAGCCATCGCGCTGGACCCAGGAACCCGCGGAACTCTCGCTCGCCAACGCACCGACACCCCATCGCTGCGAGGAAACTACGCGCTCAACATCTTTAGTTTGAAGCGTTCCATTCGCAGCCTCGACCACTTCTCTGAGATCGAAGAGTACTTTGACGGTGACCAGGGAATGTTGGCTCAAATCGGAGGACGTCGCTTGGACAAACCCTCCACCAACAAAATGGGCGACATCAACGGCATCATCGACTTTCCACCCGCTCCCAAGCTCAACCTCCTCGGCCGACTGGACCACAGCAAGGCCACCGCACAGGAGAAGCTTGGCGAGAAGCTGTTCTTTGGCAAAGCCCAGTGCTCCCACTGTCACAAGCCGCCTTACTATACCGACGGCACGATGCACGACCTCAAGGCTGAGCGTTTTCACCTGAGCCGCGCAGTGGGACCTGTCAAAACGCCGCCACTGCGAGGACTCAAAGACAGCCTCCCCTACCTCCACGACGGTCGCCTCCTGACCATCGAAGATACCGTTGAATACTTCAACTTAATCTTGGGAACGCGCCTCACTGCCAAAGAAAAGAAAGCCCTCACAGCCTTCCTCCGAACCTTGTAAGAAGCCTCTCCTCCTCCATAGCTCCTACCGACCAAGGACGACCCCTTTTCATTCACAGTCATCCATGCGACAACCTCCCCCAACAACAGAAAGCCCGTAAGGAAACGATGGGAGCGTCGGCATGCAGGATCTTTTCGCATTTTTGGCTGCCTCTTGGCAGTACGCTATCATCCCAGTGTTAAGCGCGCTGGTGGGATGGGGCACCAACATATTGGCCCTGCGCATGACGTTCTACCCTCTCGACTTCATTGGCATACCACCTTTTCTTGGCTGGCAGGGAATCATCCCTTCCAAAGCCGCCAAGATGGCGTCGCGTACTGTCGACCTGATGACTGGACGATTGATTTCGGTAGAGGAGGTGACCGCGCGCCTGGAAACCGAGCGGGTGGTCAAAGAGATTGAGCCCTATCTGGAGCCGATGCTCGAAGAGATCATCGACGAGGTCGTGCAAGAACACTACCCTCGCTTGTGGCGTTTGCTTCCCCAGGCGATGAAGGACCGTATCTTTAAGCGAGCTGGCGAAGACACACCCCGCGTCACGGAAGCCATCCTCAACGACGTCCGGCTTCACATCCACGAACTTCTCGACATCAAGCGGATGTCCGTTGACATCCTGATGAACAACAAACAGCTCCTCAATGAGATCTTCCTCCGCTGTGGAGAAGCTGAGCTACTGTTTATCGAACGCTCCGGTCTGTTGTTTGGCTTTCTCTTTGGATTGGCGCAGATGGGTGTGTGGATTGTCTACCCTGTCTGGTGGCTGCACCCGCTGTGTGGATTCCTCGTGGGATACCTCACCAACTGGTTGGCGCTCCGGATGATCTTCCGACCTCTGCGCCCTCGCAAGTTTGGACCGATCATGGTCCAAGGCTTGTTTTTGCAGCGTCAACAGGAAGTGTCCAAGGAATACGCCAAGCTTGTCACCAGTGAAGTGGTGAGCGCAGCCAACATCATGGAAGCCATCTTTATGGGACCCGCTTCCAACAAGCTGCTCTCGATCATCGAAGAACACATCCAGCAAGCCTCCAACGACTACGGTGGACTCAATGAAGCCATCTTTGAACGAGCGGCGGGCCAACAAGAATATTCGGATGTAAAGAGGAAAATCGTAGATCGGTTGGTCGGTCGCGTTCCAGGGTTGGTCAAAGCGTTGGTGGGTTACGCCGAAGAAGCGTTGGATCTGGAAAACACCATGCGAACTCGAATGCAGGCCTTGACTCCCGAAGAGTTTGAGACCTTGCTGCGCACAGCGTTTGAAGAGGATGAGTGGAAGTTAATCGTAGTGGGAGCCATCCTCGGGGCTGCCGTAGGATGGCTCCAACTGACTCTGCTTATCTAAGAGACAAGTCAGAGGGTATGAAGGTGAGGGTTAGTACCAAACTCGAACTCGGGTGTAGCTCACGTTGCAGAATCCAGGTCGGTTGAGGCAGAAGAGTTGAACGTTGCCTGCAAAGCGTCGGTTCAGGATGCGATGGGCACGTCGACCGATGTAGGGTTTCAGGCTGTACACTTTCTTCAACACAAAGCGATTCATACGATGGTTACGAAAGTGACGTTTGGCTCGACGACTTGGGATGTGACGTCTGTAGGTCCTCGCGGGAGCTCGGTACCTGTGAGTCGTCCTGGTCCGCGTGGTCACTCGGGTTCGAGTCTTCACAGTCCCTCGGTAGTTGCGAACCGTCCGTGTCTTGGTGACGGTCCGGGTCGCCTTGCTACGTCCCTTGTAACCCCGGGCTTCTGCCTGGTTGCCACCGATCAAAGCCATTGCACCCAAGAAGCTTCCTGCCAGAATCGTCATTGCCTTTTTCATTGTCTCGTCTCCTTTGGTTCGTGTTGGCCGGCAACCCTTTGTTCCCGGCGTCTGCCCCACACAATAGCAACCCGAATGCCAGGTCATCCACAACGCAACAAACCACTGGAATCATTGAAATACTAATTTCAACATTCGAGTTCAGCACGACAAAGTAGACTCGTTCCTGCAGATCCTGCACACATCGGCCTGTGGATCCCGCACAACAAAACCAAAAGAAATCAACACGTTGTGATTCACCTCACAACCTTTCGCCAAGCCGTGATGTGGCTCACATGCTCCAGGCGATTTCCCCTGCAAGAGAACCTCTCTCTACGTTCTTCTCCTCCACACAGGACCTGCTCTGTACACATTTCACTGACACTTGTACTGACAAAAGTCGGCCAATTCCTTTCGTGGCAAGGCTTTAAAGAACTTGACCCCTACTTGGCTTTGCGGTTAAAAAGCATAGCCTCGTGCCTGGGTAAGAGGAAGAGAACATTCTGGAATAGTGAAGGAAGTATGCTTCATCTTGCCGTTTTGCAGTCCCTCTACAAAAAGGAAACATAGATGAAGACATCCATTTGCTTTGTGCTCGCATTCCTAATGGGCGGAACCTTGTTGTTGACAGCCCCCCAACCCGCAGTCGCGAAGAAGTCACCGATCGTACGGACCCTGCGCATCGTGGTGGGAGCGGTCCGTTACGGCCGTCACAAGCTTGCGCTCAAGTACTTTGCAGGAAAAGCACAAGGCCGCGTGCTGTTGGGCAAGCATTGGAGCAAGGTCAAGGCAGAACAACGCAGCGAGTTTGTTTCTTTGTTTAAGACCCTGTTCGCGAAGATTGCGCTGCGCCGCGTGGAAGCGAAGTTTAAGTATCTCAAGACCATCGTGTACGGAACACCCAAGGTCAAGGGCAATACAGCCCATGTGGACTCCACCATCGTTATCTTGCATGCGCTCAAGAAACAAGAGATGCAACTTCGGTACGAACTGCGCAAAGTCGCCGGCAAATGGAAAGTCCTGGACGTGACCACCATGGGCGACTCCATGTTGCAAGGCATCCGCGACAAGCAAATCTACAAGATCTGGGAAAAAGGCGGCTGGAAGCGTTTGATCCTCGCCATGCGCCGCCGCGCCCAACAACTCGCCAAAATCAAACTCAAATAAGTCCAAGACACAGTGTTTGTGTTCTGTGTGTTCTCATACCATTGAAATGGAAAGGTAGGTTGCTCGTTTGAAGCTGCAAGCGTTGATTTCAGCCTGGGCGAAGGTATTGGTCCGTCGTCCTGGGACTGTCTTGTTGTGTCTTTTTGTGTTGGGAGGGTTCTCCCTGTGGGGTGCCTCGACATTGGGCATCAACACCAACCAACTCGACCTCATCTCTCAAGAGCTTCAAATCGTAAAGGATTTGAAGCGGATCATCGACATGTCGGGAGGCGCAGGACACCTTTTAATCGCCTTCCGAGGACGCGACGAAAAGATACTGAAGCGCGTGGTCGACGATGTGGTCGCAGCCCTACGCAAAAACAAGAAAGACATCCGCAGGATTCGCTACAAGGTCAGCCAGGAGTTTATTCGTCAGAAGGCTCCCCTGTTTCTCAAGACCAAAGACCTGCAGGAAGTTCGACGCCAGGTCGTCACGAAGATCAAGGACGTGGTCCGTCGGGCCAACCCCTTCTTCTTCGAGATTGAGCCGACCAAGCCTTACAAAACCAACCTCAAGCCGATCATCAAAAAGTACATGTCGGTCGGCAAGAAGAACATCGCAGACGACTACTACATCAGCCCCGACAAGCAAATGGTGACGTTGGTCGTGAAGCCACGTTGGGAGTCAACCGAGCTACTCCAAACCGGGAAACTGCTCACTCAGATCCGACAGATCTTCAAGTCGTACAACAAAAACGGCGTGACCCTCAAAGAAGAGTCATCGCGGACTCCGGACAAAAACCCCAAGGTTGTAGGGTTTGGCTTCACCGGAAGTTACAAGACCAACTACGACGACTCGTTCTCCATCCGCAACTCTCTGCTCCCCACCAGTGGCGTGGCGTTGCTGGGTATCTTCTTGTCGATGTTGCTGTTCTTCCGACGTCGCTTTGGCGCCATCTTCCTCGTCATCTCCGGGCTGTTGGTTGGAATCCTTCTGACCTTTGGTTTGGCCAAGGTGCTGCTCGGTGAGTTGAACATGATCACCAGCATCATCGCAGGGATCTTAATGGGGCAAGGCATCGACTTCGGGATCCACTTCATCTACCGCTTGCGGGAAGAAATGGGCCGAGGCAAACCCCTGGAAGACGCCATCCACAAAACCATCGTGGAGGCAGGAACAGCGTCGTTCATCTCGGCCGCCGCCCTGGGTGCAGCGTTCTTTGCCTTGTACTTCTCTGACTTCCGTGGATTCTCGCACTTCGGCTTGCTCGCAGGCTTTGGTGTGTTTGTGATTGGCACCGTGATTTACGTATGGTCGCCGGCCATTCTGTTGCTATTGGCCCGACGTTGGCCCAACGCCCCCCAAATGTTGATCGGCAGCATGGACGCCGAGACGGTGGACAAGCAAGACTCCCAAACGCCGGTTCCATGGGCCAAGCAGACCATCGCAATCGTCGGCCTTGTCGTGGTTGTTTTGATGGTGATGGCGCCCAAAGTGAAGTTCAACTACGACTCACGAGCGTTGATGGTGGAAAACCAACCCTCTATCTTGCTCCAAGATGAGATCAAGGACCGCTACAAGATCTCGTCGGACCCGGTCGCCGTGTTTGCCAAGGATCTGAAGGAAACCAAGAAGCTGTACGACCTGTTGACCCCCCTCGACCCCAAGAAGTTCTCGGAGGTTGATCAGGTGGTGTCCATCTACACGCTGGTTCCTCCTATGGAGCAGCAGCTTCGCAACATTAAGGTGCTGAAGGCCATGAAAAACGACCTCCGTCATATCAAGCGGAAGTCTATCCCAGCCAAGCATCGCAAGCGTTACGACCAGCTCATGGCTTACCTCGACACCAAACCCTATACGCTCAAAGAGTTGCCCCCGTTGTATTACTCTTTGTTTAAGAGCATCAAGTCGGCCAAGCCTGAAAACCAGGGTTACCTCACCTACCTCTATCCCAAAGTCGCGATGTGGCACGGGAAGAGTCTGTTGAAGTTCTCCGACCAGGTGGAAGAAATCAAAGCCAAAGATGGACAGGTGTTCCGCACCGCTGGAATCTCCATTGTGTACGCAACCCTCGCTCGGATTGTACTCTTTGACGGCAAGTTTTCTGTGGCCCTCACGGCGTTCTTGTTGATTGTCATCCTGCTGTTGGACTTCCGCTCCTTCTCCTCCACGCTGATGGCCCTGATACCGCTCCTCTTTGGTGTTGGCGCGATGTTGGGTATCATGGCGCTGATGAAGTGGAACCTCAACTTTATGAACATCGTCGTCTTTCCCATTGTGCTGGGGTATGGCATCAGTCACGGCGTCTACTTTATGCACCGCTTCCATGAAGGAACCAGTCCATCGTTTGCCCTTCGCTCTGTCGGCGTGGCAGTGGCTTGTTCCACCCTGACAACGCTGGCTGGCTGGTCTGCCCTGCTCACAGCAGAACACCAGGGACTCAAATCGATGGGAATTCTGGCGTGTGTCGGTATGAGCACCACCTTGCTGATCTCATTCACCATCATGCCTGCCATTCTTCAGTTGGTGTACTCCCGACGCCAGCAAAAGACGGCCGACTCCAGTGAAGGAAGCGCATCATGAAACAAACCCACAAAACACAACGCCAAGCAGTGACAGTCCCAGCTCGATGGCTCTGGTCCCTTTTGCTGTTGGCCGGTATCACAATGGGATGCTCTCCCATCCAACGTTCGTACCTGCGCAACGACTACGCCAAAGTCGACCGGTTTAAGGTCAAACGTTTGAAGGTCACAGTGGCTCCACTGCCCCAACAACGCGCAGACCTGGGCAAACTCTGGGTGGAAATCACCAGCACGCACATCAGCCAAAAGAAGAACTTCTTGCTCAAAGAAACGGCGTCCTTGAAAGCAGCAGGAGTCCTCCAAGACCACTGCCAAAAGGGCATCGAAGGTTGGCTTCACCTTCAACCCACTGTGACCCAAAAAGGCGCAGAGGTCGAAGCTGCAGTGGTCGCCACTCTGGTTCGTTGCCGCGATGGAAAGACCGTTTGGAGCACCACAGCCAAAGGCACCTGGGCTTCCAAAGACGACCACCTCAAAGTCCTCACCCAGAGCTACGTCCAAAAGCTGGGCAAACCTGTGGAGCCCTTTGTTGCCCCCAGTTGCCGCCTGTTGTTCGTGGTCATCGAAAACTTGCCCAACCCCAAATTGAGCGAAGCTGACCTCCTCGAAAAGATCCAATCCGGCGGCTGATCCACTCCCCCTCCTCCCCTCGGCTTGTCACCTCACAACACCAAAGCTATACTTTCTTACCAAGGTAGGGAGCGGCTTGTTGTCTCTTCCAAACAATCGATTGTGAGGGTGTTATGTTGTTCCGTTGGCTACTTGTGACGTTCTTTCTGCTGGCACTGACCGCCAAAGGCTGTGGAAACGTCAACCGCAGCCGGGAGGCACCTGCAACAGGCGAGTTAACCTTTGTGGAAGGCAACGGTTCTTCCGAAGCTGTTGGCCAGGAAGCCACACCGCAAGAACCCAACAACGAAGTAACCCCCAACGAGCCTCCTTCTCCCGAGTCCATCACCTCCGCGGAAACACCAACGGAAACCTCCACCGAACAACCGGTGACAGGCCTGGAATCACCACCCGAACCAGGTCCACGTGACGCTGGTCCTCCAGAACAACGACAGCCACCCGAGCCCACTCAAGATCTGTCGCCGCCTCCTGAGCGAGCGCAGCCTACCGACAACGCTCCCGCTCCCTCGTGTCGCGACAACCAGCAGAACGGAAGTGAAACCGACGTGGATTGTGGAGGTTCCTCATGCAACCCTTGTGGCGAACAAAAACGTTGCAAGCTCTCTCGTGACTGCCAAAGCAAAGTTTGTACAAATGGGCGTTGCTGTACTCCACAATGCCAACAGAAGATCTGCGGAAGCTCGGATGGCTGTGGAAACACCTGCAAGTCAGGTTCCGGCTGCAAGCCACCTGCTCTCCCCTACCCGACCAAGAGCCTCTACCACATCAAAGGATTGCAACCCGACTTTTGGCCCAACCGCACCGAAGTGCTCGGCAACAATGTGGGACGCATCGCCGTCAATTTGGTTTGGGCACACTGGGAACCCAGCAAAAAAGCACCACCGTGTGCATCCAACGAGGTTAGCTTTGACGGTCATTGCTTCCGGATTCAGACCCAGCTCGACAATGAGATCAAAGCATATTCAGCCAAAGGCGTTGTGGTGACGGGTGTTCTGTACGGTGTGCCACCTTGGGCTCGCCAGGGTCGCGTCTGCTCGCCAGTGAGTCCGGGCTTTGAGATCTTTTGCGCCCCCAACAACCCTGCCGACTACGCCCGCTTTACCGGAATGATCGCGCAACGATACAACGGTCACAACGGCGTGGGACGGGTCGCTGACTTTGTCATCCACAACGAGGTCAACTCCAACATCTGGTTTGACGTGGGATGCGGTCAGGGAACTGCCTGCAACACCAACACCTGGGTGCAAACGTACTCGGCCAACTTCAACGCAGCGTACGACGCCATCACCCAACAACAACCCCACGCCAAAGTGCTTGTGTCGCTGGACCATCACTTTGGCACAACGTACGACCAGCCTTCCGCCAAAGATCCTTTGTTGAGCGGGATGACTGTGCTCAAGGGAGTCGCAGCACGAGCCGGCAATCGCAAGTGGCGGGTAGCCTTCCACTCGTACCCTCCCGATCTTCGACGGGCTCAATTCTCCATCGACGACTTCCCCAAAGTCACCTTCGGCAACCTGGGAGTGTTGGCGGGCTGGTTGCGTCAAACCTTTCCGAATACGCCAAGCGCCTGGGAGATCCAACTCACCGAAAATGGAATCAATTCGATCTCGCCTGCGACGCAACAACAGCAAGCCACAGCGCTGTGTGACGCCTTTCGCAATGTGTTGGGAACTCCAGGCATCACAAGCTTCATCTATCACCGCATGAAAGACCACCCCGTTGAGGTGCAAGCTGGGTTGGCAGCGGGCTTGTTCTCGACAACAAATACAGCCAAACCAGCCTGGTCGGTGTGGGCTCTCGCCAATCGCAACGATCTCATACCTCCCAAGCTATCGTGCGGCTTTGAAGCGCTACCCTACGTTAAGTTGACCCGGTATTACCACACAACCCGAGGACACTGGGCCTCCACACGACTGCCACCTACAGGTTTCAAGGCAGAGAAGACCTGGAAGCTCCTCCGAGAACCCGCAGCAGGCACTCGCTTGCTCTACTCATGTCGTGTCGGACAACACAACATGCTGAGCGCAGCCCTCCACTGTGAAAACCAGGGGATGCTCGGACCTGTCGGTTATGTGTACACCTCCCAAAAGTCGGGAACTGTCGCGCTGTACCGATGCCGAGTGGGAACAGGGACCGATCACTTTGTTTCAACCGATCCCAACTGTGAACGCCAAACTCTGGATCACCTTTTGGGCTACGTTCAGCCCTAATGTCCGGCTCAATCGGAGGGTCCGAAAACAAGAAAGGCCTCCCAAACCCTCGACATTGCGAAGAAAACCTTGACCTGGGCCAAAAACAATGAAAAAGATGGAGACATACATCGTCTATAGTATTGAGAAGTAGGCGAGTCTGGGTCACCACACCTTAGCCCGATGCATGAACCCTCATCGCATACTTCCAATGGAGACAACAGAAGAGGTCACGGACAAAACCTCTTCATACAAACCTGCCCAATGTCCCAGAGATGAAACTCTTCGTTCACGTGGAAACTCGCAGGTTCTGAAACAGGAAAGAGCAATGCGTAAGGTACTGTTGGTGTGGATCACGTTTCTGTTGGTCGGTTACTCCGTGGGCTGTACTGCCACATTCCCAGAGTCCAACGAGAATTACTCTCCCTATTTTCCACCCACGATCCCCGATCCGAAGCTCAAGATCGTAACCATCAACAAGTCGTCGGATCCAAACGGTATGACCCGGTTTGGCCTCAAACGTGTGGACGACCAGAATCACACCGATGTTCTCTACGCGTACTGGTTCCTGGGCCACGAACATGACAACACACAGTCCCTTCGCGTGGTGCAAAATTCACCTCCACCCAGCCAACCCGTCGGCGCAACCAGCCCAACCACCGTACGCAACGCGGAGTTTTACTTGGAAGTGAAACACAACGATCCGTTGTTTGAAAAGCACAAATCGGTGGTGCTTGAACTGTATGTCGTGGATCGTGAAGCAGACCAAAGCAAGCTCAAAGGACAGGTCGAACACACTTGGCCCGATGGCGCCAAGTGGCAAAAACACACCTGGACGCTCAAAGTTGACTAATTTTTGAAGCTACCCTTCGGTGATAACGGGGGGAAGGTCCTTTCCTTCCTTTACAAAGCGCATCGACAGGGAGTTCACGCAGTGTCGTGTGTTCTTGGAAGTCATGCGCTCACCAACAAACACGTGCCCCAAATGCCCTCCACAATTCTCACAGAGAATCTCTGTACGACGCCCGTCGGCATCCGTTTCACGCCGAACCGCACCTTCGATCTCATCGTCAAAGCTGGGCCATCCACAGCCTGATTCAAACTTGTCTTCGGACTGGTACAACGGCGCATTGCACTGACGGCAGATGTACGTTCCGGCAAGTTTGTTGTGAAGAAGCTCGCCCGTTCCAGGATACTCCGTTCCTTTGTGGAGAATGATGCGGGCTTCTTCCGGAGTCAGTTCGTTGTATTTGGACATCTTCGTTCTCTCCTGCTGCATGAGAAAGGTACCACCCATCCAAACGTTGGGTCTCCTCTTCCCTCAAAAGGACCAGCACAAACTGTAACGACGAGGCAAAGGGAAAGCAAACGAAAACAGCCCTCCTATGCCGGAATCTCCTCTCTTTTGACACACATGTCACATCCACCTCTTCGGAGGGTGTGGGTTGTGTCATTGCTGTCTCATGTTCTCCCTCTCCAATCCCCGTCATTCTCACAGAAAAACCCCGTCTTACCGAAGCAATCGAGGACGCTCACCTGGGAATGGAATGGATTATGCATTTTGAAGGAGCGTTCGTAGCAGAGCAGCCCCTTCGGCGTGCTTTGCCCCACAAAACCTCCAAAGCAATGGTAATGAGGGAACATACAATGATTTTTGAAAGAATTTACGACGAAGGACTGGCGCAAGCATCGTACGCAATCGGATGCTCCCAAACCCAAGAAGCCATCGTGATTGACCCACGCCGAGACATTTGGGTGTATTTGGATTGGGCACGAGAACACAACATGACCATCCGGGCTGTTGCAGAAACACACATTCACGCAGACTTCCTATCAGGAGCCCGCGAGTTGGCCCAAGCTCTACAAGCCAGACTCTACCTATCAGGAGAAACCCCTGAGGAATGGAACTATCGAAACCTCGGCCGTATCGAAAGTCATTTGCTGCACGACCAGGAGCAATTCTCGGTGGGTAGCCTGAACTTTCGAGCCATCCATACGCCAGGACACACACCCGAACACATGTCATACCTTCTCTACCGAGATAGCGCTCCCTACGCCATGTTTACAGGAGACTTTTTGTTCGTTGGAGACGTGGGTCGTCCGGATCTCCTCAGCCTTACAGACCAACCGACCATCACCAACGAAGAGGCTTCCAACATGTTGTTTGCGAGCCTACAGAAGCTTGTAAAGCAGCAGCCACCGCACCTCCTTCTTTGGCCTGGGCACGGAGCCGGCTCAGCTTGTGGAAAGTCGATGGATGACCTGCCCGTTTCTACCCTAGGATTTGAAGCCACCCAAAGCTGGTGGGCTCCCTACCTTACAGAAGAAAACAAAGAAAGCTTTGTTGCCAAGCTACTCGACGATCAGCCGGAAGCCCCCACCTACTTCCCTCGCATGAAGCAATTGAACCGCGATGGGATGACGTTGTACGGTGAAGAAAAACAAACCCCTCGCCTGACTCCCACACAGTTCCTGCAAATCAATCGCCTTGAGCAACCTGTCATCCTCGACACACGCTCTTGGAAAGACTTTGCCTCTTCCCACATTCAGGGCTCTTTGTCACTTCCGGCTATGTCGAAGGCGTCGTCCTTTGCAGGGTGGATTCTTCGACCCGACCGACCCATTCTCCTACTTGCCAACGAGCAAGACGCAAAAATGATGACCACACAACTCGCACGGATCGGCATCGAAGACATACAAGGCTACATTGAGCCCAACGAGTTACCAATCTCTATGGACGCGGAGCTTCCCAACATCTCGCTCAAAGAAGCAAAGCAACGACACGCCAGCAACGAAGCAACCTGGATCGATGTTCGTTCCAAAGGAGAGTTTGAAGAGGGTCACGTAGAAGGAGCCATCCACCTTCACTACGGAACCATCGCAGAGCAAAGCAAGATGATTCCTTCGACACAGCCGCTTGTTCTTTACTGTGCCTCCGGAACCCGAGCAACCATCGCAGCCAGCCAACTCCAACGAGTCGGCTTCACAGACGTCTCAGTGATGGGCGCAGGGTATCCTTCCTGGTACAAGTCAGGAGCCCCTGTCGAAAACTCCTAACACTTCGCTGATGGGAGAAGAACGAGAAGAGAGAGGTAAGCTGAGAAGGAGGGAGGAATCAAACAAGATGAACCTTTTAGGGATTCAGCAAAAAACCTTGTTTCAACGCGCCTTGTTTGATCCACTTCAGTCCACCGGCAGTGTCGTGTGAGACGACCAGATGAACCTTCGGATGATTCCGGTGAATGTTGTAGAGGAAGCGAAGCTGATGTCCCAAAGCTTCACCGTCTTCGTTGATGATCCAGTGGACCAAGCGAGCGTGACCGCGAGGCAAGGTGATGTTCTTCTCATTCCAGGCCACATCGCCGACCAGGATGTACTCTTTGCCGTTCTGAAGCTTCACGTAAATCATCTGACTACCGGGTGTATGGCCTGGAGCCTTAATCAGGACGACACCTGGCAAAAAGGCGTGTAGCTTTTTGTACTGAATCTTCTTGAACGTTTTGTTCATGCTCTCTGTGAACCCTGTGTCACGAGCCAGGGGGTTGTTCAACTGCTCGGGTATCACGTGCACTTTGGGCGCAATGGCATTATGGTTTGGAGAAGAAACAATCCCCTCCGCGTGGTCAAAGTGTTCATGAGTCAACAAAATGGCGTCGGCCTGCAGCATCGACTTTTGCAAGTTGGCGTACGCTTTCACATAAAACGCAGAGCCTGGCATTTTCTTCTTCACAGTCGCCTGACTCATCGCAACGTCTACCAAGATCCGGCGCTTGGGAAAGACGATCTGGTAGGTCCACCCTTCCACAGGAACCATCCCCCACATTTTGCCCGTCCCTACGATCATTTGCGGCATCCTCGCCTGGAAAGAAGACTCCGTACGAATCTCCGTGGGCTTGGGACCTTTCACCTTGTCCGCCAAGGAGCGAAGGCTCGCCAACGACACATCGAATTTGGACGTCGCTGGTACAGGCAAGGGACGTACCGCATACGCCAAAAACGCCAACACAACAACAAGAAGAACAACCACTGCCAATGCAATGCGCTTGAACCACTTCACCATCATCTCGCTCCTTTGACTCCATTGATCTATCGTTTGCGACAGAGGTATCGCACAAGGGTGAAGCCAAAGCAACCCACACCAAAACAAAGTGAGAAGCCTGTAAAAAGGATTGCTCTATCGCGAAAGAACTCAGCTCCCTTGAACCAACGCCAACGACTGTCGCGCAGCACGGCGGGTGTGCTTTTGCTTTAAGGGTGTGTGCAGAAAACGCCGCAAGGAAGAGAGCAACCAAGGAGAGACTCGCTCAGAAAGGTGTCCAGGAAGAAGCTCGATTTCTTCCCGCACAGCACACCACGTCTTGACATGATGCGCCGAAAAAATGGGAGGAAGAATGCCATGATCCAAAATATGCTCCCAAGACTCTTCCCAAAACGACTCGTTTGTCTCCTCGGTCCAAGCCGAGACATCTTGCTCCCAATCGACATACGGTTGGTTCCGCCCAACAAAGCAGGCGACTTGGAGCAAACCTTCCCGCCACAACGCCGGATGTTTCTCCGCCAACGCTCGTACCGCGTTGGCAAACGTCAGAGCGTGCGTACAATGCAACCACCCAATGTTCTGTTTCACCGGCCGATCGTAGGCATCTTGATAGCTTGTATCGTAGTGAAGCAATACGTTCGCAACGACCTCTAACGCAGCGTAGTAAAGTTCATGCGAAGAGACACACCCAAACCGCGAGGACATCCAGCGCAGCGCCTCCTGGATAGAGGCCCGAGATAACTTGTCACGATCGTCCTGGCTCAACGCTCTCCCAGTATCTTCCAACGAACGTAATTCCTCCTCAGAAAGAATGGGAGTATCGGCTAGGTTCTCCGCATACTTCCGGAAGTCGGGTAGAAGATCTTCACGAGTGCTGTAGCAGAACGAACGGACGAGAGGGAGCAACAACACAGCCGGTGAAGAGAGCGAAAGATGTTCAAGAAGGAAGCCCACTTTTTGTACGTAAATCAAGGAATGACCGAAGTCATTGTAGTGAGCCAGAGCCGCTTTGCTGAACCAGTATTCGAGGTCAGCCCACACCATGCCACTCTCTAACGCGCCACGAACCAATGCAACCGCTTGGTCTTCGTCCTCGGCTTCGATAGCCTCCAAGAACAAGGTACCTTCAAAGGGCTGTGAGTTCCTCGTAAACTCATAGTTGGGATGACGCAACGAATCAAAGGCAAGGTGATCGATAGCTTCCGTAAGACAGACAAGCTGCTGCTCCAGATCTCCGTCCAATTCGTGGTAACGCAGCAACCAATCGGCGGCGGCAGCTACAGCATGTGTGGTCCCATACTCAAACTGTTGGTAAGTCCATTCAAGGGTTCGCTCCAACGCCACAACAGGGTTCAATCCTGCGACAGCGAGCCTCGTTATTTCCCGCGACATCCGACCGTATTGTTGCTTGGCTACGGCTGTTCGTAGACCTTCCAGAATGGTCGCTTGCTGTTCTTCGGCCGACGGAGGACTTAGATCCAACCACACGTCCCCACCTTTCACTTCGGAGGGATACGTTCGTACGTGATCTTCTCCAACCAGACATTTGCCGGTTTTCATGTCGAACTTCCAGTTGTGCCACTGACAGGTAAGTACACAGCTGGACGCTTGGGTTGTCCCCTGCTGAAGAGGATAACCCTGGTGCGGACAGCGATTGTCCAGCGCAAAGATCTGTCCCTCCAACCAAAACATCACAACCTGCTTGTCTTCGTGACGAAACACAAGACTTCCTTTCTCCTGCAACTGAGAAACAGAACCCGCCTGGACCCAACTCATGATTCACCTCCTTCAATGGCTACTTTCTTTTGTTTGTAGAACCAATGTACAAATGGCGCAGGCTCTGTTCCAACACATTATGTGAATGACGTCATAACAAAAAGTTATGACTCCTCCTCAAAGGCTCGTTGCTTTGTTCATTGTGATGCTCATTCTGAGAAAGATAGCGTGACTCATCCTTATCCCCGTGTAACATAGGAGTTCTGCATGACAACATTATGGTGGATGGCCAGAGTGTCTTTGCCTTTCGACTGGGCCTGGACTGGAAGTGCGTCTCACTTCGCTCTGTTTGGCCTGGTTCTTCTTTTCCTTGTGTTGGTCACCTGGATCATCAGCCACCGAGCGATTCTCACGCTACAGGGCAAGATTGCGGCCAACGACTTCAGCACGACCGGCGAAGAAGTGTCCCCTCTCAACCAACGTCTCTGTCGTGCTCACGCCAACTTGTACGAGAACGCACCGATCTGGGGCGGCATTCTGCTCATGGCCATTGCGACCCAAAGCACGAGCATTACGAATGGATTGGCCGTCTACTTTTTGCTCGCACGCCTGGGTCAGGTTGTTACTCACATCCTATCAACCAGCGTTATCGCCGTGCAGATTCGATTCACATTCTTTGTGGTACAGCTTGCCATTGCAGCCTATTGGTTGGTCGGCTTCGCACAGAAATGGTTTACCTAAGCGATTTTTAGGGTCGGCCAAAGTCAGCAGGACGATAGACTTTCCCCATTCGGACAACCTCAAGATCTTTGCCTTTGACCTTCAACACGTTGCGCAGCTCATCATCGTCCCACTTCATGTTGGGTGCGCCAGAGATGAACCAGTTCCCACCGTTGTCGCTCACAAACATTCCATACTTCTTCAACGCTCTAAGAATCACCTGAACATTGCGGGGAAATCCCGTGATGTTAAAGCTCGCTTTCAGCCGGACTCTCATCCCCATGGGAGGCAACAACGTATCTGTCGCAGAAGACGCCCAATGCGTCGCAGGATGGACAAACGCTCGTTGGGTTTTGGTCACAGTGAACCGCAGCGCATGACGAATCTCTCCAGCCTTCACCTCTTCGTACCTCACCAAGCCCGGAAAGATCGGTAAGCCCGCAGCATCCGCGCTGGTCCAGGTGTCAGGGCGAAGCTTGTCCGAGCGCAAATCAAAGATAGCCCCAGAGCCTGCATCCCAGAACCCTTGCCGGGGAAACGCATTAAACAATTCGTAGAGCTTGCACACGCTCTTTTGCAAAACAAGCACATGACGATCGCCTGTCCCGTTAGCTCCTCCTTCAATCGGAGCGTTGTTGGGAATGGGATAAGGACCTGGGTCACTTTCGTCCGCGTACAAGAACTTCACAGGAACCTTCTTTTGGTTGGCACCTACCACAACAAAAGGAATGCCTATGGGTGCTCCCTTATAGACCGTTCCAAAATCCGCACGAACGGAGTCATTGGCTCCAATCTTCGCAATTATCTTGGCCGAATTGGGATCCACAGGAGCTTTGGAAATGTCCGTGTTCCATGGACTCGACTTGGGAAAGATAGGGCACCCTTCCACCATGGGAACGCCCTGAAATGGATTGTTGGTGTCGGGTTGGGCTTCAGGAGGAGACGAAGATTCGGGTGAACTCGCTGTGTCGGGAGCCACAGGTTCGGAGGCTGCGGCGTCACCTTCAGGGGCTTCAGGCACCGAAGCATCGACAGGTTGAGATTCTTGCTCGCTTTCTCCTACAACAACAGGCTCATTGGCTGTGGCCTCTGTGGTTGCGTTGACATCGGCACCACCGGCTTCATCGGGCTGTCCGATGGCTTCTTGAGTGACGGTTTCCTTCTGGAAGAATGGCTCTGTAGAGCAAGCCACAAGAGAGGAAAGACCCAAGGCACTCCACAGCAGCAGAAAGGCAACAAGGATAGAAACGTTGTGATGTCGAGAGAGTCGATTCATACCAATCTCCTTGAGAAAGCCACAACTTGTACTACCCAAACGATTCCGCATTGTCACAGGGTCAAGCCGTTTTAGAGATGAGAAATCCGCTTGACCTATGCCCTAACCCCCCTATAATGACACCTTCCATCCAAAAGTTCCGGCTGTCTAAGGAGATTTGCCATGAGTTTGTTGATCAAAAACGGTGAGATTATCACCGCCAGTGAGCGATATGTCGCAGATATTTATTGTGAAGGTGAGCAAATCACCCGGATCGACAAGGATATCGCACCTCCTCCTGGAGCCACAGTGATCGATGCCTCCGGAAAGTACGTGTTCCCTGGCTTCATTGATCCACACACACACATCTACCTTCCGTTCATGGGAACCTTCGCCAAGGACACCTACGAAACGGGAACCAAAGCTGCGCTGATGGGCGGAACCACGACACTCATCGACTTCTGCATCCCGATGCGAAACGAAGAACCCCTCGCGGCCTACGACACTTGGAACGCACACAGCGAAGGCAAAGCCTGCTGCGACTACACCTATCACATGGCGGTCACTCGCTTTGACGATGGCACCGAAAGCCAGATCCGCGAGCTGGTGAGCAAAGGCCTTGCTTCCTTTAAGATCTTCCTCGCCTACGGCGGCGCCTTCGGAATCGAAGATGAAGAACTCTACAAGACCCTAAAGTTGGCCAAAGAACTCGGCGTCATCACGACCGCTCACTGCGAGAACGCGACCCTGGTAGATGCTCTCCAGGCCGAACTCATCGCAGAAGGCAAAACCGGCACCAAGTGGCACTACTACAGCCGCCCACCCCGCGTGGAAGCAGAAGGCACCAACCACTTGATGACCTTCGCCGAGCTTATCGGCGCACACGTCTACGTGGTTCACTTGAGCTGTGACGAAGCCCTTCGTGAAGCGATGGAAGCCAAGTACCGGGGCGTGAACGTTTGGGTCGAAACTCTCATCCAATACCTGATGCTCGACATGACCTACGCCGAGAAGCCTGGCTTTGAAGGCGCCAAGTATGTGATGTCCCCTCCCCTGCGCTTGAAGCACAACCAGGAAGTCCTCTGGAACGCCATCCAACACGGCGCCATCAGCACCCTGGCGACGGACCACGCGCCCTTCGACTTTGAAGGCCAAAAGCCCATGGGTAAGGACGACTTCCGTATGATTCCCAACGGCATTCCTTCCCTCGAAGACCGGGTCAACCTGTTCTTTACCCACGGTGTAAAGGGAGGCCGCATCGACCTTCACAAGTTTGTGGATGCTGCGAGCACCCAGGCTGCCAAGATCTTTGGAATGTTCCCCCGCAAAGGAACGATTCAAATCGGCAGCGACGCGGATCTCGTCGTGTACGATCCCAACTACGAAGGCATCATCTCCGCCGACACCCACACCATGAACGTCGACTACAACCCCTTCGAAGGTTGGCCCATCCAAGGTCGCCCGCACGTTGTCACCGTCCGTGGTGAAGTTGCGGTGCAAGAAGGTAAGTTTGTAGGCACTGTTGGACGTGGCCAGTTCATCTCCCGTGAGCCCACGCACTTTTAGAAAGAAGTGACCCGGCAACGATAGGGTTCTTCAGGGACATTGCTTTCCCTGAAGAACACCTGAACCGAAACCCTCGGGGGATTTTGCATTGATCTGGAGGCTACTTTGTCCATTGACATAAACTCACAATACTACAACGAAGACCTGGCGCCGGTACCCGCCGAGAAGCGGACCTGGAACCTGTGGAACTTTGCTGCACTTTGGGTTGGGATGAGCGTTTGCATCCCCACCTACATGCTCGCTGCTTCGATGATGAAGCAAGGCATGACATGGTGGCAGGCGCTGCTCACCATCACGCTCGGAAACGTCATCATCTTGATTCCGATGATGCTCAACGCTCACGCCGGCACCAAGTATGGCATCCCCTTTCCCGTCTTGTTGCGCAGCAGCTTTGGGATCTTGGGGTCCAACGTTCCCGCCTTAATGCGGGCCTTGGTGGCTTGTGGCTGGTTCGGGATTCAAACCTGGATCGGCGGCTCTGCCATCTTCTCATTGCTGTGTGTGTTGATGGGCTGGGACCCCAAAACCTTTACGCCCATCTCGGGCCTGGGCATCTCAGGAACACAGTTCCTCTGCTTCATGCTGTTTTGGGCCATCAACATCGCTATCATTGTGCGTGGCCTTGACAGCATCAAGTGGCTGGAAAACTGGGCAGCGCCGTTCCTGATCATCATGGGCCTGGGACTTCTTGCCTGGGCTGTAAGCGCAGCGGGCGGCTTCGACAAGATCTTTGCTGCGTCGACCGTGGCCAAGGTGCGTGGGAACGTCAAAGACTTTAGCTTCTGGTCCATCTTCTTTCCGTCCCTCACAGCGATGGTTGGATTCTGGGCCACGCTGGCCCTCAACATCCCCGACTTTACGCGACATGCTCGCTCCCAACGGGACCAGATGTTGGGTCAGGCCATCGGCCTCCCCACCACAATGGCTTTGTTTAGCTTCATTGGAATCACTGTCACCGCTGCTACAGTCGTGGTCTTTGGACAAGCCATCTGGGATCCCATCGCCCTGCTGGGTAAGTTTAAATCCCCAGTGGTGGTTGGACTCTCGATGGTGGCTTTGACCATCGCAACGTTGTCCACCAACATCGCGGCCAACGTGGTCTCCCCCGCCAACGACTTTGCCAACCTTCGACCCAGTAAGATCTCTTTCCGCATGGGAGGAATCATCACGGGTGTGATTGGCATTGTGATTATGCCCTGGCGCCTGATGTCAGATCTGGGCGCTTACATCTTCACCTGGCTGATTGGTTATGGAGCCATGCTCGGAGCGATCGGTGGAGTGATGTTGGCCGACTACTTTCTCCTTCGCAGAATGAAGCTCGACACCGACGCCCTCTACTCGATGGAAGGCGAATATGCCTTTGGAGGAAGTGGCTTTAACTGGCGAGCGATTGCTGCTTTGTTTATCGGAATCTTGCCCAATGTACCGGGCTTTCTCCAGGCAGCAAGCAACGGCTCTATTAAAGTACCCAACTTCTTTAACAACCTGTATGTCTACGCCTGGTTCGTGAGCTTGTTTGTCGCTGGCGCAACCTATCTCCTCCTCAACCAGATCTCTCCAGCCAAAAAGTAAGTACACCCCAGCCCAAGCGTAAACTCGCTCCAGCCCAAGCGTAAACTCGCTCCAGCCCAAATGTAACAAGAAGAAAAGAAGTGGAAGCCTGAACGGCGGAATGGGAGAGGAAGAAACGGTAAGTTTCGACTTTTTCTAGTTCGCGGTGAGATCTTCGGTCTCTTTGGCAATGTCACCTTTCCAGGTTTCAGCGTCAAGACCGGCACGTCCAGCTTTCTTGTCTTTGGCCTCACGCTGACGTTCCACAAGGTTGGCGTGCGTCGAGAAGTAGGACAAGGAGTGACCCACAAAGTCGGAGATGCTGTTAAAGCCCTTCTCTTCCATGAACTCAATGAGTTCTTCCTTCATCTTGATGATGCAGTCATAACCTTGAAGCATCGCACCCGTGCACACTTGTACGGTGCTAGAACCCAAAAGCATAAACTGTGCTGCGTCGTAACCTGTGTAGATTCCACCCATTCCAGAGATGGGAGTATCCGGGAAGGCACGAGCCACTTCCATCACCTGTCGCAGCGCGATGGGTCGCACCGCTTGGCCGGAGTAACCACCGGGAACAGTGTATCCCTGTACCGTTGGGATAGGTCGCAAGGTCTTACGATCGACACCAGTGACCGACAGAATCGTGTTGATCATGCTGATGCCATCCACGCCACCTTTGAGCGCAGCTTCAGCCGGAGCGGTCACGTCACCAACGTTGGGAGTCATCTTGGCCCAGACAGGAATCTTGGCGACATCCATAACCCAACCACACACCTCTTCCACGAGGTCTGGGTTTTCACCCATCGCCATACCCATCTTTCGTTCGGGCAGACCGTGAGGACAGGAGAGATTCAGTTCAAAGGCGTCGGGCTTACACTCTTGCACACGCTCAATGATCTCGTGCCAGGCGTCTTTGTTGTACTCTTCCATCACCGAAGCGATGAGGACCTTTTCGGGGTACTTCTCCTTCAACATCTTGATCTCTTCCAGCCACGTCTCAAACGGACGGTCCGAAATCAACTCGATGTTTTGGAAGCCAATCACTTCGTTGTTCCCGTGGGATCGAAGCTTCGCATAGCGCGGGTTGGTGTTCACCACCTTGGACGCGTCCAAGCTGATGGTCTTGATCACCATACCACCCCATCCAAGGTCAAAGCTCTTGGAAATCACTTTGGCGTTGGTTCCCGGAGGACCTGAGCCCAAAATAAAGGGATTCTCAAACTTAATGCCATTAACTTCTGTGCTCAGGTCTACGGACATAAAGACACCTCATTAAGAAAAGACAGTGACACGCGCTGTCAAAAGGTTGTGGTGTGAAAGACAAAAAGCATAGACGCTACCCAAAGGGAAGTCAACTTTGCGAAAGGAAGCAAGTCCTTAGGGGGCAACACGGTACGAAAACCAGGCCCCATCGCAAGCCATGCTAGCCTTCAAAGTGTTTGTCGACGAGATCCAGGCCTCGATCGATGATGGCGAAACCTTCGCGCAGCTGCTCTTCGTTGATGCAAAGGGGTGGATTGCACATGAAGCTACTCCAGCGCATAAAGGTAAACAGGCCTTCCTCTCGGAAGAAGGAACCCAGCTCCTGCATCGCGGGTGACGTCCCGTTGTAAGGAGCCATACGCTCACCGGCTGCGTTCTTTTGCAGATCCATCATCCCAAACAAACCGATGCAACGGCCTTCCTTGACACAAGGATGTTTGGCCTGAAGACGATCCATCTCTTCTCGCATCACCACGCCCATCGCTGCAGCGTTCTCCACAAGACCTTCGCTTCGGATCACGTCGACAGCGGCAAGAGCGGTGGCCAGAGAGAGAGGGTGGGAGTTGTAAGTGAGTCCACCCCAGAACACATTCTCACGGAAGTGTTCTGCGATCTTGTCACAGATTCCCATCGCTCCCAGAGGGATGTAGGAGCTGGTTAAGCCCTTGGCCATCGTGATGATGTCAGGGACAACCCCAGCATGGTCCACAGCAAACATCTTACCGGTCCGGCCAAAGCCGGCCATCACTTCGTCACAAACCATCAGGATGTCATGACGAGTGAGCAGGTCACGAAGCCCTTGCAGGTAACCTTTGGGTGGCGGCAAAATACCGTTGGTTCCAGTCACAGGCTCGATGAACATAGCAGCAATGTTCTGCGGTCCTTCGTACATGATGACTTCTTCCAAGTACTGCAAATTGGCCCGAGTCACTTCTTCATCCGAGTCACCGAAGGAGAAGTGATACGGGTGCGGATCCATCACTCGAATCACACCTGGCATACCGGGCTCACTGGCCCAACGCCGAGGGTCACCTGTAAGCTGCATGGTCGCGTTGGTTGCGCCATGATAGCTTCGATACCGGCTGATGATCTTGTGCTTCCCAGTGTACATCCGAGCCGCTTTGATCGCGTTCTCGTTGGCTTCTGCGCCGCCCAAGGTAAAGAAGAACGTGTTGATATCGCCGGGTGTAATCTCCGCGAGGAGCTTGCCCAACCGAGCCCGCGGCTCCGTTGCAGAGCCAGGAAACGCATACAACAGAGTGTCCAACTGGTCTTTCATCGCCGCAATCACCTTGGGGTGACTGTGACCGATGTTAACGCTCATCAACTGGCTGTTGAAGTCGAGGAAGCGTTTGCCCTCATGCGTCCAGAAGTACACTCCTTCCGCGCGAGCAAATGGCAAAGGCTGAACGTTGTTGCCAGCCGACCACGTGTACATCGTATGGCGCTGACACAACTCAACCATCTCTTTGACGTTCACGAGAGACTCCTTGTCTAACTCATCCAAGTCGCATCCGGCTGGAGAGCCCACTTGGTCGTGAGCTTCCGAGGACGCGTCCAGTAGTGGTAGCCGTCGATTCCGGTGATATCACCCGAGCCAAACTTGCTGTGTTCCCATCCACCAAAACCGAAGGGTTCACGGGGAACAGGAACGCCAATATTAACACCCGTCATACCCGCGTTAATACGCTGTGCTGCGTAACGAGCGGTGGCGCCTGAGGTCGTGTAGATGGAGCCACCGTTGCCGTAGACGTGGGCGTTTTCGATGGCGAGAGCTTCGTCCAAGGACTTGGTTCGAACCACGCTGAGGACGGGTCCAAAGATCTCATCCTGGTACGCCGGCATATCCTTGGTCACTTCCAGAATGGTGGGCCCAATCCAGTAGCCACCTTCGGCTCCTTCCACCTTGGCATTTCGACCGTCGAGCAAGACTTTGCCTCCGGCCTCTTCGGCGGCTTTGATGTAGCCCAAGATGCGCTCGTAGCTTTGCTTGTTGATCACAGGCCCCATATCGCGGCCGGGAACCAGCTGGCTGGCTTTCTCCACAATCGTTTCCAAGATGGGGTCAAACCCTTGCACACCCATCAGCGCAGACGCAGCCATACAGCGTTGTCCTGCAACACCCGTGAAGGAACGAACCACATCCACAGCGGTCATCTCCCTGTCAGCGTCGGGCACAACAATGAGGTGGTTCTTCGCGCCACCCAAACACAGCATACGACGGCCGGTTTGAGCGCCTCGGCCGTATACAATCTTGGCAACACGAGTGGAGCCAACAAAGCCCATCGCCTTGATGGTTTCATGGTCGGAGAGAGCTTCCACAGCGTCACGAGCGCCATGAACCACGTTGAACACGCCGGGGGGAAGCCCAGCTTCCTGCAGCAGCTGCGCCAGAAGGTCAGCGCCAATGGGTACCTGCTCGGAGGGCTTCAAGATGAAGGTGTTGCCCGCAACGAGAGCCTGGGGAAGCATCCACAGCGGCACCATAAAGGGGAAGTTAAACGGGGTCACACCTGCGCAAACACCGAGAGGTTCGCGGATCGTGGAACACGTGACACCACGGCTAACATACAAGGTCTCTCCCAGAGGAATGTTGGGCAGAGCGCAGCCAAACTCGGTGCACTCGATTCCTTTGGCTACTTCCGCCATGGCTTCGTTAAAGACCTTGCCATTTTCGTGGGAGATCAGCCAGGCAATCTTTTCCTGGTCGCGCTCCATCAGATACTTGAGCCGATACATCACCTGGGCGCGCTCTTTGAGCGGCGTCTCTTTCCAAGCAGGGTAAGCGGCGGAAGCCGCATCAACGGCTGCTTGCACATCGTCGGCACCGCTCAGCACGACAGAGGTCATGACCTTGCCATGCCGAGGGTTAATCACGTCCATCGTGTTGCCCGTTGAGGACGCACGGTATTCACCACCAATCCAATTGAGAATGGGATCAATGGTTTGAAAATCATAGCTGTCGATAGCCATTGGTTCTCTCCTAAGCTCATCGGGATCAAAAAAGAAGAGTAGTATATCGATTCTTTCTTAAGACCCCAAGGAAAAAGTTCATCCCTGTTCCAGCGCTTGCATTCCGGTCTGAGGAAATGATACCCCTGAAGAAGAGTTCATTCCCAACACCACCCACTTCAAAGCACCCAGGAGGTTCTATGGAAGGTCTACCCATGTCGACCTGGATCTTACTTTTTTTCGCCACGGTTCCATGGCTTCTCCTCACCTTCATCTACGTCCAGAAGGTCAAACGTGTGGATCGTGAGCGCTCCAACTCCAACACAGACTCGTAGCGCTCCAAGCTCTGGACAAACCAACTCCATCACCCCATCGCTCCCTGGTCGCTTGCCACCCATCACAAGGAACAAGCCATCCATGGATGTAGGTAACAAAGAGAAACAATATGAAGTGGGATAGCATTTTTTGGACCAAAATGATCGTTGTATTGCTCTACTTTGGAGGCTTGTTTTGGATCGGCGTGATGGCTTCGCGCAAGATCCAAGACATGAAAGACTTCTTCGTCGCAGGCAAAAAACTCAACTATTGGCTGGTGAGCTTTTCTTCCCGCGCTACCGGTGAATCCGCCTGGTTGCTCCTGGGTCTTACGGGCATGGGATTTGCTGTGGGGATGCACGCTCTCTGGGTTGTGCTGGGTGAGGTCGCCGGTGTTACATTGTGTTGGGTGTTTCTCACGCAGCGATTCAAGGTACTGACCGACCGATACGACTCCATCACAGTCACCGACTACCTCTCCGACCGGGTGCGCGACACCACACACGTGATTCGCATCCTCGCCACCGTCATCCTGGTGGTGTTTGTCACAAGCTATGTCTCTGCACAATTTGCAGCGTGTGGGAAAGCGTTCAAAGGATTCCTTCATATCCCCCATCACTACGGTGTCATCCTTGGCATGGTCATTGTTGGATTCTACACCGTGGCGGGTGGCTTCTTTGCTGTCGCATGGTCGGATCTGGTTCAGGGAATTTTGATGTTAGTGGGGCTCTTGTTGATACCTATCGTGGCACTCTCTTATGCCGGTGGCTGGGGCACGATGGTGAACACGGTGGGTTCCATCGATCCGTCCTTGCTCACAGTGTGGGGCAAGCACGGCTTCGGCTGGGCGGGTGTACTTAGCGCACTGGCCCTTGCCGCCGTTGGATTGGGCTACCTGGGGTCCCCTCAATTGTTCGTTCGATTCATCGCGGTCAAGAGCAGAGAAGAGCTCACCAACGGCACCTGGATTGCTGTATTGTTCACCATCCTCTGTGACCTTGGCGCAGTGTTGGCGGGTGTTGCAGGGCGTGCATTGGTAGCTCCCAACGGAGCCTTGTTCAGCCAAAAAGCCACCTTGCTCCAGGACGCGGAGCAGATCCTACCCATCATGACCAACGCGCTCTTCCCCACCCTCCTCGCCGGTCTCTTCATCGCGATTGTTCTCGCCGCCATCATGAGCACAGCCGATTCGCTCTTGGTGCTGGTCTCTTCCGCTGTCGTGCGAGACACCTGGCAAAAAGTATTTCGTCCAGAAACCAGCCAGGAGCAGCTGACCAAGCTCTCTCGTTATGTCACCTTTACGCTTTGCCTTGTGGCTCTCTTTCCGGCCTTCTCGGAAAAGTCGATGATCTTTTGGTTTGTTCTCTTTGCCTGGACAGGCATCACCAGCGCGTTCTGTCCGGTCTTAATTCTATCCTTGTATTGGAAAGGACTGACGCGCGCCGGAGTCATCGCCGGCATGGTCACAGGAATGGCCCTAACCATCGCCTGGAAAGTCCTTCCTTTGAACCTGCTATCATCCTTTTCATCTTGGGCTATCCAACAAAAGATTGTAGCCGCTGACAAGGTCGCGAAAGCAACCCTGCACAGCGTTGTGGACCACATGTTGATTGCCTTTACAGGCGCATTACTCATGGCAGTGGTGGTAAGTTGGTTCACAACGCCACCCGCCGAAGCGAGCGACGACCTAAACTTCGCCAAAGCTGAGTCTGTTGACTTGCTTGGTTAAGACCTACCCCTCCCTTGTAGCTCTACTCTTCTCCCTCCTTCGAGAAAGCTTCGTCCACAGGCTCCCACAGCTCGATCTTGTTTCCTTCGGGATCCAGGACATGCACAAACTTACCATACTCAAAGGTTTCAATGTCATCCACAACCGTGACGCCAGCCGCCTTTAACTCCTCCACCAACGCCTCCATGTTCACGACACGATAGTTGATCATAAAGTCCTTCTCAGAAGGTGCAAAATAGTCCGTCTCTTGCTTAAACGGGCTCCACTGCAGATACCCCTTCTTCTCAGGGTTATCCTCTTCCCGGAACGCGAACATTGCACCGTACTCATCCGTGGGTAGGCCAAGGTGCTTTCCATACCAATCTTTCATCTGTTGTGGGTCTTTGCACTTAAAAAAGATCCCACCAATGCCTGTCACTTTCTTGTTTTGACTCATAGCAACTCTCGCTTGTTTGGACACAAAGACAACGAACACAATGATGTTGGAACGAACTCTGTTGTATCCGATTCTATCCCCCCCAACAAGCCCTCCACACACCGGCACGAGATGCACCCCAAACCGCAAAAACAGAACTGTATCTACGAACCCAAAAGACAACCTACCCCCCTTAATTCTGGACTTATTTCCAACACAAGACAACAAGCGACAAACAAGACAAAATTAACATTCCACATCAGACACATACAACCCCAAAGAAAGCCGCAAAAAGAGAGCTTCTATCGTTGATTTCGAGGAGCTATTTTGGTATACTCCAAGCTATCAAGTCTTCGCGAAACTTGAGGTTTGCAAGCCACCTTTTCCTTCCAGAATCCGAACACATTGTTGCACTGTTTTTCTGGGATATGAGATAGCCTCTCATCGATAGGAAGACGTGCGCCCACAAACGAGCCAGAGCCGACTTATGAGCTTCTGGGAAAGGGTAGGTGTATCCATGTCCGACAACGATTACATAACAACCAAAATACAAGTGTTGGAAGGTTTTGAAGCCGTCCGCCGTCGTCCAGGTATGTATATTGGAGATGTTGAGGAAGACGGCTTGCATGAGATGGTCGACGGTCTCTTTGCTCACGTGCTGGAGCATGTCTCCGACCAACCTAACACCCATGTTCATGTAACGCTGCATGAAAATCAGAGCATCACAGTAGCGAACAATCGAGCTCTTCCCACCAAACCTTACAAGGACACAGGCCAACCTTTGTTCGATGTCTTGTTTCAAACGATCTACGGTGGCTCTCCCTATAGCAAGAAGCTATGGACCCTCAACTACGCCGTGCTCAACGCGCTCTGCATTCAAACCCATGTCAACACCTGGATCGATGGCAAGCAGTGGAGCCGTACATACATTTGTGGGTCACCTGCCTCCGAGATCAAAGTGGACCAACATCCCACCGCAGAATGGCCCCAAGGCACAAGAGTTACCTGCAAGCCGGACATTGCCATTTTTCTTTCCAATCGTTTCCAAGAAGAACGCATCAAAGAGCGTTGCCAACATCTTGCAGCACTCTCTCCGGACTCGCAATTCACCTTCACCAACGAAGAGGGTGAAAGCGAAACGTTTCACTACCCACAAGGCTTGGAAGCGCTCCTCAACAGCCCTCCAAATGGCTCATTGTTACACTTTCAAGCCAAAACAGAGGACTTTGCACTCGAAGTCTATGCACAAGTCCAAGATAGCCCAAAACACACGTTACGAACCTTTATGAACAACAAACCGATGCCTCAAGGCACACACATCCAAGGTTTCTTCCATGGCTTGCTCGCAGCGGTCCGACAGGTAACCCAACAACCTTCGGCTGAGTTGGACCAATTGTATGGTGTGGATGCTGTGCTTCGTCTTGAAAGTCTGAATGACTCTTGGCAGCCTCATGCCCTGAGATCTATCGGAGATCAAAAGATCTTTCACTGGATCAAAGAGCAGACACTCCTAGCCTGCCAACAGCCTGCAGCCCAGAGGTTTCTTTCTTCTGTTTATGTAGCGACGTTCTAGCCACTAGCTCCCTCCCCCATACAACTTCGACACCTCAAAGAAGCTTGTACAATGTCATCCCGAACATGGAAAAGATAATCACATAACAAGGTCCAGTGACGAAGAACACCCGCTTGGGTTGCACTTTGGACAAATGGCTTCCCAACATAAAGGGATAGATCGCTCGCAACACAACGTAGCTCGCCCCAAGAATCGTTGCCTGAAAGGAAGAAACAACGATCGCAAAGAGCCAAAACGAAGCGAGGAATGGAACCATCTGTTCTTGTGTGTTTCCAACGGCTCGATCGGCTGCGAGCATTTCGGGGTCATTGGAGCCATACCGATCGAACTCCTTCCCCTCCTCCTTGTATTTGGCTATCAATTTGTACTTGGTCCGACTTTGTTTTCCAAAGAGCAAAGCGTACCACAACACAAAATAGGCCACAGTCACCGCAACCGGCCCCAACAACTCTTTGGAGTCAACCAGGATCTTCATGCCTTCTTTCCTCTGCTACAGTTTGAGTTAGTCTGAACCAACCTCGTGGAGAACGTTGAACCCATAAAACCCTCTACTTCGACAGTTGGAACAAGCTTACCACAGGATAGTGATCGGATAGCTTTGTAGGTATCACATGATGCTTAAGAAGCTTCCACGATCGAGGAGCCAGTATGTAGTCAATCGTGATGTTTTTGGCAGGGAAAGAGGCCTCTCCGTTCCAGGCTGCGCGAAACAAACCTGACTGCCGGAATCGCTTCATCGATGCGCTATTGGGCGTGCAATTGAAGTCACCAGCGAGCAAGGCCGGTGTCTTATCAAGCTTCCGAAGGATCACCCGGACCTGATTAAGGTTGTTCTCTGGAGAGTGAGATTCGTTGTGTATGGAAGCCACCTTCACACGTTGCTTTCCCAAGTGAAGATAAGCCCACAAGATGCGACGGTTCCCCGCCGGGCTATAGAAAGGACGCGTTCCTGGAAGCTGCTCCACACGATCCGTTGAAAGCCTGTACTTCGAGAGTATCCCCAACCCCGCACGGATCCGAAACCAGGGAATTCCAAAGTTGTAATTCTCCCCTGACACAACAAACGGATACTGAGCTTGCTTGGCAAGGTAGCGCAGTTGCTTCACTCCACACGGAGTGCACTCCAGATCGACCTCCGACAAAAAGACGACATCTGCCTGACTCTTTCGAATCAGTGCAGCAACCTTGTCCAGATGCTTGAGGAGCAAGGCACGTTGTTTAAATCGAAAGCCACGGCGGGAAAAACCATGCGCGATATTAAACGCCATAACCCGGAGCGTCTTGGGCTTGGTCGTTTGCTCAGGAAACGGTAGCTTCACCAAACCGGGAGTGGACCAGGAACGAAAGCCGCTGTTCCACACAAACAACAAGCAAAGGAGAACAACGCAACAAACGCCGAACCCAACAACACGCAGCAGCCATCGTTTCATCGCTTTTGACACCTTCCCTGAACCAAGAGGCACAACAAGCTTACTTCTTCCCAGAAACAAGCCTTAGCGATGATGCAATCTTGGTAAAGAGAGCTTCTCGGTTCAGGTCTTTTGTTGCTAAGGATAGAACAATGTGAGCCTGGAGATCTTTACCCGCACGAGGCATAGGGATGAGGGCCTCCTTCATCACAAATCCAGCGGACTTCCCATCCGGTCGGGTAAAAGTCCATCGAGCCCACTGCGCTGTGTATCCGAGAGTGACCAGTTCAGCGTGTGTTAAGGTTAGACCCTTCGGAGGGACTCGCTTGTAAAAGTACGCTGGATTCTTGACCACATGAACCTTAAGCGTGGGTTCAGGAGTCCCAAAGGTGGTAAACCGTTGCACCAACAAAGTCTGATGCGTTCGTCCGCTCTGCAACAACGCATAATGCTTGGGTGGCACTTGTACTTGCAGCTTAAGCTTAGAACCTTTGAGAGCAAAAGCCTTGGTTCCACCTTTCAGCGATAGTTTTCGAGAGCCTGGACGCAGGCTACGTAGAACACGCGTAGCCATTGCGACTCCCTTGTCTTTGCTTTGCGTCAGCTTCTCGCTTCCATAGCATGCGACAAACTGCATGCTCTTGTCTTTTTGAACCACGTAGACAGCACGTATCAAGCTCGTTTCCGGATTAATCTTGCTGGGAATGAGCTCATACAATGTTCCACCAGCCTTGGAACGATAAACCTGCAAGGAGAAAGACACACCTCGCATCCTCTTCTGCCAAAAACCGATGACCTTTTTCTGAAAGTCGGGAGTGATTGTGGCAAACATATCAGACGCCATCAAGATCATCTCTGTTCTGTCTTTCCGCGAAAACAAAACCAAACGGTCTTCGCGTTCCTCCATATTTTGAACACCACCACGCTGTCGAATGGCTCGACGTTTCCGGAACGCAGAAACAGGCACATCCACTTTAAGCCGACGATTCAGCAACGTCATGGTTTTGTACCCTTGCGACGCCTTTTGTGCTTTTGGAGCAGGAGCGTTCCGTCGCTCCAGAGGCTTCCTTTTGGGTGGCTTCCAGGGAGCCACTTGTTGCTGCGTCGGTGGCATGGTCGACATATAGCGCGAAACAGGTGGAGGAGTCGGGCGCTTGGAAGCAGAAGACGTGCCATCAGCGCTCACGGCAGCCGGAAGCACTAACACCAACCCTATACTCCAAACCAAGCATTGACAGCACAAACGTTCGTTCATCCGCATCGAGGGCTTTCCTTTTACAAGAACAGACAGGTCCAAAGATTGCATCATCGCAGAAAGATGGGTAGGCTTTCAGATTAACGCTTTTTCTTCCAGCCGTGGCACTGGCCTCCTCGTCCAAACACCGTTGCCTTCGTACACTTTCGTACCGTTCGACACACCTTTACTTTCGCGCATACCTTAACACGCTTTGTTGTGCACTTTTTGGTCCGCTTGCAGGTTCGAACTTTGGTGCACTTCTTCTTTCCGAAGACTTTTGTGCATTTTCGTTGTTTGCGACAAGATAGGTAAGGAGAACAGAGACGTTTGGACTTCGTCGTGCATTTGCGCTTGTATCGGCATGACGGCGCTGGTACACAGATCCGCTTTTTGCAGTAACATGGCGCACGGCGAAAATAGTTGAGAATGACAAACCCTGCCCTCTTTCCTTTGCGAGTCTTGGTTCGAGAGATCGCAGAGCGCATTCGTTGAACAATGATTCGATCGCAATCGCAGTGTTGAATCTTCTCTGTGGGTTCCCCGTACTTTTTCTTCCGACAGCAGATATCGTGGAGTTTGCAGACGTTGTCCACAGCATCGATGGGTGGTTTTCCAAAGCCATGATTGGGGCCACACCATCGACCGTATACTTTAATTTTGAACTGCGCTTGTGCCTCGTTTGAAACCAACCCTGGCAAGAAAAGCAGTGCTCCAACCCCGCTCGAAGAGAGAAAGCTCCAGAAACACATACGAACCTCCTTGTTTGAGTTCCCTTGCCAGATACTCTAGCAAGAAAGGTTACCTGTTTCGCTACAGTTCAGACAAAGAACGAAACGTAGGAACACGCAAAACGAGGAGCCAAACCACAGCAACGAACCAAACCCCTAAGTCTCCTCGGCACCAAGAACCTTACATCCCCTCCCAAACCTCGTCAATTGTTGAAGAATGTATCCGCACTTTGTATCGACCTGATCATGGTTCACGACCTACGCCACCGATGAGTCAATCATGTCTCACTCATGAAGAAAAAGACACACTTCAATCCTATGAGAGAACAAGGTCTACACACCGCACAATGGGGAGAAGAAGCGTACGCAGGAGAGGGGCGGTATAGCTTTTGCAGTGACAAGGAAGGAGGGCGCAGCTATCTCCGCAAGGAGTCCGACCTGAAAACAAACCAAGACCATTGAGGATTTCATGAAAAAGATGTCTGATATCGTAGAGACATTAAAAGAGAGCACCAACAAAGAGGGAAGCTACACCATCACAACCTTGTTGGAGAGTTTGGGAAGTCGAAGCTTTGGCCCGATGCTTCTGATTCCTTCGCTGCTCGCGTTGGTTCCCATCGTGGGAGGAATCCCTGGGATGTCGATCTTCACAGGCACATGGATCGCTCTCGTTGCAGGTCAGCTTCTCTTTGGCTTTGAACATCCATGGCTCCCCAAAAGACTCAAGGAGTTCGAGTTCTCTGGAGACAAGTTACGAAGAGGCTGCGAGTTGGCCTTGCCCTACACAAAGAAAGTAGACCGATGGCTCAAGCCACGCTGGGACATAATGACCCAGCCCCCCATCCTCCAGGTGGTTGCGTTGATGTGTGTGGGTCTCGCCCTAAGCATGTATCCCCTTGCGATCGTACCTTTCGGAGTCACACCACCTGCCCTGGCCCTCGTGCTCCTCTCGCTGGGCATCGCAGCCTCGGACGGCATTAGCGTCTTCGTAGGTCTCTTACTGACCGTAGGTTCTGGAGTGTTTGCCTACTACCTTCTCTATACCCTGATCTAAGAAAATTGGAACACAAGAACCCGACCTTCAACGCTCCCAAAGCCCACACACCCGAGAAACAAGCTACTCGCTTGCCTCTGATGCGACGAAGACAACCCAACGTCTCTTCCCCATGTAACATTGATGTCTCTTTCCTGGAGCAACACTCCCAGCACCCCCTCTAGCACACTGAAATCATTAAACCTTTCGATCAAAAGAGCGCTAAAAACAAGCTTCAATCTCTCCAACGCTTCCGAACAAAACGTACACGTTGACCCGCCCAAAAGGATCGGGAACGCTGCTCCCAGTCACCCAACCCCAAGCTGGCGAAGCAGGTTTGCTGTATCAAGAATCTCCCACTCGCTAGCGATCTTTCCATCCTTGTACCGACTGATCACAACGCCTCGTATGTTAAACGGTCGATGGGTTGCTGGAATCCCCATGAATTCACCTTGGTGGGTTCCGCGAAAAGCAAAGTCGAGAACTGTCGTATCCTCTTTCGCGATAACATCCTGCACATCAAGATGCAGATCTGGGAATGCCGTCCGAAACCCTCGAAACATCGCGGCAAGACCGTCTTGTCCGACCACTTCATCGTCAGGGCTTTGGTACACATAGTCCTGGTGCACCAAATCGGAAAGAACGGACTCATCGCCGCCGTTGATAAACTCCGAAACAAAGCGCCGCAAGATATGTTCGTGTTGGGTCGATGCGTTCATGATGGAATCTCCTGTCTGGTATGGAATGGAAAAGGCGTTGTTCACGGCCTTCCATGAAACAAACTCTCCCATAGAGAGTGACAGAAGAATAACCAAGACACAGGTATACATCTTGACAGCAAGCGCCAATGTTTGTGCAGAGGATGCCAAAGCTGGGCCTCACGTTAGGAAAAAAATCGAACTCTTTTTGCACCCTCGTATCCTTCTTTGCATCTTCCTGTTGAGAGACAAGTTGTAAGGGACTCATCCTTACAGATCCAAAGGAAAGGAAGATAGTATGAAACGCATGTTTGTTGTTTGTTTGGGGATGTTGATTTTGGGTTCAGCCTGCTCTGACACCGATACGTGTGGAAGAATTTCATTAAGAACCCGATACAAGATCTACGCCTTTGTTGGGAAAACCTACCAAGGTTCAATCCAGCTTCCTGATGGAAGTCAATCGTCCTACACGCTGAAGTTGGAGGAGGATCCCCGAACGGTACAGGGCTATGAAGTACAAGGATACTGGCCAAGACAAAACGTCCAAAAGACATCAGACTCTTCCTTTTCTACAACTCGCTTAGCCTATATTGAAGGCGTATGCGATCCATCGAATCCATCCGTTTTCCCTTTGAAGGGAGTCTTTACCCATGAAAGCAAGTCACATCCTAGAATAGACTTCACCGGCCTCTTTCACATTCGCGGTGGCATCTATACCTTGCTCCTCAAGTCTGTTGAAAACCAAGAGGGACCAGACTCTCCTCCCAAGTACAGATTTGTCATCCAGCTGGACGAGGACTTTGCCTTTACCCAAGGAGAGTCGTTTGACTATTCGAAAGGAACCTCCGACTCTCAAGCACAAAAAGGCAAGTTCATCACCTTCACAAAGTAAATGTGCCATTCATTCCCAGTTCCTCAAACATACAGAAAGCCTGTGCAAGAGATGTAGGTCCTTCATGCAACACAGGGCTGGCCCTCGCATGCTGAAAGATGACCAAGCAGAGCAGCAAAGCGATCGACCCGAGCAGAAGGGCAGTCTCGTCCAACAAGTACGCTTGCTCGTAAAAAAGGCCACTCACGATCGATGAGAGTAGCCCACCTATGTTGGAAGAACAAAGGAGGTCTAGAGCGGCTGACAATTTTTTTACAATCGTCTTACCTTACCCTGACCCTCTCGCTTCAGGCTTGTCCTATCCTTCCTATGCAACTACTATCACACCGTGTGTGACACACACTGGAAGGAGACAACCATGATGACCCCGTTCTCTCGCTCATTTCGATCGTTTCTGGCTTTGTGCCTGGGAGCCTTTGTGCTGTGGGGGAGCGCGTCTGCTCATGCCTCACAAGTTCGACTTGACCTGACCTTGAGCCATCCCATCCTACAGCATGGCAAGCAACATCGAGTGTACCTCAAGGTTGGATTGCACGGCTTCAAGATGAAGCCCACCAAGCGGGCTCCAGTGAACCTCGCCATTGTTCTCGATCGCTCGGGTTCTATGAGCGGTGAGAAACTTCGGAAAGCCAAAGACGCCGCCCGCATGTTGGTCGGGATGCTCCAACCCAACGACATCTTCTCTCTCATCACCTACCACACCAACGTGGAAGTACTGGTTCCTGCAACCAAGGCCACAGACAAAGCATCCATCCTTCGCAAGATCAATAGCATCCGACCGGGTGGGTTTACTGCGTTGTTTGGTGGTGTAAGCAAAGGCATCGCAGAGGTCCGAAAGTTTCTCAACAAGAGCCGGATCAACCGGGTGATTCTGTTGTCGGACGGACTCGCCAACGTAGGACCCAGCTCCCCCAACGCTCTAGGACGACTGGGAGAAGCCAGCGCCAAACAACATATCGCCATCACCACCGTAGGTTTGGGCCTTGGCTACAACGAAGATTTGATGACCCAGCTGGCTCGTCGCAGCGATGGAAACCACGGCTTCGCCAAGAACGCCGCTGACCTCAACCGAATCTTTCGAGCCGAGTTGGGTGACCTCTTCTCCGTGGTTGCGCAAGAAGTCGCGGTGAAGATTGACTGCATGCCTGGCATCCGACCCGTCCGAATCCTCGATCGACCCGCTGAGATCCGAGGTCGCCATGTTCGACTGCAGCTGAACCAGTTATACAGTCGTCAAGAGAAGTACTTCCTCTTGGAGGTGGAAGTCCCTGCACAAACGTCGCTCCTGGCTCGTAACGTTTGCACCGTCAGGCTGAGCTATGCAAACATGCAAACCAAACAAACCGACAAGCTCAGCGCGGCGTCGCGGGTTAAGTTTACACCCTCGGCGACCATCATGCGCTCCAGCCTAAACCGCAAAGTGATGGTTGAAGTCATCGAAGCCATCGGCAACGAAAACAACCGCCTCGCCGTCTCACTTCGTGACAAAGGTAAGATCCAAAAAGCCCGTCGCCTGTTGCTCAAAACCGCCCGCTACCTTAACGAAATGGCCCGGCGCTACAACTCCACACGACTCCGCAAGTACGGCCGCACCAACAAGGACGACGCCAAAAGCCTCACAGGCAGCCAGTGGCGCTACCGACGCAAACGCATGCGCAAGCAACAATACAAGATCCAAAACCAAACCTCCTACTAATTCCCCTACCCTCCTCTGCCAATCGAGCCTCCTACAGAGACCTTCACCGCTCTTTCCATCAAACTTCCAACAACAAGCGATATCTCCGTCTGTGCAACCTGTGAAATCCGTAGGGATATGATTCAATCCCGTTGGTAACAAGTGGCCTTCGCCTTTGATTTGACGCGGAGCAAAAATTTACCCCGCTACTGATGCAAGATATAGGCAAGGGAGAAGTACCCACATCCGTGGGCACTCTGACATTGCAAACACTGATACTGTTCTTACTCCCACAAAACTCAACCCAACACGTGATAGGTTCGTCTATGTAGAGTTGCGCAATCTGTGGATGCTAGAAGTCAATTAAATACGCGGTATCCTCGTCTGTGCAATCTTCGCAATCTGCGGACTCCTGCTCGATATCAAGAAACCAACGGCCAATGACCACGCCCAATCCGTGGATTCATTTTGATTCACTCGGTATACAACCACACTCTCCAAGATCGTTATGGAATTTCTCATCCATTTCGTTACCGAAGCTTTGGGTTGACATAATGTATTCTAGATGAACTTAATAAGGTACATTGCAGTTAACTTAAGAGCCCCTTCAAGAAGCCTGCTTTTACAGACGAACACCCTGAACCACTCTGGGAATGTCATCACCAAAGATCGACCGAATCGCCCGCTCTGCGTCGTAATCGTATCGCTCCAGCATATCCTGCAAGACCTCAACCTCCACAGGCACATTGCAGACTTGTTTGAGATAACGCGCCAACGAAGACAACTCACCTTTTGCTGATACATCCGGAAGTAACTTGTGCTCAAAATGCTGAAGTTGAGAGGCAAACCCAATGTTCGGGAGAACACCCGGCCTCTTGCTGCGGACTTGATAGTAGGTCTCCAGGAAACCCTTGCCCTGTGACTTCATAAGCAACGCGATCGCCAACGTCGCCGACCGACTCACCCCCACCTCACAATGCACCAAGACCTTGGCATCCGTTCGACTCTCTTGAGCCTGCGTCGCAAAAGCAAAGAACGCTGGAAACAACGACGTGATGTCCTGCTGGATCCCATCGTGAACTGCAAGAAACAACGGATGGAAGTCTTCCTCCAAAAACGCCACTCTGAAACGATCCTCTTCAGGAAGGCAGCTCACAACATGGGTCACACCGGCTTCTTTCAATGAGTCCACATCTTCGGGACGAGGCCGAGCGCCCACAAACAGATGGTCCGTAATTTGATTCAGCGGCTCTCCATGCATCTCAAAAGAGAAGTCAAACTCAAGCCCAACCCATCGAAGCATACAGTCTGTTACCTTGTTGAAGATTGTCTTCATTGTATTTTACCCCTCGACGGTATCGTTATTGCCCCCACCCTACCCTTTCACCCACAAGTATACCCACACACCAAAGATTGAGAAGAGCAGCCTTCGTAGCCTCACAACCAACGCCTTGTCTTGTCCCTGGCAAAGTCTTTGACTCCACACGAAAAAAACTCTTGACATCCCTCTTCCAGATTTGTATTTCTAAAACCCGAGTAATTATTCGGATTACAAAGTTTCATATAGACAGTCTGGTAAGATAGGCCACACGGTGTGGTTGTTCAGACGAGACGAAGGGAGTCAACGATGTTTTTGCCAAAGCAGGGAATGAACAAAGAGCAGGTGTTGGAGAAGTTGGAAGGCCTTCGTCAGAACGACGTGAAGTGGCGCAACGGTAAGCTGTTCGGCGGGGCATTCCATGTCAGCAACGAGATGGAAGACGTCGTTGGCGATGCGTTTCGTATGTACATGTGGGACAACGCGTTGGATCCCCGCGACATTCAGAGCGTGTTGCAGATGGAGCGTGATGTGATGTCGATCGCAGCTGCTCACCTGGGCGGCGACGAGAACGTGGTGGGAAGTTTCACCAGCGGTGGAACTGAGAGCGTGCTGCTTGCAGTGAAGACGGCCCGTGACTGGAGTCGCAAACACAAGCCCCAGATCACCGAGCCTGAAATTATCCTGCCGATCACCGCTCATGCTTGCTTTCACAAAGCGGCTCACTACTTCGGCCTGAAGGCTGTGGTCGTTCCGGTCAACACCGAAACCTTCGCCGTCGAACCCTCTGTGATCGAAGAGGCGATTACACCCAACACCATCTTGTTGATGGGTTCGGCTCCCTCGTATGCACACGGAACCATCGACCCCATCGAAGATATCGCGGCATTGGCTTTGAAGCACGACCTGCTCTGTCACGTGGATGGTTGTGTCGGTGGATGGCTGCTTCCCTTCTTCCGAGAAGCTGGCGCTGATGTACCCGCCTTCGACTTCTCTGTTCCTGGCGTGACCTCCATGTCCATGGACTTCCACAAGTACGCTTACGCTGCGAAGGGTGCCTCGATTGTGATGTACCGCAACCCCGAATTGCGCATGGAGCAGATCTTCACCTGCTCCGGCTGGACGGGTTACACCATCGTTAACCCCACCATCCAAAGCTCCAAGTCGGGTGGCCCAGTGGCGGGAGCCTGGGCGGCTCTCAACTACATGGGTCATGACGGTTACTTGAACGTCGCCAAAGAACTTCACAAAGCCACTCAGGTTGCGATCGATGGTATCAACCAAACGGATAGCCTCCATGTGATGGGTACTCCAGCGATGTGTTTGCTGGCGTTTGGCTCCGAGAACCTCAACCTGTTCCAACTCGCCGACGCCCTGAAAGAGCGCGGCTGGAGCGTGCAGCCCCAAAACCGCAAAGGTGACGTTCCCGAGAGCATCCACCTGACCATCAACCCCTTGAACATCCCGAACATGGAACCATTCGTAGATGACCTGAAAGCAGCGGTGAAAGAAGTCTGGGACGCTCCCAAAGTGACCGAACCCGACCTCGTGGAAGGACTCGCTGCGATGCCCGCAGACCTGGAGATGGATCCCGAGCAAATGAAGGGAATGTTCGCAATGCTGGGCATCGAAGGCGGTGGGATCCCCGGTCGCATGGCCGTCATCAATGAGATCATCAACGTGTTGCCCACGCCGCTAGCCGACAAGTTCTTGACCTTCTACTTCAACGAACTCACCCGCTACCGCCGCGACGAAGCCTAAACCAGTCTCATGCCCACCGCAGTCACTCGCCGACGCAAACCCAAACAAGCCCGTTCACGAGAAAAGGTCGAGCGCATCTTATCAGCCGCTCGCTCCATCCTTGTGAACGAAGGCCCCATCGCGTTCAACACCAACCGTGTCGCCAAAGAAGCCAAGGTGGGTGTGGGTTCGCTGTACGAATACTTTCCCAACAAAGAGTCGATCGCACAGCGGCTCTTGGAAGATATCGAACGCAGCGAATCCGACGCGATCTTGCAGCGCTTTGCCGAACTCACAGAAGCCTCGTTGCACGAAGCGATTGTCGCGATTGTAGAGACCACGTTTGCGCTCTATCAGAAGCACAGCCACCTCTACCAGGCGTTGCGAACGGTCACAGGGGAAGCTCGTCGTCGGGAAGGCATTCGACCCACAGAAACCGCCATCGTACAAGCCACCCAGGAACGGCTGAAGCCTCACCAAGACACCCTTCAGGTTCGTGACCTGGAGCTAACGTCGCTGCTTATCTTCTATACGGTGGAGTCGTTGGCCTTCTCCTCCGTCACCCACCAGCCCTCCCCATGGACCGACCAACAATGGATCGACGAGATCGTTGCGGTTGTCTATGGCTACCTCGGTCTCCCCGCAAACCAACCTTCCACCTGAACTCTCTCACAAACGCGTCATCTTTGAAGCAGACACATCCTTTTGATGGGGTGGTTTCGCTTTTTTGGAATAGATGGTTTTGTGTTTCCGTTGGATTGCGGTAGAATCCGCAGCCGATTGAAATTCATGGGACGTCTCGCTCCTTCCACCTCAAGCTGTGGCGGGACAGTGTCTCCTCTTTTTTCCGATATCATGGAGAGAACCAATATGCGCAAAACTTTTGTATTGGCCTGCTTGTGCTTCTTGTTTGTATCTGTTTCCTACGCGAACGCCAAAGCACCCGTTGTGATCATGGAAACCTCCATGGGCGCTATCCACATTGAGTTGAACGACGAGAAAGCACCGGTCACCGTGGCCAACTTTCTGAAGTATGTTCGCTCTGGATTCTACGATGGAACCATCTTCCACCGCGTGATTCCCAACTTCATGATCCAAGGTGGTGGTCTGACTCCCAACATGAGCAAGAAGAAGACCCGCGCTGCCATCAAAAACGAAGCTGACAACGGCCTCACCAACGACCGCGGCACCCTCGCGATGGCTCGCACCTCTGCGCCTCACAGCGCCACCGCACAATTTTTCATCAACGTGAAGAACAACCCCTTCCTCAACCACCGCGGCAAAACCATGCGCGGCTGGGGTTACTGTGTGTTTGGCAAGGTCATCAAAGGTATGGATGTTGTCGACAAGATCCGCTACACCCAGACCGCAACCCGTGGCTTCCGACGCAACGTCCCTGTGCAGACCGTGACCATCACTCGCTCGTACGTCCAAGGTGAAAAGAAACCTGCTGCTCGTCCCGCTGTTCGTCGCGCGGCACCTAACGCTTCGTTTGCTTCGATGCCCAAACGCTCCGTTGTTGAACTCGACACCACCATGGGCAAGATCCAGATCGAGCTGTTTCGCAACCTCGCTCCTGTAACAACTTCGAACTTCATTGAGTATGTCAAATCTGGCTTCTACAACGGCACCATCTTTCACCGCGTGATCCCCAACTTCATGGTACAGGGTGGTGGCCTCACCCCCGACATGACCAAGAAGAAGACCCGCGCTGCCATCCAAAACGAAGCTGACAACGGACTCAAAAACGAGCGCGGCACCCTCGCGATGGCTCGCACCTCTGCGCCCCACAGCGCCACCGCACAATTCTTCATCAACGTGAAGAACAACCCCTTCCTCAACCACCGCGGCAAAACCCTTCGCGGCTGGGGGTACTGTGTGTTTGGCAAGGTTATCAAAGGCATGGATGTTGTCGACAAGATCCGCTACACCAAGACTGCCACCAAAGGCTTCCGTCGCAACGTTCCGGTGCAGCCCGTTATCATTCGTTCCGCCAAGCTCCTCCCCTAACAGAACCTCCCCCCTTTTCTCCTCCACAGACTCCTTGTTCTTCCCTATATGCCTTCACTTCCGTCCGTCTGCATCCATGAATCCCAGGGTGCATCAGGCGACCACTTCTCCACAAGAAAGTCAAGGAACACTCGGACCTTGGCGGGCACTCGTTGCTGCGCTGCAAACAAAGCAACCACCGGAGGTTCGTACAGGGGACGTTCTTCAAACAGAGGGACCAAAAGGCCCGACGCCAGCTCTGTCCCTGCCACAAACGTCGGCAACAAACCAATCCCTACCCCCGCAAGAACCGCTTGTTTCGCGACGTGAGCGTGATTGACAAAGAACCGCCCAGTGGGTTCAAACGTGCGCGTGCTCTGCCCCTCTTGGAAGTGCCAAACGCGAGATTGGTTGGTGTCGATCACACAACGATGATGGGCCAGTTCGTCCACCGAACGAGGTTCAGGGTGCTTCTTAAGGTAGGCTGGCGAAGCACAGATGATATGACGACAGATCGTCAGCCGACGTACACGCAAGCTTGATGCTTGTAGATGCCCCACACGAATCGCCACGTCAATGCCATTCTCTGCGAGGTCAAGAGCTTGATCCGTCAACGTAAGATGCACCTCGACCTCTGGAAACAAGTCACAAAACTCCGGCAGCAACGGAGCAAGCTGTTCCTGCGTCAGAGACGTTCCTGCTGTAATACGCAACGAACCACGCGCCAACGTTTTGGAAGAGACCACCTCCGCTTCCAACTGCTCCACGGCCTCCAACAGACCCTCACATTGTGCAAGATAATGCTGACCTTCTTCTGTGAGGTGAAGGGTTCGCGTCGTACGCTGCAGCAACAACACCCCAAGATGCTGCTCCAACTCACTCACTCGACGACTCACCGCCGTGGTGGACATCCTCAACTCTTCAGCTGCCCGAGTAAAGCTCCCCAACCGAGCCACCCGTGCAAAAACGTTCATATTGGCCCATCGATCCATGCTTTGATTGTCCCGATTTTCGCAACAGACATTTCACGAAACACATATTTATCCCAAATCAAAGATCAATAGAATAGAAGTTGTCAAGGCAAGAGAGTCATTTCCAACGCACGATATAGAGAGAGGACATCACCATGAAGGTTTTAAAGATTGACGCCAGCGCACGACGAGACGGCTCTATCACGAGAGAATGGACCGAAGCCATCGCAAGTCGATTGGCGCAAGGGTTGGAAGGAGTGGAGATTGTTCATCGCGATCTGGAAGGAGGGTTGCCGCTGCTGAACGATGAACTTGTGACAGCCATCCAAACACCCGACGAAGAGCAAACCGAGGAACAAAGAACCCTGCTCTCCCTCTCCAACGAGTTAATCGATGAGCTTACCCAGGCCGACGTCATTGTTCTGGGCACGCCCGTTTACAACTTTGGTGGACCGGCCAGTCTGAAAGCTTACATCGACCTGGTGGCCCGGGCGAGAAAGACCTTTCGCTACAGCGAAGCTGGTCCTGTTGGCTTGCTGAAAGATCGACCTGTGTATGTGGTCGTAGCTTCCGGTGGAACAAAGCTCTTCAGTGACATCGACTTTTTGGGGCCGCACCTCAACCATGTCCTTGGCTTCCTGGGATTGCACGATGTCCGCTTTGTTGACCTGAGCCGGCTGATGTTCGAAGCCGAAGCCCAACAACAAGCCGCACAACAACAGGTCGATTTGTGGCTCACGAAAGACATCCAACACTTCCAAAAAGCAACAAAGCAAGCCGCCTAACACAACCCTTCGATCCGAATCCTTGGAATCGATGGAACACCCTCCCCAAAAGCTGAATCCTTAGAACCTGAAAACATGGGATTGAAATCCCACGCCAGGGCTCAGGCTATATTCAGGATTCACACAAACTCCAACACCTTATCAGAGTTAGCCTAGCAACCTCCTTGTCCCCCACAAAGCGTTAGCCGACTGAAGGGTCCTTGTTCCCTGCACAATCACGGGGGATTGAGGGTGCTCCCGCCATATTTCTCTTCCTACACTCTTGGCTCTTTCTTACGTTTTCCTTTATAGACAACGTGCCGGACGATTCAGAAGACGCAACACACAGCTGCGTTGCCTGACAACTTGCGGCAAGAGAACCAACAGGCGAAAGGCCCGATGGGTCCTTTGGTTGCGGCCCCTTTGATCCAAGAGAATGAGCACCACCATGCGCGTAGACAACGACACAGAATCCACCTCAGAACTTCCAACATCCCCACAAGAACTCGGGTTTCGACCCGCAGAGACACAATCTTCCGCTCCCATGTTGTTGGCACCCGCAGGAAACTGGGACTGCGCTCGCGCTGCTGTTGCGAGTGGTGCAGACGCCATCTACTTTGGCTTGCAGCGCTTCAACGCTCGGATGCGAGCCGACAACTTCACCACGGATGACCTCCCAGACCTGATGCGGTATCTCCATGCTCATGGCGTTCGTGGCTACGTGACCATGAACACCCTGGTCTTTCCCAGTGAAATGGCTGACGCCGAACGCTATCTCCTGGAGTTGCAAGACGCCGGCGTTGACGCCGTGATTGTTCAGGACCTGGGCCTCGCTCGTTTGCTTCGTGAAGTGGCGCCACGCCTGGAGCTTCATGCCTCCACCCAGATGACTGTCACATCGCCCGAAGGTTTGCTGTTCTTGGATGACTTGTTGCAGCTTGACACTGTGGTCCTGGCGAGAGAGTTGAGCCTTCGTGAAATTAAGAAGTTCGACCCTCCCAACTTGCCCGTCCCGATGGAGGTGTTTGTTCACGGCGCGCTGTGTGTAGCTTACTCCGGCCAATGCCTGACCAGTGAAAGCCTGGGACAGCGTTCTGCCAACAGAGGCGAGTGTGCACAAGCCTGTCGCATGGAGTACCAGCTGGTTGTGGACGGCGACACGGTGGAGTTGGGCGAAAAGCGCTACCTCCTCAGCCCCCAAGACCTCGCTGCTGCCGATATGATCGACGACCTCGTTAAACTCGGCGTCAAAACATTTAAGATCGAGGGTCGCTTGAAGTCGCCGGAGTATGTCGCGATGGTGACACAAGTCTACCGCAAAGCGTTGGACGCTGCGCTGCAAGAGCAGTCTTTGGAGGACGTTGTAACACCCGAAGATTGGTATGCGTTGGAGATGACATTCTCCCGAGGCCTCACCACAGGCTGGCTGGAAGGCACCAACCACCCTCGCCTGACGCACGGAAAGTTTGGCAAGAAACGCGGCGTGTTCTTGGGTGAGATTGTCGACGTCGGACAAGGCTGGGTCGAGCTGCGACGCGATGCAGATGTTCCCCTCCAAGAGGGAGACGGTGTTGTGTTTGATGCTGGTGAAGACCGGAACAAAGAACAAGGCGGTCGAATCTGGCGCATGGAAGACAACCGCTTGTTCTTCCACCGTCGCAGCAAGCTTCGTTGGAGCCGGATCCAACCCGGTCAGACCCTTTGGAAAACAGACGATCCAGCGCTCAACCAACGTATCCAAGACTCATGGAAACATTTCCCCAGCGACATCCCCAAAGACCCGATTGATATCCAGGTTGAAGGACGGGAAGGAGAACCCCTCCGCTTACGCTGCCAGGGTCATGAGGTCGAAAGCTCCATCCTCCTCACTCCAGCAGAGCAACACCCCCTGACCGAAGCGACCTTGCGCAAGCAACTGGGACGATTGGGCAACACCCCCTATACCCTGGGCCAACTGGACGTCCAGGTTGAGGGCGATGTGATGTTGCCGTTGAGCGCGCTCAACCGCCTGCGTCGCGCTCTGGTTCATCAGTTGGAGCAAGCCCAAACCGAGCAAGCAAAGCAGACAGAACCAGCTCCACTTCGCTATCTGGAGCTGTGTCCCCAACCGGAGCCCGCCGAGCCTGCAGAGACCCACGATCTGCGAGTCCTCTGCCGAACGATGGAACACATTGAGGTCGCCTTGGACCGAGGCATCTCCACCCTCTATGTCGATTTTGAAGACATCCGTCGGTTCCGTGATGCGGTGGCTTTGGTTCGTCAACACAGCGGCTCCAGCTCCATCTTGTTGGCCACACCGCGCATTCAAAAAGCGGGGGAAGCAGGTTACTTCAAGGTCATTCAAAAAGCCCAACCCGATGGAGTGTTGATTCGCAACCTGGGAGCGTTGCACTTCTTTCGTGAACGTGACGACCTCACCTTGCTCGGCGACTTCTCCCTCAACGTGACCAACCCGCTGACGGCACAGCTGTTGATGCAGCACACCTCCATGAAGCATCTCACCTTGAGCTATGACCTCAACCTGGAGCAGGCTTTGGACGTCCTTCACACCACGCCAGCGTCCTGGTTTGAGTTGGTGATTCATCACCACATGCCGATGTTTCACATGGAGCACTGTGTCTACTGCACCTTTATGTCAGAGGGCACAGACTACAAGAACTGCGGACGCCCCTGTGAAAAGCACACGGTCCACCTTCGCGATCGTGTGGGGCAGTTGCACCCACTTCAAGCCGACGTAGGGTGTCGCAACACGCTCTTCAATGGACGGGCTCAAACGGCCGCTCGCTACTTTGACCAGCTTGCAGCCACAGGGCTATCCCGGTATCGTGTAGAACTTCTCGATGAACAAGCGGCAGACGCCGAGCGTTGCCTGGTGGCTTACCAGGATCTCTTGGCCGGTCGCACGGATGGACATCAATTGTGGCAGGATATTGGGGCCATGGAACGCTTGGGAGTGACGGAAGGAACCCTGGAGGTTCAGCACAAACCCTTGCCATCGAAATAAAGATCCGTAACAAAAGGTTCTCAGGGAAGACTACAACAGAAAGCCATCGCCGCCGTTTGCAGGAGAAGAATGGTGCAAGCACAACCCACAAAAACCGTTGAAACCGTCGCGGCCTACCGTATCCAAAGGGTTCTGCAGGTGTTCGGCTACATGAAGATGAACATCACGACGCTTCTCCAAGAGTGTCAGCTGAGTTGGCCGGATCTGGAAGACACCGAAGCTCGGGTCTCTGTGGACACTTACACACAGCTGCTAGAGCGGGCTCAACAACAATGTGACTCCGACTTGTTTGGTCTTAAAATGGGTGAATTGTTGCCCATGGGTCGTTGGGACTTGATTGAGCGTATCCTGCACAGCAGCAACACGGTGGAAGAGGCGCTACGCAACGTCCTTCGCTACTGGAACCTCGTCGCAGACGAACAACATGTCTCGCTGGGTTGGGGTGGCGAGTGGGCTAGCCTCACCTTGCAATCGCATCTCCCCAAAGGTCAGGCCGCTTGCCAGGTGGTGGAGGCAGAAATGCTCTACATCACCCGATTCTTCCGCTTCTTGCTCTGCGCGTCGATGCCCTGGGATGAGATCACCTTTCGGCACTCTCCCCTGACAGACCGCGCCAACTACGAGCGACTCTTTGACGGCCTGGTTATCTTTAATCAACCCAGCCACACCATCCGGTTTGATGCTTCCTTCCTCCCGCTTCGTCTGGATCCAGGGAACGAGGTTCTGAAGCAACAGCTCAGCTACCGGCGCAAGCAACGTTCCATCATTGCGGTCAGCAAGCAGCCTTTGTCGCGCAAGGTTAAGCACCTGCTTCGCCTGTCACCACTTTGCCATGATCCTGAGGTGATTGCCCAGCAACTCAGCATGGACAAAGACGAGTTTAAGGAAGAACTCAAAACCCAGGAAGGTCTTCGATTCCAGCAGATCATCGATCAAGAGATCCGAAACCGAGCGCACCAGTACCTCAACGATCCATCGCTGCCCCTCAGTGAAGCGGCGTTTCTCCTCGGGTTCTCCAGCCTGCACAGTTTCAGCCGCACCATCAAGCAGTGGTTTGGGGCACAACCAAAGATCCTCCGCGAACAATCTCCCCGAACTCCAGCGGTAGCCTAACTCAGCCTTTCAGACACTCATCGACACGCTTGTCGTGGCTCCATTCATTGCACAAAAGGAAGTTCCATGCGCGTTGTCTCCTTGGCTTGCTCCAACACAGAGATTGTGGTGGCTCTTGGTTGCGGTGACTGGCTTGTGGGTGTCGACGATCACTCCGATTACCCGGAAGAGCTTGTCGCCTCTTTACCCAAAGTCGGACCCGACTTGCAGATCGATGTGGACAAAGTCGCCGCGCTTCAACCCGATGTGGTTCTCGCCTCGCTCACAGTTCCTGGGCATGAAACGAACCTGGAGAATTTGGAACAGGCAGGCATCCCTTACCTTGCGCCAGAGCCCGTATCGCTACAGGACGTCTATCGCGATATCCGAGCCATCGCCGAAGTGTTGGATGTACCCGAACGCGCCGAGGCCCTTATCGCTTCGATGCAGGACACCATCCCACAAGCTCCACCCCAGGACAACAACCCAAAGAAGCCGAGCCTGCTCGTTGAATGGTGGCCCAAACCCGTGATTGCACCAGGGCAACAAAGCTGGGTCCATGATCTGATTGTCTTGGCAGGAGGCCAAAACCCCTTGGGCAACGAGTCTATCAAGAGCCGCCCCATGACAGACGAAGAAGTCGCGGACCTCAACCCTGACGCGATCATTCTCTCTTGGTGCGGCGTCAAAACAGAAAAATACCGTCCCGACGTTATCTACCGCAACCCAGCCTGGCAAGACCTGGACGTGGTGAAGAAGAAGCGTGTGTTCTGCGTAGGAGAGCCGTTCCTCGGTCGCCCAGGTCCACGACTGACCGGAGGCTACGAAGCGTTGCGTGCGATCGTCGAGAAGCTTTCGTAGCAGAAAAGAAGAATGTTCCAGAAGCCTGACATGTTGGGGGAGAAACGACATCCAAGAGAGAACTTCGTTTTTTATAGAAAGAAGCCCCAACCAACGACAGCGCAAGTGTTGACAGTGCAGATGGGCAATGCTACATATAGCTCATTCAAATACCACATACAACTTCGTTATTTATATGTTCCCAAATGTATTTAAGGCGCTCGCTTTTTGTAGCTAGGTTTGGAAAGGATCAGCAGAAGAAGCACAGCGAAAGCTCCAAAGAGATTCATCATATCCGAACTGAAAAAGGTGTTTTGCTTGTCAGCAAATAGCCCACACTATCAAGAAGAAGCATCCTTTTTAGAATCATCATTTTTTAGACTTATTAGAACGTTAGAAACTCAAACTTTCAAGCTGCATGGAACATTGACATCGAAAATGTTGTCTTTGAGAGAACAATTCCAAAAACAAGCACCGAGAAATGCAGCCTTCACAAAAAGGAAATCTTTCTATGATTTACCAAGTAGGCAACATCATTTTCCATTGTGCAAATATGAAAGACAACCAAGACGGCAACGTGTTGAGTCTACGAGGAGACAGTCCTCACCAAAGTGCCATCAGTATCTATTCCATCTCACAGTATCCCGTCGAAAACCAGGAGGTGTCATCCGCAGAAACGGTTCTCATTGAAAATGCTCGGGTAGAAATGTATCCACTCGAAAAAGAGAACGTTCCCTTTAACCTCACCTTTGTCATGTGTGAACTAGCCCGAAATGAGATGTCGTGTTGGTCACAAATTCAGTTTGAAGGGGCCGTACGATTCCGGGAGTGTAACTTGCTTGAAGGGTTGCATTGGCCCTCATGTTTGTTTCGCCAACGCGTTGAACTACGTAGCTCCAAAGTGGATGGAGAAATTAATTGGCGAGGTTGTCGCTTCCTTGACCATTTGCTTCTCCGAGACTGCCAGATTCAAGAATCTATTTTTCTGGACCCTGGAGAGCGCTCTGCGCTCTATCTTGAACAAACGACTGCTGTTGAAACCTACGCACAGGACTTTCGTGAGTTGTTCAACGACCTGAACAAAGGTCGCCTGCTGAAAAGTCTTGATGACTGGCAACTCCACATGCAAAAACGTATTCGCCATGTGCGACAAAGCACAGATGATGTGAACCAATGGTCTCCTGAACTGAACCAACAATCCTGTTATCGAGCGTTTTGGTTGAGTACACTGCGTAAGAGCCGTTTCGACTTTCAAGCGCTAAAGTCTGAATGGCCGAATGATGTTCCATCCACAGCATCGGAACAACAAAGTGAGCTTTTTACCTTTGTAGAAGATTCCGTCATTCACTACGTAAAGAGTATAACTCAGCGGATTCGGAATGCGAAAAGCGAAAGTGCGAAGTTCACAAAGCAAGAATTTGATGGATTCTCAGATGCCCTTGTTCGCTCCATGATGACTTGGGATACGCTCGACCAAAACCCCAATATATTTAGGAGAGCAAGCCTATGGAACTGGTCGCCGGAGCAGGAAGCCAACTTCTATACGTATGCACCTCTAGGCATTCAGAAGTTGCAACAGTACTTAAAAGAAACATTAAGTGATACATCCATCTATACATCCCAAGACACGCCCAAGCGCCAACTGGGCAGCCTCGCAACTCTCGTGTGGTTGGAACATGTGATGGAGCAAGTGGTTCCTTCTCCAGGCACATCTGAAACATTCATCAATCTAGAACCTCAACAAAGCATGGACAACGAAACATACGGTATCTGGAGAGACTTAAAGAATTCAGTATGGTTAGAGATTTGGAACACACACTGCAAAAATGACTTCGCCTTGTTTGAGCAACATTGGAAAGCAACGCAGCAGTGGCTCACACATACGATTCGAACTCAGCTTGGAACAGCCTCAACCAACCCAGAGCCTTCATTGATTCGTGAGTTCCGGCGATTCCTTGCAGAGCAAAAACTTGAAATTGGTCTGGGAAGCCCCGCCTTGTTGCAGCGTCTTCTTGACATACTCAGCACCTTTGAACTTCGACAAAACAATACAAGCAACAAGTTTTACCTGGAACTCGTGAACAGCAGGTCCCATGAATCAGGCGACTTTCAATTTTTCCAGAGACTTCAACATACATTCCTCCTCAAGAAGTTGCACTCTTGCAGCAACGGAAGTCTCGAAACAGCACGAGAGCTTTATGCTTACTTTCTTCAAGTGTTGACTCACACCATAAAACAGCAACAACTCCTGTTGCCTTCTATGGAAAGATTACTGCATTCCACAAGCTCTGACTTTCAAGAAGCCACAGCGAGAAGCCTGAGCAAAGTCACGGAGTGGTTGGAAGAAGAACTTCAGGGAGACGAGTCACACGACACCATTAACTTTGTACGGCAAATGCGTCGTGCAGCACTTCGAGAACCTGACCTCCGAGCTTGGGTGATTGGTAAGGTCTCAATTGAAGACTGTATCATTGAAAATGGTATTTCAATGGAAGAGATTCTCTCTGCCACAGCTGTGAAGCTCACAAACAGTAAGATCAACGGCCACCTCCCTAACGATCGCAACAAGAGTCAAAATGACATCAGCCTGAACTGGGAAGGGGCGCGGTTTTGGAACGACCTCGCTGAAGATCGTTACTACCAAAACTATTGCATTGAATTGAGAGATTGCCAGGTTGCAGGAACAGTTGTTCTTGATGCGGCTCAAGTACAAGGAAGCATTCACCTGGATCTGAGTCGGATTGGAGGAGAGTTCTGGTTTGAAAGCCAGAATCGACGCTTCAAAAAAAGAGAGTCAAGAAAAGCAATTCTGGGCATGGACCTGGTCTTTCACAATGTAACCATCGAAAACGATATCCACATCCAAGGCTTGGAGTTACGCTGGCTGTTCGCCAAGAACTTCACACTGAACGGCCAACTGGTTGGTTGGAAAGCTCACTTTCGATGCGGTTTCTTTGCTCCATATGCCACGTTCCGTGGTTTGGTCGACCTTCAAAGCTCTACGTTTGGAAAAGGAACCGTCCCCAACGAGATCATGCAAAACAAAGCCCTTGAACTCCTGGGAAGTGATGGACAGTTGGAACAAAGGATTCAGTTTAAAGCGAGCGAACTCAACACGAGATCCAACGATTTCCCGTTTGGCCTTCTTTATCTGGAAAATACGTCCTTGCATGGAGGATTACGGTTGCTTCGACTACGTAGTCCTTCAGTTTACATCGAATTGAATCGATCGTTCGTTGCAAACGAGTTGGACTGTCGTTCCGCCAATATCGCCCTCCTTAGCTTAACAAACATAGAACTCAAAGGAGATGTGAGAGGCAAGAACTTGAAAGTTGGCCGCCTGAACCTAAGCCGTGCTCGCATTGATGGTTCCTGTGAACTCACCTCTTTGTCATACGAAGAAATGCAAGACTTGCTAAAAAACCGACAACCCACGACATCCGGCTCTGGGAGTGAAGAAGAACGCCATCTGCACTTCCAACAATATGCTCATGTCAATGGCTTTGGTCTGCGTCTCGGTGGTACGTTAGACTTGCGAGAAGTTGGTCAAAAACAAACACCTGTCAGCTTTTCTCTCAAGGACGCGGTCCTTCAAGAAAAACTGCTGGCGGAAGACTCCTACTTCGATGGAATACAAATGGATCAAATGTCTGTGGATGGCGAGGTTCGCTTGGATCGAAGTCAGATTCGCTACCTTCAGATAGAAAATGCACGATTGTCAGAAACCATCTCTCTCAAATATTGTAAAATCACTGCTTTGTACAGTGTAAAATCACGGATTCGCGGTCTACAAGGTGTGGGTCTCCAGGTCTTTGAACGATTTTTTCTTCGAGAAAGCGTCGTAGAAGGTCAGTGTGTCTTTAGTTCGTCATCAGAAGCAAGCTCCGACCAAGCAACACAACTCAAAGGCCTGGACTTCAGCCACACCAAGTTCGAGCGAGACCTCATTTTTGGTCAAGGCACCAGCATAACAAGTGAGTACAACCCAAACAGCACACCCCGGCTGTTGCTTGACTTCAGCGGACTTTCAACAGAAGAGTTGATTCCACAAGGAATGCAAGAAACACAAATCCACGGACGGCTCAACTGCCAAGGTTGCCGAATCGGTATATTTAGCTTTACAGGAGCAACCATTAATGGCGCTGCAAAGTTTCAGGATTGTGAATTTTATGGAAGCCAAAACCTTCAAGGCGTCATCTACAACCAAGGCGCTGACTTTACCGGTTCGAAGTTCCTACGCAAGAGCAAGAGTCCCAACGTTGTTGACTTCTCCTTGTCGACTTTTAATGGCAACGCAGTGTTTGACCAAATTGTATTTAGCCAATCACTCTCGTTCCATCGTGCCACATTCAACCAAATGTTCTCGATGCGAGGGGCGAAAGATCAAACTCAAGTTGATGTGAACTTCAAGAAGTCAAACCCTGAAACGTTACTCGCCCAAACCAATGTTTCCTTCTCAGAAGTGGCTATCTATGGCAACGCCAACTTTACGGGAACACTGTTTACCCTGCCCTATTTCGGAGGCGCCAGCATCCACAAGGTACAAATGGATAAACAAACAACGATGTTGTGGAACAAGCAGTTGACGGAACTCCACCGCTGCAAGCACAAAACTCTCGTTGTGACAGTTCCGATGCAAACAACAGAGCAAACCTCCTCGAACAACCACCACGAATCCAACACATGGTCCGACGTTTTGGACTCCCACAGGTCCTTAATGATTGTCGCTTGTGACTCCCACAGGATGTACAACATCGCAGACAAATGGAAAAAGGAAGGTTCAAGTGACCGCATCGCAAAGCTCATGTACGACCCGTTCCAGTGCCTGCGAATTTTGTTTGGTTTGCTTTTGATAGCGATGGGTACAAACCTCGCCATAAGCTACTTCTTTTTCCCTTCCTCTACCCCAATGTTGGCCCAGGTACTGGAAGCCGTTGATTACGCTTGGACAGGCGTCCTCACAGGAAACCCCATTGAGATCAACACAAAGCTCCCTGAAACACTGCGTTGGACCCTACGCTTCACCAACTACGCTTACACAGCTCTCTCCATACTGTTCTTAAACTTCTTCCTGGTTGCTCTAGGACATCGATACATCCGAGACTAAAGAAAGCATGTAGATGCTTCAGAAGAAGCAACAAAGCAAACATCTCAAGCTTTCGACAGCGCCTGGAACATCCGCCCTCCTCCTCACCGCTAGCTCCATTTCAAGAACCGACACAACAACTTGACCCAAACACCCAGAAGTAAAACCTGCAAAAGGATCATGTCCTATCCTTCAGAATTCACCGGGAACGATGCATCTTCCAACAACCACTGCATCACAGCTCGCACTTTGGGGAGGTGTTGTTTGGACTGATGCACAACCACCCAAAAGTCTCTGGAAGGAATGGGGTCATCGCCGTATCCACCCACTTGTCGCGCTTTAACCTCCACCACATTGCAAAGTCGAGCGGCCAGACCACGAGGCAAAACAGCCACCCCCAAGCCAGCTTCCACAGCCAGACCCAACGACTCCATGTCTTCCACGAGCAAACGCGCTGGCCGGTTGGCAAAGGTTTGCTCCGAAAAACGCTGCTCAGGAATGTTAGCCAACGAGCCCGCGAGTCCCAGCCAGGGAAGCTCTGGATGAAGCTCCACAGACTCTGCAACAAACAACCCATACGACTCCGTATGTAGCTTTCGTACCACCAGCTCTCCTCGCTCAGGTCGAACAAGCCGCAAAGCAATATCCGCTTCCCCCGCAGCAAGACTCGCCACACGATTCTCAGCCAAAAGACACAGCCGCAGCAAAGGGTATGTACGATAGAACTCGGGCAATCGTTGGGTAAGCACCCACCGGACCCACTCGCCTACTGTAGAGACCGTCACCAACCCTTGCAGCTTGTCTGTTTCTTCAAGAGTGGCTTGGGCTGCGAGAGACGCCTCCACCATCGGCTGTATAGCTTCCCACAGAGCTATCCCACGCTCAGTAAGGCGCACAGGCGACTCACGCAACAACAACGGTGAACCCGCGCTCTCCTCCAGTTTGCTCACCTGCCGACTGACCGTCGATTGACTCACTCCCAAAGCTTTGGAAGCTGACGTTAAGCTACCCAACCTTGCGACAGCTTCAAATGTTCTTAACAGGTCCCATTGCATCAGACCACCCCATCCATATTCGGATACCAAGCATCCAAAACTATCGGTTGTTATCCAAATATGCAAGCCGTATGTTCGGTACAAACAGAAACGACGAGGAGGAATCATGCAGATTCATCAATTGAGAAACGCAACGATGGTACTGACGCTTGGGAAGCATCGAATACTGGTGGATCCCATGATGAGCAAACCAGGAGCTTTTCCTGGCTTCAAGATGTTTGGAGGCGGTCGAAAGAGTAACCCTCTGGTTCCCCTCCCTTCGGGAGCAATGGATGCTATGGAACAAGCCACAGCAGTGTTGATCACACACGAGCATCCCGACCACATCGATCCCCCTGCCCTGAACTGGATCAAAGAGCGAAAGTTACCTGTGTGGGCTAGCAATGTGGACGCCCCCAACCTTCGCAGCAAAGGGCTGAATGTTGTGGTGATGGAGGAACAAACCTTGGAGTTTCCGGTGGAAGTGATACCTGGTCGTCATGGTCACGGTATCGCGGGCTGGTTGATGGGTCCTGTGTCTGGCTTTTATCTCGCGCACCCAGGAGAACCCAGCGTCTACCTCACAGGAGATTCCGTCCTAACCAAGTCCGTAACAGAGGCCATCTCACGGCTGAAACCTGATGTTATCGTTGCTCCTGCTGGTTCTGCCAACTTCGGACTGGGGAAAGACATTCTGTTCTCGCAGGAAGAGCTGGTCGAGCTAACCCAGCTCGCTCCAGGCCAGGTTGTGTTCAACCACCTGGAGTCGTTGGATCACTGCCTGACCACACGCGATGGCCTACGAGCCTTGATGACAGAACAAGGCCTGGAGCAAAGCATCCACATCCCCCAAGACGGCGAGCTGTTGGACTTTCCACTCCAGACCCAAACCCAACATGTTTCGCCCCAGCCCCAGACAGCACGAAAGCCTGGCTTCCAAAAATGGCTGACTGCGAAGTTTGCCGGGACCTGATCATTTCTTTTGGATACGTTCTCTGACAAGTTTGCCGAAGGAGCTTTGTCCAAACACGTCGATGTATTTGACCTTGGACACAGGAAAGGCTTTTACAGCAAACGCGTAGATGGAGAGCAGCAAGCTCTTTTTCTTCAGGATTTGAGTGTAAGCTCGGGCGACACAGCGTTTGACTTCCCTGCGAACAACAACCTCAATCGTTCTTGCAGCGAGAGCTTTAAGCTTCACTTGAACAACTTGTCCTTTGACTTTTTGCGAAGCAATCCCGTAAGCAAACCGCTCAAAGAAACCCACCTTGGCACGCCGTTTCGGGCCTTGTTCCAACATCAACCAATAGTTGTACAAAGGATCCTTGCCCTTGGGTAGACAGTTCTTTTTCAAGCGGATCCCAAAATGGACCTGGTTCCGGTTTTTGTTTCGAGCGATGTAAAACAACGAATCCAACGCTGGCACTTTGACCTTCTGCACTTTCTTAACACGAGGAGCCACACGTTGTGGTTGTTGGGCTTGTGCATACTTGGGAGTGTACCCCATCGCGAGGAGAGCAAGTCCAAGCAGCCCTATACAAGTCCATACGATTCCGGTTCGCAGCCGTTGTTTCAACCTGGTCATCATAAAACCCTCCGTGCTTTGACAGGAAGGCAACGACATTGCCCTCCCCACCACGAAGTCTTTCAACACAAAACCCCGTGACAGAGCCCTTATACAGAGACACCAGGATTGTATAGGATGCAATGAAAATCAAGAATCCAGAGTGTTTGGACCCAATGTCATGGAAGTATCCCCGACACAGAAACATCCCTACTCTTGTGAAGAAGAACGGTTCGCATAAGCCCATTCGAGGAATCGCTGGACCGCGCGGTTGGTGTACTCTGTTCGCCAGGAACGAATCACATCAAAGGCATGGTTCGCTCCCGGTAGAAAGCTACACACCAGCTTGTTGTCGTGCACGGACTGCAAGGCGTGAAGGAAGGCCTGTCCTTCCGCGATGGGAACAAGCTCGTCGCCTTCTCCATGAATGAGATAGGTGGGAGGCAAGCCCGCACGGACCTGCTCCAACGGACTCGCCAGACGCCAGACCTCCGGAAACTCATCGAGCGTTCCAGGCATGATACGCCACTGGACCATACGCTTGAGCACCTGCCGATGATGAGGAGAGTGACGCTGCTGGATGTCGTAGGCTGCATAGAAAGGCACCAGCGCCTGTACGCTCGTATCCACCGACTCTTTGCCGGGTTGTAGCGCCGGATCGTTCGCTGTCATGGCGAGCAGCAACGAGAGGTGGCCTCCTGCTGACTCTCCTGTTACAGCAACAAAGTCGGGGTCGCCTCCGTATGAAGCGATGTTCTCTCGGATCCAAACCAACGCTGACTTGCAGTCCAGCAGATGCTGTGGGAACTGAAAGAAGGGGCTTAACCGATACCCAATCGACACACACAGCCACCCCTTCTTCGCCAGCAACCGCATCAAAGGGCGAGCTTGCTCACTTCGCTTACCAACGATCCAGGCCCCACCGTGAACTTGCAGCAGCACAGGCAACCGATCGTTCTCGGTTGTTCCCTTCGGCCGATAGATATCCAACTTCAGCCTGGGGTGTTCGTCGCTGTAGGGGATCGCTGAAGTTACGTCAATGCCGGGAAAGGTAAGAACCAGCGGGGCAAAACCATCGCTCCACCGGACAGGCTCATCGAGCAGCGCTTGTCGTTCGGCCGGGATGCTCTCCCGGTAATCTTCGCCCAGGCCGCTCTGCAGATGCTCTTCCAGAAGCTTGGGTGTTCTCATGATGTTGGCCGAGAACGACAGCAAACCCAGCCACGATAGTCCCCATAGCATCCACCCGGCCTGAACCCAAAGACTGCTGGTATCCGTGACAAACGCGTAAAGACCCAAAGCAACGGCAAGCTGGCTTACCAGAACCAAGGGCATCATCTCAATGGTGACCATCCCATCGTAGATCGAGAGAGCGTACAGCGGGAGGAAGCGATTGGAGCGGGTTTGGTGCGCCGATGCTGTCATCAAAAAGCTAACAAGCGCACACAAACCAAAGATCTGTGTCATGGTGTTCCTTCAAGAGTTCACAACGAAAGCAACGAAGAGTCAACGACTTGCGTCATAGCCCCGTACTGTGACACGAATAAAAGAGACAGACAACCTTTTGTTGCAAGAAAACAAGACCACAACCCTCACAACAAAATCACTGGCGAGACAAAGAACCACTTCCACATTTTGTACCGATGAACCGGCCTGTACGCAAACCCCAGAGGTTTCGTAAACTTTCGGTGACATGTATTGACAAGACGCGTCACTCTCCGCTAGAACGCCGAAACATGGGGGCACCTCGTAGTGTTATGACGCCTTGGCGTATTCGCGTTGTACGATTCCTTCAGCTCCAGTCTCACTGTCTTGTATCTTCTACGCCTTGTACCCTTTGCATGTGTCGCGTTTTCATCTTTGGTTTGGGGAGAGAGTAGTATGTCAAAGTTCAGCCGTCGCTTGTTCCTTCTGCTGAGTTGGGTGTTGCTATGTTTCAGCGGATGCGACTGCGGGGATACCTCCTTCTCTCAATTTCCCGAGCTTGTGATAGAACCCCCAAGCCTCGTCTTTCCCGTCCTTAATGTAGGGGAAGAAAACACCCAGACGGTGACCTTGTCGTCTCGTGGCTTGCCTCTCTCGATTTTCTCCATTGAAGTCAAAACCACACAAGGGACACAAGCCTTCTCCCTCGTGAACGCCGACAACCTGACGTTTCCACTCAAGCTAGAAGCCGGTAAAAATGTAAAGCTGCGGATACGCTACGCCCCCAAAGAAGGGGGAATCGCGCGTGGCGAGATCGTCATCAAGAGCGATGCCCGGAACACCGACGAGCAAGGCATCAACACCGTTCGTCTGATCGCCAGCGAGCTATCCGGTGTGCTTACGGCCAACCCCAACCCTGTTGATTTTGGCAGCGTAACCGCCGGTCAGAGTAAGACGGAAACGCTCACCATCAAGAACAATGGACAGGCCAAGGTTGTCATAACCCAGGCCGACTTTGCCGACGCCGACAAGCTTCAGTTTGCTGTGAGTCAGGCCCCTACCTTTCCTCATGAGTTGGCTCCAGGTGGCAGCGTCGAGTTTAAGCTCACGTACACTCCCAGCGCCCCACAGGCCCAGGCGTTTCTCCCCATCGTGTTGCAGGATGAGCCACAACCTTTCCGAGTCAGGGTGGTGGGAAGCATGAACACGCCCAACCTCGTGGCCAAACCCAACCCCATGGTGTTTGCAGGCGTGCCCAAAGGACAAGACAAAGTCCAGGCACTCACCATCGAAAACAACGGCGACTCCGCGGTAGAGATTACCAAGATAGAATTTGGCGACAAGAGCAGCCCACCCTTCACCCTGGAAAATGCTCCAACCCTGCCCTTGAAAATCGAAGCCAAACAAAAGGCGGAAGTGAACGTAAAGTTCGCACCAACCAACGAAGAAGGTGTGACCGGCGAGTTGATTCTAAGCACGACGGCGCAAGGCCAACCCACGCTCAAGGTGACGCTGGAAGGAAACCCTCGTGGTTGTCGTTTGCAGCCCAGCCCCAGCGAGTTGGTGTTTACCAGCAACGGCGAAAAAGAGCTGGTTTTGCTCAACGCTGGAACGGCTCCTTGCGACATCAAAAAGGTAGCCATCGCCACAGGTAGTAGCTCGGCGTTTACGTTTGCTGAGACACAAAAAGAGAGCCAGCTTTCCCCCAACCAAACCCGTCGGGTCAAGGTTCGCTTTGCCGCCACCAAGAAAGTTGCGGAAACAGGCGGCGTGTTGATTGAGTCCAACGACGTCGCCTCCCCTTCTCAAACCATTCCATTGCGCTCCCAGCCTGGCGGCGACGGCACCTGTGAGTTAACGGCCGCGCCGCGTACGCTCTTGTTTGGCTATGTGGCCCTTGGTCAATCCAAGCGATTGAGCGTGAAGCTAGAGAACAAAGGACTCGGCGACTGTACTTTGCAGCGCGCCATTCTGCAAGACAACTTTGGGGCGTTTCGTCTGGTCACCTCGATTTCGGCGCAGGGTCTTCCGGTTCCAGCAGGGCAGAGCTTGCTTCTTGAGGTAGCCTTTACACCCGTTACCCAGCAAAAGGTTCAGGGCACGTTGGAGCTGACCTCCACCGACCCGAAGCAACCCAACATCTCCATTGCGTTGTCGGGATATTCGGGAGAGCAATGTTTGCGAGCCGAACCCAGCCCATTGTCGATTGGTTCGATCAAGAAAGGCTGCCGCAGCCCGGACCGTGAAGTGGTGGTGTACAACACATGCACCACGTCAGTAACTGTCAGCCAGATTCGTATGGGCCAGGGAGCCTCTCCTGAGTTCTCTGTCACGTCCAACGCTGGGCTGCCACAAACACTTCAGGCTGGTCAGGCGATGACATTCTCTGTCCGTTACAAGCCCACAGACCTGGGACCGGATCAAGCCACCGTAGACATCGTGAACTCGTCCCCGCTGTCGCCTGTGTCCCATGTTGTCTTGGGCGAAGGCATCGACACCAACGAGGTAAAAGATGTCTTTCAGCAGCAGGCCAAGAGTGAGATGGACGTTCTGTTTGTCATTGACGACTCCAACTCGATGAAAGACAAGCAGCAAAACCTCTCCCAAAACCTCCAGTCGTTCTTGCAGTTTGCCACACAACTCCAGGCCGACTTTCACATCGCAGTGACGACAACCGATGTGGACTGCCAACCGGGCGGTCGCTACCAACCCAAGAATGGCATTTGTGACCGACCGACCCGACCGGATATCCCGCTGGCTGGATGCTTTCGTGGTAGTCCCAAGGTGCTCACACCGCAAACACCCAACCTGCTGCAAAGTTTTTCCCAAAACGTAAAGGTGGGCTTGCAAGGTTCGGGCAACGAGCAAGGCATCCACGCATCGTACCTCGCGCTGCAACCGGATCGACTGAAAGGCTGCAACCAGGGATTCCTCCGCAACAACGCGACCTTGAGCATCATTTACGTGGCGGACGAGCCGGATAGCTCCCCGCTCAACAACGTGGACTACATCAAGTTTTTCTTGAGCTTAAAGAACAACCAACCGGACAAGGTTCGGGCTTCTTCGGTGGTGGGCTTGCTTCCCAGCGGATGTACCGTGGGTGGCTTCAACACCAAACCATCCCCCGACTACCTGGACATGGCCAAACAATTGAAGGGGGTCCAGGCGTCGATCTGCTCCAACAATTGGGCTTCCACGCTCAGCCAGTTGGGTTCTCTTACCTTTGGTTTGAAGAGTCAATTCTTCTTGTCACAGCCAGCAGAGCCCAACTCCATTCAAGTGAAAGTCAACGGTCAAGTGGTTCCTCAAGGTAGCCAGGGTTGGACCTACAACGCACAAGACGACAGCATCAACTTCTCCAAAAATAGCATCCCCCAACCCAACGCAACGGTGGAAGTCAGCTACAAGGCCAAGTGTTTACAGTGAAGAGGATTTGTCGGAGTCTATCGGGTTTCCAGAAGAGTCATCCCATTCGTTCTGGTACCGAAGGACGGTCAGGAACAACGCCACACTGATCGCAATCAGCAGGAACAAGGCAGGTAGCCCTCCAATGTTGGAGAGCATCTTAATCCCGTCGATTCCGGCGTAGCTAGTCATCACCCAGGCAACGAGTCCGACGGTACCGCCCCATAGAAGCTTCGGTAAGAAAGGTGCCTCCGAGGAGTCAGCAGTGATGCCCGTGGTACACAGCGCAGCCATGGCGCTGGTGTTGGAGTCGGCGGCTGTTACATACGACAAGAACGATACACCGATAAAGACGGCGATCAGCACGGTCGCCAGGGGCATTTGTGAGAACAACGCATAAATGACAGAGTTGGGGCCTTTGGTGCTAAGGACCTGCTGAAACCCCAACTTTTGCACCAGCTCCATGTGAATGGTTGTTCCGCTGAAGATGGCCATCCACACCACGGAAAAGAGGGAAGGCAGCACCCAGTTAAAGACAATGAACTCCCGAACGGTATAACCCCGTGCGATGCGTCCCAAAAACATCGCGGTGATGGGTGCCCACGCCATCCACACAGCCCAATAAAACACGCTCCAACTTTGTGGCCAGGGGTCTTTGGGCATGGAGCCAATGAACAGGCTGCGCTCAAAGAAATGATTCATGTACTGACCGAAGCTCTCGCTGCCAAACTGAAGCACAAATGAGGTTGGTCCTGACAGGAAGACAATGATACACAAGCCCACAAAGATCCGGACGTTCCAGTCGGACAGCAGACGAATCCCTTTGAGCAATCCGCTCGCAGCCGACAAGCAGAACGCAATCACGATCAACGCCGCAATGAAAGCGTAGATACCGGGTGTTGATTTCCACCCAAAGAAGTAACCCAACCCGCCAGCTAGCGTGATGATTCCGGTCCCCAAGGAGGCCGCCATTCCCAATACCAGCGAGTACAAACAAATGGCATCCAGAGAGTTCCCCAGCCACGGCGACTTACGCTTGCCCAGCAAAGGTGTCAAGGTAGACTGCAAGCTATACGATTCTTTTCGGTTGTAGAACGCGTAGGCAAACATCAAGGAGGGGATGGTGTAGATGGCGTAGGGTGTAAACGTCCAATGCATGTACATCGTGGACATTGCAAACTGTGCCGCTTGTGGACTGTTCGCTGCCATGCCAAGGGACTTGGGAGGCGTGCGCAAATGGTAGAGTGGCTCTGCTGTAGCCCAAAACAAAATACCGATAGCGACCGTCGTACAGAGCGTAATCGCAAACCATTGCCACCTTGTGAGGAGAGGCTCTGCGTCGTCTCCCCCGATCCGGATTTGCCCAAAGCGAGAAAAGTAAACGGCAACACACAACAGCACCATCCACAGGGAAGTTGCGCTAAACAACCACCCCAAATGGTCAAGGATCCAGGTGTTGATGGTTTTGGTCCATGCCAGAAAGCCTTTGGGGTCGTGAAAGCTCGCAACAACCGCCATGAAGAGCAAAAGAAACGGGGGTCCAAACACCGACTTCCGCAGTCGCTTCATCACATCCTCCTTGGAGAGAGTGTGACTCGACCTACAAGCGCGCGCTGTCCAACACGCCGCTCCTTCCGACTCCAAGGTCAACACACTCTATGTGAGGCTGCATCATACACGATTTGACGACGGAATGTTGGACCCCCTCAGGGCAACCAGACCAAGACATTGGGACAGTTGACCTGCTCAAAAAACGACCGAATCTCCGACTCCTGGTAGCGGTGGCTGAAGTGCGTCAGAACAAACGTAGTCTCAGGAGCCTTTTGCACAAAAGGCTCCAAATGGTCCCACACCAGATGCTTGGTTTTTCGGCCTCGTTCGCCGTATTCCGCTGCGTCCAAGAACGAGCACTCCACGATGAGCACAGGCATCGAGAGCAGCTCGGGATGCTGGAAAAACACACGCTCGGTGGTGTCGCCCAAGAAAGCGAACAAGGGAACGCGTTGTTCTTCTGTGACCTCTGCACCCTCACGTCGAAGCTGACCAATCTCAGCGCTGGACAAGGAAGCATACGCAGGTTTGAGCTTCTGTCGCAGCTCAAAGAAGGCGTACCCCACGCAGGGAACGGTGTGGTCACAAGCCACAACTTCAACCTGGTAGGTCTTGCCACCACGCCGAATGTTCAACGTTTCCCCAGCAGACACACCGTGCAAATGGTACGCAGTGGTCCAGGGTTCATCCAGGTCACGCGCCTGATGACTGGTTAACTCTTGTGCAACATGAAAGTAGCGGTCGAGGAGCTCAGCCGACTCTGCAGGCACGTAGATGTGAGGTGGTTTGTTTCGGGACTTAAGAAAGGTCAGATCGTGCACATGGTCGCTGTGCGTGTGCGTCAGAAAGATATGGTCGGGCCGGGTAGAGCTGACCTTGACGCCAGCGTCCAGAACCCACCCTAACTCAGGCAGACAAAACCCGGTTCGGTCGGCGGCTCGCGAGTAACCTTGCAGTACAAAGCTACCGGCCGCAGCGGGCATGGTCCAGCGCAAACCGTACGACATGGCAAAGGCTTCAGGCTGCAACCGCTCTTGGTGCCCTGGTTTGACAATTTTGGCTTGTGTATGATGTTGTCGCATAACGCACTTGATGTACCTTTCTGGAGAATGGCAGGCAGGACAAAGGAGGTGAGCCAGAAGACAAGAAAAGAAACGAGCGCAAGATGGAAAAGTTCGGTACGAAGAACAGAAACCAACCTGAAACGAGGAAGCGATGGTAGTACAAGTATCTTCTTTGGTGAAACAAACGTCGTTTTACGGTGCAGACCGCATCCACATCGTGGAAAGGCCCGATGCAACCACGTTGTTATTGGCAGACGGTGCAGGAGGAATGTCGGGAGCCAAAGAAGCGGCGGAATGGGTGATTGAGGCTTTCACGCAAGTCGTGGAGAAGCAGGAAGGGCCCATTCATCTCGACGACCTGGAGTTGGTTGTCCGCGAGTTGGATCAGAAGCTTCGTCAGGACCGGATGGCAGGCAACACTACCTTTGTCGCGGTGGTTGTCACGCCGCAACAATGCTATGGAGTTAGCGTGGGAGACTCACGGTGTTGGCACTACACCGAGCACTACCAGTTGGAGCTTACGGCTCATCAATACCGTCAGCCTTTCTTGGGCACAGGACAGGCGGTGCCCGTTGCATTTGGACCGTTTGCCAGCGAAGGCACGCTGCTGGTCAGCTCGGATGGCTTGTTTGACACCCTGCGGCAGCCTGCCATCGATGAGATTGTGTTATCCAGCGACAACGTAGAGGACATCCCCAAGCGACTGCTCGCTCGCATCAACCCCACGCAACAAACGCTCAGCGACGACATCTCTATCATCGCTTGCCGCATGTAACTCTTCCAAGAAAAGCCAGCTTCGTAGCGCAAGCTACACGTTCGCTATAATTTCCTCGCTCTTGGCCCACAGCTTCTCTGCAATCTCATCGTTTTTGGCGTCTTTGCGGGTCTTTTTGATGTTGCAATCCGCGAAGTATTCACCCGAAACGTCAGCAAGACTGGGATGCGTTGCGACGTAACATTGTGTCGCCGCACCTTGCGGGATGCTTTTCAGGAACAAGGGAGAGACGACTCCCAGCAGCATCTTCACAAAGCCGCCCATGTGACGCCCCAGGTTTGTTTGAATCACACCAGGGTGAAGAGCGTTGGCGGTTCGTTGGGTTCCCTCAAACTTCTTGCTCAAGTGACGAGCAAACAGGATGTTGGCCATCTTCGATTGTCCGTAGTTCCGCCAGGAGTTGTACCGTTTGCTTCCATCCAGGTTGTCGAATTCGATGGTCTCTTTCGGAGCCTGAAGGTGGGCGGCGCTGCTCACAATCACGACACGACCGTCTTCTGCAAGTTGGTCCAACAAGCTTGTGACCAGAATGAAATGCCCCACATGATTGGTGAAAAATTGAAGCTCATACCCATGGGAGGTTTCAAGCTTCGGCAAAGCCATGATTCCAGCGTTGCAGATCATCGCATCCAACGTTCGGCCCGTTTGCTTTACATTCTCCACGCAGGCACGAACCGATGCAGGATCCGACAGTTCACAAGCGACCGGCGTTGCATTGGCGGACACTTGCGCGATCGCGTTGGCAGCTTTCTCCGCAGTACGAGCGGCAGCGATCACATGCGCTCCTCGCAAGCTAAGAACACGCATGGTTTCCAAGCCCAAACCGGAGTTACAGCCCGTAACCAGGTAGGTTTTTCCGCTCAGGTCGAGACCTTCCGTGACTTCTTCGGCGGTGCTTCCGTATCCAAAGCCACTGGGACCCTTACCTTTCAACATCGACAGCAATGACATGGTGTATGGTTCCTTTGTAAGAATAGACGCCTTCCGTCTGAGAATCGAAACAGAGGGACGCTTAAGTTTCAAAACATGACTGGGGAAAGGAACACGGCAACAAAGGAAGGTATTTCGCAGGAGTGCTTTCTTGCCAAAAGTGTCAGAACCTAAGGAGAAGGGGTTCCCTGTCTCACACGTGTGAGTAACTCATCGTAAGCTTTGAGCAGGTCGGGAACCGTGTCGGGCCCCAAGGAGTTGGTTTCCTCGTAGTGGTCGCCTTTTGCATCAGAGAAGTAGGGGTTTTTCTCATCCAACACAAAGTTCCAACGCGCCAACAAATAACCCAGTTGGTCATTCCCCAGCCCAACAAAGAACTTGTAGGTACCGGGAACTCTCTCTTTGAGGTAGGGTCCTTTGGGTGCGTCCTTCTTCATCTTCTCACGCAAGCCTGGATACTTGTCATCCCGAATGATCTCATAGCCATGGCTGTACGAACCATCGTAGCCACCCACAAGAACCTGAGGATCCAATTCGCCGGGCATGCTGTAAAAGGTTAACGGACCCACCTTAATCAGCGCCACTTCGGTCGGGACTTTGGGGAAGTTCCCTTCCGTAAACGGCAGAGAGTCGTTGTAGTCTGTGATCGTTCGGTCCAACAAACCACCCGAGAACGCCAGGTGAAAGACTCGGTTCTCTACAGTGAGCTTGACGGCCTTGGCCCAAATGGACACCGCAGTATCTGTAATGTCCTGGCCTTTGTCCAAAGCTTGTTGGGTGCGCAAAGCGACCTGTTGGCCCAACGCTCGGGCTCGGTCCCAATCGTCTTTCTTGTGGACGGTGCCGTCCAGGTCCTTAATCTCCAGACCCCACGGCGCAATCAGACCACCAATCGAGCCTTGAAGGTAAATGGAGATGCCACCCTTCGCCTGCACAGCGGAAGAAGGGTCTTGGGCTGTCGCTCCCTGCTCCAAGGCTTCACGGGTGTAATGACAGAAGTCGGAGGAGAGGTAGTTGTTGCGGTTGGCCAACACTTCAGGGTGATTGCCCCAATTGACCAAGGTCGCGATGGTTTCCCCCTTCTCGTTGGTGGCATGAAGTGCCAGTAAGGTGTCGTCAAACACAACAGGGACTCTTGTATCAAGAGCCAGCCCTTTGAGCCCTGTTTGCACCCGCCCCACCTTGAGCTTTGCAACTTGGCGTTTTTCGTAGGCTTGTTTTACAGATTGTGCGATCTGCTCGACGAGAACCTTTCGATACTCCGGGTCAAACCCTGTTTGGTAAGGAACGCCGCTTTGCCGTGGTCCCCATTGCCCCATCGTATCCGGACCTTCATGAGTGTGAGTGGAAGACACCAGGATGTAATCCACAGCTCCTTCCGACAACAACTCCTGCACCCTCTTCCGGATCTTTTGGACTTCATCAAAGAAGTAACCGACCACATCGATGGATACGATCGCCACCGTGGTTTCGCCAGTTTCAAAGATAAGAGCACGAGCCCAGGTGTCGTCATGAACCCCTTGCATCGGTTGGTTTCCACCAAAGCCGCCCATCCACATCGCCTGAAACTCACCGTCACCTTCGCTTCCATCTGCGTCAGGACCCTTGTAGTCCGGGTTGGGCTTGTCTCCAGCCAGACACGTTTTGTCTTTCCCGTAATACGAGGGCTTTCCTTGGGCATCCAAACAAGGACAAACCCGGTCTCTTCCACAATCCAAGAAGAAGTCGGGAAGGCCATCCTTTTCGGAGCCATCTTCGTCAGGTTGGGTGTACGCCACAACACAGCGCTTGGCCTGGGTGTTGCACGTTATGTTGGGGTTGCTGGGACAGGCTTTGTTTTCGTCACATTCAATGTCTGTTGTCCACTTGTCACGAGGACAAAGACCATCACGACCACAATCACGACGACTTCCCGAAGCTTGCGCATTCAGAGTCCCGCAGTGAAACGCGCCAAACGCAGACCGGGGCGTTGGAGGTGGACAAAAACCACGACGGTCAAAGTACACCCAACGCGCCACTTCGTAAGCCTGAGGGGTAATTTTGACAGCAGCCGCTCCGACCTTCAGCTCTCCCTTGTTGCTCAAACACCCCTGCCCTCCGGGACAGATCGCATTGTAGCCTACAGACTTGGGGTCGATTCCTGCAGGCTCGTCCTTGGTGGTTGAAGAGTCCGCAACAACGGGACTTTCGCCTCCGCTTTGCTCTTTAACGCTGCTATCTTCCCCACCCATCTCAGGCTGGCAGGAGACCACGCCGTTCCAGGCAATTCCTGCCGCCGCACAAAGTAAGAACCCAACAACGCGAAGCCAGCGACCGATATACATTCTTTGCTCCTCGATTTAGGGAGTCACAAACAACAGCCTACCTCCTACGCCCTCTCCCTTGTTTCTACATTCTTCTCTGCTGCTTTCGTTGGCCCTCATCGCCACAACTATGCTCCTTCTCCCCATACGATGCAACTCTTTTCTCCCACTCAAGTTGACACCGACAACTTGCATTTACGTAGAGCAAAGCACAAGGGAGTAACTCATAGAAATGTAAGGCCAAAGAAGGTAGAAGGGAGCCCACACGAATACTTTTGGAACATTGGATGTTCTGACTTTACCAGGACGACGTGCAAGATTTTGCACCTCAGTATGGTTGCATAAGAGAGTGGGTCAAGGGTCTCCAGAATGGGTTGGAGACAAGTAGATGAAGACAATTCGTTGGTCATGGTTGTGGCTTGGAGCTTTTGCGTTCCTCATGAGGGCTCCCTCTGTTTCGGCAGAGTCCAAGTCACCCAACTTGCTTGAGGTTGCTCAGAAAGCAGGCAACCTCAACACCTTTCTTAAAGTTGTGAAACTGGCGGGTTTGGCGCCTGCATTGAAGGGAAAAACAAAGCTTACTGTGTTTGCGCCGACGGACAAAGCTTTTGCGGCCATTCCCAAGGCTTTGCTCAAGAGCGTGCTCCAAGACAAAGCCAAGCTTCGCGCGATCTTGAAGTACCATGTGTTGGCAACCCCGGTGCAGTCCACCGATCTGCTCAAGCTGAACCAGGCTCAAACATTGCAAGGAAGCTCCATACAGATTGGACTGACCGTCAATGGAAAAAGAGTGGTACGAGCGAACTTGAGTGCCTCAAACGGAGTGATTCACATCATTGACGGTGTGATGCTACCCAAACCCAAGAAACTCACCAAACGCGAGAAAGGGTTGGCCTTAATTAAGCTCGCCATCTACCGGGGTGTTCCGTTGTTTAACATGGGTCAACGGGTGGCCTGCAAAGCTGTCTATGAGATCGCGGTGCAAAGCTTGCTGGATGGCTACAGCGATGTTCTCTCCAAGCCAACGCAAGGAAAGCTGCGAAAAACGCTCGCAGGACTCAACGGAATGCGATCAGCCTACGCACAAGCTTGGGCGTTGCGGTACGCTCTCAACGCAGCCTCTGCGGATCTCCAAAAGAAGCCTGAGCGCCGCCGCTCGTAGTTCCTTCTTGCACAAGGCCCACAACCTCTCTTCAGTACGGAATCTCCTGACCATCCCAGGCAAAGTGTTTTCCAGAGTCTTCTGCTGAGACCTGCTCCACCACAGCCAACAACCGCTCCGCAGCGTAAGCGGGAGTAAAGAGTTTGTGTTCGGGAACGGAGGACTGAAAAGGCTCCGAAAGTCCCGAATCGACCGTACCTGGATGAAGACCCACCACCGCAGCCGTTTTGTTGCGGCGCTTCACCTCAATGGAGGCTGTGCGCAACACCATATTCAGAGCAGCCTTGGACGAGCGATAGCTATACCAACCTCCCAAGCGGTTGTCTGCGATGCTACCGACTCGGGCCGATAACGCACCAAACACGGCTTTGCGATCTCGCCGCAACCTGGGCAACAGATGCTTGGCCAAAAGAGCCGGTCCAAACGTATTGACAGCGAACACATGAGCAAACTTCTGCATATCCAGGTCAGCCAGGCGCTTTTCTGGTTGTAGCTCTCCGCCATCGTGCAGGATCCCTGTGGCAACCAACACCAGATCAAGCGGAGCCTCACCTCCCATGTTTTCCACAGCGGCCTGGATGGATGTCTCTTCTGTAATATCAACGGACAACGCCATCACCTTCGGATCTTGCAGCGCAAGAGGTCTGCGCGACAAAGCAAAGAGGGTCTGTACTTGGGGATGAACGCGAAGATGCTCCACCAATGCCCGCCCCACACCACCAGTCGCGCCCACGACAACGACGCGAAGTGACTCACCAAAACTATCGAGACTGACGGGCATACCGAACCTACCTTTCTTCGAGACAAGACCCCCTCTCTGAGCAACACAGGGGTTGCCCCCAACATTCCTTTTGAAGAATGTGTGCGCTTAAGCTCACTTGCATGTTGTGTTTGACGAACCTGACAAAGAAACGTACCCTTTCCTGAAAGGGATGTACTCGTTTGGGTGTCACCCAAAAGGCGAAAAGGAAGGAACCCGCCATGTCATCTTCCCCCCTTACCGTATTGGTGACAGGAGCCAGCACAGGATTGGGCCTGGCCCTCACCAAGCAGCTTCTACCGCTCAAGGAATACCGTCTGATTCTGACGGCGCGCAAAAGCTCGCTGGCACGATTCGCCGCGGAAGGCATTGTGGAGAACGAGCGGGTTTGGCTCCGGCCTCTGGATGTAACGCTCGCTGAGGAGCGCGTCGCCATCATCAACGAAGCGGAGGAGCGCTGGGGTGGAGTTGACATCCTGGTCAACAACGCTGGCATTGCCTACCGCGCTGTCGTTGAGCATGTGACCGAAGAGGATCGCCTGCGCCAAATGGACATTAACTTTCGCTCCCCGATGGAGCTGGTTCGTTTGATCTTGCCTAGCATGCGGGCCAAACGGCAGGGTCGCATCATCAACGTATCTTCGGCCGCTGGAATGATGGCGATGCCAACCATGGCTGTCTACAGCGCCTCCAAGTTCGCCTTAGAGGGAGCGACCGAAGCGCTCTATTACGAAGCCAAACCCTGGGGCATCAAGGTGACCTTGCTGCAGCCGGGCTTTATCAACTCGTCGTCCTTCGAGAACGTTCGATTCACAGACTCCAGCTGCAAGTCCCTACAAGACGGAACCGACGCTTACTCTTCCTATTACAATTACATGGGTCCCTTCATTGGAAGAATCATGCGCTGGACTTGGGCCACTCCCGAAAAGGTAGCCGCGAAGCTGGTCAAGATTATGCGTCAAAAGAGCCCACCTCTTCGGGTCCAGGCGACTCCGGATGTACGCTTGTTTGCGATGTTACGACGCTTTCTCCCTCAACGGCTGTACCACGCCATCCTCTACTACAACTTGCCCCACATCCGAGACTGGGTGCCCCGCCTGAAAAAGTAGACAGCTTTCCAGATGGTTTACAGCTACGACTGGGAGGGAAAGGTTTGCTTGAGGAATTCGTTGAGGTGCTGAAGCATCCGTTTTTGACGCCGGGCTGTGCCAATCTTGGAGATCTGCTTTTCGAGGTGCTTCCGAAGCATTTGACGCTGCGTTGTCACGTCGAGCTTCAAGAGCTTTGCGAGCCTCTTTCGCCTCTGGTCTGCTCGTTTGAGCCATGGATTCGACACGGTTGAATGCTCCAGGTCGTTGGGAAGGATCTGACGTTGGTGGTACGCGTAATACAAACCCGCGGTGTACACTTCAAACGATGAGAGAAAGAGCTTGCGTCCGTTCTTCCGAAGCAGATCAGCCTTAAGCTTGTCACCCTTCCCTGCCTGCAGGTAAGTGTTCAAGAACCGGAAGTACACAGCACCACTACGTTGCAACAGCTCTCCCACCCGAAGAAGGCTAGCGTACGTCCACACGCTGAAGGCCGAATCTTTTCGACGGCCCGCCATGGTCATTCCGTACTTTCGGGTGAGCAAGCTGTACCGACGAAAACGTCGTGTGATTCGACGAAAGTCCGGGCGCAGCTCCAACGAGAAACGCAGGGGAATCCTTCGCAACATCTGAAACTGTTGTTCGGCCCGCTGAAATGAGCTGCGGTCCGCAGCTTTTTCCTCTGCAGTTGGCGAGGTAAACAAGGGGGGTAACTTGTTCTGTTTTGTGCGAGTGGTTGTTGTGCATCCCAAGAAAAGCAAACAACCTACCCAAGCCAGCACCGTGTATTTCATGCAAACCATCCCAACGAATTAAAAGAGCACCCAACGTCCGTTGCTGTAGTACAGCTGCCAGTATCGCTTGGTGACGCTACGCCCCAAACGCATCCGGAAGTAGTAGTACGCGACAAGACCCAACCTGGGATGTTTTTGGAAGCGAATCTGGGGCGGGTTAAACGACCGAAGCGCCAGCATACCCGACTGAATTTTACTCACATACGCCCAAAACATTCTGCGATGCTGTGCCGCCCTCTGAGAGTCATGCAGTCTCACCCAAAGCGCCGAGTTTTCGGTCTTCAACGCAAGAATCGCCTGGTTCACCACTCCAACAATCCGACGACGATGCCGCTGCAGCGCGCCAGAGCCCTGTGGGTTGTTCGGTTGTTGCTGCTGACCTTGTGGTTGACGACGAAGCACACCCCGCTTTTGCCGAAGAGCCGAGATCTTCAACATCTTCTTCAACAATCCAATCGAGAAGCCTTTGCGGGCCATTTTCTTGGCAGTTGAGAGCGCCAAGTACGAAGGGGTGTTCTTGAACAACTTCCACACCAACGACGGCGACCACGACGGGTACGTTTGTGTCGCAACAAACAACCACGCCTGTTGCGAGATACTGTGCGAAACCCCTCGGTATTGCAGGCGCTTTTGCAACGTGTTGTAAAGCTTCTTAAGCTTCGCATCCTTCAAAGGAGGTTGCACCAACTTCAACAAGCCATACGCAAGACCTGTCCACCGCTTGCGGTACGCTCGCGCCGCCAACATAAGGCCCACCCGCTTGGCGGTCGTGGCCTTGCTGTGAAGGTGGAAGGCGGAGCCCCAAAGCCCCCACACCAGGCGAGGTTTGATCTTAGCTGAGAGCACTCGTTGTGCGAGCAAGCCGCCCAGGTACAGGGAGTCAACATCCACCGTTTGCTGACGCAACATCGAGCTGCGCCACTGGGAGAGGAAAGACTTCCAAGCGTTCCGGAAGTCTTTCTTGAGAGTGTAAGCCACCATCATTCCGCGGAACACACCAGGCTCAAACTTGTGCTTCTTGGTCATTGATTTGAGCCGACTGAGCGCGTCGTCGTACTGCTTCAACTGGGTGTAGCCTGCAGCTTCCTGGATCTGGGCCGTGAGATTGGACGGATCAATTTGCAACGCCTTGCGGTACGCTTGTTGGCCTTCAAAGTAGCGACCGGCCCGGTACAAGATGGAGCCGCGCATCAAGTAGCCTGTGGGAATCATCTTCCCTGCCATTCGAATCACACGACGGGCGTCTTGGAGGGCAAGGTTGGTTTTTCCTTGAAGGTTGTACATGACTGCACGCAGCAAAAAAACTTCCCAATCAAACGGCGATTTTTGGGCCAGTTGTTGCAGCAGGTACTGGGCGGTGTTCCAGTCTTCACTCTCCAGGGCGATGCGAGACAAGAAGGCCATCAGTTGGGGGTGTCCTAGATCTTTGCGAAGTCCCTTGTCGGCCCAACGACGGGAGAGTTTGAGCCAGTCATGGCGTCGGTCGTCGTTGAATTCTCCCGCCCGGGTCAGGTAGAGGTTGGCCATCTGCATGTAGGCGGGAGCGAAGTTCGGCATTTTCTGAATCACACGCAAAAACGCGCGACGTGCCGGAGCCCACTGCTGGTTGGCCATCCACTTGTTGCCCCACTCGTACCATTCGTAAGCATCGTAGGTTTTGGCCTTGGATGACACATAATCAGGGAAGTATTGCCAGACCAAGTCAATCGGTAGCGCGTAGTAGTAACCCAGCCCCATTCCGGGTCGAGGTAGCCGCTTGTCAAAGATCCCCACCCATGTGTTAATCCCGATCACTGCGCCAGTATGAACATCAAAGAGCGGGCCGCCGCTGTTCCCTCCGGCGACTTTGGCAGAGTGTTGGATCTCATTCACGCGTTTGTCGGCGAGTCGCACCATCCGGGAGATCGAACCCATCGTGGTGGTGATGCTTTCGTTGCCCATGGTGTTGATGCTGGCACCTTCCGAGGGGAAGCCCATCGCCACGACCTGGTCACCCAACATAGCATGCTTAATTGGACTTAAAGGAACGGTGGGATAGGTTCCCTTGGTAGTTATCTTGAGCAAAGCAATGTCCACGTGCTGACGCTGGAATCGCACGGAGATACGGCCCGTGTTGGGGTCAACCATACGCACCCGGCGACGCTCGGCTTGCTTGCGATGCGCTGCAACAAAGCGAGCTTTCACAAACTTACGGCCTGCTGATGAGTCCCAGTTGAGGTAGTACGCGTCGTAGGCTTTCCCAGCCCGGCTGTTGAACGCGACGTGGTGATTGGTAATCACGTAGCCATCGGAGGTAACGACAAACCCCGAACCTGAGGAAGCGGGTTTAAGCTTTCCGTTCTTTTTCACCATGCACATGATGCTGACAACACCGGGCATACTCTTCTGAATCACAGCCTGAGGAGCCATCGCCTTGGCTTTTCGCTTCACCGACAGATGGGCCGATTCGTTGTGCAAGGTTAGACTTTGAAGGACAGGCTCCGCTTGCTTCCAAAACGCTGCAAACTTCTTGGGAGAGGATGACACCCCCACCTGCAGATACGTCCGACCGTAGCGCAACAAATAGAACCGCTTGCGGAGCGTTTGCAGCTCTTCGCGAGCCTTGCCCTCCAACGTAATCTGCACCGCTGGATACTTTTTGTTAAAGCGCGCCGTCTTAATCGGCTCCTTCTCCTTCACATTTGGCTCTTTCATGAAGTACCGCTGCATCACTTGCCGCGCGGTCTGCATCAGCGACTGCTTCAACGTGCTGCGATCATTCTTCGCCACATACTCCACAGAAACCCAAACCACATTCTTGAGCTTGGCCACTTGCAACTCGCTCTCGGGCGTAAACCCAAGACGAGGTTGACCCGACACAGGGAACAGGTCGTACACAATGTTCCACTTCGCCGGAACGTTGAGGCGGAACAGTCCGGTGGTATGGACGAAACGACCATCTTGAGGCCGGGGAATCCGCTTGCCTTTCCGGACACGCGCTCTCTTTTCGCGCTCGGTCAAAGGTCTCTTAGACTTCATATGAACTCCCCAACGCGTGGTTTGGACAGGCTGTCCCACAGGCGCAGTCCTTCTCGCGTTAGGTTGAGTCCTTGGAGCAGGCACCATACGTTGGAGCACAGGATCTTTGGCCAGAGGCTTCTTCACCGCAGGCAACGTACGCAAGACAGGCGGCGTTTGCGGTTGAGTCCGCGCTGCAGGTTTGGACTGAGCGCTCTTCTTTTGCTGCACCAAAAAGCGCAACATCTGAATGGACATTCCCTGCTTACGCAGCTGCAGAATGCTTCCCATCGAAAACTCGCTGACCTTCAAGCCGCGCGCTTTGATTTGCTGTTGAATCCAGGCTTCGGGTTTGGAGGCTTTGAGCCACTGCTGCACTTCCAAGAAACCCACAGGTTGGGGAGCAGCCGGAGTTGGAGGACGAGCAATCCCCATGCTCTTGATCAACGCCAGAGACGCGCCAGCTTTGCGCAGCTCAAGAACATCCTTGGGCTTGAGGGCAAACTGTCCCAGCATGTTTCGTTTTTTGATTTCGGCGAGAACATCAGCTTCTTTGTAACCCACCTGCAACAATGTAAGGATGTCCTGCACGGTCATGGTCGCAGGCTTTGCCATCACCTGCGTCGGCATGGCGCACAAAACCAACACCCCAAAGCTCATGAACGCACACCACCCAACCAGCGCAGCCCAACGAACACGACACGCGATACCAGACAAACGCAAGTCGAACGATTGTGTTTGAGAACTCACTCGTTCCATCCAAAACCTCCTACCTTGTAGCCATAAGGGGCACCAGTGGCGTTGATGTCTCCAACAACACCCTTTCAACACATTGATGAGTTTTGATTATGTACGATTTGAGAAGAATTGTGGAGGGCGTACCGGAAGGCGTCACGAAGATGTGGAGCTGAAGAAAGTCAGAGCGTCGCGTGGCACAAGCTCCAAAGGAATGTTTCGATGAATGGCTGGGCTGTCACGTAGCATCAAGTACCAAAACACCCCGTAGCGCAGGCCGTAACCGCACACAGTCAGACGGTTCAGGTGGTACTTTTCCAGCAGACCCACGTACACAGGAAGGCCGTAAATCATCAACAGCTCTTTGCTGAGAGCTTCGTTGCTGATTTCTTCTTCCAGCAAGTCTTCGATCGTCTTGATATCGTTGGCCTGGTAGAATTCAACTTTGTTCTTGAGCGCGATGTTCATCCGCTCCTTGGTAATCACCGAGCCATTCTGCTTGTAGTTGCCTTTCTTGCCCGTCAGGTTGGTAATGACCGAGCCCATCGCAAAGGCATGCTCAGGAAACTGACCTTCCAGACCCTCAAAGATCTTGTGCTGTTCAAGCTGGTCGCGGATGTAATCGAGGGTTTCTCTGTAGCTCTCGTTGATCAACCGATGACGCTTGCTCAAGAACCGGTTCTTCAACAGAATGGTTCCCAGTTCAAGGCTCTCCAGCCCCAAGAACTCGTAGCCATCCCGAGTCATTCGACCGCAAGAGATCTCCGTAGAGCCACCTCCCTGGTCAATGAGAATGATGGGTCGCTCGTGCATCAGCTCGCTTCGGAAGTGGCAAAACACCGAAAGGAGCGAGAGATAAGCCTCTTCCTCTTCTTCCAGGATCTGAAGCTTTAAGCCAGTCTCTTGGAAAAGGTGGTCCAACACCATTTCGCTGTTGCGAGCACGGCGCAGGGCAGCCGTAGCCACCCCAACGTATTGTTGGACACCAAACTCTTCTCCAGTCTCACTGATGAACTCTCGGATGGTGTCTACAGTCTTTTGAAAACCGCTTAATGAGATCTCGTTGTTGGAGGTGAACGATTCGCCCAGGTGTGTGAGTGACCCTCGATTGCGGTACCGAAATGAGCCGTCTGTGGTGTCACCCACCAACAAACGCGTGGCCCGCGTGCCAATATCAAAAACACCTACACGCATCCTTAACTCTCCTCTTCTTCGTCCTTTTGGGTGCTGACCCGAATCCATCGGCCTACAGGTTTTCGATGGCGTGACTTGCATTCCCTCACGTCCAGAAACCTTGCCCCGTGGTATAGCGCGTTCTCGCAAGAACGTCCAGAGACGGCGCTTTTGAAAAAGCGGTTTCTCCGTTCAAAAAGGGATACATCCTGGGTCAGGAAGTGTGGTAGGTTGGGTTGTCCTTCGGTCCACAAAACTCCTTTTGCTGAAAGAGCTTGTCCCATGCGAACCCTTTTCCGCCGAACGTTGCCATTGTTCCTCATGTTGTGGCTGGGGTGCAACCCTGTGGAGAACACCTCCCGCCCTCATGGGATGTATTCCACCGCGCAACGCTCCGTCATTTATGGAACAGACGGCCGCCAATACACCGACGATCACCCCGACACCACCATGCAACAAATGGCCAAGGCGGTGGTGATGTTGATGTCGTCGAGCAACGCCAAACAGCTTGACCCAGACAAGGACGAGATCACGCTCATTGGCTCCAGCCTCACGAAGAAGATCGAGACCAGCAGCAAATACACCAAGAAACCTCTGTGTGAAGACGAGCCGTTCCGGCTTGATCCGGCCCCTGGTAGCTGCACAGGTTTCTTGATCGGTCCCAAACGTATTATGACCGCAGCCCACTGCGTGGAAAGCGTCGACGAGTTAACACCCATGGAGGCTCAATCCTGGTGTAACTCTCGGGCCATCATCTTCAACTTTCGCAAAGGTCAAACCCTCACCACCAAGGACGTCTACCGCTGCAAACGCGTCTTGCATCACCGCTACACCAGCGACACCAAAGCCGCCAAACGCTACGACATTGCGGTGTTTGAGTTGGATCGTGAAGTGACAGGCGTGAAGCCCTTGGAACTGGACTACAAACCTGAACTCAAGAAAGCAGACCCTGTAGGCATCATCGGTTTCCCCCATGGAACCTACCAAAAAATCACAACCGACAGCAAAGTATACGATGTCCGCGCCAGCACCCTCGACTACTTCACAGCGAACCTTGACTCCATGCCTGGGAACTCGGGTTCACCGGTCTTTTCGCTCGACAGCTACAAGGTCATTGGTGTGCATGTTCGAGGCGCACGACCTGTCTACGTGATCGACAAGGAGAAGGACTGCAGCCGCAGCTATGTCATCAACGATGACGTCGGGAAGCAGAGCGAGAACTACCTGGAAAGCGGCAAGCCTGTCTCCTGCCAATCAGACAGCGACTGCCCCAAAGCCTACGCCTGCGACAGCACAGAGAACCTCTGCTTCTTCCGCACCACCGACTTGAAGATTACAGACATGAAGCTTAGCGCCAACCAGGCTCTGGAAGGCGACACGGTCACGGTCTCGTTCACCATCCAAAACGACGGGAACTACGACATCGCCACGCCCTTCCGGATTGCCGTGTGGTGGTCGACCAACGACAACATCTGCACCACCTGCGACAAAGATGTGGAGCTCGCCTTCACCACCCTTCAGGAGCTTGCTGCAGGCAAGACCCACTCGGGCAAGCTCACCTTCACCGCCAAGGCCCCCTTGCAGATTGGAAAGCAGTACATCGGCTTGTTTGTAGACGGCTACAAAGCCGGCACCCAAAAGTACTCCAGCGTGGGCGACATCAAAGAGTTGATCGAGTCCAACAACGAAAAGGTGGAGCCGTTTGTCTTTGCCCAGTGCAAAAGCAATTGCACCAAGGAAGGCGAAACGCAATGCAGCCAAAACGTCGTGGAAGAATGCACCACACAACCCAAAGGATGCTTGCAGTGGCAAGCCAAACAAACCTGTACGGAGAAAGAGATCTGTCAGAAAGGTGCGTGCAAGCTCAAATGCAGCGACACCTGCACCACCGAAAACGAAACCCGTTGCCAGTCCAACAAGGTTGAAGCCTGCCAGCGCCAAGACTCGGGCTGCCTCGACTGGATCGAAAGCCAAACCTGCAAAGAAACCGAAGAGTGCAAAGAAGGAAGCTGTGTGCTCAAGCCCAAAGCCAACGGGGAACCCTGCCAATCCAACGGAGATTGCGCCTCCAACACGTGCCACACCCAAGACGACAAAGGGACTTGCACCCAAGCCTGCCAGTCGAATGCCGATTGCAGCGAGAGCACCCGTCCCTACTGTCAAGACAAAGCCTGCACTCCGCTCCCTTCTGGCGTCTGTCTCAAGGATACAGACTGCACCGCACCCCAAACCTGCCAGGAGCAACGTTGCGTTGCAGGACCCAAGCCTGGCGACACAGGATGCAGTTGCCAGCAAACGACCCCCTCCCAGCCCTCCCCTCTTCCTTTTCTGGTATTGGTGGCGCTGTTTGGAGTGATCCGCCGCCGTTGATTCTCACCCCAAAAGAGAGTATCGTGCTCCCGCTCTCTCCCTCGGAGAGACGGAATGACAACAGATACCACTTGAGGAGGTTTCAATGCATACTGGAATTCTGTACGTTCACTCCTGGCTGCGCTGGGTAGTTCTTGTGTTGTTGGTCCTTGCGACAGTCCAAGCCTGGATGGGCTGGAAAGGCAACAAACCCTGGACGGCCACTCACAAGAAGCTCAACTTGTTCACGCTGATTTCGATCCACACACAGCTTCTCTTGGGCTTCGCTTTGTACTTCATGGGCCCCTGGTTTTCTCAGCTTACCAGCAACACCAAAGTTGTGATGAAAACCCGAGCGCTTCGTTACTTTGCCGTGGAACACCTGTTTCTGATGCTGGTTGCTATCATCGTCTTTACGATCGGTTACGGACGAGCCAAGCGACTCACCGAAGACAACAAGAAACACAAAGCCGCAGCCATCTTCTTTACCATCGCCTTGGTTTGTATCCTCGCTTCCATCCCCTGGCCCTTCCTCAAGAATGGCGTTGGCCGCGCTCTCTTCAAATTCTAGCTTCATTTTCCATTTCCACGCCCCATCTTTCCAAGCGCTCCCCTTGATAAAAACACTGAACAAAAAGACAGTTTATCCGTATCTACGGAGTTGCCCTTTTGCGTCCAGAAACAAAAGCAAGGAGAGACACATGCTCGAAGGTTTTGAGAACCATCACCTGGGTGGCACGCACGATTTCTTCAGCGGACAGGTCCCTCATGCGTTAAAAGTCGGACCCGAAGAGTTTGAAGATCTATGGTCGATTCATCCTGAAGACTTCCACGACATTATGATGCATGGCAAGCTCCGAAAGACACCGCGATGGCAGCAAGCGTACGGCAAAGACTACCACTACACAGGACGCGTCAACGAAGCCCTCCCTGTCCTGCCAGTGCTCCAACCTTACCTGGATTGGGTACAAGCCACCGTAGACGCCCAGCTCAACGGCATACTTCTGAATTGGTACGACGCCTCTTTGGGCCATTACATCGGTAAACACCGGGACAGCACGGTCAACATGATTCCCAACACGCCGATTGTAACGATCTCATTTGGTGAGGAGCGGATCTTTCGCTTGCGTCCGTGGAGACAGGACGGCTACAAAGACTTTGTCGCCACACATGGACGCGTGTTTGTGATGCCCTGGGAAACCAACCTCGCCTGGACCCATGAGATCCCCGCTCGAAAGTCCTACAACCAGCGACGAATCTCCCTCACCTTCCGAGCCTTTGCAGAAGAGTAAGGGATGCGGAATCAAAAACCCTCTTACTTTTTACGTCCGGGGAAGAGGTCGCGAACGTCGCGGTTGAGCATGTCACGAAGGGAGCCCCATGACCGTCCCTCCGATGACTCCTGGGTAAACAAGCCGCTTAACCTTGGGTGAGACTTCAACGG
>SBHC01000017.1 GCA_006226375.1 Deltaproteobacteria bacterium | reverse complement strand
ACTATTGTGAACAAAGCTCGCAGGATTATTAATCTCATGGGCAAGACCGGCTAATAACAGCCCAAGATTCGCCATTTTTTCTGCGTCGACGGCGGCTCCGCTAGCCATAGTACTTTGTTCTTCTTCACTTTTTGGCAACATCGTAAAACTTACAGGAGGAGAAGACAATTTTTCATAGGACATGTGGGTCACTGACTCCTATCGCGCAATAATTCTCTCCACGTAAAGGTGTGTCCATCCTACCCTGTCAAATACAGACTGTCAATTCATGCAGTGTTTGATGAGAATTCGTCGCAGTTCCTCACAAAGAGATAGGATTTAGAGAAGCCGGAAGGTCTCGCGTTTTCTTGCGTAGGGACTGCGAATTCGCTAGGATGAGCCTGCTTCTTTTGGGTGTTGCATTCAGCGGTCACAAGGCTGCGTTGTTCCTCATAGACGTTGCCACCGCGCAACCCTTTTTGCTCTCTCAACGACCAGGATTTCGAATGGAGACACCGATGACAGCGGAGTCCAACCGCTATTTGCTCACAGGTGGCGGAACAGGCGGCCATGTGTATCCAGCCATCGCCATCGCCGATGAACTCAAACGACGTGAAGACCACGCCGAGTTTTTGTACGTTGGTGTCAAGGGCAAGGCCGAAGAACAGATTGTAGAAAAGCGCGGATATTCCTTGGTGTTTGTTCGCAGCCGAGGATGGCCTGGCGCGCGTCCAAGCCTTGCACTGTTCCTGTTTGCCATCAGCCTTTTGATGGGTTTGTTCCAGGCTTTTCGCATCCTGAGAAAGTTTCGACCGACTGTCATTATCGCCACAGGCGGTTATGTCTCAGCTCCCATCATGCTTGCCTGGATCATCCTCAAGCGATTGGGCCTGACGGAAGCTAAGGCATTTGTACACGAACAAAACCTGGTGTTGGGTCGCTTAAACCAACTGGTGGGACGGCTCGCCGACCGGGTGGGTGTAAGCTTTGAAACCACGTGCCGTTATCTGCCCAACGCCGAAGCCCTCGGTTACCCGGCCCGAACGGAAGTCGGTGCGCAAGACCGACAAGAAGCTCGCAAACAGCTCGGCTTGCCGGAAGATGCCAAGGTCATCCTGGCGTTTGGCGGCAGCCAAGGTGCTCGTTCTCTCAACCGCGCCGTGGTTGCTGCGCTTCCGCGACTCCTCAAGCACGAGAACGTGTGGGTGGTGCATGGATACGGACGCTTCCAAGGCGCCAACTACCATGCGGAGAACGACACCAAGAAACGTTTGCAGGCTTTGTCGTTGCACCCTGACCTGATGAAACGTTACCGCAGCGAATCGTACCTTGATCCCATCGACCAATACTACGCTGCTGCCGACATTGCGATTGGTCGAGCTGGGGCTGGTACCCTCACAGAGCTCGCGCTCTGTGGCCTACCTTGTGTGATCATTCCCAAGGCCAACCTTCCCGGCGACCACCAAGTTCGAAACGCCAGAGAGTTGGAACAACAGAACGCAATTCGTATGGTCTACGAACACACCATCCAAACCCAAGACGGTCTGGTCGACGAGGTAGACAGCGACGAACTTGTCGCCGAGTTGGAAGCGTTGCTCCAAAATGCCGAGCTTCGCGAGACGTTGAAACAAAATCTAAAAACCGTCGCAGATCCCAAAGCTACCGAACGAATCACAGACCGGGTCCAACAGCTGGCTCGCGGCGAGATGCCACCGCTTCAACGCCCCCAGAGCCTGGACAACAACGAAGGGCCAATTCTTTCGGACATGGTGGGAGGAGCGTTGGTTCGACACATCTCACGCAATGGCCTGGAGGGTCTCTCTACGGATGAGCGTGACTACCTTGCCTACCGAACAGATGGATACCTTGCGCACGCCGCATGGCAAAGCCGCAACATAGGAGTAAAGCTTGTTGGATTGCTGCAGCTTCGCAACAAGATTGATTTGCTCCTGTACATCCTCCAAGACAAAACCCCAGCCCCTCGACTTCACCGGTGGCTGGGAGGCGACTACCGCCAAGTCGGATTCATCCGACGAAACGCGGTCACATCGCTCATACAGTTGGATTTTTGGAACGCCAGTGTACGTCAGGCGATTCTGGAGGCGTTGGAAGATCCGTACTACGAAGTGCGCGTGATGGCTGGTCGTGCCGTGGTCCACTATGCCGAGTCCATCGGTGAAGACAAAGCGTTCTACCAGGCCCTCGACAAGCTTACCGAAGACAAAGCGTTTACAGTCCGCAGCCAGGCGTATCTATCTCTCAGTCATATCGACACACGCTCGTCCACGTACCATCGGATGAAGCAAGACTTTCAACACCCCAACTGGCGACTCCGCTCCGCGATAGTACAAAGCATTCAGAAGCTGGTAGAGCGGGGTCAACTGGACGCGGCTGAGGTGGAGGGTGATATGGACCAATTCCTCCTGACGAGTACAGGTTTCACACCACACTTTACGCTCCGAGAGCACATGCAAAAGCTCTCCCAAGCTCTTCGCAACCACAAACCCAAAGCATAGGCACGATACATGTTGTACCATCTGAGCGATTACCTCGCCCAATACTCCTCAGCGGCCCGACTGTCTCGCTACATCACCTTTCGTACGATCATGGCGATGGTGACTGCCTTTGTGTTTGCTTTGATTGTTGGACGCCCACTTATCAACTGGCTTTACCGTCGCAAGATCCGCGATGTTGTGCGTGACTACAGCGTGATGTCAGTGGAGAGCAAGAAGGGAACTCCCACCATGGGAGGGCTGTTGATACTTGCTTCGCTGTTCTTTTCCATCGCGCTGTGGGGTAACTTTTCAAGCCCGTATGTCTACTACCTCTTGTTCGCCACCGTCTGGTTTGCCGTGCTTGGTGCCATCGACGACTACCATAAGATCCGCTACCAAGACAGCGATCGAGGTCTCTCCCGAGGGGCCAAGTATCTTCTCCAGATGGGCTTTGGCTTCATCTTTGGGATTATGTTTTTGTATTCGGGCACCACGCCGTTACCGCACCCGGCGCAGCCCTCTACATGTCGGACGCAATGGCCCAGCGGCTGCCGTTCGTCCTGTCGTGTGGACGCCGATTGCATGCGCCGCTCCTGTCATATCAAAGGCGCGGTGTGCAACGAAGGACGCTGTCAGGCGCCAGCTTGCTTAAACCCCAGCACCAAGAAAAGGCTGTCGTGTACCAACAACGACACCTGTGTCTCGGCTTGTGGCAATCATGCCAAATGCAACCAGCCTTGGCGGTTCCAGGTGTCTACGTTAGAGAACATACCGTTCCGCCCGAGTCAGCTGTACATACCTTTCGTGAAGTACCCCATCATGGACCTGTCATGGCTGTATCTCATTGTCATTATCTTGTTCATCGTCTACGCCGCGAACGCCGTCAACTTTGCCGATGGTTTGGACGGTTTGGCCACAGTCCCCACGCTCTTTTCGTATGTGGTGTTTGGGATCTACGCGTACATCTTCGGCAACGCGATTATCTCCAGCTATTTATGGTTTCCGATGTTACCTGGGGCGGGAGAAGCCTCTGTGTATTGTGGAGCGATGGTGGGCGCGCTGGTTGGCTTCCTTTGGTTCAACGCCTACCCAGCAGAAGTGTTTATGGGCGACACAGGCTCCATGGCACTCGGCGGAACCCTTGGAACGCTCATGGTCTTGCTCAAACAAGAGTTCCTCTTCTTCTTGTTGGGCGGCATCTTCCTCGCCGAGATTCTCTCAGTGATGATCCAGGATTGGTTGGGCATCCAGGTCTTGGGTCGACGAATACTCTACCGCGCTCCCATCCACCATACCTTCCAACACAGGGGCATGGCCGAAACCAAAATCGTGGTCCGCTTCTGGATTGTTTCCGGTATCCTCGCCCTCCTCGCCCTCGCCGCGCTCAAGATCCGCTAACATGAAGGCTGTGACGTTCCATGGGGATGTTGCAGAGCATCATCGCAAACATCTTCGGGAGACCTTGTGCCATCACCTTGGCCTGAACGACGCGATGTATTGGGGTTTGGAACAAACCCCCATGCGTATGGTCGAGGAGGTGGTGACACAGGACGAGTACACCCTTGATGTGTTGGTCCCCTACGACGATAACCTCTGGATTGTGTACGATGCGACCTGACTGGGTGCAGTGACAGCAGTTGCTGTATGGGACCACCGACCGACCAAGGAAGAGCTCTTGCAGCGTCGTGTCCATGATAGCTGGGAACCTACCCCCACCGACACCGTGGATGGACCGCAGGTGCTCGGCTATGCGGCCTGCATCTACATTCCTACGCAAACAAAGTGATAACAAATCGAAGGGATACGAGGAGAGAGGGCAGAAATGTCCAAGAAGGGTTTACCGGCGACGTCGGCAGGATGAGGAACCGGAGAGCTTGAGAACCATACCGGGACGGAGGCGGTTGGCGCGACGATTCCAGCGTCGCAAGTTGGGAATCGAAACGCTGTGACGTTTGCTGATGCGCCACAACGAGTCACCGCTTCGCACACGATAACATCGGTTCCTTCGGCGGTACCGAGAGCGTGACTTGCATCGAGCCCGAGCGCCCAGCTTGATGTTCATACCTGGTTGAAGGACGCGGACGTGGCGGTTGAACCGACGCAATTGACGGAACGACACATTGACCCGACGGCTGATCCGCCAGAAGGAGTCACCTTTCCGAACCCGATAGCATGTGCCATATCGCACAGGGCGAGAGGCCCAATGGTCGCTTGCGTCTGCAACCCATCGACGTTTTTGTCGCCACACCCGTCCTTTTCGACGACGAGTGCGACGACGACGTGCTCGCCTTCTACGACGATGACGGTTGAGGTAGGCCAAGCGACGACGCCGAGATTCACGCTTCTCTTCTGCGATTTTCTTTTCCAGCTTGGCTTTCGCGAGTTGAATCTTCCGGCGAACGTTGCGCTTGTGACGCTTTCGAGCATAGGTCCGGGTCTCCCAGAATCGCGTGGAGGGTCGGTTCATCCAACGAAACGCCTTTACGCGTAGAGCGTAGCGCTGCAGCTTGGCAAGTTGGTTCTTCTTCCACCGCCAACGACGTTTGGGCAGAGGAATGACAACGTGCTTGCGTTCCCTTAAGTCCTCGTTGTTTTCGAGATGATTGAGTTTCTTAAGCAGCGCAACAGGGACTCGGTAGCGACGGGATAGAGAACTCAATGTGGTCTTGCGATGAACGCGGTGAGAGCGAAGCCAGATATCCACACGTCGGCGACGAGCTTTGCGAAAAAACCGTTGGGCATCGTCACGGAGAGAGGGTGGAACTTTAAGCCAGTATCGTTCCCCAGGCGGTGTTGTCCACGACGACAAGCGAGGGTTCAGGTCATACAGTTCCTTGGGCTTCATCCCAATGGCTTTGGCAACGTCCTCCACAAAGACAGGACCTGGGGTTCGGACAGTTGCATATTTGATAGGAGGCAAGGGCTGAGGCATGCGACGATTCCGAGGAGGGTATCGCCAGTAATAAAGCTCCGCGTACACACGGGCGACGTGCTCACGTGTTTCTCGACTCAATCGACACCTTGGCGTCAGGCGGATATCCCAGAAGCTCATACCAGGACATCGTCGCAAGACACGCTGCAAACAACGCTCACCACAATTGTACGCTGCAACAGCCAGCTCCCAGCGACCAAACATTTTGTAGAGGTCACGAAGATAGAGAGCTGCTGCCCGAGAGGCTTTCTTGACGTTTCGCCGGTCATCGGTCCAGGTAGAGATCTTCATCCCATACCGACGCCCCGTCTTGGGGATGAACTGCCAGATTCCCACTGCGGTTTTGCCGGAGTGAAGGCGCACATGAAACGCAGACTCCACACCTGCCAGAAACACAAGGCCAGGTGGTACCCCGTAGCGCCGGAAGGTTTTCACCATCATCCGGAAATACAAACGGTGACGACGAAGCGCGATGTACATCACGCCCCAGTCTTTGTTCCGAAAGCGGTGAAGGAGCCGGAGAAAGCTCGGATGACGCGGCATATCCAGCCCCATAATCCGAAGCGGAGGCAGGCGTTCATCTTGAGAAAACCCTGAACGGTATTTGGTGTTTCCGTAGGACGAGGCTCGCTGAAGTTGACGCTGGGCCGCAAGACGGGCTCGCTCCATATCCGCTCTAGCACGCTCCTTGGACGAAGACGCCGCTATCTTTCCAGAGGGAGTCACCCGACGCATGGATGTTGAGTTTGCTTTGACATGGGATGGCTGAACGCAACCCATCATCACGATCCCGATCCAGCACAATCCAAGGCTGGGAAGTAATTTCCACTTCATTAACAGTCTCCCTCCACTCTTCTCTCTAGGATTCAACACCCATTCACTCAGAATGACAAACTTAACGTAGGAACGCTACATCCGTCAAAAAAAACGGGAATTGCTCCAACTCTTTTGTGCGTCTTGGGCTGAGAGAGTCCCATCCACGGAACACAAACCATACGACTGCAAGTCGAACCCGTTGCCTTACTTCCGAAGAGGAAGCCTGAAGTTTGTTGGTTTGAGGTGTAGGGTGACATCGTGGCTGTGGGAGCGCCGACACCCTTTTGATGGGGGCTGCCTCTAATGTGGTACGAATCCACTTGAACCGCAACCCTGAGGATTGAATTAACTAGAGTTTTTTGAAGAAGAAGAGAGAGTTGGATTACCTGGAAGAGGGAGGCCGCTTTCCTGTTCCCTGAAAGGTGAGATGCTGAATGTAATGGGCCAGAGCTTGGCGCTCTTTCAGAGGCAACCAGTCGTAGGCGGCCATCCCATTTTTCGTAGAACCCACCTTGAGAACATGCAGGATCTTGGCGAATGAGCCATCAGTGACGCGGTACTCACCTTTGCCAAAAGCTGAGGGTTTGATCCGAAGACTCACAGCACCAGCTCCGTCACCGTTGCCTTGCTTGCCATGGCAAACAGTGCACAACTGCGTGTACTTCTTCTTGCCCAGAGCAAGAACAGGGGGTGGTACATGAAGTATGTTGGAAGATGGAGATGGAGACGAGGGAGAACGAGGAAGAGAAGGGCCTGGACCTTGTCGGCGGGCAGGCACCTTCTTAGAGGAGCTTACTTTTTTTTCGCAGGAGCAGGAGCAGGTGCGGGAGCCGGCGCGGGGGCTGCAGCCTTTTTGGTTGGAACAGGCTTCGCGGGAGCAGCAGTTCGTTTCGCAGGAGCGGCACGACGAGGAGCCGGAGCTGCTTTCTTCTCTGCTGCTTTCTTCTCGGCTTGCTTTTGCTTCCAATTGTAAGCCAAAGAGCGAATGTAGTAAGCCAAAGCGTTGCGCTCTTTCAGAGGCATCCAAGCGTAGGAAGCCATTCCATTCTTGGTCGAACCGTTCTTGAGAATCTTGAGGATTCCAGCCTGGGTTCCACCAGAGAGACGGAATTCTGCGCGACCGTAAGCAGAAGGCTTAACTTTCAGGCCTTTTGAACCGGGTCCGTCCCCCATACCTTTGGGGCCGTGGCAGAGAGCACACAGTTGAGTGTACTTCTTCTTACCCAAAGCCAACATTCCTGGAGGAGCCTGGAACTTGGGCTTGGCTTTCTCGCCTTTGCCTTTGTTCTTGGCTTTGTCAGCCGCTTCTTTGTGAAGCTTCTTCTGGTGCTCAATCGCAGCATAGGCAGTCAGAGCGCCATGGTGTCCACCCAAACCAGCCGTCTCCAGTTTGCCTTCCTCCAGCAAGGGGCGGAAGTTTGACTGATCGGCGTTGAGCTTTCCACGAGTGGAGAGGTCAAACAGGGTAAACGCCAAGAAAACTGCGATAAAGAACAGAGACGAGAAGAAGATCAAGCTCAGAAACTTGTCATCGTAACGAAGGTGCATAAAGAAGCCGACCACGAAGCCTGCCTTCACCAATGCAACCAACATAGCAACCGGAAGGGAGAGCGGTCCCAAGTTCCAGAACGAGACTTGAACAGTCAAGTAAGTCAGAACGAGGAGCGCAAGGTAAACCCCAATGTAAATGCTCAGGGGAAGAACATGATGGTGGTGTCCTTCGTGTCCAGTTGCTGTCCCCTCAGTGTGGTGTCCAGCCATTGTATACTCCCTTTCGAGTTAGCGAACGAGATAGAGAAGTGGAAACAGGAAGATCCAGATCAAGTCAACCAAGTGCCAGTACAGACCGACGTTTTCAACGGGAGAGTAGTACTCGGCGCTGAACTTGCCAGCGCGAGCCCCGAAGTAGATCCACAGCAGCAGGCCGATGCCAATGGCAACGTGGAGGGCGTGCAACCCGGTCATCGTGAAGTACAGAGCAAAGAAGATGTGCGAGTTATCAGCCAAACCTTGGGCAGAGAACCCGCCGGTTCCGAAGAACTTGGTTGGCAAAAGACCTGCATGGATCTTGTGAGAGTATTCAAAGTACTTGACCACGCAGAATGCACACGCCAGGAGAATCGTAATGATCAGGTTGATTTCCAGGCTTTTCTTGTTGCCCACCTGCGCTGCGCGTACGCCCAACGCCATGGTCAGACTACTTGTGATCAGAAAGAACGTATTGAGCGCACCCATGGACACGTTAAGGTGCTCGTGAGCCGCCAAGAACGTATTGGGGTAGAAGAATCGGAACGCAAAGTAGGCCATGAAGAGCCCACTGAAGAACAGAATCTCCTGCGCGAGAAACAGCCACATCCCGAGCTTCGACGAAGCAGCTTGCTGCTCCGGCGTAAAAAAGTGGTGTTGCAAAAACTCGGGATGGTCAGCGTGTGCGTCGTGTGCCATGATCAGTGCCCCTTGTCAGCAGAACGATCGATTTCATCGTATTCGTAAGGTCCGTGGAGACAGACCGGATCGGTAGCAAAGTTGTGCGTGATCGGTGGGCTTTGGGTTTCCCACTCCAGGCTCTTTGCGTTCCAGGGGTTGGGTCCAACATCTTTCTTGCGGAAGAGCAAGGAAGACAGCAAGTAGAATGCTGTAATCAGCAGACCCGCCAACAAAATCCAAGAACCGAAGGTCGAGATCTTGTGGTAGAACTGGAACTCGGTCACCATCTCTTTGGTCATCTTGGCGTAGGTGTGGTAGCGGCGAGGCATACCTTTGGTACCCATGATGAACTGGACAAAGAAGGTGACGTTGAAGCCGAGGAAGACGAGGACAGCAGCGATGCGTCCCCAGAATTCGTTGTAGCTTTTCCCAAACATCTTGGGCCACCAGTGGTGCAGCGCAGCCAAGAAGGCCACCAAAGTACCACCCACCATAACGTAGTGGAAGTGAGCCACAACAAAGTAGGTATCGTGCAAGTGAACGTCAGTGGCGAGGGTCGCGAGGAACAGACCGGTCACACCACCAATCACAAACAAGAAGATAAAGGACAGTGAGTGCAACATCGGGGTGTTCAGTCGGATGGAGCCTTTGTACAGAGTGGCAACCCAACTGAAGACCTTAATCGCGGTGGGAACAGCAATCGCGAAGGTCAAGAAGGAGAAGATGACCGAAGCCACTCCAGACTGACCACTCACGAACATGTGGTGTCCCCAAACCAGGAAGCCGATCAGAGCGATGGCCACACTGGAGACAGCGATGGGCACATAACCGAAGATGCGCTTGCGGGAGTGCGTTGCGATCACTTCGCTGATCACACCGAATCCGGGGAGAACCATGATGTACACCGCGGGGTGTGAGTAGAACCAGAAGAAGTGCTGGAACAACACAGGGTCACCACCCAGCGCAGGATCAAAGATTCCGATGGCGAAGAACCGCTCAAACAAGAGCAGAAGCAGGGTGATGGCAAGAACCGGAGTTGCCAGAATCTGGATCAAAGACGTCGCGTACAAAGCCCACAAGAACAAGGGCATTTTACGCCAGGTCATACCAGGAGCACGCATCTTGTGGATGGTGACGATGAAGTTCAGACCGGTCAAGATGGAAGAGAATCCAAGGACAAACACTCCAAAGGTCGAGTACAACATCGCGTTGGGATATTCCGAAAACGCGCTACTGTAGGGAGTGTAGAAGGTCCAACCGGTGTCAAGACCACCTGCCACGATGGCAAGGACCAGACAGACTGCACCGAACACATAGATGTAGAAGCTCGCAAGGTTCAGGCGTGGAAACGCCACGTCCTTCGTCCCCAACTGTAGGGGCAAAATAAAGTTCCCAAGCGCCGCCGGAATCGACGGAATCAGGAACAAGAAGATCATGACTGCACCGTGCAAGGTAAAGACACGGTTGTATTGGTTGTCGGTCAGCAATTTGCCAGCCGGATAGAGCAGTTCCAGACGAATCAGAATCGCGAACAGGCCACCAATAAAGAAGAAGGCAATGATGGAGGCCAGATACATCAAACCGATACGCTTGTGGTCTACCGTCAGAAGCCAGGACAGAAGAGACTTGTCCGCTGTAAGGTAGTCCTTATCGTGGTCATGAGCGCCGTCATGCCCAGCGTCTGGGCGTACCGCATCACCTGTTGTTGTAACCATTGTGTATACCCCTCTTGGTTAGCGTAAGCCTTCGAGATAATCGATAAGAACGTCGATTTCTTCTTGTTTAATCCGACCCTTGAATGTGGGCATCTTCTGATTCTCAAAGCCAGTTACGACCTTGGCTTGTGGGTTGAGAATCGACTCTCGGATGTAGGTCTTGAAGAATTCCTTGTCCAAAACCTTGGTCACGAGCTTGCCGTTGGCGTCGCGATACGCGCGCTTACGACCGTAGATGCCTTTGAAGGAAGGACCAACCTTGACCGAGTTGTCTTTGACGGAGTGGCAAGAGCCACAGCCGTATCGAGCGATAAGCTCAGGGCCGGTAGCGCCTTTGTTCAGGGTCCGCTTCAGCCAGATACCGAACAACTTGGGAGAGACCACGCGAACTCGGGTGATCATTTTGGAGTGCTCTTTACCGCAGTACTCCGTACAGTTCAGGTTGTATGCGTCGGACACAAAGCCCCACATGCTGCGAAGACCATCAATGTCAGCGTAGAGCCAGTCTGCGCGGAGCTTGGGGATATCAGCAGCGGTCAGCTCATTCTTGCGGAAGCGATCTTCGATCTCTTTCGCGGCGTCCATGGAGGAGAGAACCGTGCGCAACCATTGTGGCGTAACTTTCGCCATCTCTGCGTCGAACTTCTTCTGAGCAGCGGCTCGCTCGTCTTCAGCCTTGAGCTTTTTCATCAACTTGGCGTGAGCTTTCTCTCTCTTGAGGAGGCTCTTGCGAAGCGTAGCATCGACCTTGACTTCCACGACATCGTGCAGCTTGACCTTCTCTGTGGGAGAAGAGACAACCGCGCCGTTAATCATGATGTGTCCACCTTTGATCACTGCGTTCGCGTCTTTGATGTCACGCGCAAAGCCGAGCTCTTTCACAACATTGGCGAGCTGAAGTTTCTCAGCTTTCACCTTTTGCAAACGAGTCAAAGCCTTTGCAGGGGTGTGAAACCAGGTCGTGGAGTAACGTTTCGGCAACACGTCACGCTTCACACGAAACTCGGGAACATAGAAGCTGTGGATGACGTCAGAGGAGATCATCACCAGCTTAATGTTGGTATCCGAGGGAACGATCAACTCGGGTGCGCCGTTCACACCGTGGCGAGGATAGGAGAAGCTCCAGCTCCATCGCGCTGCGTTGACTCGCACTTCCATGTTGTCGCTGGGAATCACGTTGATGTTCAACCAAGCGACAAAACCCCAGGCGAAGATAGCGAGAAGCAGGGCTGCAGGAATCGCAGACCACACAATTTCCAGCTTCAGGCTGTGCGCCAGGGGAGACGTTTTGACATTCTCTTCACCGCGATAGCGATACTTCACGACGAAGAATACCATCGCTCCAATGATCAGGACGAAGAAGATAGCCGACAACAACAAAATGAAGTTGTAGAGGCCGTCAACTTGACCGGCGACCGTGGAGGCTTTGCGGGGCATCCAAATGCTATCGGACGCAAAGAGAGGAGAAAACAGTGTTGCCATTACTTCGGACTCTCCACTTGCTTAGGGCCTTTCTGATGTTCTCTGAACCAGAGAAAACCAAGAAAGAGACCCAGAATCAAAAGGGTTAAGCCGCCGCCAAGGCGGACAAAACCAAATGCAAACGTTGTGTATTTGCCTTCGGAAGAGCTGTACACAAAACAACTCATCACAAAAGCATCGAGCAGGGATCCCAGCTTTCCTTGGGAGGCATCAATCAGGGCGAACCGAAGGTCGCGCTTTTTGAACTCAATTCCCGATAGAAACTGGGACACTTTCCCCTGTGGGGTAAGGATATAAATGACAGCTGGGTGAGCGTATTGCTTTTCGCGTTCAATGTACTTGAACTTGAAACCAAGAGCCTGGGTTAGCTTTTGGATAGAGGCTTGGCTTCCAACCAAAAATTCCCAATCCAGCTTTCGCTTGCCAAGTTGCGCAAGATAATTTTTGCGCTTGGCGTGGGCCAAATCCGGTGTCTCACGATGGTTAAAGCTTACCGTGAGCACCCGGTATTTGGAGTTCATGCTCTGCTTCAGCTTGTTCACAGCCTTGATAAAGCCGTTGAGTTGCAAGGTGCAGAGTTGAGGACAGCGAAAGTAGTTCAGCGTCAGTATGACGGGTTTTTTCCCGTCGAAGTAGTGCTTGAGGCGGCGTGTTTTTCCAGCGCTGTCTCGGAATGTAAGGTTCAAGTCAATGGTTTGACCCAACGACTTACGAACCCCCACTCCCTTCAGTTCACGGGGGAGCCGATTGTTGACGGCTGCAACCTCGGAAACGGACAGAGAAGGACCGCCCCACCACAGGGAAACACACAAGATTGTCAGAGAACTCAACGAGAGGAAGGTGCGTCCTTTGCCCCAACGTTGCAGAACGTTGCACAGAGAAAGAAGGCCAACGTATCCGGCAAGGGAGAACCCTTTGTGCTGGAACCATCGGCTTGGGATTGGACCTTTCTGTTTCACAATTCTGTACCGTTGTAGCAAAAGTTGCCCCTCAGAACACTAGCGTCGAGGTGCCGGTGCCTGACGATTCGCTGGAGCAGCGGGTCGTGAGGTGGGTGCGGCAGCTCGCTTCGCCGGAGCACGCTTGGTTGGAGCGGCCTGGCGAGGTGCTGGTGCTTTTTGTGGTGCAGCGCGGCGAGGTGCGGGAGCCTTGCGAGGCGCAGGGGCCTTGCGAGGAGCAGCACGTCGTGGCGCTGGCGCTTTCGTTTCTTTTACAGGTGGTAGGACCGAAACATACGACGGATTGGCAACCAAACGTTGCATTGCCTTTCCAATGGAGTCCACTTCGTAATGTGTCTTTCCTACTTTGACTACCCCTCCCTGCAAGACCAATCTAGCATCTTTTTTGCGATAGTCCAGTACGTTGAAGATTTCGGACTTGTCGCCAATGACGCGAACGACGGTAGCAAGGGCGTTACCGCGTTTTGCAAGGATGGCATCGGTGCTGGCTTTGTTCAACACACTCCAGATGAAAATCACGGCTCCAATTGTGATAACAATCAGAGCGACAACGACCACACTGAGAGCGATGGTAGGAACAAAATCGTACTCAGCTTTTTTGACTTGGTTGTTGCTCACGAGTTTATCCTCAATGCAAACAGAAAGTGAGAGCTTTCTGGAAAAGGCTTGGGGTCAGGACTGGCCCTCATTTCGAGGGCCAGAGAAGGACTTACATATTCTCAAACGAGAGAGACTCGGGGAGTCGAGGATCTTGTTTGGGAACCAAGGAACTGCGACCCAGCCACCAGGTGAAGCCTGCAAAGAACAGCGCACCAATCCCTACGAAGCTCAAGCCCAAGAAGACGAGGTCTTGCTTGTGGAAGTGCTTGTGCCCGTGGTGATACAGCGTCGGCATGATCAACCAGTACAAGTCAACCAAGTGGAACGTAAGCATCCAAAGGGCACCAAACGCCAGGGTGACGGGGTTCCGCTTGATGTGTCGAGACATCAAGAAGAAGAACGGCACCACAAAGTGGCCGAGGGCCAGCGCAATGGTCAGGGGTTGCCACTCACCGAACAAGCGGTATTGGAACCACTTGGTTTCTTCGGGAATGTTCGCGTACCAGATCAACATGAACTGGGAGAACGCGATGTACGACCAGAACACGGTGAAGGCAAAGATCATCTTGCCGACGTCTTGGTCGTGCTCAACGGTGACCACATTCTTGAGGTAGCCGCTGGAGCGAAGCGCGATCGTAATCAGAGCCACAGTGGCGTGAAGAGACACAACACATCCGGCAAAGATATACACACCAAAGATGGTGGAGTACCAGTGTGGATCGATGGACATAACCCAGTCGAAGCCAGCAAAGGTGACGCTCAGTGCGAAGAACATAATACCCATGGGGCTCCAGAACTGAAGCTTGCGGGTAATGGCTTCACCACCAACGGTGTCTTGCTTGATCGAGTTGCGCAGATACCACTGCGAGCACAAGATCCAGAAGCCGAAGTAGAAGATCGCACGTGCAAAGAAGAAGCCCGTGTTCAAGTAGGCACTCTTGCCTTGAAGAATGGGATCTTTTGCAACAGCAGCCTTGTCCATCCAGTGATGAAAGAGGGTGTGCAAGCCGTTGTGCTCGCCACCAATCAGCAGAGGAATGGTCAGCAGAGCAAACAAGGGAATCGTACCCATCACGGCTTCCGCGAGGCGACGAATCACTGTCGACCATCCCGCCTTGGCTGCGAAGTGGATCAGAACAAAGAACAGACCACCCAAAGCGATGGTCAGAAAGAACAAGAACGAGACCATGTACGAGCCGAAGTAGACGAACGAGTGGTCTTTCGAACCCATGGAGATCGTAATACCCAAGGCAACGATTCCAATCAGGCCAGCAATCAGAGGCATTTTACGCCACAGACTGCCCTTCGAAAGAGTTATCGCTTCTTCAGCAAGGGGGAGTTTTGGCTTATGTGCAGACACGACACCCAGCCTCCTTATCGAGATGCAAAGGATTTGCGAGTAAGTTGCAGAGCACGAACGTAGGCAGCAACAGCCCAGCGGTCTTCGACCGTCAGCTGGGAGTTGTAAGGCTTCATCGTACCAGCGCCTTTGAACATAGCGCTGTAGATTTGGCCCAACGCGATCGTCCGAACTTCATGGAAGTTTCGCGGGTTGATTCCGGACGAATACAGCGTAACAACGCCTTTGCCGTTGCCGGTTTTGCCGTGGCATGCCGTGCAGAAAATATTGTAACGATTCTGGCCACGCTTGAGCAGCGCGTCGGTCAACTTGATTTGCTTGGGAAGTTTGTTGGCAAACTTTCCATTGACCATCCCGGTGTATAGGTGGGGATCGTTTTTGACAAACGTCTTGCCCTTCACAGAGTGAGGGGGACGCGCAACGGTACCAGCCACAGGCTTACGCATGGCACGTCCATCACTGAAGAACGTGCTGGGCTCCTGCGGATCGTAGCGCTTTTGAAAGTCCATATTGGGGTTGGGGTGAATCGGCGGCGACTCAGACAACTGGCCGCGACAACCTGCCAGGACACCACCCGCAACAAGGGCAGCTCCGAACATCAAGATTCCCCGAAACCATCGGTTGGAAGGCATTTGCATTTTAAAGCTCCAGCGTCTTACGGCTTGACCAATTCAATGTTCGTGGCACCCAACGACTTCAAGAACTCAGCCGTCGCTTCGGGGTCGAACTGAGGATCGTTCGCTTCGATAGCGACAAAGAACTTGTCGTCGGTGACACGTTCAAAGTTTTTCGATTGAAACAGCGGGTGGTAGGGCTGGGGGAGGCGATTCAACGCCAACATGCCAAACACCGCGCCAAAGGCTGCAAGCAAAATTCCCAACTCGAAGGTAACGGGAACAAAAGCAGGCCAACTGAACAGGGGCTTTCCACTGATGATCAGGGGATAGTCCACTGAGCTCATCCACCACTGCATGAAGAAGCCACCGCTGGCACCGGTCAGACCACCCACCAGGGAGATCCAGGGTACCTTGGAGTTGGGAATGCCCATCGCTTTTTCCAGGCCGTGTACCGGAAAGGGAGTGTAGGCGTCCCACTTCTTGTAACCTGCGTCGCGAATTTCTTCGCAGCCGTGATACAACTTGGCAGGGCTTGCAAACTCTGCCAATACACCGAAGTATTCGTTCGTATATTTAGACATCAACCTACCCTTTCGCTTAGGCGTGTTCGGCAGCAGCGTCACCTGCAGCGTCTTCATGGTAGTGAGGATCAGCATGCGGAACGACGGTCTTGACTTCTGCGATCGAAACGGCCGGCAAGAAGCGCAAGAACAAGCAGAACATCGTCATGAACAAGCCGAAGCTGCCGATGAATGTCGAGATGTCCCACCAAGTCGCTGTGAAGTAACCCCAGCTTGAGGGCAAGAAGTCGCGGTGCAGCGAAGACACAACGATAACGAAACGCTCAAACCACATACCGATGTTGATGAAGATCGTACAAACGAACAAGAAGGGAACGTTTGTGCGTAGCTTCTTCGACCAGAAGAACTGCGGCGTAATAACGTTGCAGCTAATCATGGTCCAATAGGCCCAAGCGTAGGGACCAAAGATACGGTTGATGAAGGCAAAGCTTTCGTAGGGGTTGCCGCTGTACCAAGCCATAAAGAATTCGATGCTGTAAGCGTAACCGACAAGAGTTCCGGTCAACAGCATAATCTTGGCCATGTTCTCGAAGTGGCGAATCGTAATCAAGTGCTCCAAGCGGAACACCACACGAGCCACAATCATCAGCGTCATCACCATCGCGAATCCAGAGAAGATCGCGCCCGCGACGAAGTACGGCGGGAAGATGGTGGTGTGCCAACCGGGCAACTGGGAGGTTGCAAAGTCAAAGGAAACGACCGAGTGCACGGAGAGAACCAGCGGAGTTGCGAGCGCTGCAAGGAGCAGGTACGCACGTTCGTAGTTCAGCCAGTGACGAGCCGATCCGCGCCAACCCAAAGCAAAGAAGCCGTAGATGAAGCGACGCAGTTTGGTCTTCTGACGGTCACGGAAGGTGGCCAAGTCAGGAATCAAACCGGTGTACCAGAAGAGCACCGACACTGTACCGTAAACACTTACCGCAAAGATGTCCCAGATCAGAGGACTGCGGAAGTTGGGCCACATCTGCATTTGGTTGGGCAGGGGCAACATCCAGTACGGAAGCCAGGGGCGACCGACGTGAATACCCGGGAAGACCAACGCACACATAACCGCGAAGATGGTCATCGCCTCAGCGGAGCGGTTAATCGAAGTACGCCACTTCTGTCGGAAGAGGAAGAGGATGGCGGAGATCAGCGTACCCGCGTGACCAATACCAACCCAGAAGACGAAGTTGACGATCGCCCAACCCCATGCCACTGGATTGTTGATCCCCCAGATTCCGGTACCTTCCCAAAAGAGGTAACCGATGGAGAGACCAAACACGCCCAAGAGCATGACAGAGATAGCGAGAACAACGTACCAGCCAATCGGCGGAGCCCACTCGGTGGGAGCCGCAATGGCCTCTGTGATACCGTGAAAGGAAGTATCACCAACAATGAGAGGAGCGCGACCATCCACAGGATCGAGATAGCGCACTTGAGAATCAAAATGTTGCGAACGCGTTACCATGACCTTACCAATCAGATTTTGGGGTTGCGGTTGCGCAGACGTGCCAGATAAGTTGTACGAGGCTTGTTATTGAGCTCTCGCAGCACTGCGTAGTTCCGTTGGATCTTCTTCAACTTGGCGACCCGAGTCTTGGGATCGTTGACATCACCAAAGACAATCGCCTCTGAGGGACAAGCTTGCGCACAAGCTGGAGTCACCGCGCCATCGGGCACGTAACCGTTTCCATCTCGCTTGGCGTCGATCTTCGCCGCGTTCACTCGCTGTACGCAGTAGGAACACTTCTCCATCACACCGCGGAATCGAACAGTAACGTCCGGGTTGCGCTGCATTTGGAGCAGGGGAACCTGCTGGGTGTTCTCTTTGCTGTAGTTGAAGAAGTTGAAGCGACGTACCTTGTAGGGGCAGTTGTTGGCGCAGTAACGAGTACCGATGCATCGGTTGTACGCCATATCGTTCATACCCTCAGGGCTGTGAACGGTTGCTGCCACCGGACATACGTTCTCACAGGGAGCGTTTTCGCAGTGAACACAACCCATGGGCTGGACGGATGCTTCAGGCTCGTCCTGGTCACCGGTAAAGTAACGGTCGATACGAATCCAGTGCATCTCGCGACCCACTGCCACTCGCTCTTTTCCAACCACCGAGATGTTGTTTTCCGACTGACAGGCAATGGTGCAAACGTTGCAGCCGTTGCATTTGTTGAGGTCGATCACCATCCCCCACTGCTGTCCGCCCTTTTCGTTGGGCTGAGTCCACAGCGAACGAAGCTCTTTCTTCGGCATCACCTCGTACTTTTCAAACTGACCGGGCTCTTTCTGGTAGCTCTCCAGATTGGCCTCACGCAGAATGGTGACACGATCGGTGCCTTTCACTCCCATGATGGTCGGCTCGACGAGAGAACCGTAACCTGCGGAGACAGTGCTCTTGCTGAACTCTTCCATGCGGCCGTGGTCTTGGGTCGATACCAGCTGGTAATCGACAGCAATCACCTTTTTGAAGGTCGCGCCGGAAGCAAAGAACGTATTGCTGCTGGGGCGAAGGCCAAAGACATTGAAACCTGCTCCCTTAGCGATACGACCGCCGAAGTCACGTCCATAACCAAAGGGAAGGAGAATGGTGTTCTCTGCAACCCCTGGAGCAACGTACACAGGAATCTTGATGGAGCGTCCTTGCAAGGACAGCTCAATCCATTGGCCGTCTTTGAACTTGTAATCACGAGCCATTTTCGGGCTCATCAAGGCAGCGTTGTCCCATGTTAGCTTGGTCATGGGATCCGGAAGTTCTTGCAACCAAGGGTTGTTCGCGAAGCGTCCGTCACAAACCGAGGGGTCGATTTGGAAGCGCACATCGCAAGAAAACTTGGCCGGAGTCGCAGCACCGAGGTTCGGTTCACCGCGCCATGCGTCGGCTGCGTCGTTCCACTTCAAGGAAGGAGTCGTAGCTTTTGCCGAAGCCTCTGTGATCAAGCCTTCATGGAGCCAACGTTTCCAGTTCGCTTTGAAACCTTTCTTTCCAACGGGCTGGCTCTTCCAGTAGCCTTGAACGATGTCGTAGCCTTTGGTCGGCTGGTCACCCACAACGTAGGCGAGCAGTTCCAGGTTGGAGAGTGTTCCGTAGAGCGGAGCGATCAAAGGCTGCTGTACCGAAACCACACCTTCGGTGCTGCGGAGGTCTCCCCAGCTTTCGAGGTAGTGGTTCATGGGAACGTGCCAGGTCGAGACCTGCGACGTTTCATCCACGTGGAGGCTGAGGTGAACCGAGAAGTCCACACCTTGCACGAGCGTTGCGAAGTCGAGGCTACCCGGAGCGGAGTAGGCAGGATTCCCGCCCAACACAACCAGGGTGCTCACTTCCCCAGCCTTGATGCTGGAGGCCAACTCTTCGATGGTTCCAGTCGCAGCTTCGTTGCTTTCGAAGTATTGAACGGTCTTTCCTTCGCCAACGTTGCCGAGCAACAAGTTGACGAAGTGGCCCACAGCGTGAACAGCAGCAGGCTGGCTTTCACCGACCATCACAAGGGACTTGCCCAAGTGCGCAGCGAAATCATCGCTGAGCGCCTTGTACCAGGTCTTCCACTTGAAGGAGCGCTTCTCGTACTTGGTGGTCAGCGCGCTGTAGCGAGACTTGAGAGCCTTGACCAACTCACCTGCGCCCGCCGGAACCGTTCCAACCTTATTGGTCAGAAGATAGCCAGCGAACCCAGCGAGGAAGTCGCCCAACTCACCGGCGCGAACGCGCATACGGTGGTCAGCGTTGACGCCTGTCGTGGAGAACGCAGTCTCAACAACATACAGACGGTTCATGTTGGCTTCTTTGAGCTTGCCTTCCAACTCAGCAGCGAGGGTGTCGCGACCTTTCGCAAAGCCTTTCGACTGACGGATGGAGTCTCCATCCACACCGAGGAAGTCTGAGTCTACGCTGAGAATGCGCTTGGCATTTTCGGTGTAGTAGACAGCGCGGTGGTTGGAAGCACCAACAAGAGCCTGTCCGGCAGCAGCGTTTGCATCGCCAGCAGGATCGTGCTTGTACAAAGCAACCTGTGGAAGTTTCTTCCTCAATTCACCCAGCATGTTTTGGAAGCTGGGGGAGGGAACTTCCTCGACAACAACCGCCAAGCCTTTGCCGTTGGCTTTGCGAGCGTTGGCCAGTTGTTTGTCCAAAGCAGCAAAGAACGCTTCCCAGGAGGACTCACGTCCACCGCGTGCGGGCTTGCGGCTGCGATCGGGATCGTACAGATCCAAAACCGATGACTGTCCCCACACATCGGTAGCACCGTTGCTGGAGGGATGGTCAGGGTTACCTTCAATTTTGATGGGGCGACCTTCCTGGCTTTTCACCAAGAGACCTTGCACCGAGCGACCAACGTTCATAGCGGTCGCGTAAAACATCGGCTTACCCAACACCATGTCCTCGGGACGCTGGTTGTAAGGCATGATGTTCTGGACAGGCTTTCGACAACCCGTAGCAGCAACGCCAGCCAGGGCCATCGACGCTCCCATCAACCCGATAAACTTTCGTCGGTTGACACCCAAGGATTTCAACTCGTCCTCGGAGGGAGTGTACTCATAGTCCATTTCAGGTGAAAATGTCGGAAGACCTTCTTTTTCTTCGATACTACGCCAGTGCGACATGGGACCCTCTATCAACAAGCAAACCACATGCTTTAGCTGTGGTGTGGATGTTTGTTATCGGTGACAACCCGAGCAATGCTCCGGTGGGTTGACAAACAGCTGCTTCGGATCTTGCTGCGGCCACTTCCAATCCAGGAACTTGTGACGAAGCACAGTCTTGGGCTGGTAGCTGTTGCGGAACGCCGCGACCATCATCTTCACGCCATCACCCTTGTGGTGGTGATGCTTGTGAGCTTTCTTGGTCGCTTTGCCCTTCGCAGCTTTCTTCTTGCCATGCTTGCTATGGTCATGCTTGGCGTTCTTCTTGTCGCCGTGGTCGTGACCGTGGTCGTGACCATGCCCATGCTTCGCATTGGAGCGATACTTCGCGATGAATGCTGCCACAGCCTTGTTGGTGCACTTCCCTTTTTTGGAGAGACACGCCTTGAAGGTAGCGGTGAGCGCCTTCTCATCGCGCACAAGAAGATCCATCGCGAGGTTCTTACGTCGCTCTTGCATGTCTTTTCGACGAGCGATGAAGTTGCGAATGTACTCGTTCTTGCACGTCTTGGGATTGGCCAAACAAGCCTTGAGATCCGCCTGAAACTTTTTCTTCTCAGGGGAACCATCCCATTTCATGTTGGTGACCTGATCCTTAGGTCGCAGGTGCTTGTTTGGATTGCGGTGACAATCCAAACACCATCCCATGCTCAACGGCTTCGCCTGATGAACCACTGCCATCTTGTCGATGCGACCGTGGCAGGAGGCACAACCTACACCAGCCCCAACGTGAACGCTGTGGTTGAAGTAGGCATAATCAGGGAGCATGTGAACACGAACCCAGGGCACAGGCTTCTTGGCTTCATGATTGGCCTTAAGCACTGCAATTTTGCGGCTATTGGGTACCACATACGTGTGACACCCCATACAAACCTGGGTAGGCGGAATCGCGGCAAAGCCCGCTTTTTCCACCGTGTAGTGACAATACCGACAATCGAGACCCAATGTACCAGCGTGAAACTGGTGACTGAAGGGAACCGGTTGCTTGGGCGCATAGCCCACATCGGTAAACTGGGGGGAGAACCAATACCAAACCCCAAAGATTGTAAACAACCCACCACCCAAACCGAGTGTGAGTAAGATCAATGGAGTTTTGTTCGTCCATCGAGGAAAGATAACGGCCACGTCTTTTCCCTCTATTGTGTTTTGGTTGCCATCGAACACCAGTGAATTGTTTCATCTGCCCGGTGATGGAACCGGGATACCCCTCCAACCCACGTATTCGTCAGGTTGCGACAGGCTTAAGACGAGCCAATTCACCAACTCTTGTGATTTTGTTGTAGAAACAACGTGAAAACTGCTGCAGAAGCCTGGATGTATACTCTTTGTGGTGCCCTCATCGGTTGAATTCACCCCTGAAGGCGGCACACTTATAGCACGACTTCCCGTGCTCTTGCAAGCAGCAATCGAAAAAAATGAACCCTTCTAGACGCCGGTATTTCCGACCAAATTAGTCGGAAATAAGACACCTGTCTTCGTGTTGCAGCATCGCAACAACCTCCGGAGCCCAAAGAGCCCAGGCGAAGCCACCATAAACCTCGACTTCCACAACGTTTTTGAGCCACACAGCCCGCTCAAAGCAGGGCTATGTGGCATACCGTTGTGAGGTCGCGATGATGACCTCTTTCAGAACCCGTCGATTAAGACGATTTCTTTTTTGCAAATCGCTCCCACAGAGTATGCATGGAGCGGTGGTATACTTCATCCAAACCATCCTTGGTCGAGCTGAAATAACCAACAGGGTTGCCCTGGTTATCAGGACGCCCACGAATCCGGCCTTTTTGATCCACAAGGATCAATTTGCTGGTGTGGGTAATATCGAAGAAGTTGGCCTTCTTAACAGGATCTCCCACTGCGACGTGGAATCCTTTCAAAGCCAACGCTTTGATCTTCTCGATGGGACCGGTCAAAAACGTCCAACGCTTGAGGTCGGCTCCCAAAGTTTTGGCATAGGCTTGCAACCGCTTGGGTGTGTCATAGCCAGGATCGACGGTGATGCTCAAAAGCCGAACATTCACGTTGTGTCGCTTGTAACGATCCTGCAGCCGACGCATCGCCTGCATCAGCGGCGGACAAATGGACTTGCATCGAGAGAAGAAGAAGCCCACAACGGTCACCTGCCCCTTCAGCTGCTCCAGACCAAAAGGTTTTCCGTCCTGGTTGGTCAGTTCAAACGCAGGAAGAGCACCAAGCACAGGGGGAGGAGCGGGAATCCGGCGGAGGTAACCTCGCAGCAGGAAGGGAAGAACAAGGAACGCTGCAATCGCGACCCACACGAGGGGATGCGACAGCAGCTGACGCTCAAACGAAGGTCCCTGCTCTTGGGCTTGTTCCTGTGTGGCAGCCTTTTCTTCCATAACGACGATGAACTCCTAGAGGAATTGATCGATCAACAACCCCAACGTAAGGATGGGAAGGTAGATCAATGAAGCAAAGAACAAACGGGGGGCCCAACGCGGAGAGTGTTGGTCCAAGACAGCCCGGCACGCAATCGCAATCAACCAGAAGCCACTAGCGAGAGCGACAATGGCATACAACCAACCCGCCGCCTGCAAAGGAATCAGCGCAAGGCTCACTGGCAAGAGCAACACGGAGTACAGCAAGGATTGAACTTGCACCGTTCGCTCACCTTGGGTCACCGCAGCAACCTGAACCCCAGCCAAGGCATAGTCATTTTTCAGCATCACAGACAACGCGAGGAAGTGAGGAAGCTGCCACAACACCATGATGGCAAACAGGCTCCCACCGATCCAATCGACTTGATGAGTGACAGCAGTCCAACCCAAAAGAGGAGGCATCGCTCCAGGGATCGTACCCACCATCAAGAACAAAGTGGTCCGGGTCTTCATCGGTGTATAGACACACACATAGGAGACCAAAGCCAACGCTGCCAAAGCCGCAGTCAACGGGTTGATCCAGAGCAGAACCCCAACACCCACGACCGACAGAAAGAGTCCCCACAACAGCGCGTGCTTGGGTTGAAGTCGTCCAGTCGGAAGAGGCCGCTGCGCGGTCCGCTTCATCAGCTTGTCCCGATCCCGCTCCAGATACATGTTGAGCACACAGCTCCCTGCAATCACGCTGTAGGAGCCGAGCAATGTCAGGAAGAGATGAAACATCAAGGGCCAGAAGTTGGGCGCAAGGACAGGCGTGGTTGTCATCGCCAGTCCATAACCACCTGCTGCCATCATCACGCACATTGCGGTGATCCGAGGTTTGGTTAAGACCAGAAGATCTCGCCAAAGAGGCTGGGATTGTTTTGCACTTTCTTGGGACTCTCGAACCATGTCACAACACCACATTGTTTGGCACATGCTGTGCCGTTGCTGCTTGCAAGATGGGTCAGCCCACCTCGCGGCTCATGCTGTTTTCTCGGAGAACAATTGGGTTAGGGACGAGACTGTGGCTTGACCGCCACACGAGCTTTCGCCCTGGGCGCAGTCGGCTTCGCAGATGAAACAGCCTTACCCTTCTGGTTCCAATAGTTGCAGTACTTCCAAACGGTTCCGTAGATCGCGCCGCACTCACGCTTCCAATGGCGTCGCTTGTGCAAGCCCTTCGCTTTGCACTGCGCATGACGGAAGTGTGCGCTGGTTTTGTACTGCTTAAGATTCAAGGTACGGCAGGCGGCTTTGCGTTCCTGCGCCTCCAAACAAGCTGCGGTCATACGGGGAATGGACGAGCGGCAGATCACATGAATCGCGCCGCACATTTTCTTCCACTCCAAGATCCGATCGACGCAACCGTTGAGGTTCAGTTTCTTCCCCGCGGCTACCATCTCTTTTTGAGTTTTGTCGATTGTAATGATCGAACGCTTGATGTTGCGAAACGCCAAAACGCCCAACACCAAGGCTAGAACAGCGATCACCCCAAGAACGCGCCAAGCGTTGTGATTCTCACGGACTTGAATGTGAACCTTGGGTTTCTCTGATGTTGATTCTGACACGTGCATCTCCTATGAACCGAGATTCATCTGTTGCAAAGCGCCCACCATAGGCCACAGATCAAAAGATCTGTCAAGAAGGCGGTGTGCCCAGGGCGTGTCAGACCCAAGCCCAGAGCACGCTTAGTGGTTTTCTGTTGCGGTCGAGAATTTGCCGTCGGTGCCGAACGAACCGTAGGTCCAGCGGCCCGACTTTTGGCCTTTTTTGTAGAAACCTTGCTGCATCTTCACAGCACCACAACCCGCGGGGCGACAAACGTACCACCAGTGGGAGAAGTTTCCGTGGAGAAGGCCATCTTTGTAGGTTTCACTCGACTTGCGGTGACCGCTCACATAGAAGGAATTCCAAACCCCTTCTTTTTTGCCAAGCTCGTAAGCACCTTCCGAGGCTTTCTTGCCGTTCCACCACCAGGAAGTCAGCTTGCCATTCAGCTTGCCGTTCTTGTAGTGGGACTTGGACTTGTGCTTGCCGTTGGCGAAGAACTCTTCACGGTCGCCGTCCAGCTTGCCGTGGCTGTAGTGCTCTTTCCAGCGAAGCTGACCGTTGGGATACCAGGCTTTGGCAGTGCCTTCCAAGGAACCCATCACGAAGGAACGCTCAGCCTTCACCTTTCCGTTCGGCCAGAACCAGGTCCACTTGCCATGACGAGCGTGCGTTTGCTTGCCCCCCTTCTTACAGTGGTGTCCATCGGCGGACGCACAGATCTGAGCGATTTGGCCCTGCACACGGAATTTTCCGGTGTAATACGTGCGCTTGTACTTTTCCGTGAACATCACGGCCCAGCCACTCTTGCTAGCGCCATGGGCACCGGAAGCTTCTGCAGACTGAGTGGTAAGGCCCCCTGCCAAAAGAACACCCAATCCAACACTTGCCAACCAACATACGAATTGTTTCTTCATTCTTCAACCTCTCGTGTCTACAGCCGAACATCCAGAACCGTTGGATGGAAACTACATGGAACCCCAGCAACCCCCTCCGCTGTGGGGCGTACAAAGAGTGACAGACTGATGGAGGCAGCGTCGGGCTGGGGCTTCGCAAAACACCGACGCGCCTTCTATACGAGTTTGTAGGGTCAAACGCAAGTAGCTTGCTTAAATCAAGTGTCGCAACCCTCGATCGTTTCTTGCACAAGCATGTCGACCACATCTTTGAGGTCGCCGGTCTCCTCGTACTTGGCGAGCTGACGATCCGCGCTGGTTCCCTGGTCCAACATCACCCGGATGTACTCAACTTCCTCACGAGAGTCGAGGGGATCCAGCACGTCGTCCACGAAATCCAACATCTCTTCCATCAGCTCACGCAAAGGAGCTTCACGTTCACGCCCAAAATCGATCAACGAACCGTCCAGTCCGTCCTTGATCGAACGGAACTTGTTCTCTGCGAGCAGAGTCCGACGGTACAAACGCCAGGTCTGGTTCCGTTTGCGCAGTTGAATCATCTTCGCCACAAGAGCCTGAATCATCCCTGTAATGGCGATCACTTCATCCACCTTGGTGGTGCAGTCACACACCCGGAATTCCAGGGTAGGAAACTTGGGATGAGGGCGGATGTCCCACCAAATCTTCGTGGGCTCATCGATGCATCCCGTGCGCACAAGGGTATCCACGTACTGATCGTATTCCATCGCCGAGTTAAACTGCTCGGGCACGCCGGTTCGTGGAAGGTCTTCAAAGATGATGCTGCGGTACGACTTCAAGCCTGTGTTCCGCCCCCACCAAAACGGCGACGACGTCGACAAGGCCAACAGGTGCGGCATGAAGTACGCCATCTGGTTCATGATATCGATTTGCAAGTTGCGGTCGGGGATCCCGACGTGCACATGCATCCCAAAAATCAACAACCGCTGGGCCAGAATCCGCATGTTACCCAGCAACATGTGGTAGCGCTCGTGGTTGGTCACCAGCTGGTCTTCCCAGCGGGAGAACGGGTGTGTACCCGCAGCAACAAAGTGCCGGTTGTTGTTTCGTGCCACTTCATGCACCATCGACCGAAGCCGCTTGATCTCAAACTTCGCTTCTTTGATGTTTTGGCAAACGTTGCTTCCCACCTCGACCTGAGACTGAAGAAACTCCGGCTTCATCTGATCGCGGAAGACCATCGCCCCTTGCTCAAGAAACTCCGTAATAAACGACGTAAGCTCCCGAGTTTCCGGATCGATGATCTGGTATTCTTCTTCAATACCCAGTGTCAATGGTTCCATAACACACCACCTCTTCGAGGTTTGTCACGAGTTGGGAATGACAAGAATCATCCCAACACATCGTTGTGGATGCAGACGTACGAAGAGAGAACGTTTAGCCTGTTGTGCACGGCCAAACTCGCCCCCCTTTGTCCAACTCCGATACTGCGGCGAGAACGCAGCTATCCTAAGCGCGTTGCCCCAAAACGTCAAGCATATTTTGTGCTTGTTCTCGTACAGTTGGGTCCGGATCCTGGCAGACTTTTTTGACCAATTCTTGGACTTGTCGGGAGGGGAATTGTTCCAAGGCAGCCAACGCACGAGACCGCAACGACACACCGTACACAGGCTGACGCAGAAAACGCTTTCGTTCGAGCAAGATACCTCGCAACAACAAGAGCGACTGCTCTGTTCGCAAGCTGCCCAGCAGATACACAGCGCTAGCTTTGTGCTCATCAGAGACGTGCGGGCTCTGGATCGTGCGCTCCAGGAATTCAAACCCTTGCAGCGTGCCGTGCCCGTCGAGAAGCTTAAGAATGCCAGCTTCCACATCAGGGTATTCGTAGAAGTGACGGTCTTGCAAACGTCGGCCTAAGAGTTCACGCAGTCGGGGAGTGTGGCACTCCAACGAAAGCCTCGCCCAGCGCACCCAATCATCAAACGTGACCCCTGGCCCACCGTGGTCGAGACGGTCGGCCAGGTCCACAAGGTGCTTTTCGACAAAGTCTGGACGCAGCGAGTACATATAGCGACACAGGTTGGATTGCTGCCCTGGCTCCAGCGTCGCTCCAGACTCCCAGATTTGATCGAGGAAGAACGTCTGGTCAACTTCGTCCAATTGCTCCCCAACATCCTTCACCAAGTCCAAGAGGAGCTGGTTTCGACGAGGGTCGCTGCTCAAACCAAGAAAGAGAGTGAGGTTGTAAGCTGAGGAGGCACCCATCGCGAGAATGCCTCGACGAGCCTCTTCACGTTCTTCTTCGGAATGACTGTGCAACAAGGCCTGGAAGAACACTCGACCCACCGAAGGACTGGAGAGGCTCTCACGCCACTGGACAATTTGCTTTTGCAACCCTTCGGAGTTGGAAGCATCGTCCAAACGTTGGTTCAACTGCTCCAACACAGGAATCAACAAGCGCCACCCGCCTTCATCGAGCTTGCCTTCTGTTAGCAGAGACAGCGAACGCATACACCCGTCGAATTGACGGGGCTTCCGAGCCTGCCACAATCGCTCCGTAATCAACTCAGAGAGAACATGACGCCATGCGCTTGGAACTTGCCGAACCACTTCTTCCCGCAGGAGTTGCTCGCTTTGGGTTTGCCCAAGGTGAGCCAACTGCTCATCAATCAGTTCGGGGATGGTGGACGAGATCGTCTCGGCCAGAGCTTTCACCATTTGCTTCTGCAGTTCCGAGTTGGGCAACTCATCAACGGCAGACATCAAAGCCTTCCCTCCGCCCATGCCAAGCCAACCGCCCTCCCCTTGCACCATCACCACCTGTCCGTTGGAGGTGGGGTCTTGTCCACACATCGTGGCCGAGAGGAAACGTGACAAGAACAACGGAATGCCACCACCTGACAGATACTCTTGCACTCGTTGGGAGCGAAGCAAGGAGTGTGGCTCGATCCTACCAAAGTCGAGCTGCCCGATATCCAGAGAGCTTTGGTCCAGGCTGACAGGGTCGGCAGTCACCCACTCCGGTGTGGGAAGATGATGATGCGACGCAGGCCCCAACGCTCCATGAGAAGGCGAAGATGCTGGGTAAGACGGAGAAGAGGGAGGGCCGCTCAACAGAGGGTTCCGGTCCACAACCGTCCCTTCCTCCTGCAAACTCCTCAACATGCTGTTGGTTTCGCTGTCATGAAGAAGCGGCGACGTTGGGATAGGGCTCTCTCCCGAGCCAGGAAGCAACGGACTTCCCACAGGCGGAAGAGGAGTGAGAGGAGAGTAAGGCGAAGCAAGGTGTCCTTGCGATGCGGGCTGTTCCCCCACAATGATCGGCAGGGGGGTTTGCCCCGCGTCCACAATCTGGCCTTGAATCGAAGGCAGGTCCGCCACACTGGGAGTCACTTCAGTGATTCGAAACTGGCGCTCTCCCAAGCTGCCAGAGTGAGAGTCTCCCGGCCCAAACCCAGGAACGTTCTGACCCGAAGGAGGCGTCGCATTGCCCGAAGAATACGGATACGACTCTGACACTGTAGGGCCATCCATCTCAGGAAGCTCAGGTCTCTGTCCGAAACCGCTCTGTCCGGGATCCCAAGGTTGCTCAGAGGAGGAGGGAGCCCCTGCGTAAGCATGCGCTTGTTGGCGCGAAGGATGCATCGCCGCAGGCTCTCGCAGCCCGGGAGGCAACGCAGAGTTCGCGTCCTCCCCTCCCCCACCAAAGTAGGGAGGCATCTGGTTGTCGGTGGAAGAAGGAGGCAGCCCGTTGGATTGAGCAGCGCTCCACTCCGGCGACGATTCCACGTGCAGAGAGTTACCAAAAATATCGGCCGGGTTTGCGTTGGGAGAGGTATCGTGAGGAGCGCCTGGACCATTCGGAGGGTAGACCATTCCAGAGAAGTCTTCCCTACCCCGCCCAGGTTGGCCCACGGCACCGCTGTACTGCTGGATCACATTTTGCGCGTTGACGACTTGCCCCCCCACATGTTGCAACACATGCTGGGCCTGCCCCACGGAGCCATCAGGATTCGCCGAAGCCGACGATGAACCGGTGGAAGAGGAAGAATTAACGGGGCGCGCGTAGTTGTTGGAGCGTCGGCCGCCCTGCTGTCCTGGATAAGAATCACCCGACCGCCCTCCGTACGAGTCTTGGGGAGGAGCTTGTTCGTTGATGATACGAACCGTCGCCGTGTTACCACCAGAAGCAATGCGCACATCCGACGGACCATTCGGAGACAGAGAGCCAACAACGGACTCAACTTTTGCCCCCTGCCCTCCACCGTCAGGCCCGATGTTTGTGAGGATGTCAGCCAGCTCTTTCTTCGACAGGGAGATCGAAGGAGAGCCTCCTTTGGCCGACTCCAGCTCCAGGCTGTCGATCATATCCATGTTCATCCGAGCAGAGTCGGACCGGAACCGATGGAGCCAGTCGTAGGCTTCCTCTTCTTCTTCTTCGTTGATCGAGTGCCAGGTTTGGAGCAACTCGCCGAGCTCTTCGTGTTTGACTCTCGGCCACAGGACCAAATTCTTCACGCCACGAAGGCCCAGATACGAAGCTGTCTTCATCGACAGCTCACGTTCAGGAACATTGCGCAGCACGCGGACCTTGTTGAGGGACAGAGACTGCTCACACTGGATCACCAACATCGAACATTCCAGGAAAAGCTTGTTGAGATGTTCGTGGAGATCTTTGGTTCGCTTCACGATAATGGTGTGACCGGGAGGATACAGACCGTACGACAGGATTCCGGCGTGAAGTTTGCGAACGAAGAGCTGGACATCCTCCTGAGAAGGGGAAGCAAGGCGGTCCAAAATGACCACGTCTCTCCCACCAATACGCTGGATAGACATCGCCTAACTCCTATTCATTCGCGGGCTTTGGGGTCGAGGAAGTACGCAAAGGGAAAAACAACCGTTGATCGTGTCGAGCATTCCAAGTTCCCACCGACATCTCAAAGCCAGGCTTAATCACAACAAAATGCAAGGACCGCCCACGTTCACGGCGCAAAGACAGAGGGGTTTTGCCCAGTTCTTTCCCTTGCTCGATCACTTTCGCCCCTGGAGGGTTGGACTCGACGCGAAGGTAACAATGATCGGTCTGCAAACCACTTTGCCCTTGGGGAGAGTACGCAGAGCCACCCGAGTAGGATTTGCTATCATCGGCGGCATCACCACCTCGGAGAGACTGAACTCCCCAAAGCACCATAGCGATCAAAAGAAAACCAACCAGAAAGCCTCCAACAATCTTACTACCAGCCACCCACCAAGGGGAAGGCTCTGTCTCCGGGCTGACCATCACATGGACTTGTGACGGCTCTTTGACCTCAGAAGAAGCCGGCGCAGGCGACACGTTAGGATGTCGAATCGACGGCTTGGGCACATTGCCCTGCAGCCAGCGACGACTGGGCGGCGTGTACTCACGCAGTGAACCCACAGGGTGATTTAACTTCACCGTGCTGTCACCGCTCGCCAGTTTCTCTGCTGCTAACAACGCCATCGACTCCTGAAGACTTGAACTGCTTCCTTTAATCACTGTCGCAGCGTTGGGGTCTACTTGCTCCAACCACTGCCGCGCTTCCTCCAAGTTGATGGTTTCCACCCCAGCGCCAACGTTAGAAAGGGGAGCAACCTGCCTGGATTGCAGCGTTGCCGTCGCCTCTGCCGTTGTCACCAGCTCTCGACCATCAAAACGAAAAGTAGCGCCATCAAATATAAACGTCTCTCCTTGTTCAATTCCTAAGGCACTCGGAGGAAGATTTTCCAGATTTAAGCTCACCGTCTCCAGCGGAACCGCGCCTTCGTGTTGCATCACCATCCTCTCCGACTCGTCATGACGGAGGAAATGACGCACTTGAGGCTCTGACACGGCGTCGTGAAACGCCTGGGAAAATTCTTGCGCCGTTTGCAAACGTTGTTTGGTTTGCTTGGCCATGCATTGATGCAACAGATCATCCAGCCTGGTCCCTTGCAAGCCAGGGCGAACCTTGGACAACCGGGGTGTCGGCTGGACCATCACCTTGTTCAGGGTGTCAATCATGGTCTTGCCCTTAAACGGCAAAACCCCCGTTAACATCCGGTATACCATACTGGCCAGCGCGTAAAGATCGGTCGCCGGACAAATTTCCGCGCTGCGTGAGAGGATCTGCTCCGGCGGCATGTAGGCAGGTGTTCCAAACGACCGCCCTGCCCGGGTTAATTCGTGTTGTCCCTGGTTGTCGATGAAACGAGCAATACCAAAGTCGAGGAGCTTAATTTGTTCTCGTTCTTCCAAATCCAGGGTAAGAAAGACGTTCCCCGGCTTGAGGTCGCGGTGAATCACACCGTGCGAGTGAGCGAGATCCAGGGCATCACAGATCTGGTAAACCAACTGGGCCACACGCATCAAAGGCAACACCGGCTGGCGAACCAACAACGTGTTGAGACCTTCACCTCGCAGCATCTCCATCACGAGGAAGAAGCCGAGCCCTTCGTCCCAACCGTAGTCCAAGACTTGCACAATGTTTTGGTGCTGGATTTGGAACGCAACGACCGCTTCGCGTCGCAGCCGCTCGACCATGACCCAGTCTTCACTGAGGTTGGGATGCAGCAATTTAAGCGCGTAAGAGACCTGCAACTGGGTGTGATAGGCTTCGTAGACCACGCCCATTCCACCCTGACCGATTTTGCGGAGGAGTTCGTATGCACCGAGCTTGCGACCCACCATGGGATCGGTGGAGTCGATATCGGTAGCCGCCCCACAATAGGGACAACGCTCGATATGTGTTCCAATGTCGCTCTGGCACGCCCAGCAAATCATCTGCAGGTTTTCTCCAAAATCAAACCAGCTCTCTGGTTCACCCTACACCATTATACGGACACGATCTACCAGCACCAAATTCAGACAAGGGCTTTTTTTCACTTCCTTTGAGAAGTCCTCCACCTTGCCATTCACAGCAACAACCGATATGCTGCCTCGGTTTTCAAGCACGCTCGAAGGGAGGCAGGGTCAAGGCTCTTACCAGCAGCAGGCCCGGACTTCCTCCAATGCCAAAGGGTGTTCTCCCATGTTTCCAAACGAGTTTGAACCCTCACAGCGCCCTCTCACAAGGACTCTGCTTCGGCTCAGCCTCTTGTGGTTAGCGGTTGGTCTCATCAGCGGCGCTCTGATGTCCTTGATTCGGCGGTTTCCAACCCTCTTCCAAGCCTGTGGCTTCTTCCCCTCCGGTCGTGTTCAGTTGTTCCACGGCGGACTGCTGATCTTTGGGTGGGCCTTTCCCATGCTGTTTGGCTTCTGGTTGCTGCGCTTGCGACAGCTCCGTCGTCAGCCGCTGCGTTGGCTTCCTCTTTGGGAAGGCGCAAATCGGGTGTGGCAAACCGCGCTCTTGTGGGGTGTCGTTTCAGCCTTCTTCGGACAGCACAGCACATGGCCCACCTGGGTCTGGATGCCCGTCCACTACGGACTGCTCTGGGCTGCCAGCGTCCTCTACATGATCGCGGCCATCGTGAATCGCCCGACAGCGGAAGGGTTGTCACACCAAGAAGAGCGAGCCTACGCCCTCTACATCGCAGGGCATGCGTCGTTGGCGGTGCTCTTGTTCTTGTACATGATCGCTCCCACCTTCTTCCTTCGTCAGCTCCCGACCTTCACCCATACGCTCCTTGGGTTGGGGCTTTTGCTCCCCCTCACAGGTCTGTTGTTGCCCACTCCCAACCAAGAGGTGAGCGCCTCCCACCTTTCCGAGACGCCGCTCAAAGCCTATCTCTGGGGTGGTCTGTTTTTGTTGCCTCTGGCCCACTCCGTCCTCTCCGCTCATCTCGGCGGTGCGCTTCTCTGGACGTTGGCGTTTGGTGCCTTGCTCGCCATCCTCCTGGTTCTGTTTTGGCCGCTGCTTCACTACTGGAACACGCTGTCTACACCCGCTCACTCCTACTGGAAAGCCGGCGCGCTTTGCCTGGCAATCTTTGCGGTGGAAGGGATGATCTTCGCGGTCCTTCGGACCCTAGGAAACAGTCCAAGCCCGTTGTGGTACAGCAACCACAGTCATATCCTTTTGGTAGGTTGTGTGGTGCTTTGGTTCCAGGGAGCCGCCTTCCAATTTTTCAACACGGATCGCCTGTACCACCCGAAGCCACGACGACATGCCACCTGGATCATCGCAGGGCTGCTGTTGATGGTGTTTGGCGGCTGGTTGGAGGCGAGCCTGCATCTTCACCTCGACCAAATGGCTCTCTCCCGAGGCACCTTGTTCGCCTCTGGTGCCCGAACCCTCCGACTGTTCGGTGGATTGTTCCTGCTGATTCCCTTGTTTGGCATGGGCAGCACCCTCTGGACTCTGACCCGTCCCCCCTCTCCTTACGAACGCGCCCAAGCGGCCCAAACCAAGCCAGCCACCCACCTTTCCTAACCGTTCCCAAGCCATCATTCGTTTCAGTAGCAGCGCCGCGCACTTCAGGAAGTTAATTTTGTATTAATTGGGCGTGCAAAAAAATTGACGCACAACCAAACCCAATTATCATGACAAACATACAGTGGCTTACTTCCGTTGGTGCGCGAAGATTGCAAAGGAACAAAAGAGAATGATGGTGCTTCCAGATCCACAGCAAACACATTGGACGACTTATGTGTACTACGTGGTCAACGTATGTACGTGTGGTCACAGCTATTACTACCCATCCCGTCGGCAGATCCGGTTTGACGAATTAACGCCGCAGCGACTGCATCAGGAGATCGCAGAGATCCCCCGTCGGATGGAAACACACTGCGGGCAGTGTGGCCGTCGCGCCATGCCAGAAGACGCCCGTCGCGCTGTGCTCGGACTCGGAATGCCCGATCGTTCCGGCTGCATTCTCTGTGACTTCACCATGGAAAACGGCCACATCAAGTACACCCGTTTTCGCTTTGACAAATCTCCCGATCCCATTCAGTTCTTTCGAGAACACCCGGATTACTTCCGGACCAAGCCGCCAGACAATTCGCCCACAGAGTTGGACGACCAACTCTGCCTGATGGAGCTGGGCCGCGTCCTCAACGTACGCTCTGCCTGGGACAGTGTCCTCCACGACGCCCTCGACTACGGCGCCGCTTTCATGCAGGTGCAGCAAGGCTACTACTTGTTTGCCACCACAGCCAAAGAGTCGCACGACATTGAATGTCAGATGCGCGAATTGGCCGATGAGAGCTTTTGGTATCACTTCCAACGTGAAACCATTCCCCGCCGTCGCCTCACAGGGATCGATCGTTGGGACCTCGACACCCGACAGCGCGCTCACCTGGAGCATGGCATCTACAGCGACTGGCTCGCACCTGAGCTTGTCGATGCCCTCCAGAACGACATGGTCTCGGCCCTCACCTTCGCCATTGACTCCACCTCTTTGCAGTACGTGGGTGAAGCTGCAGGTTACTACCAGGTGGAAGTCGACGAGTTGATCCCTGCCAGCGGCGCTCCCGCAGAGTGGTGGATTCGCAACGCACAAAACGTGTCACGCCCCAGCCCGCCGCTGGAGTTGATGCAACTTGACGCGATCTACCGAGGTTCCCTGCTCAGCGACAACATCTGGATGAACTTCAAGCACATGGCCAAGTCGCTGGAGCACGAATCCAATGTAGTGGAGCGCTTCTGCCAGCATCTGCCCCCCGGCTACTCCGCGGAGTGGACCGACCCAGGCAAGCTGATGATTAGCCGCGGCGACCACCCCATGGAGATCCTCACCTTCGCGCACATCGCGGACCAGATTGATCCCCAGGACGAAGCCGCCCTCAGCCGCTTGATTAGCTGGTTGGTCAACGGCAAGTCGTGCGAATGTCACCGCTACGTAGGCAAGCGACTGATGTCTCACTCCCGGTTTGAAGAATGCTCCGCAGAGTTCCTCCAGGACCCCGAAGCGTTCCTCTACCACGAACGTGAAGACGGCCTGATCGAGATCTACACCGACGAGTGCGAGCACCATGTGATCTACGGCCTGCGACGCGCAGAAGGCAACATCCAAAAGGCCGAAGCGCTGTTCCAACGTGACCTCGAAGAGCACAACTTCGACCTCAAATACATGACCCGTCGCAGCTTCCTTCGAGGTGTCCAGATGATCGCGTTGTTGGGTCGTGATGCAGCCTCCATTGCTGCTCACCCAGCCCTGCTCCGTGGCGCCCTCGACGAGCTCAAGGTTCGCTTTGGCAACCGCATCCGGATCTTCGCTCCGTTCAATGGCATCCTGGCCATTGCAGCGCCCAACGTCGAAGCCGACAAGCTGGAGAAGTTCGCCTACGACATCGCTCGCGAGCTGCCCGAGCAACCCGAACTCAAATCCGATCACCTCAACTACCATGCGCTCCTTGAAGTGGCCGAAGAGCCCCTCGGCGCTTTCCACATGGAACTCTACTCCTCCCCCGCCCAGTAATTTCTTCCCAAAGGATCCAAACCTTCCCCACACCGACCGACACCTATTTCTTCACGACAGATACCCTTGCAGCGCCCTGTTGAACCGGCTATAACGTTGGAGTCAACCGTCTTTGCAGCAACACACGGGGAGGCCGTGCGAAGCCGCCCTCATCATCTTCTACCGACAAGGAATGTCTGAATGACACAATGGTCAACCAAGGTACTTCGTTTGGGTAGCGTGGGACTCCTCGCAGCAAGCTTGCTGGTGTGGGCACCTTCTTCTCTTTGGGCCGCGCCCGCGAAGAGCAAGGCCACTCCCCAAGCAAAGAAGAAGGCAAAGAAGAAAACCAAGACAGAAGCGGAGCGCATCCAAGAGCGCAACAAGCAGCACAAGAAATACATCGCGATCATGCGTCAGGAGTTGAACCGCAACCTTGCGCAATTCAAAAAGATGCCGCGTCCCCCGGTGTATAGCTTTCGGTACCGCATGGTGATTCGTCGAAGCGTGGTCATCCGCGCCTCCGACGGAAAGATCATGAGCACCAAGGACTCTCGCAAGTCTCCCACACGCACCATCCATGTGGCCATTCGCGTCGGCAACCATACCTTCGACCAAACCGGTCGTGACGGTCATGACTGGCGCATCTACCGCACGCTGTTGCCTGCCAGTTCCTACTGCCCCAAAGAACTCACGCCCGTGATCTTGCAAAAGCAGTTGTGGCAGATGACCGACTACAAATACCGCATCGCCACAGCTCAATACTGGCGCAAACGTTACGTTCGCAGCACCAAGCCCAAGATCCTCGACAAGGCCGGCGACTTCAGCAAAGAACCTGCAACGATCTACATGGCTCCTTTGGGTGAAGGACTTCCCCTCGATGTGAAAAAGTGGAAGGGCATCTTGCAGCGCGTCACAAAGCAAAGCAGCAAAGCCATCCGCGTCATTCGCTCGGGTACAACCGTCAAAGCCTGGGAAACGATTACCCTGGGCGTCGGAATGGACGGCTCTATGGTTCGCCTCCGTCGATGGGGCTACGACTGGGGCATGACCCTCCAATACCTCGGAAAAAACAAAGACTATGTTGACGGAAGCGCCGCCGGCTACGCCCGCTACAACAAAGGCCTTCCCTCTGAAGAAGAACTCAAAAAGAAGTTCCTTGAGGTCTGGAAAAAAGCCAAAACCCAAACCAAAGCTCCCGAGGGAGATCCCGACGACGGACCTGCCATTGTCGATCCCGCTCTCGCCGGCGCGATGTTCTACGATATCCTGTTGGTCCGCCTGAGCAGCCAACGCTTCCTCCGCAAACAAGACGAACGCGTGTTCGCCAACAAGATGAACCAGCGGATCATCCCTTCGTTCCTGTCGGTGGTCGACAACCCACTGCTTGAATCCTACGAAGACACACAGCTCAGCGCCCACTACAAATACGATGACGAGTGGGTCCCTGCCCGTCGCCTTGTGATGGTGAAGGACGGCGTGCTCAAAAACTTCTACCTGTCCCGCAAGCCTTACAAAAAGTACAAGCGGTCCAACGGACACGGTCGCGGCGTGGTCGGACTTCCCTTCTTCTCCCGCCCTGGCCTCGCCCAGATCAAAAGCAAGCGAGAGATGACGATGAAGGCCTTGCGCGCCAAGCTGATCGCAGAAGCCAAGCGACAAGGCAAAGAGTACGGCTACATCCTGACCCGGTTCTCTGGTACAAGCAGCGTGAGCCGAGGGATCTACACGGTCACCCCTGAGGACATCCTCCGAGTCTCCGTCAAAACCGGCAAAGTGGAACACGTCAAAGGCCTCCGCGTACGAACAGCCGCTCTCCAAGTGATCCGCGGCATCCTTGCAACAGGCAACAACTACACCGTATTCAACGGCTCCGACAGCGAAGACTCTGGCACCATCCAGATCACAACCATCGCTCCCAGCCTGTTGATTCGTCGCCTTGTCTTCGACCGAGTCACCATCGCCGAAAAGAAAGGTTACGAGCTTGCTCCGCCCTTCACTCCCGTCTCCCTTAAGGATGTGAAGCCCACCACGCGCAAAACCCCCGCCTGCCCCAAAGTCTGCCCCGAGATCTGCAAACGCTGCCCCGCTTGCCAAAAGAGCAAGTAAGCAACGTTGTCAGCGAGGTGCCTTTTCTTCCTCCGCTCCCCCTGCTCCAATTCATTTCTCGTACAGCCTCAACGGACCCCTTTTCTGGGGTCACCCTCCCATTCTAGCTTTCGCAGCCTTGACGGCAAAGAAGCCTGGCTCCAAGTTCTATCCATTGTTCCATTTCTATCATTCCTATGTTTGCCAGAAATAGAGGCTCTCTCCATGAAAACTTACATTCGCGCGATCACCAACGACAGTGACGAAGTGGTTGAGTTTAGCAACACAGAAGCAGCCCAGGACAATCGGACCTTGGAACCCTTGTCGTTTGTGTTGTTTGACGACCCCAACCCTGTTATCCCGTGGGGACCGGAGTCTCGGGAACACCTCTCCTTCCTCGTCGGAGACACAACCTGGTACGTTTGGCAGCAGGGAGATAACATCTGGGTTTCCTCTGACCCTTCCGGCTCGATAGCCAACAAGATCGTGGGAGACTCCGAGAGGGGCGAGGTCAAAGCTCTCATCGTCCGCAGCGATGGCAGCCTTCGTATGACAGACTGGGACAAGGCCCACGTCGTCCAACGCACAAGGTTTAAGGATGTAGGCCAGCTCGCCGAGGGCGAAGTTGCACAGTACGAAACCCGAAGTGATGGGACGGCTTTGGAGCGCACCACTCTCCATCTGCAGGAACAAGCCGACCCTTCGTATTGGCAGACCATCCTCATTGACCCCGAAAACTTCCCCCAAGGAGCCAACTCTCCCAACCATCGAATTGTTGGATTTGGCGGAGCGTTCTCCGACGCTGCCGTGCTGAACATAGAGGCCATGCCACCCCAGGCCCAAGATGAGATCCTTGAGGCCTATTACGGACCCGACGGCATTGGATACTCGGTAGGAAGAGTCCCAATGGGAAGCACCGACTTCTCCACAGCAAACTACAACTACTGCGACACTCCCGACGACTTTGACCTTGAAGACTTTGCCCTCGCAGAGATCGACACGAAGCTCAAGATTCCCATGCTCCAACGGGCGAATGCGATACGAGGGAGCGAGTTAAAGCTGTTCTCAAGCATCTGGACCGCCCCACCCTGGATGAAAGACTCTGGTGTCTATGTGGGCGGAAGGCTCAAGGGGATCCAGGATCCCGACGGCGACTCCAGATACCAGCGCGCGTTCGCCAAGTACTTCTCCAAGTTCTTCACCGAATATGCCAAACACGGCCTCCACTTTTGGGCGACCACGGTACAGAACGAGCCGACAGGTTCGAGAGAAACCAAGAATTGGGAACTCATCAAAGTCTGGTGGGAGTCGATGTATTACTCAGCAGAAGAGCAAGCCCGGTTCATCCGCGACCACCTGGGCCCTGTGCTTCAACAGGATCACCCCGACATCCAAATCCTCTGTTACGAAGATCAAAAGTCGTCTGGGACCCACCATTCCACCCTGACCCATGACCCACTTAAGATCCTCAACATTCTGGATGCAGCCGGTGTTGCTCACTATGTGAAGGGCATCGCGCTGCACTGGTACCAAAAGTCATGGGCCTTCATGTGGTACAAGCCAGGAGACCCCTGGTGTACACAGTCGCTCATCGACACCCGTGAAAAGCTCGTGGACCAGGGATACGAGGACGTCTTTCTGTTTGCCTCGGAGGCTTGCCAGGGTTATGAAACCACCTCAAGAGGCACCACCCAAGACTGGGTCACGCAGTGGAAGAGAGCCGAAGAATACGGGAAAGATATCATCACCGACCTCAACCACTGGGTGGTCGGTTGGACAGACTGGAACCTCGCGCTCGACATGGACGGAGGTCCCAACTGGGCGGGGAACCGATGCGATGCTCTCATCCTTTGTGACAAAGACAACCCATCGTTCTACCTGCAACCCATGTTTTATTACTTTGCCCACTTCACCAAATTTATCACCCCAGGCTCCACCCGTGTCGTAGCGGATTCAACGGCAACGCAGGGGACTCCCATGGATTGCACAGCCTTCAAAACTCCCGACAACAAGCTCGTGGTAGTTGTGCAGAACGCAGATATCCATCCCCACAAGTACTGGATTGAGATCAAGGGACACGGTTACCTCAACCAATCCATCGAGAAAGGAACCATCCAAACGTTTGTGCTGGACCTATCAGAGCCTGCTTAATCGTCTCCATTCGTGGTAAAAGCAAGGAAAGTATCAACGGAATAAGCCACGCGGTAGCCCGTCCTAAGGCCACCGCTCCAGGGCTGACTTGATGAAAGACTTGGACCATGAAAAAGACAGGTGAGATGAACGGATGATGTACACGTTGTGGTTTCTACTGGGTTTGGTGCTCGTCAGCCCCTTGCTATGGTTTGCACATCAGCTGCGCTTGCCCACCATGCAAAAGCTGCTTGGCCGCAGCTTGGTTCTCGCTGCGGTCATTTACATCGGCTTCTCCGCCGCATGGGGCAATGCCTCATGGACTGGCATTGAGGCGCTTGGCGTGCTGGCGTATGGAGTCTTTTACCTGCTAGCGGTAAGGCACTCTCTGCTGTGGCTGGCGGCTGGATGGGCCTTGCACCCCACCTGGGATCTGGCCCTTCATTTGTTGGGTCCAGGCCATCATATTGTACCAACCTGGTACGCCATAGCCTGTGTTTCGTTTGACTTTGCTGTGGCTCTTTACATCGTATACCGCTACAAGATCGGTCGCTGAGACAAGCCTCTGGAAGTCACCGTTTTCCAAAGTCATGCTCGTCATGTGTACGAATATGACAGACAGGGAGCCTATGCTTTTCCCATCAACAGAGAGGAGAAGCTCGTCATGAAATTATCAAAGCTCATAAAGTCCTGGTACAGCAAAGTTTGGACAGAATGGGACGTGGAACTCAACGACATCGCCCACGAAGACGTCGTGGTGAAGGGAGCGTTCGGCCAAACCACCGAAGGGTTTGACTCGTTTTGGGCCTACCAAGGACAGATCTGGGGTGGATTTCCAGACCTCAAAGCGGAGGAGTCCAACCTCTCTGTCGAAGGAGACACGGCAACCTGCTCCGTGACTTGGACGGGCACACACCTCGGCCACATCTGGCAACGCGAAGGGACCCACCAGCCGGTGGAGTTTCACACCCAAGCAACGCTGGAACAAAAGGATGGCAAGCTTTGTCGCGTGACGGAAACATCGGACCTCGCAGCGATTCGCACCCAGATCGGAGCGACTCCAGAGCCTCCACGGTTTGAACATCAGGACCAACAGGTGATTCCGGCCTTTCGCGCGCTGGATTGGAACGAAAGCCGACAGTTTTACGGCAGGATGGGCTTTGCAGTGGTGTTTGAATGGCGTCATGCTCCACGGTTTCCTGTCTACGCAGGCATTCGGTGTGGCGAGGTAAACCTCCACATCTCGGAGCACACCGGGGATTGCGAGCCAGGTAGCAGCGTTTCCATCCGCTGGCCTGGTGTGGATGCGTTGCACAGCCACATCACAGAGCAAGGCCTTGAGCCTGGTCCTCTTTGCGATCAGCCTTGGGGCGACCGCTCCTTTAACATCTCCGACCCTTCCAACAACGTACTCACATTCTTTGAGCCCATCCCCACAAAGGGATGAGAAGGATGGCACGAAAAGCCACCTCTCACTCTCTTCCTCGGTAGAAGAGAAGCCATCCCACAAAGGAGTTTTTGTATGAGTGATGTGGAGAAGTTCATCAATCTTCCAGGAAAACCCGTGGACCTGACCGTCTGGCACGACGGCCTCGCGCTGGCCACAGAGACAGAGGTCACAGGAGTGTCTCTTCCAGAAAGAGAGGAGTGCACCTATCCCATCGCAAAAGCAGAACACATGTGGAGCTTAACCTCCACTCCCAGCGGTAACCACCTGTACGGCGTCGGCGAAAAGAATCTGTATGTGTGGGATCGTGAGACCTGTGAGATTGTTTGGCAAACCAGCAACGAGAACTACATCAGTCATCTTGCGATTGATGCATCGGAAGAGCTACTCCTGGCATCCAACGACACAACAGTCTTTGTCCTCAAAGCAGCAGACGGAAAGACTCACAAAAAAGTAGCCCTGCATGGGTACAGCGATGAAGCCGCAACCAAAGCTGCTTGGTTACCGGGGCACGAGAGGTTTGCTGTCACTCATGTGAACAAGCTGAGTTGGTACAGTCAGGCCGCTGCAGACAAGAAGCGCCTGGGTCAGGTTGGCTTTCGCTACTACAGCGCGTTTTGGGATGTTGCAGCGTCTCCCGATGGCGTCCATGTCGCCGGATTGATCGACCCTTGTGGCGGTGGAGAGGGTTACAAAGTGAACGTCTGGAACCTCGAAACCGAGACGATGACCCTTCGTCTGCGATGGAAAGACTGTGCAGACTTCTCCCCCACCGCAATCGCGTATACACCGGATGGCTCGCAGTTGTTGGTCGCTGGTGACCCGAAAGAGAAGTCGTGGCTTACCTTCTGGGACACATCCACACGCAAGCGCATCAAGCGAACCCTTCCCTTCGGCACCAAGCTTGGCCCAGAGATCTGTCGCATGCAAGTCCATCCAGAGGGAGAAAGCTTGTTTGGGCTGTGTCTTGCGATGTCAAAGGGAGCAGCAAGCTCAACCTTGTGGCATTGGGACCTCGCCTGAGATTGTTTCTCTTTGTTGAAGTCCTTTGCGAAGCCTCGCCACGCGATTAGCCGGGCTCCATTGCAGCCTGTAACTTGAGGGTCAGGTAGCGCTGCAGCCACTGCATGCGTCGACGTTCCTCGGGAGAAGGCTCAGAGATCTGTTTGAGGGTCCGGTACTCGTACAGCTCGCGTTGTAGCTCCTGAAGCGTGGGAGGCGCGAGGTCTCGATCCAGGGCGCGCGGATCTTCTGCGGTGTCTGCGCTTACGTGCCATGACTCCCCAGCAGCCGCACGAATCGACGGCCACACAAAGACCACAAAGCGTCGCAACAAGACGCCATCAAACTGTTGGGCCAGAGGTCCACGCATCAAAGCCAGAGCGTCGACAGGCTTGAGGGCCGAGCGGAAAGGACGCTCGGAACAAAGCGCATCAAAGCACGAGCAGAGCGAGATAATCCGGCTCATCACCATAGAGGGTTCGTCCGAGAGAGTCAGGTTTGAGGGCTTGGAGTCTCCCGATGCAACCGGGCGAAACCGAACATCCAGAGCAATCAGGGCTTGCTTCAACCTGTCCCAACCAAACTCCTGCCCCACAAGCTGCTTGACGGTGTGCAACGGCAGTCGCTCAATCTCTTCAATCTCTTCCGCGGACAACGGCTCTGTTTTTTGAAGCAGGTTGGCCGGAATATTCAGCTTGCCCAAGTCGTGCTCCAAGGCGGCCCAGCCCAACTCCAGACGCTGCTTCCGAGAAAGACCCAAAGCCTGTCCAAAGAGCAGCGACAACATCACGGTATTGGCAACGTGATAGGACTGGTACGCCGTCAGCTCGTCCTGCATGTGGAAGCCGAGGAACTGAAGAGGATGTTGCTCGGTTAATCGAAGAAACGCTCGGAGGATCGCTGTCGCTTGCTGACGAGGAGGCCTGGGCTGCAATGGATTGTAGCGATGTTGCACCCAACGCAGGAGACAGGCGTACAACTCCATCGCATACTGTCCTGGAGACGAGAGACGTCGTTGCCATTGCCCCTCTTCCTGCCGCGCCCACTGCAGGCACCGTCGTTGACCTTCTGCCTGACTCAAACGCTCCAAACACCCAGATGGCTCCTGTTCAGAGACGGAAGATGAGCCCAGGCCCAGCAGCGAAGACTCCAGCCAGGGGCGAAACTCCTCCATCGAAAGAACACGCTGAACCCGAAGACCTCCACACCGCAGCCGCCCCATCCACTCCAGCCAAGGACGCAACCGGGAGATGAGTTCGTCCGACAGGGAAATCCGCTTGCGATTGATCCCCACCAACCCCCCGTAGGTGTAGAGGACAAGAGGAGCTTCCCGTTTCACAAGAGAGTTGCAAAGCTCCAAACATTTCGCGACATCGGCTTCGAGCTCGTCCCAATGCTTCGTGGTTTCGGCCCGTTCACACAGAGACACCCAACTTTCCAGCCAGCGACGAGCCAAAGTTGAAGAGTCGTCGTGGGGGAACAGTTCAAGCGAATCTAGCGAAACACCGGATGTCGGCGCGCCCCATGAACCACCCAACATCCGGAGGAAGTCTTTCTCTGCTGGAGAGGGCTCTTTGGGATTCATAGTTCAAACTCTCCAGAGTAGGGACTTGATGGACGCAGAATGCTGTGTGTTAATTGTTGCATATTGCGGCGCACTCGCTCTGCCTCCAGCTCCGCCATCTCTCCCAGCGCATCGGGTCGATAGGCGGCAAGACAGCGAAGATAATTTCGCATTCCACCCTGCTCCGCGACAGGAAGCCTGGACCATTTCATCAACTCCGGCGCAACCAACATCAATTGTTCGGGGCTGCAAAGGAACTCCATAAAGTGTCCCAACAGTTGCTGGGCCAAAGGTTGAATGGTTTCAGGGAGCTGGCTCACCATCCGCTGCAGGTCTTCCGACAAAAAGACCAAAGCGTACCATTGCCTCTCCACCAGCAGAGAGCGGGCAATCGGTTCGGTCCAAGACTGCAGCGGCGCGATGTCTTCGGGTCGCTTGCAATGCATCAGCACCAGCAAGAACAAGTCGCTGGCTCGCAGGGGTATTTGTTCCTCTTCTGAAGCCAGGAGGTCCTGGACCATCGCCTTCTCTTCCAGGCTGAAGGTCTCTCCCAACAGCTCCTGGATGGAGTCGCTGGCTCGCTCCGGTGATGTGGAGTCCGAGGGGTCAAAACCGCGAGGAACAAAGTTCCACTTTTGGGCAGGGTCCGCTTGCTGAAGCTCGTACAAGCCGTGGACCATCTCGTCCCATTCACCGGGAGAAGCGTTCGAAGATTCGGTGATGGGAGAGAGTTCGTCGTAATCGATGGAGTGAAACGACTGCTCCCACAGCACCGACAACAAGTTGTCTTGCAAAGAGTGGTTCCACCAGGCCGCGAGCAAGGCAATCCATCGCAGGTGCTCTTCATCGTCGAGCTGCGGCTCCATACTCCAGCTTCGCAACCCTGCCTGAAACAAACGACTGGAGAGAAACATCGACGTCGCAACAGGCACCTCATGCCATGCTTCCTGACCCAGCCAAAAGTGGTAGGGAGTCAGGCCAATGTGCAAGGTGCCATGGAAGGTATGGTAGGTAGAAAGCAGCTCGTTCCACTGATGAAAGGAGGGGTTGTGGCAGATCGAGAGCGGAGAGAAATCATCCACTTCATGGAGAAGATGTTGGAGCGCAAGTATCGCATCTTGGGCACGTCCCAGATGCTCTGGAGAAACAGCAACCTGATGTGAACGAACAATGTATTCCATCGTTGAGGAACCTACCTTATTGACCTCCCTGCGCCGGGAATGGAGGACGATGACGTTGCGCGTCCAGGTTGGGAGCAATCACTTTGTACGGGATACTTTTTCCATTTTTGCGACGTCCTCGACGACGACTCCGCCAGCCTCGATAACGAGCCCGCCCACGACGACGCCACTTCTGCCCCAAGATTTTGTTTTTGGGCAAGGTCCGCTTGCGCCGCTCGATTTTCTTGATCGCGCGATGGATGTTGGATCGGAAGTAACGGGTGGCTTTGTCGAGAGCCATACGTCGAAGGCGATTGCGCTTGGCCCGCGTGAACTTGGTGGCGCGGTTAAACCGCGACGAGCCAGAGCTTGAAGCGTTCATGACCAGACGTTTCTGCGGCAACACCACAATCTGCATGGCGATCTGAATCGTGCACGTAGCGGCTTCGTCGCTGGGAAAGGCCTCTTCGATCGCGAGGGAGATGTCCAGGTGATAGCCGTTTTGAATCGAGCGCATGGGGCGGATCACAAAACCGCGCTGCATCAAGATCGTGCGAAGCTTGGAGCCTACAGAGCGAGAGAGCGTCTTCCAGTCTGCGATCCGTTTGGGAACGCGCAATCGGTAGGAAACCTCTTGGGCTTCTGCAGAGGAAGAACCTCCGACCCAAGCCGTCAGAAAACATCCCAGCACCAAAACTCCGTACAAGCACACCACCCAAGGTGTTTGTGTAGGCTTGCTTTTTCTCATCTTCATTCGCACCCTTATCTTAATACCTATGCTATCGAGTCGGACTCTGCACAAGCCTATCATAGAAAGGTAGGAAAAAGAATTAAACTTTTTGGGGAAAGGGGCCGCTTATAGAGAGAGACGGTTGAGATCCCAAGTTTTGTATCCCAGAGATTCCATAGGACTATACTCAATGAGCGCCCACTCCCCAACTCCTGACAAGGACCAAGCCCACGCGCCTGCTCCCGAAGGCAACCCAGCCCAGGAGATCACGCTCGCTCAAACCAGCGTTCCCTCAGCACCTCAGGAACTCCCCGTGTCGATTACAATCGATGTGGAGACCATTACGCCGAGCAGGGGTTCTCAAGTCCCATCTGAGTTGCAACAACAGGCGCCCTCTTCAGCACCCAAGCTTCCGTCGCAAGTCGCGCCACCTCCGCCGATTCCAGGAGCGCAGGGCGCAGCCAACTCGCAAGCACCTCTTCAACCGGGCGACATGCCTCCACCTCCTTTTGTTCCGGGGTTTGCACCCCAAGAGGCAGGAGAGAGTCATCCCCACAGCATCGCTTCGCCCCATGACCTGCCCCAGCCTCCTCAAGCTCAGGAGGAAGCCCAACCCAACGAAGCGAGCCCGACTCAAGACCCATCCAGGCAAACCCACATGCCAGTGGCAGCCCCGATGCCGCCGAGCTCGTCCTCGGTGCAGGTTCCCCAACAAGCCACACAGTCACAAGCCCCAGGAGCACCGGGAACCTCGTCATTTCAAATGCCTCAACAGGGTCACCCAAGACAGACACCAGCATCGCCTCGGTCTTCTTCGTTCCAGGTTCCGATGTCCCCTCAGTCTTCTTCGGTGCAAGTCCCTGTGTCTCCACGATCTTCTTCGATGCAAGTCCCTGTGTCTCCACGATCTTCTTCGATGCAGGTTCCTGTGTCGCCGCGCTCTTCCTCGATGCAGGTTCCGATGTCACCGCGGTCTTCCTCCATGCAAGTTCCTCAGCAGGCCGCTCCAAGAACCCAAGACCCGCACACCTCCGGTGTGGCTTACCAGGCTCAGCCAAGCCAACAGCTCAATCGTGCGACCCAAGAGCGACAACGACAACAAGCGATGCTCGCAGCGCAAGGCCAGCTTCAACCGATGCCTGACACCGCCAAAGTGGTGGAGCCGCCCCCGACCATTGTCGCCAAGCCACCACCATCCAACGCGTTACCTGTGTTGACGCAGCTCCCTTCGCAGGGAAGCGCAGAAGACGACCTGCACCGGCGCCTGCCAATGTTTGTTGCCCCCACGCAAGACGAACTGAACCAGGTCCGGCAAGTGATTCAGCTGTTGCACCGGGCGTACCAAGCGTTTGAGTTTTACCCTCTGAACCACCCAACAGTACAGCAGTTTTCGCAGCAACTGTTTGACCACATGAAACGCTTCTTCCGGTTTCGGGAGATGTTGGAGTTGCGCCTTGACCGCTTCCAGGTCATCTACTCGGGGCAAATGGTCTTCGAGGATGAGAACATCAACAGCAACTTCGTGTACCTCCTGTTCTCCGATGGGATCCGGAAGCTGATTTTCGATGCCGGACTCAACTCGGACGAATACCTCCGATTTTTCCACGTGATGCACCGCAGTTCACGCCAACGCTCATCGTTTGAAGACACCATCACGCTGTTGTGGGAGCAGCAATTCAAGCACATCCGCTATTTCCTGGTGGAAGACCTGACCGAGATGTATGTCCCTGACCTTCAGGCTCTGTACCAAGAGATGAAGAAACGAGACGGCGGACGGTCTCAGAACACCGCTCCGACAGGAACAGACCAGGCTGTTGGAATCGCGCAAAGTCTGGCAAGAACGAGGCTTCAACCTTCTGGAGACGAACAAGCTCTCCTCCAACGCATGACCTACGAAGAAGAGCGCGGCTTGATGGCCCGCTTTCTCGAGATTATCTCACGCATCATGGAGCACGAGCACGATGTCTTGGACCTCGAACGATTGGTCCGAGTCCTCAGCCAGCTTCAGCCCATCTTGTTGTCGGTGGGAGAGATCGAGCACCTCGCGCTCTGCCTGTCGTACACCTCACGACTCTCTAAGATCTTTGCGCAGCGCAGCAACCGACAAGCGCAAGAATGGCACGCCACCCTGCAGAGCATCTTGCGGGAGTCTTACAGCGAGAAGGTCATCCAGAAGCTGATCTCGCTTTTGAACAGCAACCCCAACAACGAGAAGGTGCAGCACGAAGTTGCGAGCTACCTTGCCCACCTCGATCCCCCCAGCGCCGACGCCTTGCTCAAGTCGTTCTTGTGGGCGGAGTCCTACACCGCCCGTCAGTTTCTCTGCCATGTGCTCGCGGAGAAATACAAGGACCAACCCCGGCAGTTGGCCAACGGTGTGATCAGCCCAGAGGCCACGATTGTCCGTCATACATGCTTGATACTTGGCGAGATCGGTCACCCGGCAGGCCGCCCGCTGCTCCAGCGCGCAGCCAAGCACGAAGACCCCGATGTTCGCGCCGATGCGACCCGTGCGTTGCTCCAATGTGGCGACGGCGGCGGCAAAGCAGCCCCACAAATGGTCTCGTTGTTGCGCAAGAATCTGGCAGATGAGAACCCAGACGTCCGTCGCTCTGCTCTCAAAGGCCTGGGACAATTGGGCCAACGTTGCCTGCCTCTGCTCCGTGGACTGTACAACAACAGGATCTACGAGCAGTGGGCGGAAGAAGACCAAGTCCTCCTGTTCACGACGACTGTGCAGGTCGGTCAACGCTTCGCAGACAGCCTTGAATACATGGTCGACGCCCTCTGCAAGCAATACTCCGGTTGGCTGGCCGGTCGCAAAGATCCGACAACGGCGCGCCTGGCAGTCCAAAGCCTCCAACGCAACGGCAGCCCCCGGGCGATCGCGGCGATTGAGAAGCTGTACCAGGTTGGCTCCACACCCATCCGCCATGCTTGCGAAGCTGTGATGAAACAGATCTCTTAACATTCTCTGGATTCGTGACCCAACTCCCAAGGAAGGAGACAACGGATGTCTTCTCTAGCCACGGCAGAAGCCTCTTCGTACCGAGCCCAACAGAGCTACCAACTTGAGCAGGATCAGGACGCTCGTCTGCTCGACATTGAGGTGCAAAAACGACTGGTGACGTTAAGCCAGGAGTTGCTGCTTCACATGTTCACGTTGATGCGCACGTTGTCCTTCCACGAGTACGACAACGACGCCGTTCAGCACAACCTCCAACGCCTTCACCAGGCGATGCAAGAGATCTTCGAGTACGAATACGAGATCCACGTGGAGTGTACGGGATCTGACTTCCTTATCAACGAACGATGGTCAAAGCTGGCTCGCCGGTTTCATGATGTTTGCTCCCGGCTGATTGAGTTTTTGCTCAAGAGAGGCATCGGCGGTCTGTGGTTTACAGCTGTCCCCACGCCGAATCAGCTCCTGGAGTTTGTCACCCGAATGGTGAAGGTCGATCCGGACCACTCTGAGAATCCTTTTGCTCAAGTCCAAACCCAGCTGTGGCAGCGCGGCTTGGAGTGGGTCACCCTTGAAAAGTATGTAGAGTACGAGAACTGGGAAGCCGGACGACTCGGACCGCGCGACACCATCAAACAAACCTACTTCCAGGCCATTCAGGTCGTGCAACAGCTTCATGCCCAGGTCCAACACGATCGTCCGCTCAAGCTGAAGATGGCCAAACGCGTCATTCAGTCGATGGTCGACATCTTCGACAGCCCCCGATACCAGGACGAGTTGCCGCTCCTGCTTCACCTGACACAAGCCAAGAAAACGGTGGACTACCGCTACGCTCATCATGTGAACGTAGCCATCCTTGCCATGGGTCTGGGCAAACACCTTGGCCTCTCTCGTACCTTGCGAAGGGACTTGGGCATTTCTGCCCTGCTCTACGACAGCGGAATGCTTCGCCTCCCAGACCACCTGCTGGAGCCACACCAACTCTCAGCGGAAGAGCGCCAAGCGATCGAGAAACATCCGGTCCTTGCGATACCTGTGCTGCTTCACACGTCGTTTATCGACAGCACCGTGCTGCGAACGGTGAACACCACGTTCGGGCACCACCTCGGCGCCCGTGAAGGAGGCTATCCCAATTACGGGAAGGGTCTGACAAGTTTATCTCCCCAGATCATCGCCCTGGCCGACCTGTTCGACGCCATGTGTACACCGCAGCCTTACAAGACCAAGACACTGACACCCACGGAAGCTCTCGCCGAGCTTGCAAGGATGCCAGACCGCTTCATCAACCCCACGCTGTCCCGGCAGTTTGTGAACTGGCTTGGCCCCCTCCCCCTTGGGACCCTTGTTCGACTGCACGAAGGCTCCATCGGCTACGTCTATCAGTTCGTCGAGAACTCGCCTCACCGAGATCGGCCCTACGTTAAGATCCTACAATCTCGCAACGTCCCGGCCGGAACCTACGTCAACCTGAGCCAAGCCGACGGCTCCGGGCAGTACCACTGGAACGTCGCTGAGGTGCTTACAACCAGTCACGTGGAGTTGCAAAGCATCTACTTGATCGATCTGATTCAAAGCTAAGAACGAGCGCTTTGGAGAGAAAAGGATTGGGAAGCACAGAGGAAAGCTTGAAAGGCAGAGTTACTCTTTTTTGGAGTGGCAGGTGAAGCAAGTCAGGGTGTCGTCTTGGAGAAGCTTCTTCATCTCCGGCAAGACCTTCTCCTTCATAAACTTTACGGCCGCTCCGTAAGTTGCGTCATCTTCGGCGATTGGGTTGTTAGGATCCATGGGGAACAAACCACCACCAGGCATCTTGTATTTGTTGGCCGTACCGTCTTTGCCGTGGCAGGTTACACAGGACCAGTTGTCTGTGTAACGAGCTTTGTCGTGGGCGATGAACATATCTTTGAAGGTGTCGAAGACCTTCGTGCCCATGAACGTTAGCTTGTCGCTGTACCCCAGATCCTTAAATTTAGGCTCTGTGTTGGCGTTGTTGTTGGTGTTGTTGCTGGTATCACTTCCACCACAAGCCACGGAGACAGCCACAAGGCCCACCAACAAAAACACACTCACCAGACGAGTCGCAGTCCATTTCATCGTCTTAACTCCTTTGCAAACATCCTGCATACAAAACAATCCATATCCAATGGATGAAAAAACCCACTCCATCCAAACCAAACGGGATGCAACGAAGACGTTATCCTGCCCAGCTTGTTACAGAGGAACCCTCTCTTTTTTAGCGTTCCTTGTTTACCACGTCATTTTTTTGAGAGTCGCGAGGTAAGGCTCCAGGTAAAACTTCAGGAACGCCACAAGCAACGGACCCACCACCACGGCAAACAACCGCGACAACGTTTCAATGTTGAACGGCCATGTTGGAAGAGCCACCACAAGATGATGGAAACGTGAGAGGTTTTCGAGTTCTTGCTGTTCTTCTGGTCTGGGCATGGTGTTGGCTTCGATCATTTGCCCGGTCACCCGGGAGTACAAGACCTGAAAGTCCTGGTTCAGCTTCTGCAACACTTCATCCTTTTGACGTTTCATCTCCTCGTGCGCCATCCAGGCCGGAATTAGGAACAAATAAAATGCAAGACCAAAGAACCCGAGAACCACCGACAGAAAGAGAGGATGTGTGAGAGGCACGCCGTCGATCACCACCAGAACGGTGATGTACAAAGTGAGAAGCCCCAGAAACATATTGATGGCACCGGAGATGTGTCCCAAAGGCAAGAGGCCACCGCAACGATCGGGATGAAGAGGCTGCATCACGACATGATGGCGGAACACAAACCGAAACATCCGAACGGTCAGCAGAGCTTTCCCCAAGAAGTAGAAGACCATCGCGAAGTTGATGAAGGTGTACAGACGAAACGGTACAATCGCGAAGGAGCTAAACGCCATCCCATTCCACGACGATCTGATGTTCAGAACCAACCACACATTCAGACCCAACGACAACGTCACAGAGATCCAGAACAGCAGCTTTCGGTTGAGAATCCGGTGGCACTCTTTCAAGAAAGATACGCGGTCTTCTTCCGTCTCAAACATCACCACACGTTGCGTCACAAGGCGCAGCAAGCCACGTCGCAACCGACCGTAGTAGTTGTAGATCAGCACAATACCCATGGGAAGAATGAACAAGAAATTGAGCCAGTTCCCATAGTCTTCCAGGAACTCCAGGCGCTTGTTTCCAGGCACGGCAAAGAAGTTACCTTCGGCCCACGACAACACAACAGCCAGCGATAAAAAGAGAAACACATACAAGAACGAAAGCCGCAAGGGATGGACTTGACCACCCCGCGTCAGGATCCGCAGAATCCAGTCGCCAGCCATGGGGTTGAAGAACTCTTCGTAGGATGCAGATGTTGAACCTGCTCCCTCAGGTGTTGGTGTCGACTCCGTCACAGGGGTCATCTCCTCTTCCAAAAAGATAGAATGTTTGATGTGGAGAGCGCGAGTCTACCGAAGATAAAAGGAATGGGCAACACCAGAAGGTGAAAAGGGGGAAGAGAGGCTATTGGAGAGGAAGAAGCATTCCACGTTGCACCCAACCCGCGAGCGTTTGGTAGGCCTCTTGGATGGATTGTTGCAGGACCGCTTCGTCGAGGTTTTCGTCGTCGGGGTTGTCGATGAAGCTTAAGCAGATCTCTTCAAAGGTACAGCCTTCTTCCAACATACGGACTGCAGCAGCTTCTTTGGGCGAGATCACCCGGTGATGCACGGTCAGGTCGTGACGCCAAAGGAGGATGTCACAAGGCTCTTCTTCGATGCCAGGAATGGGTTCTTCGTCTTCGACAGCCCGCCACACTTTGTATACCGGATGCGAGAAATGGAACAACGCGTGGGACGGCCGCAAGGAGAAGCGAATCGAACCCCATTGTTCGGGTGGGATGCTCTGCAGATCTTCCGGCTTGAGGAAGTCGGAGTCAGGCGCAACGATCATATTTTTACGAGCGTTCTCTAACACAGCCAGTTCATACAGCCAGGGGGGCTGATCGGGTGGTGTATGCTCTTTTAGGAACGAGGGAATCTCATCTTTTGCGTCGTCGAGCGAATACGTTGTAGGTGGATGAGCCTTAAGGTAGTCAATGCACATTAACTGAAAAGAACGCTCACCCAAGACGTGAAACAACGCATTAAATTGATCTTGGAAGATCCCCATCAACCGAAAGAAGTACATGTTGGCATATACGTCCAGACGAAGCACAGCCTGGTCTTCGTCGTTGGCCGAGATCCAGCCTTGCAAAGGAACCGACTCAGGGTTCTCCTCCCCCACAGACTGCTTTGCGTCCTCTACACCGTAAGGGGCTACAACGTAATGGTAAAACCAGTTTTGGAGTTCTCGCAAACGAGGGGCGTTGTTACTCACCGAGCACCTCCTTGGTGATGCTTGAGGCAATGGCAGCTTCTTCGGTTACAACTTCGTACGCTGGGATCTCGTCGTCCCATTCGATCAGGGTCGAGACGTGACCGAAGCGCTGCAACGCTTTCCGGTACACGTCCCACACCACGCTGGGAGTTGGACCTGTGTGAGTGTCTAACAAGTACTCCCCTTTGTCCGTGTGACCGGCAACATGAAACTGCGCCACGCTGTCCTTGGGGATCGCGTTGATGTAATCATCGACAGAGAAGTCATGGTTTTGTGAGCTGACATAGATGTTGTTCACATCAAGCAAGATCCCACAGCCACTTCGCTTGGAAATTTCTGCCACAAATTCCCACTCCGGCATCTCGTTGTCGTTGAAGGTCAGGTAGCTAGAGACGTTCTCAAACACCATCGGTCGCCCAAGAAACTCTTGGACGTGTTGGATCCGAGGGACCAGATGGTTGATGGTTTCTTCGGTGTAAGGCAGCGGCAACAAATCGTGGGCGTAGTGACCACCAAATCCTCCCCAACAGATATGGTCGGAGACCCATTGTGGCTCCACCCGCTCCATCAGTTCTTTGAGCTTGTTGAGGTACCGTTCATTCAGCGGGTCGGTGTTCCCAATCCCCAAAGCAACACCATGCATCACCACTGGCACTTCAGCCCGAACCTTCTCCAAGACAGCCCAAGGCCGGCCCGCCATTGGGAAGAAGTTCTCTGAAATGATCTCAAACCAATCTACACCGTGCGGGCCGTGCTCCAACAAATGAGTGAAGTGTGTTGTCCGTAACCCGATGCCATGACCCAAAAAAGTAGCGCCATCCCACATGCTTGCTTTGCCCTCTTTGTCGACTCCATCGTCCTAAAACACAAAGACCTTGCCCAGGGGCAAGGTCTTGCGAAAACCAGAGCTAGCTGGTCAAACCAGCGAGGCCTTAGCCTGCTTGCTTGGCCTTTTCTGCATCACACTCAGCTTGGTCAGCGGTGTAGATCCAGCCTTTGCCTTTGCACTCGTTCTTGCCAGCGCAGTCATGGCCAGCGCCTTCGCACTTTCCTTGAGCGCTACAAGCGTTTCCACCTTCGCACTTGAAGGTTTTGCTGGAGCTGTTGGTGTTGGAGTTAGCGTTGGAGTTGCTGTTGTTATCGGTGGAACCACCACATGCGGAAACCGCAAACAGACCAGCGACAGCAGTAGCAATCAGAGCGCCTTTGACTTTGTTGTTCATAACTTCTCTCCTCACAGGATTTCAAAAAAAAAAGTACCTAACAAGATGCCACCACGGCATCCACTCCGAGAATTCGCGGTGGCGAAAACTTCCATAGAGTGCTTTGTTCATTACACAATCTCGTTGTCATTGTCAAAGCACTGGCATCGTTATCCCACCTATAACAGGTTGCAATCATTTTTTCAAGGAAAAATTCAAAAAAGATTGCAGGAAAAAATCTGATCGAAATGTCATACTTCGTCGCCCTTGTACCCATGTGGATGCTCGTACGTTTGATGAGTGGGATAAGAGTTGGAAGCAAGCTGACATCACTGAACAAGGTCCTTCACTCTAGCTAGAGGTTCGTGAGGAGTCAGACCAGAGCCACAATTGTTGATTGGTGATAGTTTGTGGATCGATCAGATTCGGGGTTAAGTACGATCGCCTTTGTGATCGGTTACAGGAGAAACGAAAAAAGTTGGGAAAATGGATTTAGAATCCCACACTTTTTTTCATTTCCTTTTCTGGCAAGGAAATGAGCCACTACCTCTGAAAGTTGTTTTCCTCAAGAGCAGGCACGTGGAGCTTCCTTCTGCAAAAAAGATCCGGGTTGGGATCGCAGAAACGGACCGAAAGAGAGATCGAACGTATGGAACATTTGTTGTGGTGCCCCTCCTGGGAATGGTGGCAGTGGCTGCTTCTGGTTTTGGGAGGGCTTGGTTGCGGATTCATCAACACGGTAGCTGGTGGAGGATCGATGCTTACCGTCCCGTTGTTGATTGTGATGGGATTGCCCGCCCAGATCGCCAACGCGACCAATCGCTTGTCCCTTGTGGTCCAAACAGGGACTGCCACTGCCGGCTTTCTCTACCACGGTATTCGCGACACCCGCACCATCGCATGGCTTGCACTGCCTGGCTTGGGTGGAAGTTGGTTCGGGGCACAGCTGGCGGTGCATCTCCCCCCTGAGGTCTTTCGCAAGGTCTTCGCTGTGCTCTTGGCGGTTGCTGTTCTTCCGATCTTGTTTCGCCCCCAATTCTTTGAAGACAACAAGCAACCTCCCCCACAGCGACCCAGTTGGACGTTGATAGTGACCTTCTTTTTTGTCGGAGTGTACAGCGGATTCATTCAAATTGGTGCAGGCATTTGGAGCCTGCTGGCCCTCCTTTGGCTGGGCAACCACAACGTGAAGTACGCCAACGCGGTTAAGGTTCAGCTCCTGTTTCTCACCACAAGTTTGGCTACGCTCGTCTTTCTTTGGCACGACCAGGTTGTCCTTGTGATCAGCGCGATCCTTGCAGTGGGCACCGCAACGGGATCGTGGCTGGCAACCCGACTGCTTGGAGGGCAACGCAAAGTCACTTGGGTGCGATGGCTCCTTCTCGCAGCCTCCCTCGCTGCGATCCTCAAGCTCTTGCTCTAAAGAAGAGTCGTCAGCCTTCGTTCGCCAGCTGCTCCATCGCCCAACGTAAGAAATGAACCAACCATGCCTGACTTTGGTTGGAGGGTCGCAATGAAAACGCGCCAACACCCGGCAACCAAGAGCCTTGCTCCACGGGAAAGATGGTCGGTTCAGATTCTTCACCAGGGTACAGCACATAACAACCCAGCGCCCCACGCAACGCATCCCTGTAGGCGTGCATCTTCTCCAACGACTGATCCGGTCGGTACTTAGCGTCAAAGCAGAGCAAAACGGGGGGCTTCCCTTCCCGTCGGACCTCCAACGAGTAGTCAGGAACCAACGGAACAGAGTAGGAACGCATCATACCGTCACCAGGGGAGAATCGTCTCTGGTAAAACAACCACACATCCAACCCTTGCATGTGGAAGCCAAAGCCTTCGCTTCGAGAAAGATCGGCCTGCAGCTTTGCACCGTCCAAACTCCACCACGGCGGCGTAGATGCGTGAGGCTGCCCCACTTCCGACAGCGCCTCCATCAAAGCAAAAAAGCACCAATATTCATAGAGAGTGGCGAGGTCACGGAGCGGTCCCAGGATAACATCGGCCAAGCCCTTCCACGACAAACGTAACGAAAGGTCGAGAAGGTCCCAAGCTTCCAAAAGCAAGACAAGTCGGGGATGACGAGCAAGAGCCTGACGTGGAACCTTGGGAGTCGTTTGGCGCGACGTTTTGCGTTGCAACGGTCGTGTCAGCAGCCGGGTCCATTCTTCTTGTAGCCGCTCCACCTCCAACACCAGCGAGCTCCGCCTTGCACGTTCGTACCTCTCCTGAAGCTCGCTCAACATGGAGGCCACTCGCTCGTGAAGTTGGAGAGCAAACTCCAAGATCGAGGGGTCATGTTGGAGAGTTAAGGCCTGGTGAGGAAAGGTTGCTGGCAAACGTCCTTGGGCTGCCTCAGGAAGGGGCAGAGACGCTGGAGCCTGGAGCCAGGAGTTCCGGCAGCGGTAACCGGCTGCAAGCTCCGTGGAGGTTCGCGGCTGGTGCTGCACTGTTCGGGCCTTTCGAGGAGCCCGAGTCAACACTTCAGGAGGCTGACGCAACAACATGTTCCACGAGTGACGAAGCTCAGGCCAGCGCACCAAATGACGCAACAGCAAGAATTGCTCATCCCCAACACCCAGCGATGGCTGTAGCCCTGGCCGAAACGACGCATACACCGGGCTATCCAATCGCAACAAGAGAGAAGCCAGGCGACGCCCCAGGTCGTTGAGGAGCACCACATAGTCGTCGAGGTATCCGATCTTTCGAGAGCGAACTTCCAACACCACGCGAAGAATGTCTTCGTCACCTCGAAGGACGAGAGCGGTCTCACCAACGTAGTCACGGAAGTTAAGGGTGCCTGAATACACGTAAGGTCGGTGCCAGCCCGGATCGCTCCGAAGCAAAGGAGGGGAGAGAGCGGGAAAACAATCCAGAGAAGGTGGTTGAGGAGCCCCTTCCCACAAGACCTCCAGGCGGTAGCTCGCTTGTTCTCGCAGTTGAAGAGGCATGACAGGAAAGGAGGTCTCGCTTGGAACGAGGAGGATGGGAGCTTCACTTTGCAACGAGGGGTCGAGCGGCCCGCCCCATACCTGAACGTTACTCCAGGAGAGCATGTGTTCGCGTGTTTCCCAACGCTGGCTGTCCCACAACCGAAGGACGATCTCTCCGTCGTTGCATGTTTGTCTCCACTCGATTCGCGAGAGAGACCACAGCTCGCCAGGGTTGGAAGAGCGCTCACCCATACCCGGCCGGGTTACTTTTTCTTCCAGGTTTGGTTGCTGAGGGTGCGCTTGCGGATGGCTCTCTGCACACCGGGAAGATCGCGGCGAAGAATAGGCTTGCGAATGAAACCAGGGATCCAACGCCCAGAGTCCACGTAGTTGGTTTGGGTCACCAAGGTGTGTTTGCCGCCGTTGATCGGCTCAAACGTCATGGCACCAATGGAATCTTTGATGCCATTTTTCATGGTGCGAATAAGGCTGAACTTGTAGCGTTTGTTCTTAATCATCTCGATCCGCATGTTCATCACGATGGTGGTCCAGGCAATCTTGAGCTTTCGCAGCACATGGTACACGTTGGGCGCGAGCTTCTTTTTGATTTTGGAGTAGAACATCCGAGGCATAAACTCAGGGGCTTTGTTGAGCTGCGCCATGGTCTTGAACACGTTTTTGGGGGGCGCTTTGACAATGCCTCGTGTCAACGTCACCAACATGTTTTTGCCCTTCTCGTTCTTGCGATACTTGAGAATGACGGTGATTTTCCCGGCGTGTAGACGCTTCTTTTCTTTGGCAGAAAGCGTCGCGAACTTCGCGGGGGTCTGCCAGCCCCAACGAGCCGCAGGAGAGGAGAATCGCTTGCTCTTCAAATTCACCTTGGCCGGGCTAGCCTCTGCAGGAGAAGCTCCCCACATCAACCCCAGCAAGCCCAAACTCCACGCACTTCGACTCACGATTCTCCACCAAACCATCGCTGTACCTCCCAAGAATAGAACCAATCCAATTGCAATCCAATAGAACAGGGCCGTACCTTCACTGTTTGGTTGACCGTTGTCAACCGCAGGAGGCCCATCCAACAAAAACTTGGTTGACACAAGGTCCCTAAATATGGAACGAAAGGGAAGTTGTCACTTCATCCAAGACCTATGCAACCGGGCGACACCTTCATAGACGCATCCCAGTTGGAAATATTCTGAATCAGGATGCCTCACCTCCGCAAAACACGAAACGATCGAGGACTTCATGAACAAGCGAACTCTGATGATGGTGTGGTTGGGCCTGCTCTGCTGGTTACCGTTGCTTCAAGGTGGCGCGTGCATCGAAAATCTAACGCGCGACAAGATGGTCGACATGCTGGTTAAGCCTGCGTTTAACACCTTCCTTCAGGAAGACGACCTGGGCGTTGCTTGGCAATCCATCGGCGGCCAGCTCAAGCTCATCGAGATCCTGTTGAGCAAGGACCAAAGCCCCGCTCGCCGCGACCACTTTCAGATGCTTCTTTGTCAGGGTTTTGCCAGCTATGCGTTGCTCATGGAGCCAGGGCTCGCCCGGTTGAAGCTCGCGGCCCAAAACGCCAAGACGATGGACGAGAAGAAAGTCATCGACGCACAGGCAGAGCGCCTTCAAACTCGCATGCGACGCCTCGCTCTCCGTGGCCGCGACCACTGTTTTGAGATCTTGGAGCGCAAGCAAAAAGGCTTCTCCGACGCCGCCAAATTGGGCAAGCCGCTCTACACCGAATGGCTGCAAAAGAGCGCCAAAGTCAGCGATGTTCCGACCTTGTTCTGGGCCGGATTTGGATGGGGTTATGCGCTCATCAACGGTCTGGAAGACACCAACCTGACCGCCCAAATCCCACAGATCAAGAAGCTCATGCAGCGCATCATAGACTTGGACGCTTCCTACTTCTTTGGCGGCGGGCACATCTTCCTGGCCACGCTCTTTTCCCAGTCCAAGATGCTGGGTGGAGACCTCAAGAAGGCCAAAGAGAACTTTGACAGAGCCTACGAGAAGTCGGACAAGAGCGCGCTGATCGTTCACTACTATCAGGCCAAGTTCTACATGCAGCAGACCAACAACACGGCGGGCTGCAAAAAGCTGCTCAAAGAAGTGACCACCGTGAAGATCAAAAACAAGCCCCAGCTCAACCTGATGAACGCCTGGAGTCGCGCGATGGCCCGCGTTGCGTTGATGGGTGCCGACGACTTCTGTCCCTAAAGATGCGAGGGGTTTGCGTCTTTCCTTGTGAAGTCTGTGTTGTCTTGGGGGCTTCCAGGGTGAATTTGAAGAGATTGTGGGGTGGTCCCGTCTAAGGGTGGAAAGGTGTGACAAGCCTCTCACCTTTACGAACCCACAAGAAAGAGGCTAGGATACAGCCTCTTTTAGACCTCTATCTTGATCGCGAACATATCGTTCCAGCGTTCAGCCGTGAATGTACTTGGATGTACCATGATCCAGAAAAGGGAGAAGTTGAGTATGCGAAAACATCTGCTGTGGATTGCTTGTTTGTTGGGCTGTTTGGTAGCCCTCCCCCACCTGGCTTCCGCCAAGCGCTACACCCTCCGTATTGCGACCCTGGCTCCGAAAGGCTCTAGCTGGGTGAAGGTGATGGATGCGTTCCGTTGGGAAGTCCGCAAGAAGTCCAAAGGCAAGCTCCGTATTAAGTTGTACACCGGCGGTCGTATGGGCGATGAGAAAGTGGTGGTCCGCAAGGTTCGCCTCGACAGCCTGCAAGGAGCGGCGATCACTGCGATTGGTCTGTCCCAGATCAACCCGGCGTTGCTCGCCCTTCAGCTTCCCTTTATGTTCCGTAGCTACAAGGAATTGTACGCGGTCCGTCGTCACCTCGACAGCCACCTCCGCAAGCAATTGCTGGACAAAGGTTTTGTCCTCTTGGGCTGGGGCGACCTGGGCTACATCTACTTGTTCTCCAAGCTCCGTCTGCAATCGATCGACGACCTCAAGAAGGCCAAGATCTGGGCCTGGACCGACGACCCCATCACCAAGCAATTCTCCGACAAGGGCGGTCTTACCCCTCGTCTCCTCGGCCTCTTGCACGTTCGTCAAGGTCTGCAAACGGGAACCATCGACACCGTCGTAGGTACTCCGCTGACTTTGATTGCGATGCAGTGGCACTCGTATGTCAAATACCGCGTGGCTTACCGCTTTGCGATCGGCCTCGGCGCCACCGTCGTCTCCAAGAAGTCCTTTGACCGGTTGCCCCCCAACCTCCAGAAGATCCTGTTGAAGACGGCGGCAAAGTACCACCGCTTGCTCCTTAAGATTGTCCGTCGCGACAACCGACGTGCGCTCAAGACTCTGCGCAAGCGCGGCATCAAAGGCATCAAGATGACCAAAAAGCAGAAGCGCGAAGTGCGCCAGATTGCGGCCAAGGTCAACAAGTACTTCATCGGCAAACTCTACAGCAAGTCCGATTACATGAAGATCATCAACGCCATTCGGAAGTACCGAAAAGGCCAGTTGAAGTAACCCCCTTTCATCCTCCAAACGTTGTTGTGGAATACCATGCAAGAGAAAGAACATTCATTCCCTGGTTGGCTGCGAGGCTGGCAGGCTGTCGACTCCAAGGTCCAGAAGTTGGAACGTGGTCTCCTGGTTGTGGGGATCTTTACGATTCTGATTGTAGGAACCCTACACGTGCTGCTCCGGAACTTTCTAGGAAAGGGTCTGCCTTTTTCTGATGTTCTCGCCCAACACCTGACCGTATGGTTGGGGTTGATCGGTGCAAGCCTGGCCGTCTCCTCCAACGAGCACATCAGCATTGATGCGTTCAGCCGGGTGCTGGCTGGAATGGGACTCAAGATCAACAAGATATTGATCGGATTTGTCTCCTTCCTGGGCTGTGGGATCCTGACCTACCGAACCATCGTCTTTATGCAGTTCTATTTGAACGCCAAGTCGATGGAATACGTTCACCTGGGAACCTTCAAGCTCCCCATCTGGTACGCCTTGCTGGTCTTTCCCTACACGTTTGGGTTGCTCACCATCCGTTACCTGATGCAAACCATCGAGCACATCTACACCCCGTCGCACCTCTATGTGGCCGAGCAAGTCGAAGAGGACTTGGCACAGGAAGCCGCCTCCACCGAAGCTACCGCGACGGAAGAAGACGCTGTACAAGAGGCGCCTGCTGAAGTTGAAGGAACAGTTCCGGCGGCAGAGGAAGTAACCACCCACGAAGAAGACAAACCCAAGGAAGGAGGTGACGCATGATCACGCTCCTTATCATTGTACTGTTGGTCCTTGCGCTGTTTGGTCTTCCTTTGTTTCTTGTGATCGGCGGAATCGCGATGCTTCTCGCCGGTCAATTGGGCCTGGACCCGGCTCTGTTCTTTGTTCAGAGCCACTCCCAACTGGTTGATGCTCCTGCTTTTGTGAGCATTCCACTGTTCACCTTTGCCGGCTATATGATGGCCGAGAGCAAGACCAGTGAACGTCTGGTGAATCTGTTTGAGTCGATGCTCGGCTGGATGCCCGGCGGTCTGACCATCCAAATCCTCGTGGTTTGCTCGTTCTTTACGATCTTCACGGGTGCATCGGGTGTCACCATTGTGGCCTTGGGCACCCTGCTCTATCCGGTGCTCCTGAAGTCGAAATACCCGGAAGAGTATTCGCTGGGTCTGCTCACAGCCTCTGGCTCGTTGGGTCTCTTGTTGCCACCCAGCTTGCCTCTCATTCTGTACGGAGTAATCGCGGGGCGCCTCGTGCAAAGCCTTGGCATGGAGTTGAAGATCAACTCCCTGTTCTGGGCGGGCATCATTCCTGGCTTCCTGATGATTGCGATCCTTTCCTTGCACGGGATTTGGGTGAGCCGAAACGCGGACACCCCGCGCCAGGCCTTCGACATCAAGCGATTGGGTAAGGCGTTCTGGGAAGCCAAGTGGGAAGCCGCTCTCCCCGTGATTGTGCTGTGGCTGCTGTTTTCGGGTTCCGTGGCCATTCCCGAAGTGGCTCTGATTACCGCAGCGTATCTCTTCATCATTGAAGTGTTTGTGTACAAGGACCTGAAGGTCAGCGACATGGCCCGCGTCACGACGCTTTCGCTTAAGTTGGTCGGCTCCATCTTCATCATCCTGATGAGCGCCCTGGCCCTCAGCGACATCCTGATTCGTCAGGAAGTTCCAGACAAGCTCTTCTTGTTCCTCAAGCCCTACATCACCAACAAGTACATGTTCTTGTTTGTACTGAACATCTTCTTGCTGTTGGTTGGCTGTTTGCTGGATATTTTCTCCGCTATCCTTGTGGTAGTGCCGCTGATTGTGCCTCTGTCGATCAAGTTTGGCATCCACCCGGTTCACCTCGGCATTATCTTCTTGGCGAACCTGGAGTTGGGCTACATGACCCCACCTGTTGGGCTCAATCTGTTCATATCCAGTCTGACGTTTAAGAAGCCGGTGCTCAAGCTCTACAGGGTATCCTTACCCTTCCTGGGCTTGCTTGGTATCGCTTTGATTCTGATCACCTACATCCCTGCAATTAGTCTCTGGCTCCCCGAAGCCACGGGTAGCATCAAGCCACCCAAGCCGGGCATCATGAAGACCAAGGATGACGACGATCAAAAAGGCCCACCCAAGCTCGATCTCAACTTCGACGGAGGGAACGACCTCGGCGCAGACGATGGTGACCTTGATGACGAAGATGGCGACGAAGGTGACGCCCCCGATCCAAAGCCAGACAAGCGCAAGGGAGCCAAGAAACCCGACGCTCGCCCCACTGACCGCAGACCCGCTACGCGGAACAAGGTCATCCCCGTCAAGCAACCGGTTCGACGGCGTCCTCCTGGCTAAACCAAACGACCTTCCTCCGAATACACTTTCCGATTGTTCGGTTCCTTGGTATGGTGCGAGAGCACAAACGCTGTGACACCCTCTTCTCACAGGCAAGGAGCCATGAAACCTTCATCCCCTATAGTTACCTCCCAAGTCGCCCTCGATATGATGGTAGAGGCTCGCAATGAAGTCTTTCAAAGCGAGCAGCCTGTCATCATGGTCACCGTTGTCCGCGCTGTGGGTTCCAACCCCCAACAAGTGGGTGCTCGGCTGCTTCTCTTCTCCAACGACGAGATCCGCGGAACCGTAGGAGGAGGACGGATCGAATCCCATGTCCTTCGTGACGCCAAGCTCATGCTGGAAGAAGATGAACCACACAAGCTGTTGAGCTACAACCTCCAAGAGATCGGCATGACTTGCGGCGGTGTCATGGATTTCTTCCTTGAACGCATCGACCCAGCGCCTCACCTCATTCTGTTCGGTGGTGGACATGTGTCCCAACCCACAGCAGCTTTAGCCGCTGAAGTCGGTTTTCGAGTCACAGTCATCGACGACCGCCTTGAGTGGGGCAACCCCGAACGATTCCCCCAGGCCACAGTCCTCAATCAGCCGTTTCCAACCTTCCTGGAGACATTCACTCCCCAACCCAACCATTACCTTGTGATGGTCAGCCAAGGACATGCTCACGACAAAGTTATCTTGGAGCATGTTATCGCTGGTCCGCAGCGGTACACCGGCGTGATTGGCAGCAAACAAAAAGCACACAAGCTCTGGAAAGAGTTAAGAGCGGCTGGCATCCAAGAGGAGCTTTGGCAACAGGTCCATTGTCCGATGGGGCTACCCATTGGAGGACGAACCCCCTCTGAGATCGCCGTCAGCATCGTCGGCCAACTGATTGAAGTCCGTCGAGGCTCTAACGATTGGTAAGCCTGCTCCCCGAGCCACAACACAAGCTGTGAGCGGTGTGATTCAGTGGTCGGCTCCAGCGGCGCCGTGTACAGTTGTCGAGCGAGCGGGTTGATTCTTCTGAGCCATCGGAGGAGCGTTCCGAGACACTACGTGTTCGACGATGACGACCTGCTTGGTTTGGATCGCTCCCCAAGGGGTGTTGCGAAGGATAAGACAAGGATCAACCTTCCCTCTTCTTCGCCGACGGGGTCTGTAATGTCTTGCGCTAATCGGTTTGGAAGGAGCAACGGTCGCCAACAGCTCGGAACGTCGCCACGAGCAGCGCACGAGTTGACCGTTGGCCACATGCACCCTCACAGAAAAACGTCCAGTGAGTTTTTTGACACCCCAATGTTTTTCCAAGGCCAACCAAAGTTCAGGTGCAGCCTTGTCGATCAAGGTTCGGATCGTTTGTCGGTGTTGGAGGTCTGTTCCAGAAACCTGGGAGTCCACGTTGGAAGGGAACGGCGGTGCACCAGGAAGGTTCACAACCTTAACACAGCCAGACAGGCCGACAAGCAAGAGCAAAGAGGAACCCCAGAGGAAAAGGGTTCGCAGCCAAGAAACACGCACAGAACAACCCCTCAGGAACGCTTTCTGGAAGAAAGACTTGACAAGTGGTGATAGAAATCCATTATCTGGCAATCTGAATGTGAGTCCAAATCGGTAGAAACACCCTACCATAAGATAAACTAGAGACAAAGAGAGGTTCCTCATGGCCCGACGACGTCGCCGAAAGAACAACGATGAGCAAGCCCAGCAACAACTCCGTCCGAAGTCGTCCCCGGCTTTGTTCTTGGCCCTGTGGCTGGGTGTTCCGATGATCTTGATGATTAGCTATGCGGTCTATTTGACCCAAAACTAAGACACGTATCGTTCAAGAACCTTTGACGAAACGCAAGATCTTCTTGACAAACGACGAAGACTTCGCTAGAAAACTCCCTCGCTTTTTGCGTTTCTTGCGAACTGCCTCCAAAAACCATTCCCTATACCCGTTACAAGCATAGAGAATCTTGGCACTTTTTGAGTGGCAAAACACATATAACCTTCGGCTTTGAGTGCGAGAAAATCATGAAAACGTATATGCCTAACCAAAAGCAGCAAGAGCAGGAGCGACGCTGGCACCTCGTCGATGTGAACGGCAAGGTACTGGGTCGTCAAGCTTCTCAGATCGCTCACATTCTTCGGGGCAAGCACAAGCCCGAATACACCCCGTTCTTGGACTGCGGTGACTATGTGATTGTGATCAATGTAGATCGCCTGGTGCTGACGGGTCGCAAATTGGAGCAGAAAAAATACTACCGACACAGTGGTTTCCCCGGTGGTATCTCGGAAAAGACTGCAGCAGAAATGCTCGCGCAAACTCCCGAACGTGCTTTGATGCTGGCCGTCAAGGGAATGCTGCCAAAAGGACCTTTGGGCCGTAAGATGCTGACCAAACTGAAAGTGTACAGCGGCACAGAGCATCCTCACCAAGCACAAAACCCACAACCCCTTGATTTGGAATAGATTCGAGACTAAGCACAAAGGAGTCTAGCAGCGATGTTCCCCACAGGCGAGACACGATTCTATGGCACGGGCAAGCGGAAATCTGCAGTTGCTCGTGTATGGCTGGTTCCCGGCAGCGGCAACATTTACATCCGCAAATGGCGCGTGATGCCCAAGTCCGACGACACCACCGTTAGCTACATCGACAACAAAACTGGTGAGCGCGTGGAAGAAAAAGCAATCTTCCCCGAAGGCTTGGCCGACGGCGTCTACGCAGTGCCCCGCACCGCACGCGCTGGCAAGAAGCCCTTCCGCTACACCCCGATGGATGAGTACTTCGGCCGCGAAACCCTTCGCATGGTCGTCCAGCAACCCTTCCAGTTGACCAAGACCTCTGGCGAATTTGACGTATTCGTCAACGTCAAGGGCGGTGGACTGAGTGGACAAGCTGGCGCAATCCGTCACGGCATTGCCCGCGCTCTGCTCGCTTACGAGCAGTCCAAAGGACCCACCACTGTTGTCATCCCCGCGACCGAAGAAGGTGGCGAAGAAGAAACAGTTCAACAGCTTCCCGTCCGCCGCGCTCTCAAGAAAGCCGGCATGCTGACCCGTGACGCTCGTGAGAAAGAGCGTAAGAAGTACGGTCAACCGGGTGCTCGTAAACGCTACCAGTTCTCCAAGCGTTAATCACCCACACCCTCACCTCCTCTTTCCCTTTCTTTTCAACTTCCCAACATCCAACGCAACCCTGGTCTTTGCACCAGTCCTGCGCCAATCCAACACCACTCCTGCGCCTTTTGCAGAAGCCATTCGGAGAGGGAGTTCATTCCCAAGCTTTTACTTCCCTCCTCCTCCTCTTTGCGCTATTCTGAACGTTCCCCCAAAACACCTCCAATTTGCACCTTGTGTTGTGGGGAACAAGCAACTTGCATTCATTGAATAGCCATTGGAGAGTCCAACATGGCTCATACCCGTTCTTTTTTTGCGGATCGCGTGGTGCTCACGGATCCAGCCACCCAACGTCTTCAGCTCCAACCGGGTTGCCTGGAAGTGAACGGTGCAACAATATCGTTCGCTCAAGCGATGACACGGGACGAGTGGAAGTCTCGTTGTGATGAACAACCTGAGACCCAAGCCTTGGACCTCGGAGACGTACTTGTCACGCCAGCTTTCATCAACGCTCACACTCACCTTGCGATGGTTGTGTTTCGAGGCTTAGACGCCGGGGCAGCGATGGCCCGCAATGTCGTGGAAGACCTCTACTTCACGGTGGAAAGCCAGCTCAGCAACGAAGATGTCCGCGCCTTTGCGAGGCTAGGGGCCTTTGAAAACCTGCTCCATGGCGTGGGCACAGTCTGGGAGCATTATTACGGTGGAACAGCCCTGGCCGACGCCCTCGTTGATGCAGGATTAACCGGCGTTGTCGCTCCGACGCTGCAAGATGTCGCTGGTCCAGGAGTCAACGCTCTGGATTCGCAGTGGGACGCAACACTGGCCATCCACGAATCGGAAGCCTACGCTCAAAGCGGTGTGTTGGCAGCCTGGGGGCCTCACGCGACAGACACAGTCAGCAATGAGCTTTGGCAGCGCATTGGCCGGGCAGCGAATGAGCACAACCTTCCTGTTCATGTGCATGTCGCTCAATCCATCGAAGAGTACACATTCAGCATGGAGACTCACAACCTGTCTCCGGTTGCTCGTCTGCAACACCTTGACGTGTTGGAGCAGTCCCCTCATAGCCTGCTGGTCCACGGCATTTACATCAACCAAGACGACTTTGCCCACCTCAAAAGCGGCCGACAAACTCTCGGGTTTTGCCCCTACTCCCAGGCTCAGTATGCCTTTCCAGCCAACGTCCTGCGATGGACCGAGGCTGACATCCCGTGGTTGGTTGCAACAGATTGTGCCGCTTGCAACGACTCCATGAACGTTCAGAAAGAGATGCGTTTTGTACATGGAATGCGTGTAACAGGCTCTACCTGGGCGCCGGAATACCAGACCTTCTTTGCATCGGGAAAGCTCAGCGACGCAACTCGCCTACAAGAACACCGAACCCGCTCGTTCCATGCGACCGAACGATTCGCGAACCCAGAGTTTTTGCTCTCGTTGGTGTGGTCCAATCCAGGCCGGATGCACCCAGCGATGAAGGTTGGACATTTGCAGGCTGATTACCTTGCCAACTTCGTCATCTGGGACCCGATGCACCCCTCCATGTGGCCTTCCATGGACCCTCTCCGACTCCTCGCGCTGTCAGACACCACGCCTGCAATCCAGGGAATGATGGTGAACGGACAGTGGATCGGAGAACGAGGCGACTTCGCACGCAGCGTTCGCGAGTCCGATGCCTACCAGGATGCACTCCAGGAAGCGAACGAACGGCTCACAGCCCTCCAAAAGCGTCTGTAATTTTCGGCGAGGATGGATGTGAAGATGGATGTTTTACCTTAAGCGGACTTCTTGCTTTCTTCGTGGTAGAGGAAGGTGGGGGGAGCGCGGTGCGTAATCACGTCGGCCTCAATGATGCAGGTTTTGACGTTCTCCATTGAGGGCAGCTCGTACATAATCTCCAGCATGAACGTTTCCAGGATGGAGCGAAGACCTCGCGCGCCACCGCCACGTTCAGCGCATCGCTTGGCGATTTCTTGGAGAGCGGCTTCGGTAAACTCCAGCTCGACATCTTCCATCTCGAACAGCTTCTGGTATTGGCGAACCAACGCGTTTTTGGGTTCGCGCAAGATCTTCACCAGAGCGTCTTGGTCCAGTTCATGGAGTGAAACCACCACAGGAACACGACCGATGAATTCTGGAATCAACCCAAACTTCACGAGATCGTTGGGCTCGACCTGACGGAGCAGTTCGCCCAGCTTTTGCTTTTGCTTGCTCTTGACCACAGAGTGGAAGCCAATTTGGCTGCCAGTCATGCGTCGCTCAATCATCTTCTCAATGCCGTGGAAGGCGCCACCCAAGATAAAGAGGATGTGGGAGGTGTCGAGTTGAACAAACTCTTGCTGTGGGTGCTTGCGGCCGCCACGAGTGGGAACGTTTGCCACAGTTCCCTCGATCAACTTGAGGAGAGCCTGTTGCACACCTTCGCCTGAGACATCGCGGGTCATGGAGGGGCTGTCGCCACGACGTGAGATCTTATCAATTTCATCCACGTAGATGATCCCTCTGGAGGCTCGCTCTGTATCGTAGTCAGAGGCCTGCAACAGAGTCACAAGAATGTTTTCAACGTCTTCACCCACGTAGCCAGCTTCGGTCAATGTGGTCGCGTCGGCCATCGCGAAAGGAACGTTGAGAAAGCGAGCCAGCGTCTGGGCGAGGAGTGTTTTTCCGCTACCCGTCGGCCCCAGGAGTAGAATGTTGGATTTTTGGAGTTCCACTTCCGACTTCAAGCGTTGGCTCTCGACCCGCTTGTAATGGTTGAACACAGCCACAGAAAGGACTCGCTTGGCGTCATCCTGGCCGATCACATACTCGTCGAGAAAGTCTTTGATTTCGATCGGCTTGGGGATGTCGAGAGAGATCGACTCCGTGTTCAGTTGTTCCAACTCTTCGGTAATGATTTCACTGCACAACGCGACACATTCGTTGCAGATGTATACATTTGGACCCGCGATAAGTTTTTTTACATCACGCTGGTTTTTTCCACAAAATGAACAAACCAAGTCACGGGACCGCAATTTCCGAGGCATTCTTTCTTTCCTTTGGCCAGATGTCAAAAGCGCTCGGCGGAAGCGCTCGTAGCGGACAGGGAACAGGAACGCTGAAGTCTAGTTCAGTATTCCCTTCGCACAGTCCGCCTCCATAGCTGTTTTCGCTACCTTTGACCACAATGTCAAGTCCAGTCTCTGAAAAGAAGAGAATGACACACTTCCCCACAAAGACATTGACAAGGTCTCTCTCTGCAGCAATCTTGTAGAGAAACATGCCTGCTCTCCACAACTTCTTTCCTCATCCCCAACCTTCGACAAGTGGATACGACTGTGAGCGAATCTCCATACAGTATTATGATCGTAGACGATGAACGTGGCAACATTGAATCCCTCAGCCGTATTTTTCAGCGGGAAGGGTTTGAGGTCCAGCACGCCTTTGACGGGAGAGAAGGCCTAGAGGTGTTTCGACAAAACCCCACAGACATTGTCCTGTGCGACGTGATGATGCCTCACATGGACGGCCTTGACCTGCTCAAGGCCATCAAAGCGGTCTCCCCCAACACTCAAATCATCATGGTCACCGCGTACGGCAGCATCGACCGGGCCGTGGAAGCCATGCGACGAGGGGCCTACGACTTCATCACCAAACCTCTCAAGCGGCGAGAGATTGTAAAACTTGTGAACAAAGCCCTGGAACGTTCGGCTCTTTTGCAAGAAAATCAATCACTTCGCAAGCACATTGAAGTACTGGAGTCACCCGGACTCATCGTTGGACAAAGCCCTGCGCTCCAGCGCACCCTCGACACGGCACATCAGGTCGCCCAATCCAACGCAACGGTTCTTATCCAAGGCCCCTCGGGAACAGGGAAAGAGCTGTTTGCTCGCGAGATTCATCGACACAGCCACCGCGCCAACAAGAAGTTTGTGGCGGTCAACTGTGGCGCATTCCCCGAAACGTTGTTTGACAGTGAGCTGTTTGGCTATGAACGCGGCGCCTTCACCGGTGCACAACAAGCCAAGCCTGGACGTTTTGAGCTGGCTGATGGCGGAACCTTGTTCTTGGATGAGATCGGCGAACTGGCGCTCCCCATGCAGGTCAAGTTGCTGCGCGTGTTGCAAGAACGCCAGATTGAAAGGCTGGGAGGAACAGAACCTATCCCGATTAACATCCGGCTGCTCGCTGCCACCAACCGTGACCTGACCAAAGAGATTGAAGAAGGCAACTTCCGGGGCGACCTGTACTACAGACTGAACGTCGTCCAACTGACCGTTCCTCCACTCCGAGAACGGGTGGAAGACATTCCCCTTCTGGCCCAACACTTCCTCAAGAAGTACGCGGACGAATTGAACAAGCCCATGCTTCAGATCTCCAACGAAGCCAACGAATTGCTCTGCAACTACGATTGGCCAGGGAATGTTCGCGAGCTGGAGAATGCCATGGAACGTGCGGCTGTCCTGGCACCAGGTCCTCAGCTTCAGCCCGACGACCTCCCCAATGAGATCCACCAGAGCCAAACCGACGGAAACTACTTCATCCTTCCCTTTGGCACACCTCTGGAAAAGATGGAACAAATCGTCATCCGTGAAACCCTTCGACGCACCGGAGGCGACAAGAAGCTCACAGCGCAATTGTTGGGCATCGCAACGCGAACGATCTACCGCAAAATTGACGCTTTCCAACAAGACGACGAGGAAAGCCAGACAGCCTCAACCACCGCCAAACAAGAAAACGACCCACCACCGCCCAATCTGACACTGGAGCAGGAAACCGCTGGATCCAGCGCGTGACAATTTGTCACAAGCCCTTCCCTCCTCTTCCACAGCCTCAAGATCGACGCAACAATCCAACAATATCAAACAGATGAGCACCACACCCACGAGCCAAAGTGGGGAAGAAACCCGGCCTCACATGTCAGGGTTACGTCGACGGGTCAGAGCAAGAGGCCAACAGGGAACGTATGAGAAAGGGAAATCCAGGTCCTACCGCAAATACGTAAGACGCGGTTGACAGCGGGGTTTCGGTCACTATGATAGCAACGCTTCTTACAGCGAAGCTTTCTTCCAACAAAGGCCTTCTGAAGCTGGCATAGTTCGTGCAGCGGTTTAGAAGAACAGTAGAGTTGGAGAGAAGAGAGCTGAGCATGTTTTCCCATTTGGGAGCCTTCTTCTCTGCAGTGCACGGAGAATCATCATGTTGAAACAACTGCTTCATACTCACTCTTGGGTGTTCACGGTGACATTTTTGTTTTCGTCGAGCTACCTCCTTGCCAAGACGGCAAGCAACACCGTGAGTTTGATGCTGCCCACCAAACGGACATACACGATCAAACAGAAAGGGCAGCTCCAGAACAACGGGTACCAACGTAACGTGCGCGCGAGCTATGCTGTCCTCGCGCATGTGAACCTAATCGACAAAGATCAGAAGCCCGTGCAGGCTCCCACAACACCCAAGACGGTGAAGAAGTCCAAGAAGGACGAGAAGCCCAAGGCCTACAAACCTTGTGACCCAAAAGCAGCTTATCGACGAACCAAGCTCCCCTTGCAGTTGAAAGGCACCTCTGTAGCGAGCGACCCCTCGTACAGCGTGGCCGTGTTGTATGACGCCAAGAAACGACAGCTGTTTGCAGTGCGACCTGGCGACGAGTACCAGGGCATCGTGATTTGTGACATCGAAGAAGGACCTCTTGTTGAAAAGATGGTCAAGCGAACGGTGTACAAAGAAGGGCCCAACGGCAAAAGCATCCCCATGACCGTGAAAGAAAAAACCGTCATCAAGAAGCCAAGCTATGTGAAGTTGGATCGAGGCGGCGGACGATTCGAATACGTTGAGCAATACGCCCCCCCAGGACGTGGTGGCGGCAACTACCGCAGCTCGCTGTACAAAAAGTACCGCAAGCTTCGCAGCACAAAGCTCAACCTGTCCCAGATCAAGAAAACCGGCAACAAACAGTACTCGCTGCCTCGGAACCTCCTTGACTCGATGACCAAACGCCTCGATGTGTTGGCCTCTCAGGCCGCGATTGTGCCCTTCTTCAAAAAAGGAAAGCCCGCAGGATTCCGCGTGTACCACATCAAGCGCGGCTCCCTGTACCAAAAGCTTGGAATCAAGAACGGCGATGTGATTCGACGCATCAACGGTTATGAATTCACCAGTCCCCAAAAAGCCCTTGAAGCCTACAGCAACTTGATGTCCGCGAAGAACCTGTCCGTGGAAGTGATGCGCAAAGGCAAGCTCCAGAACTACAGTTACGAGGTCAAAGATCAATGATGTTGCGCTGTTTCCAGTCTGCCTCCCAAGGACGAACAAGGTGCGCTGCCCTTCTTGCAGGGCTCCTTGGCGCGGTGTGGATGCTTGCAGCTCCCACACCAGCACAGGCTCGTCCAGGTGCGCCCCGGCAGGCCGCCCCCAAACTCCCTGCTGCGAAGAAGTCGCGCACTTCCAACCAACGTCGCGTGGCTCAAGCTCGCGGCCGCGGAAGAAATGTGCAGGGAACGCGAGTGCAAGGCCTCAAGAGAAGGTGCCGGGTCAAGTGGAACGTGCGCGTTGCCATTGACTTTGACAAGTCCAAGATCATCGAGGTGGTCCGTTGGATTGCGAAGCTGACCTGCCAAAACTTCATCATCAGTTCGCGGGTGCGAGGCCAGCAGCTCAACATCATCTCGTCCAAGAAAGTTACGGTTCGCGAGGCTTACCGCGCATTCTTTGCGGCTCTGCAAGCCAACCAGATGACAGCGTACCGGGTTGGCTCGTACTGGAACATCATCTACACCCGAGACAGCCGCCGTAGTCCCATCCGGACCTACACCCAAAAGAACGCTCGCCTGCCTTACCGCGAGGAAGTCATCACATACTTGCACCGTTTGCAGCACCTCGACGTCAACCAGGTGGCAGGTCTCGTTCGACAGCTGTCCAGCCCCAGCGGTGGAATCATCCCTTACCAGGCTGGAAGCATCTTGATCATTACGGACTATGCGCCCAACCTTCGGCGCGTCCGAAAGATCCTCAACACCTTGGATGTACCTCAAGACTCGACCCGCGATAACGTCTACGTTCTGCAAGTTCAACATGCGGAAGCCCAAGCCATTGCACAAAAGCTGCAGCAGCTCTTCCAAATTGGACGCCCAAGAAAGAACACTCGACGACGAACAAGACGAGTGGTTCGCCGCACCCGACGAGGTCGCCGCACCAATAGAAAACGAAAGGTAAGGGCCCGGGTCAACCGCAACACGAGCAAATCGGACGACGACAGCGCCGACGCCTACCGCATCACCAAGATGGTAGCCGACGAACGAACCAACCAGATCATCGTGTTGAGTAACCCACGAGCGATCAAGCGCGTCAGCAAGCTGCTCAAAGATCTCGACATTCCTCTTCCCAACGACGGCCAGATCTGGGTCCACCGGCTGAAGTTTGCGTCCTCCGATGAACTCGCACAGACATTGTCTCAACTCACACGAGGCACCCAACAACGTCGACGAACCCGACGCCGCAGTCGCGGAACAAGCCGACGAAAAGCCGCGGAACAGTTTGAAGGCGAGGTCAAGATCACCGCTGACAAGGCGACCAACTCCCTCGTAGTGATTGCCAGTCGACGTGACTACGACAGCCTCAAGCGCGTTATCGCTGAGCTGGATCGAGCCCGCAAACAGGTGTTCGTTGAGATCGTGGTGATGGAAGTCAGCCAAGACAAATCTCGCGAACTCGGACTTGTGTTCCACGGTGGCGCCAACGTAACAGGCGACACAGCCAACCCCTCCGTTGGTTTGTTGGGCACCCAACTCAGCGGCCTGAACAGCCTTGTGTTGAGCCCCTCCGCCCTGCTTGGTTTGGCCTTTGGTTTGCGCGGCGCGGAGGTCCCCAACACCTCCGGTTTGTTTGGAAGCACCACAGGGTTGCCTTCGTTTGGTGTAGTCCTTCGGGCCATCCAGAGTAACACCGACGTGGATATCATTTCCACGCCTCATATCTTGACCACCGCCAACAAGGAAGCCACCTTGCAGGTTGGGCAAAACGTTCCCTTCATCGCGGGAACAACCTTCACAGGGGCAGCCCAGGCAGGGGTTCCCCCCATCCGAAACATCCAGCGTCAAGACGTGGCCTTGACCCTCAAGATCAAACCCCAGGTCGACGCTGGCGATTATGTACGTCTGGACTTTGAACAGGAGCTGACCGAGTTGGCAGGAAATGACCCAGAGTTGGGACCCACCACCACCAAACGCCGGATCAAAACCGTGGTGCTCGCGCGCAACAAACAAACCATCGTGATTGGTGGCTTGATGCGCGACAAAGTCACGTACGGAACCTCCAAAGTACCCATCCTTGGTGACATTCCTCTGTTGGGAGCGCTGTTCCGCATCCGCAAGCGCTCCGTGGCCAAGACCAACTTGCTTGTCTTCCTCACACCTCACATCATCACCAAGATGGAAGACTTCCGACAGATCTTCCGCCAAAAGATGGACGAGAGGAAAGAGTTTCTCCAACTGTTCCATACCAAGAACCGCAAAGCAGAGCTGTGGAAATACCGCAACTACGAAAGAACGTTTGGCTTTGTGGAAAAGGTGGACATGATGGTCCGCAAAGGAAAAGCCGAAGCCGCAGAGATGCGTCGCAAGAAGCTTCAGTTGGAGAAAGACAAGAAGGCCAAAGCCGCTCGCCGCAAGAAAGAAGACGAGCAGACTCCCAAGGTCAAGAAGGCTAACGACAACACCAAAGACTCGGAATAATCCACGACCGAATCTCTTTAGAACTACACCACGAGGTGCGCCATGCTTGAGTCCCAACCTTCCAGACAAACGGCTGATCTGACATCGGTAGGTCCAGCTCCTGAGGAGCTTGCCGAAGAGGATATCTTCGCAAGCGTTGAACACACAGAGTTTGCCACCTACCCGTCCGGCCGCTATGTGGGACTCCCGCTGGAAGAAGTACTCTTTCATCAGGACGTCATCAGCTCGGACCAAGTGGATCAATTCCGCGTCCTTGCAGAAGACCGTGGCGAACCGATCGAAACCATCATGCTGGCGAGCAAGACCATCACAGAAGCGCAGCTCTTGCTCGCACGCAGCGAACACTTTGACATCCCCTACTGTCATCAGATCGACACAAAGTTGATTACCCCTGAGTTGCTCAACAAAGTGCCCCTGAGCTTTGCCCGCCAGTCACGCATTCTTCCGTTGGTGGTTGAATTTGACACGGTCTACATCGCGTGTGCTGACCCCTACGACGTTGAGACCTTCGACCAGCTCCGAATGTTGCTCCAGGCTGAGCCACTTCCGCTGCTCGCCTCGGCCACCCAAATCGTCACGGCGATCAACCAGGCGTACGACTTCATCAACAGCAACCTCGGCCTCGAAGACGCCCAGGAAGAGTTGGAAGATGTCGGAACCCAGAGCGAATACGCCGACATCAGCGAAGCGGTTGACCTCCTAGACGTGGGAGACGACGAAGCTCCGGTTATCCGCCTTGTCAACGCGTTGATCTACCGGGCGGTGAAAGAAGCAGCCTCCGATATCCACATTGAGCCTTTCGAAAAAGAGGTCCGCGTCCGTTTCCGCGTAGACGGCTTGATGTACGAGGTCACCCAGGTTCCCAAGAGAGCCCACTCGCACATCACCGCTCGTGTCAAAATCATGAGCCAGCTGGACATCGCCGAAAAACGAATCCCTCAGGACGGTCGTATCCGCTTGAAGATCGCTGGGAAAGACATCGACCTCCGGGTGTCCACGATTCCGACGGCTCACGGGGAACGCATCGTTATGCGTTTGCTCGACAAATCCAACACGGTCCTTGATCTGGAGGTGTTTGGCTTCTCCGATGACATGCTCAAGCAGTTCCTCAGCATGATCCACCGAAGCCACGGCATTATCCCAGTGACAGGCCCGACTGGTTCTGGAAAGACTACCACGTTGTACGCCGCGCTGAGCCGCATCAACTCACCGGAGAAGAACATCCTCACAGTAGAGGACCCGGTGGAGTACCAGCTTCGTGGCATTGGCCAAATGCAGGTTAACTCCAAGATCAACCTGACCTTTGCAAGCGGTCTGCGGGCCTTCCTTCGTCAGGACCCTGACGTCATTCTTGTGGGAGAAACCCGTGACTTGGAGACCGCCGAGATCGCGATCCAAGCATCACTTACAGGTCACTTGGTGTTCACGACCCTCCACACCAACGACGCCGCTACAGCGTTCACCCGATTGATCGACATGGGCGTGGAGCCCTTCCTTGTGGCTTCGTCTGTCGTGGGCGTTCTCGCTCAGCGCTTGGTTCGAAAGCTTTGCAAAGAATGCAAAGAACCGTACGAGCCGACATCCGAGCAGCTATCTCAGGTCGGACTAACACCCGAAAAAGCTGCAGGTCACACCCTCTATCACGACCGCGACGGCGGCTGCGAAGCCTGCTCTTTCAGCGGATACAGCGGTCGTATGGGTATTTACGAGTTGCTCACCATTGACGATGAGATTCGCTCGATGGTGATTCGCAATGAGACCTCCGGAGCCATCAAACAACGCGCCGCGCAGAAGGGCATGAAATCATTGCGTGATGACGGCGCAGCCAAAGTCCTTCAAGGCATCACAAGCATTGAAGAGATCAGCCGCGTCACCCAAGAAGACCTCTAACCCAAGCCTTGCAACCACCGTTGTTTGGCCGCTCTGTCAAACACCTTTAAACGAAGACTGAAACGACTGCCATGCCTGTTTACGAGTACAAAGGGTTCAACGCACAAGGAAAAGCCGTCCAAGGCGTGCAAGAGGCCGATGGTCCGCGCGCTTTGAAAGCTGTGTTGCGCAAAGATGGTATCCTTCTTACAGAAGTCTTTGAAGACAAAGGCAGCGGCAAAACCAAAGCCAAGATGGGTGGCAGCGGCTCAGCCAAAGGTGGACTCCTCAGCAAAGAGGTTGACTTTCAAAAGTACTTCCAGCGCATCAGCGCCCAAGAAGTGTCGTTGTTTACTCGTCAGCTTGCGACGTTGACTCGTGCAGGCATCCCCCTGATTGAGTGCTTGACGGCTCTTGCTGAGCAAACCGACAACGACAAGTTTAAGCGGGTGTTGTCGCAGGTGAAGGACCGGGTGAACGAGGGGGCTCCGTTTGCGGACGCCCTTCGCGAGCACCCCAAGGTGTTCAACCACCTGTATGTCAACATGGTTCGCGCAGGGGAAGCGGCCGGTGCGTTGGACCTCGTCTTGACCCGTTTGGCCGATTACAACGAAAAGCAGATGGAGTTGCGGCAGAAGGTCTCGGGCGCGCTGACCTATCCGGTCATCATGATTATCTTTGCCATCCTGGTTGTCTTCATTTTGATGACTGTGGTGGTACCTCGCGTGAGCAAGCTGTTTGAAGATATCGGCGCCACCCTCCCCTGGAGTACCCGTCTACTCATTGGTATCAGTAACTTCGTCAGTAGCTGGTGGTTCATCATCATCCCCTTCTTTGGGTTGGGAATCTACCTCATTCGTCGCTACATCAACACGGACGAAGGCCGCCAGAAATACGACGCTTTTGTCCTTCGCGTTCCCATCTTCGGACGGTTGATCGCGATGGTCGCCACCACACGTTTTTCCAGCACCCTGGCCACCCTACTTTCCTCCGGTGTGCCGATGCTGTCTGCCCTCGATATTGTCAAAACTGTGGTGGGGAACCACCAATACAGTGATGTGATCGAAAAAGCCCGCGAGAACGTTCGCGAAGGGGAGTCGTTGGCCGTCCCCCTACAGCGCAGCGGGAAGTTCGATCCCATCGTCAGTCACATGATCACCGTGGGCGAACGCTCCGGTGAATTGGAAACCATGTTGGGCCACGTGTCCAACGCTTACGAAAGCCAGGTCGAAGCCCGGATTAGTCAGCTGACCTCCGTCCTGGAACCCCTCATTCTGATCGTTATGGCCGTAATTGTTGGCTTTGTGGTGATGAGTATTATGCTCCCCATCCTCCAGATCAACAGCGCCATTCAAGGATGACCCTACTTACCGACAGTGGAAGAGAGCTTCGACTGTCACAAAGGAGAGCAACCATGTTACGTACACTGTTTACTCCCGTTTCAGCGGAACGAAAGCGTCAACTGCGCCGCCTGCGCAAGCACCAGGCTGGTATGACCTTGCTTGAGATCATGGTCGTTATTATCCTCGTCGGTTTGATCGGAACCGTCGTGGGTGTCGCCGTTATCCGTCAGTTCACCAAGGGTAAAGTTGGCATCGCCAAGACCCAGGTGTGCAAGCTGGTTCAAGCCGTCAATCAGTACAACATCGAAAAGAACAAGTTCCCCGCACAGAGCGAAGGCCTTCAGGCTCTCAAGAGCGCTGGCATCATGAAGAAAGTGCCCAAGGATCCCTGGAGCCGCCCCTACGTGTACAAGTTCCCCGGTCAAGATGACCCCAGCCGCCCCGACATCTACTCCTATGGAGCCGATGGTAAAGAAGGCGGAACGACCGACACTGACAAAGACATTCGCTGCGAAACGGACGACTAAACCGTCCAGCACCTACCACCCCAGTCCAAGGAAACCACAAGATGAGACGTCATCGCAAATCACAAGTGGGTATGACGCTGATGGAAATCATGGTTGTGATTTTCCTGCTGGGGTTGGTCTTTGCCGTCGGTATGCCCAACTTCAACGCGCTCACTCACGCCAAGCTTCGCAAAGACGCCACGCGCCTCGCAGGAACCATTCGGTACTTGTACAACCAGGCCGCGATGAAGGGTCTTTGCATGAGGCTCAAGTTCGACCTGAAGAAGAACAAGTACCAGGTAGAAGTGAGCACAGACGGCCGCTGTCTGATCGACAGCGAGCAAAACAACGCGTACCAGGCGAAGAAAAAAGAAGAAGAAAAGAAACGCAAAGAGAAGCTCAAGAAGGAGAAGCAGTCTGAAAGCTCCTCGACGACGTTGGGCGGTTGGAGCGGGGAAAAGCCCATCTCCCTGGAGGTAAAAAAGGCGACGTTCCAACAATTCAGCGGAGGACTTCTCAAAGCACGACCGCTGTCAGCCGGTGTTACGTTTGATTCCATCTTTGTCTCGCACCAGAAAGAACCTTACAGCAAAGACAAAGGACCTCGGTATACCTACCTTCACTGTTTGCCTTTGGGACGCTGCCAACGCGCGATGATTTACCTTAAGGACGCTCGCAACACCATATTCTCCTTGGAGATCAAGCCTCTTACGGGTCGCGTGGTGGTGCATTCAGAGAAGGTGGAGTTAAGCGACTCCTTCACCAACCGCAAGAAAGGAGACGATGACGATGATTCGTAAACGTCCTTCTTTGGCGGGCTTTACGCTGCTGGAGGTGATGGTCGCTCTGTCCCTTTTGGCGATGGGGCTGGTCGTTCTACTCGACGCACAAGGTGGCGGCATGCAGATGACCCGCTACGCCAAGAACCTAACCGTTGCGACCCAATTGGCTCGTGCACGGATGGCCTTCCTGATGCAGCAAGTTGAAGATCAGAAGGTTCCCTTTGGCCTCTCCAAAAGCTCGTGCAAAGAAGGCGACTTTGACGATGAAGGCAAGGCCTTTGAAGGCTTCAAATGGAAGTACTGCATCAAAAAGGTAGAGATCGCCGAACCCACCAACCTGCCCGGTCTTGGAGGAGGTGGGGAGAAAAAAGGCGACGGTGATGAAGCTGGCGCAGCCCGCCTCGCTCAAGCCCAAGGATTGCTCGGAAGCATGGGAATTTCCATGAACCAAAACACAGACCCCCAATCGATTCTGTCGAGTATGGGTCCGATGATGGGCATGATTCAGGGCCAGATGAAAACCGTCTTCAAGCAACTGCAAGAGTCTCTACGTGAGATCCAGATTGTGATTACGTGGAAGCAAGACAAGCGCGACTACCGACTGGCTGTCACCACTCATCTGTTTAACTTTGACCGCAACACAGGCCTCCCCAACGGTTGGCCTGCGCAGCAACCCCAAAGTCAGTAAGGGAGGCTGCGACCATGAGAAACACCATGACGTTCCCCACCCAACAACACTCCTCACGCCGGTGCAGGTTGCAACAACGCAAACGCCGTCGCGAAGCAGGTATGTCGTTGATGGAAGTCCTTGTTGCGATCTTCCTGCTGTCCATGATTGGCTTGGCAACCGCTGACATTGTCTGGCGCTCCAACCGAACGCGAAACACATTGCAACGCATCAACGATGTGTACCATAGCTCCCGCGTTGTCCTCGATCGTATGGCCCGCGAACTGTCAACAGCTTACATCGCCAAGCCTCTGCCAGGACCGGACCAAAGCAAGATCCCTCAGACCATCTTTAAGGCCAAAGATGAAAGTCCGATCGCGAGGCTTACGTTCTCGTCGTTTTCTCACATCCGGATGGTCCGAGACGCCCGAGAATCCGACCAAAACATTCTCACCTACTACGGCAAGCCACACCCCAAGAAGTCGGGCGTGTATCGGCTGTTTCGTCGGTCCAAAACCATCATTGATGGTCAACCGGAAAAGGGCGGTCTGGCCTATGAGCTGCTCGACAACGTCGTGAGCCTGGAGTTCAAGTACTGGGACCGACGAAAAACCGACTGGCAGAAAGACTGGGACACCACACGGATCGAGTACGGGAATCGACTCCCACCTCTCGTGGAGATCAAGCTGGTGGTGCAGGACCAGAGCGGTCAAAACATTACATTTCTCACACGCACTCGCATCTTTATGCGCGAACTGCTTCAGCGATAGGAGGCTGCGATGACCCAAACCAAACCCCGCAAGCCCCGACGCAAACGCCCAACCTTTTTGGGTTTAGAGTTAGCACCATATCCTCCAGGACGCCGGAGTTCATCTCGCTCGCCGCGACCCACTCGTGAAGTCTCCGAGCAAGACAAGCGCTCTCGCGGCATCGCCCTTTTGATGGTTCTCTTCATGTTGGTCTTGGGCACCTCCATCACTTTGGATCTCCAACATGACTCACGGATCCAACTGCAGCTGGCGGCCAACTCACGTAACGCCCTACAAGCCGAGTACTTGGCTCGCTCAGGTATGCAATTCACTCACTTGTTGCTCGCGTTCAACTCCCAATTTCTGCGGATGAAGACGCAGTTCAAGAAGTTTCTGAAGATGGCACCGCCGGAAGTCCAGATGTTGATGAATCGTCTGCAACTCTGGAAGATTATCCCCATCAACTGCAACATGTTGAAGCAGTTGTTTGGAGGAGCGTTTGGCCGCGCCAAACGCAAACCACCGGAGGGAGACCAAGGCAAACTCTACGCGTTTGGTGACTTTAAAGGCGGATGCAGCGCGACGTTGGAAGACGAGAGCGCGAAGATTAACCTGAACCGCTTCGCCAACTACCAGGACGCCATCAAGCTCCGCGCGATGCTCGCCAATCTGTTTGCGCCCCGTCGCTACGACCCTCTGTTTGAACGAACCCAGGCCAACGGTGACGCGATCAACCGTCAGGAACAAATCGCAGCCTTTGAAGATTGGGTGGACTCCAACCAACAAGTCGCAGGGGAAGGTGGTAGCTCTGAAGATGGCAAGTACAAGTACTCCGAACGGGGCTATCGAACGAAGAACTCCTACTTTGACTCCCTCGACGAGATCCGCCTCGTGTACGGCGTGGACGACCTCTTCTACCAGACGTTCGCCCAGTACTTCACGGTGTACGGCCCGACGTTCCGGGTGAATATCAACAGCGCCGCCAAAGAATCAATGTCAGCGCTTATCATGACGTACGCCAAGCTCAAGCCTCAAGAACGCACCATCTTCTTCACGCCACAGTATGCGAAGTTTTTGGACGCGATGATGTCGTACCGTTCGTATCTCGGCTTTAACTCACGCGATGAGTTTGTGAACTGGGTGAAGCAGCCGGTGCTTCTCGATCCCAACATGTTTCCAGGAGCCGGAGGAGGTGCAGGACAGGGAGCCCAGAATCAGACGTTTGCCAACGAGCTACCGAAGTTCCAGTTGGACACCACAAAGATGGGCTCCACGATTATCACCAACGCCGACACCTTCCGTATTAATACGTCGGGTCAGGTGGGCACGATCGAACGTCGCATCACCGCTGTGATCCATGTACAGCCTCGTGGAAAGCGCGATGTGTACTTTTGGCGATTGCACTGAGAGGTTGACGATGAGACAGGCACAGGACAACCCCCTCAGTTTCCCCGTTTTTTGTTTGCAACCACCGGACACCTGGTATAGAAGAAGACCTCCCCATGGAGGAAACCCGCTCGACCCACAGCGGGTTACTAGTAAGGAGAGATAGAATGGCACAGCGGATCTTGGGACTGGACATCGGACAGTCGGCGGTGAAGGGCGTCGTGATAGAGACAACGCTTCGCACCGCTCATGTAGTCGGATTCCACAGCGAGCCCGTCATGATCGCGCCAGAGAGCGGCGAAGAGATGGCTCATGCCGCTCAGCACAACGCCATTCGGAACCTGATGGAAACGTTAGGACCAGTCGAGCAAGTTGTGACTGCGCTGCCCAGCGATCGTCAGGCCTGCAGTGCCTTGGACATGCCGTTCTCCGACACCACCAAAATTGACCAAACCCTGCCCTTTCAGCTCGACGACCTGACCCCCTTTGATGTTGATGACCTGATCTATGACTACCAGTTCATCACCAAAGACCGAAAAGGACCCTCTCGCATCCTCGTGGGAACAGCCCCTCGGCAAGAAGTGGGCAACTTCCTGGAAGAGATCCAGGACCTGGAGATTGACCCCCGGATCGTCATGATGGAGGGCCTCCCCTACACCCACCTGTACGACCAGTTGATTGATCCCCCAAATGTTCCGGTTTGGGCCGTCCTGGACTTGGGTGACCACCACGCGACCCTCGTCGTCTTTCAGAAAGATGAAGAAGACAGCCAAAACCCCGTTCGGGTGGAGCTGGTTCGAACCATCAAGCGCGGCACCCACCACCTCAAGCAAGCCCTCAACAAAGCATTCCAGTTTGATGAGAAAGAGTGCCACGAGTGGCTGTTCAACTACATCGACCTCAAACCACAAGGTTCGCAAACCGACGAACGCGTCCTGGAAGCAACAACCCGCTCCCTCTCGCCTTTTCTTTCGGAGTGGCGACGTACCCTGGGCTCCGTCGAACGTCGGATTTCACAGGCTCCCCAACACCTCTACGTCACCGGTGGCGGAGCCTACATTCACGGATTCAACGAATTCCTAACCCAGCGCCTGCGCATTGAGACCTCCCGGTTGGAGCTGTCGCGCATTAACACAGGCGAGGATCTCGAATGGACCGACCAGCCCTACACATACTTCAAGGCGCTGGGACTGGCGATGCGTTACGCCAAGAAGTCCATTTACTCCAACATCAATCTTCGCCAGCGTGAGTTCTCTTTCAAAGGCGACCTTCAGTTTCTGAAAGAGCGAATCCGCCCTATCTTGTTTGGTTTGGCGGTGTTGTTTGTTCTGTTTTGGGTGTCTGTCATCACCCAGATTTACGCCCGCTCGGCAACAGGCGTCGAACTCCGAAAGGAGGTGAAGTCTCGTTGTCAGGAGATTCTCAACAGAGACGTAGAACCTGGACGATGCCTCCGATTGATGCGTGGAAAGATCCAACAAGTCCGAGGAGGAAGCTCAACGGCTCTGATTCCAAGGGTGTCCGCGCGGGATGTCTTCTTTGAAGTCTACGATCGGGTCGCCAAGCTCGCCAAGCGCCGGAAGTACAAGATCGTGATCACCACCTGGCGAATCACCGAAGACCGCTTCAACATCGAAGGAGAGACCACCTCCTTCGCCGCTGTGGGGCAAATCGAGCAAGAGCTCAAAACGTTCCAATGCTTCCAGAACCTCACCAAAGGCAAATTGCAAAAGCAGGGCGCCAAAGTGGTGTTCCGCATCCGCGCCCGAATTTCTTGCTAGACCTGGAGATGGACCTTCGTTATGGCTTTTTTACAAAATCAAATCGACACAGCGGTGGATCGTCTGGAGCAGTTAACCTCACGAGAGCGCATGCTGGTGCTTGTGGGCTCTGTCGCGGGAATCTTGCTTCTGGCCTACATCGTCTCTCTCTGGGTGAACAGCAGCCTCACGAGCATTGAAGGCAGCAACCAAGTGATGGAACGTCGCCTGGAAACCATCAGCCAAATTCAGGGACAGTACGAGCAAGCCCAGAACAAAGTCCGCCAGATCAAGCGAAAGATAGCGAACAATCGCGTGGACTTGGTTCGGTTCGTCAGCGCGCAAAGCCAGACCTTCTCGCTGAACATCGACTCGATGAACTTCATCAGCTCACAGTCCAGCAGTAAGAAGAACAAAGACGTCGCCGAACGCGCCGTACGCATCGAGTTAAAGAAGGCACCTCTGGCCAACCTTGCGAAGTTTCTCGACGCCCTTGAGAACTCTGGCAAGATTGTCAAAGTACGCAAGCTTCGGATGCGACCCAACTTTGCAGCACCCGACAAGATCGACGTTTCAGCAACTGTTGCGACGTACACCTTGAAAAAGTAAGACACGGTGGCCATCTCCATCGAAGAGACGGCTCATGACCGATAAGGAAGCCCTAGGATATGCAGGAAACAACCAAACGAAAGATCTGGAAATGGCTGGGCTATACCCTGTTCTTTATGGCTGCCTTTGTCTACTTCATGTACCGAACCTTTCCTTACAAACAACTGTTTGATCGGTTCAGTATGAACTTTCAACGGCAGGCCAAGGTTCGGGTGAAGATGTCCAACCTTCACCCCTATTGGTTGTCTGGTGTGGAGGCCAACAACGTCATCATCCGCAAACCCATGAAAAAAGGCATCGCGGCCGTCCAAATCAAGTACGTCCGCGCCCACGCCTCCCTGTTCGGTTTGCTCTTTCGCAGAATCTCCGCGGACTTTTACGCAGAAGTCGCCAAAGGAACAATAGAGGGCTCTGTCAACCAAAGCGGAGGCAAAGTCAACGTCAAGCTCGACATTAAACGACTGAGCCTGAACGCGCTCCGTGAGAAACGTCGAAGGGTTCGGCGACGCGTCACCACCAAGAAGGGCAAAGCCAAGGCCGCCAAACCCAAGAATGACTCGCTACTTGCGACCCTGTTTGCCCCGGTTTATGGACGACTGAAGGCGAAAGTCCGGCTCAAGGTTCCGATGCCTGGAGCCAAGGCTGCAGCGCCCAAGAAGACCACCAAAAAGAACAACAACCGACGACGCCGACGTCGTCGCACCAGACGTCGAAGAGCGCCTGCACGTGGCGTAGATATGACGAAAGCCACAGGCACAATCAAAGTAGACATTCGTAGCCTCTCTCTCGGGCCCGGAGAATTTCCCACAGCGCAGATGGGTGACTTACCAGTCCCCCTCCTTCGACTGGGAAAACTTGTCCTACGAATTAAGATCGCCAAAGGCACCCTTCGCGTTACACGCTGTGAATCCAACGGCGCGGACGGAGCCCTCAAGCTCACAGGCTCCATTCGTTTGCGCCGCAACATGCGCTACGCCGTGTTCCGCGGCAAACTGGAGTTCAAGATCAACAAGTCGTTCATCGACGGCCTTGACCCCACCTCCGTACTCAAAACCGGCCTGGGCCTTCTGGGTCCGGCACCCAATGGCGGCTTCTACCGCTACCGACTGCGCATCCCCCTCGGCGGAGGACGCGCCACCTTCCGACGCTTCTAAACTTCGTTTCCCTCTACGCACCCATCTCATCGAAAGTCACAAAGACATCTCGTTCGTCGAGCGCTTGGAAGAACGCTTCGGCGACATCTGCGTCTTGTCCTAACGCTTCGGGTCCAACAACACCTGGCTGGCTCCACTCACCCTGAACCATCATCGCAGCAACAATCGCAGCGGGAATGCCAGTGGTGCGAGCGATAGAGCTTTCTTCTCGTTCGGTGTCAGTGAAGTCACAGAGTTGGGCTGAGAGAGCATGCGGCTTGTCCCCTTTCAGGCCGTGAACATCCACACGCAAGAACGTGAACTCTTCGTCGTCAGGCAACAAGGACCACGCCTCCGTAAGAAGAGTGGCGGTCACATCCAGAGGTTCAACAACAGCGTCACCCAGGTGAAGAGGACGGCTGCTAAAGAATCCAGCATCACGCAAAGCAACCAACAGGTCAAAGGAGCCGGGGAAGCGCAGGGTTTTGAACGCCATGGTGGGAATCGAGTCCACAGACAACAACGACCGAAGGCCATCCGTTAATGCACCTTCCAAAGAGCCAATACCGCTGGCGTGGAGCAGCTCACGCTGTGACAGCGCGGGAACTTCAAAGAGTTGACCGCCCGCACGATAACGCGCAGGACGTGTGTAGTTCTCAATCGCATCATGCGGAGCAAAAGGTGATTTGTACTGCCAAGGCATGTCACGTTCGAGAGGCAACGCTCCTGCGTAGACATTCACAGCATGAACGTCGCTCAGTTGTCCTGCCAGATGAGTCGCGAGGACATGACTGATTCCTGGAGCCACACCCATGTCTGCCACGACAGAGACGCCTTTCTCTTGGGCAAGCTCATGAAGTTCCAGATAGTTTTCGGGCATAAAGGAGAGGTCTACCACGTTTTTTCCCGCTTCAATCAATCGCTGAAGGGTGGCAAAACCAAACTCGCTGGGCAGCGTTGAGACAACACAGGTAGCCTCTTCCAAGAGGGAGAGCCAGTCGCTGTCGCCGGTAACGTCAACGGTATGCGTTTCAGCGCCGAACCGTTCCGACTGCGCAAGAGCGTCGCGGTCTCCGTCCAGCAACACGACCGTTGCGTTGAATCGTTCCACCAAGTCACGTGCGATGAGGCGACCCACACTTCCTGCACCCAAGACTGCCAGCTTCATGATCCGTTCTCCTTCTTGATTGCATCATCCAAACCATCGCTTGCTACGAACCTATCGCAACATCGAAATGCGTTGCGCTCCAAATGCCACAAGTTGGCAGTCACGACAAGACCCAGCGTGTTTCGAGACCTTCAAAAGGTCTGGTCTCGGTTCAAGAGAAGCGGTATAGTGCGACGCAAAGCTTCTGTTTGCAGTCTCACTCCAAGCCAAGAGGAATGCCCATGAAACCGCTCGCGTTCTTGTCACGCTCTCTTGTTCCAATCCTTGCTTTTGTCTTTGTTGCGCTCCCGCTCTCAACAGCGTTTGGCCAAAACAAAATGTCTGTGCCCAAGGCCAACAAAGCGCAGCCCTCCAGCCGACCGGCAGCTAAGCCAGCAAGCCGTCCAGCCTCGAAAGCTGCAGTGAAAGCTCCTGAAATTCGATTCCTGGGCATGGGCGTGTTGCCACAACCCGCCACAACCTTGCGACGTTTGCTGTCGTGGAAAGATGTGCTTCCCATCCCTCCTCGCATGCTGCAGCGCGCCAAGCAAATGGGCATGTTGCTACCGATGTTTCTCCCCGGTTTCCAACTGAAGCCCAAAGATGACATTTTCACCAAAGTCCCTGAGATTCTCACAGCGGCGGGCCTGGATGTTAACGTTCCGGTGGGCGCAATGTTCAACCAGTACAAGAAGAAAGTCTGGGTGACCGGAGCGCTCAAGATAGAACTCGACAAGATTCAGCCTTTGATCGCCCGAGTCCGCATGAAGATGACGGTAAAGAAGCTCAGCAGCGGCGTCCAGGCGCTCTATGTAGGTGCCAATGTGGATCCGGCGGTTCGCAAGATGATGAAGCGGCGTGGACGCACGCTCCCTCCTCCCCGACTCTTGGGCGTGTTGCTGAAGAATCAGTACCTCTTAACTGTATCGCGACAGATCCCCCGAGGAGTGCCCTCCCCTGCCCAGCAGCTTGAGTTCTTGCAGAAGCTCGCAACGACCCAGGCCAACCCATTGCAAGCCGCCATGAACAAAGCCATGAACCCCCGCGTGCAACGACAAATGAAGCGCGGCGAGTTGGACCTTGTTTTGGCCGGGGTTACGCCAGAGAAGTCACCTGTTGAACCCTTTGTTCCCACCATGTTGTATCGTTTGTTTAAGACGGGAAACATCGCGTTGTCTCTCGCCAACGGCATCGCTGTTCAGATGCAAACGCAGTGGTCGCAAGATGCCAATGTCTTTTTGTCGATTTTCCAGCCGAGCATCGCCTCACTCTCCATGCGCAAGAACAGCCCGGCCAACACCGCATGGTTCGGCGGATTCCATATCAACACCCAGGCCGTGCTGAACTTTTACAACTGGATCAAGGGCAACAAACTGCTCAGTCCATCGAGAATTGTCGACATTGAGAAAGGTTGGCAAAAGTCTCGGGAGGAGATGAAAAAGCGCGGCATCGACATCTTAAAGTTGTACCACTCGCTCACAGGACAGTTCGCCTCGGGCTACCTGTGGACCTCCGACATGCCTGAGCGCATTGCCTACCTCACGCGACGAATCCGTACCCAAAATGGACTCAAGGGTGCCTACGCCATGATTGGGTTCCACCAACCCAAGGAGACTCACACGTTTCTCCGCACCTTGGCGAATCACGCCAAGAAGCTTCTTCCCAAGGATGACAAGACCAAGGTTGAGATCAAACCCCACGGTAAGGATACAGTCTTGAACATCACGTCGATGCCGCAGGGCGATACGTTCCGACTCGTGGCCCATGGCTCCAGCATTTGGTTCTTTGGAGACGCCACCACCCACGAAGCCTTTGATAAGGTTTGGAACAAGAAAGCACCTGCCCTCAGCAGCGTCATCCCAGAGACCTCAGAGATCTACCAAAACTACTTGAAGAACCAACGTCACACGTTTGTGGTCTTGCCCTACGCATGGCGCCAACTCGTGACATGGTTAGGCCCCAAAAGAACAAGCAAGTGGGTGAAGCCGTTCCTGGATCGAACCCGCGTGATGGCGAGTTACAACAGCTTTCAAAATGGCATCCAAGAGAGCTTCATGGGACTGGAGTTAAGCCGCAAGTCGGTGGTAAGCCCAGAAGAAGCCAAGACCATCGCCAAGTCGCTGGAGCGGTTCCAAAAAGCCAAGTTCGCCAAAGTCCCCAAGGACAACACGGGTGGTCGCCCCATTGAGATGCTTGTGGGTATCAGCCTCAGCATGACAAGCAGCATGCTCTCCAGCACACCGCTGGTGGGTGTTCTCGCAGCCGTCGCGATCCCAGCGTTCATGAGATACATCCGCCGCAGCAAAGCATCGGAAGCTTCGCTGTATCTGTACCAGCTTCGAAGCAGCGCGCTCGCCTACCACAGCCAACTACGCAAAGACAAGTCGGGCAAAACCCTTCCCTCTGCGTTCCCCTGCGCCAATATGGGATGGATTTGTAGCCCAAAGACCAAGCCTTGTCACAAAGGCCAAGCCAAGTACAAAGCCAACCCCAAAAACTGGCAGCATGCCTGTTGGAAGCAGCTTCGCTTCTCCATCCCCAACAGCCATTACTACCGATACTGCTACCGCTCCGCGGGCCAAGGTGAATCGGCCAGCTTCACGATCCGAGCGCAGGGAGATCTGGATTGCGACACCCGACTCTCCACGTTTGAGATCCAGGGCTACATCGGCAACGGCAAGCCCATTGTGACACCCATTCGTAGACAAAACCCACTGGAGTAAAACAACCGATGCCACGTTTACTGCTCGCTGGATGCGGCGACCTTGGTACAGGCCTGGGCTTGCAAATGGTGAAGGAAGGTTGGGACGTCTGGGGGCTGCGGCGCAGCGCCAAGGACCTCCCCAAAGACCTCCAAGGATGGAGCGCGGACCTGACCCAACCAACCACACTTCAAGCTCCACCCACCTCGTTTGACTGTGTGGTCTACACAGCCACACCCGACGAGTACGACGAAGCGGGATACAGGCGAGCGTACGTGGACGGTGTCCAAAACATCTTGCAGGTGCTTAAGGCTCAGGAACAACCGCTGCAACGTTTTGTGTTGGTATCCAGCACCAGCGTCTATGCGCAAAATACAGGGGAGGTTATCGACGAGACGTCCCCGACCACACCCAGCCACTACTCCGGTCGGACCATCCTTGAAGGTGAAGAGAAGGTCCAAGACCTGGGAGATGTGGGTGTCATCGTCCGATTCGGCGGCATTTATGGTCCCAAACGTACACAACTGCTCAGCTCTGTCCAAAAGGGCAAAGCGGTTTGTTACGACGGTCCTCCGCGCTACACCAACCGCATCCACAGGGATGACTGCATCGGCTTCCTTCGTCACCTCTTGCAGTTGGAGCGCGTTGAACCTCTCTACCTGGGCGTTGATTCGTCACCGGCTCCCAAGAACGACGTGTTGAACTGGTTGGCCGACGCTCTTGGCAAGGAGAAGCCTCCGATCAAGCCGGAGAGTGAGCGCCCCCAAGGGCGACGTTCTCGTAGCAACAAGCGGTGCAGCAACCAACGCCTCCTTGATTCGGGCTACATTCTGCAATATCCCAGCTACCAAGAGGGCTACACCGCCATTCTTCAGCAGCTCCAAGACCACAAAGCATCAGACTCCACTCCCTGAACCATACAATCGACGCAGCCAAAGCCTATGACACAAGATTCTTCCCCTATCCGTATCGGAGTGAGTGCCTGCCTTCTGGGCCAGGAAGTTCGCTACGATGGAAAACACAAGCGCGACTCGTTTCTGGTCAACGTATTGAGCCAGTATGCTGAGTTTATCCCCATTTGTCCGGAGGTTGAGATTGGACTGGGAGTCCCTCGCCCTCCCATCAATCTACACGGAGACCTCGACGACCCAAGGCTGCTGTCCCAAGACAAGACCATCGACCACACCGAAGCGATGAAAGACTGGGCCGCGCAGTATCTCCGTTCATTACCTGACAACTTGTGTGGATTTGTGCTCAAGAGCAAGTCGCCCTCGTGTGGGATGTTTCGTATCCCTGTATACCACGACGACGGAACCAAAACGTACGAAGGACGGGGCTTGTTTGCCCGCGCCCTGACCGATACGTTTCCGCTGCTTCCCGTGGAAGAAGATGGACGCCTCAATGACACCGGCCTGCGCGAGAACTTCATCCAACGTATCTTTGTGATGCAACGATGGCATCGGTTTTTGGAGACCAACCCCACTCCCCATGGGTTGGTGGAGTTTCACACCTGTCACAAATACACCTTGTTGGCCTACAACGAAGTGGTGTACCGCGAGATGGGACGGTGGGTTGCTCAAGCAGGGAATCATCCCTGGGATGAGTTGATAGGACAATACCAACGCATGATGGCCGAAGCGCTGGCCGAACCTGCCACACGAACCCGACACACAAATGTGTTGCAGCACTTCATGGGCTTCTTCAAACAGCACATCAGCTCGGATGACAAGCAAGAACTCATCGACCTCCTGGATCAATACCGCGAAGGGCAAGTTCCGTTGATTGTACCTTTGACATTGGTTCGCCATCACGCCCGTCACAACGACGTCCCTGAGTGGGTTCACAAGCAAGTGTATTTGAACCCCTACCCCAAAGAACTCCTTCTCCAAAACTACATTTGATGTCTCCCTCAACGACTTCACGGAGCACAACATACAAGCCATGACCACAAACACCCCTCCCCATCCCGAGGTAGCCTGGGCCAAACGCCGACGACAAGTTGTGCTGGCCTTAGGTCTCGCCATGTTGCTCTACGTCGGTCTTACCGTTTGGTCCGGGTGGTCCAAGCTGTGGAAAGCCCTCTCCGGTTTCCCTGTTGCAACGCACCTCACAGCCGTACTTGGGCTGGTACTGCTTGGGTTGTTACTTCGCGCGCTGCGGTGGGAGTATTACAACCGCTACCTGGGCTGGAACGTTCCAGCCAAACCCAACCTGCTGGTGTTTCTAGCAAGCTTTGCCTTCACCGCAACCCCTGGGAAAGCGGGCGAAGTGGTGAAGTCGTTTTTGCTTCGCTCTCGGTACAACGTAAAGATCACGGAGTCTGCCAGCGTCCTGATGATGGAGCGACTGCAAGACCTCTTGGCTGTCTTGGTTCTCGCAGCCGGTGGGCTCGCGATGATCGCCAGCGCCCGATGGTACTTTGTTCTCTGCGCGCTCATCGTCTTGGGAGTGACGGTCTTGTTGATCAGCGAAACCCTTCACAACGTGATGCTCCGAACGTTGCAACGATGGCAGCGGCTTCAACCGATCGCCGAAAAACTCGACAACTTCTTCCGTGTGGGACGCTCTCTGTTTCGCCTGAAGCCGTTTGCCGTTGGGCTGTTCCTCGCTCTCTTGGCCTGGGCCTGCGAAGGCTACGCCCTGCACCTTTTGTTTCAGGGATTTCAGCTTAAGATTCCCATGCTCACCTCGTTCTTCATTTATGGGATGGCCACAGTCATTGGCGCCCTTTCGATGCTTCCTGGAGGTCTCGGCGGCTTTGAAGCTTCCATGTTGTTCCTTCTCAACACCTTGAAGGTCTCCAGTGGAATCGCTGTCGCCAGCACTGTGCTCATCCGGTTCTGCACGTTGTGGACTGCCTCCTTGCTGGGTATGTTGTTTCTTGGCGTGTGGGAGTTCACCTACGGCAAAGAACCAGCCGAAGACACCGCCCGCTCTGAGGAAGAGGAAGCCTGACCGGATACCAACACCAACGCGAGAAGCCCATGCCCTCACCGTCTGTTCCTTTTTACCGACACGCCCTCAACGAAGACGACATTCTCGCCGTCACAGAGGTGCTACGCGGGCTTGAGCTAACATCTGGGACCGTCACTCGCGACGTAGAGAGCAAGCTCGCTGCTTATACAGGACGCTCCCACGCTGTCGCCGTGTCCAACGGAACAACCGCTCTCTTCCTCGCGCTCAAAGCTCTTGGGATAGGACCGGGAGACCAAGTGATCACCACACCCATGACCTTTGTCTCCACCTCCAACGCCATTTTGCACACAGGAGCAACTCCTGTCTTTGTGGATGTGGAAGCCGACACCGGCCTTTTGGACGTGTCCCAACTTGAGGGCGCGCTGTCGTCCAAGACAAAAGCCATCATTCCCGTCCACTTGTACGGGCAAATGGCCGACATGAGAGCGATCAGAGCCTGGAGCCAGCGTCACAACCTTTTCGTGATCGAAGACGCCGCTCACGCTCTCGAAGCCGAACGAGAGAACATCCGACCGGGTGAGTTAAGCGACCTCGTTTGCTATAGCTTCTACGCCACGAAAAACCTCACATCCGGAGAAGGCGGAGCGGTTTGTACAGACAACGCATCGCTCGCTGACAAGCTACGAAGCTTGCGACTCCATGGGGTACATCGTCCTACTCCCAAAGAAGGAGAGTACGTCCACTGGGACATGGAAACGTTGGGATACAAAAGCCTACTCCCCAACATTCTGGCCGCTCTCTTGGTTCATCAGATGGATCGCCTGGAGTCACTTTGGCGTCAACGACAAGACATCGCTCAACAGTACAGAGAGGCTTTCGCTGGTTTAAAGCCTCTCATACTCCCCACGGAGTTGGACGATTCACGTTCTGCCTATCACCTCTTTCCTCTCTGGGTTCCCGCCCACCTCCGGGATGCCATGTTGGTCGACTTACAGGCCAGGGGCATTGGTGCAAGTGTGCACTACCGAGCCGTCCACCTGAATCGCTACTACCGAGAACAGCTAGGTTTCCGACCGGGCGACTTCCCTGTGGCTGAAGCCATTGGGGAGCAAACGCTGTCCCTCCCGTTCTACCCCGGCTTGCAAGCGGATGAGATCAAGGCGGTGCAGGAAGCCGTCTGTACCATCGTTCAAGGATGGGACAAGCGATGACCCAAACGCGGATGCTCTCGGTCGTACTGCCCGTCTACAACGAAGAGACAACGCTACCCGAGCTGCATCGTCGATTGACCGATGTGATGGAAGCCTTGGGCCGCTCGTATGAGCTGGTCTTTGTCGATGATGGCAGCACAGACCAATCCCACGAGATCCTGCAACGAATGCACTCAGAGGACTCACACATCCGCATCCTGAAATTCTCTCGCAACTTTGGGCACCACATCGCTCTGACGGCAGGGCTGGATTACGCACAAGGTGATGCCGTGGTGTTGATGGACGCCGACCTACAGGACCAACCGGAAGAGATCCCTCGGCTCCTCGAAACCTACGAGCAAGGGTTTGACGTGGTGGTGGGGATCCGTCGGAACAAGAAGTTTCCGTGGTACCGCCGCATGCTTTCCCAAAGCTTCCGCTGGCTCCTGAAGAAGAGTTTGGGCGTCACCTTCGCAGGAGGAGTGTTCCGCATCCTGAGTCGTCGAGTGGTCGAGGAAGTCAAACGATGCCGTGAGTCCGACCGGATGCTGCTGGGTTTGATTCAGTGGGTTGGCTTTCGACAAACCCAGGTAGACGTCGAACATGGCGCACGGTACGCAGGAGCCTCCAAGTACTCACTTCGCAAACAGTGGGAGCTGGCCCGCAATACCCTTCTTACGTTTTCCACCACACCTCTTCGACTGGCAACTCACCTTGGGAACCTTTTTCTTTTTGTCAGCCTGGTCGGACTCTTTCATCGACTGTGGAGTGGTGGATGGCAGGCCTTTTCCGGCTGGCCTGTTGTGACATTACTGATTCTGTTTGTGGGAGGGATTCAACTCGTCTGCACCGGCATTTTAGGCAGCTACCTCGCCCGCGTGGTCAACGACACACGCTCCCGACCGTTGTATGTGATAGAAGAGGACTCGCCATCAAAGCCACCTCAACCCAAGCCATGATCCCTTCATCATCCAAGCTTCTGTTTCGGCCGGTCACACAAAGCGACCTGCCCATGATTCTCGCTTGGCGAAACAGCGATCATGTTCGGCTTCACATGCCTCACCAAGAATGGATCACACCAGAGCGACACGAGCGTTGGTTCCAGTCAGTGGTGCAGAGCGAGCAGCATCATTACTGGTTGTTTGGCCCTCTCGGCTCCGAAGCGCCCATCGGCCTTGCACACCTCAAAAACCATAGCCCAAAAGACAGGTGCGCGGAATCGGGACTTTACATCGCTGATCCAGGTTGGCGTCAACAAGGTTGGGGGCTGGCTGCCTACCAAGACGTACTATCCTTCGGCTTCCAAGAGCTTTCGTTGCTGTGGGTATACGCGCACATTCTCCAGACCAACGTTGTTTCGTTGGCGTTCCATTCCAAGCTGGGGTTCCAAACCGATGGACCTCTTTTGCAAAAAATGAAGACACCGGAGCCACCTCCCCAAGCCTTGAGAATGGTTTTGCTTCGCGCGCAACTCCATCAAATCAAACCACAAGAAAAAATGGAATAGCGAAAATAGGGGGTTGGTTTTTAGTACATATGCCTTAGAATGGGACGAAGTACGAACCATGTTATTCTTCTCTGCACGTGAAGATCAGGACGCCAGAATGAAAGGTCAACAAGACCTTACCCACCAACCACGCCGCAACCAAAGAGTCCCTGACGAGGATGACATCATCCTGTTGCGACCAGAAATGCTAAAGAAAAAAGAGCCGCAGGGAGAGAACATCCCTTCTCCAACAACGCCGCTCCCAAAGTTCTCCTCTTCGTCGGGAACACCGGCCCCTATAAGCCAAAGTACGCCGCTCCCACGCTCCAAGGCCAGCCTCGCTCGTGAGACCTTGCTTCGTGCCCAGGCTCAACAAAGTGTTTACCTTGAGCGACTCCCGGCTCATATCCGACACATTCAGGCGCAGTGGAAGACGGCCCAAGAAAACCAAGGATTGCGGACCCAGGAACTTCTGTCCCTGTACCAATCAGTGTTTGTCCTTGGCGGTCTCAGCCAGACGTGTGAGTTAAAGCAACTTCACAACCTCGCGCAGGAGCTGTTGCAATCTCTCAACAGTCTCTTTCGAGGCGCGGCTGTAAGCGTTGAACAAGCCTATCGCCACGCTTGTTTGCAAATCGAGCAACTGTCACACCAGGTCGAGCACGTTGCGTCATTTCCGATCCCCCGACTCTCCGATTTGAAAACCGAAGCCTACTCGCAAGAACGCGCCTCTAGCTACATCAACCAAGGGGAGCTGCGACCTGGCCTTGTGGTCGGCGAACGCTACGAAGTCCTCGCCGAAGTCGCTCGGGGTGGTGTGGGTATCGTCTACCTTGTCCGGGACAGCCGGGATCACAGCCTCCAAGCCTTGAAAATTTTGTCGCTGCGCAAGTCCCGCAACAACAAAAACTACCAGCGCTTCCAACGAGAAGTGAAAATGCTGGAAAAGCTCCAGCATCCGGCGTTGGTTCGAATGCACGACACGGGAACAGCCCAGCGCATCCCTTACTATGTCATGAACTATCTGCCTGGGGGCTCCATGCACTCCCACCTGGAGTCTGGCGCCCTACCTCCTCCGGTTGCGCTTTCGCTGATCATGCAGGTAGCTGAAGCCCTGCATCATGCCCACCAAAACGGTGTGCTGCACCGCGACATCAAGAGCACCAACATCCTCTTTGACGACCAGGGCAACCCCATCCTGACGGATTTTAGCTCCGCGCTACCTGTCGACAAGAACGCCACACGACTCACTCGGATGGGCAGCGTGATCGGAACTCCTTGTTACATGGCCCCCGAGCAATTTACAGGCTCTCATCCACTGGACCAGCGCAGCGACATATTCTCCTTGGGATTCCTGCTTTACGAGATGCTCGCAGGGTACCATCCTCTGGCTGAGCTTCACCCCACAGAAGCGCTGTCCAAGATCACGACCAACCAATACCCTCAGTTGAGCGAGATTAACCCAGCCCTTCCAGAGTCCATTCTGCACATCTGCGAACGAGCCATGGCGCACGAACGCAACCATCGCTACGCCTCAGCCAGCGATCTCGCGTTTGTTTGCCAGCGGGAAATCCAACAAATGGACGCCACCTTCACTCTGCCAGCTTCCGCAGAAGAGAGCTCCGACAACGCGTAAGTAAGTTGGGTAGAAAAAAGTAGAGAGGCAGGAAGAGAAGGGTTAAAGCGAAAGGATCGGCTTAAGCTTCGTCGCCTTTGCCGAAGTGTTGGACAACATTGAGGTGGGCGCTACGGGTCGAGATTTCTTCCTTCACCTGAGCCACAAACTCATCGACGTTCATGGCGCCAAGGCTCTGTCGATGTCCTCGCGCGCGAACGCTGACTTCCTGGTTATCAGCGTCACGGGGTCCAACCACCAGAAGGTAGGGGATACGTGCATCGGTGCCCACCTTAACCTTGGCCTGGATGCGGTCGTCTTTGAGATCAAGACCCACGCGCACGCCGGCATCCTTGAGCTTCTTGTAGACGCTCGTGGCGTAGTCCGTCGACTTTTCACTGAGCGGCAAGACGCGGACCTGCTCCGGCGACAGCCACGTTGGGAACGAACCAGCAAAGTGCTCGATCAACACACCAACGAATCGCTCCATCGAGCCAAACGGAGCCCGGTGAACCATCACAGGTCGGTGGGGCTTGTTGTCTGCGCCGATGTAAGAGAGGTCGAAGCGTTCGGGGAGGTTGTAGTCAACCTGGATCGTTCCAAGTTGCCACTCTCGACCCAACACATCTTTGACAACGAAGTCGATCTTGGGTCCGTAGAATGCGGCCTCTCCAGCTTCCTCCGTGAAAGGAACGCCCAAAGAGGCGGCTGCTTCACGGCAAGCCTGTTCGGCTCGATCCCACACTTCGGATGAGCCAACATATTTATCACCGTCGGGGTCACGAAGACCCACGCGGACCCGGTAGTCTTGGATGTTGAGCGTGTTAAAGATCAGCTTAACCAGCTCCAAACAACCCGTGATCTCATCGGCCACTTGCTCTTCCATACAGAACAGGTGAGCGTCATCCTGGGTAAACCCACGGACTCGTGTCATCCCGCCGATTTCACCGGATTGTTCCCAACGGTACACCGTTCCAAACTCTGCCAATCGAATGGGAAGATCCCTGTAGCTGCGGTGTTGGCTGTCGAAGATCTTGATGTGGTGAGGACAGTTCATGGGCTTCAACAGATACCCTTCGATCTCACCTTCCTGCATCAGGTTGGACAGCTCTGAGCAGCTGCAGCCGTCGTCGGAGAGCTTCGCCAGATAGTCGCTGTGGACCATCGGTGGATACTGGCTGTCCTGGTAGTAAGGAAAGTGACCCGACGTCTTGTACAGGTCCAACTTCCCAACGTGTGGCGTGTAAACAATGCTGTAATCTTGCTTGATCAACTCTTGACGGATGAAGTCTTCCAACTCGCGTCGTACCGTTGCGCCGTTGGGAGCCCACAGAATCAGACCCTGGCCCACCGTTTCGTCGATATGAAACAGGTTGAGCTTCTTCCCAAGCACGCGGTGATCGCGCTTCTTGGCTTCTTCGAGTTGATGCAGGTAACGCTTCAGATCCTTCTTGGAAGGAAAGGCCGTCCCGTACACACGCGTCAAGCTGTCAGAGTTAGCATCACCATGCCAGTAACTGGAGGCCAGGCTCATCACCTTAAAGCCGCCGATGTGTTTCGTGTTGGGAACGTGAGGGCCACGACACAAGTCTTCCCAGTTCTCACCAGGTTCACCTGTTGCATACCAACTCAACGTGTCGCTGCCGGCTTCTTTGGCGCGCTCTGCGTTGTCGAGCTTGTACTTGCTGCCCTCTTCCTCCAGCTTCTTCATACCTTCGTCAAGGGGCAGGTCATAGCGTGTGAAATTACGGTCCTCACCGATGATCTTCTTCATCTCTTTTTCGATGGCTTCAAAGTCATCTGCGCTAAGAGGACGGTTGTCTGGGAAGGAAATGTCGTAATAGAAGCCGTTGTCGACGGGAGGTCCGTAGACAAGGAGAGCCTCAGGGATGATACGTTGGATTGCCTCGGCCATGACGTGAGCGCAGCTGTGACGGATCAAGTACAATGCGTCGGGATCCACCTCACCATCACGAGCCTTACCAGTCACCAAGCTTACGTCAGCGTCCTCTTCGATCACGGTGCTCAAGTCACTCAACTCACCGTTAATCCGAGCGCCGAGCGCTGCTTTGGCCAACCCAGGACCAATGTCGGCGGCTACATCGTAAGCTGAGACCGGTCCTTCAAACTCGCGAACACTTCCATCCGGTAACGTGATTCGAGGCATTGTTTTGTTTTCTCCAACCCTAGAGCGCTATGCTCTAACTCTCAAAATAAGGAATGAAATGGCTTCCAAGAAGACGCATGTTTCGACTAGCCTCTCTATCACAAGGAGAAACAAGTCTCAACACTCATTCATACTGAGGGAGTCCAAGACTGGTTCGTTTGAACCAACAAATGAAGTCGTTTGGCAAAAAGAATCGGACGAAGAAATCAGGGAGAAGTGGGGCGGGAAGCAGGTCGGCGCTTGACTCTCAGACAGGACGCCTTGTTGGAACCGTAGCGGCGTTTGTAAGGAACGTACCTCATACAAGAACCCTTAAGGCACACCCAGGCGCAGGAGTTGTACGAGTCAGAGTGACGGTACATGTTGGAGCCACCCGTCCGGGTCGAGATCAAACGATGGTACGCCCGACGTCGGTACAACGACGCGCTGTGAACACTCGTCACGATGTGGGACGGTGTTCCTTTGGCCCAGATCCCAAGACGTTTCTGCATCGCTTTACGCTGAAGCTTAAGCAGCTTAGAGTCACCTGCGTCCTGCACGCTAAAGACATGAGCGAGACCCTTCGAAATGAGCGCCGCTGCCAAACCAGGGCAATCGGCCAACAAGCGACCGTAACCACCGCTACCTTGGAGCGTTGTGCACTTCCATGCGCGAGACCGCGCGACCTTTGTGGCTTGGTTGCCGACCCGGTACAGATCGGATGCATTCCATGTGCCCCACTTGTGAACAGGGCCGTAGTTTTCCAGGGTGTTGTACCCTTTCAAACGTGCTGCAGGACCCCGACCCATCGGAAGAATCAAACGAAAGGTATCACCGTCAGGCCAAAGAACGCGGACTTTCTTTCCATTCAAAATGATGGTGGAGAGCTTGCTGCGCAGCTCCGGTGGAGTGTAAGCCTCACCCCACTTAAACCATCCACCCATCATGGACAACCCGCCCATCACAATGAGCATCACTCCCACAGTTCCCCAACGGATCCATGCCATTGGAGATTCCCACTTCTGCTTCGACGTATTCCACATTCTGACCTCCTTGGTCTTCAAAGGAATGTCTCACCCCAAAATGTCTCTCTACGGAGCGTGTGATTCTATACGGTCCCATCCCGTACGTCCATCCCTCGACACAACTTCTTCAGAAATTTCTTTCAACACGTTACGAGTTTAGCACTTACCAAGAAACAAAGGATTCCCTTGCCCCTTAAGTCGTTCGTTCAGGCCGAGGAGCCCACAAAGGAAGGGTCCAAGGTTTCCGGCCTTTGGAAATCGGCAGGCGTTCCTTTAAGGCCTTGCTCTACCAACCAAACCCAATAGCGCTCGCCCGCGCGGCGTGCCATGTCAGGCAGCAAAGGTACGTGTGTCCGCCAACCATCCACACGTTGGACCAACCGACGAAAGGCTCGCAGTCCCCACTCAGCCGTTTGCTTGCGCGGCAACCCAAGCTGGTCTGCGATCTCGTCGCCCACAAGATAACGACACAAAAATCGAGAGAACTGGACCCGACGCGCGATCAACTCCCGCTCTTTCTCATCACGAGCACGATCCAAGGGCGCATCCAAGAGCGCGTACACCAACGCCTTGGAGTCTTCGTCGGGCGGACCTTGCGTCAACAAGATCAACTCTTGCAAGTGGATCGCTTCCGCCTCCGTGCTCGGCAACAACTCTGGGTCTACGCCCATCACGTATCCAACATAGCGCCACAGGTGCATGTAATCTTCAGACTCTTCGTGAGAAAGTTGAAACCCCAACAAACGCAGCCCGTTCAACCACACCGAGGAGAACAACAAGTTCGTGGCGAGCATGTCATGTTGGTTGATCGGTAAGGCCCAACGATCCTCTTCCCAGCGCCCCGACTCCAACAACAACCGCCGCACCTGCGCATGCATCAACCGAACCTTAACGGTAATCGCAAAACCCTCACCGTTGCGACGCATTCCATTCGGAAGACAAACCCCCTGAACAAATCGTGCCGTCTCGTTGATCCGTCGGGCCGCTTTCGACTTCAAGCGTCCAGTAAAGACGAGGGGCTTGTTCCCTGCTGGCGCACAATAACCGTGCACCAACGACTTCGCCCCCAACACCAAGCCTCCCAACAAACCCGCCCGAAACAACAGCTTGCGCCCGTGCTCAATACGCTCCCAGTTCACCCACAACGGAACATGCTCCACAGCCTCGATCAAATCATGCAAAGCTTGCGGAGCGTCAGGAGCGGCCCCACGCCCCTCCCTCAACATTTGATTGAGCAGATCGTGTCCTTCTTTTCGCGGCAGCTCACCAAGAGCTTCAACGGCCCGGTCCGCCAATGGATCCGACTTGTCCAAAAACGACACCAAACGGTCCGCCAAGTCACCATAACGTGCCCTAGCCTCGCCCAAACAATGAACACGTGTTGGAATCATCCAATGTCTCCTCTACCACAACAACCTTCACATGCGTGGAAATTCGTTCCCGGAACATGGGGTTTGTTCCCGGAACATGGGAATAAATTCCCATGCTAGCCCATAATCGTCGGGATGAATTCCCACGCTTAAACAATGCCACTCCCGATCGACCGATGCAAGGTTGCACAACAAATTCTCTGGATCATGTTTCACTGGCTTTGTGACCCTGGATAACGGTATCATGCCCACGGTGAAGGCGGACATTGACTCAAGACCTTCCCCCAACCCAACCAAGCAACGGAGAGACTCATGTGGCAAGACCGGGTGGAACACCCATGGCAGGTCGCCCCGGATGAACCCAGCATACAGGCCACGCTAACCCAAAAGCTGGAGCAACTTCTGTTGCAATTGACCCAACAAAGAAAGGAGCAAGGAACCATCCTTGCACGTGGGATTACTGTATTGGGAGCAACGGGCTTGGGGAAAACTCACCTGTTGATGCGATGGTTCCAACGATGGCACACCCAACATGCCCTCTACTCCATACGAATTCCGACACAACCCAAGTACGTCGGAGCTTCCCTTCTTCATCAATGCAACCAAAGCCTGTTCCATTTCCCAACACCACAACACCCAGGATTCTCCGGGTCTTCCGAACAGATGGAACAGGCACTTCAATCGTTGAAAGATGGTTGGGCTTGCACCCAAGAGTCAGGATTGTCGGTGCTGGCTTTGGAAGGCTGGGACACTCTACGCAACCGACGTGAACACACACAACGCTGGGAAGATTGGCTCCGAGCGCTCTTCGCGGAGATACCAAACCTTGTGGTCCTTTCTGTGATGGACTCGTCGCTATGGTCACGATGGATGTCCCCCACCATGGCGACGGACGTGTTGGAACGCATCGCCCACAACATCTATGAGATGGAACCTCTCACCCCTGGACAATGCCAATCGCTCGTGAGGCTCTGGGATCCCCAAAACTCGCCCCCTCTGACGATGCAGCACGCCGCCACGCCTCGTCAGCTGCTTCGCCATTTGCAACGGTATACAACCAAAGCCAAAGCCCCCTCCCGCTTGCTCTTTCCCATGGACCGCTCTTCGGACGATTGGGACATCCCCACAGCGTTACCTTCAACAAAACCAACGCAATGGGATTCCTACGAATGGGACGAGCCCAAACAGCCCACACAGCAAGAGTCTACCCAACCGGCTGCACCGTTGGGAACGTTGTCACTCCAACAGCCACCACCAGAAGCCTTCGCAGAAGCCTGGTCACACTCCAACAAAGAAGTAGAGGTCAAGGATGTATGGAAGCTCCCAGGGATGGCTTCTATGTTTGTGCTTCACCTGGATGAGCCCTTACAACCCTCCTTCCAATGGGAAGGTTACCAACTCCGAAGCTCAGAAACAAAAGGAGGACAGCCTTCAGGCGTCGCAGAACTGATCGCTGAGCAAGACGACCCAACGTTGTGGTGTGTGTACAGCGCAGAGCTCCCCCAACCTGGCGTTTGGAAGTTACATCCGACCCTTTGGCACAAAGAGACAGCGTCTCCAATCGATGCGATTCGGCTCTCTCTGCCAGGAACAGGAGCTCTCCAAAACCCCGACTCACTGGAGTGGAACGCCGATCCATCTCACCCGGCGTTGGATAGCTTCCTAGCAAACCTGGAACAACGCCTCGCAAACCCATCACAACGTACGCTCGTGGTCGCCCGAACTTCCGAAGAGGCCGACGCCTTCGCACTTCAAATGGGCGCTCAACTTCAGGAAAAACATAGCTCCCTCTTGAAGCACATCGTTCGAGCGGGGCTCACCACTCAACCACAACTCTTTCTGCAGTCAGGCCTGGATCGTTTGCTCAAAGGCAGCGACACCGAAGCACTCCAACACCTTGAAGTCCTCCCTGCAAAGCTGCGACGTTCCCGAGACGGTCATCGAACCCAACGACTGGCCGAACAGATACGAGACTGGGAAAACCAACACCAAGCTCCTGTCGATCCTGCGATGAACGACAGCCACGCGAGGCTGGTGTTCACCACGCTGCGGCATGTGATGAACATCGACTCGATCCTCACCATGGAACCGTCGCATGGAGCCCCACCCCGCTTTCATACAGTGGTCTTGCCTCAGTTGAAGGAAATCCCCCAACATCTATGGAAGCGATGCCAGCAGTGGGCCAGGGAAAGTATCATTTGGACAACGGAAGAGATGGAAGTAACGAAGAAGAAAGAAGGGTTGGAACACTAACTCCCTACTACTTTCCAACAGGGCGGGTCCACCAGGGGAATTGGGGGCGGGGTTTCTCAGAGGGCCACTGACGCTCCATGGTGTCAGCTTCGTAGATGTAGCCTTGCTTCACCACCCAGCGAATGGTGCTGACGTTCCTGACGTTCTCCAGCGGGTTCTTATCGCAAATGACGATGTCTGCGCGTTTTCCTTTTTCCAGAGAACCAATGTCTTTGTGGAGACCAAGGTAACGAGCACCGTGCAAGGTGGCAGCCCGAAGCACATTGTGATTGGACATTCCGCCCTGCTTCAGCGCCCACATTTCCCAATGGTAACCCAAGCCCTGCAGCTGACCGTGCGACCCGAGGTGGACCTGACCACCCGCTTCCACAATCTTGTTCGCGTACTTGGCCACGCGGATGTGGTTCCAGTCGTTGTCATGGACGTGGATGCTGGTACGTCGGCCACGAGCAGCCAACAACCTGGGCGGGAAGAATCGCTTCAGCTTGGGGTCGTTCCAGATGGGGTAGTTTTGGAAGAAGAAGATCTCACCAGAGATACCGCCGTAGGCAACCAACAATGTCAGGGTGTAGCCTGTCTTGCTGCGCGCAAACAACTGCACCACGTCCCGATACAAGGGAGTCACAGGGAGCGCATGTTCGATGCCTGTATGACCGTCGAGGATCATTGTCAGGTTCATTGAGAGGTTCCCGCCACCTTCCGGCATCACAAGGAGCTTCTCTTCACGAGCCGCCTGCATAACCCACTGACGCTGCTGTCGTGTCGGCTGCATGTAGCTTTTCACGCCGAGCGCACCGAGACGTTTGAGTCGCTTAAGGTGGTTGCGAGCGTCACCCAACTTGTGGACAATCGCTTTGTGGGAGTTTTCCGCTCCGTACAGAATAAAGCCTGTGGAGTACACCCGAGGTCCAGCCGTCAAACCTGCACGAATCCGCTCACCAATGGCGAACACAAACTCTGTGGGCGCGGACGGGTCAAACACTGTGGTCACACCGTACGCAAGGTTGACGTAGTGTTCCCAGTGATTCTGCGCATAGATCGGCAAAGTCTTGTAGTGCAGGTGAGCGTGTGTATCGACAAAGCCAGGAAGCGCGGTCTTGCCCTTCATGTCGAAGGTTTTGCAATCCGACGGAACTTTTACTTTGGCAGATGCACCAATCGCCGCGATGGCTCCACCTTTCACGACGATCGTTCCTTGCGGGATGACTTCCTTCCCACGCATGGTGATCAGCCGCATACCTGTTAGCGCGTAACAACCTTGGGGCGCAGCAACTGGAGTTTCGACCACCAACTTAGTCTCGGTGGGCTTCAAACGCGACTTCTTTTTCTTTGCCTTCTTCTTCGCTTTGGCCTTCTTTGTTTTGGCTTTCTTTGCGTCACCTTTCTTCGCGACCTTCGCGGTTTTGGCCTTCTTTGCGTTGGCTTTCCTCACAGGTCGGCTGGCAGGTTTGGACGAAGATTTGTCTTTGGCTTTCGCGAGCGCTTTGTTCACCTTTTTGGAGGAGTAAGCATTGCGAGCCTTTCGCTCAAATTCATCGGTCACTTGTTTCCAAGGCAAGGTGTAGAAGTCCTGACCCAAGTTCCAGGTAACAAGACCGTTGGGTCCCCACTGCGGCCAGCTAGCACCCACCTTCGACAGACGCATCGTGGGCAAGCGACTCCCACCAGTCCGGCCGTTGGGAACTCCAAGCGACAAGGGTTTGGGCTGTCCCATCGGTAGCACCGCTGCATACACATGATGGAGCTGACGGAACAAGAACCACTTCTCATCAGGGGACACAATCATATCTTCGGCAGCGTAGATCTTAACGTGCTTTTGCTCGTCTGTTCCATCCAACCGAATGGAGCAGAGCGTTTCGTAGCTCTTGTAACGCTGGTACGACCGACGAGAGAAGTAAACTCTCTTGCCATCGCGGGAGAACTGGGCATGAGGCATTCGGCTCAAAGTACCCCGACTCCGAACAGTCACTACGTCCGAGAGCTTCCCTGTGCTGAGATCTGCATGCACAATCTTGAGCCAGGGCTGGTAAGTGTTGGGTAAGCCGCGCGACTCCGTTCCGCTCGCCTGGGTAAACACAACATGCTTGTTGTCACGAGAGAACGAGGGGTTGTTGTAATAGCCACGCAACTTGGTGACACGACGAGCTTTCCCAACGGAACCTTTCCCTGAGAAGGGCCGCATCCAAACATGGCCACGCCCACGATCTGACCAGGTGACATACGTTATCCATTTGCCATCAGCCGAGAACGACGGAGCGTAGTGCAAACCCTTTCCAGGCAACAAACGACGGGGTTTCTTTGCGCCGGGCCAGGAGGCAATCCAGATCTGGCCGAGAGCGTTCCAAACCACAAACTTGCCGCTGGGATGAAGCGAGGGCCAACGCAGAATCTTGGGAGAGAACTTCGACTGGTTGATTCGGGTGGTCACTCGAAGCGCGTCGGTAACCTTTTGTCGAACCTTGGCGACGAACTTAATGGGTGTCCGTTTGCCCGAAGTGACCGAGACTTTCCAAAAATGACCTTGCGCTGCATAAACAATGTGAGAGCCATTGGAGGTCCAACGGAACGAAGGATAGGTTCCGTTCATCGCGAAACCTTCGTGCTGGTCGCGATCCAGGTTGTCGGTCAGCAGTCGCTCTTCCCCGGTTTTGAGGTTGTGCAACAAGATGGCGGTTTTGGAGCCTACGCGACGAACAATCGCCAAGGTCTTGCCATCGGGAGATGGTGTCGGGCAAGACGCATTCCGCGTAACCATCCGTGTTTTGCGAGTCTGCAAGTCAAGCCGTTGGACATTCCAGATTCCCTGGTAAGGGTTACGGTTGTAACGGTGGCGTCCACGGCTGGCAAAGTAAATGTACCGACCATCAGGAGAGAACGCCTGATCGTTGGCGTCGCCGATCCGCTTCCCAGACGTCAGTTGCACACCACGTCCACCCCAGACATGGTACATCCAAAGTTCGACCACACCGATGCTTCGTCGGTCAGTGATACGTTTGCGATGCACCACATACTGACCGTCAGGCGACCACACTGCCTTGTTGGCCGAGATCCACTTGGTGTGTGTCAACTGGCGCATTTTCCCGGACTTAAGATCCAGCGCCCAGGTATCATTTCCACCGCTTCGGTCGCTCGTAAACAAAATGGACTTACCATCCGGCGACCACTTGGGCTGGACGTCATACGCTTGCCCGTCAGTGAGAGGTTTGGCCTTTCCGCCTGTGATGGGCAGAAGGTACAAATCACCGAGAAGGTCAAAAACAATCTGCTTGCCATCCGGAGATAGGTCGAGGTGCATCCATGTGCCCTGCGTTGTCTCAAAGGTGACCCAAGAGTAAGGCGCCTCTTTGGCTTCCTTTCCCTTGCTGGCCTTGCTCCGCTTGGTGGGAGGAATGGCCCGAGCTGCTGTGGATGAACCTTGTGATGCAGTTGGACCCATTCCCTCGTTGTGACCGTGAGAGTGTCCCTCTTTCGGGCCATACAGCTCGTGGCCACCGGGTTCATGGTCAGGGCAACCAGGAACAGTAGGACCTTTGACAGATTGACAAGGTTTTGAAGCTTTGGGTTTGGCGGCCCCAAGATTCACCACAGCCACGACAAACATCCACATCATGGACCAGCCCAAGGCTCGCTTGCCAGACCTTCGAAACGAAACACCCCGCCTTTGCGGGCTCTGTTGCCGGACATTTACCTGCATTGTACAGCCACTCCTTCTCCAAAAACCATCCCACGATGGAATCCAATGAGTCTTACAAATTCGTTGGGAACAGTACGTCAACTCCAGAGCAAGCACAAGGCAGAAAATCACCCCAAGTCAAAAGAAAGAAGCCCCTTCTCTCCAGCCCATCTTGGTTGCAATCTTGGACAGGACAAGCTAAGAACAAACCCTGATTTGGAAACACTCTTCAGCGAGGAAAAACCATGCCCATGACTACTTCTTTCAGAACTCCAAGCTTACTCTTGTCGATCCTGTGTTTTGCGTTTTGTGTCCCGAAGGCTTCGGCCCAAGACTGTCGTCGCCAGAAGGCCTTGATGGCCGGTAGTCGAATCCTGACGAACCAAATTCATGCCACCATGGCCTACGGTCAGTTCAAACAACTCACCAATCGATACAAACAATTGGGGCGACAAAAGTCGTGGTTGGAAGGCCTTGTCAAAAAGCACAAGAAGAAGGCCAAGAAGAAGGCTGAGTTGGCTCTCGCCGAGCTGCTCAAGCTTGAAACTTCTCTGAAAAAGCGTTTTGATGCCAACAAAGAAACAACCCTACAAGAGCTCGCCTTGGCGCTCAGCATCATCGACCACTGGGAAGCCTACTACACTCAATGCAAGACCAAATGGTTCCCCAAAGGTGACAGCAAAGAAGTGATCAAGAAAGAACGACAGCGCCTCCGCAAGGAGATGAAGGAGATCACCACGAAGATGATGAAAGCCTACCGCCAACCTGTCACAGCCAGGACCCAAATCGGCAAGTACCAACTCGCTCTGCGCGAGTTGCAGCAACAAGCCATGGTCTTGAGCCTTGCACCCACAGCTCGTAGCATCCAGGAAACCCGAAAGCAACTAGAGAAGTATCGAGACGAAGTCAAAGCTGTGAAGCTCACCAACTAAGAAAGGCAAGCCCATCTGCCATGCAAACCCAACCTTCCTACTATCCTTTTCGCTCGGAAGACTCGAAGCAGGCGTACCTCGAAGCGTATGACGCTCTCATCGCGTTAGCGCCTGTCACGTACTCATCCCAGACCGTTGAGACTCGCTTTGGCACCACGCACATCAACATTTGTGGTCCAGCGACTGCGCCTCCTCTGATTCTTCTTCACGGAGGCCAGGCGACTTCAGGTCTTTGGGCACGCAATGTGGGTGCTTTCTGCCAGGATTACTGTGTCTATGCGATCGACACCATCGGCGACTTCGGAAAGAGCGTGATGGTCGAAAAGATCAAGGATATCGAAGGTTACCTGGAGTGGATTCTGGAAGTGATGGAAGCCCTCTGCGTAGAGCAGGCCAGCTTTGTTGCCATGTCGTACGGGGGCTGGATCACAAGTAACCTCGCTCTGCGCTGCCCAGGAGTGGTCAAGAAAGCAGCCTTGATCTCACCGGCTGCAACCTTTCAAAAGCTCAGCTGGGCATTTTTGTGGCGTGCGATCCGGATGTTGCTCCCCGTCCGGCGCTACACCGAAACGCTCTATACTTGGTCAGCCATCCCTGCATTCATGGAAGACCCCGACTACCGTGCCACGATGGAAGCCTTAATTGAGCAGGCCTGGCGAGGACGTCGTCACTTCCGCAGCCAGGGCTTCATCCCCCCCTCGATCATGACCGATGAGCAGCTTCAGAGCATTGAAGTCCCGCTGCTGCTGTTGTTGGGTGACCAGGAAAAGATCTACGACGCCAACAAAGCCATCGAACGGGCTGAGCGGCTCGTCCCTCACATTGAAACCGAGCTTATCTCCCCGGCCAGCCACGACTTGATTGTGGGTCAAGCGGAAGCCGTCAACCGACGTATTCTTCAGTTCCTTTCGGAAGAATAATCCGCCCTCCCATCGACAAACTTACATGGCAGGAGCGATCGTTGATGAGGAGTGGGTCTCAGCTCTGGATACCAAGAGACACGAAACCATGAGACATCGACTTGCCCGTGTAGCCGATACCAAGCAAGAAACCAAGCGACCTTTGCTGTGAGAACAACCGGATGATTTCTCCACGCTCCATCTCCACCCGGTCCCTCTCCCTTTTGCGATGGAGCACCCTCAGTCTTCTGTTCGTTGTCGCCTCCCAATGCCAGTCCCCCACAACTCCTTACTCTACAACGCAAGCTCCGGTTGTTGCAGGAACTCCAGACAACCAGCACCCTGCTGTTGGAGCCCTCGTTGCATCACAAACCACCCTCTTTTGTACAGGAACCTTAATTGCGCCTCGCCTGGTACTGACAGCGGCGCACTGCGCCCAAGCCGCAGAGCAAGTGGAAGCCTCCAAGCTCTCGTTTCGTACGGATGTTCCGGGCCCCAACAACACCGTCCAGAAACAATACCATGCGATCCAGCGTATCGTTGTCCATCCCTTGTACGCAGCAGGACAAACGTTGCCGGACGTAGACTTGGGCTTGTTGGTGTTGGCCCAACCTGTGACCAGCATAACTCCACTTCCGATGCTTCGCGCTCCCATGCAAGCCAGCTGGAAAGGAACCAACGCTCTGGTCATGGGATATGGATTAATCCAGACTCGCCCCACGTTTCAGGCCACCGACAACAAGCACAGCGCGTCCATCCCGATCACAGAAATCAACGCCAAGGTCTTCATTCAGCAGGATACGCAAGGCAAACAAAGCGCCTGCCATGGAGACTCTGGAGGTCCTGTCTTGTACCGGGCGTTGGGGCGACTGCAAGTCATTGGCGTCATCTCGGCTCCTTACAAAGCGACTGTGTCTCCTGTCCCCAACCGCACCTATTGTGACGGTGGAAGCATCGCCACACGGGTAGACGCCCACCTCGACTTCCTCTTCCCCTACCTGATGAAGTACAACCAAGGCCAGCTCTCCTGCCAAGACAGCAAGGAATGTACATCCTGTGGAAGCTGTCCTACGAACGGTAACAACCTATGCCAATTCTCGCCGGTTGCAGCAGCTTCCACCACATGCAAGCCCTGCAGCAAAGACACAGACTGTGGCACGGGTGTCTGCCAACGATTTCCCGATGGCTACCGCTGCATTCAGCCCTGCAACCCACAAGGATGCTGCCCCTCTGGAAGCTATTGCGACACCGAACAAGCCAACGTTCAAGAGGGAAACAACCGCTGCGTCCCACAAGCTGACACGTGTCCTCCGGTATCCTGCTCTAACAACGCAGAGTGCGGACTTGACGGCGTTTGCGAACAGGGAACCTGTACACGCAAAGAGATCCCACGACACCCGAAGTACTGCCACCCTTGCTACACCAGTCGTCAGTGTGGCGAAGGAAACTTGTGCTTCAACAGCTTGTCCACACTCGGCGTTTGTCTGCAAGCCTGCACCCAAGGCCAGCTCTGCCCGAAAGACACAGAGTGCAAGCTTGTCGCCCCAGGACTTCGACAATGTGTTCCACTCCTTTCACAAGGATGCCAGCCTCTTTGCAACGAGCAAGCACCTTGCCCCAACGGAATGACTTGCCAGAACGGTCAATGCCACAAGCCAAAAGGCCCAACAGTCGGCGACTTTTGCAACAAAGAGACACCCTGTTCCTCCAACCAACTGGCTTGCATCCCCAGCGAATGGGGAAGTCGCTGCATCCAACGTTGTGGCCCACCTCTTGGACAAGAAGGCAGCCCCTGCAACCAGGGACAATGTGACACAGGACTTAGCTGCGTGACTGTTCCAGGAGAGCAAAACGTCTGCTTGCGCCGGTGTTCCGGCTCCTGTCCAACAGGTCGATGTTTGCAAATCGCGCCCACCATCACGGCTTGTGTGTGCCGCACCAACAGCGAATGCTCACAAGGAACGACCTGCGACACCAGCGTCCTTGGCGCGTTTGGCGACGGAGTATGCGTCCCCACGAACGCTCCCAAGGGCATGTGTCCTCCAGGCCAAGAATGTCAGGCCAACGCTCCGTATGGATGGCTTTGTGGACCCAAACAAGGAGACCGCCCTGCGTTTGCGACCTGCTCCTTTACGATGCGATGTGGCCCTCAACTGGAATGTCGTCGGTTTTCTCCCGATAGACCCGCCGTATGCTACGAAACCTGCACCTCTTCCTCAATTTGTGGACTGGGCGGACAATGCACCCTCGAAACACAAGACAAAGGCCTTTGCATGTGCCAGTCGAGCCTTCAATGCCCCGACAACAATGACTGTATCCTCGTCGGCGACACAGGCCAAAGCCTCGTGGGTTTCTGCGACCGCAGCACGTCATCCACGTGCCGCCTGTCGCTGGACTGTCCTGCTGAACACATTTGCGACCAAGGCACCTGTCGCTTCGACCCAACCCGCGCCAACCCTTCCCCCAATCAGGAAGCCAACGTTGAAACCCTCGATGAACAGGAGCAAGAACCCGAACGTTCAGATGCCTCCACCAACCCGGAAGACAGAGAACCAACTCTGGACAATAACGAGGCAGTCAACCCACCGGAGCCCTCCAATGTCTCGGAGCGTTTGAAGGACTCAACAAGCGCAGAAGCTCCACCTCAACAAGCGTGCGGCTGTGTAGCATCGAACCCACCAGAAGGGAATCTGCTGGTCTTCGCCTTGCTTGCTTTGTTATGGGTGATAGCCCGACGTTTCCCCGCACAATTTAGGGTTTCATGAGCTTTTGGTATTGAGCGAACGAATAGAGCGCATCAGGATACTTCTTGATTCGCGCAAAGCAGCGTCCCAAAAAGAACCAGACCTGCGAATGAATGTGCTTCTCAAACGAAGACCTCCTTGTTACAGGAAGAATTGTTCGCAAGCAGCCTTGCAACGCATTGGCTTTGTAAGCTGCCCGTGCTGTCATCAAAAACTTGTGTTGCTGAAGCTTGCGATGCTGCGCCTTAATTTGCTCTGCTGAGGGTTTCTGACCATCGGGAAGCTTCAAAGCTGTAGGAGGTTGCGGAGCCATAGGAACAGCGCTCTTTCCAGTGAGATGCTCCCACAAGTTACGAAGCGCAGGCAGCTTCTTGTACTTGGGTTGTGCTGCTGCAAGTCGGTCCAGGTGACGCTGTGCCGTAGTAAACATCCCGTAATACAGGGAGCGTTGGATGAAAGCATACCAGAAGTCGCCTTCAACCTTGTAGCTTGGCTTCTTTTTGCCTAGGCGAAGATGCTTGGTGATGTCCTGGCCCCAACGGGTGACCATCGCCCGAAACTCCACCATGTCTTGCTTGGTGGTTGGCATCGCGATCAGGTCAAAAGGACTCGTAAACTCCAAACGGTTGTGCTCGTGTGTGTTGAGCGGCGCGGGCCACTTCTTCAACAGCCGGGACAAAATCGATTCATCCGCCACATACCGCAGCAACAGGTCGTGTACGTCGCGAACTTTCATTCCCTGCAGCACAGGACGCATCTGAGGAAGCTTAAGCACACGCTTGATTCGTTCCGTGTGGAATTGCAGCGGCTGTCGCGACGCGAGAATCAGGACGTTGGAGCTGTACTGTGAGGTCTCGACCAAAAGAAAGTGGGGATACACATGATGCACCGACCGCAAGATCGAAAAGATGTTGGTGAAGGATAGCTCGTAAATGGGAAGCCACTGGCAAAGGATGCCATTTTTGCGAAGCTTCTGGGCAGTGAGTTGAAAGAACTCCACAGTGAACAGGTTGGCCACACCGCTCAACCAGGGATTGGAAGGCTGGGAGATGATCACGTCGTACATCTGAGGAACAACGGCCATGTGATTAAGCGCGTCGTTGTAGATCAGATGCAGACGCTTGTCCTTCATCGGGTTTAAGTTCCAGGGTTCGAAGAATTTGGACGCTTCAATCACCGCAGGCTCCAGCTCAATCGCGTCCACACGCCGGACCGGGAAACGCAGCGCAGCCCCAGATGTCATTCCAGAACCCCAACCAATCACCATGATGTCTTTCGGGTTGGGATGGACCATCAGCGGAACACCGGCCAGCCCCATCTGGGTGTCGCTGTCGCCAATGTTGGACGCGTCGATTTTCCCGTTAATCTTCATAAACCTCTGACGACCGGCTTGTTGGACCGTAATCGTCGCGCTCATCCCCTCTTTGTAGTAGAGAAGCTTGCCCGGCTTAATAATTTGCTGGAAGTTATGCGTCTCGGTCAGAGCCACCCGGAAGAATCCGGCGCTCATTCGCTCAGGTTGCCAACCTGGCGACAACCACACCATCAGACTCCCGGCCACAGCGATTCCGCCCAGCACAACGTGCTGACGAACCTCACCCTGGTAACCAATCATCCAGGCACACAGCAGGTACAGACAGACGCACAGCGCAAGTCCGCCTTGCAAACCCAGCAGAGGAATCACGGCAAAGCCCGCCAGTCCTGAGCCCACAATCGAACCCAGGGTGCTCGCGGCGTAAAGCTGCCCAACGCTCTCACCAACCACCCGACGACGACGTCCATACTCCGCCATCGCCAAAGGAAAGAACGCACCCATAAAAAAGGTCGGAACGATCAAAGGAATCGCAGCCATGAACGCCTTAAGAGAGAACATCCCCAATGGATTGGCGCGGCTCTCCTTGCTCATAGAGAACAGCCAGGAACCAAACCACTCAGGTAACCAGCCCAGGACCAACGAACCCACGCCGATGGTCACTGCCGTAAACACCAACAGCCATGACCATAACGTCCGGATGTTCTCGCGCGTCTTGGAAACCCACGCTCCCCACAAAGCCCCCGATGCCAGACCCGAAAGAAAGATACCCAGAATCAGCGAGAACGCATAGGTCGACGAACCAATCACCATCGTCAACGCCCGGGACCAAAGCACCTGACAGATCATCGCAAGACCGCCAGTAATCCCAAGGCACCAGACCAACACGCCCATGCTTTCGGAAGAGTCGTCACCTTCCGCTGCCGCATCCTTATCTTCCGAAGAAGCAGGTTCATCGTTCGTTTCAACAGATGGCTCAACCGTATAGCTTCGGCCCAATAAGACCAACAACACAGCCAAGGAGCTTAAGCCGCCACACACCAACCAGAGAGTCTTGGAGTGGCCCAGCAAGGGAAGGAGAACAAAGCCACCGACCAAGGCACCAGCGACGGCGCCAAAAGTGTTGATGCTGTAAAGGAGTCCTACATCAAAGCCGACCTGCTCACGGGAGCGAGCTAGATACAGGCTAAGCACAGGCAAGGTCGCGCCCATGCAAGCGGTAGGTACGAGCAAAAGGATCAGGCAGAGGAAGAACCGCAACAAGGCTGTGAGGTAGAACGAGCCTGTCTGTGGCAACCACAGATACATGGTTGGAAGAAACTCAAGAATCAGAGGAAATAGCAACGCGTAGCCAGCGATCGATAGCTCCAAGACGCCGTACCAAACCAAAGGTCGGCGGATCCGGGCCACAATCTTACCAGCAAGGTAGCTACCCAGCGCCAGGCCACCCATGTACGCGGTCAAGATGGTCACAATCGCAAGGGTTGTCCCACCGAACACCTGAACCAGCAATCGCATCCAGAGGTTTTCCAGCACCAACCCGGTGAACCCAGAAAACAAGAACGCCAGAAACACAAGAATACGCATGAAGCTCTTTGATCCTCTGCAAACGGCATGCACGCGTAGCACGTCCAACTCGGAGAAACGCACCCGCGACAACACGTCGAAACCATATCATCTCAAGCCTGAGGATGTACCACAAACCATAGGCGCGCGACAAACCTCCTCCACCCCCAAACAGAAGGTAAGAGAAAATGAAGCTTTAGGCGACCTGAATCACCAGTTTGCCACGGGTTCGTCCAGACTCGTTGCGTTCGAAGGCTTTGGGTAGCTCCTGCAACCCTTCGTACACCTGCTCCACTTCCACTGTAAGCTTGCCCTCCCCCATCCATGACGCGATGGTCTGCATGTCCTCTCCGTTGGCATCCAGCATCACCGGCTTGAGCCTCTTCCGAGAGTACAAGGGCAAGGTCAACATGGGCCAGAAGTGACGGACACTTGGGCTGACCTCTCCCACGACCCCACCAGGTTTCAACGCACGACGCAAGATCTTCCAGGGCGCTTTGCCCGCACAGTCCAGCACGGCGTCAAAGCGTCCCTGTCCATAGTCGTCAGTCTGAGAGTAATCGATCACCTCGTCAGCTCCCAACGAGCGGACAAACTCCACGTTGCGCGTGCTGCAAACACCCGTCACTTGAGCGCCATGAAGCTTGGCGATTTGCACAGCAAGGTGCCCCACACCACCCGACGCACCGACCACAAGAACCTGCTTCCCCACCTCCAATGCCTTGCACAAGCGAAGTCCTTGGAGCGCCGTTTGCGCCACAAGAGGAGCGGCTGCACAAGAGACATCCGAGACCCCATCGGGAGCCAGGGCCGCGGCATCGGCCCGAACAACAGCAAACTCGGCGGCTGCCCCACCATGCAAGCCGGGTTCTCGGGTGAGAATGCGGTCTCCAACAGCAAACCCTTTCACCTCAGGTCCGACTTCCTCGACCACGCCGCAAAGGTCAAAACATGGAGTGCAAGGATTCGGCGCGCGCAAGACCAACCTTAGCTTGCCGCTCATCATCTTCCAGTCAATCGGGTTCACCGAGAAGGTATGCACTCGAACAAGGAGCTGTCCGGCCTTTGGCTCAGGACGTGGAGTCTCCACCCACTCCAACACCTCAACGCCTCCGTACCGGCTGTATTGCATCGCTTTCATACTTGATTCCTTTACTCCAAACTGTCTTTCCGCAACGGCATCGCTCTCTCGTAACTTTTTCTTAAGTTTTGGAAACCCGCAACCGTTTGTTCTGTTAAGTCAGGGAAACATCCCCATACCAGATACTTCATATGAATCATTCGTTCCAAGAGAACGGCTCACAACGCAAGGGAACATTGTGATGAAAGCCCAACGGTATACGTTTATCTTCCTTATGGCATGTTTGGCAGGAGCCTCGCTCACGTTTGTAGGATGCAAAGAAGCCAACAAGCCCTCCACCATGACAGCAGCCAATCACCTGTTGTGCCTGCATGGTGAAGAAAAGTCGACCCACACGTATGCCAACGCGACCCCTTTCAATCCCCACACCCACTTCTGCAACGAGGAAAAAGGACCGCAACCCTGCAACACCATGTCAAACGAATCGTACTGTGATCCGAGCCAGGGTGAGCCGCTGCCCTGCCCCGACGGAAAACGATGTATGGCAGGACGCCTCCTTCAAAACTGAAACATCCAGCCTCCTCAAGTCCGCCTAAAAAAGGGCAGCAAGGAAAATTCCCTGCTGCCCTGAACTCTGTGGCGGAAGGCCCAAAGAGTGTCTTCTATCCTGTGAATTACTTCCTAGCCGCTTTCGACAAAGCTTCAGGCAAGGGTTTCACCGACTTCTTCATCGGCTTCTCCACCTTCACTTTGTTCCTGACATAGACAGCACCTGCACGGAACGCTGCAGCTTCGGCTTCCATGAAGTCATTCCAGGTCATCACCGAACCGGTCAGAGTGACTACACCGTTCTTCACCGTAACGCGGATTCGAGGGTGCAACGACGCTGACGTCCAGAACAACTCGTTCTTAATCGCCTGACGCAGTTTGGTTTTCTGTTCCTTCGAATAGGCCTTTGCGTGGGGATTCTTGAGATAGTTCTGGATACCTCGTACGCCGGGGATACCTGCGATGAGATGGGAAGCTCGCTTGTGCAAATAGTAGGAAGGCAATGTCCCATACAGAGCCACTTTCCCCTTCACAACAAGGATCGTGAGGTTGTTCTCGTACAAATAAGGATCCATAGCAAGACGACGAATCACTCGCTGACGAATGGTCTTGTCAGTCAATACAACCTTGGGTTTTACAAGAATACTGTTGTTGACCCGATACACACCAAATGTACGCTGTGCAATCAGCTGCGCTTTGTAGGAGTCAATCAAGCGAGCCACGTTACCTGACAAGGTAATGATGCCCTTGTTGTATTCCATTTGAATGGATTTGGCTTGTGCTCCAAGCTCCATCTGCATCGCCATACGCAAGTAGGTCTTCAATTCTTTCTCACCCACGGGCTTAATCCGGTTGGTCTTGAGTTTAGCAAACAACGAACTGTTCACTTTGAGTTTGCTTGCATCCACACGAGCAATACCAGCAATCATTGCGCTGATGTAAGCTCGTTCCTTTTCAATCGCAGAGGGAACAGCACCCGAGAGGTAAGCCACACCTTTGCGAACGTCCACTTTGATTTTGCGAGCATCCAACCACAAGTTCCAGTCCATGTGGGTGCGAATTTCACCCTTCATCTCTGTATCGTTCCGGAACTCCGGTTTTTTTACGGTCGTCAAGTTGTGTACAGCCTTTACACCCCGTATTTGCATGGCGACGCGGGTGGCTGCTCGACGCTCCACCCAGGAATGCACCTGACCTCGAATCGTAACGACACCACTGCGAACAGAAAATTTGAGATCGCGAAGTTCCACAATGGGATTGTAAAACGCTGCAATTTTCACATCACTTTGGATCATACCGTCTGCGCGACGGACAGCGTTCACCTTAATCTTATCGATGACGACTCGAACACCTCGGATCGTTCGAACCATTTGCACAGCGCGACGTTTTCCAAGCAAGTGTTGGACCGTACCTTCCAGGGTCACGATCCCTTTGCTGGTGCTGGCCATGATCTTGGCACCTGAGATACCAGGCTCGCGTCGCAAACGCTCCAAGATAGCCTGTGTGATCGCCCTGTCGTTGACGGCGATGGAGTTGGCTTTGGAGTCTGCAAACGCTTGCGAGAAGTTCCCAAAGGAAAAGGTTGCTATCAAAAAGCCCAAACATGTGAGGGCATACAATCGTGTGCGAGTCATGCTCTTCGAGAACATGAAGACCTCCTTCTTGTTGCGATTGGTTTCTAAAAATGTCCTTCCCAGCGGAAGGAAACACTCCACGTACAGACGCAGAGAAACGTTGCAACACTCCAATGCATAGAGTATGCCATCCCCCATGTTACGGGCGAATCGAAACCAACAACAAAGAGAGAGAGAAGGCTTGAGGCGTTGTTGTCCCACCACGATCGACAGCAAAGTCTCAAAGCTCGGTGGGTTCAACCTTAGAAAGAACTGGGTTCTGGGGGAGAAGAAGAATTAGAGATTGAAGGTAAAGGGGAAGGTAAGAACTTTGCCTTTGTGCTTGAACTGTCCCCACATCTTGTAGGTACCTGAAGGTGGAATGTCTTTGTCTCCAAGCATGAAAGACAAGTTATCACCGCTTTGTGGAGTCGTTGAGCCATGGGCGTGACCAGCATCGTGGGCTCCATGAGCATGTCCGCCAGCTTGAGCGGCTTGTGCCCCATGCTCATGACCACCGCCCGCATGCATGTGTCGGAACACACGATCCTGAGCGGAAGCACCGTTGGCACCAATCAAAACGCCGTGCCCTGGCATCCCCAGCCAATTTTCCATATTCTCTGCGGTTTTGTACTCCGTCTTCCCTGTTTGAGCGCACGTCTGGGCTTCTTTGACATTGTAGTCAAAGTGCATCATCGGCTTTCCTTCGTGCATCTTCCGCGACACTGTCATGGTCACCTGGTAGGGCGCTCCAGGACCACCCTCGGAACCATCAGCATTAAAGTACTTCTGATAAACCCCCGGCGCGATCTCCTTGTCAGGAGTAAGCTTGACTGGCTGGGTCGGACCCGAAGCGTTGACATCAAAACGAGTCTGCTTGCCACCCTGCCCCTTGGGAGAGACTTCACCAAAGACCATGTACTTTCCGCCCTTAGAGATGGCGTTCTGAGCGTCCTGATTGTCTGGGTCGTTGGTGGGAGAGTTTAACTTGGCGTGAAACTTCCCATCAGGTCCCATCGTGGGGTGGATGTGGGAGAACGAAGACAAATCCTCGCTCACCACAATCGCATGCATGTGCTTGCCATGATCCTTGTCAAACTCCGTAATCGGCTTGCCTGTTGCAGGATCCGTAAAGTTGAAGGTCAAGTCTGTCGGCTGCCCCGCAGCCACTGTCCCGTTAGGCTGACCGTTGACCTGCATCGCTCCCTGAATCGGAGGGCCGCTCGGTCCATGGCTATGATTGTGTGAACCTTCCGCACCGTGTGTGTGACCGACCTGACCTGTGGTATGAGTATGACCCGCTTGGCCCGTCGCGTGCGTGTGACCTGGCATAGCGGTGCCATGGTTGTGGGCGCTATGGTTGTGGGTGCCATGGTTCATGACCGGCATCGAGGGTGTAGGCATCCCGCCAAACCGCATCCCCATACCACCGCCCAAGTGAGCCATCTGGCGAAACTGTTGAGACAACGTCTGCATCTGGAAAGCTTGCTGTAGCGTTTGAAACATCCCCATCATGGATTGCATCGCGTTTTGAAACATCGACCCCATGTTGGAAAAACCGGGGGAGCCACCCCAACCTTGCAGTTGTTGACCAAATTGTTGAGTAAGGCCCGGCATTTGAGGTTTCATCATCGACGGAAACGAGAGTGGAGCCGACAGAAAGCCCGGAGTGCTAAAGTTGGAAGGCACAAAGGATGGCGCGCCCATCGAGAAGCTTTGTTGCTGTAACCATTGCGCGATGCCTTGCCCTTGCATCCCTGACGAGCCCATCGAGGAGCCCCAATTCTGCATCCCATTGGACACAGCCATAACAAACATAGGGGTTTGCCGAACCACAAACGCGTTCATCAGTACTCTCCCTTCCTACAAGATTAAAACGTTTCTGCTGCTGCGACATCCGTCACACACGTAGAATGATCCTTATCACAAATGTAATTATCGCTCCGCTTCTCTGAGAGTTGCCGGTTTCCCTTACGTTGACCTCCTCCTCGCGCGGAAAGCCCTGCGCCCCAAGAGAATGTCTCCCTTGTGTTTTTTGCTCGCTTTTTAAGAAGCCAGGGTTGCGAACGGTCTTCACAATCCCTATGGTTCCTCCCACATGTAGAATGGTAAAGAAAGGCACATAACACCCCCAAGTTATTGGCTTAGTTTCAAAGAGACCCAACCCAAGCAGACAACCACACACACCCTTGTTGTTTACGGTGTTGGATGGCTGTGGATGGATACACCCCAGGAGTATGTTCGGATGAATCATGCAGTACAAGCCACAAAGCTCGCTCGCTTTGTGGCACCTGTCTTGTTTGTGTTTTTGATGATGATTGGATTTTCAGGCTTCGTCAGTTGTAGCTCCTCAGCGACAAAGTGTTCCAGCGGAGATGACTGTCTCGCGGAGCAACAGTGCTATGAAGGAAGCTGTCGGCCGACCTGCACAACAGCCGACGACTGCCTTGGTAACGACGCCTGCAACCAGGGAGTCTGTGTTTCCACAGGCTCGACTGAGGGTGGCCCCCTTCCTGACGGTGGCAACCCAGAGCAACCTTCCTGCCAACCCACGACCTGCCAAAAAGAAGGTAAGAACTGTGGCCAAATCCCCGATGGTTGTGGAAAGGTCCTCGAATGTGGCGAGTGTCCTGCTGGCCAAAGCTGCGGAGCCCAAGGCCCCAACTTGTGTGGTGAAGGAACCTGTACCCCCACGACTTGCCAAGCCAAACAAGCGGTTTGCGGTCAACTTCCAGATGGATGCGGCAAGGTCCTCCAGTGTGGGACCTGCTCACCCGGTCAAGGCTGTCAAAACAACCAATGTGTGTGCCAACCCAAAACCTGCCAAACCGCCAACGCAAACTGTGGCGAGATCTCCGACGGCTGCGGAAAAGCTCTCCAATGCGGAACCTGCAAAGCCGGACAGGCCTGTGAATCCAACAACCGCTGCTCTTGTACCCCAAAATCGTGTGGGGAGTTGGGCAAAACTTGCGGAAAGGTAGACAACGGCTGCGGCGAAACCATCGACTGCGGCTCCTGTGACGTATGCAAACCAACATGTCCTCAAGGGTACACATGCAAAAACGGCGCTTGCGAAGGCGGTAACCCCAAGGACCTTCGCCTCGATGTCCAAACCATCACCGTATCCGGCAAAATAACACTCAATCGCAACAACCCACAGCTTGAGGCCAACTGCAGCCGACAAGGGGTTGAAAACGAGCGTACCTTCCGCATTCTCTTCCAAGAGCTAACGTATGGCTACTCCATCGAAGTCATTGGGACTTGCCAAACCGCCAAGCAGAGTGGCTTTGTCTACAGCGCCACCCTCTTTCCAGGCACCTACAAAGTTACGGTCTATGGGGGTCGCTATGACAACTACTCCAACCTTCCTCGTACCGGTCAGGTTGTTCTCGA
>SBHC01000028.1 GCA_006226375.1 Deltaproteobacteria bacterium | reverse complement strand
TCCTCGGGAGCGAAGGGTTTTTCTCATTAACTTGAGGTGAAGGAGGTGGGAGTAGAAGTTGAGGTTGGGGCTTAAGCCGCCGTTGAGTAGTACTACATGTTGAAAAGGTTGTCCCTTCGCTTGGGCGTTGGGCTGGTTTCGTGAGGGAGGTGGTGATTGCTTTCCGTTGGTATTGGACCTGTCTTCGGGCTTCTTCTGGCTTCCTGATGTTGGAGGTGGTTCCTTGATGGGTGGTCGAGTGGAGGAAGTCTTCTGTTTGACCTGACGTCGCGTTGTGGTACAAGCAGTCGTGATGAGTCCAAGGAGCGCAATGGCCACAAACCAGGCTCCAGAAGTCCTGGGCCGTCCACGTTCGAACATGCTGTGTTCTCTTTGTTGAAGGGTTGTGAAGAAGGAAAGTCCCATCTTCGCGAGTTCTTAAAAAAGTGGGAGATACCCCATAGTTTGTCAATGGAGGAGTTCGGTACTGCTCGATTCTTTGTGACTTTGCACGACAAAGAGTGAAACCTTCTCTTCTCCAACGTTTTTTAACGTGGGGGACAGGCCTTTGGATTCCCCTGCATTGGATTCTTGCTCGATTGGGAGCAACCTTTCTGACTCCTCAAGTAGAAGCTCATGAACATTCCGACATCTCGTCAACGCATTCGTTCCTACACCCAAGCCTTGCTGCAGCACCTCGCATGTTCGTTCGTCGAGGAGTGGCCCGATGCCCACGCGTCCATGTTTCGGGAGTCGGTGGAGCAGCTGTACTTGCGCTGTGATGTGATGCTGGGTCAAATCAAAGGGAACGACAAGTCTGCCAGGGAAGGCCGCTTGGCCATTGAATTGTATCGAGAGTTCTCTCATCAACTGTTGTGGTTGGACTGGTCGGAGCCCCTCGACAAACACAAGGTCCTTCCTGAATGGGAGGAGCGATTAAGCGGCCGTCCTTTGGGTACGATGGAGTTTGATCAGCTCTTTTGTACGGTGGATTCTACCTTCCGACGTGCCCAGGCTCTCCTTCCTTATTTGAACCGAAGTGAGAGTCGCGTCTTGTGCCTTGGCGACGACGACCTTGTGTCTTTGGCTTTGCGAAGCATGTGGGACGGTGAGATCCATGTGCTGGACCTGGACACTCGACTTCTTGATTTTCTCGAAGACCAAGGGGAGTCGATTCATTGCCACAAGCATGATCTCGACAATGACACCATACCCGAGAACCTTCGGGGCAAATTTGATATTGTGTTGTACGACCCGCCATGGGAGAAGTACCCAGCCTGGTTGTTCCTTCAGTGGGCTGAGGCCTGTCTGCGGCCCGAAGCCCACGTCCATTGTATGGTGTCATTTTGCCCGCTGTACCTTGAATACGATGAGCGCCAATTGGACCGAGTGTTTCAGGACTTTGTGAAGGCTGGCTTCGCGATGGACGCCATTCACCCACGCTTTAGTTTGTACTCCTTGGGCGAAGAGAACAACCCAGAGCTTACGCAGATTCTTCAACATTACACCATCCCGATGGAGTCGCTGTTGGTGGAGCACTTTAAGACGCTTCCTTATGTGTGTTCCCATCTTTATGTGTTGCGGCGTATGCACCCACAAGGTGCCTTGGGGTGGTGGCGTAAACTTCGTAACATATGGAAATTGTAACAAGGTTGGCTTGTAGGATGGAGTGCTGACGGTATGTTTGCCTTGCGATTGGTCGCTTTGCTGGCTTCCTCGATTGTTGGTGGTGTGTTGCTTACCTTTTCCGGGCCGCAAGCTTGGTTGGGCGGGGCTATGTTGGCCGCCGGTCTGGTTTGTTTGTGGGTGGAGAGTCGTGAAGGCAACCTCGTTCCTGAGTTTCTTCAACGGTTCTTGCTCTGGGTTTGGGAAGGCAAGGTCTGGAGCATTCGGGTCTTGGATGTCATCGCCGGCTTGGTCATTTTTGGGTTTTGTTGGGTGTTGCTTCCCAAGGGTTTGCAGGGCATTCCGCCAATGAGCCATGATCACATGGTTCACTATGTGAAAGCCCATCGCCTCTACCATGACTTGCTCTCACAGGGTGTCTTGTGGGGTTGGAGCCACGACTGGTTTGGTGGTTATCCTGTGAATTACCTGTACCCTTTTGGGGGCGATCTGTGGGTTGTCATGGTGTACATCCTCGGCTTCGGCAAGCTGACGATGGCGCAAGCGTATTCGCTCGCTTTCTGGCTCCATTGGTTGCTGGTGGGTTGGGCTGTTTATGCTTTCTCGCGGCGGATGTTCCATCCCCTTGTTGGACTCGGTGCAGTTGTCATGCTGTGGATTGACATCGGTTCGTCTCGGTTGGGTGGGGGGGTGTTTACCCTCGACTTTGGCGTATGGCCCATTTCACTGTCTGTGGCTTTCGGACTCTTGGCCTTGCGGCAACTACCGAAAGTTCTCCTGGAAGACTCCTGGCCTGCTGTTGGTTGGTTTGGTTTGTGGATGGGCCTGGCCTTGCTCTCCCATCCCATTCAGCTTGTGCACTTCGTGGCCATGTTTCCCGTTTCGCTCATCGCGTTGTACATCAGCCGCTCCACGGATCGCTGGTTTCAGCCCATGTTTCGCTTGGGTCTCGCCTTTGCGGTTGGGGGGATGTTGGCGGGGATTTGGGTCTTTCCGTTCTTTTCGTTCAAAGCCTGGACCCAATCGTATGGGTTGCCCGGTATGGATATCAACGAATACTCCGAGAAGTTGTTGTTCCTGACCTATCTCAAAGGAACCAATGTCTGGATGTTGGCCATTGGCTTGCTGGGTCTGGTGCGGTTTTTGTTGGGGCGGAAGTTTCTCACGGTTTATATGGGACTCTTCTCCCTCTTGATGCTGGTCTTCAGCCAGAAGACGCTTCTGGAAGTGCTTCATCTTCCCGAACTTTTGCCTTCGATTAAGAACATCCAATTCATCCGATTTGCCTACTTGTGGAAACCCTTTCTCTTCCTCGGAGGAGCCTGGTTGTTGTGGGAGGGGTTGAAGTTGATTCGGGAGCAATTGTTGAGCCAATGGCTTACTCGTGAAACCAACAACCCTGGTCGAACAACCTACAATGTTCCCACGGTTCGTTTGTATCTCCAATCCCTGGTGATTGCGGGTTTACTGAGCGCCTTGCTGCTGCCCTTGTTGCACCAGGTAAAAATGCGACATTTCATTCGGATTCAAAAAGACTACAAAACCTACGAGAAAGACCCCTTTTATGTATCCAAGCTGCTTCTAAGGAACTGGTTTCAGAAGAACAAGCCCAAGCTCAACGGGTTCTATCGGGTCGCCATTTGGGAGCATCGCAACAGTCACTGGCTGCATGATCTCGACATCAAGTTGAATGTCCCGACTTACAAGGTGGGGTCAACCCCTGCAATTGTATTCAAATACAAAACCGAAACCCCAGACAGTCGTGTGTTTCGTTCTTTAAATGTGCGCTTTGTTGTGACCCGGTCACGTCGGTACCACCGAGCGTTGAAGTTCAGGAAACAATTTCACAAACTCTACTTGTACGAGTTCCGAGATTGGAATCCTCTACCGTTTAGCATCTCACGGGGGACAGGCCCAGTCCGGCTTGTTTCAATGGAGCGAGAGAAAATTGTTTTGGACGCTGGCAAGCGGGCAAGCGGCCACTTGCATCTGCATGTGTCCTACTTTCCTCGGTGGTCGGTGACTCGAAATGGCATACCGATTTCCTTGAACTCCTTTACCTATCCCAACCTCGACAACTTCTCGATCATGAGAGTGAAGCTTGACCCAGGTCGGTATGAGTTCCGCTTTAAGCGAGGCTGGGCTGAATGGATGGGAGCCGTCGCTTCCAGTTTGGGGGGGTTGTTCATTCTCCTCTTGTTTGTGTCTGGACCTCTCTTTCGACGCTGGACAAGCGCTTCCTCGATGTTGCGTGATGGATGGGAAACCCTTTGGTTCCTGGAGAGGCGCATCCAGCCCCTGCTGCATGTTCTGTTCATTGTGTTGCTTGTTCTAGGCTTGCCCTTGTTGGTCGCCTTGGTGGTCTGGAGACCCAACGCTAGCGAGGTCCACCCCAAGCAACGAAAACTGGTGAAGCATGTGAATGTCCGCTTTGCCGATGAACTCAACTTCGCCAAAATCCATGAGGAGACTCGACGCCGAACCTATTCGTGTCGGATGAAAAAGAACATGTGGCAGTGCCGAGTGTATCAGATTCACAAGCGTCGCCCGATCATACAAACCTATCTGGATTCTTGGGATGAGCGAGAGTGTATCTGGACTGACCCCAGGCGACATGCCAAGGTTGTCGTCCAATTCCAAGAGGTTACTGTCGGGACTGCCATTGTCGGTGAATACACAACGATGGGACGGCCTGTTTCTGCTTTTCACAACGCTGTGCGGGTTCGAGTGTTGCTCAACGGTAAGCTGGCATACGAGGGGAAAACCCTCAAAGACATCAAAACACGCTTCTTCCATATCTCGCTGCCTCCCGAAGAGCATCATAGCCCGGTTCGGGTGACACTGGAGATTCAAGCGGTCCGACGGAGCCGGCGCTACTTGTGCCTCCGAATGTTTGGAGTTGAGGAAACCGCTGCTTCCCATACCAAGGTCGTCCCTCCTACGAAGGTTCGGGCGAGGAAGAAGCCCTTGCTGCCAAAAACTTTGCGTAAGGGGGCTACCCAGCCGCCCAAGCTTCCGACGTTGCGTTTGGCTCCCGTCAAAGCCTTTCCGGATGCCCGTCCGGCGGTGAACCAGGGTGCGCCACCCAAGAGACGAGCATTTCTTCAGCGGGTCTCTACCAAGAAAGACAACCAACCATCCTCAAGGGCCGCGTCCCGAGCGACTTCCAGACCGATCCCTCCTTCCGGCAGCTCTTTCCCAGAAACCCGACCCTAATTTGGCGGTAGATTGGCCCGCAGTTCCGATGCAATCAGATGTTGGTTCCAGGAGTCTAGAGGGGAGCAGAGACGGCATGCGATTTCTTGCTTTTGTCTGTCTCTCCTACCATGATACCTGGGAAATGGTTTGGGATTTCGTATCAAAAGAGAGCGGTGTACGTGACGAATCAAAACAAGCAGCCAAGCGATACTACGCAAGAAAAGCGACCTGGTTTTTGGAAGAGTCGAATCTTGTTCCTCGCCATCATCGGTATGGGTGTGGTGGGAGGGGGTTCGTTTGGGCTTTTTTCCCTCCTTGGATTCCCGAGAGAATCGGCCATGGCGTTTGCTGCCGTTCTGGCCTTTGAAGCGATTTGCCTTCTCTGGCTGGGGATGCTGATTCGTGATGGGATTCGCGAGAGCATTCACGACACTCGTTACGAGCCTCAGATCCACAAACACAGAGCGCTCATTGGCATCGCAGTCGCGGGCTTTATGTTCCTGCTCTATTTTCTAGGGATTCCCAAAGGCATTTGGTACCAAACCGCTGAGATCCTCTTGGCCAGCGGAAGCGTCCTTTTCAGCTTGTTCTCCATTTTGATCAGCGGTCTTATCTCTGCTGAGATGGACAACAGGGTCAAACAAGGATTTGCGGAACGATGGTTGCCTCGTCTGCCGGCCTTTTTGGTGGTGGGGTTCGGTATTCTGGTCATGATGTTGTTCAACTTTCTTGGGGGCATCTACTGGTGGTACCGGAACTATGTCACCCTGGACAAGCGGGCTACCGTCGAAAAACGTACCAAAGTCCTTCGCTCCATCCAACTCACGAGTTTGTTTGATCGTCACCGTCGATACCTTGGGCTTTTCCAAAAAACGGAGAGTGATTGGAGCCGGCACTACAACGACCCGCAAATTCTTAAGTGGAAGGTGAGTCAGGTCATTGGCATTGCAGAGGGGCGAGTGCAACAACCGGCTTGGTGGTGGAAGTACTTGCCCGACGGCGAAAAGCTCAAGTGTGAACCCTTCTCGATTGAAGCGTTTTTGCGCGTTCCTTACTATATGATCAAGCAGCGACGAAAGGTGGGTGGGAGTACTCCTGCACTGCAAGCTGCGAAGAACTTCTTGGACTTTGGACAACGTCGTCAAGGGCTTGGTCTTCTTAGCACAGTGCGACAAAAGTTGTTCGATGAAATGCCCCGCTCCTATATTCTCTGCCAAAATCTTTCCCCCGAAGAGATGATGGCGTTCTACCAGTCCATCATTTGGGCGGGGACAGGTGCCAACTACGGACTTCATCGTCTGGGCCTGTACTTCTTTGGCCAGGACGAGCCCCCCAAGTTGACATGGAACCAAGCGGTGATTGCTGTTGCATCTCTGCCGAACCCCGGTCGATTAAACCCTTGGTATCTTGAAAAATGTCGCAAGGGGAAATGCCAAAACGCCCGCCGTCAGAAGGTGTATGACACCTGGCGCAAGCGAATCAAGCAGATTAAGGGGAGATTGCGCAGCCGAGGTATCAAAGTTCCCAAAGGACTACCCATCTTTAAGAATGGGATGGGGAAGCTCAAGGCCATCTCTCGCGAGTGGAAAAACCATGACCTTCACCTCCGCAACTGGGTGGAGAAGATGGCGCCTGACTACCTCAAAGACTGGAAGCTTGGGTCCCAAATCTATCTTCATTACGACCGCAAACTCATGGTGGGGCAAGACGGAAAACCCGGCCTCCTCGACGTGATCAAAGAAAAGGTTGAGTCGTACCGAGAGCAGCTTGACGAACTTCAGCTGTCCTTTTCGCTGATTGATTCACGGAACGGTCGCGTGGTCGCTCAATATGGTGGTGACGGCAATGTCGATATGGCGCTGGCGCGCAAGCCTGTTGTCGGTTCCATGTTTAAGGTCATCACGCTGATGGTGGGTGACTCCTGGCCCGATGAGCTTCCCCTGCTTAACAAAGGGCGCTACGGCGGGCATCGTCGGCGATTCTTTTACCACCCCACTGCGTCAATGAAAGGGCATGTGGTTCGCAACAGTCACTCGATGCCGCCCTACGTGAAGAAGGTGGAGGCGCTCCAAATCTCAGCCAATGTTGGCTTTGTGTTCTTTTCTCTTCGATGGACCTGGCTGGCTTCTCCAATCCGTTGGATGGAAGCCCTTAAGTTCGGCCTCCAGCAGTTGTACGTTGACAAGCTCAAGAAGAAGCCTGAGGAAGCCGAGAAGCTAGTGGGTGCATTGCTTGAGAGTCCCAACAAGCTACGTCGCTCTCTGATTCGTAACTTTGGATACAAAAACTACCTTCGGAACCTTCGTCAGCAAGCAGCCTTTGAAGCAGCCAAGGCTGCGACCATCCGAGAGCTACTCGGCAATCAGGAGATCAAAAAAGAGAAACTGACAGACCTCCTGGCCCTCGATATGTCGGATGATGTTGCCACCCTGGACCCAAAGGTGAAGGACGCGTTTCTTAAGCAAAAAGAGACCTTCACCAAACGTTACCAGACGGGAGAGTTGACCCTTGAGATCTTGTCCTGGGCGCGGGAGCTTCGGATGGAGATGGGACTTCGGTACTTGATTCATCTGGCCGAAACTATCGGTGGGTACGACCGCAAGCTCAACAACCTCAAGCCCGTTATGACTCTCACTTTGGGCGTCAATGATACCCAGACCCACCAAGTTGCGTCCATCGGTAGTTTTGTTACGTCAGGGAAGAACCGCAGGTCGAATTTCCTACAAAAGGTCGTTCGAGGAGGAAGCACTCTTTACCATGCAGATGAGGCGGTGCAAAAAGCCACAGTCTCCACCACAGCTCTCGACGGTCTCCGAAAGGCGATGAACGCAGTTCTAACGAAAGGTACGGCCAAGTGGGCGGGAGCGTACCTAAAAAAACAGCACGGCGAAGCTGTCCTTGCGAAGAGCGGGGCCAAGACGGGCACTGTGCAAAAGACCCGAGGGATCAGCTGTGTTGGCTTTGTTGGACATCGGGCCGGGGCCGTTACTCTTTCCACACCTACCAATAGCATTCTGAAAACCTTTCGAATCCGGCGGTCGTTGATTCGACGACGCGATTTCCACAAGAAGCGCTACCAACAATGGCTGATCAAATACGAGGCTTCTTCACCAGGTACCCGGAAAGCTCGACGTTACAGGAAGTATGCTGTCCGTCATCAGGGGAAAGCCGCAGCTCTGGAACAGATCATCAACGAAGCCCGACAAACTGGGAAGGTGTTTCACAAGCTTCGAAAAGCCTACAAAGCGGCGTACAAAAAAGCCATCGCCGCGAAGAGACGAGCCCGGCGAGCGCGAATCCGTGATCGTGTGTATCGTCGCCGCGCTCAGCGTCTCAAGCGTTACGAGCGTAAGTACAAACGATACAAAGAGATGTATCGAAAGCGGCTGAGAAACTTGATGCAATCCAGCGGAGAATTGCGAAAGCCCAAGAATCGGACCGAGCGCAGGAACGTCCGACGCTATTTCCATTGGAGCAAGAAGCTCACGGACACCATCGCTTCTCAAAAACGTTGGATTCGGAAAGCGGCGGCGGAGCGATTCATCCGCAAGAAGAAGCTGGTCGAATACAAGAAGATGAAGGCTTTGTATCGACAGAAACTGGAGAAGTACAGAGATTCCTCCAGCGCCTTCCACAAAACCCACGAACGGTGGACCCTCTCGTCATCCAGGGCCTGTCTTGTCTTGTTTACCTTGTTAAGCCATTGGAAAACGTGGGAAGATCGGGTGGAGCAACCCCCCAAGGAGACTGACCCTGCTCTTGCCTCTCCAACCATCGCTGCGGCTGAGCCTTCTGGAACAGTCTTGTCAACTGGTGCTTCCAATCCAACCAACAGCAACACCACCTTGAAGGTTCTTGGCTCCAATTCCAACAACCCAACGTTGGCACCCTCTGCACTTCAAATTAAGCCGAGTCTGCTCAACAACTCAACCTTGTCCAACTCCAACCCAAACGGTTCCAAGCCAAGTCAAAACAACAACAGCGCCGTGGGCAATTCGAACAATTCCAACAGCTCTACCAACACGAACAGCCAGCCTGAAAAGCCAAAACCTCGGGTGCGTCCGTCGGCTCTTCCTTCGCCACCACGAATTGTGACTGAGCGGCAGGATTAAGATGAGTTTCCATGTTTCCCACAAGAGCAGGCAGCCCGCCTCTTTGGAGAAGCACTTTCCAGGTGCGACGGTCTTGGACTTAACCTCAAAAGCTTCCGAACCCTGGGTGAAGTTCAGCCCTTTTTATCCCCACGGAAACATCCCAGTCCCTTTTTCCAATGCTACAACGGAGTCGGTGGAGGGGATGTGGCAAGGACTCAAAGTGTTTGAGTCTGAAGATGTTGATGTTTCCAAATTCATGATCACCAACATGAAGGGGCTGAAGCGAACCGTCCGACGTTTTGGACAAGTGTTGGGCCACAGAAAAGGGGTGGAGGGAGAGACTCTCCTGCCTTACGGAGAGGCCCGGTATATGCTGTACCTTCCAACCTATCGATGGATGCTGGAGAATTGTGTCTCAGACTTGTTGGACGAGCTTAAGAGCAGATCAGAAGAGGGCGAGTCGTTTGTCTTCCTGGATTACGAAACCAACACCGACGTCAACAACCTTCAAAAACCCCTTTCGCATGCAGGGCTTGTTGTCGCGTATCTCAATGGGAATTGGCCAGGAGCATGAACAGGGAAGGGGCTAGATGCTTGCTTCAGGAGTGAAGACCATTCCCCAGACAGGGCTGTATTTGGGAGGTGAGTCATCGCGGTGCCAGGTCCAGGAACGCGAAAAGGAAGCTTGTTCTTGCCGCTGGTACAGGGTCTCCAGGGTCGAGCCTGCCAGCGTGATCCGTGATTGGGCGGCGATGGCTTCGAGGGTGCAATCTTCTTCAGAGGAAGCGACGCCAAAGTCTGTGAGCAAGCAAAGGGTCGCGTTGGCATGTTGAAAGAGACCGTTGATGTGGGCGTTTTGGAGTTTTTCTTTGAACATGCCCATGGCCTCGGCCCAGCCCGGCTGCTCCATGATGGACGTGCCAAACAGCGACTCGTACCAATCATCGATGAGCCAAAGCGCGGTGGGAAGCTGGCTTAAGATCATGTCGGAGATAAGTAGATCACCTTTGATGTTGGACCATTCGCCATGTCCAGGTTGTGCTTTTTTCAAGAGGGTGATGGCTTTGTTGGCTGCTCGCTTCGACCGAGTCCCCGCCCTGATCATCTCTTGCTTAATGGCATGAAGGACCTTGGGGAGTGAGTGCGTGACCTCAGCAAACCGACAGACCACTTTGGACGCAAGGTCGTCGGGTAGAGCCAGAACGGCTTGCTCCATCGAAGCAGGGTTCAGGTCAACCAACTCAACGACTTCAAAGTGTTGGGCCAACTCCATCAAAGGGATGTCGTAGCAAGGCCCAGCTCCCACTACCACGCAACGGTTTCGACTTGATGTTCGTTCAAGAGCTTCAAGCACACATTGTTTGGCGTGGTGAGTATGAGATTCCCAGAGCGTTTGGTGCAGTCTTCCAAGCTCTCTTACGTCCAACGCTGCATATTGGACCAACTCTGCGAGGGCTTCGTTGTGCTTGGGTTTCGGGCCAGAACGAGGTTTCCTGGTCTTTGCGCTCAACGGCAGCTCACTTTGTCTTTGGAGTTTGTTGTGGAAAAAACGCTTGGTTGCTTGGAGGATTGGATCAAGGAGTGGAGAAGGCAGCGGGGGTAATCTTGGCTGAGTTGGAGCTTGGAAGTCCTCGACACCAACGTTGATGTTCTGCACGCTGTTGTGCGTTCATCGGAATGTTGTTGTTCTCGTGAAATTCACAGTTCCGCAACGAAATGGTGGGTTGTGTGTCAGCAACGTTTTGGAGGCGGTCGTTTCCTTCCTCGGAGAAGGCTTTGCCCCGCGAACCTTGTCGCTCAAAAGCGCGCGTCACTCGTATAACGTTTCGCATGAACGCTTTTTGCTGCTTGGTCAGGCGTTTGGCGTTGCTGTCGGTGTTGGGGACTTCAGGCAGCTCATTGCCCGTTGTGGAAGCAGGAATGCTGCTCATCATGGTCGGGCTGAGAGGCTGACGGGCGTTGGCCATCATTCCGTTGCGTTCGTCCACGCTGGGAGACCAGAGGAACACAAACAGAGCCAGGCAAAACGCACCGACAGTGGCCATTGAGAACGAGAGCCATCCTCGCTGGATTTGTTCTTCCGTGTGAAGGGTGTCACGGATCATGTTCTCCAGGCGCATGGGTGCGACCTTGGAGGGTAGCTTTTGTCGAAGGGTTCGACGGAGCGCTCTGTAGTAGTTGACTTCGTCTCGGCAGTGAGAGCACTGGCGAAGGTGAAGCTCAAATTCAATCTGTTCGCGCTCACCGAACTCTTCATCGATGTATGCGTGTAAGAAGCGGCGAATTTCTGAGCAGTTCATATCGGGTCCCTATCCTGTTGTTTCAACCTCTCTTGGGAGGGCGGTCTCCCAAAAGGGGGTCCTTGGACCAGGTTGTGCAACACGTTGATGATGCCACAATGTTTCTTGTGGTCGCAACCTTATAGGACTAGGAGGCTGCGGCTTTTTGTTGACGGTATGTTTCGAGTTGGGTCACTTTGCCCGTCTTCGAAACTTCGACGCCTTCCTCGGCTGCAGCCTCTTTGGAAATGTATCCATGTTTGACTGCATACTCTGCTAACAATTTGCGAAGGAGTCTTCTTCCCCGGTAAAGGCGACTCATTACGGTTCCGATGGGACAGCCCACGATCTCCGCGATTTCTTTGTAAGAAAAATCTTCCAGGTCCGCGAGCAGAACCACGGTTCTGAAGTCGACGGGGATTTGTTGGAGGGATTCCATTACTTGATCGCTGACAAATCGATCCAGAATGGTCTGTTCGCTGTCACCGACCTGGACATCGGAGCCCATCAAGTGATCCCAATCCCAGTCTTCGTAGACTTCTCGGTCTCGCTGTTGCTTGCGGTACTGGTTGATGAACGTGTTGGTCATGATCTTGAACAACCACGCTTTGATGTGTGTACCGCGCTCAAACCGATGAAAGAAACGAAAGGCCTTAAGGAACGTCTCCTGAATCAGATCTTCTGCTTCACTTTCACTGTGGGTCAGCCGGAGTGCTGTGTTGTACAACGCATCCAGGTGAGGCAGTGTTAGTTCCTCAAACTCGCTTTTTTTCGATCGCTTCCAAAGTCGAAACATATCTTCCCCTTCATCAAGGTTGGGTCGTGGTCCTCAGGAAAACCTACCGCTCGGGTAGCAATCTAACCTTCGTTCCAGGAAAGGCAAATGTACACATCCATGTTTCTGAAATGAGTGCATGCCCGACCACTCTTGTCGGCCACAACATAGAATTGTAACATCTTATTCCCCAATTTTTAGGAGTGTGCTATATTTTTCCGCGATTCTTGGGCCGAACGATGAGAGGCCTTATCGTGGGTAGAGGCTGAAGATTCTTTTGGGACGCTAGATGGAGTGGAAGTGTTGTCGCGAAGTGCTTGGCTGTCGATTGTACGTTCGATGTTGTTGATTGGAATGGCTTCCCTCGTGGTTTGGAAGTGGGGCTGTATGCTGGAGATCCCCGACGTTGAGGGCTGGGCTTGCACCTCCGGACAAGACTGCATTTCTCCTCTTCAATGTGAAAACAAGGTCTGTCGGCGTCCCTGCTTCAATGACAAAGATTGCAAAGACGGGTGGACGTGCTCCAATGGTTTTTGCATTCAGTCCACCGTACAAGATGGCGGGAACACAGATTCGTTGTGCATTCCCCGGACAGGCGGTGAGGTCTGCAACGGCATCGACGACAACTGCAACAACGAAGTGGACGAGGGCGGCGTTTGTGAACGTGAAGGCAAAATGTGTGAGTTGGGAGCGCAAGGCACCCAGGCTTGTACAGGCGGCCTCAAATGTATTTCCTTTACGCTCTATCCAGATCGTCCCAGGGTTTGCCTGCGGACCTGTGAAATCAATGACCCGGCTTCTTGTCCCGAGAAGTTCCTTTGCTTGAAGGCCGGGGCGAACGGTGAATCAGTTTGCATGCAGACAGCCTGCAGCAGCGATGCCGATTGTGTGTACCAAGGGGACACCAACACCGGATATGCCTGCACCCGAATCGGTGGAAACAACCAGCTTTGCCTCCCTGCCTACACACAAAAAGGGCCTTCAACGGTGGGTCAGCGTTGCTCTCCTCAAGAGGGAGTCTGGTGTGATGCGCTCACTTCCTGTACTCGCCTTTCGACGCAGGTCGACGGAATCTGCACGGTGAGATGCTCACAATCGGCGGACTGCCCCAAAGATGGGAAGTCGCTGTCATGTGCGGTTCTTGAAAACAACATCCAGGTCTGTCGGAGCAAGTGCGCTTCGACCAACGACTGCCCCACAGATATGCAGTGCTCCCCCACAGGTCTCTGCGAACCCAAAAAATAAGCCATTCCCCAAATAGAAACACTTGGGTGTCGCCTTGGATGGGGACAACACTAGATCAGAGAACTGCTTTGGGAGAGACCTTGGGCGGCAAGCTGGCTGGCTTGGTGGTCGGGGTTGAGGCTGAGTGCATTTTCGTAGCACTGTAGGGCCTTGGTGGGGTTGTCTTTTTGCAGCTCATTGAGCTGCCCCAGTGTGTACCAGAGCTGCGCCAGATCGTCTGTGGGTTCAGGGTTGTCCAGGTGACTTTGAACCAACTCTTCCAACTCGGCCCATCGATTGGACTTCTCCAAAACTTGCAGCTGCAATTTAAGAATACGCGGGTCTTCGGGGATGAACTGAGTGGCTTGTTCCAAGTAGAACAACGCATTGTCCCAACCTTGCTCCGCCGAGTACATCTCAGCCAGGGCCACGCAGACTTCCACGACTTCATCGAAGGGAAGGAAGTCCCATTCGGCTTCCAGGAAGTGATACAGAATCGCCACGGCCTGTCGGGCCTGGTTGTTCTTGTAGAGGTAGTGACCCATCAGCCGCAACGCAGGCGTGTTGTTGGGTTCCGACTCCAAGGTGTCTCGCAAGCTTTCAATCCCTGTCTCCAGGTGATGTAGCTTGAACGCAACCCAGGCTTCCAGCAAGGAACGGTGGGGGGCGCTGGCTTCCGAAGAAATCAGAGACTTCAGCTGTAGGGGGTCAGCTTGCCCTTGGTTGTAGGCTTGTTGCATTGTTTGTAGGTCGTTCACCGCAGCCTGATATGTCGCACCATGAGGAGTTAAGCTGGCTGCCTCCAGGTAACAAACCAAGGCGTTGGCCCAATCGGAGCCATGCTGGAGGAAGGAGCTTCCCAGGTGGAACAACGCACGGCTCATATCGTCGGGCGGGGCAAACTCTCGGGCCAACTGGAGAAGCCTGTCCAAGTCGAGTTGGTTGTGGTTGGCCAGCTGGACAAACTCGTAGATAGCCAGAGCACGTTCGGGTGGTGCCCCTACGGAGAGGGCTCGCTGTGCAAACGCCTCAGCTTGTTGGGGCTGCTTGAGTGTATGCAACGCGATCTCAGCGATAGACAATTGGTAGCTGGCCACCGCTTCGGGGGGGGCGTCTTGTTGGAGTTTGACAAGTTCTTTAACGATTCCACTCCAGCTGCCCTCATGAACATGGTTCAGAATGCTTTGGACCACAGCAAGAGGGACAGTGTCCTCTTCGGAATAGTGCCAGAGGCGCAACAGCCAAGAGAGCTCCACAAGCTTCTGGTGGTACAAGGTTTGGAGGGTTACGTGGAGGTTGGTGAGTGCTTCTTGCCCACCACCCACTCGAAGGACTTCCCGAAGCAAGTCACTCAGTTTCTGCGAGAGCGCGGCAGACTCTTGTCGATCCTGGATCACAGAGCGAAGCAAGCCTTCTGGGGTCACCTCCTCGTCGTCGAGCCGCTTGAGCGCTTCCACCATCTGAGTGAGGCCTTCCACGGTGGCTTCGTGGCGATTTTGCTTGGTGTGCAAAATCGAGATTAACGCAGAGGTCTCGGCCATTTTGTAGGGCTTGTCCATCGCATCGTACAGCGTGACAAGGCCTTCCAGAGGCTCAATCTTGTCAGGCATCTGCGTGTGAGCGAGTTTGTAGAACTCCTCGGTGTCTTCGAGGCGGAACAACCTGTCAAAGGAAAGACGCGCCATGGTGAGGTAATTGTCACACAGTGCGCGACGATCCACTTCCATGCGATTGACAGCTTTTAACGCACTGACCACAGCGGGCCAATCTTCCAACTCTTCGTAGAGAAGTTGGAGGCTTCGCAGCACGTTGATGTTCTTGGGAGTCTTACGGAGCGCCTTTCTGTAGGCTTGAAGGGCTTTTTCGTAGTCCTCCATCCGACCCAAATACATTTCACCCAGTTGGATTAAGCGCCGGGACGCCTCTGCAGGGTCGTCAACGTGTTCAGCATACTTTTCAATAAGTTCGCCCAGCTCATTCCACATCCAGAGGCCTTCGTACGCACCATACAACTGCTCAAACGCGCGTTGGTGTGTGGGATGTTCTTCGAGCAAAGGCTGGAGAAGATCGATGGCCAGGTCAGGCGACTCCAAAGCTGTGATGTAGATCTCGGCAGCTTGTTCTACCGCTTGTTGGGCAAGGTCTTCGGGTTCTCCCCGTTCTGCAATCTTTTTGTAGATGTCGGCGGCCTGCTCCATCGCGCTGGCTTCTTCGTAAGCCACACCAATGATTTGCAGAGTGTGTGGATCATCCTCGACGTGAGGAACGTTCCTGCCCAAAAACTCCAACACATCGTCAGCTTCGTAATACAGCGCGCGGAAGATCTCAAAGGTTTGGAGGAAGAGGTCCGCACGGGCTGGACCGGCTGGTGCTTGGCGGACTGCATTCTCCGCGGCTTCGACAAAGCCAATCAAATCACCTTCGGTATCGTACAGTTGTTGGAGTTCGTAGAACGCTTCGGAGAAACCAGGATCATCTGCGAGGAGGTCCCAAAGCTTCTGTGTGCCGCCAGGGATGTCTTCGAGAACACGGAGTTGCTGAATGGCAAGTTCAAAACGTAGCTCCGTTCGTTCTTGTCCTGCAGGGAGAAGGTTCAACAGATCCTGACGAACCTGGAGCGCTTTGTCGAGCTTGCCTTCAGACTCCAACAGTGTGGCATACCATTGGGACAAGGAGCTGACTGTGAAGCCTGCATCGCTAAGGCGCGAATAAAGTGAAGCCACTTCATCCGAAGGTACCAACTCCGACTCCATGAGCCCGAACAGCTTGGAGAGAAGAGGGCGTTGGGATTCGTCCAGCGTGACAGACTGCACCGTTTGCTCCAACTTACTCCATTGCTCTGAACGTTGGGATTCAGGAGTCTTTGTAAGAAGGTGGTGCCAAATGTCAGGGTTGAGAGGTTCAAGACTTAAGCCAAGCTTGCGGATGGATGGCGCAACAGCTGGGTTGGAGTCTTCTATTCGGAGGCTGGATTCCAGCAAAAGACCCGGCTCTTTGTGGGTGTAACCCAAGTGGAAAAGGGCTCTTGGTGGAGTCAACGAATTGTCAGGTGCCAGCGGTAGGGACTGCCAATGAGGATTCTCCGTGCCATACGAAGGAATGTGCCTAAGCAATCCCTCCAAGGCCTGATCACGTTCTGTGTCTTTCCCATGACGATGGAAGGTACGAATCATCGTCGGGTACAAGCGTAGCGTGTCTGTGGAGTTGTCGGTTGGAGCGAGAAGGGGCAACAGCGACGCAAAGGTGTTGGCAGCTTTTTGACTCTCATCAAAGTCGATGTACAGCGAAGAGAGCCGAACCAGCGCTTCCTTGTTGTTGGGCTCCAACTCAATGATTCGCTCCAGTTGTTCCAGAGCTTTCCGAGGCTGAGAGAGTTCATCCTCCAGGACCTGGGCCAACTCGCGACGAACTTCGACTTCTTTGCTGGAGTCTTCGAGTTGATCGGCGAGCCTCTCCAGGAGCGGAGCCAGCGAGGAAATATGGTTTTGCTCTCGGAGAAGGGTGATCGTCGGACGCAAGATCTGGAGGTTGTCGGGAGCCAACATGAGCGCCTTTTGATAGGCATCCAGGGCTTGCGACTTGTACTCCTGCATCAGATGAAGCTGTCGTCCTTTTTCAGCATACAGACGGGCTTGATCCGCTTCGGGGAGGGATTGCGAGAGGTGGCTGAGTTGGAGGTCAAGCTTGTTGAGGTCATTCATCCTCAGGTACAGCTTGATCAACGCTTCCAGCATGTTTTGGTTGCTGGGATCGGCCTGGAACGCCTGGACATACGACAGCTCGGCCATGTCCTGCCGCTGGAGCTGCTCCTCACGGAGCCGGGCTTGTTGCAGCATGATCGTCGACGACTCATGAGGCTCGGCGACCTCCAGCCAGCGGCTGTACAAGACGTCGAGCTTTTCCCATTCGCCAAGCTTGTCGTAGTATTGGCTCAGTTGCTGAATGATTTTTCGATCGGTCGGAAGAAGACGAAGGGCTTCTTCGAGGTGACGAAGCGCAGCCTCATCGTCCATCGCTTGAGCCACCATTTGCTGGTGAATGGTTGCCAGCTCGGTATGACGACCCGTTCGAACGCAAATCTCTTCCAACAACTGCCACGCTACTTCGTGGGTGGATTGGATCTTTAATGCCTCATATCCGGCTTGGATGGCCCTCGTAACGTCTTGCTGCTGCCAGTACAAGCGACACAATTCGAGGTGCAAGCGCAACTGCTCGGAGGGGAGATGTTCATAGCTCTGAAGAGCTTGTTCTTTTTCAGCGATGAGCAACAGCGGGGCTTCAAAGCTACCCAGAGGCAAGGGCTCCGGCTGAACCCCTACGTTTTGAAGCGCTTGGATCCTCTTGGTGGCGTGAGGATGGTTGGGCCGAGCCTGGGAGACTTCGCGGTATCGTGGAAGCGCTTGGGTCGGACGACCCAAGCGCTCCTCCAAAATTTGTCCTGTCCGGTACAGAAGGTCGGCATAGAGCGAGGGTTGCTTCAGCATTTGAGCCCGGTTGGCCAGGCGGTCAAGAATGCGCAAGGCGTCAACGTTTTCGTCGGTGGCGAGGCGAAACTCAGCCAACTCTCGCAAGAATGGTAGATCTTCGTTGAGATAGGGTGCCGCTTGATCCAACTGTTCGCGAGCTTTGTCGAGGTCCCGGAGTCGGCTTCGGTACAGGCCAGCCAACGACAAGTGGTAGCGGGCTCGTTCAACGCTGGGTGGGGTCTGGTCAATTAACTGACGAAGGATTTGTTCGGCCTGAACAAACTGACCTGACTTCAACGCGTGACGAGTCAGCGCTGTGATGGCCGGGCGGTAGTTCGGGTTTTGAGCGACGGCGAGCTTCCATAGCTCGTAGGCGTGGGTTGGATCTATTCTCTCCAACAACTCAGCAGCTTTTCCAAAAGCCAGCGAGGCTTCGTTGGTTTCGAGTTGACGTCGAGCGACCTCACCAATTTGCTTGTAGAAGTGAGCGGCCGTTTGCAGGTCTTGAAGACCTTCGGCGTACTGAGCCATGCAATTCAGTGCGACGGAAGATTGGGGGTTGTGCTGGAGGATTCCCTCCGCAATCCGGTACGCCTTGGTCCAGAGATCACGTTGGGGAGATGCAATGTAAAGCTGCATCAATCGTTCTTGCAGGAAGATATCGTCCGGTTCACGCCATAACGCTTCAGCATAGGCTTGCATCGCGGTGGCGTACTCTCCGTTGCCCAGGAGCGTTTCGGTCCGAAGGTGGCGCTGCTCCGACATGCAGAGGGACGTCCACTCGGGGTAAGCCGGGTCTTCTTGGGCAAAGGGCAGCGACGCGTTGGGGTTGGAAGGGGAGTAATCAAACAACAAGGTGTCGCCTTGCTGAGAGATCTGCTGGAGCTGCAAATGCCGATACGAAGGGATCTTCCAGCCGTTGGCTGCCATCCCCCAGCGGAGCAGAAGGGAAGGAAGATCAAACTGGAGCGTGATGCATCCTCGTATGTTGATCGGGCCATGCCGACCTGTACGAGCGGCAAGTAGGGGAATGAGAGCTGGCGCAGGAATGCCAGGTCTACCAAAGGCGCGGATGTCGAAGAATACAACCCCTCCGTAGGGACCGGCAGGTTCGTACAGGAAACCTCGAACCAAGAACGGCGTGCGCTGTCCCTCACGTGATAACAAGCCGCTGATCTCCACACGAGACCCTTGGGATGAAATGTTGAGATCAGAAAGACCGCCACCAGAGAGAGTTCGAGTGACCAAAACCTGGAGGTATTCGCGACGGATTTTGCATTGCAAACCATCCATCTGGTACCGAAGCTGGCGCGCACTCGGCGCATTAAAGTCGATGCTTTGACTGGAAGCCGGCGGGCGAAGATGAAGACCACTGAGTTCCACTCCAGGGTGAAGTGAAAAGGGCTGTTGAAGGGTGAGATAACCGTTCGAGGCTGGGCGGATCTGGGGCAGATGTTGCTGCATTCTGGCGTGGTTCCGTCTCAGGGGGTTTGGGTTCCGATTCTCAAGCATCCCAAGCTACCATTCACCGGGAGGTTGGTCAAGATCAGCGATTCCCCTACAAAGTCAGTAGCGGATGGCCTTAATCCGTTCTCTCCCATAGGGTTCAAAGCCGCTTCGTTCTTGACAGTACCGCCCACTCATTCATAAGATATAGGGCCTTCCAGAAAGGCTTGCTCGTTTTGCGTCATTGTATCGTTTGTGGAGTTGTTACCCCATGACACGAAGTCTTATGTCCGCTTCCGTTTCTGCTAGAAACTTGCTTTGTCTTGGCTTTGCTTTGCTGCTCTGTGGGGCGTCATGTACGTCCACCAAAAAAATCCACAGGGAAGCGATGCGGCAGCATCAGGTAGGAATGAGGTACCTGGAAATGGGGAAGTATTCGACGGCAGAGCGTCACTTCCTTCGTGCTGTTGAGGTCGACTCACGGATCTCCCCATCGTACGACAAGCTGGGTGTGATTCAGTACGAGCGTGGTTTGTTTCGCTCGGCCGAAGGTTACTTCCGTATGGCGATCAAGCATCAAAAGAAGTTCCCGCTTGCCTGGGACCATTTGGGCCAGGCGCTTCGGATGCAGCGCAAGTACAACAACGCCATCAGCGCCTACAAAACAGCTCTCTCCCAGCAACCGTCTCATTTTGCTGCCCGGCTTCATCTGGCTCAAGTTTATCGGACCATCGAGCGGTACGATGTCGCACAGAAGCAGTCCTTTCAGCTGATCACGGAGAATCCCAAGCGGTTTGAACCCCACTACGAGCTGGGTTTGTTGTATCTCGCCCAGAACAAGGTGGGTCCTTCAGTTGCTTCGTTTAAGCGTGCAGCCAAGCGCAACCCCAAGGCGATTGGACCCAATCTGGAGTTGGGCCGTGCCTATTTGAAACGAAGGAAGTTTTGCTTCGCTATTTTTTACTTAACGCGGGTTTTAAAGGCGAACATTCGCCACCCGGAAGGACGTAAGCTGTACACGGAGTCCAAGGTTGGGCTTCGCGGAGAGTCTTGCGCGGATACGAAGATTGAGTAGACTGGGGGGACTACTTTGCAGATCTTACTGGGTTCGTAGGAAGAGGAGAAGTCGCTGGTTTTTGACAGAAGCCTTGTCATCCAGCAATTTCACCTTAAGTTCACGTTGTTCAACTACCCACGTTACTTCTGGACTTCGGTCTTGTCACACTATTTGGAGTGATTGGAGATTATGTCGGAACAGTTCAGCGCGCAATCAGTTCGACTGACCGTATCTCATTCTACCCCGTCTGAGCCGACGGAGGCGTTTGCCCAACCCGAAGATTTGATGTTCAATCCGCCTCAATCGGATCAAATCTGCATGGGACGCTCCCCCAGCAACGAAATTCCCCTCAACCATGCTGCTGTTTCTGGTCAACACGCCCGAATTGTCCGGCAAGGGAATGAGTTTTTTCTGGAGGAACTCGGTAGTCGAAACGGCACCATCCTGAACGGTACCCGGCTTAATGAGCGTGAGTCCAAGCTTCTGCGAAGCGGCGACCACATTCGTATTGTCCCCTATGACATCCGCTTCGTCTGCGGCGTCGAAGTCTACAACCAACTCCCACCCACCGAAAACACCGCGATGATCCGGGATGAGATGATTCGCAGCGTGTTGGGTGGTGTCATGGGGCACGAAGACAAGCCTCCCAAGCTGATTGTAATGTCTGGTGGACAGGCCAGCATGCAGCAATTTGAGCTGTCTGGTATGCACGCCGACTACAGAATTGGTCGGGCTCCTCAATGTGACCTTGTGATTCAGGATGAGAACATCTCCCGTGAGCACGCAGCCGTTCGTCGGGACCCCTCAGGTGTGATGATACGTGACCTGAACAGCCGCAACGGTGTTGTGGTGAACGGTCGGCGTTTGGCGAAGGGTGTGGAACACGCTCTTCGGGATCGAGATGAGATCACACTCGGCACCGCCAAGCTTCAATTCTCAGATCCGGAGGGCGCTGCTCTGGCTGAAATGATTGGCGATGTTGTGAATGATCCCGTCGCGGAACAGGCTGCCGTGAGCGGATCCATCTCTGTTCCCCAACCCAACTCTCCACCCCCTTCTGGTGTTGATGTCGCTTCCATGGGGGAAGAAGGACTCGGCGAAGGTGGGGAAGCGCTTGAAGCCAACTCATCCGATGCTCCCGAGGTTCCTGGCCTTGATGCGCCATCCCCCGACGGTGCAAATGAACTGGGTGAGGCTGGAGTCAACGGCGAAGAAGGAGAGGCCCTTGGAGCGGAAGGTGGAGAAGAAGGTGAAGCCGGTGGTCTCCCCGTTCCTGTTGAGCCTGGTCTGACCTCCACGCAGATCACCGTGATCGCCACTGTCGTTGTGCTTGTTGTGTTGGGCGCTGTCTGGCTCTTTATGTTCTCTGGCTAGGAACCACACCTCGCTCTCCGCTTGTCCCACTTTCGGGCCAAAACCCTCCAATCTTACGGTGAAGGAGCATCAATGACGCGACATCGTGTCATCCTTCCACACTTTCCTGTTCCCAACAGCTTGCCTGCTCCTTCCGTGGAGCTTGACTCCGAAACGGAGCATTACCTTCTTCGCGTGCTTCGACTCCAACTGGGAGATTCGGTGGAGGTCTGCAACGGAGACAATCTTTCGTGGCGCGCTGAACTGGTAGAGTTAGAGACCGGCGCTCCCGGTATCACTTGGTTGGAAAAGTTGGAGACTCGGAACGCCAGCTTTCCTGTCGTGTTGGCCCAGGGAATGCCAAAGTCCGACAAGCTTGAGAACATCCTTCAGAAGTCGACCGAGCTTGGTGTCGAGAGTTTGATTCCTTTCTTCAGCAAGCATTGTGTGGTCAAGCCCAAACCTGACAAGCAAAAGAAACGTTTGGACCGGTGGCAAAAAATTGTTCAAGAAGCTTCTCGACAATGCCGTCGAACGGATGTACCGCAGGTTCATACACCTGTTTCCTTATCGGAGCTTCCTGATGTGCTGCCTCCTGGTTACTTGCGGTTGGTGTGTTGGGAAGGCGAAACCTCACAATCCCTTCGCAACTGGATGATTGAACATGCCGATATTCCAGGTGTTGTTTTGGCTGTGGGACCCGAGGGTGGATTCTCGGAAGAAGAGATCACATATTTAGGGGAACACGGTTTTGCATCCGTTGGTTTGGGACCACTGATCTTAAGGACTGAGACAGCCGGGCCTGCTGTCCTCTCTGTCTTTCAGTTTGTTTATGGCTCCTTCGGAGATACAGTGCCCAAAACTTAAGTGTTCAACTTGCGGTTGTCCTTTGTGCGTGTTACCTTGAGGCGACGTACTTTTTTGCATCCACGGCGGCTCTATTCCCTGCTCGTGGCGGAGTTTGGTTCATGATCACCTGCCCCAATCCTTCTTGCCAGCAACCCATACCTCAGGATGCGTTGTTCTGCCCGGCCTGTGGTACATCCATTCAGGCTGCACAGGATGCCACTGACGAATCTCTGGTTGGCCGCGTTCTTGGCCAAAAATATCGACTTGTCGAGCATGTTGCTGAAGGTGGTATGGCGTTGGTCTACAAGGCCGACCGCATCTTCTTTGACGACTTTTGCGCCGTCAAAATTATCAAGAAGGGTCTCTCGTCCAAGGAAGAGATGCTCAAGCGTTTCCAGCGGGAAGCCAAGCTAACCAACAAGGTCGCTCGGCGGTCCCCCTACATCATCGACATCTATGACTTTGGTGTGGAAGACGGCGTTGGGTTTTACTATGTGATGGAGTTGCTGAACGGGTATCCTTTTACCGAACTCCTTCAAAACCCCAACAAGTTGCCTTCTCCTCGCTCCATGGTTCGTTACGTTTGCCAGATGTGTGAAGCTCTCTCCGTTGTGCATGACGTGGACCTGGTCCACCGCGATATCAAGCCCGACAACATCTTTCTCCACAAAGGTGAAGACGACGCGGATCACATCGTAAAGCTCCTGGACTTTGGTATCGCTCGACCGACCTCAACCAAGGCGACCATGCTCACCAACTACGGCCGGGTCATGGGGACGCCAGAGTATATGTCACCGGAGCAGTGCAAAGGTCCTACCCCCGAACAGTACGAGAGGGGGGAGAGCCACCTCGGTCCCGGTTCGGATATCTACTCTCTGGGCGTTCTCTTGTACCAGGGTTTGACGGGTCAAGTTCCTTTCCCCATGCAAGAAGACGGTGGTCCCATGGCCATCCACAAGGTGATGGCGGGGCACGTCATGGAAGACCCTGTTCCTCCTATGGAGCAGCGTCCAGACCTCGATATCTCACCCGCCTTGTCTGCAGTCACCTTGAAGGCTCTGGCCAAAGAGCCAAGTGACCGCTTTGTCAACATGATTGAGTTCCGAGATGCCTTGTTGAGCTGCTTCCCTGTCTTGGTCAGCGAGTTCAAGGGATATTCTAGCGCTGAATCGATCAGCCCAGAGCTTGCGACTGTTCCTCAAATGGAACCGGAGCAAAGCTGGAACGATAACTCCAACGTGGATGTCTTTGCCCCAACCAGCGCAGCCACTCCTGGAGTTCCCGATGACGGTGGAATTCCGCTTGACCGGACCGCTATGGATGTTCAACTGCCTGAGTCTATTTTGGCCGAAGCCCGAAGGTGGGCGGAGCAAAACAACTTGGCAGGACAGGTCGATTCCACGGCCGTGGATGCGCAACAAAAACAATCGTTGGCTCACGTCGGAGCAAGCTCTCCGGCTCCTTCAAGTCCCTATGCCATGCCGAAATCAGCAGATGATGTGCCTTGGTCTAACCAAGGACCTCATACGTTCGACAATCCATCCGCTGACGACTTTGATATGGGCAAAACGGTCACAGAGCCGATGCCACCGGATGTGATGCAGCAACTTCAAGAGCAGGCTGCCGCTGCCATCCGAGCTGAGAATGCCGGTGGGGCAGGGTTGCCATTCCCCTCACGACACACCCCTCGTGCTTCGGACGGTGACACCACACCCAGTCCTCCACGTCTGCAGCGAAAGCGGCAGGGTGGAACCGGGTTTAAGTGGTTTTTGATTGTTGTTCTCTCCCTCGCCATCCTCGGCGTGGGTGGCTATCTTGCCTACCTTAACTTGTAGCCAACCGCTGGCTCTTCCTTCCCACTTACTGCTTGTTGCACAACGTTGCGATTCGCTCGATATCCTCGATGGTTCCAATGCAAAGTAAGATGTCATTCTCTTGAATGAAGGTCGAGGGGTGCGGGTTGTGTGTGAGCAACTCTTCTTCTTCAGTTTCGGTGCCTTCTACAAACTTTCTCACCTTGTGCTTTATCGCAATGACATTGACACCATAGGTTTGTCGAAGGTTGAGACCGGTTAAGGTTTGTCCTACAAATTGACGGGGGGCGATGATCTCACTCATTGCATAGTCTCCCGACAAGGGAATCAAGTCCACCAGACCACGTTGGACGATGCGTTGGGCGATTCGCTCTGCGAGGTCCCGTTCAGGGTTGACGACCTCGTGGGCACCCACAATCCTGAGAATTTTGGCGTGAAGGTCGTTGGTCGCTCGAGCCACAATCCGTTTGCATTTGAGCTGCGCGAGGATGGCTGTGGCCAGGATGCTGTTTTCCAAGTCGTCTTCACCAATCGTGACAAGACCGATGTCATCCTTGTCGATGGACAGGGCTCGGAGGTTTTCCTCACGACTTGCGTCCACACAGACCGCTTGGGACACTTCGTCTTTGATTTGTTCAATAATGTCCATCTTGGTGTCGAGGGCCACAACTTCCGCACCGGTTTGACTCAACGACAAGGCGAGGTGATAACCAAACTGACCAAGACCAATCACAAAGTAACGCTGGGACATGATTAACCTACCTGTATTCGTCCGCGAGGGTAGCGGTATTTTCCAGAAGAATCACGTTGACCGATAGCCAAAGCAACCGTCAGAGGTCCAATTCTTCCGATGAACATCAAGACGATGATGATGAATTGGCCCCAAGGGTTCAAAAGACCTGTGGTGTTCACGGTTAATCCAACCGTTCCCAAGGCCGATGTGGCTTCAAACAAAACGCGCAAAAAGGGCAGCTTGGGCTGCACGATAAACAAGGCAAAACAACCCATCAGCAGCAGGGATATGAACGTGAAAAAGATGACTGTCGCGCGCCGGATGGTTGCATGAGGGATTTCTCGACCAAACACTTCGACTTCGGTACGACCCCGCATAATGGACCGCAAGGACAAGAACAACACGGCAATGGTGTTGACCTTCACCCCACCAGCGGTTCCTGCTGAGCATCCGCCGATGAACATCCATACTAGCATCATCAAGAGGGTGGCGTGGCTGAGTTGCGCAAAGTCAACGGTGTTAAACCCGGCTGTTCGCAACGTCACCGATTGAAACAACGAGGTTAAGACCTTCTCATGAAAGGGCATTCCTTTGAGGAGGTTGCTGTGTTCTAGCCCAAAAAAGATAAAGAAAGCACCCAACACCAGGATGGGTTGAGCGACCAACACCACCTTGGTGTTAATCGAGAGTCTTGCAACGTAAACCTTAAGTCTTTGGTACCAGGGAAGCTTCAGGGAGACCCCTGTTCGTTGCTTGGTGGTCGGCATTAAGCTGGCGAGCACCGGGAACCCCACACTCCCTGCCAAAATCAAAAACATGATAGTGAAATTGACGACCCAGTCGGAGCGGAACGACATCAAGCTGTCGCTCCATAAGGCAAAGCCCGCATTACAAAACGCGGAGACCGAGTGAAACACAGCGATAAAGGCCGTGTAGCCGAGGGTTCGCTGTCCATCGTACCAACAAAAGAACAGGATGATGGCACCGAATAGCTCCGTCAGCACGGTGGCCATAACGATCAGCCGAATCAGCCGGAACAGATTGTTGGGTTTGCTCTCGTCAAGAATCTCGCCTATCGCGGTCCGACTCTGGATGCCCAACTTGCGACCCATCATCCACAAGATAAAGCTGGACAATGTCATGATGCCCAGGCCACCAATTTGGATCAAAAGCAAGATGATAGTTTGGCCCAAGAGTGTGAAGGCGTGGGGTGTATCGAGGACGATTAAACCTGTCACACACGATGCACTTGTTGCTGTGAACAATGCAGGTAGGAAGTGAAGAGACCCAGGTGCTGTCGTCGCGCCAGGCAGCATCAGCAAGGTTGTTCCCAGAAAGATTAAGAACACAAAGCTCATCGCCATCAGCTGGGCAGGCCGTTGGACATAGTACTGAAGGACGTTGTTGGCCCACTGGGAGCGGTGAAGCAAACGAAAGGTAACGCTGAACTGGCGACCCAGTAGAAGCAGCATCCATTCCAGGTGGATGAGCATCAAGACCGGAGCCAGGAAAAGGGGGAGAAGCTCAAGGCTATGATTGGTCAGCCATTCACGAGGGTCGTCTTGTTGCTGCAGCTCACGCCAATCACAGACCACGCTGACTGCGATTGCTATCGACCACGCCAGAAGAGCCGTCAGGACGAACTGATCTTCCACCATTGTGGCTTGGGCCAAGAACGAGATGATAGCCACAGTCACTAACTGTAGACCGAGGCTCCACTTTTCGAGCAACGTTAACATCAATTGCACATTCCTGGAGATCCCAAAGGGTTGGGAAAGGTCGGGGTGACCTCAATCTTAGGTCAAACGAGAGCCGTAGCTTACCATTCCAAGGCAGCTTTGGCCAGTGAAGATATATAGGAGAGCAAAATAGGAAAGACAGAGGAGAGAGGAGTTAACTGGAGAGCTTGCTTACAAACTCAAAGAAACCAACTTCGTTGGACTGCATGCCTGTTTTGTAGACAAAACGGCTTGCAATGTGAGCACCAAAGATGGCGCGGAGGTAGTTCTCGGGGATCCGTTGCAAGAGGTTGTCCAGTCCCACCAGCTCCTGCAGGGGTCCTGGGACGTATTCTTGCAAGACCGCTCGGCGGAGCGCAGGGTTGTCCCAAAGCATGGAGTTTTGGATGCTATCGTTCAACAAGTTGATCTTGTTGCTGACTTCATCCGAGACAATGCTTCGAGGGGTTTTGGAGCGCTTGTTCTCTTGCCAGATGGTCTCGAACTCCAGGCTCGCGTTCTCTTCAATCCGCTTGTGAACTTCGCCCACATACGTCTTGTAGAACTCAGGGATCTTGCCATCGTGGACGGCAAAGTGCTCCTGGAACTCTTGTTCATTGAAAGAGAGACTCGCCAAGACCTCAAGCGAAGACGACGTTACTCCACCTTTGTTCGCGGAAGCATCTTTGTAGACCACTACGCCAGCCTTTTCGAGTGCAAGGCGGGCTTCCTGTGTCAGGAAGAGGTTGGCACCTTCCACGATGTATTTGAAGCGAGGTTTGCCTTTGTCATCAAAGAGCTTCTTGACGTTGTTGATGTGAACGGAGGAGGGACGTCCACCACAGGGTACAAACAGGTCTGCGCTGGAGTACTTGGTGAGGTGAAACTGGTTGCGGAAGGTGAGGCCGCTAGGAACATCCGTACCATCCGGGAGCTTCACATCTCGGTCTTCGATGGTGACCAGGAACCCTCGTGAACTCAACAAGTCCGTATTGAACTCGCGGACCATCTCGCGAGCCTTGGCCAGTCGCTCCAATTCCCCGCGATGAATGCCTTCTGGGTCGTACAAGACGCCACTTCCGTCGACAATGGAGAGAGTCTTGTCTTTGGAAATCAAGATCTCGTTCGAGCCCAAGTCGCCATCAGGACCACCCGTTTGGGCTTTGGTGATGGTGCTTTCGTCCATGCCGTATTTGTTGAGAATCTCAAGCACATATTGGTGAACGCCACGAGTCGTCATGCCATAGGCATCGTGAGGAATACCGCCGTACTCAAGAGACTTTCCTGTGGTGAACGCTCGCCAGAAGGGGTAGCCGCGCTCACGAGCGTGCTGGGAGGCCCAGTCAACCAAGAACGCTGTTCCTTCGTCGGGCCCAAGGAAGAGAATCTCTTCCTTTCCGTAGTGGTCGACGATCTCTTCGTTGGGAAGCAAGACGTCCAAGAGGCCGTCGATGTACTTTTTGAAAGCAACCTCGGGACGGTCTTGGTTGCGTCGTGTCAGGAGGACAACGCCTTTGGAGCCACCTTCTGGAATGTCCTTGTTCTTTCGTTGCTGTGTATGGGCGAGCCGGTAGTTCTCATCAAACATCGATTCGACGTTGTGCGTGTAAGCTTCCGGGTTGTTTGAGCGGATGATTCGAATCCCACCCCGGGCAACATCGCGGAACCGGATGTGGAACCCACGGAACTCGTTGCCCAGCAAATAGAAGATGGCAAAGGGTGTTTCGGGGTAATCAAGCGTCGGCAAAAAGGCCGGGTGCATCCGAAAGGAAAGGCTGGTCTTGATGTCTTTGTAGAAGTTGGTCTTCAGGATGTGCTGGTTGAACTGCAAGAAGGCCATCAGGATCTTCTTATCGAGGTCGGAGGAGACGACACGTGTGATGGAGTCCACCATGGTTTCGTCAGGCTTCAGGTCAAATGCTTTGACGGGGCGACCTGACTTGTTGAAGTGGCGCTCTGCAAAGTGCTGGTACAACTCCTTCACCACACCTGGGTACGCGTAGATGGTTTCGTAGATACGGCCTTCGGTGAAGGTGTCCTTGGTCAAACGACGCTTGATGTCGTTGAGGATTCCCATGTTCTCAGGGCTATCTTTGAGGGCGTTGGCCAGGGAGATGTATTGGTCGCTGTAGCGAGTCAGGAACTGGTGCACAAACTTCCACGCTGAGTACGCATACATCATCTCTTGCATGCTCAAGTGGCCTTCTTGGAACAAGGGGAGAAGGCTGGTTTGAGGAAGCAAGGAGGCGAGGCTCAGGTCTTCCCGAACGTTTTCGAGAGTCCCTTCTGGGAAATCATGATCCACATAGATACTGTAAACCAACATGCCATTGGCGAACTGCTCAATGTACTTTCGGTTGGAGTGGATCTTGTGGCTGTTCAGAACGTCAGAGATCGATGAAAAGTAGGTGTGTGTGGTCGCCCGTTTGTAGGCGATCATGATACGGGTCTCTTTGGTCTCTGGCTTCTCAGAGATCTCAATGACCGGGCCGAGGTTGCTCGCACTCTTCTTCAACAACGCCTGATAGCGCTCGGCGGTTTGCGGCAATGTGTTGATCAAGAAGTCGCGGGTGGCGACTTTCTGGATGTCCGTTTCCGTCTCAGGAACGTCGGGGTTCGTGAAGTTCGGGGGAGACAGAAAGTAAATGCGCAATCGAAGATCAGAGTCGGCCGACGTGGTTCCTGTGGTCCGGTACGACTGGAGCCGGTGGTAAGGAAAGCGCTCTTCGAGGCGTCGTTCCACACGGATGGCTTGGGTGTGGTCCTCCATGCAGACGTACATCCCGACAGTGGGGCTTTCGCTTTCCAGATTGAGGCCGACCTCTTCCCCTGAGTTTTGGGACAAGATCTTGCCCGCGTACAAGGACTGAATGTGACTGGCGATCATCGGCCTTGGGGTGGTTTGGAAGTAGTAGTTGTCCAACCCCAACTTGTTGTAAAACCAGTCGATCTCTTCTAACAATGTATTGGAAGTAAAGACGTCCTCAGCGAGAATCGTCTCGTATACCTCGCGAATGTGTTCTACAGGCTTGCTGGCCTGTTCCGCGATGCTCTTTAGCTTGGCATCGAGGTTGGTTGGATTTTGGGTCATCGTGTTTCCTTACATTTCGTTCGTCGCGTCGCCGCGGTTCCTAGTGGTATGAGAAACAAACTAAACTTCCCCCTAAGTTATAAAGGCTACGATCGTTATATCAGATAGCCCAAACACATTGAAGTTTCGTGCTGGGAAATACCAACGATGCTTATGAATGAAAGCTATGATGTTGCGAGGGGTTGTGCAATAGAAAAGATTCGGGGAAGGAGATTATTCGTTGGGGTCGGCACAGCATCGAAAACCGACTGTGCTTTTGGAGCTTGAAGGAGACATGGATCGACGACTTGCGCATCGAACATCCCAGTCCGGACGGTTGGCGGCTCCACCTCGAACAGTCCGTGAAGAGCTGCTGCCACGATAACGAGAGGAAGTCCACTCTGCAGCATTACCGCTCATGTCAAAGATGCCGTATCGACTTCGGCATCCGCGGAATCTTCCAGAGCCTGTCACCGAGCGGTTGGCGCCCGAAGAGTTTCGTGTGTTGCACTTGTTCGGGGAGAACTTGTTGCCGTAGGGATAGCGATAATTTCGTCCACCTTTGCAGGCTCGCTCCCACTCCAACTCAGTGCACAGGCGCTTGCCTTTCTTCTCGCACAGTTTCTTGGCGGTGTAGAACGACACTCGTGTTCGAGGGCGTCGTCCAGCACCTGGGTATTCAAAGCGGTCGATGCAGTAGGCCTTGGTTCGTCGGAAGACCAGGGGACGTTCGCCAAACGAGCGCATCTCGTCGTTCTTGGCGCTGCCCAATCGGAAGCCTCCGCCTCGCAGATACGCCATGCCTCTTGGGCATTTTCCTTTGCGAGAGGGAGCCTTCACAACTTTCGCTTTGGCTACGCGGCGACGCTTCTTTCGCCGTTTTGGAGGACGTTTTCGTTGAACGATTTGCTTCTTCTTGCGACGCCGTGGGGGTGGCTTGGGCCGACGTTTTCGAGCCTTGGGCTTGGGCGGCTTTCGAGTTTCGACCCTTCTCTCCGGTGGGACCCTTCGCTCGGGTTGCCGGACGTCGGGTGTTGTATCGCGTCGAACCGCTGGAACTACATTGTTGTTGTTCGTAGGGGCGGGCCGAACCACCGAGGCTTTGTTGGTGCCTGCTGGGCGCACATTGGGCAAGCGAGGTAGGTTTTGTTCCTTCTTCAGCTGTTGCATTTGTGAACGCGGGAAGTAGACAAACTTAAGGAAGACAGCAACACCACCTGCGCCAAAGATTAGGAAGAGGCCCAAAGCGAAGAAGAAGATCCCGAACTTGGAGAAGCCCGTTTCTTCCTCAACGACATGCTCTTGCAGATGAGCACCTGCAGGCAAAGGAGGAGGTTGTTCAACAGGAACCGGAGGAGGGAACATCGGCTGGGGAATCGAAGGTTGAGGTACTCCAATCGCTGGAGGAGTGTAGGTTTGCTCGACAGGCACAGTTCGTTCTGGAGCCATCTGTGCTGGCATGGTGGGCGCGCTTTCAGGATAGTGGTCCACCATGCCTGAAACGGGGCCTCCCAAATGTGGGATTGGGCTGGATGGAGACGTCTCTTCGTCGTCCATCGGAAGCTCCAACTCTGAACCATAGCTGTTGACCGGCACAGCGCCGAACGGCGATGCGCCAGGACCAGGCTGCGGAGGAGACTCTGGGTTGGTCTCTCCGATGGCTTGCCCAGGAATCGGTGGGGGCTGGAGGTTCGCCGGGGCTGCGTTCTCGGAGTCCGAAGGGAACCGGAATGTTTCACTTTCACCGGTGAATTGAACGACCGGACGACCCTCGGGTTGCTGTGTTAGCTGAGCCTCAGCAGGAATCGTCACATGATCGTCGGCAAACCCGCCTTGTTTCTCACGGATGCTGTTGGCGTAGTCTACTTGTTCATCATTCCACTCCAGGGCAGGAACTTCCATAGAAGCCGACATTTCGATCACAACGGACTCTTCACGGGGAAGAGGCGGCGGGGAAAGATCGGGACCTACCGAAGCAGGAAGAGGAGGCGGGGTTAAGTCCCTCATGCCTTGGACGTCAGGGTCCATCGACACTGAGTTCATGCCCAACTCTGCGTTGGAGTCGCCGAAATCCATACCTCCGAGATCGAGAGCGTGTTCGTCACCTACGATCAAGGTCGGGACTTCATCGTCTTCCGATAGTTCCCCGGTCTCAATGATCTGGACAATGTCCGCCATCATATCGGCGATGTGCATGTAGCGGTCTTCGGCGTAGTAAGCCGTGGCGCGTCGATACACTACATCGATCAGCGGGTTAACTTCAGGGTTAAGCTCTTGGATGGATGGGATTTGTTCGGGGTTGCTGCGGCATGTCAGCATCTCACCCAAGATGATCCCGAGGGAGTAGATGTCGGCGCGGCCATCGCAAGGACGACCTTCTCGAAGCTCTGGAGCGAAGTAGACCACAGCATCGGTTTGGTTTTTTTGCGCATCCAACAGGACGTTGGGAGGCAGAGCGAGGGCAATCCCATACTCCGTGATCTTAAGAACATCAGGAAGTACGATAATGTTGTGGGGCTTGAGATACCCGTGGTGGAGCGTGGTGTGAGCGTACTCTAAGGCATCTACCACCTGCGAGAGAATGGGTTCTACCTCTTGGAGATTAAAGTACTGCTCTTTCTCTCGACGAAGACCAATGATCTTGGAGAGGGAAAGACCTTCCAAGAATGGCATCGTATAATAGAATGTGTCCTCGAACACACCTTCGTCGTAGATTCGAACAATGTTCGGGTGACTCAGACGCTTAACCCGTCGCATCGCCTGTCGAAGGGCGCGAATGGTTTCTGGAGTGAGGACATTGGGAGAGATCAGCTTGAGGGCCAGTTCCTGGTCCATATCGGTGTCGACGACGCGAAACACGCCACCCAGAGCACCTGTTCCCAGGACGTCTTTGATTTGGTAGCGGTCATCAATCCAATCGCCTACCTTGTAGGGCAAGTTGTGTACGGTTTTGGCCCGGCGCTGACGACGGAGGACCAATGTTCCTTGTCGTTGGCTTCGTCCGCCACTCTTTTGAAATGAATGTCCACAGTTGTGACATGTCTGCGCATTGTCCGGGACAGTTGTCCCACAGCGATCACAAATCACCCCAAATCTCCTTTATGATTCCTTGAACCCTCAGAGGTTCATGACTCGGTGTTTGGCTCCAAGGCCAGAAGAAAGAAGGGCCTGAGCAGCCATTCTTCACTCGACCAAGAGTACTAACGAAACACCAAGAGGTTGGGTCTTTTTGGGCAAGCGGGAGCCTGCCCAGACTACTTCCATCGACCTTCCAAGCCCGATAAAGTAGAATGAAAGCCTCTTGACGTCAAGCACTTGACCCTGAAATACAGGGAAATCAGACCCCAGGCAGGGTCGCTTTCCACCGCAAAACCTGTTAAGGCTACTCTATGGGACGTGCTCAAGTGTGTGCGCTTTAGCAGCCTACCTTTTACTCTGTCAAGGAACAATTCTCTTTATGATACGACTCGCCACTATCTTTTACGCCTGCATGTTGGCCATGGCTGTGGTACTGTCCTGGTTCGCTGGAGCGCCGTCGGACTGGATTGTGCTCGCTACCTCGGCTCCACTCGACGCGCCGACCTGGTTTCCGATCCCCCCAAAAACCTGGGCCACTGGGTTCCGCTTGCTTGTCGATACAGGCGTGGGGTTTCTTGTCGGGTTGGGCATTGTCTTGGTGACTCAGGGGATTTATCCCAAGCTGAAATGGGGACAAAAGCTCACACAAGACTTCGCCCATGTGTTTCAAAAGCTATCTTGGGGTCAGGCCTTTTATCTGGCTTTGCTCAGTGGTGTTGCCGAAGAGGCGCTGTTTCGCGTCGCTCTTCAACCGTTGGTGACGCGCTGGACCACGCCTATCCTTGGGGTCTTTTTTGTCGGGTTGATCTTTGGGTTGGTTCACTCCGGTCCCAAGAAACACTATTTGATCTGGACCCTCTTTGCCATCTTGTTTGGTTGGCTTGCCGGTGGCCTCTACGCCTGGCGTGGTGGGTTGTGGTTACCGGCTGTCATTCATATCACCGTGAATACCTTCAACCTTAAGTGGATTGCTGACAAAGCAGGGACACTTTACGCCCACAGTATGATTCGAACGGTTGAAGTTGGGGAGGAGCTACACCGAGTTTAGGTGAGTCGGACTTCACCTTCTGTCAATGGTTGGAAACAAAACCGTCAACGGTCGGAAACACCTACGTAAGCAAATACAATCTTTTCTGTACCCTCCATCCTTCTCCAATTTTGCTTTTAGAACTACAAAACCACCGAAAACAAGTTCGCTAGGTCGTTTTCTCTACTGATTGATTGGAGCTTGAGCGAAAAAAACTACTCCGCGAGTTCGGCTGCGATGAGGGCGCGGATATCTTCCATTAAGGGTTCGCCCCGTCGAGGGTCGGTTTGGCAAACAAACGCAGCAAGACCCTGCAGCTGAAGAAGCGACTCTCCAGCTTTTCCAGGTTTGCCGTTCTTTCGGTTGTGGATGGCCGCCCGAATTTGTCGAACCAAACGACGGACGGGACGAGGGTGGTTCGGTTCGTCGCCTCCCGTGGCATTGAGGACAAGACCCGTTACCATTTGTCGGCTCTTGGCTCGCATCACCTGCGTCTTTTTGGGATGAATCTTGAAGCCTTCATCACCTGCGATGGCTTTGGTGCAGCCGAGAAGTTGAGCCAGATCGGGTTCAGAGTCCTGGTGCCAGGAGAACGCCAAGTCATCTGCATAGCGAGAGTAGGTCCAGCCTAGTTTTCGGGCCAGTCCCAAGACACGACGGTCCAATCGTACGCACATTAAGTTGGTCAAGGTTGGACTGGTCGGTGCGCCTTGTGGAAGGCAGCGCTCTTGCAGGGCAACATGAAGTACTTGGCCCTTGTGTTCCATCTCTTGCCGGGGAGACTCTGTGCAAAGCAAAGCCATCACGGTCGCGACTTGCTCGGGGTAGCCAATCTTACGAAAGAAGCCTTTGACTCTGGGAAAGACTATCGTTGGGAAGAAGTGACGGATGTCCATCTTTACGATGATGTTGCCGCCGGCGTGCAGGGAGGCGTGGGTGGCGATGGAGCGACCCGGCACAAACCCATGTGCCGCGCCATGTACCGGAAGCAACGACAAGATCTCATGGTAAATCTTGGTTTGACAGGCTTTTAACTTGGGTTTGGGGGCAGAGATAACGCGCCGGCTTCCGTCTGCCTTGGGGATGGAAAACTGAACGTAGTGGGGGCTGGCTTCTGCGTTGCGATGATACGAAAGCCACCGTAACTCTGGGATTGTCAGGCCCAAGAACGTCGCCAACTCATCCACCGTTTCGATGGAGGGGATGTCATTGGCTTCCCGTCGTTGTTCACGGTTGTCGATGTCAAAGGCATCGATATCAATGAGGTCGTTGTAGAAGATGTCGTCGCCAAGGTGAACCAGGTGGGTTTCTCTGTAGGCTGCCCAGGTCCGCTTGCGAAGGGCGGTCCGAAATTCGGCTTCAAGCTTCTTGGCTTGTTTGTACCGTTGCCGCTGACTGGCGTTCATGTGCTCGGGGTTGCCCGTCGCTGCGAGGTCTTGGCGGTGAATCTCTTGACGGATGTAAGCCCGAACACCGCCGGCTTCATCGATGTGGCTCCACAGCTCGCGTCGTTCTTCCGAGGTCTCAATCGGTGGCAATGTATAGTCAGCTTGGCTCATGCAAGGCTCCAGCAAATGGAAACGATCCGGGTTCGCTACTAATTGTGAGAAGGGGTATCAAGCGTTGGTGTCGATGTAACCCTGGGAGGTCAGCTGATCCAGCCTCGCAAAGTAGGCTTCTCGGGCGCCCGTTTCATCATTAAACAAAAGGGTCTGACGCTTGGGTTTTTTGTCGCGTGGACCCCATTGGATCCGGACTTGCTTGTGGTCCAGGGTGAGCTGGTAAACCGTCTCTTGGGTGCGCTTGCGTCGAGTCAACGTCCGGGTTTCGGCCACTATGATCTTGCGGTCGTCACCTGCAGCGCGGAGGGCTTCTCGCTCGGCTTCTTGCTGACGGTACATCAAGAGCAAGGCCAAGACGTATTCGCTGGGGCCTTCTTTGCCTTGCGTCCGTTGAAACCAGGGAGAGCTACATTTGGTCCGGGTGATGCGGCCGTCCAGATCAATAAAGAAGCTCGACTGGTAGGTTCGGAAGGCCGCACGGTCTTCGATCTCACCATGGATTTCCGTTCCAGAGCCAAGCACATGGTTCAACTTGGTGATCTGAATGAGTGGTGGGTCGGAGGTTTCGTTCAAGGTGAGCAGCTCGTTGGCCTTGGCTTCCCGCTCGTTTCTGTACTTCAAGCGCTCATGATCCAGAGGCTCTTCGCTGATCGAGCGGTACCGATACACTTCACGATGAAGGTCGTAAGTGACAAGGCCGCGCTGACAGAGCGTTTGCAAGGCTGCCAGAGTCGTCGCTTTGTCAGTACCCAGGTCTTCCATCACATGCGAAAGCTCCATCGATGACGAAGATTCCAACATTTTTGTAAGAGACGTTAGGGTCTTCTTTTTGAGGTCAACCTGCGGAAGCATTGCATCAAATTGTGCGCTGGCTCCCCAGTTTTGGTTGGTCCAACCGCTCAATCCGAGGGTCAAAGACATGGCGCCCATGTCGAGAACGTAGAAGGTCGGCAAGCCAGAGCCCAAGGTGTGGACCTGAATCGACTTGACGAAGGGCAACAGTCGCTGGAGGACAAACAGACGACGGCGACCCCAGGTTCGTACAATCTTGGGTTGTCGTCCTTCGTAAGCCTGGCCTTGGCCGAAGAACAATTGCTCGGTGGGTTCCAGGATGATGCGTGGAGCTTCTCCAGGAATAAGCTCGTACCGAAGTCCTCGTGGACCTTGCTTGGACTTGTTGCCTCTCAAATAAATGAGGACGTTGTACAGGTCGATGGGATCCAACGAAAACGAAGTCATGGGAAGGGTCGCTGCAGCTTGTACCTGCACGAAGCCTCGCAACCAGGAGTCTGGGATCTTGAGGGCTTTCGGCTCCGGGGTTGTGTCTTCTCCGCCCACTTGAAGGCCGTCTTCGCCCATGTCCACGTGGGTGTTCTTGTAACTTCGCAGCTTTTGGAGGGCGTCAAACCAGGCTTGGGAGAAGTCAACGCAGGTTGTCCCATAGGTCAGATCCGCGACCTCTTCAAACAAGTCCCACTGCAAGGAGAGCCGCGCATAGCTTGACTCATCCTTGGAGAAGACTTCCAGAAACGCTTCGTCGGGGTGAACCGTAAGCAAGGGGTCCAGGATGTCGGATGCTTCATCGCTGTCGGCCTCAAGTTGGGCGAGCAGATGTTCTTCCGCTTGCCGCATTTGTGCGGCTGATTTGGCTGAAGAAGGATCTTTGGCCGCTTGTTTTTGAAGGTATTGAAGATAGGCGGTTCGATCACGCCCTTTGTACCGAAGATCTGACGCATAGACCTGGTACAGCGAACTCATTGCTTCCCGAAAAAGAAGAGGATCCGCAAGCTTCCCCTGAAAGAATGTGGGCGCTCTTGAGGTGTCACGGACCAAATGGATGGACGCAGAGTCCAGTTGTGTTTCGATCCGACTCTCGTTGGCGTATTGCAACTGAAATGTGGTGTGTGACTGCGTCATGAATCCCTTGCTTCTGATCGGCTGAGAAGTGTCAATACCCGAGGACCTGCTCGATGTTGTACGGAGCGCTTCTTGTCCCTAGGTTGGGGGGACGCGCTGGATAAGTCCAACAATTACCGTGTGTATGGTTCTCTATCGGCTCTGATAGACTACAATCTGGGAACTCTCACCATACTCGAAGTTGTTGCCCTCGACAAGGGTGTTTGAGTTCATGCTCTTGTGTGCACAAACCAACGCTAGCTACAGCGAAAACAACTCCATTTGATCGTCGGGTTTTAGGGTGACAGGGTGGGTGTTGGCATTGGGAGGCTGAACTTCAAACCAACCGGTTGGTTCACTTTGGTCTGTAAATCGAAGTGTGTTGCTGAGATGAGGGCACAAATCCGAGGCCAGGTATTCGATGTGTGGGATGGAGTTGCACTGTTCCGACCGGTGCAGCAGGATGATGTGCTGAAGCGAAGAGTGTTCCGCGATTTTTCGAATGGCTTTCAACGACTGTGGATTCGACAGGTGACCGTAGCTCCCCATAATGCGGCGCTTTAGGTATGCGGGGCGGCGGCTGTTTCGTTGAAGGTCCGGGTCGTAGTTGCACTCCAACGCCAGGCCATCGAGCCGTCGGAACGCTTGGAACAACGATTTGGGTACGTGGCCAAGATCTGTGGCAAAGCCAAGGCGAGTCCCGCGATGTTCCACGACAAAGCCGACGCTGCCCTGCTGATCATGGGGAAGTCTGACCATGGACAGGTGAGTGTCGTTGGTAAGGGTGTAGTCCTCGTCGAGTACTGTTACTCCCTCCATCGAACGCCCAAAATCTTTCCACAGTCGAACATGAAGGGTGTTGAGGTAGATGGGAATGTTGTGTTCCCAACAGATCTCCTGCCATCCATCCTTAAAGTGATCACGATGCAGGTGCGTGATGAACAATCCGTCGATTTGTTCCAGCACGAGGCCCGCGATGTGCAAGCGTTTTCGGAGTTCTCGGGGAGAGAAGCCTGCGTCAAAGAGATAATGCAGGTGTTGATCGGGTGTTTCCAGCCGGAGGATGGAAGAGTTTCCTCCGGAGCCGCTGCCCAATACCCGCAAAGCTATCGCCATTGTTTGCTCCCCGTTTGTTGTTGGTTACGTCCGTTCTTCCGACAGACTATACCAAAGCTGAGTCAAGGTGTGACAATTGAATCCAAACTCTAGGATTGTTCGGGGCTTATTCGTCGTTCCCTTGGCTAGTTCAGTGGGTTGTGCTACAGTCCGCGCACTCTTGGCTTTGGTTGATGCAACAGGTTCTTTCGTTACGAAAAGAAGCTCTGTTGTTTCAAAGGTGGGAAACTTATATCTTTGGAGATGGTGGTGCTTATGACGTCCTATCAATCCATTTTTCGTCCGGACTTGTTCGCCGGTCAGGTGTATCTTGTGACAGGTGGAGGCACCGGTATTGGCCGGACGATCGCACACGAGCTTGCATCCCTCGGGGCTCACGTCGTTGTCTCAGCTCGGAAGGAAGAGCGACTCAACGCTGTGGTCGAGGAGATCCAAAACGCAGGGGGGAAGGCTTCGTTTGCGACGGTCAACATCCGCGACGAAGAGAGCATCACCGCCCTGTTTGATAAGGTCTTGGACGAGCATGGTACCCTCCACGGTCTCGTGAACAACGCAGGTGGCCAGTTTCCAAGCCCAGCCCAGTTTATCTCCAAGAAGGGCTGGCACGCGGTTGTGGAGACCAACCTGACCGGGACGTTTCTGGTGTCCAAGGAAGCGTACAATCGCGTGTTCGGTGAAAAGGGTGGTGCTATCGTTAACATCGTGGCTGAGATGTGGCGGGGCTTTCCTGGCATGGCCCATACCGGTGCGGCGCGGGCTGGAGTGGTGAACCTGACCAAGACCCTCGCGGTCGAGTGGGCACACGCAGGTGTCCGCGTTAACTCTGTGGCTCCCGGCACGATCGAAGGGCACGGCCTCACGCAATACGACGAAGGCATCCAAGAAATGCTCTCTCAAATCAAGAACGATGTTCCCATGAAGCGCTTGGGGACCGAGAGCGAAGTCTCTGCGGCTGTTACCTATCTTCTTTCACCTGCAGCGGCGTATGTCACAGGTGAGACGCTTCGTGTGGACGGAGCCAGCTCCCTTTGGATTAAGACCTGGCAAATCCCGGACCACGAACAATTTGTGCCTTTCCATGGCTGGACTGACAACGCCACCGAACCGTCGGAGTAAGCCTGTGCGTTCCGACCTTCGCTTCGAGATCCTGAAGAGGAGAGCGCAACGTTGAAGACAGCGATAGGTGCCTCCCTCAAAAATGAATCTCTGTTTTGGCTGGTCTTTGGGCTGCTGGCAGGGGCGTCGCTTATGCCTCTGTTTGTGGCGGAGTTCTTACCGTACCTGGACTGGCCTCAACACCTGGGCATGGTGTCGTTTCTTCGGTACCAATCGAACGACCTGTGGGGCTTCTCGACCTATGCGGTCGCCCACAACAATCCCCTCGCGACCTACGTGGTTTTCTACTACTTCACGGCGTGGCTTTCTTATCTGATGCCTGTGGCCGTCGCTGGGAAGATCATGTTGAGCCTGTACATTGTGGGCACTCCCTTGTCTGCCGTGTATATGCTTCGGTCGTTTCGGTTGTCTCCGTGGCCTTCGTTGCTGGTCTTTGTGGTGGTGTACAACTGGCCCCTCTACATGGGGTTTGTCCCGTATGTGTTGAGCTTCCCGTTCCTATGCTGGGGCGTGGGGCTTATGGTGCGGATGTCACGGGGGTTTCGCTGGTCCGACTGGTGGACCATGGTGGCAGTCTCCATCGTGCTGTTCTACTCCCACGTCTTTGCGTATCTCACGGTAGGCTTTCTCGCTGTTGTGGTCGTGGTGTTTTATCGCTTTCGATCCTTTAAACAGCGTTGGTACACAAGTCTTTCCTGGGTTCCTTCGATGGGGCTTCTGGCCGTTTGGATGTACCAGCTTCTGTTGTCCCGCTCCGGCGGACCGGCGTTACAGGCGAGCGCAAGCGGCGACGCACACCTCGGTGGAGGTTGGTGGAAGGCCCAGTACCGTCCTGTGGTGCAGAAGCTCTCAAGTATGGCGGAGCACCTCAATGAGTCCTTCCACGGAGCCGAAGACCTTTGGGTCGTTCGGTATTGGTTGATCTGCCTGTGCTGGATGGTTCTTTGTGGTCTGCTGTTGCGATTGTTCCGCAGGTTTCGAAATCAGCCGAACGTGGCCTGGCCTTGGTGGCCGACCTCCATCCTTGTTTTGGGGATGATGGGTCTCTACATGGCGATGCCGATGGGCTTGTTTGGGGTATGGTGGGCGTTGTCACCACGTCTGGTTCCTCTGGTCGCCTTGTTGGCCATTCTGACTGTTCCTCCTTTGTTTCGGCGGTCCTGGAAGAACCTGTTTGTCGTCGCTCCTGTCATCGCCCTTACGCTGTATTCTTCCAATCTCAACGTTCGGAAATACCGGGTGTTTGAAAGCGAAGCACGGCAAGTTAACGACGCCTTAAAGGCCATCCCCAACGGCGCGCGCGTCTATGGCTTGATCTACAACGCGGGTTCGCATGTCATGTCGAACGGCGCTTTCCTGCATTTTCCTGTGTACTACCTGGTGAAGCGGGGTGGGTTGGTTGGATTTTCTCACTTCCACTACGCGGTCATGCCCGCTTCGTTTAAGAATCCTGCGTTGGCCCCCTATCCTGGGCACCGGGCAGAATGGGAACCCTGGCGCTGGAAGTACGACATCTACGGTCTCTACTACGATTACATCCTGACCAAAGGGGGAGGCTTTTGGTACCAGACCCACTCGCCTCGTACAACCGTCAAGACGGTGACGAAAGTGGGCGACTGGGGTGTATACTTCAATCCAAAAGCCAGCCAACAATGGCCCTTGTATTCGTTCCGAGACAACCTTCACAAGGCTGTGGTTACCGAACGAGATCCCATGACCACCAAACGTTGTGTGCCCAAAAAAGGGGCTCGCTACGAGTGTCCACACAAACGATGGATGGTTGTGCAACCCACGCAAACCCATCTGGGTGGGGTGCATGTCCCATGCATTTGGGCACATCCCGGCACTGGGAAGACCATTGTGATCACGTTCAACGATTTGCCTCCACAAGGTGATCAAATCGCTGGGGTTATGGGGGTGGCCGACAGCGGGTTTCCAGGCGGACGGCCGTTTGGTGCTCCTGTGGATATGGTCATTCGTGCCAACAATACGTTTGTTCGTCGGCTGCGAAGCTACACTCGGAAGGGGTACATTCCGTACCATCTGAAGCTACCCAAGCGAAAGCCCTGGGAGCCGCTCAAGATCTCCTTTGAAATTCAGACCAGCAACGACGCAGTCCGGCATTTCTGCTTCACAGGTACATTGTTTCAGTCCCAGACGAACAAGCCATTTGAGCAGCTTCCTCCGTTGCCAAAGAGAACGCGGCCAATAAGAAAACCCCACCCACGGTTCCGTCGAGTGTTGCGTCCACAACCATCGGGACTTCGCCTCAAAAATGCTCCTCGAAAAACAGCCACCCGCAAGACCTCGCGCCCATCTTCGCGTCCCACCACAAGGCCCTAATTGAGACGAAAGAATCTTGTCTCCAGTCTTTTAGGGAGAGAGGGGAGCTTTTTTGTTGCAAAGCATCAAGGTTTCTTTTCTTAAGCTCGTATGTATGGAATGCTTGTTGTGAGTCTTTGAAGGCAAAGGAGTGTGTTGATGTTGCGAAAAAGAACCGACTCCAGAACCGCCGTTATTTCCCCGATAGAAACTCTATCCTGCCCGATCAATGGTCAAAATCGTCGAGAAGAATGGTTTAACACGCTCACTCATGGTCTGGGGCTTGTCCTGAGTGTTGTGGGTCTGTTGGTGATGGCTATCTACTCGGGGATGCAGGGCGATCTTGGGTTGTTCATCTGCTGCTCTATCTTTGGCTCGACGATGGTGATGACCTACGCAGCCTCCACGCTGTACCATAGCTCTCGGTTTTATTACGCCAAAAAGACCCTGCAAACGCTGGATCACTCCTGCATTTACTTGCTGATCGCTGGGTCATATACGCCCTTTACGGTGCTTGCCTTGGGAGGAACCTGGGGTTGGGGATTCTTTAGCTTTGCCTGGGGCATGGCGATCGTTGGCATCGCCCTCAAGTTTCTAATCTCCAAGCGTCATCCCTTCTGGGAGACAATGATCTATCTGGCCATGGGATGGGCGGCGGTGCTCATCTTTGTTCCTTTGCAACAGAGCTTGCCGCTTGAAGGGTTTGCGTTGCTTATCGCGGGTGGTCTGTTCTACAGCGTAGGGACGGTGTTTTACATCTTTCGTCAAATCCCTTACCACCACGGCATCTGGCATTTGTTTGTGATGGCGGGGAGCGCTTGTCACTTCTTCAGCGTGTACTTCACGTGGGTGGCGTAGACCTTGGAGGAAGAACGAGCTGTCATGTCCGAAGAAATGTTTGATCTGGTCAACGAAGATGGGGACGTGATTGGACAAGCCCCTCGTTCACAATGTCATGGGGATCCGTCCCTGTTGCATCAGGTTGTCCATGTCTTTGTTGTGAACTCTGAGGGGCATGTGGCGCTTCAACTTCGGCCGGCTCACAAGAAGATCCAGCCCAATCGATGGGACACTTCTGTGGGAGGTCATCTGGAATTGGGTGAAGCGCCTGAGCACGCGGCCTATCGAGAGATGGAGGAAGAGTTGGGAATCTCGGCTCCCTTGGAGTTGATGTATACCTACATCTGGCGAACCGAAATCGAGTCTGAGCTTGTGTATACCTATCGATGCGTCTTTAACGGGGAACTCAGCCCTGATCCCTACGAACTGGCTGAAGCTCGATGGTGGTCGCCGTCAAGGATTGAAGAAGAGTTGGGGAGCGGGCAGTTGACGCCCAATTTGGAGGTCGAGTGGGGGAAGTTCAAGGAGTGGCAAGGAACTTGAGGGTTAGCCCTGGCACTTTTTACGAGCTTCGGTGCGACAGTTGGTTTGCTTCTTGATGGCATCCACACGGCACGTTCTGTAGGTCTTCACGGAAGTCGTGCGGCAAGTTCGTTCGGTGTCATGAGCTTGGTACACACAAGCCAGGTACACGCTTCGACGATTGGCCAGACATTTGTAGTAGGTTTGCCACTGCATCATCCGGAAGTTCCGAACACAAGCCCGCTCAAGCTGGTGCGATGGTTTGCGGCAGGTTCGGATGATTCCACGGTTCTTGCGACGGCAGGTACTTCGGTTTCTGGAGCAGCGACGAACACACTGGCTGACATGTCGCAAGGTGCAAGCTTTGCAGCTGCGGAAACATGTGACTTTGCAGGACTTGTAGGTTTCTGTGCAAGGTGACAACTCCCCCTTTTCTTTGACACATTTGTTGTAATGGGCCTTTCGTTGGACTTTGCAGTTGGAACGTTGCTCTTTGGTAATTCCTCGGCTGCATACTGTTTTGGAGAGCTGTGTTTTGCATGTTTTGATGCTGTTCTTCCGGTTGCTTCGGCATTCAACTTTGTCTTCCAGATAAGTCGCTCGGCAGTTTCTTCGCTCTTCTTTGTAGTTCGCTTTGCAGCTGGTTTTTTCTTTCAGCATGCAAGCGGAGGGTTTCGCCATCACAGGCTGCAAAAAGGGAAGGGTGGCGGCAAAGGTCAAGATGGTTGTCCAGGGTTTCATGTCGAACTCCTTGTTGGAACTGCGAGAATTGTGCGGCTTGCTTCATTTCTTCTCGCTGGGTTGCCTGAATCTGGAACGCAAGAGACCACTCTAGTAATGACGATTCTTTCGAAGTATCCGAGAGAATCATTGTTTTGTATTGTCTCGTTGCTCTCACTTTGACCAACGAGGCCTCATCCGGAGTGATTGCGAAAAATAGAAAAATTTTGAAATTCGGATAGATACTGTGATTTCAGTCACGATTCTCTTCCAGAATGTTCCTTTGGGTTGAATGGAAAGGTTGTAGTGTGTAGCAGGATGTTTCACCGCGTTGCTTCTGTTTCAGTGAAACAAAGCTGCGCAACGCTTTGCATCTTATGGGTTGAGTGATTCTCCGCTCGTATGCCACTTTTCTGTTTGATATTGTTGGGCTTCTTCGCATGGTTTGGGTTGTGGTGTAGGTCTTGTACCTACCTATGAACCTAATGTTAATTAACGCTTGCTGTGCTGAAGGAGGAGATATGGACACGAATGCCGTGCTTGGGTCCAACAATGCGGGCAGCCGAGGGGAAGCCGGAGCATCTGATGTTTCCGACAAACTCACGTTGTTATTGGAACGCCTCGATCGAATGGAGAGGCGGATGGAAACCATGATGGAGATGACGCAACAAGCTCCATTGATGGTCGCGATGATGACGGATACTGTGGACGATACGTTCCGTCAGGCTTCCCAACGAGGGGTTGATCTGGAAGCCCGCATGAAGAATTTGTTGGAGATGCTTGAGAAGCTTTCATCGGATGAGACCACGCAAGTTCTCACAGCTTTGTTGAGTCGTGCGGATCAGCTCAAGATGGCGGTGGAGATGTTGGAGCAAGGTCCACACTTCTTGGCCATGGTTACGGATATCATGGATGAATTTGCCAAAGGTATCCAAGCCTCAGGCATCAACATTCACACCACTGTGAAACAATTCCTTCGAAGCTTTGAGAAGTTTGCTTTGCTTGTTAACTCCGGTGAGTTTGAAGCCTTTCTGGACTCCGGTGTCTTGGGAGCCGAGGCCGTACACATGGTGGGAACCCTTGGGAAGGCGTTGGAAAAGAGCAACGCAGAGCCTCCTTCTTCCGTCGGTATCTTCGGAATGTTGGGTGTGATGGGCGACAAAGATGTCCAGCGTGCGATGGGTTTCTTAACCAAGGTCCTGAAGCATTTTGGTGAAGCTCTTCCCAGTGAAAACCGGGCCGCGCTCAAATCTTAACGTTCTCCATCCCTCTTACTTTGACGCAATCCAGAAGGAGTTTTCCATGAGTGATAAGTACCAGGTTGTTATTGTTGGTGGCGGCACAGCAGGCATTACCACCGCAGCCCATATCAAAAACATCAACCCCAGCATTGAAATTGCCATCGTTGAGCCCTCCGAAAAACACTACTACCAACCTCTTTGGACCCTCGTGGGTGGTGGTGTCTTTGACCGCACGGAAACCGAACGGAACGAAGCCGACTTGATTCCAGCTGGCGTGACTTGGGTGAAAGACTACGTCTCCACCTTTGCTCCCGAGAAGAACGAGTTGACCACCAAGGGCGGTACCACTATTGGCTACGACTATCTCGTGGTTGCTGCTGGCATTCAAATCAACTGGGGGGCCATTCCCGGTTTGAAAGAGTCTGTTGGAAAGAACGGTGTTTGCAGCAACTACTCCTATGACACGGTGGCTTCCACCTGGGAGAATATCCGCAATTTGAAGGGTGGAACGGCCATCTTCACCCAACCCAACACACCCATCAAGTGCGGTGGTGCGCCCCAAAAGATTTGTTACATCGCGGAAGATCACTTCCGCAAATCGGGCCTTCGCGACAAAATTGATGTGGTCTTTGCCTCTGCCAAAGGTGGCATCTTCCCCGTCGCGAAGTACGCTGCAGCCCTCAACGGTGTGATCGAACGCAAAGGCATCACGACCAAGTTTGAGCACGACCTCCTTGAGCTTCGACCTGACAAGAAAGAAGCTGTCTTTCAGCTAGGGGGAACCGAAGACACTGTCACCATGGCGTACGACATGATCCACGTGACGCCGCCGATGAGCGCTCCTGACTTCTTGGCCAACAGCCCGCTCGCCTCCAGCGAAGGTTGGGTCGAAGTGGACAAGCTGAATCTTAATCACACTCGCTTCGACAACGTCTTTGCCTTGGGAGACTGCAGCAACATCCCGACTTCAAAAACGGGCGCAGCCATCCGCAAGCAGGCACCGATTGTGGCGAAGAACCTGCTGTCGAAGATCGCAGGTGAGCCGATGAAGGAAGAGTACGACGGCTACACGTCCTGCCCCCTCGTGACGGGTTACGGAAGCCTGATCTTGGCTGAATTCGACTACGACAAGCAGCCCATGGAAACTTTCCCGTTTGATCAGTCCCAAGAACGCTACAGCATGTACGCGCTCAAGGCCTACGGACTTCCTCGTCTCTACTGGCACGGTATGCTCCAAGGTCGCGCTTAGAGGACACTTCAATCACGGGCAAGGGGCTTGAATGGTGCGGGTGTTGTTTTGGTCGTTGGCTTCAAGGATTAAGTCCGGTCGGTCAACGGTGATGGTGTCACCTTGTTGGACCTTCCAAGAGACAGTGACTTTGTCAGTTCCGTTGCTCGGAATGATGCCGCCCGTGCTGAAGTAGTTCATGATGATCGCGCCGTTGCAGCCTTTCTTCGAGCCCTTTTGTTCGTAGCAAAGGTAGAAACGACCGGTTGCTGGACCGATGCCAATGTTTTTGACTGTGACTTCCATCCTTCCATTGCCCAAGCAGGTGATCTTGTCGATAACCAGGTCGCAAATCTCCTGATCTTCCGGGCACCCCACGGGCTTGTACCCGTCCCCTCGACAAAATCCTTGGGAGCAGATCTGGAACCCGCCGTTGCAGCTTGCATCGGAGGTGCAGGTTTTTCCACATTGACCGTTGCGGCAGACCTCACCCGTTTTGCAGTCGGAGTCTTTGGCGCAATCGGGCGGAGCCTGGCATGTGATGCAGGTTGAACCTGAACAGTATTGACGGGGCATACAATCACTGTCGGCGTTACAGTTTCCAGGCGGTAGATTGGGAGTGATGCAAACCCCTCCGTTGCAGGAAGGCAAAGACACGCTTTGGCAGTCGTTGGGTGAGGTGCACTTGCGTTGGCAGATGTTCCAAATGCAAATCTCCCAAGAAGAGCACTGGCTGTTGGTTTGGCAAGGAGTGGGGGCGATTCCTTTCCGTTGGCAGGTGCCGTTGGTGCAAAGGAACGTTCCAGGACATTCCGAGTTGTTTTTGCAGGTGGAAGGAATGCCTCCCGGTAGACACTGACCGTTGACGCAAACCGAGCCCGGTACGCATTGTCCTGTTGCCTGGCAGGCCGGCTGTGGCAGGGTGCAATACCCCTGAACACAACGGGTGTAGGGGGTTTGCGAGCAGTCCGCGTCGGATGTGCATTGGGGTTGGTTCTGGCAATTCCCCTGGATGCAATAGAGCCCCTGAGGACAACCGGAAGGATCTTTGCAAAGTTGTATGGGAAGATCTTTGTTGATGCCTTCAGGTTGAGGTTCGGGTGTTGGCTCTTCGCCTTGTTCCGGAATGGAGGAGGGCTCTTCAGGAAGGGACCCTCCATCTTCAGGAGCTTCTGGCTCCGGCTCAACTTCGGGCTCGGGAGATTGAGGTTCGGCTTCCGGCGTGGTTGTTTTTTCTTCTAACGAAGCGGGTTCTTCACCGCTGATGGGTTCTTGTCCTGTGGATGTTTCTTGGGCTGCAGGCTCAGAGGTTGGCTCTTGGGCAGACTCGGACGTTGCTTCAGCGCCAACGGGAACACACTTGTTGGATTGGCATGTGGTTGGGAAAGGACAGTCCTCTTTGGTAGAGCATTCTGTCGCGCTACATTGGCATCCACCCAGACCAACGACCCCGATCAAGAGAGCGCCCAAGCTTAATCGTAGTATCCAAGACAACATCGACACAAGAATCACCTATTCATTCGTGAAAAAAACAATCCATACAGCACACAACGACAACGTTAGGATGGGTTGGCAAATTGTTTGGCTTTGTCTGCAGCAGGGAAGCTCAACAAGATCAGAAGAATGGCCCATCCAAGGAAGCCAAAGAACACGGTTTGGTTGGCGCCCATCAACAACAAGATCAGCCCGAACACTGCAATGCTTTCCGCCATGACAAGCCGAAGCAAGGTGTACACAAAGTAAGCCATCTTGTCTCGAAAGCGGAACAGCACGTTCAAGTGAACAACCGTTAAGATGGCTCCGACTGCTCCGAATCCATACATCAAGGTGGGAAGCATGGGGTTCAAATCAATTTTTTTCTGGCTGAGGACCACGCCAACAAAAGCATAGGTACCCACAGACATTAACATCGCAACCCATAAGATTTTGAGCACTTTGAGTTGTTGATTCGTTCGTTCTGAAGACGACATCTACAGATTCCTCCAGGAATTTTAAGGGAGTAGGAGAACGGTCGAAAAGTCATGGGATGTAGTCTATGAAAAATTAGGTAGTGGGGCAAGGACGGTGGGGAACAAGAAGTTAATTTGCAATCCAATTTAAATTGTGGGTTGCGGTCTACTGTTTGACCTCGTCTTTTTCGAGGTCCAGGATGCTGATGGAAAGTTCGCTGGTGTCACTGGATTCCGAGAGGTAGTGGGCGCGGATGTGGGAGATGGAAGCGTAACTGGTGCTGTGGGAAAGTCGCATCATGGCTTCTACGGATGGCACGGAGGGGTGTGTGCTTTCCTTGAGGTCGCCCTGGGCTTCATGCTCAGACACCCATTGGCGAAAGTTCCTGGGTGCGACGGTTCGTGGATACTCTCCACTTTCCAAGCGCATGGTGGAAAACGGTTGATGTGTGGCATCGGTTGGAAGCACCAACTCACCAGAGTCATCGACTTGGTCGTCCGATTCTTCAATGCATTCACACCAACGTACAGGGGGCTGGTCCACCCAACGATACACCCGAACACGATAATCTCTTTTTTTCACGGCAGCCTCCCATTGCAACAAATGGTCCTGCCGATTCTATAAGCAAAATGCATGCTCAACTTTGCTTAATTTGCATGGAATTGATAGATAACCAAGGTTTGCGAGATGGCGTCGAAAAACGTCCCATTGGACAGCCCTGAAAAAGGTGACATTTGTGTCATAGATTCCACACAAGTGTGCACATTTCACCAGTCAGAGTGCCAAATTTGCAGGGAGGGGAAACAATGAAGGGACAGGGAGGAACAGTGGAAGAGGGGGAACGTTGCCTGTTGGTCAGAACCTTAGGCTCGTTTTTCAGAGGTACGCATGGCTCGTCGCCAGGCTCGATAGGCTGCGATACGAACGTCCTTCTCCAAAGACTCATCTTGTCGCCAATGGTTCAGTTGTTCGATGGCGGCTGGGTCTGCGATACGGCCCAAAGCCTGAATGGCAAGCTTTTGCTCGGTTGGCTGCGTTTTGTTTTCTTCAAACATGTTGATGAAAACAGGGCTCTCTTTTTGGGACACGAGAGACGGCACGACTTCCCGTTTGGAGGCGTGGTTGCTCAAACCACTCCAAGACTTTCCTTTCCCACCGCCAGCCTTGGCGGTTAAGTGGTGCAAGGCAGAGGGCAGGGTCTCAATGTTCTTCAAGATACCTGACGTATCCTTCTGAAGCTGGCCAAGTGCCCACGCTGCCTGACGGCGTACTTTCTCTTGGGAGTCTTGAAGAGCCGAGGTGAGAGCTTCGACCCCTGCTTTGGCGCTGGAACCTGACATCCCCAACGTTTGGGCTGCTTGGGACCGAACCGAAGCAGGTGCTGACTCCGAGTTGAGTGCTGCGATGGCCGATTTGGCTGAATCTTTGGGTTCGAGTGTCCCCAGAGACCAGAGGGACAATCGCCAAAGTTGAGGCAGCAGCGGGGAGGTTTGACCTTTTTCCCATTCTTTCATGGCCGATTGGTTGGTGTCCTGGAGCGCTTTGCTGATGGCCTTAAGAGGAACATTCTTTTGCTTGGCGTAATCCTCCGGCAACATCTCCAACAAGAGTTGGATGGCGTTCATCCGAACGTACAGCTTCTCATGTTGCAGGGCTTCCAGGGTGCTTTCAAAGGGCAAGGGATCGCGACGAAGGAGTCCCAAGGTGAGGACTTTGGATTTTTCCTCATCCATGTAGGGAATTTCTTCGTTGGACGACTCCCCAGGGGTCGAAGACGCATCAAGGAACAAGTCCTGCTCATCACCGCCACCAACTAAGAGAGGAAGACGCTTCAGAATCTCCACGGGCTCTGCAAACTGCGCGATGATCTTGGTGGCCTTCTCCATGAGCTCGTATTCGTACTCAAAGTTGTCGTTGTCGAAGAACCTCAAGTACGGCGTGGGATCTTCTTCGTCGTACAATCGCAGGAGGGAGTCGGCCGCTTCACGTCGGACATCGCTGTCATCGTCATTCAACAGTGTGTTGAGTATCGGTTCTGCAGCCTTGTCTTCAGTTTCTCCTAGCTCTTTGGCGACAGCCTGACGAATTTGCCATCCATCCCAACCTTCACATTCCCGGGCCACCTGACCAAGCAGTGTGATGCCATCGTCACCAGCGACATGTCGCAACCCCACCACTGCTCGAGAGCGATGGTCGGTGCTCATTAAGTCATAAGCATCTTCCACAAGCTCGAGGCTTGCCGGGATTTCTTTGCTCTCTTGAATGATGCCAAGCAAGAGCTGTTTGATCTCGGCTTTTCGTTCCTCAGGCGTGATCTTGCCAATGGCTTCGCAGGCAACATCAAGGGCAGGGTGAAGGTTTTCATCCTTCGGGAACATCGCAAGGACAGGGGGGAAGGCACGGGGGTCACCAAGCTGCCCAAGGGCATGCAGCGCTGAGCGTTGCTCGTCTTCATCCATGGAGGTTTGAAAGGTTGCGAACAAGACAGGGAATGCTTTGGGTTCCTTTAACTCGCCCAACTTCACGGCCGCGGAGCGACGGATATCGGGGTCGGGATGATCAAGGGCATCCACCAACAGCTTGTGGTCTTTGTCCAACTCAGGGATTCTTCCAACGATGGTCTCCATCGCTGCGGTTCGGACTTCGCTGTCACGGGAACGGAGCAGGTTTGCCACGTTGGACTGAATGTCCTTGTGTTCCACGTCCGCCATGTAGCTCATCGCTTCGATCTGGATGTCTGTTCGTTTGGATGCAAGGGCCTTAAGCATCAACGATACAAGCAGCTTTTCATCCCTCTTGTCTTCTGGACCAGCGAGGGCAACCAGCGCGTTAAAAGCCGTGTGCCGTAGAGAGTAGTTGGATTCTTCCAGACCTTGGACCAACCAGTCGGTCGCTTGAACGTCTTGGAGTTGTCCGAGGCTCTCGATCAGGAGACTTTTTTCTGCGGTTTGTTCGGGATCGTCGTCAATGCGACGGGTGATCGCCTCAACCGTTCGTTTGTCCTTTAACTGCAGCAACGCTCGAACGGCCTGCCGTTGGTTGGAGGGTTCTTCCGACTGCAAAAACTCAACAAGCACATCAAACGATTCTGTGGCACCTCGGTCAGCCAGGGCTGTGGCTGCTTTGAGCCGGAGATCTTCGTGGTCGCTCGAAAGGGCTTGCTCCAGAGCCTCCGTCACGCGGCTGTCTTGTTCGCGAAGAAGCCGGTTGATCACACGAAGCCGGACGTCGGAATGTTCCGATTGCAAGGCCAGGATGAAGGGCTCCAGGCTGTCTTCTGGAAACAGCGACTGGAGCTGCTCTGCCGCTTTGTTGCGGACCTCTGGAAACTTGGATTGCAGCGCAGAGACCGTGAAGTCTCTCGCTTGTTTCTCGCTCTCTTCCTTCATGGACTGCAGCGCCAGCATCCCCACGTCGGCGTAGGGACAGGCAATCGCCAAAGCATACAAGTCGCTGTGTTGATCGGGATTTAACTTCAGCAGATGTTGCCAGGCTGTTTTGCGAATGTCGCTGCTGTTGGGGTGATACAGCGCTTGCTCAAGCAGCGGCCGAAGGTTTCCTGCGTCAAAGCCGTCCTTGTCCACCAGAGTGGTTGCTTGCGTAAGAGTTTGCAACAACAAGGGTGTAGGAAGGGACTGTCGTAACAAGCCTGCGTACGCTCCAAACGCCATCGAGACATACGGAGAAGCGTCTTCTTTTGACGTTGACGCCTTGGGAAGGCTCAGGTCGGGCCAGAAGCGGAGCTTGGTTTCCAGGTGTTCAAAGGCTTTCTTGCCGTCGTATCGGTACTTCAGGAGCGACGCTGCGGCGTAGCGGAGTGAAGAGTCTTCCGAGGTTAGACCTGCAAGCCAGCCGGGGAGTTCCTTCATCAACTGGGTATGCTGCTTCTCCGCGTTGTCCTGGTTGTGCGAAGGCTGGGTGAATTTGAATTGGGCCGCGATGGTGTCGAGGAGTTGCTCCTCCAGCGCTTTGGCATCTCCCCAACTCTGCAGCAGAATGGCAGCTTGAAGCCGAAGGTTTGCATGCTCCGCAGACAAGGCTCGCAACAAAACTTGTGGGGTGCTTCCGCTCCTCGCATCCATGAAAGTATTGGCCAGGAGCAACGTCCAGGCGTTCTCTCGAATGTCGCTTTTGGAGTGAGACAGCAACCCTTCGATACGTGGCATCACTGAGGAGCCAAGAGCATACAACGAGATGAGGGCCTCGTTGGCCGCGTCCACTTGTGCGTTTTGGAGCTGCTCTGTAGCAGAAGGAACGATCACTACGTTGCCCAAACGAGCGAGCCCCGAACGAGCAAATTTTTGGAATTGTGCCTTGTCGTGTTTCAGGTACTTGAGGAGGAGATCCTCTTGGTCTTGGCTGGCACATTGTGCGATCACAAACAGGGCATACGACGAGAGCGACTCCGTTTTGTCATCCAAAAAGGATTGGATGTATTCGATGCCTTCGGGTTGTCCAAGCGCAAGTACGACACGAAGAATTGTGCGCCGAAGGGATTGAATCCGTTCTTGCTCAGCTTCCGGCAAAACCTCCAGCAACGTTTGCTCTGGTGTGGTGATGTAGATCTGTTCCCACTCCGCAAACTGCCTCTGTTCTTCGTTGAGGTACTCTGCGGCAACTTCCAGGGCGCGGGCGTCCCCTTGTTTGGCGAGATGTTGTGCCACTGTCAGCTTTACGTCCCAGTGGGGAACGTCCAGAGCCTGGGCTAATGTGTCCGTACTTTTTGGGTATTTGGACAGCATCCGTTCCAGCGCCGAAGAGCGAATCGCGGCGTCGTTGTCGGCCAAGAGGCCCAGCAAAATGGGCTCCAACTCGGCTTTTTTCGCTTTGTGTAGGTGCTTGAGAGCCAAGAGTCGAAGCTCTTGGTGTTTCGTCTCCAAAGCCGCTTTTTGCGGTGTGACATCATCTTTGTCGTAGACCTTGCGGAGGGCTTCGTAGGCTTTGGTGACAATGTTCCAGGAGGAGTCAGCCAACCCACTCAAGAGGACCTCTCGACCCCATTCAGTTTTGCCGTGGGCTTTGACGATCTCGTCAATCGCTTTGGACCGCATCAACTCTTCGCTGGAGTCAAAGGCCGCTTGCAACGTTGGTTCGGGGTTCTTGGGGAAGAGGTTCCAGTGAATCTTGAAGGCTTCGTCGCGTACGCTCTCGTTTCCATCGCTGAGGGCCGAACGAACCAAAGCAATGGCCTCGTCGGAGGCTTGTTCCTTTTTCCCTGGTACAAGCTTTTGTAGGCCGCGGTTGCGGACCTCTGCGTTCTGCGATGTCAGGGCAATCTCGGCGAGCCGGAGGGAGTCTTGCAACAGGGCATCTAACGTATCAAATGAAGTGCTTCGGACATCGTTGTCGGAGTCGTTGAGAAGCTGGGTCAAGCAATGCTCGGCGCGTGGATCACTGAGGTATCGGAAGGCCAGAGCCGTTTGCTGACGGACTTCTTCTTCGGATTCTTGGCTTAGCTGAAGAAGAGTTCCAAACGCCCGCAAATCTCCCATCCGAGAAAGCAAAGTCGCTGATGTCAACGCGAGGTCACTGTGTCGGCTGGTTTGTGCGAGGAACAGAGGTTGCTTCGCCTGATCGTCCAGCTTCTCCAGGGCCTTGAGCGCCTTGGTGATGGCTGCGTCACTGGGCTTGATGAATTTGGCGGCTTTCTTGGCCTTTTTCCCTTGCTCTGGTTCCTTGAGCTGCTCTTCCAGATCAAGCCATTGTCGATGGATGGCTTCGTCCACGACCTTGAGAGAGTCCAGCAAGCTTGATGAACCCGACAGCAACACGAGAAAAGTGGTCCGGCGAATTTGCTCGTCGTTGTCATTGAGTAGCTCCAGCATGGGAGCGTGAAGTTGAAGCAGGTGGCTCCAATCTCTCCGGTAAATTCGGTACAATACCTCCAAGGTTAGCGCTTGGCTGTTGGCTTGAAGGGCCATGAGAAGGGGCTGAGGGTCAGGGTTCTTGACCGAGCTAGGGTGGAGGGTCTCCAACGCATCCAACGCTGCGATCTGGACGGCTTTGGCCCGGTCGTTCAAGCTCTCTCGGATCAGCCTTGCTGCATGGGGGGACTGCTTTTGAAGGGGGACAAGCTCTTGGATGGCGAGCCGGCGAAGGTCTTCGTAGTTACTCTGGAGCGCGCTTGTCAACGGGGCAATGGCCGTCTCGCCTTGCAGCTTGCGGAGGGCGTCCAAGCCAGTTTTACGAACGCTAGCTTGTTTGTCGTTAAGGGCTTCGCGAATCTCCTTCACGGGCCGGATGAACTGGACATTCACCAGGGCTTCCACGGCCAGTTGGCGAAGTTCTGCCTCCTCGTCTTTGCGCATCACGGCCAGGATAGCGCGGAACACAGCTTCGTCTTCGAGGTGGGCTTGGAGCTCTTCGAGGGCGTCTTTGCGATCCGCTTTTTTCTTGGACTTCAGCAAAAACCGAAGATTGTGGAACAACGAAAAGACAGTGAGGTGCTCTCCCAAGGGCTCGGATTGGCGATTAAAGGTCCAACCTGTGAGCACGCGGGCGGGGTTGACGGTAAACAGAATGACCCCATCCCCGTCAGGCAGGGACACAGCCGAGAGGTCTGCGACCCCGGATTTGCTCGAAGAGATGGTCTTGGGAGCGCGCTTGTTGTCCAAGGGCCAGACTTTGACGGTGCCGTCGTCACTCCCGGTAAACAAACGGGGAGGGAGAGTTTCCCCTTTTTCGTTTGTCAACGTCGGCCCAAGTTGCATACAGCGGATGGGTCCGTCGTGACTTTGCTTGGCGGCGCGATCTTCAAACTCGACTTCGCCCTGCAAATACCAGAAGCGAATGGAGCGGTCTTCCCCTGTGCTGATCAGCCGTTGCTCCTGGGGGTGGAGCAGCAGCGAATAAATGGGGCCATCGTGGCCGGGCATCTCCCTCGTGGCTTCTCCGCCTTCGTTGGAGAACACGCGGATCACACCTTCTTCGCCTGCTGCGGCGACCCATTCACCGTTGGGTGCTACGGCGATGGAGTGAATGGGCTCTTCTTCGGGCCATCCAAAGGTCGTGCCTGACGACTTGAGCTTGGGAAGAGAGCAAGTGACAAGACCTCCAGCGTCGCTAGAGACCGCTAGGGTGCTACCATCTTCGGTCCAACCCAAGTCGGTAACAGACCCAACGACCAATTGCTGTGACGCTTTGGCTTTGGGAGTCTTTTTGCTTAAGTCCCAAACCTGGACGGTTCCGTCGCTGTGTCCGCTGAGCAGCGTCGTCTCATCCAAGAAGGCGAGGGTTGTGGGGTGCGCGTCCAGCCCGTCGAGGCTTGCAATGTGTTTGCCATTGCCAGGGTGGTACACCTGGATGGAAGAGGCATATCCTCCGGGGCGCTTCCCACCGATAGCCACCATTGTGTTTTCAGCGTTTGCGCTGACAGCAACGAGCTCTTCCCAGTGGGGTCCGTTGGTTTTTGTATGCTTAACTTCCGCTTCAGCCATCCGAATTCTCCAAGCCCACACTAGGGGAGACAGTTAACGTTGTTGTATTCAGGCAGACTCTACGACAGGGCAACCCGTTGTACCGTTGGGGCCATTAGCCTTGAAGGGTCCACTTTTGTTCGATCTGAGCGAGCGCAGTGAGGCTTCCCATCGCTTCCATCTTGTGATGCGAGGACAGGAACTGTTGGAGCAAGGGAGTGAGTTCTTCCGCAAAATCCCGACTTTCCAACGCCAGATCCTTCAGCACATGAACCATCTGGACCTTGGCTTTGCTGTTCGACCAAAGCTTGCTGGCCCCTTTGGGTTGCTTTTCAAGCTTTCCGGGAGGCAGGCCAAACAAGACCATCCGAGCAAATTGAAGGAGCAAGCTCGTGTCCTGGAGGGTATCCATGGAAGCCCGAGGTGTGATGGGGTTTCTCTTGTCGAGCTTGGGCTGCCAGGCTGCTGAAATGGACGGGCGACGGTACCGCTGCCACAAAATCTGGATGGCTCGGGTTCGAACATCGCGGTCAGGACTTTCCGCCAAACGGAGGACCTGCTTGTCGCCATCGAGCAAATCGTAGTGCTTTTGCAACAGGCTCACCCCTGCGTATCGCACGGCTTTGCGTCGGCTCTCACAGAGGGCAAACACAAGGTTGGGGTCCAATTCTTCGGGGCGGAAGTGATACGGCTCTGCCGTCTCGCCTTCTTCTGGACCCATCAACGCTTCAATCGCAAACGCTCGAACTTGTCGGAAGGGGCTTTCACAGAGAGCAAAGATCTGACTCGGAGGTACTTGCCACCTCCGCAACTCAAACCTTGCGATGGAGACTGCGAGTTTTTGTAGATCAGCGCTTTCATCGGCGAGGAGCGGCAGAAAGTCGTTCGCGAGAAACAAGTCGCGTGGGATGATGGCGTGTCCTTTGAGAGGACGGCCTGTCAACTGTGAGCCCAGCAAGGGGTGGCGATGTCGAAGGTACGAAATCGCAAAACTCTGGACTTGTTGGGCTTGCTCTCCATCCTTTGCCCAACGAAGGAGCCTTCGGTAACCGGAATGCACTGCGTTGGTGTCCACTTCTACCGTCGCAGCGCTGCCTTCAGCCATCATGCCAAGCCAAGCCGTTTCGCTGATGATCTCCAACGCTGCACCTTCGGCTTGAAGTTTCTCCGCCTTGGTTAGCTTGGAGCCTTTCTTTCCGCCGGTAAACAGGGGAGACCCGTCGTCGCCCACCACCAGGAAATCGAGGTCTTTTGTGACGCTCTTTGCTGCCTTACCGCCCACCTCTTTGAGACGCGCCTGGGCATCGGAGCGAGTCAAGGAGCTGAGCTTGCCCGTAAACAGGACAGTTTTTCCTTCAAATGGGCTCTCTGCAGGTTCGGACACAGCGGGTGCTGCTGGAGCGGGAACTTCGGGCTCATCGTCGGAAGCGAAGTCTACGGGATGGAACTGTTCCATCATGTAGGACACAATGCTTTGGCTCAGATCTGTTTCTTCTTCACCGAGCAGAGACAGCAGCCAATCCAACCCAAGGTCTTCAGGCTTGTAGGCTTCTCCGCCTGTCAAAAAACGGAGCACTGAGTCCTGGAGACTGTAGTTGAACGAAAACGAATCCACCCAAGGATGACCTTGTTGTTGGTGTTTCATGACCCATGGGTTCTTGTCCCAATGTGCGGGGGATACCGCTGCTTTGAGCCAGTCCAAATCCAACTGGGTGGTGGTGATTTTGCCCTCTGTGATGAGGCTCCAAATTTCCCACGTGTAGTTGGAGTGGAGGAGGGCAAGCTGAATCCACTCTGTGTCCAATTGCTTGGCCCGTTTGGACAGCAAAGACATCGCAAACTCGCGAGCCATGTAGCTATAGTAGGAGCCTTCCATCCCTGGGTCTTGGAGCAGGTCTTGCAGCCATTCGGTTGGGATTTGTTTGGTTGGATACTGCTTTTTCAGGTAGCTGACTGCGTACTCGGGGAGGTTCCAGCTGTCATCAAACAAGAGGGGTTTGAACCAGTCGAGGGGAATCTCGGTTGGCCGAAAGCCCGACTCCAGCTTTTTCTTCGCGATGTCGAGGGCGTTCGGAATCCTGAGCAGGACCTGCAAGTTCTCAAGGCCAATGTCATCACGAGGATCTTTGTCGGACAGCAGCTGGCTACCGAACTTGTTGAGGTCGCTGTGATCACTTCGGAACAGCTGCTTCAACAAGTCAAAGGACATATCTTTGGCGTAGTCTTGGGCGTATTTGATGGCGTACTTGCGGACTTTCTCTTCATCGCTGAAGAGGAAGTGTTTCAGCATCAAATCATGAAGGCCCAACTCTTTGAACTGCGCTTTTTGAAACTCAGGGTTGTCTTGAATCCACTCTTGAACAAACCGCTGGATGGAGGCGATGGGTCGTTGCCCCAACCGGATCATGTAGGGTAGAGGAAGGTCCCGCAGGTCCGAAGCAAACTGTTCTTGAAGTAACTCTACAGCGAACTGACCGATGTGTTCATCGCGGCACAACAAGAGCAAATCCAAGAGTGGCTCGGGGGATTCGTTCCACAACTCGGGAAATGCACGGTGCTTGCAGAGTGAGTCGGGGGCTTTGTTGTAGTAACCACCGTATTTAAACGAAGACGAACCATACTGCTTCTCCCCGCCACGTTTTTTGTGGTTGTGGAAGAAGATGTGATTGGCAATCCAGGTTTTGTTCCAGGTTTGGTTTGCGTACCAGTTGTCTTTTTGCGAGGGATACCACCGCAAGAATTGGACCACAGCGTATGGGTACAGATCGGGCATGGAAGTCGCGAGGTGTCGCAAGTAGCGCCAACCTCGGCGTCGTAGGTATCCAAAAGTCAGGTCGGTGACGTCCGTTTGCGGAGCATATTGGTTGGCGAGTTGGATGTCGCAGCGGACGGCAATGGCGCCAAGCATCTCAAAGTCGTCGGAAGCTTCCGCTTGCTTGAAGATCTGCTTGATTCCTTTCCAGGGGCCCCACATCAGAGGCAGCTCGGTGATGATCGTAAGCAGAGCTTGTCGGCTCCACTCCGTCCCATCTTGGTACAAGTCCATGATAAGGGGCGAGAGTCGGAGGCGTGGCGGAACACCGGACTTTTGTTGCAAGAAGCTATCCCACAACTTCTGGCGATGGGCCATTCGCTCCTCACCGGCTGGTAAGATTCGAAGTTGATAATTGTGGAGGACGTTGTACCGGTGGGTGTAGAAGCTGACGTCGTCTTCGCCCCCTTCATCATCGGGATAAGGATCGGCTTGTTGGAGAAACGACTTCAGCTTTTGGACAAACGATGGGTCTTGTCGTTGGTAGGCGAGTCGCAGATCTTCCAGGGTGATGTCGAAGGAGGTCTCCGCAGTGGTCATGCACTCTCTCACAGTTGTATGAAGGTAAGCTAGGATGGCTCTTAGGGAATTTCGATGTCCTGATGTCGCCTGAACTTGGGGCTCTTCTACTTCTTAAACAAGCCACCCCAGCCGCTCTTTTTCGGCTTGGTTTCTTCTTCCGTTTTCTTCTCACGTTCTCGGCGCTGAAGAACTTTGATGTTTCGCATCTCGCGCGTTCCATCGGTGTGTCGAGGGTTGTGCCGAAGTAACTCGTTGAAGCATTTGAGCGCTTCTTCGTAGTCGCCCTCGTTCTTCTCCAGCATCCCTTTGTAGAAGAAGAGCTTCTCAGGGTCAGCGTTTAACTCTTCGGCCTTGGCGAGGTGGTGACGAGCCAGCTTGATTTGCTCGTCTTTGCCGTAGGCATCGTTGTTGTAGATGGACCAGGCCAAGACCGCTTGAAAGTCACCTTCATCCTCTAGGAGTTGGATGGCCCAGCGGATTTCTTCTTCCGCTTTCTTGTAGTCACGGTGTTTGAGGTACACAAGAGCTTTGGTGTAATGCACCTCAGCCTGAGCCGCAACGGGAGCCCGATCCTTCATCTTCGCCGCTTCTGGATCGGCCAACTCTTCGTCGTATTCGCGTTTGAGGTCCTTGTTGCTCAACGTCGTATACGCCGTGTTGACGTGGGACGTGATGAACTCCAGGTCATCCGAGAGGTGAGCCAACGGAGTTCCTGCCACGCTGTCTGGGTGAAAGACACGGCTCATCTTGTAGTACGAATCTCGAATCGCATTCATCGCGGCGTAACGGTCCACTTCAAGCAATTCGTAGTGAGTGCAACCGCCATCAATGTCACGTCGTTTGCTGTTAATCTTACGTTCTTTGGCCTGATCTTCTTCCGAGAGACCCGCGCTGGCTTGGGGTGGTGCGGGTTTGGGCGATGAGGATCCTGCAGTGGCCTGGCCACCCACAGAGCTGCCAGCCGTTGCTGCAGTTGGTGACGGTCTTGAGCCGGGAATGGGTGTGGTGGCTGGTCTCGCGGTGGCTCGTGCAGGAGCAGACCGCGGGCCAGGTGTTGCCGTAACCCAGGACTTGCTCGCTCCGGCAGTGGGTGTCGAAGGACGGCTGGAAGGACCAGGAGTCCGAGGAGATGCCATCGGAGCTTGACCGGTTCTTGGAGCCGCTGTCGCGGTCGCTCTCGCCGTTGGAGGTGGAGTCGATGGTCCTAGCGCAATCGCTGGACCTGAGTCACTCGACGGTGGTGGTGGAGCGAGGATAGCTCCTTTGTTCTCTGAAGCCGGCGGAGGAGGTGTCAACACACTCGGCTGCGAAGAACTGGAAGGCGGAGGTGGAGCAAGGATGGCCGGTTGAGAAGGGCTGCTTCCCGATGACGTGGGAGGTGGCCCCATAATGATAGGAGCGCTGGACGAAGAGTTCTCCGACGGAGACAGGCGTGAGGGTGGAGGAGGGGTGAGCACCCCTCCAACGCCCGAACCAGGTGGGGGACCTGCGATGATTCCTGCCCCCGTTAGAGGGGAAGAACCAGCCGGGGGTCCCATCGCTATCGGAGGCGGAGTGAGAGAAGGAGCTTCTGGGTTGGTTGGAGGCTCCGACTCAAACGGATCAAAGACTTTGGCGCTCTCCAGCTCGTCGCCGCTAAAGGGAACGGCGTCGATTACGGTTGCTCCCTCCGTCGCTTCCTCTTGGGGGAAGGCTGGAAGATCAGCCATGGTCTCTTGGGTGGAGTTGAGTTCAAACTGGGACTCCATGGGGAGTTCCATCTCTTCCACTTGAGGGATCTCAAGGCTGTCCAAGGCTGCGTCAAGATCAGCGTCGTCGTTGCCCTCAAGGGTTGAAAGATTTTCTGGCGTGGCTGCCAGCGATTCGATGGTCTCGATTCGGTCTTCTTTGACGTGGACGGTGACTTGCGCGCGTTTCCTCGGTCGATTGGGGTCTTCCTTGTGCTTTCGAGGGTCTTTGGCTGTCTGTACTGAGATGGAGACATCGCTCTCAGGGACAGGCGTCAAGGGACGCTGTCCCACGGCAACGGCTGGTTCAGGAGGTGGCTCTTCGAGGGTTGGTGAAGGATTCCCTGCGATGGGCGTTCCCATGCTGCGCCGATCACGGGAGATGGCGAGTTCATCGTATTCTTTGACAATCACCAGGTCTGCCATCGTCATGATGGTAAGAAGTACAAGAGATGGAGTCCGGTCCAAGTATTCGCTGCTGAGGAAGGACGTGGTGGTGGTCCAGCCTTCGATCAGTTGAAGGGCTGTGATCTCCACATCGTCCAGGCCCAGTTTTTCCAACAGCTTTTCCGACATGTGATCCACTTTGCGTTTGATCATCGTGCCAGCAAATCTGTCGAGGTACTGTTCGAGGCGTTCGTCGGAGTATTCTTGGCGAACCCCATTGGCGATCAGGGTGTAGGGGTTGAGAATTCCTGGAGCGATATCTTGCGCCGCGAGCTGGCCCGTCGATGTAAACTGGAACTCTCCTTCGTTGGCCCGAAATATCCGAAGGATTTTGCGCTGGAGTTGAAGCTTGAGGGCATCCGTGAGTTGATCTTGGTTAATCGCACCCATCTGGATCAAAACCTGGCCTTGCATCTGTTGTTCGGTGGCCATGGTTTGAAGCGATTGGAGGTAGGTCCCATCGTCAATCTTGCCGGTTTCTCGGAGAAGCCAGCCTAAGAAGTTTTCGGGAGGGCCGCCACGAGAGGCAATGGGGTAGCCTCTCGTGAAGTAGAGCATCTGTGTGAACCCCTCGTAATAGAGAGTTAATTCACCCTGATGTTGCTCATTCAGTACCCAAAGAAGGAGTGAGCCAATGGGCATCTCATAAAAATTGCCTGTAAATTGAAGGCGACCGTCTTCGGTGTAGGTCAACTCTGGCATGTCGGATTGCTCACATGTTACTACAAATTCGAGGTTGTATACTCAAGGTTCTAGGCTATCATGGGTTGTTGACCCTGACAACCGTTCTGCGACCAATTTTGTTTGGGGTTTGTCAACCTGTTGTCCCAGAGGTCGGAAATCGCTATAATCGCCACTCACGAACCCCATGGTCATGTCACTGGCCACCATTTGCCTTTACCACTGCGGAGTTTACGAGGGAGAAGCAAGGCCATGCCGCTTAAATTACGTGCCGCCGGTCTCACGGATGTAGGTCGAAAGCGAAAAGCCAACGAAGACAATCTGTACTTGAGTCCGCTTCACGGCATATATTCCGTCGCGGATGGAATGGGCGGTCACGCCTGTGGTGAAGTCGCCAGCCAGATTGCTGTGGAAACGCTGGGTCGTTTCTTTGAAGAGACGGCTCGCGATCGAGAACGAACCTGGCCCTTTAAGATGGACAAGTCTCTTTCCTACGAAGAGAATCGTCTGTCCGTTGCGGTCAAACTATCCAACAAGCTTATCTACGAACGAGCCCAGAAAGACATGCGTCAAAAGGGAATGGGAACCACCTTGGTTGTGGTTTCGGTTCTCGACGACGTAGCCTACATCGCACACGTGGGCGACAGCCGGGTGTATCGTCTTCGTCAGGGAGAATTCACCCAGATGACGGAAGACCACTCTCTGCTCAACGACTACATGAAGATCAAACCCCTGACTCCCGAAGAAATCGAGAACTTTCCTCACAAGAACGTGATCGTCCGAGCGCTGGGTATGAAGCATTCAGTTGAGGTTGATCTTTGCAAAGTAGACGTGGAACCCGGTGATCTGTTTTTGCTTTGCTCGGATGGGCTTTCTGGTTTGGTGACAGACCCTGAAATGGCCAAAATCGTTACGAACTACCGAAGTGATCTCGATAAGGCCTGTCAGAAACTTATCGACGAAGCCAACGCAAACGGTGGCAACGACAACATCACGGTCATGTTGGTCGAAGCCCTCGAATAAAGCCTTGCTTCTTGCCTACCTTTGTTCTTCATCTGATCTGCCCGTCGCTACGACGGTTTCGTCCCATGCGATCACCCCATCCCACACTGTATTTTCTGCTACATGTGTGTGATCCCACACCACGCTATGTTGAATCACCGAGCCCTTGCCCAATTTGCAATTGTCGCCAATGATCACATAGGGACCCACTTGGGTTCCTGGCTCTGCTTGTATGTTCTTGCCCAAGAGGACAGGCTCCACAATCTTCAACGGATCCAAATCGTTGTGGGTTGCGAGCGATGGGTTGTTGTCGATGGCATCCCACTGGGATTGGAGATAACTTTGGGGATTACCGATGTCTTTCCAAAACGAATCCTGCACATGAAACGAGGCAACTGGGTGTCCATCTTCGAGCATTCGCCGGTACCCTGTCCGGAGGATGCAGCTAGGTGGGGGAGGAAGCTCCCGAAGGTATGGGAAGATTTGCGGGGTGAGAATTTGCATCCCGGTGTACATTCGCTTGTATAATGATTCGCGTTGAGGCATCTCAGGGACCCTGCGAATCCACCCATGATCGTCGACATCCACAGAGCCGACTTTGGGGTCTCCTGGATGTTCACGAACCAGAAGGGTGGCAACCGCACCAGATTCCTTATGATGCTGCAAGGCTTCCTGTAGGTTGATCTGGTGGAAGATATCCCCGTTGATCACCAAGAAGGCTTCTTCGTTTTTGAAGTGTTCTTCGACAGCAGCGATCCCACCTCCAGTGCCCAACACCTTCGGTTGTTCAAAGGAATAATGCACTTGCAAGTTCCAGCGGCTTCCGTCTTGAATATGGTGTTGGATCTGATCCGCAAGATGGTGTAGATTAATGACTACCTCTTCCACCCCCAACAAAGTGAGTTGTTGGAGGTGGTGTTCCAACAAGGGCGTGTTAAGGATCGGAACCAATGGCTTAGGCCTATGATCGGTGAGCGGTCGTAATCGAGTCCCCAAACCTGCTGACAGAACCATTGCTTTTTTGATCATCCACTTTCCTGTTTGTTGTTGGGAGCAAATGGGAACAACTTGTCTTAGTGGCAATTAGTGTAAGATGTCAGAACACCAACCGACAAATTCTTCGTCAATGGAAGCATCCTCCTCCACGCCTTCCGCTGCATCGATTGCAGCGCGGAATTCTGAGGTGGAAAAGTATCTTCCTCTTCTTCGCAAGGTTGTGGGCCGCCTTATGATGCGATTCCCGCCGATTGTGGAAGAGCAAGACATGCTTGCGGTTGGGGTCTTGGGCTTGATCGATGCTTTGGACCGATACCAGCCTGGAGCTTTGTCTTTCACTCAATACGCTGAAATCCGAATCCGCGGTGCCGTCCTCGATGAACTTCGTCGTAACGACCTCTTTTCCCGAGGGATGCGACGCAAGGCCAAGAAGTACCAAGAAGTCAAAAAGCAACTGGAGCATCGTCTGGGTGCGACACCAACCACCATCGAAATCGCCTCAGCCATGCAGGTCAGCGTGGAAGAAGTGGAACAGATGCGTCAGCAAGTGCAGCCCATGCACTTCTTGGAAGTGGATTCGATTGAAATCAGCTCGGATCAGCACCCTGCCAAGTCTGGCGGTGAACCCAACCCCTACGACCAAACGCGCAAAAACGAGCTTCGTGAGAAGGTCAGAGACGCCCTTGAGTCGCTCCCCGAGCGCGAGCGCATGATTCTTCGTTTGTACTACTTTGAAGAGCTCACCATGCGCAAGATTGGCGAACTTCTTGGACTCAGTGAATCGCGTATCTGCCAAATCCACAGGAAAGCTTGCTCGGCTCTTAAATCCACCCTCGGCTTTGATCACACGGAACTCAGCGACGTCTTGTAATCCCACCGGATTGGAGTTCCGTCACTTCGTGGGAACCCTTGTTGTTGGTTTGCTCTTGAAGTCTCCAAATGGAGAGTGACGTCGCTCTTTTCTCTGAATGGAGAGCTGAGTTCTCTCATCGGAGAGTTGTATTCCCTACCCACCGTAAACGTATCCCTGTATGCTGATCCAAACAAGTTGGCCTCCAAAGTCTGCATTCACCGGATGTTTTCCTGATCTACTTCTCTCTACTTCCTGACTCTTTCCCTCTGGTTCCTCGCTTTTGAGTTCCCTCGTTGATTGGCACCTACTATGACGAGTTTTAGAGCACATCTGTAAAAATTTATAGAGCTTTGGTTGTACTTTGCTTCTGTGGCATAACTCATGCTTGAATGGTCGCGATGTATCTTTCATCTTTCGTTGCGTTGTTTTAAGTCCAAGTCAAATGGGACGTCACCTCGTTGGAATCTCGGTCCTCTGTGAGTTTTCGTTTGTTCCATAGCGACCCTTTTGAAGAGAGAGCAAGTGCTTGTTTCTATGTGTGGAGAGGGGCTTCGCAAGGAGAGACTTAAACAGAGTGGGTAGGTTGATATGAAACATTCGCCACATCGGGAAGATTTGCCTTCTTCGATCCAACATCTTCTTCGGCTTGTGGAACACAACAAAGCGTGCATGGATCCGAAGAAAGCCAAAGAGCTGATGTTGGAAGCGCAGGTCTCCTCAGAAGACGTTGCGGTGTGGGCAGACTTTTCTCATTCTCCAATGGATAGCTACGGTCGGAAGCTTATCTACCACGGGGAGTTTTTTGAGTGAATGCTCATGTCATGGGTTCCTGGCGACTTTAGCGCCATCCATGACCATGGGGCTGCTCAGTGGGGTGCGGTTAAAAGCTTTGGAGAAGCGGAGCATGCTGTGTTCATTCAGCAGAATGGCACCCTACGAACCTGCTCCCGCCAGTCCTGCTCCCGCCAGTCCTTTCCAGAAGGGAGTGTGTTTCCTGTCTCTCATGACTTTATCCATCAAATGTGGATGCCCCAGCGTTTTGCTCCTTGCACTTGTATGGAACCTACGACAACCAGGTTGCAATTACGGTTGATGCCCGTATTTTTGACCTTTGGGAAAAGCGCATCCAGTACACCGACGGAGGGGTCTTTTTTTGCCTGCCTGCATCCCAAGTCTCTCATCGCGGGGACAGCATTCAGGCTGATTATCCAACACTCCTGCGCCATCACGCGGAGATGCTCAAGAGAATCATTCGGTTGCTACCACATGCCAGCAACAAGGAAGAATACTACCAAAAAGCCAACAGGCTCTTCGTTGAGTTGGTCATTTTATTGGAGAGGCTTCCCCAGAAAAAGGCACATCTTCTGGCCAGTGAAGGTGAGAGCGTCGAGGGAAAGGCTTGGCAGCTGCTGTTAAGGGAAGCCAGCGTGGCCGAGTCCGCTTTGGCGGAGGCTCACCTCAACTTGTCCTAGCGGTGAGTGTTTTGCCCACGTCGTTGTGAGCGGACGGCCCAGCACTTTGGGTTGTTGGGGTCGGCTATCACTTGCAAAGGAGAGGCTTCTTTCTACGATGATTGTATCGAGGTCTTCGATGGAGGAGAACGGAAACTTGAACCTGAAAAAAAAGAGCCTGGACTTGCTGGCGCTTTCTCCCCAACAGTTTTCAACCTGGTTGGAAATGGCTGATCCGATGCATCTGAAGTTGTTTGGGCGACCTTTGCATGCAAGATATCGCTCTCGCGAGAATGCAGTGTTTTTTCGGACGGAGCAGTATATTGATGGTGATGAGTTGGTCGGTCATTCGATATTGTTTGTCTTTGAGATGATGTTGTTTGATCCTCTAAAAGGCAGGCCGGCCAACGTCCTCCTGACTATGGGAGGTGGAGGGACCATTTCCCAGTACGCGGGACAATTCACTGTTTATCTTTTTGTTCCCAAGTCCATGGTTCGGTTTCACCTGAGGAAGCCGAAGCGATATCGGCAGACCCATACGTTTTTGTTTACCCCCAACGTGAACCCTCTCTCCTCGTATATTCTTGGGAAGCACTTCCCCATGGTGCATCCTTATCCCGGGCGAACCAACGAACCTTTTCAGCTAATGACCCGAGAGCTGATTCAGAACTTTTACCCTGATCAAGTGGAGTTTTTTGAAGAGACGGGAGTGATAAAGGGTCCTTCGTTTCCTCTCATGGACCAGGACATACACGGAGGTCTCACAACAAAATCGATAACCCACTCGGTCACTGTATTGTTTGATGATGCCCCATCCCAGAAAGGTCCCTTCTTTCTCCAACACAAGGATGGTTTCCCGGTCTGAAAACTTTTGAATTTGTGCTTCGATATCGGAGTTTGATTTCTCCTCAGTGTCCATCGTGCTCCCACCTGAATGAACGTAGTCGTTGTAGATGCCAGCGATTGTGCTCGCGTCCTTAAGGGTGCAATCACGAATGGTGATGGAGCTGTTCTGGGACAATGACTCGTCCGTGCTTGTCATGATTTAACTCTCCATGTTCCACAACAGGTCGACCGTTGATCCATAGAAACTCGACCCCTTCTGAATATTGCATGGGGTCCTTGTATGTTGCTCGGTCGGCAAATGTGTTGGGGTTCATGAGCAACAAGTCAGCGAAGTGTCCTTTTCGGATACGTCCTCGATGAGGGATGCCGAGGAAGTCAGCCGGTATGGATGTGATTTTACGAATCGCATCACCATAGCTCAACCGAGGGGTTTGGAAAACATAGCGTTCCAAAAAACGGCTGAAAGCCCCAAACGTCCGTGGGTGGGGCTTGCCGATGGTTGTTTTAGCGTTGACGGGATAGCTCCATGAGTCAGAACAGATCATAGAGTCTTTCCACAGTATGGCTGCGTCCATGTCCTGTTCGGAGATGCAGTCGTAGATGATCCAGGTGTCATGATGTTCTTCGACCAGTCGGCACGCCGCTTCCTCTGGCAAACAGTTCTGGAGGGTGGCGATATCGACAAGGCTACGGCCGTTGTTGTCATCATCCGAGAGCACCCACATGGATGCGAAATCAATCTGTCGATGTCGGAACCATTGGTGGGATTGAGTGCGACAGGATTCTTGTCGTAATTTTTCGGTGATCGCTTCCAGGCCGTCTTGGAGTAGCTCCTTTGGGAAAAAAGCTCGAAGCTTGGTCGAAACCGCAGTGTAAGGATAGACATCGACGGCTGCTCGGTTGTGGGTCTCGGTTTGGTAGTCTTCGATCATCTTCAACAGCAAGGGGACCTTTCCCCAATTGTGTTTGTCCGCAGCTTTCAGGTGACTTATGAGAACAGGGATTCCTGACGCTCTTCCGATGAGCAGAGCTTCTTCGACTGCGTTCACCACCTCCGTTCGTTCATCGCGGATATGGCTGGCGTAGAAGCCTCCCATATTCTTTACGATGGTGGCTAACTCTATGAGTTCTTGGGTATCGGCAAAGCAGCCTGGGGGGTAGATTAAGCCTGTACTGAAACCCAAGGCTCCCTGCTGCATTCCTTCTTTCAATGCAGAGCACATGGCCTGGAATTCATGGCTTTTTGGGTCTTTCCAATGCTCCAAAAAGCCGGCTCGCAGGGTGGAGTGCCCCACCAATGTCGCGAGGTTAATCGGCAACCCTACGCTTTCCACTTGCTCAAAGTATGAGCGAAGCGAAGACCAATTGAATGCAAAGCCAATTTGTTCGGCTTTTTGCTCCATCGTGGCTTGAAGCCTGGGACCAATGGGAGCTGTCGAGGTTCCGCAGTTACCTATCAGCTCCAGTGTGACGCCCTGATAAATCTTATGATCAGCGGCATGCTCTCGGAGGTAGTTTAATCCAGTGGAGGCATGGGAGTCGATGAAACCTGGGCTAAGCAAGCAGCCTTTGCCATTGACCCACACTTTGGCAGCTTGGGCTCCCAAGGCAGGACCGATGTAGGCGATTCGGTCGCCCACAATGCCCACCGACGTTCTTTTTCCTTCACCACCTTCTCCATCGAAGACTTCGGCTCCTTCAATTAAGATATCTAGCAACATGTCAATCTCGTGTGTTGAAGGAGAAATTTGTCGATTTGTGACTCCAAAACCTCGACCGGCTTTTCGGGGAGGCGGATGGTGTCATCAAGGTCCATTGTTGGTGGGGACGCGATAAGATCCTCTTCAAAGTATCGCTCGGAGGGACTGAGGTCGTGGGCCAAAGCATCAGGAATACAACCGGCAAAGCGCAGATTGGCAACGCGACCGATGCCACATTCAAACATCCCTCCCACCCAGGTCTGTATGCCTTCTTGCTGACATTGTTTTGCTAGCGAAATGGCTGTGTCTATCCCTCCCACACGTCCTGGCTTGATGTTCAACTCATCCAAAGCTCCCAGTTGAAGGGCGGTATGCAAATGTCCTATCGCCGCGACGCCTTCATCAAGGCAAACCCTGGCTGTTGGGGCTCGACGTTTGAACTTTGCAGCAAGGTCCAAGCGATCAGGTGGAAAAGGCTGCTCAATCGAGTGGGGATTCAGAGCAGCCAAGGCTACTAACTCTTTCATATTTTCTTCGGAGAACGAGCCGTTTGCATCCCAACTCAAACATTGATCCGGGAAGGTTGTGTGTACTTCTGCCAGGTAGTCGGTTGGGAGCCCAGGCTTTATTTTGAGTTTGATCCGTCGATACCCTTCTTCCCGAGCTTCGGAAACAGACTGAAGCAACGCCTTTATGGTTGGATACAAACCCAATGAGAGTAGTAGGTATCGGGGCGACAAGAGCATTCACCTATCCCAGTTGCACCATCCTGATCCGTCCAACGCAGCAGCAGGGCTTTTCGTGAGTGGCGCTGTCCTACAGCAGACTGAAAGGAGCGCTTGTGGGGGATCTCAACAGTGAGTAACTCCCATTGCTTTAGCGTGTATATGTTTTGTTCCAACGCATTCAGCCCTTTGCTTCAAAGGTGGACTCTGGGACCCGGACCAACGAGGTCGTCCCTTTGGTTCAGGTGCACGAACGTGCTTAGAGTACCTTTGATCCGGAGATGTTTCTATACACATGACTTGCATTGAGGGGGTACTGTCTCAAGATGCCTGCCTCACAGGAGGGTTGGAGCATGACGGAATTGTGTGGTTGGGTTGTGAACGATGGAGTTGAACGTTTGCGAAGGAAAGTAAGCTAAAACGAAAAAAAAGGCCGACTGCATCTTTGCAATCGACCTTTTTCGTTTGTAGTAGCGGGGACAGGATTCGAACCTATGACCTTCGGGTTATGAGCCCGATGAGCTACCAGACTGCTCCACCCCGCAGCAACGAATTAGGTTTATACGGAAACAGACGCGATGTGTCAACCTTTTTTTTCGAGAAAATCGGGCGGATCAGCTAGGTGTCTGTTTCCGTAATAGAATTAACTTTGGCTGGGATGGTAGGGCAATTGGACCATCGTGTAGAGGGCGCTGATCTGATCTTGGGTGAGGGGGGCAAACTCGCCTGGGAGCAGATCATCTACATTGATGTTTGCGAAGTTTACGCGCAAAAGTCGTGTAACGGAGTGGCCGATGGCTTCGCACATTCGGCGAACTTCACGGTTTCTACCTTCGGTGAGGATCATTTCAAACCAGAGGTGACCTGCTTTGGTGGTGCGAATCTTCTCCACGTGAAGGGCTCGGGCCATTCCATCTTCCAGCTGAACTCCAGACTGGAGAGTCATAAACTTCTTGGTGGGTGGGTTGCCACGTAGCTTCACGTGGTAGGTCCGGTGAATCTGATTGGAAGGGTGTGTCAGGGCATGTGAAAGGATTCCGTCGTTGGTGAGCAGAAGGACCCCTTCAGTGTTGTAATCGAGGCGACCGACGGGAAACACTCGCTCGGGTACTCCACCTAGCAGATCACCGACAAGGGGGCGACCTTTGTCGTCCTTCATCGAGGTTAGATAGCCAGGTGGTTTGTAGAGACGGAGATATACCTTCTCTTCGGCTTGCCCAATGACAAGACCGTCCACCATGATTTTGTCGACGCTCGGGTTTACTTTTGTACCCACAGATACGGGATTACCGTTGACGAGGACGCGTCCTTCTTCGATCATCTCTTCGGCTTTGCGACGGGATGCTACTCCGGCTTGGGCGATGACCTTTTGAAGGCGAACGCCTTCCTGAGAGGGTTTCTTCTTGCTGCCAGACTTCGGCTTTTTGCTGCGTGTGAAGCTGGTCTTGTGATCTTGGTTTGCCATGGCTGATCGCTTTATTCTTTGGCCTTGTCCTGGTTTCGTTCGCGCCGCTTGCGCTTTTCTTCTGCTCGGATTTTACGCGTGTTGACGCGTCCCTTTTTGAGGTCCCGCATGAATAGTTGCCAGGCTTTGGCAGGGTCTTTTCCTTGTTCGTACCGACTCAACTGCGCTGAGGGGTTGGCATCTTTATCATATTGTAACGACTTAGACAAATCGGGTTGTTGCCTGACTGTCATGGGGGTGGTTTCGTCGTTGCGAAAATTTGCCTCATCATCCGGTCCCACACGATCTTTCCATCCAGGCTGACGCATGGTGAGGATTCCATCCTCATGACTTTCCTGGAGGTTGTGGTTGCGACGGCGGTGATGCCTTGTGTGGGACCAGGTCGTGCCTCCGTCCATGGGCTCACGGTAGATTCCATCGATGCCTTCGCCATGTTTGGACACGTAGTTCATTTGGTTGCCGAAGTCGTCCTCTCGGGCTTCCAACGGAACTTCTTCTTCTGGCTCTGGCGGAACATATTCTGGCAGACTGAGCCGCTCAATCTTTTCCAACTCTTCCAACTGCTTTTGGCGTTTGCGGTGTCGTTTTTGGCCTGACTTCGAGGACTTTTGTTGGTTGTCCTTGGATGATTGGGTTTGAACTTTGCTCATGGCTGGATTCCTATGTTGGAGCCAAATGTGACCCACAAATCAACGGCGGGTTGGTTCTAAGTTCGGAGTGGTTCCGCTTTTAGCACAACATTCCTACAGGCAGGTTTGTTTCTTCAAAACAAATGTGAGTCGTAGAAGTTGCTGGGTCAAACAGAAAGTTGTGGAGAAGTTGGACGAAAATCGACGGGAGAAGTGAGAAACGAACGACGAGTGCGGGGAGTTCTAGGCAGAAGGACCTTCGTCAACAGGTTCGTCGGAAGAGCCATCTTGCAGTTCAGGGGTCTCTACAGGCTCAGGCATGAAGTCTTCGGGAAGAGGCTCATCTTCGGTGGCCTGAGCAAGAATGTAGTCGCTGGCAGCGTTGGGGTCTGCTTCACCTTGTTCAGGGGTCAGCATCCCTGCCATGTTGGGAAGTTCTGTTAGATTATTAAGGCCGAAGAATTCGAGAAACTCGGGGCTTGTTCCATACAAATAGGGTCGGCCAGGAGCGTTGTGGCGACCGACGACAATGATCAGTCGGCGCTCGATCAGGCTCCGAAGAACACCCCCAGAGTCTACCCCACGGATGGCGTCAATCTCAGACCGAGTCACGGGCTGGCGGTAGGCCACCGTCGATAGACATTCCAACGCTGCCGTACTCAAGCGGGGAGGACGGAATTGGAACAGCTTTCGGATCAACTTCGTGTACTGCTGGTTGCTTCGGAACTGAAAGCCTCCCGCTACTTCAATCAAGTGCATTCCTCTTGAAGAGTCGGAGTACAATCGGTGCATTTCATTCAGTGCACCCTGGATTTGTTCCAAGGAGGCTCGAATGTCTGCGTTTGCAAAAATGCGTTGGATGTCTTCGGCCGAAAGAGGACGATCAGAAGCAAAGAGAAGGGCTTCGGTGGGGCCGCTCAGAGGATGTGATAGAACTGCTGGGTCCCATGGCGCCTTTTGAGGCGGAAACATTGGCGCTTTTGGCTTTGGTTTTCGCATGGCTTAACCTGTTCGATACCATCAAAGCCTTCTAATTAAGGCTTAATTGAAGTGCTGCTCTAGCTTCAATGTAATCCAACGAAAGGGCGATTGCAAAAATAGTGCATGATCAATCTTCTTCGGATTCACCGTCTGCGTCTGGGTTTTCTGGTTTTTCGTAGTCAAAGGAGGTGAGATTGTCGAAGTCGAGGTCCGCAAAGTCGCCCACCGCCTGGATTTCTACGTCCTGAAGGCCCAACTGGATCAAGCGGATACGTCGCAGCCGACACAACTCCAACAAGGCCAAAAAAGTTACGATAATGGTGGGGCGGTTGGCCATTAACTCCAACATTTCGGTGAAACGGATTTGGGGTGTGTGGGTTAATACCTCGGTTAACCACTTAATCCGATCACGAACCGAGACTTTTCCCCGGCGAACCTGGTGGGTTCCGGTTTTCTTGAGCCGCCGGTTGAGGAGGTGTTGAAACAGGTCCATGAGGTCGGGGGCTTCGACATGTTCTGGTCGCTTCAGCGGGAGGGAGGGGATGTCCGAACCAGGTTCCAGTCCCCTCTTAAAGATGTCCCAACCCAGTTGTTGCTGTCGCTCCAAAAACTTGGCGGCCGACTGCACTTGTTGGTACGCAACCAAGCGGTCCACCAACTCTTTGCGGGGATCTTCTTCTTTGTCTTCTTCCCGTGGCAACAACATCCTGGATTTGATGTTCGCCAACTCGGCGGACATTGCGAGGTAATCGCCTGCTCGATCCAGATCAATCACCTGAAACCAATCGACGTATTTCTGGAACTCGTCTGCGATTTCAAAGATGGGGATGTCGAAGATGTCGAGGTCCCTTTCTTTGATCATGTGCAGGAGGAGGTCGATGGGTCCTTCAAAGGTATTGAAGTGCAGGATGAGTTCGTTGGTTGGAAAAGGTTCATCGGTAGATGGCTTGGGAATCCCAAGGTCCAACGGAATTTGCTCTGCGGCGGGAGGAGCTTCGGTGTCGAGTAGGGTTGTGCTCATGCGCTGCTCACTGGCTGGGTAGTCGTTTGGAAACCCTCAGGACAAAGCGAGGGTCAGATGGAGTCGAAGTGTCATAATAGCTTAGAAGATCCAGTAGGCAAATTTCGCAACCATTTCGGCGCAAAAACGAGCAGGCGGCCAGATCAGCCATCCCAAGGGGTCCAGCGCTGTCCCATTCGGCATCTTGAGATTCAACATGCCCAGAACAAGCAATCCCATCAGAATCATCGGACCATACGATTGGTTGAACTTCTTGAACTCATACGCCTGGTTGAGGGGCATGATGTTGGTAGCGATGTGGGAGCCATCCAGGGGAAAGAGGGGAATCAAATTGAAGAATGCCAGGACAAAGTTCACAGAGACCAGCATGTACAAGACATCCCCGAACAGCTTCATCATGGTGGAGATGTCACCTTGAAAGAATCCCTTCTTGAGCATTGCGTAATACACAACACCGCTGACCGAACCCAAGACAATGTTGGAGAATGGACCTGCAGCCGTCACCAACGTGTCGTCCCTGCGAGGGTTTTTGAACCGGTTGGAGTTCACAGGTACGGGCTTGGCCCAGCCAAATCCTCCGGAGAGCAAGAAGCACAAAGAGCCCATGGGATCGAGATGTACAATGGGATTCAGCGACACTCGACCTTCGTGGTACGCCGTGTTGTCTCCGAGCATGTAAGCTGTCCAAGCGTGGGCCCACTCATGGAGTGTGAGTGACAGTAACATTGCAATCAATAGGGGAATCAACACTTCCGGTTTAAAGAAGAGCAAGATCTGTACTCCTTTGTGAGGCAAATTCTTCGGAAAAGCCCGCAATGTGGGCTTTCAGGTCCACCTAGGACTTAACACCTCTGTCCCAAAAATGCAACTCTTTCTTGGGTGTAGATGAACTTGTTGTGGGAGAATAAGAGAAAGAAGGAGAGGGGAACTGGAGGGTCTTACTTGTTGCGGCGACGGCGACGACGCCGGCGACGACGACGGCGTTTACGCCGGCGACGAACGCGTTTGCCTTTTCCGCCCTTGGGATACATACGGTTGTATCGACGGATCAACTCGGAGGTGTAGTCCATTTCAGGGAGAGCATACAACACACTACTTTCGGTCTTTTCGAGCATCAAGTAGAGGTTGTTTTGCTTGGCAATCGCCCGAATGATCACTTCCATCTTGCGGAAGATCTGTCGGGTCACGACCGCCTCAGACCGAGCCAACTTTCGTGTGAACTGCGTGTACTCTTGCTGAAGCTTGAAGAATTTCTTCTGAAGCTTGAGTTGAGCTTTGCGCTTGGCCTGTCCTTTGAGGATGGTGGAGCGAGCTTCGTAGAGCTTCTTTTCGCGCTTCAGCGCCTTCTGACGCTTGTTCAGAAGCTTTTGGTACTTGGATTTCTTGGCTTTCAGGACCTTCTTGGCTGCTTTTCCGTCGTGAACGGAGTTGAGCGCCTTACGAAGGTCAATGTAGCCGATGCGAATGTCGGCAAATGCCGGGGTCAAATTGAAAAAGTATAGGCAAGCCAGAAGGAGTGTCCAACGCATGCTTTTCTCCTTTTTAGTAAGTCCTGAGTCACTCTTGTGGTTGGGGGCCTTGATTGACCAAACGGTCATACAAACAATCCTGGATTCACTGGGCAAGGTTCTGCTTAGAACGCGTTCCCGATACTGAATTCAAACAAGATGGGGTCGTCTTGGGCTCGTGGAGTCAACGGTATCCCCCACTCGAAGCGTAGAGGTCCAATGGGTGAGAACCATCGGAAACCAAAGCCGACGCTGTAATACATTCCAAGGGGCAGAGCTTGGTTTCGCTTGTCTTCAAAGAAGAATTCGTTGTCATCGAAGGCGTTACCCGCGTCAAAGAAGACAACGCCCTTGATACCCACTTTGGGGATGATCGGGAACTCGATCTCAAAGTTGAAGACAAACTGTTTGTTACCACCCCAGTTGAAGTCTTCCAGCCGGAAGGAGCTTTCGGAGATGGCTGGAATTCTCCGGGTGGGTCCTACTGTAAACGCACGATACCCACGAATGGAGTTAATGCCACCCAAGCGGTATCGCTCAAACGCCGGGACGCCGCGTGCTGCGGGGCTTACAATCCAACCGACGTTTGCGTTGAAGCGAAGGACAAAGTTCAAAGGCAGACTGACATACCAGCGCGATGTGGCTGACATTCGAACAAAGCGGTTCTCCGAGCCTGTCCACCAGTCTGCGACCTCAATCGATGCGCTCTGGAAGTGACCTTTGGTCGGAAACACCCTGTTGTTTCGCTTGTCGTACCGGAGAGACAAGCGGAACGAACTTGTGATTGTCGGCCCATCTGCTCCGGAGAAGAAGCCTTTCAGCCGGATGCCTGCTTGCAGCGTGTTGCCTGAGGCGTTGATCAAAACCCGCTCAAACTTGTAGGTGAGGAGCAGGTTTAAGTCATCGACGAGCTGGTAACCAAACGTCAGCGTTCCACCTGTTGTGGTTTGGACAAATCCAATGGTGAACAGGGTGCGGAAGTCACGTTGGGAGTTGAACGCTGAAAACGCGAAGGTGATGGGCAGGTCGAAGAAGTAGGGCTCGATGAATTGAAGCTGGAACAGCTGACGAATTCCAGAAAGCTGTGCCGCAAACGACAGCGACTGCCCCCGACCAAACAGGTTGTTCTTGGCAATCTGGGCGTTGAAGACAAGGCTCTCAACCGAGCTAAATCCTGCACCGATTTGGAACGTTCCTGTAGGCTTCTCTTTGAGAATAAACTTGATGATAATGCGGTCGGGTTTGCTTCCTCGACGGGTCACGACCTTCACACCAAACAACGGGTGTGTCTTGGCGAAGAAGCCGAGAGCAAAAATACGACGCTGGCTGATCCGTACGGCGCTTCCGCTGTAATAGTCGCCTTCGCTCAATCGCATCTCACGACGAATGACTTTGTCTTGGGTGTCGGTGTTGCCTTCCAACTCAATCCGTTCGACGCGGACTCGCGGACCCTTCTGGACATTCAGAGTCAGGTCCATCTTGCGGTTCTTGTGGTCCAACTTGTAGCGGGGCGTTACGTTGACGTATGCGTAACCTTTATCCTGGTACAAGGTTGTGACCGCGAGGATGTTGCGGCGGTAGAGTTTGGAGCGGCTGAACAGTTCGCCTTTTTTGATGGTTACGATACGCTTGAGCGGCTTGCGGAAACCTTTCAGGTCACCTTGAAGTTCAATCTTTCGGTAGCGATACGTTTTGCCTTCGGTGATCCAATAAGTGATGTAGATGAAACGCTTGTCACGGTTCAGATAGACTTTGGGCTTGCCCATCTTGACCATCACGTAGCCGTTGTCGAGGTAGTACGACTGAAGGAAGAACAAGTCACGGGCGATCAGGGCTTCCTGGTAGGTGCTGCGACCTGAAATCCAGCTGAACAAGTCATGTTCGGAGGTTTGCAAGACAGAGCGTAGCTTCTTGCTGGGAACTTGGGCGTTCCCCACGAAGTTGATCTGTCGTATGCGAATCTTGGCGTTCTCACGGATGCGGAAGGTAACGACGACGGAAGCTCGCTTGGGTTTGGAGACTTCGTACTCAACCTCAGCGAGGTAGTAGCCTTTTTCCCGGTAGAGGTCGCGGATCTTATCGACGTTGGCTTGCAGCTTGGACAGGTCAAGGATCCCGTACTGCTTTACGTTCATGACACCTTTGATGTCATCCAACGAAAGCTCTTTGTGGCCGAGAATCTTTATCGCGCGGATGGCAGGTTTCTCTTTCACCTTGTAGATGATGATGATGCCTTTGTCGGTTTCTTCGGCTTCGACCTGGATGTCGCGAAAACGTTGGAGTCGGAAGATTCGTCGGACGTCGGCTTTGATCACGCGAGGGTCGAGAACCTGACCTTTTTTGAGGAGGATCTGGCGTCGAATGGCCTGACTTTCGGTCCGCAGGTTGCCTTCTACTTTAATGCCAGCAACCCGTATAGGGGTGGCTTGGGCGTGAACAACGGAGGCAAGCCCCAACAGCAGCCCAAGGCAAAGTGACCCGATGATGAATTGACGAAAAGAGTTCAAAACTCAACTCCAACCTGAGAACACAAACACGCACTGGAACAAGGATTCATCCGCATTTCACACAGGAACGTTTGCCTACCCAAAGCAATGTGATCATCCCTTTTTGGTGAAAGATGGTGAAGTGTATATACGCAATCGAAAGAAAAAGCCATATCTGATTTGCCTTATCCTTGAGAAGGCTGCTCATCTGAAGCATCTTGAGCGGGTTCTGGGACTGGACCCAAAGCTTTAGCGTCTTCAATGGTTACAACGGTTCCATCCTGAAGGGAGAGCTTGCGATCCATACGCTGGGCCAGGTTCAAATTGTGAGTGACGATCACAGGTGTGACCTCCCACTTTTGGTGCATCTCCAGCAAGAGCTTGTGAATTCCTTCGGATGTTCGGGCGTCAAGGTTTCCTGTTGGTTCGTCCGCAAGAAGCAGAGGGGGATGCATGATGAGAGCCCTGCATAGAGCGACTCGTTGCCTCTCACCACCGCTGAGTTCTCCAGGGCGGTGCTCCCAGCGATGACTCAGTCCTACCCACTCCAACAGCTCCATCGCGCGTTCTCTCGCTTCTTTCCGAGGAATACGATGGATGAACGCTGGCATCATCACATTCTCCAGTGCCGTAAACTCTGGGAGCAGGTAGTGAGCCTGAAACACAAAGCCCATGGTCTGGTTGCGGTAGGTTGCGAGTTCGTCTTCGTCCATCGCCAGGATGTCTTTGCCGAGTATGCTGATGGACCCCGACGTGGGCAGGTCGAGGGTCCCCAACACATGCAATAGGGTGCTTTTTCCTGCGCCGGAGGCTCCAACAATCGCAACCGTTTCTGAGCGAGACAAGGTCAATGTGACATTGTTCAACACATCGATGCGACGGTTTTCAAGCCAAAACGACTTGGTCAGGTTTTTCACCTGGAGCAAGTGAGTTTCCTCTGCCGCGCCTGAGGGGTTGTGGGTCTGCTCCACGGAGGAAGATGTTGGGGTCGTGTTCGACATGAATGTACCTTCTTACTCGTGTTGCAAGCCCTCTACAGGGCGAAGCCGTGACGCCTGAAGAGCGGGATAGAGTGTGGCCAGAAAGCTGATAAAGACGGAAGCTATCGCGACGGCAACAAAGTCAGTCAAATACATCTGCACCGGCAGCGATGCGATGTAGTAGACGTCCGTGTTCATGGGGATGGGGTGGTTCATTAAAAACACGCAAGTCCGCCATCCAAGGAACAGGCCGATGGCTGTGCCAATCACTCCCACCGCGATGCCTTGGATCATAAACACCCGCATAATGCTGCTACGTGTGGCGCCCATCGATTTGAGGATGGCAATCTCCTCGGTCTTTTCTAACACCACCATGGTTAGGGTGCTGACGATGTTGAAGGAGGCCACAAAGATGATCAAAGTGAGGATGATAAACATCGCAATCTTTTCCATCTTGAGAGCCCCAAACAACTGGCTGTTCATCTCCACCCAGTCTTTGACTCTGTAAGCTCCGCCCCCCAAAACGCGCTTGATCTTCTTCTTGATGGTGGGGGTTTGGTAGAGGTCTTTGACACCCAATTCAATCCCAGTGGAGACATCGTACATTTTGAAGAGCTTTTGGGCGCTCCGTAGGGTGACAAACGCGAACTTGGTGTCGTATTCGTACATGCCCGTGAAGAAGATTCCTGCGACCCGGTACTTCCGGACTCGGGGAGCTGGACCCATCGGTGTTAGGGAACCGCCCAAAGGCGACACCCCACGAACCACATCACCCACCATCACCCCTAACATTTGGGACAACTCTTTGCCCAACAAGATTCCAGGGTAATTCCGACGAGGTTTTTTCCGCCGCAACGACTGGAATTCTCGCAACTCTGGAGGTGCTCGAAACACAGGGGGAGGTGGAGGCGTTTTGTCGTTTCTCGCTTTGGGTTTTCCCTTCTTGGAAGGGGACGAGGTTGGTTGGGTGCCTTGGGATGAAGAATCTCGCCCAGGAGTTGGACCCGTGGCCGCATCGTTCGAAGGGGAAGACTTGTCCGACTTCTTCGGCAGGACAAGGTCTCTTAGCATTCTTGTGTTGGGTGGGAGACTACCTGGGCTGATGGTCTCCCACTCTGGCGAGGCAGGTATCAACTTGGGCTTGAACAAGTGCTTAAAGTTGCCCTTGTCCATCTGCTTGACCAGGTTCTTTACCCGCGTAGAGCCTGCTGTGATGCCTCGCAACAACACCCCTGCGTTGTTCGTTTTGGACGACAACATAATCTCGTTGGTGATAAAGGGAGAGCAGTCGGTGACGTCGCGAACCTTTTGAACTTTCTTGCAGATTCGTTCCGGATGGACGACTTCACCTGTGTGCCGGTCTATCACCATGTGAGGTGTGCTGTTGATGATTTTCTTTTTGAGGTCGTTACCAAACCCGGTCAACACGGAGAGCACAACCGTCAGCGCCCACACCCCGACCACCACACCCAGGATGCTGATCAGAGTGAGCAAAGACACAACTTGACTGCGGTTGCGGCCCTTCAAGTGACGTAGGCCGATGAAAACCTCGTACGACATTAGTTCTTGAGCTGCGGAAAGAGGATGACGTCACGGATGGAAGGTGCGTTGCACAAGAACATCACGAGGCGGTCGATACCGATGCCTTCTCCAGCAGCTGGCGGCATTCCGTGCTCCAGCGCGGTGATGTAATCCGAGTCGTAATCCATGGTTTCGTCAGCGCCAGCTTCTTTCTTCTCCAACTGACGGACGAAGCGCTGTTTCTGGTCCATCGGATCGTTCAACTCGCTGAAGGCGTTTCCAAGCTCACGGCCGTACACATAAATTTCAAACCGGTCGGTGTATTCGCCGTTGGTCTCGCTGCGGCGAGCGAGGGGGCTGATCGCAGTGGGGAAGCCGGTGATGAAGGTCGGCTGAATCAGCTTCTCTTCGGCGATTTCTTCAAACAGGAAGCCAATGCGTTCACCGTATTCCATGCCATCGTAGGGGTTGTCGCCTTCTGCCGGGGCGAAGTACTTGTTGACCAAGGCTTCCACTTGCTCGGGGTCATCGAGGACTTCTTCCGAGATGGCATCAGCACCTTTGGCGGGACCCCACTCTCCGTTCCAGACCTCCACGATGGCTTCTTTCATGGTCATGCGCTTCCAGGGTGCTGCAAAGTTCAACTCTGCGTCCTGGTAGGTGACCTTGGCAGAGCCACAGACTTCCTCAGCGATGCTGGAAATCATGTTCTCCGTGAGGCTCATAAGGTCTTCGAAGGTCGCGTAGGCGAGGTAAAACTCCAACATGGTGAATTCTGGGTTGTGCTGCGTGGAGATCCCTTCGTTTCGGAAGTTACGGTTGATCTCGTACACCCGCTCAAAGCCACCCACAAGCAGTCGCTTAAGGTACAACTCGGGAGCAATGCGCATGTAAAGCTGCATGTCCAAGGTGTTGTGGTGTGTGATGAACGGCTTGGCCGCAGCGCCACCGATCAGCGGGTGCATCATCGGAGTTTCTACTTCCAAGAAGTCCTGGCTGTCGAGGAAACGACGCATTGCTTTGATGATGGCGGAGCGCTTGCGAAAGACATCACCCACTTCGGGGTTTGCGATCAGGTCCACATAGCGTTGACGGTATCGCTTCTCGATGTCCTTCAAGCCTTGCCACTTCTCGGGCAAGGGGCGAAGGGCTTTGGTCAAGATTTGGAATCGTTCGGCCTTAAGGGTCAGTTCACCGGTTTTGGTGAGAAAGCAACCGCCGCTTACGCCGATGATGTCGCCGAGGTCGCAGAGTTGGAAGCGGGCAAACGCTTCATCACCGACCGTATCTTTCCGGACATAGGCTTGAAAGTCACCGTGACGGTCTCGAATCTGAACGAAGGCTGCTTTCCCAAAGGAACGCAGCAGCATCACACGTCCAGCGATGGAGAAGCGTTCACTCCCAGGCTGACGACCAACGTTCCGACCACAGCGATAGACGGGATTGCCATCTTTGTCTTCTTCGCCAGTGGGAGCCCAGTGGTAGTACTGTTTGATGTCTGCGGAAGTTGACGTCGGTTTGAAGTCATTGCGGAAGGGGTTTCCGCCCAATGACTTGAGTTCTTCCGCTTTGTCCATTCGGACTTGAACCTGTTCTGGGATTTCGTCTTGCTTGCTCATCGTTCGTTTGTTTCCGTCCTTGATGTTGGGTATGTGAGTCAATACCAGAGACCACTCAAAGGGCCCATTCCATTGTGCGGCGCAAAGCCACAGCAAGTACGACGATGGGTGAGGCCAATGGGTTTGCTCTTTGTTTGCATCCCTCATCCACCGAAGAAACATTACGATTCTTAGGTATTCATCGCATTTTGCGACGTTCAACAAGCCACGATGAGTGATGGGAGATTCAAGCTGCTTTTGAAGGTAGTCAGGGAGGTGGAAAGGTCGGCCCTGACGAGGCGGCCGCAGCATACCCACATTCCCTTTCAATGTCAATACAAACGCTTAGACGGTCAGCAGCAAATCTGATGCTTCTTCCAAGATGCTGATTCCTTTGTGTTTGTCGAGGTTTTTGAGTTGGGAAAGGGGCAGAGGAGGGTTGTTTATTGGAAGAGGTTCAAGACCCATTGTGTGCTGGGTTGGTATTGGGCCATCAAGACCAAGAATCCGAACAAAGCGCCAGCAACCGCGAAGGTCGCACCGCCGATTTTGACCATTTGAAGCTTGCTCATCCGGGGAGCTTGCAACAACATGTGGAGTCGCTTGAGCAAAGTCTCTTCCCGTTCAAGAACATGAGGGGCGCTGTTCAAGCCAAAGTTGATACCGGTTATGCTTTTGAGCAGGAGCACATCGCGAGCCGAAAGATTGGCTTTGTCGAGGACAAGGGAGAGCTTCTGGGCCCGCTGGTGGAACATATACTCTCGGAAGAACTCAGCAAGTCCAATCACCGAAAGCAAAAACAAGAGCAACAGCTTCATCCATAGGCTCAGCAAAATCGCGCCACCCAGTACTAGAATAATTAGGCTTAATCCTTGCGCGGAGTGCATGGAATAGGCGATGGCGTGAAGGATTCGACCCCCGTCCAAAGGTTGCACGGGGAGCAAGTTGAGCAAGTTAAGCAACGCCCCCAATACAGTGGCCATGAGCCAGAACGGCGAAGGGAAGAGAATGTAAAGACCAAAGCAAATCCCTGTCAGGTACGTTCCCCAGAGCGGCCCAGCAAGGCTGACTCGGGCCAGGCTTCCCCATGAAGGCCAAGTGTCTTCGGTAACTGTTGCTGCACCAAAGAAGGGTATCAGGTACACGCCACGAATTCTCATGCCTTCGCGGTACATCGCCCAGACATGACCCAGCTCATGCCCAACCAACAAAAGCCCCAACACCAGGGCAAATTGCCACTGAAAGAACAAAGCATACAGGCCAACGGACAACCCAACATAACCTGGCTTTACGGTTTGGATGAGGAACTTGGCAGATTGTGGAAGCCAGTTGAGCCCAAACTTTGTGAGCAAGGCCAAGAGTCCTACCGGAGGACCTTGGCCGTTCTCTTTTTCGACTTTGCCTCGACGAATGAGGCGCATTTCTTCTTCGACGTCATCGGTGTCCATCTCTTGCTGAGCACGGTATCTGAGACGTTCGAGGTCTGGGGCTTTTCCTTCTTCTTTGGTTTGTTGAACAAGGAGCGCCAGGAGGAAGTCCGCGTCCCGAACGTCAATGATGGGGTAGGGAGGGTTGCCAAACGAAACATCCCGTTGGGTCCCAAACAAGTGAGTTCCAAAGTTGGCGAAGGCGATTTGCATGCCGGTGGTGGTGACCAATCTGACATAACAAAGTGGATACGGATTAAAGTAGGCCTCCACAGCGTGAAGATGTACCGAATCCACTTCCTTCCAGGTTACATAAGCAGAGCGAAGCTCATCCTGGTAGTGAAACCCAAAATGATCCACCGTGATGCTACGTCGTCGGTAGGGCCCCAAGTAAAACATGCCACAGCTCAACCCCCAAAGACCGGTGAGCCCATACAATGTGGCCTGGAGCGGGTGGGCTAGTCCCAGGCTCTTAAACGTCAAGTATACCAAAGGGAAACCAAGGGAAAGGGTGACAAAAAGGAGGATAAGAAACCGACGATAGTTGCCGCGAAATGAGAAGGTTCGTTGGGGCGGAATGGTGGTTGTTTCAAGCGGCTGAGCTTTGTTGTCGGCGAGAGGCAACTGAACAAAGACAGGCTCCTGAAAGGGGAGGTCTTGAACCCCCGAAGACTCCAAACTTTTTGGTTGCACCGCGTCGTTTGTGGGAGGAGTCCATACCCCTTCAAGGTTCCGTTCCGACCAATCCAACAGTGGATTGTCTTGGTTGTCGGAGGTTACTTCTTCCATTGGAATGTCATCGGGCCAACGTGTGGACATGGACGTTTCTAAACTTTTCTTGTGGTGTTCAGCGTCATCTTGGAACAGGGTAGAACCCTCAAACGTTGTGGAAGCACGAGGCAAATACAAGAAGGGTTCTGACTTTATCATGGGGTCCCTCAGCGAAGTGTCCAACCCTCCAACGTTGAAGGATTCCCCGTCGTGGGTGTATGCGATGGCTGGCTCAACTTGACGTCTCTTTCATAGGAGAACGAAAGACGCTTTGTTGTCACTCCTTGCATGGACAGCAGCTTGGGGAAAAAGTTCCTTTGGGTCTGTGGTGTGTTCCTCCCGTGACCCAGCTCTAGGCCTTTCGACGTTGTGACACTCTATCGGAGTGAAGTTACTCCAGAGAGGTGGAGTAGTGGTTGGGTAGCCTCTCAAAGAAACTACGCAGAAACGTTATCAGTATCACAGTTTTGGTCGGATCGTACAAAACTTCAGGCAAAGGTCACACCGACTTTTGTGTTTTCAACAGTCTGGTTCTATTATTGCAGGCCGATGGCTTCAAATGTAATGCTTTTGTTGCGGAGCGGTATTACGATAGAAATGTTCGTTCCCAAGAAAAGGGATGTCTTGGCACTTTTGGAGGAGGTTTTGGTATGCGTCGATTGCTTGTGATAGCAGCCTTGTTCACGGTAGTATTGGTGGGAACGCCCAAGAAAAGTGAGGCTGGCTTTACCACAAGCCTCACTCTAGGCGGGAACTACAGCCTGGAATTGAAGCAGGCTACAGAGTTTGAAAGAGTGGGGCTAAACATTGAGGGGACTGTGGGGTGGCGTATCCCATTTCTCAGCTTTAACCTTGGCGTCTACTATGATTTTCTCAAGCAAAACTTTCAGCTGCGCCCTGATCTTCGTTTGCATCTCGGGTGGTTTTACTTACGAGCGGCTGTCCCTCTCGCCTTTGATTTTAAGTTCAGTCCTGATGACTTGTTCAACATGGGAGTTCTGATTGGGACAGGGTTTGAAATCAAGATCAAGAAGTTTTCCATCTTGATTGAGGCGAACATCGCTCCCTTCTTTATGAAGATCAACGTCGATGACAAGGGAGGCGGTCTTTGGCTCCCTGTCGAACTTCGCCTCGGGGTCGCGTACAACTTCTAAGTTGATGTGACACCATTTAGCCTAAATGCAAAAAAGGGTGCGACCTGCTAAGTCGCACCCTTTTTTTTGGAGTTTGGTTATGCTCCAAAGGGAATGTTGTCATGTCACCTGTCACTTCTTAGCGGCGTAGACCTCGGCGGATTTTGCCAGGCTTGATTCGACGAGAAGGCTTCTTCGCATTGCTGCGACGAACGCCAGGGCAACGGAACTCTTGGACCAAAACTTGGGGAGTGATGGTAAGTTCTGTGCCTTCTCCTTCAGGATCAAGGAGGACTTCATCGCCGTCGACCAACACCACTTGAAAGGACATGTCCGTAAGTTTGTGCGTCCATCTTTGACCAACTTCGATATCAACCATGATAAACCTCCTATAGTATGTTTGTTCCCCAACGGGTGAGGACTGAACAACAAGACCCAACATAGGAACGATGTGTGAAAAATCCAAATCTTCCTGTGAAATGATCACCGATTCAATCGGACCGCTGGTTCTGTAAGTTGTCATTTTGAAAAGAAAACATGTCGTCTCTTTGGGACAACTTAGAGGGTATGAGGCGGATTCACACCCTCACCGGGTGGTATGATATAATCGTTTTCGTTCCACTTTGCAAATGTGTCTTGTGCCTAAATGTGGTTCTTAAGCCTGCAACAACATTGCATTGCCATTGTAAACCAATGGGTTGGGGTGTTTCAAAAACGTTGCAATCTTTTTCAATCTTGGAGCCAAGGTTCCAAAATTTCTTCGATTTGAGGAAGGCTCCATCGATAATTGAGCATCAAAGCCTTGTCCAGTATAGGCTTCAGGGTTGATGGAGAGAGCAGGAAGTTGTCTTCTCCTCCATCGTCCAGATAATACACGGCCGTTGTGGTTCCCTGTTGCACGATGGGAATCAGGGCGATGGTTCTTGGGGTGGCTCCACCCAGGCAAGCGGCCACGATGTGGTCCATCGCTGAAATCCCCAAGGGGCCTTGGTATTGCTGCTGTTGCAGTACGGCAGTGGACACTTGGGACGGAACATCCACAGGGAAAAGTAACTCTTCGATGCGTTCGTGAATCTTGCCTTTTCCCAGCGCCGCAAAGCCAACCAACATTCCATCTTTGTGCAAAAAGCAGCAGGCTCTTGCACAGAGCTGTGTGAACTCGGCGAGGACCTGACGAATTTGTTGAAGTTGTTGGTATCGAGGGTGATCTTTTCCTTGAACGTTTCGTGTGCTTCGAAGCTGTTCATGGGAGGACCTGGAGTGATCCAGCTGGGCCGGTATGGGAGCCACAAAGTCATCGTCTTCCAGCAAGGAAGATATCTCAGACAAGGATACCGATGATTCTGAAAGGCGAACCAATCCGGGGCTGGAGCTTGAGTCGAGGTTCTCGCGGCTGGCTGGGCTGAGCCAATCGTTTAACATCAACTCCGCTTCGCTGCTCTCTTCATCTCGACCATGAGCGCCAAACACTGGAGATAACATTGACATCGGGGACGGCAGCGACTCCAAATCAAGAGCTGCTGTGATCGCGTCCATCGAACCGACGTAGCTGTTGGTCAGAGGTGGTTGAGTATCTGGTGCTCGTTGAACGGGAGTGTTGGTCGAAGGGGCTTGTGGAATGGGAACGTTCCAATCTTCCCCTGAACCATAAGTGTAAGAATCTCCTGACTGAACCTCTTCCGTGGAGGAGTCATCAATGCGGCGGTACACGGGGTTGGAGCGCTGCTCTGGGTCTGCTTCGTCGAGAGTTCCTTGATCACGAGATAACAGCGTATCGGGTCCACCGACCTGTGGAGGTGGTGGGAACTCTTCGGGCACTCTGTAGGCACCACTGGGGTTGGTCAAGAGGAGAATCTCTTCCTCTTCCTCGTCGTCGGGGACCGCAGGGAGATCAGGTGTGGTCGCCGGAGCAGCAGGCTTGGCTGTTAGCAACAACTCGACGGGCTCATCCTCTTCATCCTTGGGGCTGCCAAGAAGGATGATCTCTTCTTCTTCATCCACGGTCTGCTGACCGGGCTTGGGAAGGGAATCTTGCGACGATTGATTTGGTGTGACCATCGATCTTTTTCGAAGAGTTTGTTGCAACCCTTGCAATGTGAAATGTAGGGATGGAGGTTCGTCGAAACTTTGACAAAGTGAGGTCGATACTACGATTCCCTTGCTCGGAGAGCAAGCCTTTTTTGAACCGGTTTGTGGAGCTGTGGGGGAGGGCAGGAAGCGGAGGTTGGTTATTCTTCTGCGCTTAAGGCGGCCATGAGAGGTTGGCTGGGAGTGTGGCCGTTGGCGTGACTGTTCAACCTGCGGTGATGCCCATTGGGTTGCGGTGTGTGCCTCGCCCGATGTCGTGGACCGTGGCTAATGCTTGGCTCCTTTTGCGGTGATGAGTTGTTCCCCGAACGTAGGAGTTCCTCCCGGTAGATCGGAACATCTGTGGGCGCGACAACCCCAAGTCGGACGGTCTTTCCACTGACCGATTTTACGATGACAGTAATGTCGTCACCGATGTGAATGATCTCGCCAACTTTGCGTGTGAGTATCAACATCCTTGTTACCCATTCTTCGTAGTAAGTCGTGCGGTTGCATGACAGAGTGGTGAGTGTCTGTGTTGTATTCTCTGTGTTGGCATGCTACGTTGGCCGCGCTTTGCGAATTGGGGGGCCAGAGATCCAATGCAAAGCTAGGTTTCTTCCTTCGAACCATGCTTCATGTTCAGGGAACGACGGCTTTTCAAGAACCTTGAGGAGCGGAGCAAGAAAATGCTGCCTTTCAAACACAAGGCTTCCGAAATCTTGTTGACCACCATCAACGCCCGTTACATCCACGCGGCGTTTGGTCTGCGGTATTTGATGAGTAACCTCGGCGACTTGTCGGACCGGGCAGAGATCATTGAGTGGACCATCAAAGACCAACCCACGCGAATGCTCGAAGACGTTGCCCAACGAAATCCTACCATCGTTGGGTTGGGGGTCTACATTTGGAACATCGACATCGCAACCCAGTTTGTTACAACGATGAAAACCCTTTTTCCCCATGTGGTTGTCGTGCTTGGTGGGCCTGAGGTTAGCTACGAGATGGAGAATCTCCCCATCGTCCAAGCTGCTGACTATGTGATCACTGGGGAAGCTGATCTTGCCTTTGCCGAACTCTGCAGAAGCATTCTTGAGGGAAACCGGCCCTCCACCAAGATCATTCGACCCGTTCTTCCGAGCGTTGACGTACTGGAGCTACCCTATTCGTGGTACACAGAGCACGACGTGGAACATCGTGTGGTCTACGTCGAAATGTCGAGGGGCTGTCCCTTTCGATGTGAGTTTTGCCTGTCGTCGTTAGAGATTCCCGTGCGAAAGTTCCCGATTGAGACCTTTCTGGGGGAAATGCAACGCTTGCTAGATCTTGGGCTGCAGCAGTTTAAATTTGTAGACCGAACTTTTAATCTCAACATTGTGATCAGTCAGCAAATCCTGGAGTTCTTCCTGGAGCGGTATCGTCCGGGTTTGTTTCTCCACTTTGAGATGGTGCCGGACCGCTTCCCAGAAAAGCTACGGACCCTGGTTCGGAAGTTCCCACCGGGTGCCCTCCAGTTTGAAGTAGGCATCCAATCGTTTGATCCTGAAGTTGGCAAACGAATCAGTCGCCGCCAAGACCTCAACAAATTGGAAGACAACCTTACCTTCTTGGCCGAAGAAACAGGTGTCCACGTTCATGCCGACTTGATTGCCGGGTTGCCTGGTGAGTCTTTGAAGGGGTTTGGTGAAGGGTTTGATCGACTCCTTCGCCTGGGGCCCCAAGAAATTCAGGTTGGCATTCTCAAACGATTACGTGGGACTCCCATTGCCCGACACCAGGAGGAGTGGGGGCTTGTCTTTAATCCCAATGCTCCCTATGAGATTCTCCAATCGGCTGATGTCTCGTTTGAGGAGATGCAGCAAATGAAGCGGTTTTCCCAACTCTGGGACCGGTATGGCAACAGCGGTAACTTTCAAACCAGCCTTCCGCTGCTGTGGCAAGACAAATCACCGTTTCAGGCGTTTTGGGACTTTTCATGTTGGGTGGTTGCTGAACTGGGACAGTCTCACAGCATCTCTTTGCCACGGATGATGGAGCTTTTGTTTCACTACCTAACTGAAGCCAAGAAGCTGGATGTCGAAATCGTCGTTGACCATTTGTGGAACGACTACGCCCAGCCAGGCCGACACAAGATTCCCGCCTTCTTGAGGCCGTATGTGAAGGGTCGGAAAGTCCCGCAAGGTCCCAAAGAGACGGAGCAGAACGTTGTCGCTCCTGCTCGCCAAGCCCGACACATTACCCCAGAAAGCGAACGTGCTTAAACGGTGATGCCTCGTCGGAGCCAACGTTTTTGCAGGTCCCGGAACGCGGTGAAGGCAACGGCTCCCCCGATCACAATGATGCCCAAATAGACAATGAGTTCAGCGCTTTTGGGTTTTCGCCCAAGCCGGATGGGTCCAACTTTGGCCAGGTAATGTCTCCGAGAAAGCATTCGTTTGACAAGCGAGGCTGTGTAGGTGTTGTTGCTTGCTGGGCTGAAGCGGCGGTTCATGAATGTGAAGAGCTTCTTGTCATCAATCGTGATCTGGAAGGCTTTTCGATTTTTTTGGGCTGGGATTTGAAAGGTGGTGTGAAAGTATTCAGTCATGGACGCTTTGGGGGAACGGTCCACGCTGATGACCTTCGCCTGGACATCTCCTTGCCACTGGAACCAAACGTTATCGATCAGTTGAAAGGAACGCACCAATCCCAGGCCGCAAAGAATGACGCCGATGGAGATGCCAATGATGTTGTAAGCGACAGAGGTGGTGTTCCATGCTTTGCCAGCAGGGGTTTTGGGAGAATCAGCCATAGTACAGTTCCTACGTGAAATCTAGAACAAGCCAATGAGAAGCATAAGGCTGAGTTCAGTCAGCGTATGGGTAAGAGACAACATCAAAGAGAAAGGTGCCACCCAGGTTCTGCAGCTACCGTTTGAGCCTCACCTTCGTTGTGCCATCGTGCTCGTAACGTTTGCGCATCTCGGTACAGTTTTTCGACGGGGTACTCTTGGGTAAACCCGTAGCCGCCGTGTATTTGAATGGCCTCAGCTCCTGTGTGGACTGCGGCTTGAGATGCTCGACTGAAGGCCATGTGGCTCCATCGCTCCAGCTCAGTGAGGTCTTCACCATCCCAATACGAAACAGCCCGGTCCACAAAGAGCTTGGCTGTCTCGATGGCCATTCCGGCGTTGGCTACTTTCCATTGGATGGCTTGAAAAGCTGCAATGGGTTTCCCGAATTGCTTTCGCTGCTGGGCGTATTGGGTCGCTTCCCGAAGGGAGGCTTCCGCGTTCCCGAGGCAAACGGCCGCCAGCGCTGTTCGGCCAGTACACCAAACTCTCTTCAACGGATCATCCGCGAAAGAGTCGGGGTGCAGCATCGCAGAGGTTGGTAGCTCCAGCCCGTGAAGCCGAATGTGAGCCAACTCGGTGTGACGGAGTCCCAGTTTGCCGCGAACGATTTGTCGTTCCACTCCGGGTGCTGTCGCTTTCATCCAAAACGCCTGGAGGTGTCCATCAGGGGTAGTGGCAAAAGCCAGGAGGTTGTGAGCCGTTGCGCCTTGCGACACAAACTGAACCTCGCCGTTAAGCTTCCACCCTGACTCGATCGGCTCTGCCGTAACATTGGGGAAGGGGGGCTTTGTGCTGTACGTCGGAGCCAACCAGGCGACAGAAGATTCTCCTGTGATCAGGGCTTCCAAGCGTGCCGAACGTTGCGGGCTTTTGTCAAAATGGATCAGGTACTCTGCCACCAGCCCGTTGGTCAGGGCTACCAACGTCGCAAGTGAGGCATCAACGCGAGCAATCGCCCGAATCGAATGACACAACGTAAATGGGTCGAGGCCGGCTCCGCCATCAGCTTCTGGAATGCAACATCCCAAGAGGCCTTGTTCTGCGATGGCTTGTAACCCTTCATGAGCTGTCTCTTCTTGTTGTTTCCAGCCGTCCACCAACGGGCCGAGGTGACCTTTGGCAAACTCGTTAACCTGATCGACCATTAACGATTGATCTTCTGTGAGCGTATAGCGCATGACGATTCAACCCTTTCGATGGATTCAACTATGTAGGTGATGCATACGTTGGATAACGTGAGAGAAGGAAGATGGAGAATTAGCGGACGCTGATTCGAGCAACAGGCTGGATGTTCATATCAGGGTTCAATTCCTGGAAGGAGAGAACGGCCAAGTAGGGGAACTCCAACTTCACCAGCTGACGGAAGTAACGTCGAATTTCCACGTTGGTCAAGATGACGGGCTGTTGAGCTGTTGCTGGCAGGTCGCCAATCTCGCTTCGAACGGCGTCCAAGATATCCTGCGCAATTTCAGGTTCCAAGGCGAGGTAGTTTCCTGACGAGGTGATCTGAATCGAGTCTTTGATCGCCTGCTCAATCTGCGGATCCAGCAGGTACACAACCAGTGTGTTTCCACCACGAGAGTACTTGTACGTGATGTATCTCTTGAGCGTCATTCGGACGTATTCGGTGAGCATCACGGGGTCTTTTTCGACCTGTCCCCACTCGGCTAGAGCTTCCAAAATTCCTTTGAGGTTGCAAATGGAGATTTCTTCTTCCACGAGACGACGAAGGATATCCGTAAGCTGCTGCAGGGAAAGAACCTTCGGCGCAACCTCTTTGATCAGGGCGGGGAAGGCTGGATCAAGCTTATCCAACGAGGTTTGAACTTCTTGGATACCCACAAACTCGTAGGCGTACCGGCGAAGAATACTGCTCAAGTGGAGAATCATATACGCCGGGACGTCCCAAGTCGTATAGCCTGTGCTCTCCACCATGTCTTTGCGGTCGGCAGGAATCCAGCAAGCGTCCATGCCGTTGGCGGGGTTGATGGTCGGCTCACCTTCAATGTTCATGATCGCCAAACGTTCGGCGGATTCATTCACAAGAATGGTGTCAGGCGACATCTGACCCACTGCGACGGGGACTTCGTTGATCTTGATGATGTAGTTGTCATCGGGCAAGTGGGAACACAAACCCCGCACACGGACCCCTGGGAACTGGACACCAAGCTCATAGAAGAGACCGTTCTTCATCAGGGGAAGCATATCATCCAAGAACCGGCTTCCTGACTCCGTAGCCGCATCCACAAAGGGCGTCAAGGAGTTGGACACCTCCAACGCAATGGGAGTGACCAAGGGAACGAGTTCTTGGGGCTCTGCGTCGTTCTTCTGCTTGTTGGGGCTCTGCTTCTTGGCTTGCGCTTCGGGAGGAAGACCGAGCTTGTCGTCTCCAAGACCCAAGGCTCCTTCGCCGCCGGGCGACAATGAGATCTCTTGGGTTTTCTTTAGAGAGTACGCGAGGAAGCCAACGCCGGCAGAAAGCAAGAAGAAGGGAATCTTTGGAAGGCCCGGAATCAGCCCCAACAACACAAGCATCGCGCTGATGATGAAGAAGGGACGGTAGTTCGCAAGGAGCTGGGTTCCAATGTCTGCACCAAGGTTCGAGCCTTCGACCTCTGGCGCAACCCGGGTTACGATAATACCCGCAGATACGGAGATAAGCAGAGAGGGAATCGCAGAGACCAGACCGTCACCAATGGTCAACAACGCGTACAACTCGGCCGCTTCACCGGCTGTCATTCCACGCATCATCACACCAATGACAATACCCCCGATGATGTTAATGACGGTAATGATGATACCAGCGATGGTATCACCCTTAACGAACTTCATCGCACCGTCCATGGCGCCAAACAGTTGCGACTCCCGTTCGAGGGCACGTCGACGAGCGCGTCCTTCGTCCATGTCAATCGCGCCAGCTCGCATATCAGCGTCAATCGACATCTGCTTACCGGGCATAGCGTCAAGGGTAAAGCGGGCTGCAACCTCGGAGACACGTTCCGAACCCTTTGCAATGACGAGGAAGTTAATCAACATCAAGATTAAGAAGATAATACCACCAACGACCATGTTCCCCGAAACAACGAAGTTTCCGAAGGAACGAATGACTTCTCCAGCGTCGGCGTAGAGAAGGATCAGTCGTGTGGATGAGACGTTGAGCGCTAGTCGGAAGAGAGTCGTGACCAGGAGCAACGACGGATACACCGAAAGGTGCAGGGCCGACGGCATATAGATTGCGATCAAGACGAGGGTAAGTGCAATACTGATGTTACAGGTCAGGAGGATATCGAGCAGAAAGGTGGGAAGCGGGATGATCATCATCCCAACAATCGACACCACCAGCACGGCCAAACCAATGTCGGCGTAGCGGGTTAGAGCTCCAGTCCATGAACCTTGTAACAAACTCGACTTTAGATCTTGGGCCACGGTTTCAACCTTGTATCGCAAGGAATCCTGGAACGATTCCTTCGGGTAAACCTTACAACCCTATGGTCGCAAGACGCAGTGGGGCTGACTTCGCTTAAACGTACCCAACACGGTACTCTTTCTGCCCAGGAAGGTCAAGGATCTTGGGCTTCAAAAGTAGGTTGGTTCTCGCAGCAGATACGAAGTGGAAGTTGGAACAGCGTGAAGAGAGAAGAGGGGGAGTTTGGAAACTTAACCAGCGGGGGGGATTTCGCCACGTTCCTGTGCTTCTTTCACCTTGGCCTCAATCTCTTTGAGGACTTCGTAGGTGACAAGGGAAAGGGTACGCGCACGTTGCGCTGCGGGGTCTGGATTGGGGGGCTGGCCGGCATCTTGCGAGGCTTTGATCTGAGCGTCATCCAGGTCAATGGCGCGCTTGAACTCTTGGGCCGCTTCAATCACCTGACCTTTGCGGAGCAGAATCTCTCCACGGTTCACGATGGCGCAGATGTCGTCGTTGTCCAGGCCCAACGCCTTTTCAAACTCTTCCAACGCTTCGTCGTACTTTTCTTGGGCTTCGTAAATCGAGCCAAGAGCCGTGTGGTAGTAGGATACGCCGGCGTTCAAGGTGACGAGTCCTTTGAAGATCACTTCAGCCTCGGAGTACTTCCCTTGGTTGTAGAAGAAGTAACCCTGATTGGCCCAGGCGAGAAGGATATCATCAGACAGCCCAAAGAAGTCCTGGAAAGAGAGACTGCCATCCACCAAAGCGAGCACTTGATCGGGAGCGATCTGAGCATCACCCTCGGCAGGCGCTGCTGCAGCAGCTTCGGGCACTGGGATTTCGGCTGGGATGTCGGATTTTTTGTCAGTCAAGACCCACCTCCGTGTCATTGGTCTTTTGAGGTCCGGCGGTTGAATTGTCGCTATTCAAGACGCTGAGGAATCATCCCATAAGTTGGGAGAGTCGAGATGCTACTGCTTGCCTTTGTTACACGCACAAACAACAAACGGTCACGCACTCGACCAAGACATTGCATCAAGTTGCTGATTGACGACCTGAGTCACCGCAATGAAGTTGGTATGCTTAAGTCGTACCTCAAACCAGGGATGCTGTCAACACCCATTTCAACCATTGTTTCTTCGGATATTTCGAGGTCATTTCTTCGGTCGATGTAGGTTCATGGAGTGCTTGATGTAGGAAAACATACTTTCTGCTGGCCTGTACTTAATGATTGGCAGCTAAGTCCGGCGCCGCAGTCTTCGGGTTGCAGGCAAGGAGCCAAACAACGGTACACCAACACCCTCACATCTTCCGAGTTGAGACCTTCCAGTCCGATGCACAATTGCCTGTTGGGGCAGGGCAACGCTTGGTTGCACAACGCCGTGCAATACCCCGACCGGACGCCCAGATCACAAAACAGTCCACGCGCACAGTCGTCGTTGGTTCCGCAAGGGCTGCCGACGGGCTGGCCTTCGCATCCAGCCAGGAGTATACCCAACCCCAAAAGAAACACTCCGCACCATCGAAGAACTTGCGAGGATAACGGGGTTGTTCTGCTCACTGTCTGGTTTCCTCGTGGGTGGATTGGGAAGATGGAGGCCAAGCAACTTGCCAGTTGATTGTACCAAAAGACCTCTGAATCATGTATAGATGACAAGACATGTGACGCAACCTGGGAGCGCAGCGATTCTGCTCTCCCAACAAAATGACAACCGAAACCGATGGCTCATCAATGACGTATTTTCTGGAGCGTGTCGAGTTTCTTCTCCCGCTCCGGGAAGAAAATATCAGAAAAGGTTGTCTGAAATGCAGGAGATGTGTCACAGTCTTGCTCAAACCCGACGCATCCAGGCGATTTGTCCAAGGTCACATTCTCGGGCCAACGACGGGTTGCTTCTTCATTGATCATTGCTGAGGTAGAAAGAGGTATTCTCTCATGCACCGTCGTGTCGTAGGCACAATCTTGTTCTTCTTGCTGCTGTTGCCCACTATGGGCTGTCCTTCCATCGTTGACACTGCTCGACAGAAGCAGCAAGAAGACGAAAATCGAAAGCTAAAAGTGGAAAAGGCCAAAATCGACAAAGCCATCGACAGGAACAATTACAAGTCGGACAAGGCCTATCGAAAAGCCTATCTCAAGCAACTGAATAAGTACAAGCAGCTTGCCTACAGCAACATCGACTCTGCGATGTATCGGTATCTGTATGGCTATCTTCTTGTGGACCGGCAGAAGAAGGTGAAGCAATTCTCGGAATGTTTGAAGATCCGAGAGGAACACTTCGATTGCCTTGTGGGTCGAGGGTTGGTCTACGCCTCGTGGGGTGTAGAGAACTTTGCTCGGAAAGATTACCAAACCGCCAAGCAGATGAAGCCAAACAGTATTAAGCCTACGATGATTCTTGCGGCCCTCGCTTTCAAAAAGAAGCGCAACAAGGAAGCCATTAAACATTACGAAGCTGTTTTGAAACAACAGCCTTCCAACAAAGATGCTTTGTCGTCCCTCGCGTTGTTGTACGACCGTGAAGGGGAGTGGAATGACGCCATCAAGTATTACAACAAGACCTTGGAGTCTGACTCCAAAGACTTTGAATCTCTCCGAGCCTTGTCCAGAATTCACAATCGTCTCAAGCAATACTCCAAGGCCGCCGACGCCATGGAGAAGGCCATCGCCATCCGCAGCAACTTCCGTTTGATTGTGCAACTTGCGGGTATCTACGAAAACCAACTGGCCAACCCTGCGAAGGCAGAAACCCTCTACGAGCGCGCAAGCAAGCTGCCCCAAGTTCACTTTCATACCTACTATCGGCTGGGTGTTCTTCGCGGGCAGCGCGGTGAATACGAGAGCGGCATTCTCGCCCTCAAGCGCGCAGTCAAGCTCCGCAATGACAACCCTGAAGCCTACTACCAGCTCGCTCAGCTTCACATCAAGAAGGGCGAACACAAGCAAGCCATTCCTGTGCTGTGGCGTGCGTTGCGCTTAAACGGCAAGCTGGTGAAGGCTCGCCAGGCGCTGGCAGAGTCCATGGTCGCATCCAAAGAATACGCCGACGCTCTCCGTCAGTACCAAGAGATCCTTAACCAAGACCCCAAAAATCAAAGCGTTCGGAACTCCATGAACCAACTGCTTAACAGGCTGGGGCTGTCCAACGACACCTTCACCGCCCGCAGCAACGGACAGGTGATTAAGAAGGGTGAAAAGATCATTTACAAGTGTTACGAGAAGCGAAAGAGAGAAGTCTCCAAGCTCAAGGGCACTGTCGCGGTTTCGATGATTGTGGCTTCCGATGGAAAGGTCGAACGTGTGGGGATCAACCTCGCCCAAACCACCCTCAACGACCCGCTCGTTCAAACGTGTGTTCGGTGGACGTTTCGACGCGCCGTCTTCCCCAAAATTCGCCGTCGTTCACGCCTTCGTTACAAGGTTAAGTTGCGTTAGTCTCTTTGGCTTTCTTGCTCTCCAACGCCTTCCTCTCCCCGTCCGCGATGACTTGCGCTCCCAGCAAAAACACCACGGCTCCAATTTCAAAACAAAGCAGCACCACCACAATGGAAGTGATGGAGCCATAGATCACGTTCACCATCGAGATCTTGGCAAAGTACCAAACCAGGATGGGTCGTAACATTTCCCAAAGAACGGCGGTAACGGCCCCACCCACGAGGGCACGTCTGTACGAAATGGGCTGTTTGGGTAGGAGCTTGTACATGGAGGCCAGCAGCAGCCACAGCCCAATGAAGGACAGAACAAACATCAACACCTTGCTGGCTCCGCTCGTGGACCATTGCAGGCCCAGGAAGGATAGCGTCTTGGCTGGCAGATATTGAAGCGTGGTTGAAATCCCAATCCACAACAGCAATCCCAGGGCGAGACACACCACATAGATGTAAGGAAGGATGAACTCAAACCACTTCGATTGCTTCAGGGGTTGCTCTGTCTCTGGGAGAGTTTCTGCAAAGATCTGTTGGATGGCGTTGCCTGTCACGGAGAAGGCGAGGGCGCTGAAAAATACCAAAACACCCGAGCCAATCCAGCCAAACACCCCCCTGCTGTCCAACAATGACTTAACGTCATGCAAGAGGTGCTGAGACGCTCCAGGTAGCAAAAACTGGACGTTCTTGGAGATACTCTCCATCACCAACTGCTCCGGCAGCACGTACGAGAGCGCCATCAACAAGAGGGCAAGGAGTGGCATGGTGGACAAGAAGACGTTGTAAGCAACAGCGCTGGCCAACACCAGGCCGTTGTTGCTCCAAAACTCCTTGATAATCCTACCGGACCACTGAAAAAAGCCGCGGCACACTTGCAACCAAGAGGTGGACATAAAGATGTGCTTGTCCTCATCCGACTCCACAGTGGATTTGTCGTTGGTTGTTTGGTTCATGATGTTTGAGTTGGATTGTTTGGGTCGGAGGGGTTGGAGAAGGGGATTGGAAGCTTAGGGATAGATTCGGATATCGACTTTGCTGTCGTCTTTGGCGCCGCGAATCAAGTAGTTGTAGTTGCTGATGTAGGACTTGCCACCAAAGAAGAGGTGCGTGTTGAAGAAGCCGAAGGCGCCGAGAGTTGGATCTTCACCCACAATCTTCTTCACATCCCACTTCTTGTCACCCTGACGGGTTGCAATCATCAACGACTGGACCGAAGCGTCCTGGTACACAATGAGGGGGACTCCACCGTCGTCGAGGACCAGCGCGGTGTCAGCAAGGCGGCGGTCTTCACCAGCCCGCTGCCCATCGTCAGCGATTTCATCCAACACAATCTTGAGTTGGGGGTCCAACACGATGTAGTGGATGTCGGCGGTGTCGGCGTTTCCGAAGGAAATGTGGATGTTTCCATTCTTGCCAATCACAACCGAGGGGAAGTCACCTACGTCGCCCTTGGTGTAGACAGCGCCGGTCACATACTGACCACCGCTATCGGAGCGAGCCAGCTTCAGGTCACCTTTGGATTGATCATAGTAGGCGACATACACTTTTCCACCAGCAATCGCGATGGACGGGAAGAGGCCTGCGCCTTTGGGGTCGATGTCGTCGTTGCCATCAGCTGCCACTTTCTTCAAGCATGCCTTGTTGACGCAAACTTCGTCGCTGCCACATTTGTTGGGGCAGTCACCGGTGTCAGCAGCGCAAGTGGGCGTCTTGTTTTGATCGACGCAAGCTTCCTTCTTAGCGGACTCACAGGTGCCTTTGCAGCCGGGGAGGTCGGTGGTGTCCACAGTGCTCAAGGACCAGTCAGATTCCGAAGCGGGAGTGGCCGAGCTGCCTTTGGCGATGCGAAGTTCGGCCTGACCTTTGCCGTTGTTCAACACGTAGTACGCGACCACAGGGACGCCGTTGTCGAGAGCAATCGCCGTAAAGCGACCGATACCAGAACCGTTTTTGTCCACAACCATTGTGACCCACTTGTCACCGGTCTTACGAGCGTACTTGAGGCTGCCGTTGGTGGCATCGTGATAGGCTACGTGGATGTTGGTGTTGTCGGAAGCGATGCTGGTGTAGTAACCGACGTCATCGCCTTCTTCCGAGATACCACCTCGGGGACCGTCAGGAGCGCCAGTCGGTTGAGCGCCGCTGGGGATGCCATCGACATACTCCCATTTGATGGAGCCGTCGCTTTGGCGAGTTCCTACTACGAGGTCACCGTACTTTTTGTTGTAACCACTGACCACCGGAGTTCCGTTGTGCAAAGCCATGCCGGGATAGAGACCGTTGGGTCCTTCTTCCAAGGGCGGCTTCTTCACACAGTCACAAACGGGGGCGGTATCGAACTTACAGGTCGCCGGGTTTGGCTTGTACTTGGAGCGGTCGGGAGGATCAAAGCCAGGCTGACAGGTTACGTTGGGGCAGGGGTCCGGATTGGCAATGCAGGTTTCGTTCTCTGCGTCACAGCATTTGCCGTCACCGCAGTCTCCACCGCAGGACTTGGCACATTGACAGACACCTTTCACGCAAGCTTCTTTTTCACCTGCGTTGCAGGACAAGGGCTCCACACAAGTGTTGCTACCACCTTGGGCGCAGTCTTCGTTCTTCAAGCACTTCTTGAAGTTGCAACGTTTGCCGGTTCCGTCGCCGAGATCACAGCAGATCTTGGAAGCTTCGGCGCAATCGTTGTTTTCGGAGCACGTGTCTGGGTCTTTTTCACAACGACCTGATTCCGTGTTGCACTTGGTGCCTTCCGGACAATCTTCGTCTTTGGTGCAGGTCGGAGTGTCACCCACACACTTGTAGTCTTTCGAGCACTCAAAGCCAGTTTCGCAGTGAAACTTCTGCAAGCATTGCACTGGGGTACACTTGTTTTCCAGGCAAGCGCAACGTGTGCCATCGCACAATCGGCCTGTACAGTCTGTGTTTTCTTTACAGTTCCCCACTCCGGCATCGCCGCACTGGCAACCTGTAGAAGCAAGAGCAAACAACACAATACTAAAACTTATCCATCCAAGTCGCCGTAACATTGGCAATCTCCTAAGACACGGTGAAACCCGACATAGGCAAACACGTTGCAGGATGCTTCCCGAATTGGAGAACACAGGAAATTCCCCTGAATTTACTACTCTATGGGTACCAAATCCTACCGATAGTTGTCAACCAACAATACTTGAACCGCGAAACCAGTTCACGCCTCGTTGGTCGCTGCGTCTTCCTCTGAGGGTGGAACATACTCTCCCCATCGTTCTTCTGGCATAGTGGCATAAAAGTACACTCCAATCAAAAACATACAGATGCAGAGGTACTGTCCTGGGGTGAGGCCGAAGTAGCGTCGGTCCCATACTCGCAGGTAATCCAAAAGGAATCGGACGGGTGCATAGGAAATAAACCAAATGGCGAGGATGGTGCTCTCTCGGCGTGGCTTTCCGTAGGCGAGGGCTGCCAACCCACAAATTAAGAATACATAAAACAGAAGTTCAATTAACCCAAGGTCGTAGGCCAGCCGAGTTTTGACCAACACCTGCTTGCCGTTGAGCAGCAAGTTGGAGTCACTCCAGAACAGGTGGGCTCCAAACTGGTGGGGGTTGGTCTTGAACACGCCACTAACGGGCCATGGAATGGCCATGCTTCGAAGCAGCTCAGGGAACGCCGGTGAAGCCAAGACGAGAAGAACAATGACCAACGCTCCAGAGAGAAGGTTGGTCTTGTGGAGGAAGTTGTTTTCCTTCACTAGGCTAACAATGAGCATGGTCGCCAAGGCAACCACCCCAGCAAACACCCAGAACGCAGGGTCTTGGAGGGTCGGGAGAATGGCTTTGCGCACGCCAGAGGTACCAATGAGAAGGGGGTTGCTGGCTTCGTTGACCATCCACATGCCTGCGTGATCATGAGCCACTGTGCAGCCCACGCGACCCATGGTGAAGCCAGGAATCAAACCCCAAGCCAGGGTTTCCAGGTAGGGGCGAGTGTTGACTTTCTTGTAGTGAAAGAAGAGCCAGGCTACAAGCAAGCCGCCGAGGATTCCCCCGAACGACGAGATCCCGGCCCAGAAATAAATGATTTGCAGGGGGTCTTGCTTAACTCGCTCTGGGAAGTAGGCAAACAAAGCGACCCAGTGCGCCAGCGCAAATCCTCCAGGGATGACAACAAAGAAGCTGTCAATCAACAAGTTAACGTTGAGTCCCAAGCGTTCGGCTCGGCGGACGGACAGCCAGGCTCCCATGATAACGCCGATGGCAACGAGGACTCCAAAGGCTTCGACAACAAAGTTGGAACTGAGCTTGTAAATGGGAATGTGAATGTATGGAAAGATGGATTGCATCTGTGCCTTTCCTTTGGTTTGGGAGAGTATGAGGTGATGTCCATGGATGCCTGATCGAAGATGGTGGGTCTAGGAGGGTGTCTTAGAGTTTGGGGTCAATCGTTTCGGACTCCAGGGCTTTTGCACCCACTTGGCCCAAGATCTGGACGATGTAGTTGAGATAGGCAAATCGTTCGTCCTGGGTATAGCCCTTCTTGAAACGAAAGTAAATTTGCTGAAGGATCACAGAGATTTTAAACAGCCCATACACATAGTAAAATAGAATGTGTGAGGTATCCCGGCCGCTGAGTTCCGCGTACCGGTTGACCAACTCTGTGCGGCTGTAGTTTCCGGGGTGAGCCGTCAGGGTAAAGGGAAGCGCTTGAAGCTGCGCTGGATCGTGTTGGTTGATCCAGTACCCCAAGGTCGTTCCCAAATCCATGAGGGGGTCACCGACGGTTGCCATCTCCCAATCCAGCACGGCCACTACTTCTGTTGGGTTGTTGGGGTCAAGGATCAGGTTGTCGTACCGATAGTCGTTGTGGATCATGGAGTGTTGCGACACGGGAGGAGGCATGTTCGCGGGCAACCACGCCATCAGGGCGTCAATGTCGGGCCAATCGTCGGTTTGTGCCTTCTTGTATCGCTCGCTCCAGCCGTTGACCTGGCGCTCCACGTAACCTTCCGGGTGACCAATGTCGACCAGGCCTGTTGCGTTGATGTCCACAGCGTGAAGTTCAACAAAGTTCTTCACAAAGTTTTCGGACAAGGTGGCGAAGTTCTCTTCGGTGTATCCGATCTTTTCCGGTACGCCGTTGCGTAAGATCACTCCGTTGAGGCGCTCCATGAGGTAGAACTCTGCGCCAATCACCTCTTCCCCTTCGCAGTAGAGGATGGGTTGCGGGACTTTGGGGTACACTTCGTAGAGGCGACGAAGGATGTTGTACTCCCGCCCCATGTCGTGACCCTTTTTGATCTGTTTGGCCCCTTTGGGGGGGCAACGCAACACCCACTCGGTCTTTGCGTCTTTCACCAGGTAAGTAAGGTTCGAGTGCCCCGACGGAAACTGCTTAACCTCCAGGCCACCTGCAAATCCTTCCAGGTTTTCAGCCAGGTAGGCTTCCAATGAGGCGACGTCCAGCTCTTCTCCGGAGCGGACGTCTCGTGCTTTGTCCATGCCTGCTGCTTTTGTCATGGAAGGCTCCCTTACATCCCGTAGTTACGGAGGATTCTCTTGGCGACGACCATCTTGTGTACCTCGTCCGGTCCATCGTAGATACGAGCGGCGCGTTCGTGCCGGTACCAGTACGCGATGGGGGTGTCGTCTGTCATACCCAAGGCACCGTGGAGTTGGAGGGCGCAGTCTAGCACTTTTTGGAGGACGCCTGCGACGTAGAATTTGATCAACGAGATTTCTTCGCGAGCAGCGTACGTTCCTTCGTTGTCAATTTTCCAGGCGGCCTGCAACACCATCAACCGGGCGGCGTTGATCTCTACCCGGCACTCTGCAATCCAGGCCTGGGCGATTTGTCGGGTTCCGAGGGGCTTTCCTTCGGACAACTCGCGCTCTGCACAGCGTTGACACATCAAGGCGAAGGCTCGCTCGCAAATGCCCAACCACCGCATGCAGTGATGGATACGACCCGGTCCGAGGCGGGCTTGCGCCATGGCAAAGCCTGCACCTTCACCCCCCAAGAGGTTCTCCAGGGGTACGCGAACGTTGTCAAAGGAGACCTCCGCGTGGCTGGCGTACCCTTCTCCAGGTTCGCCCATCACGGAGATGTTGCGGACCAACTGAAACCCAGGAGTGTCCATGGGAACGAGGATTAAGCTCGCGCGCTGGTACTTGTTCTCGTTCTCTGGGTCCGTGATCGCCATGACAATGGTAAAGGCTGCGCCGTCTGCGGCAGTCGTGAACCATTTGCGACCGTTGATCACATACTCGTCACCGTCTTTGACGGCCATCGTGCTCATCTTCGTGGGGTTGGAGCCGGCGTTCATCGGCTCTGTCATGGCAAAGCAGCTTCGGATTTCTCCAGCAAGGAGTGGCTCCAGATACATCTCTTGCTGCTCAGGCGTTGCAAACTCGTGGAGAATTTCCATATTACCTGCGTCAGGGGCCTGGCAATTAAACACATAATGACCAAAGGGGGATTGGCCTAGCACTTCGCTGATGTGAGAAAATTCAAGCAAGGAAAGGCCCGCGCCGCCGAGGTCTTTGGGCATTTGGGGAGCCCACCAGCCTCGCTCTTTTACTTCTTCGCGTTTGGCCTGTAGGACTTCTTCAGTGGCGCTCCATCCATGCGCCAACATCTCCGCTTCGAGTGGATACAACTCTTCCTGGATGTATTCGTGGATGGCTTGTCTTAACTCTTGAATGTGCGAGGGGATAGAGAAGTCCACGTTGCCTCCCAATGATGCAAGCAAGTTAGGGTTTGTTGGTGTCGATGGTCTCCGCGATGTTCTCGAAGACTTGGTTCAGGGAGGATGATATCGCCTCATCCTCAGCGAGGCGTCAAGGGGCAAACTCTGACCCTGGCTTGACAGCCTGGATTCCGGGAAGTATGGTGCCCCTGCCTGTCTCCCTGGTGTCCGTGTTTGGACCACCTGTTTCAACACATTGCCCCGATTCTTCTGGGGTTTCAGAGGGGATACGATGACTACCTCCGATCAAACCATCTCATCCAATTCATCCCGACGAGTCATTGGCTTCTGGTTGTTCTTCTGTTGTGGAATGATCTACGCCATGGTCGTTATTGGTGGAGTCACACGACTCACCCAGTCCGGTCTTTCGATGGTGGAGTGGAAGCCCATTCTTGGGGTCCTTCCGCCCATGAACCAAAAAGACTGGACCATCGCCTTCAACAAATACAAGAAGTTCCCCGAATACAAAGTCCGGAAGTCCATGACGATGAGCGAGTTTAAGTTCATCTACTACATGGAGTGGTTTCACCGGATCTGGGGACGCTTGCTTGGCCTCGTCTTTGGCCTCCCTTTGCTGTTCTTTTGGATCAGGAAAAAGTTAGACAAGAGCCTCTCCATCAAGCTCTTTGTCGGCTTTATTCTGGGAGGGGCGCAAGGTTTGCTTGGCTGGTACATGGTTAAGAGTGGGCTCGTGAACCAACCCCACGTTAGCCATTACAGATTAACAGCACACTTGCTACTGGCGGTGTTTCTGTACGGATACATTCTTTGGATTGGGCTCGATGTCTGGCGGAGGGGGCAGTCCACTGACGCCCTTGTTCAGGGTGGAAACTCTGATTCCTTCCTCAGCCTGCGTCGTTGGAGCTTTGGAATTACAGGCATCATCTTTGTGATGATTGGCTCCGGTGGGCTCGTGGCGGGTAAGAAGGCGGGTTATGCCTTTAATACTTGGCCGACCATCGCGGGCGCTATCATCCCTGACAACTTGTTTGCCTTCTCTCCCTGGTACAAAAACTTCTTTGAGAACACTTTGACCATACAATTTACTCACCGCAGCATCGCTTATTTGTTGTGTGTGTTGATTCCCATGCTGTGGTGGTTTGCGCACAAGGCCAACCTGAGCGGGCGGTTGAGAGTCTACTTGAGTCTGTTTGTTGGAGCGTTGCTTCTCCAGGTATTCCTTGGTATTACAACCTTGCTATACATTGTTCCTGTTTCCTTGGGTGCGATGCACCAAGCAGGAGCTTTGTTGCTGCTCACGTTCTCTATCGTTTGCGCACATTCGCTGCATGTGATGGCTCGAACCTCCCAGCCTTCGGGGGAGTAGAGTCGTCTCCTGAGCGTAAGGAAGGAAAAGGTCATGGGTCGGAATGTAGGATTGGTATGGGATTCGACCTTTCTGGAGCACGACGCGGGTTACGGTCATCCTGAGCGACCCGAGAGGCTGATCGCCATCCGTGAGGTGATGACGGAGCGCAATCTGTGGGAGCGAATGACCAAGGTTCCCACCCGCGAAGCTACCGTTGAAGAAATTACCCGGAACCATGAACCCTCGTATGTGCAAACGGTTTTGAATTCACGAGGGGAGCTGAACACCTTCTTCGATGGGGACACACAAGCGTCGCCCAAGACCGCCGAAGCCGCACTGTTGGCATCCGGTGGTGCGATTGACTTGGCCCTTGCTGTGTACCATGGCGACCTGGACATGGGCTTTTCGTTGGGTCGTCCTCCTGGTCACCACGCGGAGCGCACTCATGCGATGGGATTTTGTTATTTCAATCACATCGCTGTGACAGCCCGTGCTCTGGCCGAAGAAGAAGGGCTGGAGCGGATCCTCCTGGTGGACTGGGATGTTCATCATGGGAATGGAACCCAGCATGTCTTTGAGGAAGACCCTCGGTTTGCGTTCTTCTCGGTCCATCAAGGGAACTTCTATCCCGGAACCGGAGCCATCCATGAGATTGGTCGCGGTGAGGGAACTGGCTATACCTTGAACTTGCCCCTCAAACCCGCCATGGACGACGACGATTATCGCTACTGCTTCCAAAAGGTCGTGATGCCTTTTGCGAGGCAGTACAAGCCGCAAATGATTCTATTGTCGGCTGGATACGACTCGCATCACCAGGACCCCTTGGGAGCCATGAACGTCACCGCCGAAGGGTTTGGTGGAATGGCAACGGATCTGTGCGAACTTGCCGAAGAATTGTGTGATGGAAAGCTGGTCGCCTTCTTGGAAGGTGGGTATGATCTTGAAGGTCTCTCGACTTCTGTAGGGACCACCATGGAAGTGATGCTCGGTGACGATGTTTCGGTCTCTGGGGATGCCAACAACGCTGGAACGCGAGTGCGACAAGATTGCCAACGGCTCGCTGAACGATTGGAAGGCCATTGGTCTTTTGACCTTGACAATTAACAATGCGAAAGCGACTTCTTAGTCTTCTTACCTTCGTTATCCCCTTTTTGGTGTCGATGTTCTTTTCAGGGGGAGCACCGGGTTGGCTCGATTCGTCTGAATTTGTAGCTTCGGCTGGGTCGCTGGGATTGTCTCACCCTCCTGGACATCCGGCCTACTTGCTTCTTTCTCACCTCTTCTTGGGGCTGCCTTTTGGTAGCATCGCCTTTCGGCTGGCCATGTTTTCGGGGGTCTGTTTGGGTCTGTCCTCCTGGCTTGCCTACAGGTTGTTGCTACATCTGGGCGTGATCCTCCGCGAGGACCGCGTTCTTCCGTGGTATCACATCATCATTGCCTTTGTGGTTACACAAACGACAACCCTCACTTATACATGTTGTTTGCAAGGCGTACGGCCTGAAGTCTACACGCTTCATGCGGCGCTGATCCTTGCGTGTTTGGAGCGGTTGTTTGCTGCTTACAACCAATACAAGGGCTGGGTCTTTCCTGACAGCTCGTTAGAGAAGCCTCACAGTGAACTGGCTGCGCCCACCAATCTCGCTACTCAAGAAGAACCACAGCGGGTGTCTGAGGAGTTAGTCTCTTCTGGACGTTTTTGGACCCATGACTTCTGGACGACAGGTGGACGTGATTTGTGTGTGGCGGCGTGGTGGGCAGGCGTGGCGCTCTGCAACCATCACTTTCTGACTATCTTAATGGTGCCAGGGTGTCTGGTTCTATTGGCCGCGATGAACGTTCGACGGCTCTGGTCTTCGTTGGTTTTGTTTGTTCTTCCGGGGTTTGTGGCCTGGGCTTTGTTGACCTACACTTATCTACCCATTCGCTCTTTAACCCAGCCCAAAGTTCAATGGGGTGAGGCTCATACTGTGAAAGGGCTTTGGTGGTATGTCTCTGCCAAGGCTTGGCAACGCTCCATCCGTCCCACAGGCAAAAAGCAAAACTTGGGGCAACGAGCCATTCTGTTGTCCTCCATTTATGTCGAGCAGCTCGGGTGGATCTGGTTTTTGCTTGGTATCCTCGGTTTGTACATCCTGATCCGGCTTTTGGGCTGGGTTGGGCTTGCCTTTGGCTTGTGGTGGGGCGTCAGCATGTTGGGCCGCTTCGTGATGGTGGTCGACCGATTTGATGCGGACTTGCATGGGTATCTTGTGGTCCCGATGTTGCTCTTTGGGTGCATCGTGGGGGTCATGTTGGCCGAGCTTTGGCGGGTTCTTCATGATTACAGTCGTCCTCTCTTGCTGAAGCTTTCAGAACAAGGGGACTATCTACGATGGAGCAAGATTGCGCCCTGGCTCGTCGTGAGCAGCCTTTTGATCTTGCCCTGGCTTAAGTTTCCCGACGCGATGGCTCATCCGTCGCAGCATCCCTTCTCTTTGGCTCGGTGCAACATGAGCCACTCCTGGGCTCCCTTGCTCTGGATTGAGCTGGTGGAAGAGCCTCTGCCGGTGAACGCCCACGTGTTTACCAGCAACTACCAGACCGGCTTTTTGCGCTGGTATCGTGAAGTCATTGAACGCCACCGTCCTGATGTCAAAATGTTTCCACGCAATCTGTTGGGGTGGAAGGGGTACCGACAGATGGTGAGCGCGCGGGACCCGATTTACCAGGAGCTCTATCGTTCGTTCGGCAGCAAGAATCCGGGGGACCGGGTGCTGGCGATGAGGGCGTTGGCGAAGAAGAAGCCTGTGTGCGTGGAGTGGTTTGATGACCTTCCCACGATGCTGTCTGCCTCGTTGTATCCGGCCGGGACGCTCTTTTGTTGGCTTCCTGCAAGCCAGCGTCCTACCTACGATGACGATGGTCAGTCTTCGGACGATGACGCGATCAAAGAACAACAGGGCTACTTTTGGAAGCGTGTGTACAAGCACGTAAAGAACCGGATGGCGCTGGACCCCAACATCACCAAGGTTCTGCTTTGGACCCATTACCAACACGCTTTGTTTTATCGGTACAGTGGTCGTTGGGAGTCAGGCCTTCAAGAGGTTCGGCTGGCCTCTCGGTTGGCCAAACAAAGTCCGGCTTTGAAAAAATTAGAAGCCTTCTTTCGCCAGCAATTATCGGATGATTGACAACCCGGTGCCTGTGTCTTATGTTGTGCCAAACTCAAGATTCAGCTTGCTTCTTGTTGATTTTCAACATCTTTGTTTTGGATACAATCCTTGCGCCTTTGGAGTGAATTTGTGATGAAGGTTCTCACTGGTGTTTCTTGTTTGTGGATGATGTTTGGGTTTCTGCTGTCCTCGAATCCTGTGATGGCTCAGTCAGCGAAAAAATACGAAGCGTACAAAAAGCCCTTCTTTTCCTACCTGGGAATTGAAGGTCGGGGGCTACGGCGGATCAGCGACTCCCAGCTTGAGGTGTTGGAGAAGACACTTCGTGGGTCCATTGAAAAAGGTCGCTTTATCTTCGTGAAGTTGCCCTTTAAGAGCGTGGCCGAAGGTCGTTATGTCCAGAAGATGGTCAAGTTGGTGGAAGCCAAAGCGATGGGCTATGCTCGTTTGCGTTCAACTTGGGATAACGAGTTCCAGGGGTACGCTGTCACCTCCGAGATGCTGGAATCCATTCAGAACAATTCGTTCTATTATTGGATTGAAATGACCCGGATTCGTCGTTACTACGACCGCTCCAGCCGTTCCCGCACGTACCTTATGGCGGCCCGTGTTCACATTCGTCAGGTTGTTATCTTCAACTGCACCGAAGCCATGCGAAAGAAGGGACGTCGGTATCGTCGGGCTTGTCGGATGAAGCGCGACAACGAATACACCGGCTTTGCCCGTCCATTCAAAATTGTAAAAGCTTCGGTCAAAGGTACAGGCGTGGGCGGTTCCATGCTCAATGTCTTCACTAGCGTGGTGGGCGTGGGCCGAGTGACCAAACGCTCCCAACAGTTCAAAGGGACCGCCGAGAACCTGGGGAAAGCGCTCTTTGTCAAGCTCGCCAAAATTAAGCAGTTCTCCCTTCATGCGCCCATCTCACGTGCGACTTTTACCAGCGTATACACCAACATCGGTAAGTCGGAAGGGGTCACGGTTAATCAGGGATTCAAGGTGTATGTTCAGCGCACCAACGGGAAGCTGCGTTACAAAGGGTACGCCCGAATCCGAACCGTCGGTGACAACCGAATGACCTTCAAAGATGGGCAAAAGGTGCGGGTGAATCCCAAAGCCGATTTTCTCACCAGGGGTCAGATTCTGTCGGTCTCCAACGGTACAACCTTGCAGAAGGGGATGTTGATGTTTGAGCATCCCATGCGTGGCGTCTCGTTGGGTGCTTCCGTGGGCTTGGCTTCGTACACACTCTCCATCCCTGGCGGTGCAGGCATGGGAATTCCGTTCCCCATCATCGATGGGACCGTGTTGGGCTTTAGCCTCCGCTTGAACTCCGAGTTTGATCTCTCGGCTGCCACAACCATCCCAGAGTTCTATCTGAACGTGACCCTCGACATTGGGATCACGGGACCTGCTGACTCCGCGTTTCCCTTCATTGTTCTGCCGATTCTACCTGCTGTGGGGATTCTTAAAAAGTGGTTCTTCCGCAACATCGGCTTGACCTTGGGCGTTCGTGGCATCCTGGGTTATCTGTATGCCAACGATGCTTCCTTCTTTATGGTGGGTGGTGAAGGTTTGGTTGGAATGGACATCTTTATTGTGCCTGAGTTTACCGTGACCATCCGAGCCGGTTTCCGTGGCGCCATTGGACTCGGTTCGTCATTCATGAGTGTAGGTCCCTGGTTCACTGTGGGCGGCAACTACTCTTTCTAACCGAATCACTTCAAACTCTTCCTTCCTCTCCCTTCTGTGTTCATCCGCTCCATTTTCATTTTCGTGATTTTTCTACCTTTTTGTGATGAAACTTTGCCTTCTTGCAAGTGTTTGGGAAGGTGTACGGTAAATTACGTACTTCTCTCTTTTTCCATTTCGCGACATTCGCAATAACATCTTGAAGTTCCATTGTTTCTCTGTTAGGCTAGGGGTGCAGGAATCTGGGGTGCGGCACGGTTGTGAGGAACATAGTTCACCCGTACGTCTCTTTTCATGGAACACGAGTATTGGAGATACCACGATGCGAGTGAGTTGTTCTCTTGGGGTGAAGAGGCTTTCTTTCTTGGCGGTTGTGCTGGCCATGGTCATGGCAACAACATCCCCTGTTGGAGCCAAGTCAGTGCAGTGGGCGAGCAATTCGGACTGGTCTCAGGGGAACCCAACCAACGTGACCTGGACCAAGACTCCCAACCAGTTGGAGATTGTCTTCAATCCTAACTCCGTCGTAGAGACCCCTTTTATCTACATTCCCAGTTCTTCCCTTAATACCATCACCAAGATGGACACCCGAAACGGTCAAATCCTTTGGACGTTTAACCTTGCGCCCCTTGGCAAAGGTTCCAGCCCCTCGCGAACCACAGTGGATGCGGATGGGAACGTTTGGGTAGGACTGCGAAACGGCAGCTATGTGGTCGCCATCTCCGCAGAGGGAAAGTATTTGGCTGCGGTAAACGTTGGCTCAGGTCCTCGCGCGGTAACCATCGACAAGCAAGGAAACATCTGGGCCGGCGGATACAACGCCCAGAGCATTGTGAAAATCTCCAGGCAAACCTTCAAGCCCATCCTCACCGTTCGGAACTCAGGCATCTGTACGTATGGAGCGACTACCGATGCTTCCGGAAACATCTGGACTTTGAACCGATGCAAAGGCACGGTCACGAAGATCACTTCTTCCGGACAAATCGTAAAGACTGTGAGCACGCCGGGTTGCTATGGCATCATGGCGGACCGCATTGGATACGTTTGGGTCGCCAGCTGGGAGAGAGCCCAAGTCTTCCGTATCAACGCTAGCAGCTACGCCGTTCAGACCTACAACTTGGGAGCCAAAGGTCGTGGTGTTGCCATTGACTCTCAAAACCGTGCTTGGGTTGCCTGTTCCCATGCAACCAACAACCAAGAAACTCGTCACGTCGCCCGCGTTGACCCCAGCAACGGCCAAGTTTCTATCTTTCGCAACGTCGGCCCTCACACCATTGGCGTGGCCATCGACTCCAAAGGCTTTGTTTGGGCCAACTCCTATCGCGAAGGTCTGGCTTACAAGCTACGGGTCTCAGACGGAACCAAAGTTGCGGCGTATCCCATCTGTGACACAACAGGGACCCGGCCTTGCGCAAACTCAGGTTGCACACGGTGTTCGTCTCCCGCTCAATCAGGACCCTATACCTACTCCGATATGACTGGGTTTTCCATTCAGACCAAGCCCGCAAACGGGACCTGGACAATCAGCTACAACGCGAAGTGCAAAGCCAAATTTAATCAAATCTCTTGGACGGGATCGACCCCCAGCGGAACCACCGTGAAGGTTCGGGCTCGCTCTGCTTCCACTGCTTCGGGTCTAGCCAGTGCCTCTTGGGGGTCCTACATTTCTTCCGGTCAGTCGCCGGGTGTCTCCCCCAACGCGTGGATTCAAATTGAGTTTCGGATGGAAACCAACGACGCTCGATACACCCCCGTCGTCAAGAACGCACAGCTCTCCTTTGACCACTACACCGAAGTTTGCGACGGCATCGATAACGACTGCGATGGCAGCGTGGATGAAAACTGGTCGGATCTCGGACAAGCCTGTGACGTCGGAGTGGGTGCTTGCAACCGAAAAGGAAAGCGGGTTTGTAACTCCCAACAAAACGGAACGGTTTGTTCGGCTCAACCTGGCCAACCGACCAACGAAATCTGCGACGGCATCGACAACGACTGCGACGGTCAGGTGGACGAAACCTTCACTGATCTTGGCCAATCTTGTGATGTCGGGTTAGGCGTGTGCAAGCGCACCGGGCAGAGAGTCTGTGATCCAAGCCGCACCAAAACAACCTGCTCCGCGACTCCAGGGCAACCTCAAATTGAGTTGTGCGATGGACTCGACAACAACTGCGATGGCAGCGTCGATGAGAAGTGGCCCAACAAAGGAACTTCCTGTGTGGTTGGTGTCGGAAGTTGCCAGAACCAAGGAACCTGGATTTGCATGAACGACAAGTCAGGCGTGGCTTGCTCAGTACCACCGAAGGCCCCGCAACCGGAGATCTGTGACGGCAAAGACAACGATTGCAACGGCGTCGTGGATGATGGCTTGATTCGCGCCTGCCAAACCAAGTGTGGCAACGGTACGGAACGATGTGTGGCGGGAAATTGGGCTGCCTGTTCTGCGAGAACACCAACCACCGAAACTTGCAACGACCAGGACGATGACTGCAACGGTCAAGTGGACGACAACTTGAGCCGCGTTTGTTCTACGGCCTGTGGTAAAGGGAAAGAGTCCTGTGTACGTGGCAAATGGGTCTTCTGTGATGCGCAAAAGCCCGAAGCCGAAACCTGCGATGGGAAGGACAACGATTGCAACGGCCAGATTGATGACGGCCTTCAACCGCGCCGTTGTTTGGGCGATTGTGGTGAAGGTACCGCGACCTGCAAAGGTGGAAAGTGGGGTGGATGTTCAGGTCCCAGCCCCGAACCGGAACTCTGTGACGGCAAAGACAACGATTGCAACGGAAGCATCGACGACAACCTCACCAAGAAGTGCCGAACAGCTTGTGGGGAAGGACGTCAGGTTTGCCAATCGGGAAGCTGGTCCCTCTGCAACGCACCTCAGCCTGGGAAAGAAATTTGTGACAGCAAAGACAACGACTGTGATGGCCGCATTGACAACGGCGCTGACGCTCTTTGTCCCTCGGGCATGCTGTGCGAAAGCGGGCGCTGCCAGAATCGTTGTCGAAGCGGCGAGTGTCCTGGAGGACAGCGTTGCATCAGCGGCATCTGTGTCTCGGACAAAGACCCCTGTGAGAATGTGAAGTGCCCCACAGATCAACGCTGTGTGAGCGGCAAATGCATCGACGCCTGCTACCTGGTTTCTTGTCCCGACAAGCAAGTTTGCGAGAAGGGCAAGTGTGTGGAGGACAACTGTTACAGAAAGGGTTGTCCCAACGGTCAACGATGTGTCGAAGGTGTTTGTGAGTCCGACCCCTGCGACAAGGTGAAGTGCAAAACCAACGAGTTCTGTCGTGATGGAAAGTGTGTAAGCACCTGCGCCAAAGTGAAATGCAAGACCAACGAAGAATGTGTGGATGGTTCTTGCAAAGCCAAACCGACAGACCCCTGCGACAATGTTCGATGTGGTCCCACTGAGCGTTGTGTCTCAGGCAAGTGCGAAGCGGATCCCTGTGATGGAGTCACCTGTCCCAAAGGACGTACCTGTCGCAATGGACAATGTCGTCATGATCCCTGCTTCAATATCTTCTGTCCGGAGGGTCAAGTCTGTGTGGAGAATCAATGTGTGGGCGACCCCAAAAACCCCCCCACTGAAGGCCCTACCAACGGCGAAGGAAACACCAACGCTGGGGAAGGCGTGACGTCTGCGGAAAATCCGACCTCGACCAACGATGGCGGTCCAAACAATCAGACGGATGATCCAAACTCCGGCACTGGGGATGGTCCTTCGGGATTGGCGGATAAGTCAGGCGGGAATCCAACAGGGTTGCCCGATGACGGCAGCACACGTTACCAACCTGGAAACTGCGGCTGCCAGCAACAAGGTGGGTCGGGACCGTTCCTGCTGTGGTTGGCACTCTTTGGACTTCTCTTCTACTTCCGACGCTTCTCCTTCAAGCGCTTGAAATAACCCACCGGTTTGTACTTCTGAAACTTCAACTGAAGCCACTGCTTGTACTTCTTCGGCCGATTCTTCTTGAACAAGTAGCTCCGAATTTCTGGCGAAACCTGCACAAAGGAGCGCTCAAAGGACTTCTGCGTCGCCGTCCTGAAGATCAAGTGGATACCAAACTTCGTGGTGCAAAGCTCCTTGCTGTATTCACCATCTTTCAGCTCGTGGGTTGCTTTGGCGAACGCATTGACCATCGCAGGGTAGCCAGGGACTTGCTTGGCCGGAAAAAACGGCAAGGTCTCTACCTTGATGCGAACTTCGGGGTCATTGACTAGCGTTTTGAGCTTGGTGAGGCTTTCTTGGAGCATGGGCTCAGGAATGGTCGTTGTGGGGAGTCGATGCCACTGCATCATGTTGGACCTCATGAGCTTCGCCACTTTCGCACATGAGCCACAAAACGCAAACGTGTTCAGCTTCTTCCCCCACTCGCTCCATGCATTGAGCAAGCTGGTTTTGTTCGTTTTGTTTTGTTCTGTTGCCGCGGAAAAACCCTTAAACCACGTTTGAAGCTGGGGATTGGGCACGTTGTACTTGGAGGCAAACTCACGCGCTATCTTGAGAAACTGGGCTTGCGTTTTGGGGTCTTTCTTTGGAAGAAGCGCTTTGAATTCATTCGCAATTTGCTTGATTTCACTTTCAAGAGCAGGGTAGGCCGCTTTGTAGATGCCCTTTAGGCTGCCCACGTGCTCAGGTCGCACTGGATTTCGGACAAGCAAGTGAGCTGCTCGCGCCATCAAGGGGCGGTAGTACTTGTGGTAGTAGTCTTTGTAGTAGTGGCGAATCTGGAGCAAGTCCACGCTGTTGGGCGAATACCACTTCTCGAAGTCTGTTTTCAGAAGTTGACGAACCATCGCCTTTCGTACGGTTTGCTTCACTACCTTTGCCTGGTTGAGCTTTTGTTCTTGGGCTGCCAACCATAGCTTTCTTTCGTTGATCAGCTTTTTCAAAAACTGGGCAGGACTTTGTCCTTGACCGGCCTTGGTGTACTCCTTCACAAACTCCTGCTTGGTGATGACTGACGAGCCAACCCTGGCAACAATGGACTTTGCGTTTTGCTCTTTTCCTCCCGAAGAACTCTCGGTTGAGTGGTTCGAGCCACAACTGGAAAGCAGTGCAAGGCAGAGGCCAATCGGAACAAACCAGCGAATCATTTGGGGCAACTCCCATCTACAAGCAAAAGGTAAAGGCCTTATCAGAGCCAGTGTTTCTATGGGTCGCAGGGTAGAAGATGAAGGTTCTCTCGTCAATATGGTTGTTGTCTCTGGGATAGGTTGTTCAGGCGACTTGAGGCCGGGCATTTTCTGACGACTGTCTTGCATCTTGAGGATCTTTCGGCTAAGAGGTTCCTTGAAAAGGGAGACGTCCTCCGTTGCAGAAAGGGATTCATCATGGATTTGCGTGTGTACCTGGACACCCTGGGGTGCCGATTAAACGAAAGTGAAATAGAGATGATGGGCCGGGCCTTCACCCGCTTGGGCCACGAGATTGTTCGCGACCCAGAACAAGCCAATTTGTTTGTGATCAACACCTGCGCAGTCACCAACGAAGCGGGTAAAAAGTCGCGTCAAATGATTCGTTGGGCTCACAAGAAATCGCCAGACGCGCAGATCATCGTCACCGGATGTTACAGCGAGATTGAACGACCCAAGGTGGAAGCCATGCCTGGGGTTGTCAGGGTGGTTGGGAACGCACACAAAGACCGTCTTGTGCCCGACTTGTTGGGCATCTCCGATGAAGAATGGATGGATCAAGAGCCCCTGGCCCGCGAATTGAACCCTGGAGAGCTGCGGCGGACACGAGCCTTTGTCAAAGCCCAGGATGGCTGCGACAATCGCTGCACCTTTTGTGTGACGACCATTGCAAGAGGCCAGGGTCGGAGCCGTCCTCTGGGCGAGCTGCTGGAAGAAGTGAACGCCTTGTACCAGGCGGGCTACCAGGAAGTGGTTCTGAGCGGAGTTCATCTTGGCTCGTACGGCAAAGATCTCCAAGAAGACATCGACGTACGGGGTCTTGTTCAGGCGTTCCTCGACCAGACCGATTTTCCTCGCATTCGGTTGTCATCCTTGGAGCCTTGGGACATCCCTGAAGGCTTCTTTGATCTATGGCACAACCCTCGACTTTGTCAGCATCTGCACATGCCTCTGCAAGCTGGCTGTGATCGTACCTTGAAGCGAATGGCCCGACGTACGCGAGTGGAAGCGTTCCGTGACCTCGTGAATCAGGCTCGGGCTGTCATGCCCTCCGTGGGGATTAGCTCCGATATCATCGTAGGTTTTCCTGGCGAGACCGACGAGGACTTTCAGGAAAGTCTCGCTTTCACCGAAGAAATGGATTTCTGTCACCTCCATATTTTCCGGTATTCGCCTCGACCTGGAACCGCTGCTGCCACGATGCCAAACCAAGTGGATGGCAACAAGAAGTCCGAACGAAGCGCCGCCATGCATGTGTTGGCCACCCAAGGTCGCATCTCCTTTGATGAAAAGCATCTGGGTGAAACCTTGGATGTTCTTTGGGAACAACAGCTGGAAGAGACTCCTGAAGGCATTTGGTGGCAAGGTCTGACGTCGAACTACATCAAAGTCAAGACTTTAGCTCCCCGACCTTTGCACAACCTCATTACCCCTGTGCGGCTCGAATCTCGTCAAGAAGACGGCACCGTCTTGGGTACATTGATCTAGTTTCCCTATCCCTCACCTCCCTTTTTCCAGAAAGCCTTCCTGTAAGTCGTTGTTCAAATTGACCTTGCAGACAGGGTCCAATGTTCCTATACTCAAAAGATTGTATCGTACGTATGTAGAGAAATCCTTTTGAAGTGAGGTCGTGGACATGGGCGCGAAATTAATGAAAAAGAGAGCCGTTTTCCTTTTCTCAACGGTGTGTTGGGTCGCAATGGGCAGCTTTGTCCTGGTGGGTTGCAGCCAGCCGCCTGACCTGGACTCCTCGAAGGCCGCAGCGTCTTCTGGGTCGCCTTCTACCAACCCAACTCCATCAACATCGAATCCAAAATGTACCCCTTCCCCCAGCGGTGTTAAGTTTTCTCCCACAAAAACGGACAAAGATTCTTTTCAGAACAAACGAAATGGGGACTCCGGAGGTCTTTGGTGGAAGCCCGCGAAAACTTGGAAAGAAATGGATCGAAAAGAACGCACGGATCACATGAAACGTGACGTACACCCCCAAATGTGGCTGATGTTCCGTCGATTCAGCGAGCGGTTCGACAACATGGCAAACTTCCACTGTGGAACTTGCCATGGTCAAACGGACAAACCTGAAAACCCGGACTTTGCGAAGCCCAGCACGCTCTTTCCCCTCGACCCCAACAACATGCCGACTCAAAATGACTGCAACCCCAAAACGGCAGCCATGGTGAAGTTTATGGAAGAGCAAGTCACACCAGCGATGCGAATTCTTGTACAAAACGACCAGCTGGATTGCTTCTCTTGCCACGCGAAAAAAGGTGAAGTCAACACAGCTCACCCCTAAGAACCTTCTGACCTCTCCCCCAACAAGCAGCCCTTTTACTCTCTTGCTATGCAAACACCCTGTGAGCATCTCTGTGTGGACGAACAAGTCTTGAAACAGACTCCGCAATGGAACTGATTGCTGAAGGTATCCACGCACTCTCGACCACATTGCTCAAGGTTGGAGAAGCATTGGCACTTTCCTTCGATACAGGTTTGCGTCGAGGAGCAAGAGTTAAAGCATTGTCCGCAATGTTGGTTGTCGGTCTTGATGTCGGGGCAGGTGTCACCACAGACCGCTCTTCCATCCGGGCAAAATGACTTGCACTCACCACGAACACATTGAAGCCCGTTGTTGCAGATTATCCCACATTGACCGCAGTTAAAATTATCAGTCTGGAGGTCGGTGCAGGTAAAACCATCGCAGGCGCGTGTTCCCACATCACAATCTTTGGCCACACACTGTCCATTTCGACAGGTGAGGTAATACAAACAGTCTGCGCTGGAGTTGCAGATTGGTCCGCTGCAATCCAGCAAGAACGCTGCACTTAACACAACAAGGCTTAAGAGAAACATTTGAGCTGTAGTACGCACAACAAACTCCTATCCAACCCAACAATACCATTCGTAACATACATACAAGAACAAGTGGTTGCATTGTCGTATGTAGCATAAAGCCATCGGACGGTGTTGTACACCCCATCGAAGTGACTCACCTGATCATCCTGGACATAGGCCTCTTTGGGAGGGTATAAATGCCACCTCAGAAGTTTTCATTCAATCAGGCATTTTTGCTTCGAAAGACCGAGGGATGGAATGACTTCCTTAGCTCCCCCACCAGCGTACCAGCAAATCCAAGAACATGTGGATGGCTACGCCCACGCCTTTGACCGTTTGCGTCAAGCGGTTGGGCAAGTCATTGTGGGTCAACATGACCTTGTTCGCAAAATGTTGATTGCACTCCTCGCCAAGGGTCATGTGCTGCTCGAAGGAATGCCTGGTTTGGCGAAAACTCTCACCGTTCAGACTCTCGCTCAAACCCTTTCGTTGGATTTTTCCAGGATTCAATTTACGCCTGACCTGCTCCCCGCGGACCTGATTGGGACGCAAATCTATCACCCGAAAGACCAAACCTTCTACCCCAAAACCGGGCCAGTGTTCGCCAACATCGTTTTGGCTGACGAGATTAACCGGGCTCCTGCGAAGGTTCAGTCGGCGCTGTTGGAAGCGATGCAAGAGAAGCAGGTCACTCTGGGAGATACGACCTACTCGTTGCCCCGTCCTTTTTGGGTGATGGCGACCCAAAACCCCGTGGATCAGGAAGGTACCTACGTTCTGCCTGAAGCGCAGGTTGACCGGTTTATGCTCAAGATCAATCTCGATTATCCCTCCAGGGAGGAAGAGAGAATGATCATGGACCGGATGATTGAAGCCAACCCCAATCCGCCCCAGGCTGTCTTTACAGCGGAGCAAATCCAAGCCGCCCAAAATCTGTTGAGGCAAATGTATGTGGCTGATCCTATCAAGGATTACATCGTTGATATCATTCGGGCCACTCGACCTCAAACGTCGATGACATCGTCCGACAATCTACGACAAGTCCAGTCGTACATTGATTTTGGCGTCTCACCTCGCGCAACACTTTCACTGAATCTTGCAGCGCGTGCTCAGGCTCTTCTGGAGCATCGCTGTTATGTTATCCCGGACGATATCAAGTCGGTGGCTCTCGACATCTTGCGTCATCGGATCACATTGTCGTATCGGGCCGAAGCCGATGGTCTAACGGCTGATACACTCATCCAGCGGCTTCTCGCGGCAGTCCCTGCACCTTAGTCTTTACGTTTGGATGGGGAAGAGAAGAGTAGGGACTTAGAAGAGGTCGTTGAGGCAGTACGGCCAGCCGTCGGGGTGGATTCTGCATTGGCCTGTTGGGCAACAGACATGCAGTTTTTGATCACCGTAGTAGCTGCCCTGAATCTCGCACTTTTCTTTGCCTTGGGCTGCGCAATCTTCGTCGCAGTATTCTACGTTCTTAAACTTGGCGCAGATGCCTGGCTTGGTGCAGCACAACTTGCCGCCGTTGCATTTGTTCTTTTCGGGGCAGGCTTCGTCCACGCAGAAGGCGTACCCAAAGAGTTCCCCGCATTTTTCGTTGCTTCTGCAGCAGGTGCCGCGTGTACCAGCTTTGCAGTGCTTGGGCTTTGGGTCTTTGCAACGTTGTGGGTTGCAGCCGTTGTAGACAGGCCAGCCTGAAATACCGCCGCCGTCTTTGTAGCAGGCGTTGTAGCCTTTGAGGCAGCATTCGGGTGGAGCGTCTTTGTTGTCTTGGCAGCACTGGTAGTTGGAGTTGGGGCAGGTTCCATTGCCACAGGGGAAAGGCTTGTCCACTTCGCCCTCGGCAGTGTTTAGGTCAGGCAAGACCACCATGCCCGCGTCAGCCAGACCTGAATCCGTGTTGTTGGAGCAAGCCACAGCGAACAAGGTACCCAGCATCAATGAGCACGCGAGAAATCGCAGAAACACTTTCATTTCACAAACCTCCCCAAGTCAATGCAAGTCCTTCAAAGACAACCTTTCGGTAGATGCATTGTTACGGAAAAGTCAGGAAAAGGAAAGGGGGAGTCTTGGGGAAGTTAGAATTTGATGTCGAGGGCGGAGCGGTCTTCGTTGAGGATTTGACGAGCCAGGGAGAAGGCTTCGGGGAGGATGTTGTTTATGAAGAAGGTCGCGGTCTGGACCTTGTTGAAGTAGAACCGCGCTTCGTCGCTGGTGTTGACGAGTTCGTCAGCAGCTTGTCCCGATTGGCTTGCGAGGGCGTCAAGCTTTTCATGGGCGAGGGAGGCTTGCTCCACAAAGAGGCGAGCAACTTCCACGTGGCCAAACATTTCAAGGAACGGTGTGGCGCCCAACAAGGAGAGGTGGGGGTCCTTTTTGCCGCGTTCTTGGAAGCTAAAGCCCACTTCAAACAGCTTGTTTTTGGCCTTGTCAACAACTTGAGCCAGCTCAGCCACTTTCTCGTTGCCCATCATGTTCTGGAGGAATTCGTTGGATTCCTGGATCCATCGAAGGAACAATCCGCCTTGTTTCATCCGCATCTTTCGGCCAAGGAGGTCAAGGGCTTGGACGCCGTTGGTGCCTTCGTAGATGGAAGCAATCTTGACGTCACGCATCAATTGCTCCACGCCATATTCCTTGATGAAGCCGTAGCCACCGTGGATCTGAATGGCCAACTCTGTGACTTTGAAGGCCTTGTCCGAGGAGTAGGCTTTGCAAATGGGAGTTAACAAATCGAGGAGGTCTTTGTTCTTTTCACGGACTTCTTCGTCGGGGTGGTTTTCCGAGTAGTCCGCACAGAAAGAAGCGTGCGCCAAGAGGGAGCGAATCCCTTCGGAGTAGGCTTTCGCGAACATCAGGTTCCGTCGCACATCCGGGTGCTTGAGAATGGTAACCCACTCTGCAGTCTCAGCGTCTTTGCGGGTCATATCGGGACCCTGCTTGCGCTCTTTGGCGTAGTCGAGTGCCAGCAAGTACGCGAGGTTGGCGATAGCTGAACCTTGGATGCCGCAGGCGATACGAGCGTCGTTCATCATGTAGAACATGGCCTTGAGGCCTTTGCATCGATCGCCCACCATGTAGCCAATGCATTCCCCTTCATCACCAAAGGCGAGGGAGCAGGTGGCCGAACCGTTGATGCCCATCTTGTGCTCGATGGCGGTGGTCTTTACGTCGTTGGGGCCGGTGATAGCGCCCGTTGCATCAAATCGATACTTGGGTACCAGGAACAAGCTGATGCCACGAGTGGTTTCAGGGTCTCCAGGGACGCGAGCCAACACGAGGTGGATGATGTTCTCGCGCAGGGTGTGATCACCGGCGGAGATAAAGATCTTGTTCCCGGTAATCTTGTACTCTTTGGGGTTGGCAGTGGGCTCAGCCGTTGTTTTGATGCCACCCAAAGCGGTTCCACACTGTGGCTCTGTCAGGCACATGGTACCTGTCCAGTCACCGCCACACATCTTCGGAAGAACGAGGTCTGCCAGCTCTTTCTCAGCGAAGGCCTCAATCGCGTGGGTTGCGGCTGAGGTTAGGCCCGGATAGAACATAAAGGAGCTATCACCTGCGATGAAGATCTCGGTGAGAGTCATCGCCAACGGAAGCGGAAGCCCCATTCCGCCGTGCTCTTGGGAACGATTGGGGGCAACCCAACCGCCTTCTTGGAACTTGTCGTACAAGTCTTTGTAGTGGGAAGGAACGTGGACTTCACCATCAATCAGCTTGCATCCCGACTCGTCGGCTGCTGCGCGTTTTGGGGCCAACTCTTCTTGCGCCAATTGGATGGCTGCGTCCAAGATCGCTTGGTACTCTTCCTGGCCCATATCGGCATACTTGGTGAATTCCTTGTCAAACTCACCCAAGTTAAATTGCTCAAACAACACAAAATCAAGGTCACGTCGGTCCATTTTGAAGAGTGACATTCTTCCTTCCTCCTCGTCTGATTGCAGTGGCTTGGACACAGTGAATGATCATTCA
>SBHC01000039.1 GCA_006226375.1 Deltaproteobacteria bacterium | reverse complement strand
GCCGCAAGGTGGGCATGAAAGAAGAACCGGGGGATCAGCATCATGGCAAAGGCTGCAAACAGCCCCACGCGCCGATTCCACACCCGGACGCCCCAGAAGTAGACGATGAGGATCATTAAGCTACCCCAGAACATCCCGGCGAACCGAAAGGCTGTCACTGACGACACCTGCATGCTCTGAAGCAGCCGATTCCATAACGTTGCCAGCGGCCCAGGTCGACCGCGTGGCCCCTTCGCCTTCACCTGCAACTTACGAAGCGTAGGATTCCAGCTCCGTGTAAAGAACCACCAAGACCCACCAATCATTAATTTGGCGAGGGGTGGGTGCTCCCAGTTGTAGCCCCAATGTTTTTGGATAACGTCGCGCTGCAAGCTCCGCATGGGCTTCCCCGTGCGAAGTTCGCGAGCAAACATTTCCACCCAGGTGATGTAACTACGACCGGCGTGGAAGTAGTAGGTCTCGTCGCGGCACACCCCGACGTTGGCTGTAGCAAGCAAGACAGCCAGATAGCCACCGGCGAGCAAAAACCCGATGGGCCAATCGATCCGGCGCTGGTAGACTTTTCCGTACGCGTTCGAGTTCATTCCAATCCATTCTTTGTGGGCTTGGGAAGGGAGGGATCATCCAGGCTCACCTTAATACATCGAACCTGTCCTTCTCTTCAACTCCCTGTGTTCTTTCACACTGGACAAGCTCGAACGATTGCTATATATTGCGTGAAATGTATTCGCCCATTGTTGGCCGATGTGCCGTGTTGTTTCCAAGGAGGCTCTGTCTCAGTATGAATACAAACGAAGTGCTGCAACAACTTGATCAATTGATTCGCACACACTCCGTGCTGCAACATCCCTTCTACCAAGCCTGGTCAGCAGGTCAACTCACCCGAGAAGATCTGGCTGTGTACTCATGGGTCTACTACCCCCATGTGGAAGCCTTCCCCGGCTATATCGAACTTGGCCTGGAAAAGACCAAGGACGAAAAAGTTCGTCACATCATGGAAGAAAACCTCCAGGAAGAATTGGGCGATCCCACCCCACACCCTGAGTACTGGCTGTACTTTGCACAGGGCATGGGTATGGACCGACAGGAAGTCCTTGATGCAATCCCAGTTCCCGAAGTGGAGCAAGGCATCAACATGTTCCGCAAGGTCTGCAGCGAAAGCTCCGTCTCTGCTCTCGCCGCGCTGTACGCTTACGAAAGCCAGCAACCCGAGATCTGCACCCAGAAGATTCAAGGTCTTCGTGAGTTCTACCAAGTCCACTCGCCCCAGACCTTGTCGTACTTCACCGTCCACGAGACAGCTGACATCGAGCACCGCGAAGAAGCCCGCGAAGCTCTCGCCCACTGCCTCGATCAAGGCGCATCCCCCGAAGAGATCTTCAACGCAGCGCAAGAAGCTCTTGACGCGCACTGGTTGTTGCTCGACGGTGTCAGCCGCCAAGCTGGACTGACCTGCTAAAACTTCCCCCGGCTCCCCACCCTTTCTTCCTTCCACTCCTCCAAGTTTCTTCATTTCACTGAGGTACTCATGTCATCCCTGATGGTTCTTGCAACCCTCGACGCGTTGCGTCAACAGGTTAAGGCCTGGAAACAACAATCCCTCAAGATAGGCTTTGTTCCTACGATGGGTTACTTGCATGACGGGCACCTCTCGCTCATTCATCTGGCCTTGGAACACTCTGACCGCGTGATCGTCAGTGTCTACGTGAACCCCACACAGTTTGGGCCCAACGAAGACCTCGCTCAGTACCCACGCGACCTCGAAGGCGATCAAGCCAAGATCGAACAAGCCGGGGCTCACGCGCTGTTCTACCCGGACGACGCCATCATGTACCCCGACAACGCGCAAACCTTCGTCAATGTGAAGAACTTATCTCGGCCGCTTTGCGGCGAAGATCGACCTGTTCACTTTGAAGGCGTCGCCACCGTCGTCACCAAATTGTTCAACGCTGTCCGCCCGGACGTTGCGGTGTTTGGAAAGAAAGACTACCAACAGCTTCAGATCATACGACAGATGACCCAAGATCTTTTGTTTGGGATAGAGATTGTTGGAGGTGCCATTGTACGAGAGTCAGACGGCCTTGCCATGTCGTCGCGCAATGCCTACCTCAATCCAGAGCAGCGACAGGCCGCAGCCTGCTTGAGCCGAGCGTTGCGAACAGTACGTCAGGCGTTTTCTTCAGGAACTCACTCTGCCGACGAGCTGTTGCAAGCCGCCAAATACGTGATCGCTGAAGAATCGCTTGCACAACCGCAATACATTGAATTACGAAACTCCACAACGCTGGAAACCATCACGGAAGAAGCACAAGCCAGCGATCGAATGTTCCTCGCTGTACGAGTCGGCTCAACCCGACTCATCGATAACGCTCCCCTCGCTGGACCCTGTGAACTGGACTAAAACCCATGGGTAAGAAAAAGAAACAACAAACCGGCGATCAAACCATCGCCACCAACCGCCGCGCCTACCACGACTACCATGTCGAAGAGAAATTTGAGGCCGGCATTGTGTTGCAAGGCACCGAAGTCAAATCTCTGCGCGCCGCCCAGATGAGCTTCAAAGATGCCTATGTAACCGTAGAAGACGGCGAACTTTGGCTTGTCCACTGTCATATCGAAGAATACTTGCAGGGCAACCGGTTCAACCACAACCCCGATCGACCAAGAAAACTCCTGGTCCGCAAACGCGAGATCGATCGACTCTCCCGCATCATTCAACAACAAGGCTACACCCTGATTCCCCTGAAGTTCTACTTCAAAGGAGCCTGGGTCAAAGTCGAAGTCGGTGTTTGCAAAGGGAAGAAGCAACACGACCAACGCCAAGACATCGCCAAACGCGACGCCAAACGTCAAATCGATCGCGCCATGAAACGCGACCTCGAATAACCAACCGCTCCCTCCATTCTACGATCGTTCAATTAAATGTTTGCTCCTTTCCGATCGGAAAATCCTCCTCTCCGATCGGAGAGAATCTCTCTCATTGGAGAGACATATCCGGAATCCAAGACAGCCACAAAAGAACCAAGACTCTGTTACATATAGACTTTCAATCTTCTTCAAGTACATGGTTCACACCTTGCTTAGAAGAAGGACAGACAACGCACAGAATGTGCAGAATGAAAGTTTGCGTGTACGGAAGAAGGAGCAACATGATGATGTATGTAACAGAGGGAACCAAGACCAATGGCAAGAACAAGCAACTCCCCACTGGAGTTCAGTCACGCACGCAGAAGTTCTAAACGTTGCAAGATGGGGCAGGCCAACAGGAAGAGGATCATGGGAAGAGCCTCTTTCTTCGTTTAGGGGAAGACAAAGGGGAACAGAAGAGGGAATTTCAGGGGGCTTAGGAACTCCGCTGACGGAAGATTCCAAGAAGGGCAAACACCAGCACGAAGAACAACCACCCGTTGGAGGGCGTCGAGGAGACCGTCGCGTTGCAACTGCAACCACCTGCTCCGGGTCTGGGTGCAAACGAACTTCCTGCGTCAAGGACCAATACGCCGCCTTTTGAAGGGTTTCCAACGTGACCATCAAGAACGGTCATCTCGGGGCCAGAGCCGTTGGAAGGCTCAGGAAGATCTCCAGCATCCGTTGGGAAAGACTCCGCCGCAGCCGTAGGTTCAGCTCCGGCTGCAGGTTCCACAGGAGGCGTTGTTGGTTCCTGGTTGTTGGGGCAGGCGCCTCCTTCGTCGGTTTGACCGTCGCAGTCGTTGTCTTTGCCGTCACAGATCTCAATGCCTGGTGATTCTTTGGCTTGACAAGACAACTTGCCTTTGACGCATGTCATCACACCAGCTTTGCATACACCAAGTTTGTCTGTCGTACAGGCTTTGCCACCGCCGGGGTTTCCTTCGTCTGTAGTACCATCACAGTCGTTGTCCTTGCCGTCACAAACTTCTGCAGTAGGGGCGACGTTCGGCACACACTTCAGGGAGCCGCCGCTGCATTGCATCGTGCCAGCCTTGCAAGGTCCACCCTTCCCAGAGTCACACGACTTCCCAGCCCCAGGCGGCTTGCTTGTAACATTCAAGGTTTGCCATACGTTAGGGCCAAACCAGGCGACCAGCTCGCTCACCAACTGCCATTCGGTCCGATACACACCACCTTTTGTCGGCGCCTTGCTCTTCAAGGTGAAGGTAACCGACTGTCCAGGCTTGACCACCTTCGAGCTGGCGCTGTTGATGCTCACACGGGTGGGATTTCCGAGCTGTTCGCCCTTTTGAAAGCCCAGGCGAACGGCGTTTCCGTGGGTGGTTTGATTAATGTCTTTCCACTCCACGTTGCCCGTGTTTTGGAACGCAAAGGTGAGCGAAAACGATTGGCCAGGACAGACGGAGAAATAAGCACCGCTGGAGCCAGCATAGGTTCCTTTGGAGCCCTGCCCTGCAAATTTGGCGTCCAGTTTTGCAGCAGGCGCGGTGTCACCGGACCAGTAACTGGTTTTCTTGTTCGCCCCGTCCCAACTGAAGCTAAAGTGAATGTGATCGGTATGTGGGCTGCTTCCAGTGTACGCTTGCCACCCTTTGGAAGCCTGGTACGACTTCCAGATCTTACGGTTCCAGATCATATACATCAGCCCCACACGACGGGCCAGTGCATGTTTGTTGCCCTTTGAATCTGTGGCCAACAGCCATTTGATCACGGCGTCCGCTGCGGGGTGGGGATAGTTGAGCTTCCAGTCCCAGGCGCGGCCTTCTTTGTGCTCGCTTTGTCCACCTGAGCTACAAGCTCTCACAATCCCGTAGTTCCCTGTGCAAGGATACGTCTTAAGGATCAGGTCTTTGAAGGCAGAGACGCCGGGCTTCGCAGAAGGATCACACTTGCTTTGGCCTACATACGAGGCATACCCTTCAATCGACTTGGAGAATGTGCGAGGCGGTGGTTCTTGGGCTGTGCCAGGACCACAGGCCATGGCAGAACGAGTGACGCCCAAACCACGAAGGGGAGAGTCGGCAGGACCTTCTTCTGAAGAGGGCACAAGGCCGCACTCTTCCATGGCCTCCGGAGAAGCCCCGCAGCCAGACATGCCAACAAAGACAGCACAGCAAAGGGTCCAAGCGAACCACCGAACAACGAAGGGGGTCCAGGATGATGCAGAAGAAGATGGTGTCATGATATACTCGTTGGCTTGTCATTAAAACAAGGGAACTCCTTTGTTTGTAATGATTTCCCCGACAGCCGTCAAGCACAAAGATACCGAAATCACTTGGAATCCGACAACACCGAAGAGAGCTGCTTCCCGGTCGTTTTGAGGAAGAAAGGGCGGCTGTGCGGCGAAGACTTTAAGCGTTGGAGCGCCCGTCGGTACACAGCTTGCGCTTTCTTGCCTTTGCCCAACCCTTCCCAGATTTTACCGTGAAGAAGAAACGCTCGACGCAGCCACAAAGGCCGTGTTTCTTGTGCCTCCAGTTTACGAAGGACGCGAAGACTGCGTTTTGTCTGTTGGGTACGATGCAAGAAGGTCGCCCAATAAAACTGACCTTCCCGCTTTTTCGGAGCGGTGCGCAAAGCCTCCAAGCGAGACTCCAGCCCCGACTGGGAGAACAGAACGATAGCCTTGGTCTCCTGGGGAAAGAGACGCAACAAGAAGTCAACCCAGGCGAGATGCTGAAGGCACGTAAAATACGTTGGATACTTCGCGATCAAGGGGGCTTCCCCACCAAAGAACTTTTGCAAAAACTGCTGCAACGTAAGTCCGCGCTGTGTGATGTTGGCGCGGCTCTTCACAATCTTGTACACCTCTCTGTAAAACGCCAACGCCAAACGGTTCTTCGTCAAGGATGCGAGGTGCAGACGTTTGTAGTAACAGGTAGGGTACAAGGGATCTTCGGCGATGCAGCGATTCACATACGGTCGAGCCAGCTCTGGGGCCTTTAAGGAAAGGAAACTGTCGGCGACCTCTTCGTAGTGTTCGCGACGTCCATGCCCAACTTTGAACCCTCGCTTGTAGTGACGAATGGCCTGGTACCACCGTTCCATCGCATAGTATGTGGCGCCCAACAAGAACAGCACCGGAGCGTGGTTGGAGCGATACACAAGGGCACCCCGCAGGTTGGCCCGCGCTTCCCCAAAGCGCTTCTGCTCAAAGTCTTGTTTGCCTTGCTGCCACAACTGCAAGAACTGCTTCTCCTGGCGCTTCTTTTCCCTCGCGTTGGCAGGTTTGAGCTTAATGAACATGGGAGGCTTCCATGTTTTGGTGTGCACCCGGATCCGGAGAGCATCAAGCCAGAGCTTGGTTCGAGAGGTTTTTAGCACCTCAACCCGCACAAACCGTGCGACAGCCATGGGAGTCCCGTCGATATCAAAGGCCTGGGATTTGGATCCAACTGCCACAGGATTCCATGGCCCTTTGGGGCTACCGCTAACAGACAAGCGATAGTTGCCCTCATGCGCCCACTTTTCAGGGATGTAGATCGACAGCGACTCGCAGTATCCGTTGTACTTGGGGAAGTCTATCTCTGCGATGAGAACGCTCTTGGGCTCCAATGGAAGCGCCAACGTCTCCGAAGAGTTTCCAGCATCAGGCTTTCCAACCAGAGCTTGTTTCTGAACCTTGGACAGACCCTTGGGGCCTGACACCATCACTTTGGCAAATCGATCCCGCCGCGAATAGCTGCGGTCCTTGATCATCTTCACCAAAAAACAACCGGAGTTTGTCACAGCAAGGGCCAGAACACAGCCGCACCACAGGAACAATCGCTGCATGGATCTGATGTCTCTTTGTTGGAGGGTGTACAACGTATGGGCTCAATCCCTTACAACGTCGGACTCCTGGGAAACATTAAGGATGTAGGTCGATAATCTACGAATGGGGAGAAAAAGACAAGAGAGAAGCGGAAGAAGGCAGAGTCAGGAAGGTTTATTCGCCCTGGTTAAAAACAATGATCGCGTTGTGCATGATCTCGCCGGTTGCGCTGTCCACGGTGGCCGAGAACAAAAATGTGCTGAGACTTCCATCGCAATCCAGGTCCGCGCGAGCGCGAGCCGAATAGGTTGCATTCTTCCCTTCGTTTTCGGACTTAAAGCCATATTGGAAGAAGTGGGAACGGGCCAAAGCAAACTTCAGGTCAACCCACGGCTCCTTGGTGTGGTTGGCATGCCAACGAGCCGAGTTGTTGCGATACCGAGGACTGCCCGAGATCTCCGAACAAGGAGCGACAGTGGGCATGGTCGCGTAGGTATTTTGGATGTTTTCACTGGAAGCGATCGGCGGAAAGCGTGGAGGATTCACAACACCTGTTGCCTTGTTGATGTGCTCCGCGTTGTAGTAGTCGCGGGCACCACGAGCAATCGCAGCAAGGTTGGTGGGGGCCTCAGACTCACGACTCCTCCGAATAAACCGATTGAGGCTGGGAATCGCGACTGAGGAAAGAACGCCAATGATCACAACGACAGCCATCAGCTCCATCAAGGTAAAGCCGCCTTGGCCTTGAAGAGGGCGACGGGAAGTGCGTCGCTGGGACGCACGTGACTGAAACCTGGATGGCAGAAAGAAGTGTTGCATTACAGTGGATCCTCCATGCAAAGTCACAGGAAATTGCCAGTCAAAACCTTAGCATACTCAAAAAGGAAAACCAATCCCCTTCTTGTACAACTACGACACCTCGCTCACGTTTCTGTAGAATCAAACCTTTCGTATCTCTCAGTCTGGAAGAGATCGAAGAACCACAGCGTACCCATAGGTTCGCTCCAACGCACGTCGCAGCATCCATGGGAAACGGGGGCTTCCTGGAGCAAGCCGTCGTCCCTTCCAGCGCAAGCCTTTGTGCAAGATCACTCCGGTCTGCTGCCTTAACGTTTTGCAGAACATACGAAGAGGACAATAAAACAGAAGCTGGTTGGAGCGCAGAACAATCATTCCGCTCCAACGACGCATCAGACCACCCCGCCCCATTTGCAACTTGCGAACGACGAGACGCACGCCACTCCCCTTCCTCTTGGACCACTCTTGTTTAACTTGAGCGCCTCTCCGTTGTCGCGTTTGTTTGGGTGTATCTCCACCACGCACTCCAGGAAGGACCAGCCGGATCGGCTTCACGGCTTTCGGAGGACGTGTTGGCAACCTTTGACGCTTCCCCTTTTGAGGACCCAACTGAGGCTTCTTGCGAGGAGGCATTTTCAATTTGCGCAACGCGCCCTTCCGAAGAATGGAAAGCTTCCGGAACCGGGGCAACGACTGCAACATCGGGTTGGGAGGAAGTCTTACTTTCTTCCCCTTGGTTTTGCGTTTTTTTGACTTGCGAGCGGCAGGAGCAGCCATCGAAGATGTCCAACACAGACTTGTACCCAGAAAGGCCCCAAACCACACCCAAAATCCTAGCAAGCATCGAAGATCTCTTGCTTGGCCGATCATCAAAGCAACTCCTTACAATTCGACAAAGACGGAGAAAACAAGCACCCCTGGCCTGTTCCAGATGGTGCCTCTCAACATAAGGATGTTCCCAAAAGATTCCAAGGGGCGCGAAAACGAGAGGGTTCAGGAAGGAAGAAAGGAAAGAGAAGAAACGGGCAAAAGGAAGGAAGGCGAAACGCAACGACTCCCCTACAAAGAAATTCGGATCTTCTTTGTAGCCATAATGATGGGACCCGTCGGCGTGGGTTTGGGGCTCCCTCCCTTGGGCTCGACAGAGACAGCAAACTGAAGCCGGCGTCGACGCTTCGGGGCCGGAACAGGGGCTTCAAAGAAGTTGGCTTTGTCACCTTCGTAAGCAAAGACTCCTGCCTTGTAGGGAAGCTTGCGGCCGGCTTCAATCATCCAGAGCTGGTACGATTTGTCTTTAAGCCGCGGAAGGTTCGCGAGTTGGAGCAGAGCCTTGTTGGTCTTGGGGTTCCAAAGGAGCTTGCCATACCCTCCTTTGTAAGAACGCGTTTTGCGAGATCGACCGACCTGCATCCGAACCAACTCTACGTTGCGAGTGGCGAGAAGCTGGGCCAGCTTTGTCTTGCGCTCTAGCTCGTTGCGGATGGCTTTAATCTCGCTCTTGTTTTGGGCCAACAGCTTGCGCTGTTTTTGGTTGGCTTTCGTCATACGCAAGATCTCAGCGGTAAACATTTTCTCCCGGATCCGCAGGTCAACGACGGCTTTTTGGAGAGAGTCGACGCGCCCTGTGTAGTTCCAGGCCATGTAGGAAGCACCAGCGCCAGCGATCAAGAACACCATGGCGGCCGACCAAGCCAGCGTGAGGCTTTGCCACCAGGCAACCGCGGCGGTCAGCGCGTTCATGGAACTTGATGAGGAAGAGAGTGCTTGTTTGCGACGTCGGACTTCATCGAGCAGACGTTGTCGAACAACTGCGGGCGGAGCGACGGGCTCAGCCTCCAGAGGCAACAACAAAGCGACCTCCTGCATCGACTGGAAGAAAGCAACATCGTCGGGACCCACCTGTTGGAGCATCTGCTCCAGCTGGGCAGCTTCGTCGGCCTCCAAGGCGTCCAACACATAGGAGGCACAGAGTTCTTCAAAGTGTTCTCGCTCGTTTGGGTTCACGATGTAGCTTCCCTCAACATGGTGTGTAACTTGCGCATACCTTGCCGTGTCCTGGTTTTTACGGTACCCAATGGGACATCGAGCAGGTGAGCAACCTCTGACTGTGAGTAACCACCGAAGTAGGCGAGCATAATCACGTCCTTTTGCTCTTGTGGAAGATGTTGGAGAGCGTCACGAACCTGCGAGGCTTTCTCCAAAGCAACAACCAAAGCGAAAGGATTGTGAGCATTTTGCTGAAGCGGTTCCTCTAGAGCGGTTCCCTCTTCCAGCTTACGATGGCGACGATTCAGCGACTGTTTCTGGCGGATCCGATCGATCGATCGATTGCGTGACAATGTAACCAGCCAACCGTAGAGGTGACCGCGGTTGTGATCGAAAGCCGGAGCTTTTTCCCAAACTTGCAAGAAGATATCTTGCAGCAGGTCTTCCGCTTCCTGGCGTTCTTTCACAATCCGAATGACCAGGCCAAACAAGAGCGAGGAATATCGATCGTAGAGGGCAGCGAGTGCAGCTTCATCTTGTTCAGCGATGCGCCGCATCAGTTCGCGTTCTTCCTCAGGGCTAGAACGATCCACCAGAGAGCGATACATCGAGAGTAGCACAGGTAGCACTCCTTCCTCTGGTTCGTAGTGTGATACGTAAGTCAATCCAGTATCGGTTTTCTTTTCCGAAAAAATCGACTTGATGTATAGCATGGAATGAACAAAGAGCGAACCACCTCAACCCCGACTCAATCACGAGACACGCCTGCAGAACGAAGGCAGGCGAAGTTTCGGTCGCTCCGATAGAAAGGTAACCATCATGACCAACAAGCGAGGGCCTCGCCGCCCCCCCCGACGAAAGCCTCATGAGGCAACTCCCACAGAAGCTGAACCCTCTGCTGATGCGTCTGAAGAGTGGGCGTACGGCATTCACACCTTGGAGGAGATGCTGAACTCCAACGACGCTGCGATTGATGAGATCGTGATCGCAGGAGAGGCCCAGGGCAAGCTGGCGAACCTTCGGCAAGAAGCACAAAAGCAAGGGCACTTTGTTCGTCGCCGCCCCAAAAGTTACTTCAACCGACTGCTTGGTCCGGTGAATCATCAAGGCGTGGCCATCAAGCTTCGTAAGTTTGCCTTCAGCGAGTTAAGCGATCTCTTGGTCGATCCTGAGCAGAAGGCCTTGCTTTGTTTGGTGGGCGTCCAAGATCCCGGCAACATGGGCGCATTGGTTCGTTCTGCCCGGGCTTTTGGAGCGACAGGAGTGATCTACACACAACGGGACAGCTGCGGCGTGAACGCCACGGTCCACAAGACATCGGCCGGTGCAACCAGCAGCTTGCCGATCGCACGAGTCCGCAATCTGAGCCGCGCCATGGAAGAGATGAGGGAAGCGGGATGGTGGCTTCTGGGCTTGGCCGGTGAAGGTCAAGACGAGATCGATCGCTTCGATCTCATTCGCCCAACGATCTTTCTCCTTGGAACTGAAGGGAAAGGGCTTCCTCCCTCCATCAGAAAACAGTGCGACGCCCTGCTCCGGATCCCTATGGTTCCCGGTTGGGACTCTCTTAATGTGGCTGCAAGTGGAGCGATCGCTCTTTACGAGTGGCATCGACAACGTCGAAAACAAGAGGAATCGTAGTTTTTCAAGGGCTCCGTGGTCAAAAAGAAGCTTTTGATGGAAGAAAAGCGAACCTACATTGAAGCTTTCCCGTAAGCACAAAACGTTGGCAGAACGGGCAATGAGTAGCTTGGAGGAAAATCTTAAAAAAAATGCTTGACAGTATAGGGGGCATCCTGTAATTACTTGCCTCCGACAAACGAACCGCTCTTTGACATTGGGAATAAGAAACGATTGGTTCTGATGAACCAGATAGACGCTGGCGTAGCTCAGCTGGTAGAGCAGATGATTTGTAATCATCAGGTCGCGGGTTCGACTCCTGTCGCCAGCTTTTCAACCAATCGTTTTGCCTGTTATCTATTCTTGGAGGAGTACCCAAGTGGCCAAAGGGAGCAGACTGTAAATCTGCCGTCATCGACTTCAGAGGTTCGAATCCTCTCTCCTCCACTCCAAGCGGGAATAACTCAGTTGGTAGAGTGATAGCCTTCCAAGCTATATGTCGCGGGTTCGAATCCCGTTTCCCGCTCCAATCTTGCCTACGTAGCTCAGTTGGTAGAGCACATCCTTGGTAAGGATGAGGTCACCGGTTCAAATCCGGTCGTAGGCTCTTTGGAGTTGACCAAAGCTCCAATCTTAACAGGCGGCTTTCCCAATACCAACATGATCGACAAACAAGAGATAAGAGGAATACATTGGTGTATTCCTCTCTCTTTGTATTCCACAACTCGTATCACACGACCTTCTTATGGAGTCAGGGCACGATGGCGAAGGAAAAATTTGAGAGGAATAAGCCCCACGTTAACGTCGGAACCATTGGTCACGTTGACCATGGCAAAACCACGTTAACTGCAGCAATCACCATGATCGCAGCCACCTTGCAAGGCAAGGGAATGGCGATCGCGTACGACCAGATCGACAACGCTCCGGAAGAGCGTGAGCGCGGTGTTACAATCAACACTGCTCACGTGGAGTATGAGACCGACAACCGTCACTACGCGCACGTTGACTGCCCGGGCCACGCCGACTATATCAAAAACATGATCACCGGTGCTGCCCAAATGGACGGCGCTATCCTCGTCTGCTCCGCTGCTGATGGCCCCATGCCCCAGACCCGTGAGCACGTTCTCCTGTCCCGTCAGGTTAACGTTCCCTACCTCGTCGTGTTCTTGAACAAGGCTGACATGGTAGACGACGAAGAACTCCTTGAGTTGGTCGAGATGGAAGTTCGCGAACTCCTCTCCTCCTACGAGTACCCCGGCGACGACCTCCCCGTTGTTGTCGGTTCGGCGCTCAAGGCTCTTGAGAACGGCGAAAACAAAGACGCTCCCGAGATTGGTCCCATCAAGGAATTGTTGGATTCCCTCGACAGCTACATCCCCGAGCCCGAGCGTGACATCGACAAGCCCTTCTTGATGCCCATCGAAGACGTGTTCACCATCTCCGGTCGTGGTACCGTTGTGACCGGTCGTATCGAGCGTGGAATCGTGAACGTCGGTGACAAGATCGAGATCGTTGGATTCGGTGAAACCACCGAGACCACCTGTACCGGTGTTGAAATGTTCCGCAAGCTTCTCGACGAAGGTCGTGCAGGCGACAACGTGGGTGTTCTCCTTCGCGGTATCAAGCGCGACGACGTGGAGCGTGGCCAGGTTCTCTCCAAGCCCGGTTCCATCAAGCCCCACACCACGTTTAAGGCTGAGGTCTACATCTTGGGCAAAGACGAAGGTGGCCGTCACAAGCCCTTCTTCACCGGATACCGTCCCCAGTTCTACTTCCGTACCACCGACGTAACCGGAAGCATCAAGCTCCCCGAAGGCGTCGAGATGGTTATGCCTGGCGACAACATCACCATGGATGTTGAGCTCATCACTCCGGTTGCTATCGAAAAAGAACTCCGCTTCGCTATCCGCGAAGGTGGACGTACCGTCGGCGCCGGTGTTGTTACCGAAATCGCTTAAGACTCCCCTGTCTTAGCGACGCTATGGTATAGGAAAGAGAAATCTTTCCAGGCTGAGCAGCCAAAAAAAAAACTCCCCCTTTGGGCTTGTACAAAGAGCAAACCTGTGTATACTGGTTGGCCCTTTGCTCAGAAGGGGTTTTTTGATACGCTCAGCCTAGCGTTTCCTCTAGGCCAGTAGCTCGAATTGGTAGAGCGTCGGATTCCAAATCCGAGGGTTGGGGGTTCGAATCCCTCCTGGCCTGTTTTTTTGTTTCGTTTGTAGTTTGTAAGTTCTTTGCACTGAGGGTCCGAAAGATGGACAAAAATACCCGTTGGGTTGTCCTGGGTTATGTAGGGATCAGCCTGATTATCGCCTGGACACTGATCCAAGGCTTGATTACAGGATTCCACTACCTGGGCAAGCGTATCAACGTATACGACCTGAACCGTGAGCTTCTCGGTTTGGGAGAAAACTTCACCTTGGCTCACCTCATCGGCATCGTCATCACCCTCATCATCGGGTGGATTTGTTGGCGCCATGAGAACCTTAACCGCTCCGCTCATGAAGTGGTGGAAGAGCTCCGCAAGGTGACCTGGCCCACAGGCGCAGAAACCCAAACAGCCACCATCGTAGTGATTGTAGCGACTGCCGCAATTACCCTGGTGTTGTGGATGTACGATATTTTTTGGGGTTGGGCAACGGGACTCATTCTCTAGTAGAAGTCTCCCCTTTTGTTCCTCCCCCTGGCGCTGCCCTGATCCATGTGTAACAAGGTCAGGGCATTGTCATGTCAGCGTTTCACTCCAACTCAAAAGTAGAGCACGAGCACCATGGCCGACGAAAATAGACTGAGATGGTATGTTGTAAACACCCATTCCGGTTACGAGAAAAAGGCCAAAGCCAGTCTTCAGCAGCGGATTGTGAACGCCGAACTCCAGCACTTGTTTGGTGATCCGGAGAGCGAAATCCTGATCCCCACCGAAGAAGTGGTGGAGATGCGCAAGGGCGAGAAGAAATCGTCCGAGCGAAAATTCTTCCCAGGTTACATGTTCATCCGCATGGTGATGACCGATGAGACCTGGCAGATCGTGAAGAACACGCCGAAGATTAGCGGGTTTGTGGGCACAGGACCTCGCCCTCATCCAGTATCCGATCTTGAGATTCGCAAGATTACACGACAGATGGAAGAAGGGGTCCAGCGACCGAAACCCCGTGTGGAGTTTGAAACAGGCGAAGAGGTCAAAGTGATCGAAGGCCCGTTCATGAACTTCAACGGTGTAATTGAAGAGGTCAAACCTGACAAGAGCAAGCTCCGGGTGATGGTTAGCATCTTTGGACGCTCCACCCCCGTCGAACTCGACTTTATGCAGGTAGAAAAGCTCTAACCCCTCCGTTTGTTGTGACATAGACTTCTGTATTGAGACAAAGGAACCACTGTTATGGCCAAGCAATTAGTTGCGGAAGTGAAGTTGCAGTGTCCGGCCGGTAAGGCGACACCTGCTCCTCCAGTAGGACCCGCCCTCGGTCAACACGGCGTAAACATCATGGAATTTGTGAAGCAGTTCAACGCACGAACCGCAGACCAAACGGACATGATCATTCCTGTCGTGATTTCGATCTTCAACGATCGCTCCTTCACCTTCATCACCAAGACCCCACCTGCTGCGATTTTGATCAAGCAGTCCATGGGTCTGAAGTTGGGCAAGCCCGGAAGCGGCTCGCAAAAGCCCGGCAAAGAGAAGGTTGGCAAGATCACTTGGGATCAAATTGAAGAGATCGCCAAGATCAAGCTCCCGGACTTGAACACCGACAACATCGAGTCGGCCAAGCGAACCATCGCTGGCACCTGTCGCTCGATGGGTGTGGACGTCAAGAACTAAATCTCTCGTCTTTTTTTTTTGAGATGGGTCTCGCGGCTCGTTGCCCTGGTCTCCTGGTCAGCGAATCTTGAGTCGTGGCTTGTTCACGAAAAGCCTGTCTTGTTTGTCAATACGTCACAGTGACGTTTGAACTACCTCAGAGCCTGGAGCTCTGCAATTTGGTAGGAGTCAAAGTATGCCAAAGATTCCCAAAAAACGTGGCGAACGGGAACATGGTCGACGCATCGCACCGCACCGCGGTCGTAAGATGCAAGCAGCACGTGAGTTGATTGATCGCGAAAAGCAATACGATTTGGATGAAGCCATCGAATTGCTCCAGCGTCCGGAACTCAACTTTGCTCGCTTCGACCAAACCCTGGATGTCACACTTCAACTCGGTGTAGACCCCCGCAAATCTGACCAAATGGTTCGTGGCGCAGTGGTTCTCCCCCACGGTACAGGAAAGACCGCTCGGGTTTTGGTGTTCGCCAAAGGCGAAAAAGAAACCGAAGCCAAAGAAGCTGGTGCTGACTTTGTCGGTGGAGAAGAATTGGTCGAAAGAATCCAGAAAGAAAACTGGTTGGATTTCGACAGCGCGATCGCAACTCCTGACATGATGCGACACGTCGGACGCATTGGTAAAGTCCTCGGACCCCGTGGATTGATGCCAAGCCCGAAAGTCGGAACAGTGACGTTTGACGTCGGCAACGCCGTCCGCGAACTGAAAGCCGGCCGTGTGGAGTTTCGTGTTGAGAAAGCCGGTATTGTCCACGCTCCCGTTGGTAAGATCAGCTTTGGAACCGACAAACTCCGCGACAACTTGTTGGCCTTGGTGGGCTTGGTCATGAGAATGAAGCCCTCCACTGCGAAAGGTGTATATCTGCGCAAAGCCAGTGTGTCGTTGACCCAAAGCCCCGGCATTCGATTGGATGTAGCCGCGCTGCAAGCCCTGCTCAAGGCGTAAGCATCGCAATCATCGAAAGCCTCAACTTTGGCGTTCCATTTGGAACCCTAACGATTAACTATAAGGCAGGAGCAGAGCCGTGAATCGCACACAGAAAGAACAAGCCGTCGCCGAGTTGCACAGCGACTTTTCGGCCGTCCAAGGTGCTGTGCTGGCCGATTACAAAGGCCTCTCGGTCAAAGCATTCTCGGAAATTCGCAAGAGCTTCCGAGACAAGGGCATCACCCTCAAGGTGGTGAAAAACACTCTGGCTCGTATCGCAGCTCAGGATACCCCGATGGAAGTCATCGCCAAAGACTTCGTCGGACCCACTGTGATTGCATACAGCCTGGAAGAAACCGTGACCCCCGCCAAGGTGGCCACCGAATGTGCCAAAGAGCAAGATCTGTTTGTGATCCGTTGCGGATACGCGGACAGCACTCGCCTGGACATTAGCGGCGTCGAGCAACTCGCGAAGATGCCGGGTAAAGAAGAACTTCAATCGAAGTTGTTGGGAACCTTGCTGGCCCCAGCCCAGCAGTTGGTGCAAGTACTCAATGCAGTACCGCAGCAATTGGCCCAAGTCCTGTCCGCCTACCAAGACAAGATCGACGGTGGCGGCGACTCTGGCGAATAAAACGCAAACATACGCCTGCTTCAGCGGTGTTTCACTGGCCCAAGAGCCACAAACCAACGCCGCGGAAGTGGGTAGACAGTTTTGACCAAAGACAACGATACCTGAGTGGCTCACTAAAATATGCCGCTCAGTGAAACACAGGAGACTGGAGTATCATGAGTGATTTCGACAAAAGCGCATTGGTTGAGCAGTTGAGCAACCTTACCGTTCTTCAGGTCGCCGACCTGGTGAAGACTCTCGAAGATGAGTGGGGCGTCTCCGCACAAGCTGCTGCTGTGCCCATGATGATGCCTGGTATGGGTGGTGGCGATGCTGCTGCTGCTGAAGAAAAGACCGAGTTTGATGTCGTTCTGACCGGCTTTGGTGACAAGAAGATTCAGGTCATCAAAGAAGTCCGTGGCATCACCGGACTCGGACTCAAAGACGCAAAAGCCATGGTCGAAGGCGTCCCCGCCAACGTCAAGGAAGGCGTCTCCAAAGAAGAAGCTGAGAAGATCAAAGAACAACTCGAAGGTGCCGGTGCTGCTGTTGAAATCAAGTAAGCACTCAGCCGCCTTTGGAGAGGAAGAGCACTTGACTCTTCCTCTCTTGTTCGATTATCTTACCCAATCATGCTGTTTTGAATGAGATTCATTGGTAAGTTTGGGCACTACATTAAGGACGACGCAGTCTCCTCTCTGGCCGCTACGCGGTTGTCTTTTCTTCCTTTTTTATGGTTCAAGAAAAGACGGCAGAGAGACGAGAGGATGCGTGCGTCCTTTCTGTTATTTTTGGACACATGCAACAACCGGCTGAGGGGTGCTTGATGACGACCCAGATCCAGGACAACTTCAGACTTCGACGAAGTTTTGGCAAACTGCGCCATGTGATCGAGGTCCCTAACTTGATCGAGATCCAAAAGAAGTCCTTTGACAAATTTCTCCAGGCGGATCGGCTCCCACACGAACGCGAAGATGTCGGCTTGCAGGCTGTGTTCAACAGCGTGTTCCCGATCAAGGACTTCAACGAAACCTGCCAACTCAACTTTGAGGAATACCACCTCGATCCACCCAAATACGATGTCGATGAGTGCCGCCAACGTGGCACCACCTACGCGGCATCCTTGCGCGTGGTCGTCCGCTTGATCCTTTGGGATGTGGACGAAGATACGGGTAGCAAGCAGGTGAAGGACGTGATCCAGCAGGAAGTCTACTTCGGAGACCTCCCGCTGATGACCGAGCAGGGAACCTTTATCATCAACGGCACCGAGCGCGTCGTCGTAAGCCAATTGCACCGCTCCCCTGGTGTGTTTTATGAGCACGACAAAGGCCGCACCCACGCGTCCAAGAAGCTGCTCTACTCAGCCCGTGTGATTCCCTACCGTGGAAGCTGGATTGACTTCGAGTTCGACACCAAGGACATTATGCACGTCCGCATCGACCGTCGTCGTAAGCTCCCAGCCACCGTACTGTTGCGCGCACTTGGCCACACCACCGCTGAACTGCTCAACAAGTACTACGACACCGAAGAGATCATCCTCCGCCCACCGATGGCTGCCGAAATCAACTTCATCTGGTGGAAAGACAACATCGCCCGCTTCGACATCGTTGTCGGCGGCGAAACGATTGTGGAGAAGGGTCAGTCGCTCACAGGTAACCTGAGCGACGCGATGGTCCGCCAATACCTCGAAGAAAACCCTGACGGTCCTCTTCCTGTGACCGAAGATTATCTTCTGGGTGGCGTCACCCTCGATGGATTGTTCGATCAGGACGGCGAAATCGCCATCCCCAAAGACACCATCATCAACGAAAACGTGGTCGCGACTCTCCAAGAAGATGACCACGTTGATATCTTGCAAGGCCGACTGCGATTGCCGCCGACCTTCGAGAAGAAGGTCAACCTCGACCTGCTCCTCGGAACCCGGGTCAACCGCGACGTCCACGGCCCCGACGGCAAGCTCATTGTTGCCAAAGGCAAGAAGTTTGGTAGCAAGCCCAAGTCTCGTAACATCCGTATGTTGCGAGAGAGCGGCCTGACCACCATCCCAATCACCCGAGGCGAGCTGATTGGAAAAGTCGCAGCGGTCGACATCTTCGACCCTGTCGATGGTGACGTTCTTGCCCAGGTTAACGAAGAAATCACCAACGAGATTCTGAACGAGATCGAAGCTCGACAAATCTCTGACTTTAAGATTCTCTTCATCGACAACGTGAACGTGGGTCCCTACCTCCGAAACACGTTGATGGTTGATACCATCAAAACTCCCGAAGAAGCGATTCTTGAGATCTACAAGCGTCTGCGTCCGGGCGAGCCGCCCACCATGGAGACCGCAACGACGCTGTTTAACAATCTGTTCTTCAACCCGGATCGTTACGACCTGTCTCGCGTGGGCCGCTTGAAGATCAACCACAAGTTTGATCTCGACACTTCGCTCGACAAGACAACCTTGACCCCGACCGATATCCTCGAAGTGGTCCGCTACCTGATCAACCTCCGAAACGGTAAAGACGGCTACAACATCGACGACATCGACCACTTGGGTAACCGCCGGGTGCGCGCTGTTGGCGAATTGTTGGAGAACCACTACCGCATCGGTTTGGTTCGTATGGAACGCGCCATCAAAGAGCGTATGGTGATCCAGGAAGTGGAGCAAATGATGCCCCACGACCTGCTCAACTCCAAGCCTGTTACCGCTGTAGTCAAGGAGTTCTTCGGTTCTTCCCAGCTCAGCCAGTTCATGGACCAAACCAACCCGCTGTCGGAAGTCACGCACAAGCGTCGCCTCTCCGCACTTGGACCCGGTGGTTTGACTCGTGACCGCGCAGGCTTCGAGGTTCGCGACGTTCACACCACTCACTACGGTCGTATTTGCCCGATTGAAACGCCAGAAGGTCCGAACATTGGTCTGATCGCGAGTCTCGCATCGTACGGCCGTGTGAACGAGTTTGGCTTCATCGAGACACCGTACCGTACCGTGGTCGATGCTCAAGTCACCGACGAAGTTCGCTACTACTCCGCGTTGGACGAAGAGAAGTTCTGCATCGCGCAGGCCAACACTCCGTTGGCAGATGGCGGCCACCTCAAGGACAACCTCGTGATTGTCCGAATGTCCGGTGAGACCCTCCCGGTTCCGAAAGAAGAAGTCCAATTGATGGACGTTTCGCCGAACCAGTTGGTGTCCATCGCGACCTCGCTGATTCCCTTCTTGGAACACGATGACGCCAACCGCGCGCTCATGGGTTCCAACATGCAGCGACAGGCCGTACCCCTGCTTCGCACAGCGTCTCCGCTGGTCGGAACCGGTCTGGAGCGAATTGTTGCTCGTGACTCCGGTGTTACCGTTGTTGCCAAGCGCGACGGCATCGTGGACTCGGTAGACGCCAACCGTATCGTGGTTCGTGTCAACACCGATGACCCCCGCAACCCGCTGGGAACTCAAGTCGACATCTACAAGCTGGTGAAGTACAAGCGCTCGAACCAGAACACTTGCATGAACCAGAAACCCATCATCCAGGAAGGCGACCGCGTCCTCCGTGGTGATGTGATCGCGGATGGTCCCGCGACAGAGTGCGGCGAACTCGCACTGGGTCAAAACCCTGTGGTCGCGTTTATGCCTTGGGGTGGATACAACTTCGAGGACTCGATTCTCCTCAGCGAACGGATGGTGAAAGACGATATCTACACCTCCATTCACATCGAAGAGTTTGAGTGTGTCGCTCGTGACACCAAGCTCGGCAACGAGGAAATCACCCGCGACATCCCCAACGTTGGGGAAGAAGCACTCAAAGACCTCGACGAGAGCGGTATCATCCGTATCGGTGCTGAAGTCAGTCCCCAGGACATCCTGGTTGGAAAGATTACACCGAAGGGTGAAACCCAGCTCAGCCCGGAAGAAAAACTTCTCCGCGCAATCTTCGGTGAAAAAGCTGGCGATGTTCGAGACACCTCCCTCCGCGTCCCTCCCGGTGTGGTTGGAACCGTCATTGACGCCAAAGTGTTCAGCCGCCGCAAAGGCAACGACGCTGATGTTCGTAGCCGTCAGATTGAAGAGGCCGAAGAGAACCGTCTCCGCAAAGACATGGAGACCGAGCTCAAGATTCTCCTCAACGCAGCCAACGACAAAATGCGCAGCCTGCTGATGGGTCAAACCACCACCAACAAGTTGATCGACAACGGTCAGACCTTGTTGGACAAGGAACAAACCATCACCTCCGAGCACTTGGAGCAGATCCCAACGTCGTTGTGGAGCGACATCCCCATCGCGGACCTGGAAATTCAGGATCGTCTCCGACACATCCGCGATGCTGTCACGAAACAACGCAAGCTCGTGGTAAAGAACTACGAAGAACGCATCAAGCGCCTCAAGAAGAGCGACGAATTGGCCGCTGGCGTGCTCAAGATGGTCAAGGTTTACGTGGCCATCAAGCGCAAGATCCAGGTCGGTGACAAGATGGCGGGTCGTCACGGAAACAAGGGTGTGGTTAGCCGCATCCTGCCCGAAGAAGACATGCCTTACCTGTCCGATGGAACCCCCGTCGACATCGTCCTCAACCCCTTGGGCGTTCCGTCACGTATGAACGTGGGCCAGATCCTCGAAACGCACCTTGGCTGGGCTGCCCTCCGACTCGGAAAGCACTTCCGAGAGATGGTCGAGCAGCAAAGCACAGAAGAGGCGATTCGCAAAGAAGCCCACCGCGTGTTTGGCGACCAGCCGACCATCGAACACTTCGGTGAGCGCGTTCGCATCATTGACCTGGTTGACCAACTCGAAGGCGACGACCTCAAGAAGTTCCTCCGCAAGATGTACAAAGGTGTGCACACAGCAAGCCCTGTCTTCGACGGTGCAACGGAAGCGGAGATTCGCGACAAGTTGGAAGCCATCGACGAGATGCCCAACGGTCAGTCGGTCCTCTTCGACGGACGCACCGGTGACATCTTCTCGTCGAACGTTACCGTAGGCGTGATGTACATGCTCAAGCTTCACCACTTGGTCGATGACAAGATCCACGCTCGTTCTATTGGACCCTACTCCCTCGTCACCCAGCAACCGCTCGGCGGTAAGGCCCAATTCGGTGGCCAGCGTCTGGGAGAGATGGAAGTGTGGGCGATGGAAGCTTACGGAGCCGCATACGGCCTCCAGGAATTCCTCACCGTCAAGAGTGACGATGTCGTCGGTCGTACTCGCATGTACGAAGCGATTGTCAAAGGGGAAAACACACTGGAGTCCGGGCTGCCTGAGTCCTTCAACGTTTTGATCAAAGAGCTTCAGAGTCTGTCGCTCGACGTCGAATTGTTGGAAGACGTGGACCTGCCCCAGAGCTAAACCAAACCTCATACCCTGGCACTTCTCGGCGGACCCAGGCGACGGTACTCGTTGTCTGGGTCGTCGTGGATAAACCAACAGGACTTCAACATGTTGTGTCCCACACTCCGCCCTGATTTGCCATTGCTTTCTGACGCATTAGATTAAACCCCTTTGCGGTCCGGATTTCCGGGCCGTGGTTCTTACCCTACACGTCTTGGTGCCAGCACACCTGGGGAGGAAAAGGCCTTGAAAGATATTTTCAGCTTCTTCGAAAAGCCCAAAGACCCCCTGAGCTTTCGAGCCATTCGGATCTCGTTGTCTTCGCCGGATAAAATCCGCGACTTGTCGCACGGTGAAGTGAAACGACCCGAAACCATTAACTACCGTACCTTCAAGCCCGAACGTGACGGCTTGTTCTGCGCCCGAATCTTTGGACCGATCAAAGATTACGAGTGTTTGTGCGGGAAATACAAGCGGATGAAACACCGCGGCGTCGTCTGTGAGAAATGCGGCGTTGAGGTCATCCAATCGAAAGTTCGCCGGGAACGCTTGGGTCGCATCACCCTGGCCACTCCTGTCGCTCACATTTGGTTTCTCAAGAGCTTGCCGAGTCGCATCGGAAACCTCTTGGACATGACCCTGAAGGATCTGGAAAAGGTCCTCTACTGCGAGTCGTATGTCGTCATCGACGGCAAGAAGACCGTGTTGGAGCAGGGTGAGATGTTGACCGAAGACCAATACGAACAAAAGGTCGAAGAATTCGGTTACGACGAAGAAACCATGGAGCCCAACTTTGAAGCAGGTATGGGCGCTGAAGCGATCAAGAAGCTTCTCCTTCAGCTCGATCTGGAGACGCTCTCTGTGGAACTCCGTCAAGAAATGCGGGAAGCCACTGCTGCTGCCAAGCGCAAGAAGCTCGCCAAACGACTGAAAGTAGTTGAAGCCTTCCGCGGCTCCGGCAATCAACCCGAATGGATGATGTTGGAGGTCGTTCCGGTACTTCCGCCCGACCTCCGCCCCCTCGTTCCTTTGGAAGGCGGACGCTTCGCGACCAGTGACTTAAACGACCTGTACCGACGTGTGATCAACCGTAACAACCGTTTGATCCGTCTTCAGGGCCTGATCGCTCCCGAAATCATCGTCCGCAACGAAAAGCGTATGCTTCAGGAAGCGGTGGATGCGCTGTTCGACAACGGTCGCCGCGGAAAGACCATCACCGGTCCGAACAAGCGACCGCTGAAGTCGCTGTCCGACATGCTCAAAGGGAAGCAAGGTCGCTTCCGCCAGAACTTGCTCGGAAAGCGTGTTGACTACTCCGGTCGTTCCGTCATCGTGGTCGGTCCTGAGCTTAAGCTTCACCAGTGCGGTCTTCCCAAGAAGATGGCGTTGGAGTTGTTCAAGCCCTTCATCTACCATCAGTTGGAATCGCGCGGCATTGTCAACACCGTCAAGAGCGCGAAGAAGATGGTCGAACGAGAGCTTCCCGAAGTTTGGGATATCCTCGAAGACGTCATCCGCGAACACCCGATCTGCTTGAACCGTGCACCGACTCTTCACCGACTCGGTATTCAGGCCTTCGAACCGCTGTTGATTGAAGGAAAGGCGATCCGTCTTCACCCCCTCGTTTGTACCGCATTCAACGCGGACTTCGACGGTGACCAGATGGCCGTTCACGTTCCTTTGAGCGTGGAAGCGCAGATGGAAGCTCGTGTACTCATGATGAGTACCAACAACATCCTGTCGCCTGCGTACGGCAAGCCCATCATTAACCCGACCCAGGATATCGTTCTTGGTCTGTACTACATCACCCGCGAGCGCCCCCGCGTGCCCGGCTCGGGTCGCAAGTTCAGCTCCCCCTCCGAAGTCCGTATGGCCTTCGACTCCAATGCTGTTGATGTACAAGCCAAGATCTTCGTCCGTATGGGCGGCATTGAGTTTGTCGCAGGAACCCGAGACGTGGATCCCGAAATCAAGCTCGTAGAAACCACCGTGGGCCGCGTGTTGCTGTCGGAGATCCTGCCCTCCGCCCTGCCCTTCAGCCTGATCAACCGGGTGATGGACAAGAAGGCTCTGCAGCAGCTCATCGACTTCTGTTACCGCCTGGCCGGAAACAAAGCGACCGTATTGCTCGCTGACCGTCTCCGAACCATGGGCTTCACCTCAGCCGCCAGCGCAGGTATCTCCATCTGCGTTGACGACATGGTAGTCCCCACCACCAAGCTGGAAAAACTCAACAAAGGCCACGCCGAGATTGAGCAGATTCAGGAAGAAAGTGGAAGCGGTATCATCACCCAAGGTGAGCGATACAACAAGGTTGTCGACGTGTGGTCGAACATCACGGACGAGATCACCTCGGACATGATGAACGAGCTCAAGGAAGACACCATCCGATACGACGATGGAACCGAAGAACGCTTTGAGTCGTTCAACTCCATTTACATGATGGCTGACAGTGGAGCCCGGGGTTCCAAGCAGCAAATCCGACAGCTCGCAGGTATGCGTGGTTTGATGGCCAAGCCGAACGGTGAAATCATCGAAACCCCGATTACCTCGAACTTCCGCGAAGGTCTGACCGTGTCCGAGTACTTCACCTCGACACACGGTGCGCGCAAAGGTCTCGCCGATACCGCGCTCAAGACCGCCAACGCCGGTTACCTCACCCGTCGTCTCGTTGACGTGGCCCAAGACGCCATCATCACCGAGATCGACTGTGGCACCATCGAAGGTGTTGACATGACCGCCCTTTACGAAGGTGGTCAGGTGATTGACCCACTCGGCGATCGTATTCTCGGTCGTGTTGTCTTGGAAGACATCATCGATCCCGAGACCAACGAAACCATCGTGGAATACAACGAGATCATCGACGAAGACAAAGCCGCCAAGATCATGGACGCTGGCTACGAGAAGGTCCGAATCCGTTCGGTTCTGACCTGCGAATCGCGCCACGGCATCTGCGCTCTCTGTTACGGTCGTGACCTCGCCCGAGGAACCCCCGTCAACATCGGTGAAGCGGTCGGTGTTATCGCAGCCCAGAGTATTGGTGAGCCGGGTACCCAGCTGACCATGCGTACCTTCCACGTGGGTGGTACCGCATCACGGGTTGTTGAGCAGTCTACGTTGGAGCCGCGAAACGATGGTTTCATCCACTTCGACAACCTCAACACTGTGGAACGTGAGATCGACGGCAAGCGCCTGTGGATCGTCACCAACCGCAACGGTCACATCGTCATCCAAGACGCCAACGGCCGTGAACGTGAGCGTTATCGTGCGACGTACGGAGCCCACATTTTCTACGGACCGGGCCAAGAGGTCAAAGCCAACCAGATCATGTCGTCGTGGGACCCCTACAACATTCCCATCCTCGCGGACAACATCCCCGAAGGAAAAGAAGGGAAGGTTATCTACCGCGACATCAAGGAAGGCATCACGATGGAAGAGCAGCTGGCCGAAGTCACAGGCTTCAGCCAGCGCGTTATCGTCGAAAGCCGCGACGCCAGCAAGCGTGCAGCCCTCGAAGTTCGAGTGGGCAACACCAAAAACGCTGTAGTCTCGCTGCCCACAGGCGCGATGCTCAACGTCGAGAACAAGCAAGTCATCCTCCCCGGTGACGTTCTCGCCAAGGTCCCCCGAGATACCACCAAGACAGGTGATATTACCGGTGGTCTGCCCCGTGTTGTTGAGCTCTTCGAAGCTCGTCAACCGAAAGAACAAGCGATCATCTCCGAGATTGACGGCTTTGTTCGCTTCGGTAAAGAAACCAAGGGCAAGCGCAAGATCGAGATTGTCCCGGAAGATGTCGGTGAAGTTCGCACCTACCTGATTCCGAAAGGAACGCACGTTACCGTTCACGAAGGCGACTACGTCCGCGTGGGTGAAGCGTTGATGGACGGTGCGATCAACCCGCACGATATTCTCAGCGTCCTCGGTGTCCAGGCTCTCTCCACCTACCTCGTGGATGAGATCCAGGAAGTCTATCGTCTCCAAGGGGTTAAGATCAACGATAAGCACATCGAGGTTATCGTTCGTCAGATGCTCCGACGAGTCCGCATCACAGACGTCGGCGACACTCCCTTGATTGTCGATGATCACGTCGAGCGCTACATGGTGGAAGAGTACAACGAGAAGGCCATGTCCGATGGCGGCTCCCCCGCAACGTGGGAACCCTTGCTTCTTGGTATCACCAAAGCTTCTCTATCGACAGAGAGCTTCATCAGTGCGTCGTCCTTCCAGGAAACCACCAAGGTCCTCACCGAGGCGGCTGTTTCCGGAAAGATCGACTACCTCCGAGGCCTCAAAGAGAACGTTATCATGGGTCGCTTGATCCCAGCCGGTACCGGTCTCGCGGTTTACAAGGACGCCGAAATCATCGTGGATCCCAACGCGATCGACACCGACGCCGAAGTCGAAGAAGATCTCGACGAAATCACCTCCTCCGTCTGATCCACTCTTCCAGACCAACGCCCCCTGTTGGTCTGGCCTCCACCCTCTTCTCTTTCAAACTGCCTTACAATCTACCTGTTGTTTTCCCAGCAAACGTGCGTTGATGCCACAACGTGTTGCACGTACGTACGTGCCTCTGGAAGACTTGCGCTCTATCGGTTTCTATCGGTTGCCCATCAGGTATCGTTCAATCGCCAGCCGACATGCTTTCTTTGGAGAGATCTTGGGGTTGCGCTTTTGTTCGGCTTGGATCAACCGCATAGCCCGCTCGCGGTCGCCCAGACAGATCTTCAACAGATGTTGCCAGTCTTTTTGGGGAATGCCAGGAACCGATGAAGGCTTAGACTTGCCCTTCCGCTTTGGTAGCGTTCCCATCATCGCAAGCACAGCCAACACAATACAAATCACAAGAATAACTGAGGTAAAACCCATCCATCCTCACCTTTCCAAGGAGATAGAAATACACCGATAGTGTGTAGATTGTGGCGAAGGCAAAGATAAGCACAAAAGAGGGAAAAGGGAAGGTTTGGTAGAGAGAGTTGCTTGGGAGAGGGAAAGGAAGGGCGTTAGGGTCGGCAGCGGGAGAAGGGGTCTTCCTGTTTGCAGGTCAGGCCGGCCTTGCAGATCAGGTCGCCGCGACCACAGATGTCACCTTCAGAGCCTTCCCGGGGAAGTGGTTCACAGTAACCAAATGGGAAGTTGCCCTGTGAGGTTGGGAAGGCAATACAACTTTGGCTGCTGCTGGTGCAACCTTCGTTGCGTTGGGTGTCACACACTTTGGTGCAACGTCGCACGCTGTCAAAGCCTTTGACCGGTCGGCAGTACAAGTTCAACTCACAGTCTGCATCTTGCTGACACTGCAGCCCTTCCTGGCTCTTTCCGCTGCGTTCCTTGCAGTACCCACGACCTTTGTACAGCACGCAAGCCTGTGTACTCAGGCAACCTTCTTGGGTCACCACCGAGCAACGGGGCACACAAAGGGAGATACCGTTGGTGAAGCCGGGTCGACAGCTTTCTTCCAAGCGGCAACCGGTGTGTTCTTCACATCGCTTCAGACAGCGGCTGGTGCCAAACAGATCCTGACAAAGGAAGCCAGATTGACACTGTTCAGGTCGTCGGCATCGATCGTTTTGGCCTCCCGCGTAGCACTGACTCTCCACACAATACCCGCTCGGGCAATCCGAATCTTGGGTGCATTGCACAGACGTGTCGGTGGGGCCACTGTCCACAGCCTGGCACAGCCCTTGTGTGCAAGCCTGACCAGAGGGGCAATCGCTGCTGGTTTGGCATGTACCGGCACCACCATCGGGGGACAAGCATCGGTTGCGCTCACAGCGAAACCCTGCAGGGCAATCTGCGTTGAGGTTGCACTGGAAGATTCCTTTGTTGAGATCGACGGAGAAGGTACAAGCTCCGATGGTTGCCACTCCACACAAAAGCAACAACCCTACAATCCGGACGGATAGACTTTGCATCGACATCACTTCCCTTTGATTCTTTCCACTTTGCACGACGATGTAGGCTACCTGCCACCCAAAAACTAGGGGCAGCCCAACAGATTCCACGCGGGTGGCTCATCCTCTTATACACATCCACAGCCCTCAAAGTTGTGGACGTATGGAACATGAGGAAAATACCGTCCTTATCGGTTGCAAGTCAACCTTTAACACGATATAGTGGCACACCCTATGCGCCATGGTGTGCGCAGTTCTTGGCCTTACCCCTTGCAGCAACGGAAAGGCCACTGCCTTCTACCTCCCCATACATCCAACACTTCCTTCCTCCAGAAAGCGGCATAAGTTCATGCCAGCCATGAAGGAAGATGGCAAAAGGAAGCTCATCGTTCATGTTTCGCTTCTTTCGTTGGCTCCGCGACGCCTGGAACTATCTCGTCACCGAACAATGGGACATCATCCAAAAGGACGTGGAGCCCGGTTCACCCCGAAAAATACACTACGACGCTCTCTTGCTTCTGTGCTGGGCGGCCGTCGCCCTCACGTTCCTGGAATACTACGGACACAGCGGCTCGATCTTCTACCGCTGGTTTCGCAAGATCCTTCCAGACAGCCAGTACTCACCAGTCTACCGACATATCTACTGGTCCGTGGCATGTTCCAGCGCGTACTTCATTCTTCCCCTGCTGACCATTTTTTTCAACCGCAAGAAAATGAGACTGCGGGACTACGGCCTCAGCACCAAGGGCTTCTTTCACCACGCCTGGATCTATGTGGTGCTCTTTCTCATCGTGTTACCCGCGGTGATTTTTGTGTCGTATACGCCTTCGTTCCAAAACACCTATCCGTTCTACCATCTGGCGCACCGCAGCCCGTTCGATCTCGGCCTCTGGTGGGTGTTTTACGGGATGCAATTCCTGTTTTTGGAGTTCTTCTTCCGGGGCTATCTCCTACATGGAACCAAGCACGCGCTGGGAGTCTACTCTATCTTTGTCTCTTCCGTTCCCTACTGTATGATCCACTACGGTAAGCCCATGCCTGAGACGTTGGGCGCGATCATCGCCGGTGTTGCTCTGGGAACCCTCTCCCTCCGGACCCAATCGGTCTGGAGTGGCTTCCTCATCCACATCTCTGTTGCCTACAGCATGGACATCCTCTCTTTGTGGCAAAAAGGCAAGTTCTCCCTCTTCATGTAAGAGACGAGGACCTCACACAGTCGCATCCGCAAGAAAAGCAATCCCCCCTCTTTGGTTCCAAGCATTGACAAGCCAACCATACAGACCAACTTTCTTGTGGGCTCCCCAAGAGATGTGGGACCTCCCCACACTTAGAGAAATCGTAGTAGGATGAGATCGTAACCACAAGGCGAACCCTCACCCTTTGACTCTTCACGGAGTCCTTTCACCACAAGACGACGGAGAATCCGCATGCACCGACGCTTCCGCTTTGTTGGGCCACTCCTTCTGGCCTGTTTCCTGGCATCCGCCTGGACCCCTGCACACGCCCAGTCCTTTTGGGGTCTCACCAAGAAAAAAACCAAGCCCAAAACGTTTAAGATCGTCGAACTCACCTTGCGCGGGGGCTACCCTGATGTAAGCCCTGAGTTCTCCTTGTTCGAGCAAAAGCAGTCGTACAAGTCCTTGGTCCAAAAGCTCCGCAAGATCGAAAACGATGCCAGCGTCAAGGCTGTTCTCTTTCGGATCAGCGGGCTGGGGGTTGGTATGGCCAAAGCGGTTGGCATCTCCCAAGCCATTCAGCAACTCTCCAGCGCAGGGAAGCGAACCTACGCCCTTCTCGAAACCTCCAGCACCACCGACTACATGGTGGCTTTGGGCTGCCAATCGGTCTCCATTGTTCCCGGTGGGATGTTGTATCTCCCCGGCGTTCGGATTGAGTCGCTGTACTACAAGAACCTCCTGGGCCGCCTGGGTCTGGAAGGCGACTTTGTCACCATCGGCGCGTTCAAGACAGCACCCGAGCCTTTCATGCGGGAGAAGATGTCGGACGCCGCGCGCAAGCAGCTCAACCGCCTGGTCGGTGACATGTACGGCTACATGGTGGAAACCATCGCAGCTCGCCGTCGCGTAACCTCAGGAAAAGCTCCCCGTGCCATGACCCAAGACGAAGTCAAAGCAGCCATCGACCAGGGCCTTCACAGCGGAGTCACCGCGAAGAAGTTCCACCTTGTTGACCATGTGCTATCCCACACAGGTTTGCGCAAGTTGGTGAAGAAAGAGGTGCCAACCCGCCCCCTTCGAGTGGTCACAAACTATGGAAAAAGCAAAAGGCAAGCTCCCACCAGCATCTTCTCGTTGTTCTCCATGTTGATGGAGTCAAAGAAAAAGAAGATCGACCCCAACAAACCAAAGATTGCGGTCATTTATGCGCAAGGCCCAATCTACTATGGAAGCCCCAGTGCCGGTTGGGGGAACTCGGAGAGTGAGATCTGGTCCGACTCGATGGTCAAGACCATCAACAAGGTGAGCAAGCTCAAGAACCTTCGTGCCGTAGTCCTTCGGGTGAACAGCCCCGGCGGTGACGCTCTCGCCAGCGACATCATCTGGAAGCGTCTGGAGCGGCTGAAAAAACGCGTCCCCTTGTTTGTATCAATGGGGAACGTCGCTGCTTCGGGGGGTTACTACATCGCGATGGGTGCTGACGTACTCCTTGCACAGCCCACAACCATCACCGGCTCCATCGGTGTGTTTGGTGGCAAGCTTGTGATGAAACAAACCATGAACAAGCTCGGCGTCAACGTCCAAACCGTCTCGCGCGGAAAACACTCGGGTATCTTCTCGCAGTTCTCGAAGTTCTCCGACACCGAGCGCGCGACCTTGAAGAAGATGCTCGACCGCGTCTATGACACCTTCACCAAGAAAGCAGCCAAGGGCCGAAAGATGACCCAGAAGCAGCTTCTCCAATACGCTGGAGGTCAGGTGTGGACAGGTCGCCAGGCCAAACAAGCCAAGTTGATCGACCGGTTGGGTGGCTTGCAGGACGCTTTGCTCCTCGCCCACAAACGAACCAACTTGAAGCCGGGCAAGGCTTCCGTTGTGACCTACCCACGACCCATGAGCTTCTTTGAGCGACTGCAATCTGTCTCATCAGCCGGTCAGCCCCAACGCCTGCCGTACGCATACCAGAAGTTGCTGCAAACCATCATGGGCGTCGCGATGCCTCAACTGCACCGGATGCGCCTGCTCCTTCAGCCCCGTCGCTCCATCTTCCTGTGGCAACCCACCCCGCGTATCCGCTGGTAAACCTCCCACACCCCACAACCCCATCTCCCCAGAACACTTACCCCTGAATCGCCTTGCGAATCGCGGCGAGTAATTGTTGCTCTGAGATCGCTCCATCGATCCGTAGAATGGGCCGGTTCCAGTCCAAGAGATACATCACAGGTGTAGCCTCCACAGCCCAGGCCTGTTGCTCCAACACCGACGGGCGACCAAACGCCCACATTGGATAATGGGCTCCAGCCATCCGGGCTTTGATGCAGTTGGGCAAGTCCGTCCAAAGCACAACAGGGGCCACTCGCCATGCTTTGAACCGAGCCTTGTGCTTCTGCAACACATCCAACATCCGATGACAATGCCTACAATACTGGCTCGCAAACATCACAAGCTGTCGACGACGAAGCGGCTTCTCCGAGCACAAACCCGGCAGGTTCATCCGCTGCTCGACCTTCAAGTGTTGAATCCGAGCAGATGTCGAGGGAATGGAGGTTGAGGCCGTAGCCTTTGCCTTTGCGGGAGAGGTCGAGGCGCATCCCATCAACCCAAAACTCCCAAAAACAACCCACCCCACGATGGCCAACAAGGGCAGCTTCATTGTTCCACCCTCACATGGTTGTGACTTTGATTCCAGCGTAAACAAACCGTCCTCGCATCGGCCCCCAAATGTACACAATGTTGGCAGGGCCAGGTGTTCCGTCTGCACCTTTGGGAAAAAAGATGGGGCCTTCCACGTCATTCTGATGAAAGTCAAGCAGGTTGTCGATACCAAAGTACAACGACACGTTGGCTGGCGCTTTGATCTTCGCAAACTTCAACAACGACGCCAAGTCCTGCTCGATCCGAATGTTAATCAAGCCGTACGTTGGAGACATCGCAAGCTTGGAGCTGTTGGTGTTCGCATTGGCCGGATTCAACCAACGCTCCAACGACGCTTTGCCCTGTATGTTGTAGCCCTCTCCGTATACACTCGTCAGATCCATGGGAAGAAAGACCTCACCGGTCAGGCTGATCCGGGTGTTCACCTTGGGAATTCGCAGGTCAAACCCAAAGGTGATGTGATGACGTGGAGCCGCCGACACCAACACGTCCTGGTTGATGTATTCGTAGAAGCCATATCCCGCCGACAGTTGCAACCAGGGCAGCGGATTGCTTTGCACTTGCGCCTCCAACGAAAACACCTGCAGCTCGCCTTCGGAGTTAAAGACTCGGACATCACCCACACGAAGCTGCCCCTCCGACTTCTCCGACACCTCAAAGGTAATGGGGTCCTGGATTCGATTCCACGCCCCTTCCAATGTCAAAGAAAGCCAACTTCCAGGAGTGTAAGTCACGCTCACATTCGCCGACATCGACCGCTCAGGGCTCTTTGCGTCATTCACCAGCTTGTACCCTTGCGGTCTTGCGCCGTGCGCGTACTCGTAAAAGGTAGAAGGTGCGCGAAAGCCAGTCCCCCACACGCCACGAAACGTCAGCCCCTTGAGCGGCGCAATTTTGAAGGCAAGACGCGGCGTAGGCACATGCCCAAATGTGTTGTGATAATCGTAACGAAACCCACCCACCAGTTCCAACCAACGCACAGCGAGCCACTCAATTTGTGCGTATACGCCGGGCAAATGATACTGGTACTCCGACAAAGCCCGGTTCTCTACCAAGCCTTCGTAGCGATAGGTGATGCCCGTTTGCAGCAACGCCTTGTTCAGGATGTTCACCTGCACGGCTTGTTGCACAAAGAACATGGTCTGGTCACCCACGTAGATGTCGCCTTCGTAGTCAGAGTCTTGCTTGTGGTTGAGAGCGGTGAGACTGGTCACCAGATTGACCCACTTCCCGGCTTTGTGCTCCAGACGCAGACCACCACCAAACCTCGTGGTGAAGATGGTTTCACTTAAGCCACGTCGCCCAAAGGTTCCACCTGTAGTGGGATCTGCGTCGGGGTTGAAGTCGCTGAGGATTTCCAGTATAGACCCAGACGACGCCCCACCCTGTCGGTTTTCCTGCAAAAAAGAACCTCTCACAAGCAAGTTGGTGTTGGTCGAGAACTGGTATCTCATCACCATCGATGCATTAAAACGTTTGAAACCAGTAAACTCGCTAACTTGGTCACCGTCCCGGTCAACGCGGTCATGGGCTGTGTAGGAAACCGTTGTTCCCATGGAAAATGGGCCTTTGCGGAACCCAGCGTGACCGGCCAACCGAAGCGAGCCAAAGCTACCGTATTCAAAACTTGCAGAGCCCTCGCCACCCTTCTTCGGAAGGCGCGTGATGATATTCACGACACCGCTGATCGCATCCGTCCCATAAAGCACGGAGTTTGCGCCCTTTACGATCTCAATTTGCTTGATGTCCATCGTGTCGATTTGAAGCAACCCATACGTCAGGCCCAACGAAGAGTACACAGGAAGACCATCCACCATCACCAGCAAATAACGTCCAGGCAAACCCGACAAACGCAAACCTGTGGTGTTGCAAACGCTGCACTGGTTGTCCAACCGGACGCCTGGTTCAAACGCCAACGCCTCGATGAGGTTGCGCGCCCCTTTCGCCTGAATGCGCTTGGCCGACACAACTTCTGTTTTGACTGGTGTGTCACTCACCCGCCGCTTGGTTCGGGTCCCTGTCACCACCACAGGATCGACATCGTGAGGATCTTCCTCTTCCCCCAAATCCATCCCGTCGTCTTTCTCCGCTTGCTTTCCAGATGTCTTTCCCTTCGACTTTTTGTTCGACGGAACGCTGTGCTTCTTCTCTTTCGATGCCTTCTTGTGACCATGCCCATCGTTCGGACCGTGCTCACCACCTGCCCATGCCTGCTTCTCCAATCCAAACCCAGCCACAACAATCAACACCCCAAGAATCCATCTCATACACCATGACATGACCGTTAACCTTTTCCTCTATCGTTTCATCTCGTCGCAGAGATTAACTAGAGCTAATCAAAATAGAGCTATCTAAATTAGACTTGGCTAAACTATAAATAGAGATACAAATGTCAAGAGAAAAAAACCCAGGGGATGAAAGTTCTTTTGGCGAGCCAAGAAAGAGCCAATCGATGGAAAAGTCGGGCATCTTGTGGGCAGAGTGGAGGCAAGGTTCAACAGGAGAGAAAGCGAACAAGACTCAAACAAGACGAGGCATCGCCAACCTTGCACAAGCAGGTTTTGCATAATCATTTGAAATGTCGTAGAGTTGTGAGAGTTAGATTCAACAACGAAAGTAAAATCTGTGAAGAAAAAGCATCTTGTGGAGAGCGGTATGCGCAAGCAGCACGGAGTATTTAAGTTTCTAGGAATGACATGCCTGGTGGTCAATATGGCCCTGGTGTCGATGTTGGGTGGTTGCAACTGTCAGGAAAATGCAGGGGTTTCACTGGAAGCAGAGATCCAGTCGATTCCCAAGGCGATGGTATACGAAGCTGTACCCATCGGACAAAACCTGACCCGTGAGGTGGTCCTCAAGAACACAGGACGTGGAGTCCTTATCTTGCAGGAAGTCACCATCGTGAACGAAACCGCGGGCAACCCCTTCCGCCTGCTCACCCAAAAGGACTTTCCCCTTGAGATAGAACCTGGAAAAAGTGAGCGCTGGCAAGTTCGGTATGAGCCCAAACGTGCGGGCATTGCCAAGGGCTATATCAAGACTGTGAGCAACGCGAAGAACACCGACAAGGAAGGTGTGTATCGTGTGGATCTGAAGTCTGCGGAGCTGTCGGCTGATATCTCGGCAGAACCCAGCCCGTTGGACTTTGGCTTCGTGAAACCCGGAGAAACCAAGACTCTCAAGTTAAAGATTATCAACAAAGGCTCTGCCCCGCTCCAATTGTTCAGCACAACCTTCGAGAAAGACGCAGAGAAAGAGTTTAAGGTTAAGACCAACCTGGCCTATCCTGTAGACATCGCTCCAGCTCGCTCCCTGGAGATTGAGGTGAGCTACACACCCACCAAGACAGCGGCGGATGCGGTCTTGATTCTCCGCAACAACACCGAAACGACTGCCCGTTACCCCGTGCGTCTGGTCGGTCAACTTGCAGCGCCTGATATTGAAGTCACACCGATTAAACTTGTGTTCGACAAGACCTCCGTGGGAACCCGAGGGGCCAAGACCTTTAAGATTACCAACAAAGGAACGGCCGACCTGGAAGTGTCAGGGATTACGTTGGGCGCCGGAACCAGCGCTGACTTCGATATCCCTTCGTTGCCAACCTTCCCATTGATTTTAGAGCCGGGCAAGTCCGCAGACATTGAAGTCGAGTACAACTCCAGCGACACCAAAGATGACTCGGGAACGGTGAAGATTGCCAACAACGACCCTGACTCCCCCGAAGTGAAGGTAGAGTTGGAAGGTAAGGGTCAAGGCTGCAACATGGTCGCTGCACCGAAGCAGCTTCACTTCACCCGCGCTGACAAGAAACAAGTCACCCTCATCAACAATGGAAACCGCCCTTGTATCTTTAAAGGAGCGACGTTCTCGGCAGGATTGAGCAAGGAGTTTTCCTTCTTCCTGCCACCCCCTGCTGCGCAAGCGTTGTCACCGGGTCAAAAGCTCGACTTCATGGTGAAGTTCACTCCCCAAGATGCGACCGCTGACAAAGGCGCATTGATTCTGGAGTCGGACGACCCGGACCAGCCGAAGATAGAAGTCGCATTGACCTCTGCCCTCGCGTCGGCGAACGCTTGCGAGATTACACCCGCTCCTACCATTATTCAGTTTGGCTTCCTGGGTCTTGGAAAGTCCCGCCAGCTTCCGGTGGAGCTGACCAACAGCGGCTACGGCGACTGCTACCTCACAGGAGCCACGATCAATCCGAATCCCAGCAACGTTTACTCTGTGACGACAAAACTTCCTGCCCAAGGTCAAATTATCCCGTCAGGCTCGAAGTTCAGCGTAACGGTCGCGTTCACCCCGGCCAGCGCTGGGACGTTCAACGGCACGATGACCTTGCAATCCAACGACAGTCGTGGAAAACCCATCACTGTCAAGCTCGTGGGCCTGGGAGGCAACCTCTGCCTGGAGGCATTGCCTGACCCGCTGGACTTTGGAGCTGTCAAAGTCGGCTGTAGCTCCGGTCAACAACCGCTGGAGATCTTTAACGTTTGCCAGGCCAGCGTCACCATCAACAAGCTCGCGTTTGGCGCCAACACCAACAAAAAGCAGCAAGAGTTTGTGATCAAATCCGCGCCCAACCTCCCGAAAGCAGTGGCGTTTGGCCAATCGCTCTCGGTCAAGCTCTCGTATGTAGCTCGCGACCTGGGTCCGGATCTTGGAACGCTGGAGATCCACAACACCGCGCAAGGCCAATCACCGATTGTTGCGACATTACGGGGCGAAGGCGTCAACACTGACGCGCAAAAGGATGTCTTCCGCCAGCTTAAGCAGCCCCAAATCGACATTCTGTTCGATATCGACGACTCCTGCTCGATGGGCAACGATCAAAACAACTTGGCCAACAACCTTAACTCCTTCATTAAGTGGGCTTCGACCCTTCAGGTGGACTACCACATTGGCGTCATCACAACAGATGCTCGTAACAACGGTTGCCTGCGAGGAACTCCCAAGTTTGTCACGAACACCACCCCCAACGTTGTAACCCGACTGCAAACCAACGTCCGTGTAGGAACTCGTGGCTCGGGTCGGGAGCAAGGCTTGCTGACGTCCTACCAGGCCCTCACAGCGCCCTCTCTAACAGGCTGCAACAGCGGATTCTACCGACAGAGCGCATCCCTCTCGGTCGTGTACATATCCGATGAGCCAGACTACTCCACCCAAGCGGTGAACTACTTCATCAACTTCTTGCGCAACCTGAAAGGCATCCGAAACCCCGACAAGCTCAGGGTCTCCGCCATTGGTCCTTACACCGCGTCGGTGTGCAAGTCTCGGGGTAACTGTCGCTATTACGCTGTCGCGATGGCGCTGCGAGGAATCTACGACCACATCACGAGCGGCAATTGGGGAACCACGCTGAGCAACCTGGGCGCTGTAACCTTTGGCTACCGCACCCAATTCTTCCTCAGCCGCCCAGCAGATCCAAGCAGCATCGTGGTCAAGGTGAACGGCCAAACAGTTCCGAAGAACCCGACCAATGGCTGGAGCTACGACGCCAGCAACAACACCGTGAACTTTGGCAAAGGCGCTGTACCACCGGCCGGCGCGCTCATCGAGATCTCCTACAACGCCCTCTGCCTTCCCCCCTGATCCTTCGCCCTCTCCCCCAATTGGCTCTTCTTACCAACGCCTGTTCATCGAAGACCAGGGGTAATACTCCGTCTTACCGCCTGGATTCTTGGACAACTTCACCGTAAGAACTCCGCACGGTTTGTGAAGCGCCAAGCGGTAGGTTCCAAAGGTTGGCCACTTCCCTTTCACACCTTTGATGTATGCAATCTTTGCGTCTACCTTTTTGACCTTGCTCACAGCGAGCGGCTTGCACTTTGTCTTGCCGCTTGTCGCGTTTGGACTCAACAGAGAGTAGCTCGCCGAAGCAAGGCCTTTGTTGGGAAAAGCTTTTTGCACACCTGTGGGAGCCACCACGTACGAACTCCCGACAGAGATTTTTTCCAACTCCCACAGCTTCGCCTTCGAGATGTATTGGTCGAACAGCAAAGACATGTCTTGTGTCGTGTGCTTCTTGCACGTAATCCGAAAGTATCCCCGACTTCCCAAGCTCACAATTCGGACAGGGCAGCTGTGCCATTTTTCTCCGTTGAACGACAGCTCCATCTTCATCGAAGGAGGCTCTGGAACCTTCTTGCAAGCAGACAAACCCAACAAGAGCAAGGCGAACAGCACTGGCATCATTTTGTTCATCGGTTCTTCCTCATGATTCCGCTACGTTTCTAGTGATGGAGTTGCTTCACTTCAACCTGGACAGACTCCCAAGAGTCTCCCGTGTAAAGACCAAGAAAGTGGTCGGGAGGACCATGGCCTGCGCCAACCTCAAGACGATCCGCGCGCTGCAACGCTGCTGTTAGATAAGCTTTGGCTGTTGCCACTGCCTTGGCCAGCTCGTTGCCTTTGGCGATCTCGGCTGCCAACGCCGACGCAAAGCAGCAGCCAGTGCCATGGGAGTTCGTGGTAGGAACGCGAGCCACACGAAGAGAGACCCATTGTGTCCCGTCGGTAAAGATGTCGATGGCGTCGCTGTGTTCGGGTAGATGCCCCCCTTTGACAACCACAGCCTTGGCTCCCAAAGAGAGCAACGCCTCGGCCGCTTTCTTCATGTCGTCCACGGTTTGAATGGTCAGACCTGTGAGGACCTCCGCCTCGTGGTGATTGGGAGTGATGACCCTGGCAAGAGGCAGGAGTTCTTGAACCAAGGCCTCCCGCGCTTCTTGTTTCAACAAGGGGTCCCCACCCTTCGCCACCATCACCGGGTCAACGACAAGTTGCTCCATCTTGTAATGCCGCGCGCGCTCGGCCACTGTCGCAACAATGGAAGAGTTGGACAGCATTCCTGTCTTCCAAACGTCTGCGCCAATGTCGGTCATGACGGAGTCAATTTGTTGCGCGACAAAGGAAGGCTCAATCTCCAAGACACCTTGAACCCCCACAGTGTTTTGTGCAGTGAGTGCAGTTAACGCGCTCATCCCAAACACACCGCGAGCCGAAAAGGTTTTCAGATCGGCTTGAATCCCAGCTCCGCCTCCAGAGTCCGAACCTGCAATGGTTAAAGCTTTCTTCATATTCTCTCCTCAAAGCTTGACTTCATTCTCAGATCCATCAAAAGTACAACCGAACGATAAAGAAGAAATCAGAACGTTGTTCACGTTTTTTAAACTTAATGACAGTTGTATACCAAGATATCATGTTGCGTTTTTTTGTATCAGTCCGGAACTGCCGTCTTTTTCTGGGAGTTTTCCTGCTTGGCTGCCTGTGTGGTTGTCCCAAGACCAATCTACAACCTCCGCCAAAGCCTCAGACCCACAAGCTCTCTCCCCAACGTCAATACCAACTGCAACAAGCCTACGCTCAAGGAGGCTTGGAGGCCGAGATACAGCTTTGGGAGCGATGGCTCCAAGCGTCACCCAAACAACCGTGGGTGGTAGAAGGTTACATTCGCGTTGGACTCTATGCATACCACAAAAAGCAGTGGCGTCGTGCGATTGTTTCGTTTCAAAAGGCGCTGCAACATCCGTTAAGCGTGGAGCAGCGTCAACGTCTGGCCCCCTCGTTGTGCAAGGCGCTCTTTTTTGAGAAGCGTTACAAGGAGATCGAGCGAGTTATCCCTCCCCATCTTAAGGTGATGAAGCCTTACGACAGAAGATGGTCAACCCACATCCTTGCGCTTGCAGCGGAGAAGCGCCAGCAACCCATCCGGGCCTTTGTGTGGAATACACAGCTGTTTCCCCTTCTTCCCAAAGTCCAACAGCCTACGATGCGAAAGAAGCTGGAACAAGCCTACCTCAACTTCTCCACGTCCTTGTTGCAGCAGCTTCTCCAAGAGCGAAGGACCCAAGACACGGGCTATCCCTACAACGCGATGGCGCTTCGCCTTGCAAGTCTTCACCTTCGCAGCAAAGACAAGAAAGCGACCCTTCGGCTCTTAAGGCAGTGGCGTGCAGCAGTGCAGCCCACACCTTTGTATTCTCGTTGGCAGACGATGTATCGCCAAGTTGTACCCAAAGCAGTGACCCCAAAGAAAGCGTCCAAGCCAAGCCAGCCTTCTCCACCGCAGGAAGCCATTGCAATGGAGGCAGAGCCACTTCGCCTGGGAGTGTTAATTGCCCAAACAGGCAAAGGCGCGATGATTGGGAAGTTAATGTGGCAAGGCATCCAGCTTGCCCACAAGCAGCACCCTCAGATCAGGCTCGTTGTGAGAGACACACAAAGCTCCCCTGCAGCCGCAGCTCGTGCGGTAAGAGAGCTGGCGCTCCAGCACAAGGTTGTCGCCATACTTGGACCCGGCTTGGGCCATGTCGCTGCAGCCGCCGGCAAAGAAGCCGAGAAGCTGAAAGTGCCGATGGTTTCGATCACGCCTCGCGAAGGCTTTGCTCGTGCGGGTCGTTATTTGTTCCGCAACAACATCACGCTGTCGCAGATGGGCCGAGCGGTGGCCCGGTATGCTTGCAACCGACTGAAGCTCCGACGTTTGGGAGTCCTAACATTGGCCAGCCCCTTTGGCCAGATTCAAGCCCGCGCCTTTATCCGTGAAGTCCGCAAACTCGGTGGCAAGGTGGTTCGGGTGGTGAGTTACAAGAAAAGCTCCAAATCTCTACAAAAAGGGGTCACGGCAGTCGTGGGTCGGACCTACTCCAACAGCAAAGACCTTCGGGTAACATCCAGCATGCTCAAGGGGATGAAGACCTACCAAAAGCGTCGGCTGTACCGAAAGATTCGCAAACGGCTCAAGCCGCTGACACCCTACGAAGGATTGTTCGTTCCTGATTCGGCCCTGCGTATGAGCCAGATCGCCGCTCACCTTGCCTACTTAAATGTGTCCGTTCGACCGGCCTGGAGAAGCGCTCACGGTACCCAGGACCCGGATCAAACGACCTATCCCTCTACATTTTTGTTGGGAAGCAACGGCTGGTACAGCTCGCAGTTGTTCCGCGCTGGGCCTGAATGGGTCGAAGGAGGCTTGTTTGCTGTTCGCTACTCCCGTCACCATCGCAGCGCAGAGCGAAGGTGGTTTCGTAAGATGTATCGCCAGGAGTTCAACCGCGAACCCATTCACATCAGCGCCTACAGCTACGATTCAGCCCGACTGTTGATGTACGTGGCCAAAACCCACAAGCACAAACGCCGCGACCTGTTCCGCAAGTCGCTGCTTCAAGTTCGCGGTTTTCCAGCTGTGACAGGACCTCTTCATGTCCAATACGACGGTAATATCATTGGCCCTTTCCACTTCCTCATGGCCAACAAAAAACGATTTTTCCGTGTGGCAACCTTGCCAGCACCCTCCCTCCTACGGCCCCCACCTTAACACCCTTCACCTTCCAAGCACCTCCATCACCACTACACACTACCCACTCCAATAAGGCAGGGACGCGCAGAAGAAAAAGAGCGGATGCTCTCAGGTGCGAGATAGTAAGCGTGTGACAAACACTGGATGACCAGCATCCAGGTCTGACAGAGGCCAGCATAACACGAGGTAGCCAGCTCCATCGTCATGACAGACGAGATGGGGTCGCACCTAGAACACCCCTTTCTTCCCTTCCTATTGTATGCATTCTTCTCGCGTTTCCCTTGACGCAAATCAAGAAAATTAACCTTCTTTTTCCTGCACATACTGTCACACAAACGAGACGGAGGTGTCTTACCGATAGGACGCGTTTGTCTTATCTGTGAGACACCGCCTCGCCAACGTCAGGCAGCGATTCGACTTACAACAAGGAGCTCAAAGAGAATTTGAGACGGGGAGAAGACAGAAGGAAGGCTATCCATTGTAAGGTTGGAGAGCGCAACCAAAGCGTCGATTGACAAATTTGGCCTTGTTCACACGCCAGAATCCCTTCACGGTGACCGTTTTTGTCTTCTTGTCGAAGGTGGCTTTCTGAATCGGAACATACTGACGAGCGTAATTGCGGCAGTACTCTTCCTCATGACCTGAAACGAACATGCAAGAACACATCATCTTCGCAGAGTACGAGGAGATAATCGGCGGAAAGTGTTTGAAGTGGTACCAGTTGGTCGATACAAACAAGACCACGGCGAGGAGCAAAACAAGCAAGATGCGGCCGAGCCAGCGAAACAACGTTTTCATTTGGAAGAACCTCCTTGCTTGCGGGGTTGGGAAGGCAGGCTGGCGATCAGCAGCTTGAGAAATGTGTTGCGGTTGAAGGCTTTCTCTCGGTCATCACCCATCCGAACCACCACCAAGTCCAGAGACGGAATCACAAACAAAAACTGACCCCAGTGTCCGGAAGCCACCATCGTATCGCGAGGTGCATCGGGAAAACGGGGACGAACATTCTTCTCGGGTCGCCCCACATTGAGCCACCAGTGAGCGCCGTAGATGCCCAGCGGATCGGCAGCAGGGACGGTGTCGGTGAACTTTACCCAGTTGGTTGGAAAGAGCCGCTTGCCGTTCCACACACCATCGTTCAGGTAGAGGAAACCAAACTTGGCAAGCTGTCGAGGTGTGGCGTGAAGATACGATGACCCCACAAAGTTGCCCGACGCATCGCGCTCCCAGGTAACACCCGTCATCCCCAAGACGTCGAACAGATGGGTCCATGGATAGCTGTGGTACTTCTTCTTCAGGACGACGCTGAGAATCTTCATCAACAGGTTGCTGGTCCCGCTGGAATAGTACCAATGGGTGGCGGGCTGAAAGCACATGCCCTGCTTCACGGCGAAACCGCCCATGTCGTCGCGTCCTGCTGTGTACAGCATCTTGATCACCGTCGATTTGAGCGGAGACGCTTCGTAGCCTTCGTTCCAGCACAGACCCGACGCCATGTTGAGCAGCTGCCGTATTGTCACTTTCCGCATCAAAGGGTCTTGGATTTCTTTGATGTACTTGGCAGCGGGGTCATCCAGCGACACCAACCCTTCTTTGATCGCACGACCGTACAAAGCGTTCACAAAGCTCTTGGTCATGGACCAGGCAAGGTGAGACGTGTTGGCCTTGTACTTTCGGGCGTATTGCTCCTTCACCAGGTAACCCCGGTAAATCACAACAACACCATCGGTGCGAATTCCTTTGCGATTGATTTCGTCGCCCGTGCGTTGAAAGGCATAGGCAAAGGCTTTGTCCAGGGCTTCTTTCCTTATCCCCAGTTCAGCGGGGGTCTTGGTTTTCCAGCCTTGGTTGGGCCAGTACGCGCGATTTCGTGACATGGCTTGGTACGCAGAGATTCGTTTTCCTTGCGGCGCAGGGCCTTTGGGAATCTCTCGACGCTTGCAGCCCACCACACTCAACGCCAACACAGCAAGAAGCCAGGCGCGGAGCCAGGTATTGCGAAGTTCCATGGAAGCTCTCCTCTCGGAAACATCAATCATATCGGAGCCAAAAAACATGACCGTCAACCTATCCGATCCCTAACGCAGAGTCCAGACGACTCGTGAGGAAGAACCCAGCCCAACAAAGGCGCTCTGGACATTGGTCGCCTGTGATACCATGTTCACCTACGAGTCTCACACCACAGCCCTTCAGCCCAGCCCACACAATGAGACACACCACATCACCGGGAGACAAAGTATGCGACGGGATTTGTTGCGAATGTGGCAGGAGTGGAAGCGCAGGGTGAATTCACGCTCCGCTTCACCTTCGCGAGGCACAGAACACGGCTCTTTGCTGCAGCGGCTCAACTCGCTGCGCTGGTGGGTGATTCCTGTAGCAGCGACCGCATTCATCGTGTTGGCTGGATGGCAACTGCTGTGGGCAACGTCTGCCCAAGAAGCACCCCACACCTTTCTTTTGTTTGATGCGCCACTTCCCGATCCGCTGCGTTGGCGCTTTTCCTCCCGCAACGATGGGCTCTACTTTAAGCTGCAACGCGACCCCCGGACCAACCGCCTGCTGGCCCAAGACCCTCAATCAGGAACCCGAGCGTTTCGTGGCGGCGACGCGGTCTCCATCTTTGGTGCCAAAAGCCGAAACGCTGAGATCTACCTATCTCCCTGCCAGACAGACCTTCCACCAGAGGCTGTGGTCATTGTCACGCCCGACGGCCTCAAGCTTTGGCCTTGCCTGCAAGCCAACGAAGAGAACATTGAGATCCACAGGATTGGATGGCGCTTTTCAACGTCACAATGGTCCAGCGGAATGACCCTTGGACGAAGCGCCAACAACAAGATCGTTCTGGGTTCAGCGCTGCTTCCGTCCCGCGCCTTGCACCTGAAGCTAAGCAACGGCCAGCTCCATATTAAGTCTTGGGAAGCCGCACAGGGAACTCCTCCTACCCAACGACTGGTTTGTCTGAAAACACTGTCGTCCACACGACCTCCTGCGGCGAGCACAACAGCCTCCACCAACCAACCCCCTGCGCCCACCACCTGCCCACAAGCCCCATTAAAGTTGGCAACAGGGCAAGGGTTCATGGTTTACACCAAGCATCATCCAGGCCGGACAGTTCGACTTCGATGGAAGGCATCACAGCAAGAGCAAGGAATGTACGACCTTCAGCTTGAGCCTGTGACTGGGCACGGTCGAACCATCCGAAGACTGGGAGCACGCGCCCAACTTACGACGAACAGTCAGTCGTTTGCGGTGGGCAACGCGTTAATGTACTTCGCTCGGTATGTACCCGGCTCCGTCCGGACTCTTGACCTGGACGAGAAGGTGAACGACCTGATCCTTCGTAAGGCTCTGGTGTACCTCGACCCTGACAAACTTCGTGACCAACTCCAGAACCACCAGAGCAACACGCTCGACTTAGAGAAGCTCGCGCAGCAAGCACCGATACCTTCGCTTCAACCGCACCTGCGTGAGCTGTACGAAAACCGCTACCTGCGCAATCGCATCTGGATGGCCAACCACTCGCTGGCCAACCGATACCGTCAGCAAGCTCGGTCCCTATTTCGGCTCCGCTTTCCAACGACCACCCACAACGGTGAGCTTCTTGGCTTGGGGCTGGGTGGTTCTGCGCTTCAGGCTCCCAAACGCAACCTGGCAAAGTTCTCTACCGTAGAACAAACCACAACCGTGGACCTTCGGTTGCGCACGGTGCTCACGGCGCAGCGTTCTGGAACCGCCTATCTGATGCCTCTCGACGAGGACGGCAAACCCGAGTACGAGACCGTCCATTTTGTAGGCAAACGCCCGCTGGAGTTGCTCACAACCAGCACACCTCCCCCACAGCTTACAAGTCGAAAGTGGATGCCCGTCAAGGCGGCAACCCATGCCACAGCCCTCTTGTATGTGGACAGCAATCTGTACCAAAGCACGGCGCAAGTCGCCTACCAGCCGCCCACGGCCCAAACCCCGAAGACGGACCCCAACAAGCCACCCACCCAGTTTTTGTATCGTGTGCAGGGTCGATGGTGGACGCGAAACAAGACCTTGCAACGCAGTAGCCGTGATTGGACCGTCGAAGCCGTGGCTCGCAAACTCGGAACCTTGCTCACCCAAGAGAAGTTGACGGAAGCCCTCAAGACCCTCAACACAGGACGCTGGAAAGAGCGAAAGCACTGCGGCAATGAGAGTCGTCGCTCTGGGCGCCGTTGGAAACACCGGTCGCGCTGTTGGGGAACGGCTCCCCTGTTTGCATCGGGCAAACAGATCCTGGTGCCATGCTCGCCTTTGGTAAAGAGTCGCTTGCGCGAACAGTATTGCAAGCCAGGACGCCCGACGCCACGCCTGGACAACCGCGGTCGAATCGTTCAGCGCCCTCTTGCTGCGCTGCAAGACCTCTACGGTGCCGTGTTTGTTCCCTACAACCACAACACAACCCTCTCGGTTCCGTTAACGTCGTCTGCATCCTCGACTTCACAACGAGGATGCCATAGCCTCCGAGCGTTGCCTGGCTCACGCCCCATCCTCGTGGACGGTCAGCCTGTCCCGGCGAAGACTGCGGTGATGCTCCGTCATGGCACACGTTTGCAGATTGGGACCAAAACGTTCCGCTACCACTGCCCCGATGGCACGTTGGCTCTCGCCAAGTACCGACGGGAATACATTGTGCCCCATTATCCGGAAGGACCCGTCTTTTCTCATGCCATCGCAGGAAGCGTAGGTGGACCCTTCCGCGGCTCACCGTCGGCTCTCCAAAAACAGCTTCCACCTCCCCCCACGCGCAAAGCGGCTATCCCTCCGAAGAACGGCAAGCCCAAGCCTCAGACCGCGAAGAATCGAAAGATTGCAACCACCCTGCATCCCGATGTGCAGCGCATCGCCTTTGCTGTCGCGCGTCGTCACTTTGCTCGCCTCGACTCTGAAGCCTTTAAGAAACGATTTCGCCGTCGCTACATTCGAAACGTCAACAAGCCCCACGCTGGCTCCGTGGTGATTCTCGACAGAACCAACGGTCGAGTCCTGGCCTCGCTGAGCTTTCCAACGTTTGACCCCAACCTTCCGGAGGAAGAGAACACCAACAGCTCAAAAAAGCCACACCGTTATCTCCAGGGGCAACTCCTCGACCCTTACGGAATTACCGACAATTTGCTCGCGTACGACCCGATGAAGTTACCTCCCATCCGCCCCCCGCGAAAAAAGAAAGAGGGCAAGCCTGCGCCCATTCCGCACTACCTGGAAGCGGTCGCCTGGGACAAAGCCGAAGCCTCCGACAACTTCCGCGGTGAGCAACGCAGCGGATGGCTCTTGGAACGCGCCCTTCGCGGCGGCCAAACCCCCGGTTCCACCGCCAAGATCGTAACAGCCCTTGCGTATGCACGTTTTCTCCGAAAGCAGGGCAAGCCCGTCCGGTTCCCAGCCCACCATTGCCACGGTGGAATGATGTTCATGCGCGAGCGCCAACGCGGCAACCGAACAGGCTGGAAGCCCTCAACGATTCGGTTCCGATGCCATCGCCGCCAAGGACATGGCGCGCTCACGCTTCAGCAAGCGCTCGCAGTGTCTTGCAACGTTTACTTTGCCAAGTTGGCCCTCGAAATGGCCGGTGTACCCGCACGATTGCTTCGCAGCGGAAAGGTCCAGTGGTTGTCCAACCGGTACGGAGGCACCGGACGATACCAATTCCTTAAGATCCCCAGGCGAACGCTCTCCGATGCGATGGGAAGCAAGCCCATTCACCGCACGTTGTTCCGAACAGCCGCCAAGTTGGGTTTTTCGATGCGCTACCGATACCGACTTCCCAACAAGCAAGTCGGTCGCTACTCGGATATCTTCTGGGAAGCAGGAGACCCGGCCTGGAAACAACCGGATGCCTCGCTTCCACCGAAAGAACAACGTCGCTTTGCGATGGAACAGCTTCAGACCCGGCTGCAAACCTACCTTCCCCACAACTACTTTGGAGTTGGCCGCTTCTTTGGCTTCTCTTCAGCTTATCCCGCCTGGCAACAGTGGGTGCACAGCAGCCAGGACCCAAGGTTTGGCAAACGCGCAGCCGTCCAACAAACGTTCGGCTCCACCGACGCTTCCCTTCGCGCCATGGCCTATGTTGGGTTCGGCCAAAACCTGATAGCCAGCCCTCTCCGACTGGCCCATATCGCCGGGGTGATCGCCAACGGAGGCTGGATGCCCTTCCCTCGTTTTTGGCTAGGAGACTGGGACAAGTCAGGTCCTCCCACAAAAGACCAGACCCCAATGGCTCGCCCCAAACCTCAGCGCGTGGTCAATGTCAACGACGCCAAGACCATCCAAAAAGCCTTGGCCACCGTCACCAACCAGGGAACGGCCTCACGTCCCTTCCGCAACCTTAACAACCAATGTCTCAAGGACTACGGCATCCAGGTCATCGGAAAAACCGGCACCGCCGAGACCCGAAGCCAGCGCTCTCGCGAGTACCTTCGAAAGGAAGTCCGACGCAAAGGACGCCTGTATTGGCACTCTGGAAGCCGAGGCAAATTCATTCGCGAAAGTGGCTGTCACTACCGTCGTTTCTGGCGATACGACTCCCCAGAAGAGAACATCGCCGACTCTCTGTTCGTTGGAGCGATATCCGCCCTCCCCTCCTCGGCCGCCGGTCAAAGCCTCCCTGGCAGTCCGGGATGGAACTTGCGCAACCTCGCCTTCGCTGTGGTGGTCAAGAACGGCTACCACCCAGAGGGAGCGCCCTGTGTAGGCCGCCACCGCGGACGAACCGTTGACCTGGATCGCTCCGAAGCCAAGTACCTCGCTCACGACATCCTCGTTGCGCTGCTCCAACACAACGGTGTCTGCGCCGAATACGACGACTACTCCCAATACCAAAAGACCACGCCCTTCACCAAACTCGCCCAACGCATGAGACGTCAAGCCCGGCGAAAACGTGCACGTGCACGGGCCCGAAGGAAAAGAAGACGGGCGCGCAAACGAAGACGTACACGCAAAAAACGTAGGCGAGTACGACGAACAAGGAGACGTAGGCGAGTTCGCAGGAGAAGAAGGCGAACAAGACGCACAAGGAGACGTAGGCGAACACGACGAAGGACCCCCTAACCACGAGTAGTGAGGGGAACAGAGAGGCGGCGGATAGGTCAGTGGTTGTGTCGCCGTCGGGAGCGAGGTCGCCATGTGATCCAGTTGGTTCCCAATCCAGGTCCAAACAAAACGGCGTTGGTGAGCAGTCGCTGTGTGCCCCAGGTAACGTTGCGGAAGATGGGGTTGTCGGCGAACAAGATGATTTGCCCTTTGCCCAGCGATTCTCTCGTGAGGTAGGCTGTTTTGGCGATTCGACCTGCGGCTTCGGGCCAGAGCAAGCCAGAGACATGAAGGTCCTTGAGGCCAGCAAACCGGGCCACCACTTTGATCGACATCTCAGACATCAACGCGTGGCTCTGACGAAAATGAACGGGCAGCTTGCTGGGAACACCAAACGAAAGCCAATGGTCGGAGGCGACATCAGCACGGAGGTAAGCTCCTTGGGGCCGGAAGTTGCGGAGTCTTCCGTCGGCCCATTGCAAGATCCGTTTTTGTGCCTTGGGCGAAAGCTTGGACGGGAAAAGAGGCTCCATCCACTCTGTCATGGAGGGCATCGCCTTGGGGAACTTGTAAAACGCTTCACCTGCACGGAGAAACGGCTGCGCACCTTTCCCCACGACAGGCAGCACTCGATACGGATGGGTCGGCTTCTTTTTCTTGCGAGGTTTGCGGAGCAACGCTTTCTTTCGTACAGGTCGAGATGTTGCAGCCCAACGGTGTGGACTTCGCTTGGGCCGACGCCAAGGCTTCTTGGGTGGAGGTGCCACAGGCTTCACTCCAACCGCTCGCATCGGTGACAGACGGTCCAACTGCAACACGCTGGGTCCCAAAACAACAGGTGGGTAGCGCGACAAGAACTGACGGCGCAACCGCACTTGACTCAGCCGAACCTTCGGCTGCAACAACACAGTGGAGGCATTCCCGAGCGCGATCAAAGAGCCGCCGGCTTCCACCCAACTTCGCAGCTTGCTCAAGCCATCGGTGCCCAGCGCTTTGGTGTAAGCGTCCTCTTCGGCAGGTGGCATCACAATCACATTGTACCGGGAGAGGTCAGCGCTGGAGAGAGAATGAAGAGGCACACCTGCGAACGGCAGACCCATCCGCTTGTCCAGCCAATGCCACACCGCCCCATATTCTGTCGGAGAGACCGAACGACCTGTCACCACAGCAATCTTGGGTCGCAACAACACACCAAACCGATTGCCGCCAAGGTCTGGACCTTTGTCACTCAACGCCGTACGTGTAGCATACACGGTCACGCCGAGACGCTTCGCCAAGGAACGAAGCCGCCGAAGCAGCTGAGGTTTGTTGGTCCGAGTTCGAAGCAGAATGGAACCACGAGGAAAGGAACGCCCCTGTAAGGTGAAGGCATCGAGCGCAGCACGCAGTTGAAACCCTTCCTGCAACAACACCCCTGTAAGTCGGGCTGCAGCATCCGTGTCACACGCATACACATAGCCAAAGATTTTTGCCTTGGAAGGTTTCTTTTTCTTTTCTGCAACAGGGGAAATACCACCAGGCCTAGCAGAAAGAGAAGAGATCTTCACAGGCCTCCATGTACCCTTGGGCACCGAGCCCAGCCAGTAGGTAGAGACGTTGTAGGCCAAAGGCATTGACCAGGCTGTGGTTTCGTACATTCGGCTACCGCGACCTTGTTCCAACCACTTGCGTTCGGTCCGTAAGAACGGACGAGACAGAGGATTGTGGAAGAACAAGAGATTCCGAACGAGCGGACCCAAAGGCTGCGCTACACGAACCCTGTAGCTATGAGCAGGTACCTTAAGCTTCTTCTTCTTCGTGCCCCAAAAGTCTTGAGCGTTGGACACCATGATGTCAGCGGTGTTGGTCTCGACTTCAATACCTTGAGACGCCAGCGTGACCACAAAATGCAAAGCGCGACCAGGGTCGTTTCCTGGAAGGATGATGAAGGATTGTATCTTGCCTTTGGCCTGCATCGCACGACGCCGGCCTTCCGACCAGTCGGACAAGATCGACTTGCGATTTTGGACCAGCGTCGCGAGGTTCGCGAGAGAACTCACAGCCTGCCGCTCCACCGACTCCCGGTAGGTTAAGGTTAAGCCAGAACGCAGCTGGATCGACTGACCAAAGGTGCTCACCTGTTCGTACAAAATGCTGATCGCACCACCGTACAATGGCCAGGACGAACCGTACCCAGGAAACAACTCTTCGTTCCATTCGCCCCTGTAATAGCCCCACCCTTTGCGGTCAAACGCCGCACCTTGATCGGACGCAAACCGTTTCCACCATCGCTGCACGTAGAAAGGCAAGTGAGGGTTATAAGGTTCACGAGGAGGCGAGAACAGAAAGGTTCGGTTGTCATCCATTTCGTGGGCGTCCACCACAAGCTGGGGCCACCATTGGGATAGAAACTTGGCCCGAGCCAGGCTCTCTGGATGAACCAGGGAAAACCAGTCCCGATTTAAGTCAAACAGGTAGTGGTTGCCACGTCCCCAGGGCCACATGGCGGTGTGCGACAGAGCCGTTGGGTTGGGGTTCGATGTGTAGTTACGAAATGCCCGAAGCATCGGCAGGTAGCGGGAGCGTCCGTCGGGGTTTTCGCAAGGGTCCAATTGAATCACCAACTCACGTCGCATCTTCTGGATCGAGGGGTCGTTGCTTGTCACCAATCGATAGGCAACCTCCATCACAGCGTCCGAGCCAGATATCTCGTCACCATGGATGGAATAGCCCAGCCAAGCGAGCGCAGGGGTCGAGGCCACGAGCTTCTCTTTCTCAGCCTTGGACAATCCCACAGGTCGTCCCAAACGTTGGTGCACTTTACGAATCGCGGCCAACCGCTTCATGTTCGCAACGGAGCTGATGGTTACAGTTATCAATCGGCGGCCTTCATGTGTGCGACCGATGTTGTGCAACACGATGCGTTTGGAGGAAGCAGCCAATCGCTCCATGTAACGGACTATTTGATCATGACTGGCCGGCCGTGAGCCCAACGAAAAGCCCAACACCTCGGAAGGTTTGGGAACGTGAGTCTTCTTTGTAGAAGGAGCCGACCAGGACAACGATGGCCCTCCTCCCCAGCCCATCAAGAGCGCAACAAAGACAAGCAACCTGCGCCGACTACGTTGTTTCATCACCACCTCCGCACCCTGAAAAGGCCAATCCAACAAGCGTTGTTGGTTCCGATTCTTCCCATCAGAGTGAGTCTGTTATGTTTGTATGAAAACGGAAAACCTGTACGTATCGTCTTAACTCAATCCATTCTGGAACCATGCCCGTTTTGACTTGAGGTTGCCAGCTTTTTTGCAAAGGCCCAATCAGGATCACGGGTCATACGTGTCCTTGCATGGAAAGCTATGTTACAACATTGATGTCACACACCTTCCACACAAAGGAGAATGGTCTTGATGCAGAAACGGCGAAGCACATTGCAGCACAGCAGAGTATTCATCGCGATGGGTCTATCCATCTTTGCCTTGGTTGGGCTCATGCAAGAGAGTCAGGCCAAGACCATACGACTCAACCCGATACCAGTCATTCAGATCGACGCTCACCCTGAGCAACTCCCCAACGCCATGCGCGTACTCAAGACATCCCCCCTGCTTGCTCAGCTTCTTCGAGGTTTTCGGCCTGGAGAGCGGCTGGCTCGCAACGGGTTGTTTGACCCACGCTGTTCGCTTCACTTTAAAGCCACGGCCAACCCCGGCTCCATGCTCTTTTTCAGCAAACTTCGAAAACACAGCAAAGCCGTGGATACACTGGCCCAACAAATCAAGGCGCTGCACGACAAGAAACCGAAAGGCTCCAAACCACAGTCCAAGCTCCAGGCGAAGCTGCACCAAAAAGCGATAGCTGCCCTCATAGCGAAGAACCGGTGGTTGTATAACGTTCAACCCAAAGATTCGCTGTTCTCGCTGTATCTGTCGTTGTGCCCAACCAAGCGACTGCTGGGCGTGGTGAAGAAGACGCACAAGCCGTTTGCCGGGTTGCTCCCAGGTCCCTTCCGGAGGTTCCGAAGCGTCCTTCGTTCAGGGGAAGGAACCCGCATGACGAGCAAAACAGGCATCCTCTGGCATGTTGTCCGAGGAAGCATGCAAGCCGTGATCTATGCAGCCCCCACGATGGCCAAGACCAAGCAGGGTTTGCAACGATGGAGCGTCGGAGTTCACCTGTTGCGCACCTTAAAAGAAACCGCGCTGGACACCAAGACGTTGCAATCGAACTTCCCACACAGAGCACCAACACTGGGCGGGGTAAACTATGTAAGAACACCGTTGCTCGGAGCCACGATGCATCCCAACGGTCTGAGCGTTCTTGCAGTCGTCGAAGGTCACCTCCAGGCGACCCACGCGCTTCGCTATGCCGCTGCATCCAAACGCGATGAGCTACAATTGGGGTTCATGAGGTTGCTGCTCCACAGCGCAAAGGTGCTGCCGCTCAACTCCACCCGTGCGACGTCTCGCAGCGTGTGGTTGGGGACATTGAAGGACCGCATTCGGCTTCGTCTCATCGACAAAGACCGAAACAGGACGGTCACCCTTGCGCGGGCCAAGACCATCTCTCGACAACGAGCGCTGTCTCAACGTCACAAAAACTGCCTCATCTCTTTGGCTTTTGGGGTTCCTGAAGCCTACATCCGCCAAACCCCCATCGAAACCCGGATGTTTGGCAAGACAGACAGCAAAAAACTGAAGCGGGCTATTAAAGACGCTGGCATCGGACTCCAAACGGCGTCCTTCGCTGGTGGAGAATGGGCTGCGATGATGAGCGCGCTGCAATCCAGAACAGCCAAGACATTCATTAACGCAAACATGAAAGACAAAGCCCTCCACATCCCAGCCGGACAAGAAGTGCACACATTCGGCTTTTGTCTGCGCGGACGCTCTCTTGATGTAAGCGTGGCCCTGCCCAACATCGCGGGGTACCAAAAGTGGTTTGCTGGAATCAAGGCTGCCATTCTCAAGCAGATGAAAGGGAAGAGTCTGCAGCCTCTGTTTAAGAAGCTTCTGTCACAGATTCGCCTGCACGACATCCCCGCATCCAGCCCTGTAGTCCAGAGCAAGCCCACCACCCTCTTTGTCCTTGACGCCCCTCGTATCCACACCTTCCTTAATAACCCCAAGAACATTCAAACTTGGCAATTCCTACAAAAAGTACTGCGAAAGCAGTTCTCCGGAATTGGAGGCTGGCTTGTGAAGTTTCCCCTGTTCTTGCAGGTTGTCTCCTTCAAGATCCAGGCAACTGCCCACCAAGCCAAGGGACATACAATCTACACGGTGGACTTCACCGCCCCACGGTTGCAACCCAAGCGTTCTTCACGCAAACCTTCCACTCGCCCAGCAAGCCGCCCAGCAAGCCGCCGGTAACCCCCCCTCAAGAAGCCTCCAGACACAACTCTGACATTACCTAGACAAATCCAACTCTCTCCAAAACAAGACAAAGTCGCACACACACACGACAGCTTGTAACAAGCGTTGCTTCTCTGTCACCTCACAGCTCCAAACTCGAATTCTGACACGGGATCCGATCAACGCAGATCAAAACCCAACTATCTAAACTACAATAACTTCATAGATCGCCCCATGCGATTCAATCGCGTAAAGAAACACCATTAAAAATTCATCCATAGCGCCCCATCGGAAGAGAAAAAGAACTTCACTCACTTCAACCACTTAGACAAAACATAAACAATGCGACCAAATTTTCTAGACAAACATTCAAGAATAAAGAGACTGGTACGTATGTAATAGGAGACGTAAGCATGTCATAACAAGAAGGCGTGGGAAAGCTTGAGCCTGAGGAAAAGGAAATGAACGTAATGAAACCGAGGAAACAAAAAGAGGAGAGTGGCAATAATTTGCCAGCACCTCTTACGCCCTCACCCTACACAGCACAAGAGGCATCACAGTCGCTCTCCTCGACAGGTTCACTTCTTGTCTACCGCAAAGAGCAGGAAGAACGTGAAGATGTGGACGAAGAGCAGGGAAGAATGCCTCGTCAACATACGATTCGAGCGATGGTCATTGAACCATCGCAGGATGGCTTCCCAGCCTCTTCGTTGTCACAAGAGCTCCTGCCCGAATACTCTGTAGACCATCAGGAGCTGTACACATCTTTGGAAACTCCTCATGGAAACCGGCATGCTTCTCCACTCTCACAGACGCCAACCTCCTGGTCCAACGCGGCGAATGTAGCAGAAATGCCCACTCATCCAGAGCTACCGAATACGCCGTACACACCGTCAGCACCGTCACATCCCTCAACCATGTCCAACCCTTCACAGAGTCAGGCAAACAACTGGAGTTTTGTCGTAACTGAGTTGGAAGGAGAGGTCGTTCAGGGGAATGAGTTTGTGACCCAAGAGACGCTGCCTTGGATGGAGGGGATGAGCGCGATCCACGCGTTGCTGCGCTCCCATTTTCCGGAAGAGACTGTCCACATGGAGATGAAAGTCGAGAAGAAACGTCTGACATCCATCAACTTTGACGAAGGTGTTGTGGTGATGGCGATGGCACCAACGTCTCGCAACCGCCGGGACTTTGAAGAGGTCGCACGTCAAATCCACCAAAGCATGAACAGCAGGTAGAGCCAAGATGAAAACTGTATCTCTCACCCCACTCAACCGCAGCACTGCCATCAACACCAACGAGAGAGTGCTCGATGTGCTGCTCGCAGAACAACTCAATGTCATGACCTTCTGCAAAGGCCGAGGGCTATGTGCGACATGCCATGTGTACGTGGAAGAAGGAGCAGACTCCCTCACTCCACCGACACAACGAGAGCAGCGAACTCTTGGACGACTCAGTCAATGCAAGCCGAACAGCCGCCTTGCCTGCCAAGCTCGCGTGCGCGGTGAAGGGATCCAGATTCGCGTACCCGAAGGCATGTACATCGATCAAGTCTCCGATCTCTACAGTCTTTTGGGCAAACGAGCTGACGCAGACATACGGCACCCCATTTCGGGAGATCTACTCGTTCCCAAGGGAAAGATCATCCTACGGGCATTCCTCGACAAGCTCAAAGATGTCGACGTCGAACTCGCCGCGTTTAAGGCGTCCGACGCCTAACGCTTGGGTAGAACGATACAAACCCACAATCAACAAAGTCTTGGGTGCCACAGTACGCCTCTCCGTCCGTGGCTCCCTTCCACTTCTACGCCCGAGTGGCTGAGCCAAAGGAAAAGAACACGATGTCCCTGATTGAAGAGGGTTTTAACGCCGAAGCACGCAAGCACAACTACTTCTCTACATCGGATTACCTTCGCCGAAAAACCAACGACACCGCATTGGAGTTGGGTTACGGCGGCGTTGGAATGATGTGCAACGAAGACTTCATCGTCGGTCTCCAAGAAGGCCTGGAAGCTGAAGTCGGCGAAGCCAGCGCGCTGATCATGTACCAATGTGGCCTGGAGTGGGGCAAGCTGGACATGCAACGCTTTGAAGAACGTATCCAAAAGGAATTTGGCCGTCCGATGCGTAGCATGAACGTCCACTTCATGCTGGAGACCTGGTGGTGGCCTCTCTCTGCAGCAGGCTGGGGGAGCTGGCACGTTGACATGAACCGCATCCGACAAGGTTACATCGTCGTCGATTTGAACGAGTCGGCCGTCGCCAAAAGCCTGGACATTCTTGGAAAGCCTGTCTGTCACTTGTATGCAGGCCTCCTCGCAGGCTCCATGGGTTCGCTGGTTCGCAACGAGTTAAGTGGCATTGAGATTCAATGCTACGCCATGGGTGAAGACCGTTGTCGCTTCCTCTTGGGCAGTCAAAAGCGCGTAGATGCGGCGGAGTTCTGGCTCAACGAAGGCGCACAAGCCAACGAGATCCTGAGCAAGTTTGAGTCCTAGTCGTTGACCCAATATCTCTTTGGCAAACGCGATGTGCCAAAGACTTCGAGCACAAACCACACGACTCACTCGTTGGATTATCTCTAGAGGCTACTCGCTATGAACCGTTGGAAATCCTTTGCAGCATCCCTTTTCTCGTCCAAGCCCTCCGAATCGGAAGCGACCGCCAAGATGACGGATGCTCTTCAATCTCCGGGTGTTCAATATCGACTGGGGCTTGAGACATCTGGGCAGCTCCTTCAGGAGTTGCACTCCCGCTCCCCCAACCCTCACATCCTGATCGAGAACGGCGCGGAGCTATCGACCCCTTCGAACGACATCTCCGCTGCTCCGCCGACTCTTCCGCTCACGGTGCAGCAGAAGTTCCAGGCCGTGAATTGGGACAGAGAGAACACCATCGAAACGCACAAGCTTATCGCGATGACAGTCGCCGAAAGATTCCAAGCGGTGAATTGGGATGGGACGAACCCACCGAAGCAAGCGGCCGCCCAACAAGTTCAGACGCCGACGACGCCTGTAGAGAGAAAAGACACCAGCGTGCAGAGCTTCTTCTCTGAGGTTGCCTGGTAAACCCACAGAATGACCGAGCAGACAGGCCAAACGTTCGCTCCGACCAGAGCAACAGTGGGCCCAGGCTCCCCATCAAAAGGATGAACGATGAACACGACACTTGAACAGATCTTTGCCGACGCTGAAGGTCGATACCTCCAAAACGCAGAGCTAGAGGCACTTTCTCAATACACACAGTCCATTCCCAAGCGAATGCAAGCGATGAAGGCGATAGAGAAGGTGGAAGGCCCGATCCTCCAGGAAGTCATCAACGAGGTCTGGCGCAAGCACCCAGACTTTGAAAGCCGCTATGGGATGTCCCGCGAGAAATGCACCCGCGATGTTGGATACGTCCTTCGCTACTGCACGCTCGCGATGCTTCGCGATGACACGACCTTCCTCACGGAGAAGCTCCTGTACTGGATGCGGACCGTACTCCACGCCTTTGAATTCAATGACACCATCAACACGACGTACAGCGCGCTGATGCAACAAGCCGAGAAGTTCTGCAAGGCGGAGCACTACCAGATGATTCACCCTTATCTGGAGTTGACACACCGCATCCTGACCACCCCTGCAGAGTCGATGGAGTAGACGGATGCTAGTCGAACCCAAACCTTACTTCTTGCGGTCGGATTACATCCGAGGAAACAGCCGGAACGGAACCCTCATGACCCGTTCCAACCATCGGATGATTGTCCTCCCTGAAGAGTTAATCCAGGGGCTTCACAAAGCCATTGAATACCAGGCCGGTCAAGCTCTCCCTATTATCATGTACACCTGCGGACGAAAGTGGGGCGAGCGCCTGTTCCGACGCTGGGGTCAAGAGTGGCAACAATTCCACAACAAAGACTGGATGCAGACCTCCTTCGCCGGCTTTGAGGTCTGGCTCCAAGAAGCATTCCGTTACCACGGCTGGGGCGCCCTCTCCCTCGACTTCTCCCTCGAGAACCAGGGGATCGTCCAGTACGAGCTCAAAAACTCGGTGCTAGCCAAGCTCCTGCAAGACATCGAAACCAACCACTGTTGCGGCATTTTTTCGGGCCTCTTGGCAGCGATCACCTCAGGCATCAGCGGACGCGAACTCGACGCCATCGAGATCGAATGTGCACACTCTGGAGCCCCCTCTTGTCGCTTCGCCGTTTCCATCCCTGAGTGGATCGAAAAGGGCCGAGACGTTCGTAGGGATGGGGGCTCTGCCACAGAGATTCTCCAAGCGATTCAAGCGAGGTAAATCATGCATATCTTGGCCATTGCCAGCGCCAAAGGTGGCGTAGGAAAGACCACAACCGCCATCAACCTCGCCGTCGCCATGTCTACACTGGGAGTGCAGTGTCTTCTGGTCGACCTCGACCCCCAAGGAGCCATCGCAGCGACCGTTGGACTGGAGCCGCTCGAAGAGTCGCAAAGCGTCACCCACCAACTGCGGGGGTCCCAACCTTTGCAAACGTTCGCAATGCCCAACCATCCCAAAGTTCAGGTTTTGCCTTCCGCCCCACAATGGGACCACCTCAACTGCACCTATCCCTACAGACGGCTGTTGGAGCTTGTCCAAACCCTCAACCCTCCACCCCAGTTTATTATCCTTGACTTGGCACCTTCGATGGAGCCGCTGACACGATGGGCTCTCCAAGAAGCAGACTCCGTGTTTGTGATGACACACCCCTCTGCCTTGGCGCTGCGAACCATCCCCCAAACTCTCAAGGAGATCCTGCAAAGCCGCAACAACACCTACTTGGAAGGGTTGCTGGTGAACCGCTACGGCATCTCCGAGCAACAAAGTCAGGCGCTGCAACCGTTGCTGCACGAACACTTTGGAGAGTGGCTGTATCCCATTCAACTGCCACACGATGAAGCGCTACAGCTCTCCTTTTTCCATGGTCGTAGCGTGTTCCAAGAGCAAGAGAATTCGCCTTCGGCCGAGGCCCTCTCTCAGATCGCGCAGCGTTTGTACGAGCAGCACCTATCTCCCAAGGCATCGGTGCAGCCGGCTTACATGCAACGCTCGGGGTCATCCTCCGTCGCCGCTCCCCAGTAAACAAGGAAGGTCACCCGTGAATGCAAAAGCTCCAGCACAAGAGAAGCCGACATCACCGAGTCCGATGAGCGTTCTGGACGGATGCTGGCGACTGGAGACCTTGCTCGGTTCGGGGTCGTACGGTCATGTGTACCGGGCTCGGCACCTTGTGGAACAACGCGACGTAGCCATCAAGATCTTTCACACCCCGCCGCAGCGCGCCGGTTATCTGCAAGAGTTGGGGCTGTTCTTCCAACACCTCAGCCCCCACATGGTCCAGGTGGAATCGTTCGGTTATTCCAAGGGTTTGCAATACCTCGTTTACGAGTATATGCCAGGTGGAAACCTGCGAAACTACCTGCGACGTCATCCACGCTTGCCCCTCCCACAGATTTTGTTCATCGCTCAAGAGATCGCCAAAGGCTTGGCGTTCATCCATGAACATCGCGTAGTCCACCGCGACCTCAAACCTGAGAACATTTTGTTAACGCGCAGCGAGTGGCCATTTCGGGTGAAGCTCTGCGACCTGGGACACGCTCGCCGCTGTGACCCCAACGCCCAGATCAACTCATCGTTTGGCTCCATGGGCTACATGGCACCGGAGCAATACAACAAGTCCTACAACCACCGCGTCGACTTCTACGCTCTGGGCGTGATCGTGTATGAGATGCTGCTGGGTGTCCGTCCTTCATGGCGGCAAGAGCACGTGGGCGCCCCTCCTGAGGCCGAGCTGTCGCTGCCTCAACTTCGCATGTATCCGCAGGAACTCGTCGAGTTTTTCACCAACACACTCGACCCTTCTCCTGAGAATAGATACGACACCATTGAAGAGCTGCAACAAGCACTCCTGCGTGTGTCCCAGGCCCTTCGGCTTCACCAGTACACACACGGCCAAGAGAAGCCCCGAGAATCCTCCGAAGATTCAGCTTCACCAACCTTGATGATGCGACCTCAAACCCAGTGGAAGGCCAAGTTTCGCCGGGAGCTACGAAGCTACTGCACCACTCCTGCAGGTTCGTTGATGCTCCACCTGGATCAACATGTGTTGCTCCTCAACGACAACCAACAAGTGCAAGCCTTGCGGGAAGCAGACTCTCAGATCGAAGCTCTCCTCCCAGGTAGCGACCCCCGGACCATCTGGGGCTGGCAAACCGATCAAAAATACTGCGTCCAGCACCTAGAGTCAGCACAAACACAAGCCATTCCGATGTCGCTCTTCCGTGAACCAGAGCAAGCCTTGTTGCACCCCAACTCCGAACAGTTGCTGGTGTTGGGGCACAAGTCGATGGAGCTGTACCACCTCAAGCGAGGGCACCAGTGGCTGGCTGAGTTTGAGTCGTACGGACAACAATCAGCGTTTTGCTTCTCGGAAGAAGGAGAGAGGCTCTGGCTTACGATGGAGGTCCCACAACCCCAGCTGGTCGCGATGAACACCGATGGAGAGATGCTCTGTCGAGTCCCCCTTCAAGGACGTGACATCTGCTTGCTCGCGCTCGACCCTTACATCCTGGTCGGTGCCAAGGGACAAAAAAGGATTCAGCTGTTCGCCAACGACGGCGTCTTGGTCACCACAGTGAACCTAACAGAGCCACTTCGCTCGCTCAAGCTGTGGGACGAGAATCACATCCTCGTGGAAGGCACTCGAACCATGACGCTCTATGACAAGCAAACCCTCTGGGCCACTGCACAGTTTTCGCTGCACCGCCCAGGGGTACACGAACCCAACCACTGCGGCCGCCTGTTTGGCCTAAGCCTGTCCCCCACCCTCACGTTGGTGCGATGCCTGGAGTTGCAAGAACAATGAACTGGAAAGAGATGTTGTCCTGGAAAAGTCGCTCCGAAGAACCGGAATCCTCAGGGGTACAGGAGGAACCTTCCATCGACACCCAAGAGACACTCCAAAACGAAGCCAACCCCTTTGCATCGCTTCTGGCCGCCCTTCCAGCACAGGAGACATCTCCACAACCCAAACCTTCAGCAACAACCGAAGGTTCGCAGGGTTCCACCTCATCACAAGGGTTCGCTTCCGAAGTCCACCCCACTCTATCGCAGCTGAGTGACTGGTTTGCAGCGGAAGCAGAGGAACCTGCACGCTCGCAACCCAGTCGCCCTCTGGAAACGTTCGCTCAGGTCTCACCGTTCGGCTCTCTCCATCCCAAGCAAGACCCTTCACCTGGAGGATTGAACATTGCGGTCGAGGATGGCCTTCAACTGGACGACATCGTCGGGATCTTCGATGCGATCGCAAACGAGCCCTCTCCCTCATCCGAGGAGAAGGACAACGAAGCTCCGAACCCATAGCATAGCATACTCAAATTTGTCGGACCGAAGTCCCGAGATAGGAACACAACGATGACCCCCTCAGTCCCCCCCGCGATGCAGCAGCTTCGCGAGAGAACAAACCGCGAGCACAAGGCTTTGGAAGCACAAGCCTTCCACCAGTCCTGGCTTAAGCACCAGCTCCCCTTGTCCCACTATGTTCGCTTGCTCACGTTCTATCATAGCATCTGGGAGAAGCTAGAAAAGCAGCTTTCAGGAAGCTATGCCTCGATGGTGAAAGACGTGTGGAGCCTCGACATGGCCAAGACCCCACTTCTACAACATGACCTCAGCTTTTTTCGTGCCCAGAGCAACCTTCCCACCGATGAAGTTGCGATAGAGTGGTCGTCCGGACACAAGCACCTCGAAAGTGAACCTGCGGCGTTGCTGGGTGCTCTTTATGTGTTGGAAGGCTCCACCTTGGGCGGCCAGATCCTTCGCAAGCACCTTCAACACATGTACGGGCTCCAGGACGATGGACTTCGTTACTACACAGGCTATGGAAAGCAGACAGGCTCCCGCTGGAAAGCATTCAAGTCCCGGATGGATCAAGCACTTGCCTCCTCCGAAACGATTGACGTTGCCGTGGAAGCGGCGCGTCATACCTTCACTCGAATTGGTGATGGGATGGCAGCAATTCAATCACTTGCGACCCCATAGCATCGAACTCAACGAACCTCAACACGAAGAAACCATCGAACACTTGTGGGTTGCACGTTGCACCACAAAGCCTACTGGGCAGCACAAGATGTTCCAAGGGAAGTAGAAGGAAGAAATCATGGCGACCTACACACAAGAGGTCCACTCTGTATGGCGATTGAAACGAGAAGGCACGTGGGATCTTCTGTACCAATCACCCGAACAAAGCACATCCACCGAACGGATGACATCCATCGTGGAGTGGATCGCAAACCTTTGCCTTGAACACTTCCCTCATCGCTCGCAGTGGACTTCGGAGGTCGGTGACCAGTCATTGCTCGCCTATCATGACGAGAATGGCGTACTGATGGGCTTGTACCCCACGGGAAACAACACCACGCTGGTGCGCACCGCGATGCAAAAGATCGAACAGGCCCAACCGCCACTCAAAGCGCTGTCCCAACCTCCTCAAAGCACGGATTCTTCGTCGAAGAATCCGACGTTATCGCTCAAGCCCCTGACACCTTCATCCTCCGAGCAGGGCAGCCACAAGCCAGAGGCACCTGAACCACAAGACAAGACCTCTCTTTCGCTCTCCGACGAAAGCGCCGCGCCCTCTTCCAAGCCACAAACGAACTCCCAGGGTTCAATGATTTCGTTCACAGAGCTGCCTCACACAGCACAACATCTTGAAGGAGCGTCGCTGTTTGAAACGATACAGGGAGGAGAGATGGAGCCGCTCCCTCTTGTTCGCGACCCAGCACCGGAGCTTCCGTCCAGAGAGCTTGCCCCCAAAGACTTGTTGCTGCTTGCTGCCTCCAAAGAAACCTCCAGCTTGGTGCCCAAAGAGCAAGAAGAGGACGTAGCTTCCCTCTCGCACTTGCCCCGTGGTTTGCCCATTTCCATGGAGTTTGAGCCGCCCTCGATGACATCGCTGCAGCAGCTTCCAGAGGCTTCATCCAGTCTGTGTTTGTGGCGAGATGTGGCCGAATTTGTCAAGCAAACGATCGACGATACGTCGCCCATGTTGGGGCAGACGGTTGTCGCCAACTACTGGAGAAAGGCTCTCGCTCCTCATTCGCTGCTCAACGACTGTATCCCCATCAATCCCCTTGGAGAAGTGAAGGTCCCCTACCCCAACCGGGTAGTGCACGACGAGATCGCCCACCAACTCCAGACCGTCTACGAACACTGGATCCAACGATGCAGCCGGGTGATTCGTAACTTCCCCGCCCATGTCGAATCGCTCCCGACCCCTCCCTGGAAAAAGCCCAACATTTAAAGCCGGCGAGACGCCCCAGGTTTACGGCCGAAACAGCGGATCGATGGCTGGTTCAGGGGAAGGTTTCCCAAACAAGTAACCCTGGACATAGTCCACGCCAAGTCCCTTTACCATCTTCCAATCGGCTTCCGTTTCCACGCCTTCCGCCAACAAGATCTGACCGGTAGACTCAGCCAGTCCAGCGATGGACCGGCAGATGGTTTCATGAATCACCGAAGAAGCCGCCTGGGATACAATGTCGCGATCGATTTTGATGATGTCAGGGGCGAGGTTGCCCAACAACGTTAGGCCTGAGTGCCCGGCTCCCAAGTCATCCAGTGCAACCTGAAACCCAGACTTGCGGTATTCATCGATGGTCAAACGCAAGTGCTTGTGGTCTTCGATGGCTTCCCCTTCCACCACTTCAAACACAATACGGTTGGCAGGAATGTTGTATTTCTTTACGGCTTGAAAAGTGGTCTCCAAGCACACCGCAGGATCGTAGATCACAGTAGGAATGAAATTAATCAAAAACTTGCAGTGTTCTGGGACATTCGCCTTCGCAATGTTACGGATATGGATTTCCCGACACAGTCGATCCAACCGGGGCAGCTCGTTTTCTTCCTTGGCCCAACGGATCAGATCCAGCGGCGAGATCACATCACCGTTGGTATCCCGCGCTCGGATCAAGCATTCGTATCCCCAGATGCTGAGGGTTTTGACGTCAAAGATCGGCTGAAACCACGTCTCCAAAGTTTGGTTTTGCAGAATAGCCGCAAGAGGCGTGCTCAAGCCGCTGACCATGGAGCTTAGTGGCTTGGCTTTAATAAAGGTAATGAGCTGTTGTTCCAAAGGTAGGTTCGGATCCACCCAGGCCGCCCGAAGCAATCCAATGTCTTGCTTCAAGATCTCACGCACATACTGCAGCACGCTGGCGGCGCTTTGAAACGTACGAGAAGGACCAAGCTTCACTTCGATCCCATCGATGGAAGACTTCCACGTTCCAAGCTCTTGTCCTCGACGTCGTAGCTCCCTCTGCGCTTTCCTATTCAATGAAGCGACCAACAACATCAAGCTACGATTCCCCGAACGACATGTGCATTCATGGCGAGTGTCGTTGCAATCTGACGAGCACAACGACATCGTCGAAGTAGGAACCTGTACCAAGCTATCAGAGCTATGAGGCAAGGCAAAAAGCTGCTCTCTCACCCCTCCCATCGTAGCAGCGGGTGAAGAGGCAACAAAGGCACTCTCAACACACAATGATGGAGAGGATGGCTTCGTCCGCTGATGCAAAGGTATCGATGCTTTTTTCATGGCAGTACTCTAGGTTTTCTCTGGGGCAAGAAACAAAACATAGTCACAACAAGGAGCTTGTCACAGCGTGAGTTAAGCGTACACAGTGAGTTTGCAAGAAACTTCAGTGAACACGCTTGTCTCCAAGTCTTGGAACGACTGATGAATCAGGTTCATTCCAACTATTTCAGGACATAGCACCCAAAGTCTATACAAAACCTATACAAACACATTCTAAATCAAATAGTTCATAGGAAACAAAGATTTAAAAAATGTCGAGTGAAACAACGAAGTTTTTCAGATGAAACAAAAGTGAGACAGATGTACATATCCCGCATCGGTAGCCGGGTAAATGTTTCGGGCCGCGCAGGGGCCCTAAAATTGGAAGGGCCGGTGCTCATACGAGAACCAGCCCACCCCGAGAGAGCCCGCTAAGGCCCGCCCGAGGTCTGATACTCTATATGACCTCAGGTTCTTCCGTCAAGAGAAAGTTTCATTGCGGTGACAACATCACGTTTCTGTCACCTATCATACCAAACATCGAGGAGGTTCAGGGTTTCGTCTTCCCATGAAAGTCGCCTCTATGTTGGTTTCGTGATAGGTTGAACGGGTGCGATACTGCGTACTTTAGGAGGTCACTTATGAATCATTTTCGATGGCTGGTACCTGTAGGTTTGTGCATGATCTTGGGATGGAGTTGCTCCCCTGCAGCCAACCAAGAGAACCCGGCAGGACAGGAAGCAACAACGTCCGACGCATCGGTCCAAGAACAAGCCGCAAACACAGAGAACGAGACAACAGAAGGCAGCAGCAACGCTCCAGATACATCCACATCTCAAAACGACCCAGCCGTTCAATCGATCCAAGACTTTATCACCCAGAGCAAGATTGATACGACAGCCAGCAGCTGGCGGCTCACGGTCCCCAAGCCCACGCAGGCGACATTTACGGAGGGCAAAACCTACTACTGGGTCTTGCAAACCAACAAAGGGACCATGAAGATCGCGTTGATGCCTTCGGTCGCTCCGATGCATGTCACCAGTACGATCTATCTGACGTTGCTTGGCTTCTACGACACGCTGACCTTTCACCGCGTGATCACCGGATTCATGGCCCAAGGAGGTGACCCCCTTGGAAACGGCCGCGGAGGACCCGGTTACAAGTACGCAGGTGAGTTTTCCGCCAAAGTCACCCACAACAAAGCGGGCTTATTGAGCATGGCCAACGCTGGGCCCAATACAGACGGAAGCCAGTTCTTCATCACCTTTGTGCCCACCCCCCACCTCGACGGGAAGCATACCATCTTCGGTGAGGTTAAGGAGGGAACAGAGACCTTGAAAGCGCTCGAAGCAGCGGGCTCCACGTCAGGGACCCCCAAAGAAAGCCTTGTGATTGAAAAGGCCACCATTGTGGTCGAATAACCCATACAACAGGACACCTCATGGACAATATGACTCACTCCCTCGTGGGTGCAGCGATCGCGCAGGGAGCGATACAATGGCGCCTTCGCGGGAAAGCATCTGGCCAAGACGTTCGTGACGAAGCAAAGACGGCCTCCATCGCTGCGTTGCCGATGTACGTCACTTCCATTTTGGCGAACAACTTCCCTGACCTCGACATCTTGATCACCACAGTGATGGATGCCAGACTGGCTTACATCCTTCACCACCGGGGTCATACGCACACGTTGTTGTTTGCGCCCGTCCAGTTGATGTTGATCCTTGGGATTCTTGGAATTTACGCTCGATGGAAACGGCCCAAGTGGACCTCCACCGATTGGAAATGGTTCGTGGGGCTTGGCTTTTTGGGCTGCTTTGTTCACATCGGCATGGACAGCTGGAATGTCTACGGCGTCCACCCCTTCTGGCCGCTCAACAACCGCTGGTACTACGGGGACTTTGTCTTCATTCTGGAGCCGATGATCTGGATGACCTTAATCCCCTGGCTGCTCTCTCATGTGGTCCAGCGATGGTCCCGGAATCTGCTCCTCTTTGTGTACACAGTGGGCTTCCTTGCGCTGTGTGTCGCGTACTTCCAAACCCCGTGGTATCCGCTGTTCATTGTCGTAACAGGTCTCAGCTATGGGTACATTGTCCGCTACAAGCTATCGCCCTGGCCCCAGGCGTTTGTTTCTTTTGCAGCCTTGCTCTCGGTCTTAACCATCTTGTTGGGCTCGTCGCTGTGGGCTCGTTCGGCCCTGACCGCGTCCATCGAAAAAGGCTCCAACGAGAAGGTCCGCGACATCGCCTTGATGTCGTACCCTTCCAATCCATTTTGCTACCAATTTATGTCGGTATCGTTCAAAGACAAGAACCAAACCTATGTGCTGCGGCGAGGCATTTATACGTTCTTACCGAAAGCTTTTACCTGTCCAGAGCTGCTGCAAGGCCTGACAGCGCCGATGAAGAAAAGCCAGCTTGTGTTGAAGCCCAGCATGGGAGGGATCCAGGGCAAGGTCTTGGAGTTCAAGCGCCCCATTCGCGAGCTGCAACAATGGGTCAAGACCAACTGCAACGTGAAAGCAGCCATGCAGTTCATCCGAGCGCCGTTTTGGAAGGAACAAAAGCAGCATGTGGTGGTCGGCGATTTGCGCTTCGACCGGCGCAAAGAATACGACCTCGCAGACTTCCGCTTTCACAAAGTAGCCAAGCGTTGCCCGTCGCTGCTTCCGCCGTGGGTCGCGCCGTTCTCCGCGCTAGGATTTTGGTGAGGTTTTTGAAGGAAGCATGTTGATACGGGAGATTGTTGGATCGTGGTCGGAGGCTTTGTCCACAAAGTCAGCGTTCACGTGGATGTATTCAAACTCCACCTTGCCTTTCATATTTCGCGTGCCCAACTGGTGGTCGATAGGCTCCGCGACGCCCTGAAATCCGTACGAATAACGTTCTTCATCGGGAACATCATCGCCAAAGTTAAACAGGGTATCTGCGCCGTGTTGCTGCAGAGCAATGTCGTGCTCGGGAGCGTTAAAGTCGCCCACCGATACAACCTTGGCGTCGGGGTTTTCCGCCTGCAGCTTGTGAATGTAGTCGAGGACAACATCCTGCTGATCCACACGCTCCTGCGTGCCTGCAATAACTTCCGGAACATCGGGGTTTCGGTACGTGGGTGTGCTGCCATACTTGGACGCCAGGTGATTGTTCACGATGTGAAGGCTTTCACCTGTGGGCTTAAACCGAAAGGCCGCGGCCAGAGAGCCTCGCTCCTCGTTGAAGGCAGAGTGTCCAATCCCTACCCTCTCCACCGACCCCTCCACTAAATCGACGCGCTCTGGATTGAACAAGTAGCCCACGCGAATGTTTCCGCCAGGCTGTCCTCCCTCTGCGTCGTCCACAGGGGCCATCTCAATGTACTCGTAACGAGGGCCGCCTGCTTCCACAATCTTCTCCATTAACGCCTCATACACTTCGCTTCCAGAAACCACGCTGGTGTCTTCGGTGCCGTCGTTGTCTTGGATTTCCTGTAGCGCGAGGATGTCGGGCTTCTTAAGGTTGTGCACCATGTGCTCAGCCAGAGCATCAAACTTGCCGTCGCCCAGATCGTCGTCCACGCTACCACCAGGGCTGAGGAGAGCTTCGTCTTCCACTTTCACGTCGAGGTTTTCAACGTTATAGGTCGCGACGGTCATCCCCCACTCCGTTCCCTCCAACGTGGTCACATCAGGTTCCAGGTCACCAAGTGTCACCTCCCCCAACGAAGACACGTTTAGCCCGTAGAATCCGTAGTTGTGGGTAAAAGTACCCGTCGCTCCAGTGAGATGGTCTGACACTTTAAACCGAGGCGCTTCGACCCCCAAACGTTCGGAGTGTACGCTGAGCTTCAAGCGCTCTGGAAGTTCTTCACCTGGACGTCCACGAATGACCCCCTTCTCGGTCGTTTCAATGTCGGCCAACTCGGGTATCACGAAAGCATCACCGAACTTGTTGCTCGCTCCCACCACCTGAAGTCCCGTGAATTCCACACGCATCCCTTCCAGGCTTTCGTACAAAGAGGCGGCTTCGTCGATCGAGTCGGTGGGATAGGGAAATTCGTCGTTTCCGAGCTGTACAGCATCGGGCAAAGCATGCCCTGTCCCTAAAACTTGAAGTCCGCTGACATCCGAGAGTTGCGTGCGTGACAGACTGCTTTCGTTTGGTGCAAACTCTTCGACGGTGCCTTCCAACAGGATACGATCACCCAGGGCCAAGGCGAGAGGCTTCTTTGTGCTCACAAAGATAGCATCCGAGGTTTGGTTGTTGCCATCTCCCGCCGGATCCTGAATGTAGAAGCCATGTTCCATGACATCGGTGACAACACCCACGGTTTGCACACGCTGACCTTCCAGCGGAGACCGATGCCCTGCCCCTTGGATCTCAAAGATAGGATGCGGGGAAGCAGGCAACGAAGGATACATAGACTGCTGCTCCAGGGAGCTGGCGGCAGCGCTCTCCTGCGAAACAAGAACGGGCTTAACGGGTGAAAAAGCGCCCTTCGTTTTCATAACCTTGTATCCCTCTGCAAGTGTGACATTTATACTAGTGGTACGTGGAATGAAACGTTTCGTCAAGAGGCAGAGGGTCCTAAATTATCGACAGATTCATGGCAACTGGAGTGTTTGAGCACCACAACGTTGTGTTTTCCTTTGCAAGGAAGCGGGAGTTGTGTACAATTCCCCATCTTGGCGAAGGCTCGCTGAGAAAACAGCATGTATGTTGCGATAGTGAAGAAGCATCCTTGACGAGAGATTCCGCCGACAGATGCTTGGTAATGGAACGGTAGGAATGGTATGGGAATCGGTTTGTTGAACGAGCGTTTCACACTGGAAGAATTGGCCCAAAAGCCCCGCTGGAGCCTGGAACAAATGAGCGCTCTGGAGGGGAATTCGCGCGGCGCGTTGCTGCGAAACTGGGCCTCCAATATCCGGCGGAGGTGGGGAGATGAAGTCCTTCAGCAGCTGCGAGAGACGACAGGCCTCACCGAAGACATTCTTCCAGAAGAGCCCGATGATCAGGGCTGGTACCCCTCGTCGTACCAGATCCGGTTAACCGACGCCATCCTCTACGACTGCTGCGATGGCGACCCCTTGCTCTTTGAACAATACCTGCGCGAGGACGGACTTCGCCACGACGACGGAAAAGCCCAAGCCTGGGCCAAGCGACTGGGACCTCAACTGATCTTACGCTTGGCTCGACGTGTACACGGCCAGCTCTACACCATGGGCTCCGCATCATCCAAGGTCGGCTGGGGCAAAGCAAGCATTCGTGTGGAAGGTGCGCGCCTGTTTGGAAATCCCATCTGGCAGCTGGTACAGGTGATGGCTTTGCGCAGCGTGATGGTCCTCGCCGATCGCCGAAACGCCACCGTCCATGCCCAGCTTCTTACCCCCACCTCTTCGGACCTACACATCCGCTGGTAGACAAGCTCCACCTGCTTAACATTTGAAACGTGCTCTAGGGTTTGGGCTTGTACCAAATGGGAGACGACCACGCTCGTTCCTGGATCACTTTCGGGAACTGGGGGTCATCGCACATTGGAGGGCGCTTGTCTTTGGCGAAGGTATTGCACTTGTAGGTGCTCCAGCGACAGGTCGGATTCTCCAACACACGTGCGTAGTAAAACGTCGGAACTGTAGGGTCAAACTCAGGATCCACCCAGCGCGCACACAGTCGCTTCTCCCCGTCTCCTTTGCGCTGACACGTTTGTGTATCAACAGAGGCGCCGTTGTCGGCTTTTCCAGCCACAACAAACACCTTCTCACGAGAGCGACCGTCGGGACCCACCCAACCTTTGATGATTTGAATTTGCTGCAGCGGAGTTCCTGGATGTTCGCTCGTGCCGAGATCTTGTTGCGCCACAACCACCAGAACGGGTGCTTTCGCGTCGCCCGGTTTCTCTGGGAAGACCGAACCCATGGGGGAGCCTTTGTCATAGCCTTCTTGGGCAAGAGCTTCGTCACCACCGCCGCAGATGTTGTCGCTGTACGACCAACCACCGAACAGTCTCAGGACAATGCGTGTACCGCTGGTTGCGTAGGTTTCACGCCGTTGAAAGGCGTTGAAGATGGCATCCCGTGAGCGTTCCTCGGCCCATGCGACGGCGAGTCCTCCAGGGTTGTTGATAAACCCATCGTGGGTGATGTTGCCTTTGCTGAGCTGCTTTTCGGGGGTGTCATCGACGTTTCCGATGTGACCTACATAGTTGTACTCTTCGGTGTATCCGGCCAAACCGTTGTGGGTGTCGGTGGCCCCGACCACACCCATGTGGTATGGATTGGCACCCAACCGTTGCTGTTCTTCAAGGCCGGCCTCAAAGATGTAGCGGGAGAAATCAAGCCGGGACATACAACCCCCAAGTCGCATCCCCAAACTGCCGGTGCCTTCTTTGCAATCTTCCACCTTGCCAGGACGAAGCTTTTCAAAACCGCACAAAGGATCGGGGGCTCCATTCACCAACGAGAAGCCGTTGCGGCACTCCATACTGCCCTTGTGTTGTACAATTTCAATCAACGGTTCCAGCCGGGCGCGCAGCAGGGCCGCTGCCATATCGCCTCCAAACGTCGGGTCGGTCGGATACGAGAGCGCAAACATCTTGCCGTTGCTCAAGTTGGAGTTGTGACCGATGGTCAACACATCGCACCCCTTGTTCGGGTCAAGGCATTGTTGCTTGAGAGCCATCCACAGTCCAAAGGCGGAGGGCTGCTCGTAGAATGAGATGGGTAACTCGGTGGTGTTGTTGTTCCGAAAAATGACATTCCGGTGCAAGTTACTGAGGCCCGGTGTTGTCGCATATTCGTAGCCCGCAAAAGCTACAAACTTGCAGGACTCTGTGCGATCGTAGTGTTCCTGTGCGGCCTTCTTCAGCATGTCCCAGCGTTGCTTGGCGACGTCGAGACATTGCTTGCCATCGGCGCCACAGATCGACTGGATACGCACAGGATCAGGTCCATCGTGTGTTAGCTGTACGCCAAAGTTGATGACGCTGTTGGAGTCGCGCTTGCGGTATTTGACACAAGTCTCGCTGTTGTACGCAGGACTGCCCTCAGTGCGGCACAGGTTCACCTCACCCAAGAACTCGGCGTGTTCGGTCACTGCGGCAAAGTCGAGGGGCCGTTTGAGTTGAACGATGCGACCTTTCCCGTCCTTGTCGAAGGGAGGAATGTCCATCGGCTTGCCTTGGGCAAACTGGTAGATATCACCGGGTGTGGCTTTGGTTTGGTAGGCCCAGGCGTCGAAGGAGTCGCCACCGTGCACGTGAAGATCTCCAAACATCGGTCGACGCAACGGTTGGTAATCGGTGCAGGGTTTGCGGTCTTCCGTATATTGCACGCGTTCGGGAGTACGACGTTCAGGAGGACGCCGCTCGGGAGGCTCGTTCGTGGTGGTTGGTTGCTGGCAACTCGACGCCATCACAAGGCCCACAAACAAACAAGCAAGGGACCACCACAACGAACGTTTGGATCTCATGAGTTCGCTTCTTCCTTTCGTTTGAGGTGAGCCTCCTGCCCCAAGACCAGCATCCAAGTCGCTTCTTCCACCTGTCGGACCACTTCTTTTTCTGTATACAAGCGCGCAGACCATCCAACCATCGTGGCAAACCACAGGCTTTGGATCATGTGAGCCAGCTGAATCTCTTCGTCCTTCAGTGGCAATTCTTCTTCCACTGAGAGCCAGGGTGTGGGGTCTTCGTTTCGCAAAGCACCCACAATGAAGGCATCCACGCGCTTCTGGAAGGACACAATTTTATCGCTCAGTGCAGGCTCACCAGCAGCCATCGCCCGGAGCACAGCCCGAGCGAGCTTGGGACGACTGCAAAACCACGCGGTAAACAGCGTGAGCAACGACACTGCGCGCTCCACAGGGTTGTCCCCTGAAATATGCTCGGTGATGACATGACTTTCCAGGTCTTCCATCTGCATTTCGAGCGCGGCCACAAGCATGTCTTCTTTGCTCTGAAACCGCTTGTACACAGTGCCCAAAGCAACTCCTGCCTGCTCAGCAACATCGCGCAAACGTACAGCGGAAAAGCCACCTTTCTCGGCCAGCTCAATGGCGGTCTCCAAGATGCGACGCGAGCGCTCCTCGGAGAATAACTTTTCTCTATCAATCATCATTCATCCCTTGGATTGAAAACAACACTCATAAGGAGCGGACAGAGTACCGCAACGTTAAGAGCATGGCAATGGGAGTTTGCAGATAGAACGGGTTCTATCGCTCGGAAGAATCGGTGTTTTGGAAAGAGAAGGAACAGAAGAGAAGGAACGAAGGAACCCAAGAAGGGTTGGTGGGGGAACAGAGAGGAATTATTGTCCGTTGTTCACGCGCTCACGAAGCTCTTTCCCCACGGTGAAGAAGGGCACGCGCTTGGAGGGGATGGACACGGAAGAACCAGTCTTGGGGTTACGACCCTGACGGGCTTCACGGTGCTTGATGGTGAAGCTACCAAAGCCACGAATTTCGATGCGGTCGTTGTCGATCAAAGCTTGTCGCATGCTGTCAAAAATGGTGTTGACCACCATCTCGATGTCTTTCTTCGAGATGTCACGACGCTTTTCGCTCATTGCTGCAATCAATTCACTTTTTGTCACGAAACCACTCCTTTATCCAGCGGTTGAGGGTTCATGGCAGATCCAAGGGCGAGAGAGTCCCGAGGACACGTGGTGATGTGTCTGCCCTTGGCGCATGTATCCATGTGGTAGAAAAAAGAAAGAGAAAGAGACAAAGAGACCCACCGGAGGTCGGCTTCGGTGGGTCTCCGATGTGTCTTTTATTCGGCGCTTTCAGCTTTCGGAGCGTCGTCATCGGAGGACGCGTCAACGTCTTCTGCGACACCGGCCAACTGAGCAGAGAACAAGGCACCCAAGTTGGTGGAAGCTTCTTGTCCGTCCATCATGTAGCTGCTGGTGTCATCATCAGCAGAGCGGATGGAGAGGCCGATTTGACGTTTGTCGGGGTCCAGGCTGATGACCTTGACAGCCACTTCCTGTCCGTCGTCGAGAACGTCGCGGGGGTTCTTGATGTGGTCGTCGGAGATTTCCGAAACGTGAACCAAACCTTCGATGCCCTTCTCCAGCTCAACAAACGCGCCGAAGTCGGTGAGCTTCTTGACCACACCGGGCCACACGCTGCCGGGTCGGTAACGCTCGGGAATACGCTCTTCCCAGGGGTCCGGAGTGAGTTCTTTGATGCTCAAGGAGAAGCGCTGGTTGTCTTCGTCGATGTTGGTGACCACAGCTTCCACTTCTTGACCCAACTCGAAGATCTCGGAGGGGTGCTTGACGCGGTGGGTCCAGGAGATATCCGAGATGTGCACCAGGCCGTCGATGCCTTCTTCGATACCCACAAAGATACCAAAGTCGGTGATGTTTCGGATGTTGCCAACAATCTTGCTGTTGAGGGGGTACTTTTCGCGGAGCAGAGTCCAGGGGTTGGGCTCCACTTGCTTCATACCCAAGCTGATGCGACGGTTGTCGACGTCGAGGTCGAGAACCATAGCTTCCACTTCGTCGTTGACGCTGACCACTTTGGAAGGATGCTTGATGCGCTTGGTCCAGCTCATTTCAGAGATGTGAACCAAACCTTCGATACCTTCTTCGATTTCAACGAACGCGCCGTAATCGGTGAGGCTCACAACACGACCGGAGATCCGAGTGTTGGGCGGATACTTGCTGGCCGCGTGGGTCCATGGGTCTTCCGTGATTTGCTTCAGGCCCAAGGAAACACGTTCGGTGTTCGCATCAAACTTGAGCACCTTGACGGTGATCTCGTCGCCGACTTTGAATCGCTCGGAGGGGTGGTTGATGCGACCCCAAGACATATCGGTAATGTGCAACAGACCGTCGATTCCGCCCAGGTCCACGAACGCACCGTAATCGGTGATGTTCTTAATGACACCTTCCATGAGTTCGCCTTCTTTGAGACGATCCAAGGTGTCCTTCTTGAGCGTAGCTCGCTCTTCTTCCAGCAACGCACGACGGCTCAACACGATGTTGTTGCGCTTCTTGTTGAACTTGATGACCTTGAACTTGTAGGTCTGTCCGATCAACTTGTCGAGGTTGCGTACGGGGCGGAGATCCACTTGGGATCCGGGGAGGAAGGCTTTGACACCAATATCCACGGAGAGACCACCTTTGACGCGCGCCACGATGGTACCTTCGACCACCTGATCGGCTTCGCATGCCTGGCTGATATCTTCCCAGATCTTGAGTTTGTCGGCCTTTTCCTTGGACAAGCGACAGGTACCTTCGCTGTCTTCGAGCATCTCGACCAACACATCCACAACATCACCGGAGTTTACAGTGACCGTGCCATCCACGGCTGCAAATTCCTTGATGTCGATGTGTCCTTCGGACTTGAAGCCGATGTCCACAATGACCTTGTCCTTGGTCTTCGAAATAATCGTGCCTTGGACAATGGCGCCTTCCTTGATTTTGCTCTCTTCCGCTTCACGCTCCATCAGGAGAGAGGCAAAATCCTCATCTTCGACGGCCGAGAGGTTAGAGGTTTGGTCTGTTACGTTACCTACATCAGTCATACTGTTTCTGTCCCTTTTCGCGTTACCTTTTCGCTGAAAGATGCATTCTTAAGAATGCGATAGAAAGTGAACAAGTGAGAAACTCACAAAAGTATGCCGGTATCTTTGCATGGCCGGTAAGGGTTCACACAACCATGCAACGACCCGGTCCTTATTGAACGCTTGCTTGTCAGGTTCCTCTGCATTACCAGCAGAGTACTTCCATTGGTTGATCGCGGACTTGCGCCCTTGCGATCCTCGCTTTAAGTCCAATTTCAGGGACTTTGGCTCCAACGGGGCTGAAACTATAGCTTCCGAGATTGGGTTCGTCAAGGCATTTTTATCGAAATTCTAAGGAAAAATGTGTGGTTGCCCTCGGTTTGCGACACGGTACGGGGTTCCTACCCTCAAGTGTGACCTCAAATCACAGGACAAGCGCTCTTTTTGCAGCAGTTTTGGAGGGTTCTCTCTCCTTGGAACGTTGCATCAGGTTGCACGAGCCGAACGTTCACGGATCGTCTGAAGGATGTGATCGATCACTTCATCCAAAGTCCGGTGGGATGTGTCGACCCGAACCGCATCCTCAGCACAACACAACGGCGCGATGTCGCGCTCTGTGTCTTGTTTGTCGCGCGCTTCGATCTGGGCCTTGAGTTCATCCACCGATGGCGAAGGTTGCCCTTTCTCTTGCAGCTGGCTCCATCGCCGCTTGGCGCGAACTTCTGCCGAAGCTTCCAGGTAGAACTTGTGATCGGCGTTGGGAAACACAACCGTTCCGGTGTCTCGCCCTTCCAGCACCACAGAGCCGGACTGCGCCATTCCTCGCTGCAACCCCAACAAAAACGTTCGGACTGCTGGCAACACGCCCACAGCGGAGGCACCCTGGCTCATCTCGGGAGAGCGGATCAACGACTCCACATCCTCACCGTTGAGGAACAAATGGTTGGCTCCATCCACGCGGTCAAAGGTGAGCTGAATCTTAGGCAGCAAGGCGGCCATGGCATCCGCATCTCGCCAATCGACATGGCGTCGCTGGGCTGCAAGCGCGACGCCCCGAAACATCGCGCCTGTGTCGATGTACGTGATCTCCAGGGCCTTGGCAATTGCACGAGCGACAGAGCTTTTCCCAACCCCTGCCGTACCATCCAATGTAACAATCATAGGGACCTTATCGCTTGGGTGTGGGTTGTGGGACGGTGGGACGAGGCTGGGTCTGCAACGTAGGACGCTTTACGGTCGGCGTCTTCAGCGTTGGAGTTTTCACAGTTGCAGCCTTGAGGTACGTTTGGATCTGGGTCACAAACGTCGTCATGGGCTTGAGCTTAAGCATCTCGGGCGTCGCGTGCTTGATGTGCATCTTCTTCTGAGCGTCCCATACGGCCAAAGAGACACCGTGAAGATCGCGTTTCAACATCTTGACCTGCGTCTTTGCGTCGGTCACCACGCGGAATTTCCCGTAGGACATCCCCATCACCAGATGGTGGGACGACACGCGAGACTTCTCCAGAAAGACGAAGACCTCCTCACCCAGCTCAAACTTCGCCGAACCAGGGACATGCATACCCAGACCGTTGGCAGTCCCCCCGACCTGACGGATCACCACTTCTTGCTTGGCAGCGCCTTTCACATGAGACAACGCTGCGATCGTGATGTACGTGTAGATCCGACGCTCTTTCTTCACCCACTGGCTGTATTTGCGAACCACTTTGCCGTGCACGATACGGTTGGCTTGTACGGCCATTTGCTGATCCGAAAGCTGCAGAACGATCGTAGCGTGAGCGACCGAAGACCAGGCCCCAAGAAGCAAGCCCACACCGAACACAAGGCTGGTCCATTTCATAGCCAGCGACGAGAACGAAAGATTTGATTTCATAGTCACTTTGACTCCATCCAACAGGAAAACCACAGCTCGTCTTTTACACAATGACGTTTCTCCGAACGATTGCGTTACCGGACGACACTGTCAACCTTTACAAGCATGCCATTTACACGAAGCGACGTCGAGCGTTGACGAGCAAGAGCAAGCAAGCCAACACAAGCAACTCTAACATAGGTTGCGGACCTGTAGCCGAGCAACTGCAACCTTCACCTTTGGGGGTACAGTTGCCGTTGGTCTTGCACTCTGAGCGAGTGGCAGGCCAACATCCTGCACCGATGCCAGCGAGCTTGGTGCAGAAATAGCCGTCGGGACAAGCTTTGGATTGCGCCGGATCGCAGACCTTGGCGCACAACCGAACGTTGCCACCCTGCGCACAGGTCAACCCTGCCGCGCAGTTTTCATCCCCCAGGCAAGCGTAGCCAAGATCGCCCACACAGCGGTTGTTGTCGCACAGTTGGCCAGCAGGACAAGGTCCTTGGCCTCCACAGTTGGTCACTTCAGCCTCACACCGACTGTTCCGACAGATCAACCCCTGGCCGCACTCCGCGCTGGACGAACATGTACGGGGAACACACTTCCCTGCTGTGCAGCTTTCGGTCTGGTAGTTGCATTTGTTGTTGCAGGCATCCGAAGCCTGGCACAAGCCATCGGTACCACAGCGCTGACCGGCCGCACAATCTTGATCACTTTTGCACCCGCCCGTTCCAGCGGGCATACAGATGCTCTGGTTACAGATCTCACCGTTCCCACAGTCTTTGTCCGCTGTACAGAATGTACCCGGCTGACAGAGGCCCTTGTCGCACCGATGTTGGGTCGGACACTCCGCCGACACTGTACACGTTTGCAAGCACTTGCTCTGCACACACTGATGGACAGGACGGTTGATGCAGTCGTTGTCATTCACACAGGGGCCGCACTTCTTGTTGACGCAGGCTTGTCCCGTAGCACAATCGGCGCTGCCGGTGCAGTCACGAGCCGCGGTTTCCTTGTAGCAAAGACCCACGTCGGAGTTCTGCGACACCGCCACACAGCGGGAGCCGGCCGGACAGTTGCTTGCCTCATTCACACGGCAGAAGAACCGACAGCGGCTGTCTTTGGGGTCACAACCCAACTCATACTCACAGGGGTTGTTAGCGTCGCAGGCAGCGTTCTCTTTGCCGCCGTTCCTGGGAGGAACACACGCCCCTTCTTTGAAGGCGTTACCATCTGCAACAGCACAGCGAAAGGTTCCGTTGCATCGGGGTTTGAGAGGATCACACTTGGTTCGGCACATCCCACCGGTGTTGCTCGCGTTCACACACAAGAGATCGGTACAGCAGCTACTTTGGCCAGCGCAGGCCTGCCCTTCTTTGGCGCAGGTTTGGGCTTGAAGGCAGTTCCCACCGGAGCAGGAGAAGCCGGGCAAGCAGTCGTTGTTGTCTCGACAGCAAGGAGGCTTCGCTGCGTTAACGCAACTTCGGCTATCGGGCACACAGTTTTGGCCCACAGTGACAGGTTGACCGTTTTGCTGCTCTTGTACAGGAACACAGGTGTATCCACCTGGGCAGGGTTTGTTGTTGCTGCAGTCCCAACCGCACACCATCTTCTCGCTGAGATTCAAGCAAAAGTCTTTCTCTCCGCCGCAGTCCGCGTGTGAGTTTTGGCTGCAGTCTTTGCACAGTTCGTGATAACGCGCGCAGATCGCCGTTTGTCGACCGTTGTAGCAAACCAGATCCGAGCCAATCAGCTTCCCTTCTTCACAGGGCTGATCGGGATACAAGGCGCAAAGTCCGTCGCGGTCGTCCTGGTTGAGGTTACGCTTGGACGTCTCACCGGTGTTTGCCGACGCGTACATAGAGGCACCCTGGTCGAGGGAGTGACCCAAACCCAGAACGTGGCCCATCTCGTGGGTGATCGTGGCCTGCACATCAAACTTGCCCTGGCTGCCGTCTACGCCCCAATTGAATTTCCAGTCGTTGAGGACGAGGTCAGCGTCGAGGATCTCACCAGTCTGCAAATTCACAGACTGAATGGTGAGAGCGACCTGTTGCGCAGACCACTTCCACTCCGTGCCCGAATTGAGGAACTTAATCACATGGATGCCATCGTAAGCAGGAACATTGTTCCCAGCGGCAACACTTTTGAGCTTTAACTCAGAGATCGAGCATGGAACGGCGTTCCAAGTCCCCATCGAGAGATTCACAACCTGCTCAATCGCTCCAATGGTCAGATTGCGAGCGGTGCGATTGTCGAGGATCATTTGCACGGGAAACTTGTTGCGTTTCCAATGATACACCCGACCGTTCGACTCTGTACGAAGATACTTGTAGGCCGAGACGGCTGCAGGTTGGCTCCACCAAAGAGCACCCACCACACACGCACAAAGAGCCCACATAACAACACGACCACACGGTCCAACATTTCTGTTTTGCATCCTTAGGATCCTTACTGTTGCTGAAGGAAGTTGTCCCTTCAGCTATTACATCAGAAACGTTGTTGATTGTACACCCCACCCCGATCCGAGGCAAGAGAGATGCCCGGAAAATACTTCGGCAGCGAGGATGCAAGGGAAAAGAAAGAAGGGAAAGAGAAAGGTAGCGGAGAGGTAGAATTTACTTTTTGTCGTCCTTCTTCTCGTCATCCTTCTTTAGGATGGAGAACTGGACGCGGCGGTTTTTCGCGCGGTTCTTGCGGCTGGTGTTGGGAACCAGCGGCTTCGACATACCGTAGCCTTCCGAATCCAAGCGCTTCTCATCAACGCCCTTCTTGACCAGATACCTACGAACCGAGGCGGCGCGGCGCTTCGACAAACGAAGGTTGCTGCGTTTGCGACCGACATTATCGGTGTGACCTTCGATCCGCACCCGAATCTCTTTTCGACTGTTCAACACTTCAGCGACCTGGTCGAGGACCTTGAAGGATTTACGACGAATGTTGGCGCGACCAAAACGGAAGAAGATCTTCTGGAGGATCTTAATCTCGGTTTTGGTGACCTTAACCAAGACAATCTTGGGACAACCGTTCTTGGTTTTGTCTTCGTTGGCGACGCCCTTCACATCGGGGCAAGCATCAAGCTTGTCGATGATTCCGTCGCCATCGCGATCGGGGCAACCGTCGTACTTGGCGGGTCCAGGGGTCAGAGGACACTTGTCCACGTTGTCCTTAACGCCATCTTTGTCTTTGTCGCCATAGCCCTTGCGAAGAATCAGGATTCGTCGGTCGGCTTCACGAACTTGCTCGAACGCTTTGCGGAACGAAGCGTGGTCAGCCAACGCGATGTCAGGCTTCGAGAACAAGATGTCTCGGCGGTAAGAGATGTACTGGTCTTTCTTCTCACAGGCCAACTGGTACTTCACATAGGTGTTGTTGACAGAAGCGTTTTCAGGAACCTCAACCGGCTCCCATCGCTTGAAAATCACCTCGTTGATGTGCTTACCGACTTGCAGACCACCGAAGACATCAAAGCGCTTGCGCTCTTTGAGAATCGCGGTGGAAGCATTTCCAGTTTGGGACCACTGCATGGGAACATACACAACGCGGTTCTTGGTCTTGCGAGTGGGAACCTTGAAAGCAATCTTGACAGTGACTGCCTTCTTCGCCTTGTCGTCGTTCAACGAAACGCTTGTGATCTCAAGCTTCTTGGGGTTGACACCCAGACGCACGCTTTTGCCCATGCGTCGGACGAGACCCATGATCTGACCTTTGGCCCATTTCTTTTGAGCGTCAGCCTTCGCCAACTTACCTTTGCGAAGCTTTTCCATCAGACCAAGTCGGTAGGAACCCGTCATGTGGTGGGTCCATTCGGCTTCGATCCGCTTCTTGTAGCGGGTGAACACATAGCGGTTGTGATTGACGTTGTCCTCAGCCGAGGGGAAGCCATTCACTTTGAATGTTCCTTTGTTCCCATCCACAATCAACATGGAAGCTCCGGAGTCACCTCCAGGCAAATACCCGAAGTGGGTTCCCACATTGGTGGTGTCGAACAACTTGCCGCCCTGGTAACCGGGCAAATACGTCACCACGTGATTGAACACAGCGTAATCGGCAGGGAAGTTCGGGTCGATACGACCGAGTTGTCGTGTACGGACCAGAACATGCTGGGCCTTGACGCCAACCACTGCGAGCATCGCTTTGAACAAGGTAGCTTTGGCTTTGCAGTCACCGTAACGCTGGGTCAACGTGAACTCAGCAGATTGGGGCTGCCAGCCGCCCAAGCCGATACCGACAGAGATGTAGCGGATCTTGTCGTTCACGAACTTGTAGATCGTGCGGATCTTTTCCTCTTGGGTGTTGGCCTTTGCATCTTTGACCAACTCCTCTGTGAACTTCTTCACCGTATCCGAAGGCTGGTCGCGGTCTTCCACCAACTTGGTGTAGAACGCAGCGATATCGTTCCAGGTTTTGCCCTGGCCTTCGTACTTTCGAAGACGATAGGTGCCAAAGACATTCTGCACACGAAGTGGAAGGGAGACCCAAGAGTAGGTGTTGGGCTCATTGGTTTTGAGCGCGGGCACATTGACCGCTTCCCAGATGTGCAGCTCACGAGAAGCATCATCGGGATCGGTTGTCTTGGTGTACTTCACACGAGAGCCGGGAAATCCAACGCCATCAAACACCTTGGAGCGCATCTTGACGCCGCTGGGAACAGACACCTGGTACACCGAGCGCTTGACAGGAAGACCACTCTGCAGTCGCCGAGGATACAACGACCAGGAGTTTCCGTTTTTGGTGTAACGATATTCAACCACAGAATTTACAGTGGGGAACATCAAGGAGGCAGCTTTCCAACGTCGTGAGGAGAAGTTCCTGGATGCGTACATCCTTGAGAAGGGAACATCGGACGTACGGACAGCGTAGCTCTTCCATTTGCCACCGGGACGGACAATGCGTGCCGCAAACTTCGACACAGTCTCCAAACCGTTGTTGTAGGGGATGTACACCCGACGCATCATTCCAGCGCTGCGTTTGGTCAGCACCTTGATTTGGTGGTGGGTGTTTTCCTCGTACGAGTAGCCATCATCGCTGATGCGAATCTTGGTTTTGCGCAAGAGGTACACAGAGCTGTCTTTCGGGTAGTCTTTGGCCGAGGGAGAAGCAGGGGGTCGCTTCATCTTAAACTCAGCGGGGAGGCAGCCCGTTTGGACCAACAGCCCCAGCACCAGCAAACCCAGCGTAGCAGCCAGCCTCGAAAAAGGTGTAAGTGCTCGCATTATTGAATTCTCCTCGAACCGACCAAAAGCATAACACGGGACAACATCTTCAGTTTTCCATAAAACTTTCGAACACCGGAGTACGCTTTGGGAGAAAGTTCCCGACGCATTCTTGTAAACTCGCCCGTGATTTTCACCTTGCCGCCGGAAACATTAAGCGACATCGACATGGAAACACCGGGACCGCTTGCCGCCACCGAACGTGGGAAGCGTTTGTTGATAAGATTGTATCCAGCAGGAAGTGCAATCTCCAGCTCGTACTTCGTAATCCCAGGGTTCCCCAAATGAATGGGAGCCAAACGCTTGGGCGACATCAGACGCGCCACGCGGAACACAGGGAACAAACGAGCCAGCGGCAACACCAGATGCTCTTTTCCGTGAGGAACACAGGACTTGGTCTCAAAGGTGTAAGAGAACTGGAAGGGATTCCGAAGCTTTCCGTAATCCATCACAGGCTTCTCACGCCAAGCCAACTCCACATCTTTGCCACAGGTTCGTTTCGCATAGCCACCGAGGCCTTGAAGCCACTTGTAGAAGGGAGACTTGGCCATTTTGGAGCGCATCTTAATGGCGTGTTGCCCCCACGCAGAGATCGCCGTGGAGCCTTTGAACGATCCATCTTTGGCCAACGTGGTCTGAATCTTCACAGAGTATACGTTTTGCTTGTAGTTCGACTCGGGTGTACGGAAGAAACGTCCACCCCCATGGTCAATCACAAACACCCAGGTGCCGGAGAAGGAAGAGGGAAGCTTGCCGTAGGGCAGAACTTTGTTGGAAGGATCGACCAAGGTGCCGCCCTTCTCTTCGCGACCGCCCTGGTAGGTGTCTCCCTTCTTGGCAACAAACTCTTTGCCGAGAGACACTTCCTGGTTGAGTCCACGCCATTTCCCACGGGCAGCCGGTGGAATGTAGGTCGCGACCGTTTGGAAGATATCGTTGGGCTCGTCTTCGGGGAATTTGCTTCGACGACCGGGCGAAACCAGTCCGAGGTACGCGCGGATCCCAAGAGAGCGCAACATCACCACGAACATCATGTTGATTTCGTAGGTGGTTCCTTTGCCCAGCTGGTAGATTTTCTCCAGCTTGAACATGGACGATGTGGAAGGAGCAAGTGTCCTCATCCGACGACGCAGATGATCGTAGAGAGTGCGAATCTTTGCATCACGCGAGCCAGCCTGCGCCGTAATCTGTCGGGCCAACTTGGTGAGAGAGTCTTTTGTCTCTTCTTGTTCATCCATCTGGAAGTTGCGCTGTGTGGCGGAGCGCGTTTCATAAAAGACGAAGCTCGGTGCGGTGAAGGAGTCGTCTACATTTCTCCATGCCACCAACAGATCCCGATTGTTCATCCCACCGGTTTTGATCATGTCGACATCCAGCATCGCAGGCATTGCGTAGCGTGGGGGAAGCAACATGGAGCGCATCGCGAGGGGGAACCGGCGACCAGGCCTGGCAGGGATGTCTTTGAGCCACAATTCGATATGGCGGGAAGGACGATCGTGATTAACCCGGACAAACTCGTTTTTTTCTTTGTCGGTCAGAGCCTTAGAGGATTTGGACTTGCTATCCCCCTTTTTGCTCTTGCCAGACTTTTGCGATTTCGCCAGCTTGATCCAAAGATACTCAGCGTTGCGAAGACGAACACGCATTTCGGGACCATCCGAGTAATCGTAACGGAAGTAGCCCTTCTTGATGGGAAAGCGCTGTTGCAAGGGAAGGTTGCGTACGCCGCCAACTTCCGCTTCCCACATCACGTCCACAACGCAGCCTTCATCCAAACCGGGGGCAGCAAAGTTGTATACGTTCTGTTCGCTGCTCCAGTACCCAACAACATTGGAAGTCTCTTTCGTGACTTGTTGAATGTCAGAGCGACCCATCCGCAGAACACGTCCATCGGGACATACGGTGCGCAGCTCCAGGGCATGGAGTTCTCCACGAATGGACCACTTCGCATGACGGAAGGAAGAGCGCTTGTTGTAGCGGATGCGCATGACGCGACGCCAAAAGACGCGATTTCTCGATCCAACCTGCGCCCAACGTGTGCGGTAGTAGTTATTAAAGACCAGGATCTCTGCTGGAGCCGTCGCTTTCTTCTTCGGCTTCAACATCGTCTTGGTCACAGGCTTAAACCCGCGAAACGCAGGGATGCACCCGCTCATCAAACCAGCACTGGACACCAGCATCAAGCCGGCCGTGCATAAGAACATACGATAGATCACACGTCGCATACTTTTCTCCCAACCATCAACGACGATTCCTTATTCAAAGCAAAGTGCAAACCGACACACTAAAAAGAAGTGTCTGTTTTTGCAACCAGACTTATCGCTTTGAATCGGAGGGCTTGTATCACAAACCTATGGCACACTGCAACAATCCAAGGAAAAACCTTACAAATTCAGATTCATCCCCTTGCCCTCAAATCCAACTAAGGTACCGAAATATCCATACTTTGCCAGGAATGATCGGGCTGAAGACCATAGCGAACCACCCGCTGAACCTGTTGGCCTTCCATTTCAATCATCTGGTACCCACCCTGCTTCACGGGGTCGGCGCTGACCATGGTGGTCGGCCCAGAATTCAACACAGGGATGGTCGAGCCGTTGGGCCCAGGCACGGTGTACTGGTAGCAGGCGTGCTCGTGACCGTGCAAGATCAACTCGGAGCCATGCTCCGCAAGAATCGCCAAGAGCGCATCGCGGTTACGCAAGCCTCGTTTGGGCAGACCAGGCGTGCCGCGTTTGTCTTCCAAGAAGTGATGGATCATTAAAATTCGAAAGCGGTCTTTGTACTGTTGGAGAAGCCCAGGCAGTCGCTCCAGTTGCCCTTCTGTGAGAATCCCCCAAGAGCCCAGATAGTCAGTCGGTACCGACGTGTTCATTCCGATGCACACCACATCATCGCTGAGTTCGCGGGCGAACGGATAGCCTTCCTCACCGCCCCCTTCTCCGTGCCACTCTGCAAAATACTTGGCGTACAAGCCTTTGCGTTGAGCCCCACGGGTGTACATATCGTGGTTCCCAGGAATGCAGACCACAGGACCGACGGAGATCAAAGGCTCCAACCATTGCCGGGCGTGCATAAACTCAGCCTCTAACGCAGTCGTGGAAAGATCACCAGAGATCAGCACCGCGTCGGGCTTCTGCTCCAGAATATGCTGCACCACACGGGGAACGTTGGCGTTGGGCATGTGCTTGCGTCGGTTAAGCAGCATGTTGCCGCCTCCCAACAAACGTTTGCCCCACCACATCCGGGCCAGAGTCGCTGACACATTGGAGACATGGACATCGGAAAGATGAGCCACACGCATCCCTTCCTCCTCTTTGTTTCATCGTCAAAAAAACCCGGCAATTGATACAAGGAAAGAAAACAAAGATCAACCGCAAAAAGGTAGGCTCACGGACTGAAATATGATAGAATTCCACCCTCAAACATGCACCCATCTCGTGTTGCATGACACCCTCCCAATCACTGAAATCGTGTTCAGTGACACAAACTGTCACATTTGTGTATTATGTTGCCCTTGTGCCTTCATAAGGCGAAGGTCTGTCAACGGACCTTCTCTTTATCTTTTAGATATTTAAACCAACACACCCGTCCTTTGGGGCAGAAGCAGGTGTTGGGATTTGGGTTGTTGGGGTCTTCACCTTGGTCACGAGGTCAAGCCCAAACACGAACGACAGGACGGCAAATCAAGCCGCTGTAGGACAAGAGAGGTAAGAACAGTATGGTGTACCAGGCCCAGGAAGAGTTCTTCCCACCGATTCGCATCGAAGACGAGATGCGCACGTCGTACCTAGATTACGCGATGAGCGTTATCATTGGACGTGCCCTCCCCGATGTGCGAGACGGATTAAAGCCCGTTCACAGACGTGTGCTGTATGCAATGTTCCGTGAAGGGCTGCTGCACAACAAGAAATACTCCAAGTGTGCAGGTGTGGTTGGTGAAGTTCTCAAGAAGTATCACCCTCACGGTGACTCTGCGGTCTACGACACGCTGGTCCGAATGGCACAGCCCTGGAACCTTCGCTACCCCTTGGTCGACGGCCAGGGGAACTTTGGTTCCATCGACGGTGACTCTGCCGCAGCGTATCGTTACACTGAGTGTCGGATGCAGCGCATCGCGGAGTATTTGCTCCAAGATATCGACAAAGACACGGTAGACTTCGTCGACAACTTCGACGGTCAAACCACAGAGCCTCTCGTCCTTCCAACCCGCTTCCCTGCCCTTCTGGTGAATGGCTCCGATGGTATCGCGGTGGGTATGGCGACCAAGATTCCTCCCCACAACCTGGGTGAGGTGATGGACGCCTGCATCCACTTGGTCAACAACCCTGCGTTGACGACCCGGGATCTGGTGTTCGGCTGGACCGATGAGGAAGGCAACACCGTGGGACCTGTGGTTCCCGGCCCCGACTTCCCCACAGGCGGAATGATTGCCAGCCAAGGCGACATCATCCAAGCGTACGAGACAGGCCGCGGCATTGTCCGGATTCGAGCACGGGCCGATATCGAAGAAGACGAGAAAACAGGCCGCAGTAAGATCGTCATCCACGAAGTTCCCTACCAGGTGAACAAGTCGCGCCTTGTTGAGAAGATCGCCCAGTTGGTACGTGAGCGAAAGATCGAAGGAATCAGCGATCTCCGCGACGAATCCAACCGGGAAGGTATCCGTGTGGTCGTGGAATTGCGCCGCGACGCCTACCCCGAAGTCGTGCTAAACCAGCTGTACAAGCACTCTCCGCTGCAAAGCTCGTTCGGGATGATCCTCCTGGCGATTGTCAACGGCCAGCCCCGCTTGCTGACCCTCAAGCAGCTGCTGCAAAACTTCATCGACCACCGACGGGAAGTCACCATCCGTCGGACCCGTTACGAGTTGGGCAAAGCCGAAGCTCGGGCCCACATCCTAGAAGGTCTCAAGAAGGCCCTTGACCTCATCGACGCCATCATCGCTACCATTCGCGCCAGCGACACCACTGCTGAAGCGCGTGAAGCGTTGATCAACAAGTTTGAGTTCAGCCAGGTACAAGCCCAGGCGATCCTGGAGATGCGGCTCCAAAAGCTCACCGGCCTGGAGCGCGAAAGCATCCTCGCTGAACTGGAAGAGCTCCTTAAAACCATCGAGTGGCTGCGCAGCATCCTGAACAACGAACAACTCCTGCTCAACCTGATTAAGGAAGAGTTTGAGGAGATGCGCGACAAGTTCTCCGATCCCCGACGCGCTGAGATTATGGTGGGGATGGACAAGATCTCAATGGAAGATCTCATCGCCGAAGAGGATATGGTCGTAACCGTCACCCAGTCGGGTTACGTGAAGCGCAACGCCCTCGACGACTACCGCGCGCAGAAACGAGGCGGCAAGGGTGTCCAGGGGATGAACACACGGGGCGAAGACTTTGTCGTCCAGTTGTTCGTGGCCTCAACCCACGACTATGTCCTTATCTTCACCAACCGTGGGCGTCTGCACTGGTTGAAGGTCTACGACATTCCCCAGGCCAGTCGCACCGCGCTAGGCCGCCCGTTGGTCAACTTGCTCAGTCTCAACGAGGACGAGAAGCCCACAGCGATCTTGCCCTTGGACGAGTTTGTTGAAGACCACTACGCCTTCTTCGCCACCCGCAAGGGTCTCGTGAAGAAGACCGACCTGATGGCCTACTCCAACCTCCGAGCTGGCGGCCTGAACGCGATCAAGCTGGAAGATGATGACGAGTTGATTGGTGTGGATATCACCGACGGCACCCGTGAGATCGTTCTGGCCACACGGACAGGAAAGGCGATCCGATTTGTGGAAGACCAGGTCCGCCCGATGGGTCGCAACACCAAAGGCGTGACCGGTATCCGCCCAGACAAAGGTGACGAAGTCGTCTCTCTTGTGGTGATCACCAACACCGAAGAAGACTTGCTCACCGTGACCGAAAACGGCTACGGCAAGCGCACACCGATCTCGGACTACCGCATCACCAATCGGGGTGGAAAAGGTATCATCACCATCAAGACGACCGACCGAAACGGTCCAGTGTCGGGCTTGCTGGAGGTCAACGAGACTGACCAGTTGATGTTTACCACCAACACAGGTCAGGTGATTCGGACATACGCTAGCGATATTCGCCACGTGGGTCGAAATACCCAAGGGGTTCGACTGTTCCGGATCGAGAAGAAGGAATACATCACCAGCATCGCCCGCCTGGTCGACCAGGATGACGACGAAGAAGAGACAGACGGAACAGCCGAGAACCAGCCTGTAGAGGGCGCGATCTCGGATTCGGAAGCCCCTTCAGAGACGTCCCCAGAGGAGGCATTGGAAGCCCCCGAAGAGGGTGACGAAGAGCCCAAAGGTGAGGAATAAGCATCCATAGACATCCCCTTGTTTTTCTTTGCAAGTCAAATGTTGCAGAGGGGGTGTGGATGCTGCTCCCAAAAAAACGTTGACGAACCGAGTGGGCTGTGGTAGAACCGCGCCCCGAAACGGCCTATTTCACTCGTTCATTCTTTAAAAGGAAGAACTGTGAGAGAGGCCTGTTGGCAAAACGGAACCCAGGCACATCCTGAGGCTAGAGCGAATGCAACAGCAAGAGCCCCATCAGCAACAGGATCTTCCAGAGAAAACCGTTTCGCAAGCGGAGTCTGAGCCAGCGATGGGAGGCCTACAACGAGCTTGGTTGTACGGAGCCCTGGCTATGGAGTTGACAGTGGGAGTTGTGGGTGGAGCCCTTGGAGGTTACGCCCTGGACCACTGGCAAGGGACCTCGCCCCTGTGGACAGTCATCCTGTTGGTCCTTGGATTTGCAGGAGGGTTTACTCTGATGCTTCGAGGGTTCAGCAAACTGGAAGACAAGTGGCAATAAACATGTCCGTGGAATCGCAACAACCGAAGCCTCAAGAGACCTCTTCTTCGGAAGAAGCTCAAGGCACGCAAGGCGCGACCCCGGCCGCCACTGAGAACCAGCAAGTTGAATCGGATATGAAGCGCAGCCTCGTCGTCCTTCAACAGATTGAAATGACTGCGTTGGCTCTGGGTTTGGTGCTGGCCGTGGGTGCCTGGTTTGTACAAGTTCCGGTCAAAGCCCGGATCGCCGTACTGATTGGAGCGCTCTTCTCATCGGTCAACTTTCGCCTGATGATTTGGAGCTGGAGTTGGGTGTTTCGCGACCCCAACCCACAACAAAGCGCGGAAGAACGCACCCGGATGGCAGCCGCTCCCCGTTTCTTGCTCAAATACTTGTTTCTACTTGCCGGTTTGGCCCTTCTGGTAGGAGGCATCAAGCTCCACATTGTGGGTTTCATGGTGGGCTTGGGTAACGTCCTTGTGGCGGTCGCCCTCTCCCCTGCGATGATGCTCAAAGCCGGACGCTGACCGATACCACCTCGCGAACTTCTGACTCTCTCCCCAAGAGTCTTCCCTCTCGCGAGAACTTTTGACACGGAGACTTCAGTTCATGTGGTTTACACCGTTCGCAAGCGAAGGATTCTCCTTTCTCAAGCTTGCTAACATTCCAGAATCTCTGAGCCACGTCGTGATGGCGGGAGTGGTCACTCTCATCATCTTCGTACTGGGCCGAGCTGTGTACAATTCGTATGACAAGGCCGACAACCCCGTTGTGCCCGATCCCAAGCTGTCTCTCCGCAACGTCATCGAATTGATTGTGGACCAACTCCTCAACCTCTTCCAAGGTCTTTTGGGCGAGCAAGCACCTCGTTATCTCCCACTGTTGGGCACGATCTTCATCTACGTGTTCATCGCCAACTTCATGGGACTGATTCCAGGGTTGTTGCCCCCCACCGACAACTTGAACACCAACGCTCCCATTGCGTTGATTGTGTTCCTGTACTACAACTACGACGGCATTCGTGAACATGGTTTGGGTACCTACCTCAAGCACTTCATGGGGCCGGTGTGGTGGCTGGCGTTCTTGATGATTCCCATCGAGATCATCAGCCATGTGTTCCGGCCGCTGTCCTTGAGCTTGCGTCTCTTCGGAAATATCACAGGGGACCACATGGTGTTGGCTGCCTTCGGGAACCTCACTCCTGTGCTCGTTCCTGTGATCTTCGTCGGACTCGGTCTCTTCGTCTGCTTTATGCAGGCGTTTGTTTTCGCCTTTCTCTCTGCGATTTACATCAACTTGGCAACTTCGCACGATCACTAATCGGTTTGGAGAACGGCTTGCATAAGCCTCGCGGGAACCTTTGCCGGTCCCTCTGAACTTCTGCAGACACGTAGAACTTTGTTTTAAGCCACAACATCCTTTTTCACTAGGAGGACAAAGATGAAAAAGTTTTGGCTCTCCCTCGCCACTCTCATGATCACCTTTTCTTGGGCCAGTGTTGCCTTCGCTGCTACTGGCGGTGGAAGTAACTCCGGTTGGGCTGCTGCTATCGGCGCTGGCATTGCAATTGCTCTCGCTGCTTTTGGTGGAGCTGTCGGCCAAGGTAACGCAACCGCTTCCGCTGTGGAAGGCATCGCACGTAACCCCGGCGCTCGTGGCCAACTCTTCGTGCCCCTTATCCTCGGTCTCGTTCTCATCGAGTCCTTGGTTATCTACGCTTTCGTTATCGCTCTGATGCTCACCGGTAAAGTGTGAGATATCACCTCTAGCGACTCCCCCAGTTTTTCCTCCTCCTTTCCCTATTCAATCCCCTAACTTATTCACTCCAGTCTGTCGGTTCTTTGCTTGACAGACAAGGCGTTTCACCGCTACACTCACGCCCGTTGTGCTCGTTTGGGCCTTTGTGTGTGTAAGTTTTTGAAACGTGTTCTATGCATGGTCTTGCATCCCAAGACCTGCAGGAGTTGTATCCCATGGGCAGATGGATTCTGCTGGTGCTCGGTGTGAGCCTCAGCCTATTCAGTAACAAACCAGCGGCAGCGCAAACTGCACCCGCCGCACCTCCCCAGCGTTTGGTGGTGGCCGTCTTCCAACAGTTGGATGAGACGAAAAAGTTGCCTCCCTTGCTGCAATCGTTCAACGAAGCGTATCGCCGCCGGACAGGTCAGATCGCGCTCAAGGTCCAACAAGTTCGAGAAGGATTTGGAGGTCACTTTGGCCCCAAAGTGCTACGCGGCTGTCGCGCCAAAGCAGGCTGCCTCACCAAGAAACTCAAAGTCTTTTTCCCCAAAGCCACCTTGGGTATCTTCTTGGGCGTTGGAGGACTCGGAGATTCCATCCTCCTTAAGATTGTTCTGGCCGATCTGACAACAGGCAAAGAACTTAAGCAGCTGCGCCAATCCTTCAGCAACCTAAACGACGCGAAGGCCAAGCTCCCAGGGCTGATGGCCAAGATGTTCCCCAACTATGGAACGATCCGTTGGTCCGGGCTGCCCAAAGGCGCAAGCATCACCGTACAGGGTCGAACCTTTGAGCCCCCTGTCCTTCCCTTGCCCGGTGGCCAGAAAACATCGGTCGAAGTGAAAGCACCTGGATACAAAGCCAAGAGCTTTACGCTGGAAGTCGCAGCCAACAAAGAGAAGACAGTCACGGTAAAGCTGAAGAAAGAAAAGAAAACGGTGATTGTACGTCGCCCCCCCCCACCCATTCGTCAGCCGGGCACAAGCCAACCTGTCACGAAGAAGTGGTGGTTTTGGACGATCATTGGTGTCGCTGCTGTTGGAGCCGGAGTCGGGGTCGTCGCTGGAGTGCTGAGTCAACCCAGCCGAAAAGAAGGTGATTTCATCCCTGTAGAGCTTCCAACCCCCAATTAAGAAACAAACGTGCGTACCGCACCCTACCCCGCTTCCTTTTTTCTTCCTCCCTATCTTTCCCTAGCTTTTCATGGCCCAAGGTCTCGAAGAACAGGGTCCCCATCATTTTGTTTTCGCAATCTTCTTAACTTTTTTCACAATGCTCCGTCTATGAGAGAAACTTATCCTACGCGATCGTCTTGAAGAGACATCCTGGGATGAGAAAATGGGAGAAATATGTTCCCTACTTGAGTCATGCTTCATGCTGTGTTAAGTTGCAATATGATGTATGGCAGTCGGACCTCCGTTGTTCGGACATATCGAAGGTTGAAGTTGTGAAGGTTTGCCCCCAGTGCGATCACCAAAACCCCGAAGAGCAGGAATTCTGCGAGGAATGCGGGTTTCAGCTACCGGCTGACTCTACAGATGGGCCCGATCCTATTTTGGGACAAACGATCGCTGGACGTTACAAGATTGAGGAATTGATTGGTCAAGGTGCGATGGGCCGGGTGTACCGGGCTGTCCAGCAACCGATCAATCGTCAAATCGCCGTCAAAGTGCTCCACCAGCACTTGATGGAAGATCGTAGGGTGGCCAAACGCTTCGAGCGAGAAGCCCAAGCGGCCAGCCGCTTTAACCACCCCAACAGCATCGGAATTATCGACTTTGGCCAAGAGAACGAGTCTCTGTTCATTGCAATGGAGTACATCACTGGCCAGGATCTCGCCGAAGCTATCTCCGAACAAGCACCGATCGACCCAGAGCGCGCGGTCAACATCGCCACCCAGGTGTTGAGCGCTCTGCAGCTTGCCCACGCTAACAAAATCATCCACCGCGATCTCAAACCCGAAAACATCATGTTGGAAGAGCTTCCAGGTCACAACGACTTCGTCAAAGTCTGTGACTTCGGAATCGCCAAGATCCAGCAAACCGCAGAGACTCAGAACACCGAGTCGGCTCTTACGATGTTTGGGATGATCTGTGGGACGCCTTACTATATGTCGCCCGAGCAGGCGAAAGGCGAAGAGCTTGATGGTCGCACCGACCTTTACAGCATGGGCGTCATTCTCTACGAAATGCTGACCGGAGAAGTCCCCTTCCAAGGCACAACTCCAGTAGAGGTGATCGCACGCCACCTGACGGACCCTCCGACTCCCCCCACCGAAGCCTACCCGAATCTCAGCATTCCCAGGGCTTTGGAAGAAGTCGTGATGCAGGCGTTGAGCAAAGATCGCGACACACGCTTCAAAGACGCCCAATCCATGAGCCAGGCTCTTGAGAAAGCGTTGAAGGATGTTGAGTTCAAGCACGACTTGGCTCAGCTTGTGAAGGATGCAGAGTCATCTCCTCCTGTCGTGGTTGGACAGACCAAAGTTCAGTCTGCGCCGACAGGGCCAGCCGTGGCATCGCCCCGACAGCCTGCAGTAGCATCCCCGCGAACATCTCCCCACACAGCTTTTCCATCGGCACCTTCGGGAGGCGCGCCGCTTACGCCACCTCCTCCCGTTGCCACAGCCCGAGCGGTTGCAGGGGCAGGCCTCAACACGCCTTACACCCCTCCCCCTCACTCCAGTGGGCCGGGAACCCTCGTACAAGAAGCCCCACGAGAGGCCCGTGACAAGTCACGACAAACCTTTGATAGCGTGTCACACACGCCTCTCCCCCATCAGGCCGTACGTAGCTCTCGCTCGAAAGCAGCCTCCACATCCTACGCGGGTGTGCCCATGCAAGACTTCGATCAGCACATGGCTGACGAAGCCACCTTGCCCCGCAAAAGTCAGTTGGGGAAATGGCTGTTTCTTCTGATTCTTTTGGGTGGGCTCGGTTTTGCCGGCTACCAAGTGTATGAGCAGCAACAACAACAAAACCAAAACTTGAAGTTGCCTCGTGCTCCTCGCAGTCGCGCACTGGGTCGCACGAGACCCCTCAACAAACGCCCCGTCCGCAACGTTGTACCTCCAGTCCGACGTGACGATGATGACAACGACAACGACAATGACGACAGCTCACCCAAGGGTCGACAAAGCGCGCGGCCCAAGGTGCCCCAACGACGAATCCGCCGCCGGGTACGACGAGCCCCCGCCCGTCGTTTGAGCGTAGCCTACATTTCGCCCAAACAGCGATTCCAACAACGTCAGCGACCGATGGCTCGTTGGATGCGTCGCAACGGCATTCGACGAAGCGACCTACCCAGATCCATCGCTCAGGCTCTGTACAAGGCAGACCAAGCAGCACGCCGTCATCAGTTTAGCCAAGCGCAGCGAGAGCTACGAACTCCTCTTCGGTATTTCCCGACGCTGAGAACCTTCCCAGCGAAAGTCGTTGAGAAAAAGTACAAGCGGGTGTCCCGGCGAGCCAACGTCCTCCTCAAGGACAAGAGCTTCTCCAAACACAAGAAGTCGTTGATTAAGAAATATCTCTACGCCGCACAAGAATCACTGTTCAATGGTGACAGCAAAGGCGCCAATCGAAACATCAACCGGGCCCTTCGCTACACTCACTGATCCTTCCAACGATTCCACTTCCTCTCGATCCAACGCAACACATTCATTTCGGTCTGTCAGCCCTTTGCAGTGAACCGCACCCCTTTTCTGTGTGCACAATCCAGATCCATGGATGGTTACCATTGACCCCGTGGTCACAAAGCGGTAACCTCCTTTGGAGTTTCATTTGTGCCGATGTGAGTCCATCAACGAGAGGTAGAAAAGGGAATGTTTCACGTTAAAGTCTGGCTAACCGTCATTCTTGCAGCCGTTATTACTGCCCACCTGTGGGTAATGCAAGCCGATCTCAACGAGCGTATCAGCGTTGAGAACGAGCGTTTACGACCGTTGTTGGCAAGCCAACGCCTGGAACATGGACTTCGACAGTACTACAGCAAGCTGAAAACTCGGATCAAAAAGGAAGCGACGACACAGTCGCTCCGCAAAGCAGTCAGCGGTCTGAACTACGACGCCGCGGATGAGCTCAGCAAAACAATGAACTACGAGCGGGTTCACCAGAAGCTTAAGAAAGCCTTCACGCTTCATGAAAAGCTCGACAAGTCGACAGAATTGTACTACGTCATCTCCCGCGATGGTTGGCTGCTTTTCCGCTCCAACCAGCCCAGCACATACGCCCACGACAAAGATCGACTGCGCCACGCCATCGCACACGTCAACGATGCGTTCCAAGGACGCGCTCGGACAGGAATTTGGACCATTAATGGTTCGGCCTGTGTCGTCGCGGCGGCCCCGATCTTCCACAAGGACAAGTCCAAAGGTGTGATGGGTGCTTTGCTGTACGCCCGACGGTTCAATGACAAGGTCCTCGCTCCCCTCGCCAAGTTCATCCCCAAAAACTCCAAGATTGTGTTGTTTACGGCGACACCGGCCAAGTCGGGGGAGGCCACTCTCGCCCCCATCGCGTACAACATCTCTGATGACAAAGATATCAAAGCCTTCCGTGGATGGTTCAAAGTCCGTGACTACGACACCATCTCTGTGAAGTTTTCGGGTGGAATGGACACCGACCGGTTGAGTACGACGATTCGGGAAGTCGGCTACAACTACATGGTCACCAACTTCCCCGCCGAATTGAGCCCAGGTCAAATCGGTTATGTTCTGCTCATCCCTAAGCCCAAGACCTTCTTTAAGATCGACAAAGAAAACTACAACCAGAGCGGCGGTCCCTTGATGGTCTCGCTGTCGTGCTTGATCCTCGCCTTCCTCCTGGCAACTTGGCTCTCTGGAGCGGAGGTGTTCTACTTCCGCCGGATTCTTCCGCGTCTTCAGACCGCAGCACAGGACGAGTTCCCGAACATCCCAGAAGGAGGCTTGGCCCGTCCTTGGAAGAAGCTGGTGAAGTCCGTGAACAAGATCTTCACCATGATTCGCGAACGTGGACTGGGCGACAGTGATCTCAAGCCCAAAACGGGGCTCATCACCACCATGTCACAGAGTGAAATGGATGGACTCGGTGCCATTGGTTTGCTCTCCGCCGATGTCAAAGACGACGACGTGGTCCATTCCTCCGCTGCAGCCTCTTCCCCCATGGGCCAGGGAACTCCCCAAGACCGGGCAGCCTCCTTCTTTGGAGGCTCTCAACCCACACAACAAATGGCACCACCTGCTCAGGCTCAGCCCCAAGTGCCCCAACAAGGCTATCCCCAAGGACATCCCCAACAGCAAGGCTACCCACAGCAACAAGGCTACCCCCAGCAGCAAGGCTACCCCCAGGGCTACCCTCAGCAAGGCCAGCCCCAACAAGGCTATCCCCAAGGATATCCTCAACAACAAGGGTACCCCCAAGGATATCCTCAGCAGCAGGGCCACCCGCAGCAACAAGGGCATCCCCAACAAGGCCAGCCAGGCCAGGTTCCTCCGGGAACGCCCGTGCCGCCCAAGAAACAGTGATCTTCTACAATCGGTTTGAGTGGCCTCCCCCTACAAGCAAGAACAATGAGGAGACACCACTCCCACAACGATGAGTTGGAGCCAGCGAGAACGTAGAATCGCACGCTCGACTCCCGCAGAAGAGGACGACAACACCCTCCTTGTCTGCGATATACGAAGGATAAACACCATGGACATAAAGATTACGCGGGCCAGCGAAAGTAAGATTGGTACCCTTCCGACCGACAGCTCTGCTCTTGGATTTGGGCGGCACTTTACCGACCACATGTTTCTCATGGACTTCAACCGCGAAGAAGGTTGGCACAACCCCCGCATCGAACCCCGAAGAATGTTGGAGTTGAGCCCTTCCGCGATGGTTCTGCACTATGGACAACAAGTGTTTGAGGGGCTCAAGGCCTATCGCGGTGAAGACGGAGGGGTCTATCTCTTTCGCTACAACAACAACTGGAACCGTATGAACCGGTCTTGCGAACGTATGGTCATCCCTACAGTGGACCCGGCCGTGGTTAGCGAAGGACTTAAAGAACTCGTCAAGCTTGATCAAGACTGGATCCCCAAAGCGGAAGGATGCGCCCTCTACATCCGACCGACCATCATCGCGACCGACCCCTTCCTCGGCGTTCGTCCCTCCGACACGTACTTGTTCTTTATCATCGCAGGACCCGTTGGCGCGTACTATCCAGAAGGTTTCAACCCAATCTCCATCTACGTCAGCGACAAATACGTCCGCGCCGTAGCCGGAGGAACCGGGGAAGCCAAAACCAGCGGAAACTACTCCGGCAGCCTTGCCGCCCAACGAGAAGCCCAACAAGCCGGCTACTCTCAGGTGCTTTGGCTCGATGCCAAAGAGCGCAAGTACGTGGAAGAAGTGGGCACCATGAACATCTTCTTCCGGATCAACGATGAGCTCATCACCAGCCCTCTCACAGGCAGCATCCTTCCAGGCAACACGCGCGACGCCGTGATTTCCATCGCCAAAGAGTGGGGAGTGAAAGTGGTCGAGCGCAAGATCTCTATCGACGAGGTTGTCGCAGCCAACGACGACGGCTCTCTCAAAGAGGTGTTTGGAAGCGGAACCGCAGCGATCATCGCACCTGTAAAGCAGTTCTGCTACCAAGACAAAGAATACCAAGTGGGAGACGGCACCACAGGTGAGTTGGCTGCTCGACTGTACCAATACATTCTTGATCTGCAGTATGGACGCGTTGACGATCCCTTCGGATGGCGCGAACGCATCATCTAATACAATCTATCCAAGCCGCTCCCCAGTCACCGACCTTCGGCGCCTCTCCCAAACCTCTATCTCATCTTGGCCAACGCCATCACCGATCCCGGAAGTTTGTAGTGCTGACGGAACAGATCCATGCAGTGATGAGCCTGGGTTTGATTCCGGAACCGCCCCATCACGAGGCGGAATCGCCGCTTGCCCTTCAAGCGCACTCGCTTGATCCGGGAAAAGTATCCCTGTTGCCCAAGACGTCGTCGCCAACGCCGGATGTCTCGTAGAGAAGGTTTTGTACCTACCACAATGGCAAAGCGTCCTTGCTCAGGCTTCAGCTGATTGCCGCAAATCCGATTCACAGCCGAACTCGGCTTCGCCTTCTTCTCGTTGGCCCGGCGAAACGCTCTGGCCTGCTCCAACAGAGAAAGCGTGTTGTGCTCCGCAACGTTATAAGCGGCCTTGGACGCCCGAGCCACATTGCGTTTGGGAGGCTTCTGGTAGGAGCCTCGGTCTTCTGGAGGATCATCCTGAACAGGTTGACGCCGACGAGCAGGTTTGGGGCGCTTTTGAGGCTTGCTCTCCCCCTTGTCGTCCAGAGAGCGGAGTCGCTGGACAGGAGGTGGTGACGCAGCCTTTCGCTGCTTTGGCTTCTTCTCCTCCGAACGATCGGACGGTTTCTTTTGCGACCCTCCACGATTGTTGATCACAAAGGAGACCTGCGCTCGCCCTGGCTCAAGGCCTGACTTTTGGGGCTGACGGGAGGCCGGCTCATCCCACCATCCAAGTGCGACAAGGTGCTTCTTTACGCTCCCTTGCTGTGCAGCCATCATCCCCAGAAAGAAGGACAGCAAGGTCCAAAACAATCCTCCCAGAAACAGAAGAAAGATCTGCCGCCGGTCGATACGAAATTCAATTTGTTCTCCAAAGCGATGCATGTCGCCTGGCACTCCGTCCGTCACCGCAGTACAGATGTACTGCTATCATAAAATCGAGCCTGAAACCTGTCTCGCGAGACAAGGGTTCACAGGATTGTGGTCTTTTCTTGGGCAACGATCCGATCGAAGTTTACGATAGGAACATTGGCAAACCCACTACGGTGCTCTGCCATGATACAGACCGGTTCCCCCCGCCGCAAAATTTCGGCAGCGCCAAACGAATCTTGCTCTGGTGGGGTTCCTCGCGTACAATGTCGCCACGACAAAGGCCTTGTCTCAGATGGAGAAGGATTTCCTTGCATGTGGCAGTGTAGCGAGTGCGGTCACGACAACAGCAAAACCCTAGCGAAATGTAGCAAGTGTGAGTCACCACGACCGGCTATCAGCTACGTAGGCGAGCGCATCAGCGAGTGGGTGATCAAGCGACAGCTTGGTGAAGGTGGGATGGCGATGGTCTTCCTTGCCCACCACACAATGCTTGGCAATCCGGTGGCGATTAAGTTGCTACGTCCGGAGGTGACACACAAACGCGATGTGGTTGAGCGTTTCCGCACAGAAGCCCTTGCTGCCAGTCACTTGCGACACGAAAATGTCATCCAAATCATCCACTTTGGCAAGCAAGAGGGAATCGGCACCTACATGGTGCTGGAGTTCTTGGAAGGCATGGACCTCGAAGCCAAGATGCGAGAAGCCCCCCTCGGCGCATCGTACATATTGGGCGTGGCCAAGCAGCTCTGTGCAGGACTCAGCGCTGCCCACGAAGCGGGAATCATCCACCGCGACCTCAAGCCCTCCAACATCTTTTTGGTACCTCGGGCCAACAACCCAGTCCCAACCGTTAAGATCCTCGACTTTGGTATCGCCAAGATCCAGGAGTCTCACTTGTTGGAAGGTCAGCAAAACCTGACCCGCACCGGCACGGTCCTGGGCACACCTTACTATCTTTCCCCCGAACAATTGCGCCGTCGCAAGTCAGACGATCTGGGTCCCAGCGTCGACATCTACGCGTTTGGGGTGATTCTGTACCAGATGTTCACGGGTCAACTTCCCCTGGAAGAAGCCACGCTGGCCGAGCAAATGGCGGCCATTCTGACCCGTCGTCCCCCCCTGGCAGGGACCATCATTGAGAACCTGTCAGGCACAGCCCTGGAACTGTACCTCCACCGCTTGCTTGACAAGAATCCAAACGAACGACCCACTTCAATCGATGAAGCCTGGGAAGAGCTTGCCAAAGCCACCGGTGTACTGGGAAGTCAGGCCAAAGACAAGTCTCTTCGACAAAAGTGGGAGACGACGTACCAGCCCCAATTCACCGACGAGATTGACGTCCGAACGCCGTTAGGTACGTGGTTGTTTCGCTTCGTCCTGGTGGTCCTTCTTCTCGTGGGCGGAGGCTGGATGGGTTACACCTTCGTACAGAAGCCTGCCCCTGCCCCCACGCAACGCCAGCCTGCCAAGCGGCTCTCACGACTGGACCAACTCCAAGTCGATGGAGCGGAAGCCTTCGACGCCAAGAAGTACAAAGTCGCTCTACAGCAGTGGCAAAAAGTGATTAAGTCGAAGAAGTTTAAGAAGGGCTCCAAAACGTACAACGCCAGGATCTACCGCTCCATCAGTGTGGCTTGGGGTCGTCTGAAGCATCGCTATGCCTCCCTTCAGGCCCTCAAAAAGTACCGGGATGAAGTCGGAGAGGAGAATCTTACAGCGAACGAACGTCGGCGTCTGAAGCAGCTTGAGTCAGAGATGCAAGACAAGAAGAAGATTCTGGCCCAATCCCACAAGACGTTCCGTGCATTTCTCAAGCAAGACAACTTCCGCAAAGCCTTGGATGTGTTCAACACTGTCCAGAAGCTTCAAGACCCTTCCCAGCCGCAATACATCCAAACGTCGTTGTTGGTGGCCAAGGAGTTGGCCCAACGTTTCCCACGTTACGCGGTGTTAGTCTACAACGATCTGGAGCGGTTCAACTACGCCATCCAAGACCCTTCGATGAAGGCCAAGATAGCTGCACGCCGCAAGCAATTGTTGGGGCGTATGGAGGTACAGCGTCAGACGCAGCTCACCAAGCTCCGGGAGCAGATCTCACCCAAGCGCCTGAACCCTCGAAGCTACCGGTTCAAGCGTTCGCTCGACAAGACCCTCAACAAGCTCTTGTTTTACCCTGATGATGTCGCTGCTCACAAGAACTTGTTGCAGCTAGCCCAAGAGTTTTTGCAACCTTATCCTCAACGAACCAAAGTTCTCTTGGAGCGGTACCTGCGCCTGCTTCGCTCGTACCAAAAGAAGCCGGGTTGGCAATCCTGGCTCAAGCCCGTTCTCAACAAAGCCAACATCAAAACCGAGCGCATCACTGAGACGTTGGGCCAGATCAAACGGATGAACCGGGCGGTTCGTATCGACAAGCGAATGAAGCGACTGGTCCAGCGCGCCAGACTGAGCCAAGCGTCTAAGCTCGCCCAAAAGCTCCTCGAAGAGTGGGACAACACTTGCAAAGGAGCCACCCTTCTCAAAGAGTACTGCACCAAACAACGCAAGCAGGCCGAAGAACGCGCGAACAGCCTGAAAGAGATGATTCCCCAGTGGAAAAGCATCCGACGCATGGCCACCGTGACCAACGAGTTCAAGAAGGCCAAGTCGATGTTCTTGCAGTTGAACCAAAAGCTAAGCAAGCTCGACTGGATTCCCCCGAATCATCGCATGGTTCGTTTGGTCTCTCAGTGGGAGCGCAAGCACCGCAAGGCCCAAAGGTTCTTCCGAAAAGCCCGCTCTAGCGAGCGCAAGAAGAAGTGGTTCACCTGCTGGTCCAACTACCGCAAGTACCTCAAAATGTACCCGCGCGCACGAAACGCAAGCTACGCACGCTACCGACAATGTCGTTGCAACTGTAGCGAGCAAGTCCCGTTTGAGCCCTGCCCCAAATCATGCCGTCGCCCCAACCGACGTTAACCTCTCCACTGTTCTAGCCAAGCCCCAAGAATCGTTTGTTCTTTTCAGCGAGAGTAAGGCTCTTTGCGGTCTCGGTTGCCCCACATTCTTTCGTGTACACCGCTACGTTTGCTCCCGACGCAGTATCTTTCCGATGCAGCCTTTCTTATTTTGGCGTTCTCATTTTGTTCTGTGAGTTCTCTTGCTTTTTCCCACCACCGCCCCTTAAGATGCAAAACAGTTACGTCGTCAAGAACCCATGAAACGCAAGCAACCGTTTGTTTTGACAACAGCCTTGTGTTCGTAAGGTTGGCTGCAACAACTCTTTTCGTTTGGAACGACTCTTCTCGGGTGATGGTAGGAATTTCGCACTTGTCTGGGCACACACTTTTCCCTCTGGGTACACTTCTGCGTCATTGGTCCAGGTGTCTCCTCGCTGGCCTCTGTCTTGGCTTGCTTGGCCCTACACCCACTGCCCACGCCGATGATGTCATTCAGGCCCGACTCCGCTACCGCAAAGCCCTTAAGCTCTACCAACGCAAGCAGTGGAAACGTTCTCAAGCAACATTTAAGAGCACGCTGGCGCTGCTTGAAAAGCGTCATCCCAAGCTCAAAGGACGTCGCAAGCAGTTCAACACGTTGGGCATGGCAGATGTAGACTACCACCTCGGTATGATCGCCCTCACCCTCCAACAACCTCGACAAGCGTGCCGCAACTTTCAACGTCTGCGTCAACGCGTCCAAACGCTACCCACCACACCCCAAAACAATTGGCAAAACTGGCGCATCAATCCCCAGCTTCCTGGACGTTTCCAAGAAGCCAACAGCAAGTTTGCACGGGTCTGCCCCACCCAACCGTCCTTGCTCACGATTCAAGGTCTCCCTGCCCAAGCCCAAATTGAGCTTCAACAACCTTCGTCCCAAGGGGATCAACCCGCACGCTGGACGATTGTCTCGCAGCCAGTCCCCCTCACCCAAACATCAGCAACGCTGCGCATCCAAGCTCCTGGCTACCAAGCCCAACAAATGAAGGTCACTGTACCCCGGTGGTCTCGCAAAACCATCAAGGTTACCCTCAAAAGCAAACCCAAACCGCGACCCCGCCCCCGCACTCGTATCATCATCCGACGCCCTCCCCCTCCCAAACCACCAAAGAAGATCTCACCGTGGGTCTGGGTCGGCGTCGGCGTTGGCTCCGCCGCCATCATCGCTGGAACCGCCACCGCCGTCTACTTCCTCACACGACCCTCCCGACCCAATGAGGTCACCGGACAACTCAACCCCAACGTCTGGGAATAACGAATTATTTGGGGACGTGGGGATGATACGGGGACGTGCATGGTTCCCCAAAAAAGGAAATTAGGAGAAGGAGAGTTGTCCGTCGTGGGCATCGATGTGAACGGTGGAGCCGGGGAGGAAGTCGCCGGCGAGGATGCGGCGTGCGAGGGGAGCTTCGATCAGGCGTTGGATGGCGCGTTTGATGGGGCGTGCGCCAAAGGTTGGGTCGAAGCCTTCTTCCACGAGCAGGTCACGGGCGGCGGTTGAGACGTCCATGAACAGTTCCCGACGGGCCAAACGCTTGCCAAACCGGGCCATTTGAATGTCGACGATCCTGCCGATTTGTTCCTTTTTGAGGGAGTGGAACACAATGGTTTCGTCCAGTCGGTTGAGGAACTCAGGTCGGAAGTGTTGGTACAGGACGGTTTCGACCTTGGCCTCCATGATGTCGTCGTCGGTTTCGTTCATAATGAACTCGCTTCCGAGGTTGGAGGTCATGATGACCACGGTGTTTCGGAAGTCTACGGTGCGGCCTTGACCATCGGTGAGGCGGCCATCGTCGAGGAGTTGCAACAATGTGTTGAACACTTCTTTGTGAGCCTTTTCGACCTCATCAAAGAGCACCACAGAGTAAGGGCGACGACGCACAGGCTCGGTCAGTTGGCCACCTTCATCGTATCCCACATACCCCGGAGGGGCACCAATCAGGCGAGATACCGAGTGTTTCTCCATGTATTCAGACATATCGATGCGGATGATCATATCCTCGTCATCGAAGAGGAAGTCGGCCAAGGAACGAGCCAGCTCCGTTTTCCCCACACCGGTCGGCCCGAGAAACAGGAACGAACCAAGGGGTCGCCGCTCGTCTTTGAGGTCGGCGCGGGCGCGGCGGATACAGTCAGCGACTTTCTCCAGAGCGTTGTCCTGCCCAACCACCCGGTGACGCAGTCGATCTTCCATGGTGAGGAGTTTTTGTTGTTCGCTTTCCAGCATCTTGGAGACAGGAATGCCGGTCCACCGCGACACCACGCGGGCGATGTCTTCTTCGGAGACTTCTTCGCGAAGATAAGACCCTTTGCTCTGGAGTTCCTCCATCTTGGCTTCTTTGATCGTGAGTTGTTGTTCCAGCTCGGGGATCATCCCGAATCGGATTTCCGACGCCCGTCCCAAGTCACCGCGTTGCTGCGCCAACTCAAACTCTGTCCGTTGTTCATCCAACATCTTCTTGATGTTGCGGATCTCTTCGAGAGCACCGAGTTCTTCGTTCCAATCGGCCTTTTCGACTTCCAACTCTTTTTGCAGAACAACGAGTTCCTTTTCAAGTTCGGTCAGCCGAGCTTTGGAGGCGTTGTCGTTTTCCTTCTTGAGGGCTTGACGCTCCATCTCCATGTTATCGAGGCGGCGCTGTAGGTTGTCGAGTTCCGTCGGCATACTGTCACTTTCCAGGCGCAGACGACTGGCGGACTCATCGATCAAATCAATGGCTTTGTCAGGAAGGAAGCGGTCGGTGATGTACCGGTGGCTCAGTTGAGCAGCAGCCACCAACGCGGCATCGCGGATCCGGATCCCGTGGTGAACCTCGTACTTCTCCTTCAGACCGCGAAGGATCTGGATGGTATCTTCTACGGTCGGTTCGCCCACATTCACGGGCTGGAAGCGACGAGCCAACGCAGCGTCCTTCTCGATGTGTTTGCGGTACTCGTCGAGAGTGGTCGCACCAACACAGTGGAGTTCGCCCCGGGCCAGAGCGGGTTTGAGCATGTTGGACGCGTCCATCGCGCCTTGAGCGGCCCCGGCTCCGACGAGGGTATGAAGCTCGTCAATGAACAGAACAATGGGTTGCTCTGCCTCGGTGATTTCCTGGATCACAGCCTTGAGGCGTTCCTCAAACTCACCGCGAAACTTGGCGCCGGCGATCAAGGCTCCCAGGTCGAGGGCAAGAACGCGCAGCTCTTTCATTCCCTCGGGTACGTCGCCTTTTGCGATACGCAGAGCGATCCCTTCGACAACGGCTGTCTTTCCAACGCCAGGCTCACCAATCAACACAGGGTTGTTTTTGGTGCGACGAGCCAAGACTTCCAAGACGCGGCGCAGCTCTTCGTCACGACCAATCACAGGGTCGAGCTTCCCGCGATGGGCCAACTCCGTGAGATCCCTGCAGTACTTCTCCAACACCTGATACTTGTTTTCAGCATCGGGATCTTGCGCGCTCTGTGAGCCACGAATCGACTTCAAAACTTCTTTCACTCGTTTGGGTTGCAGACCGTACTTGTCGAAGATTCCAGCGAGTTCTTCGGCGCGTTGCAACAATCCAAGGAACAGCAGGTCCTGGCCCACATACTCATCTTTAAGTTCGTCGGCTTCTCGAAACGCTTGCTCCAGCACGCGCTGGATGCCACGCCCGAAGGAGTGATCCATATCGCCCGAAACACGCGGCTGTCGCTCCATCTTCATCTCTACATCGCGACGGAAGTCTGCGCGAGAAACGTTCATTCGTTGCAACACGGCACTTACGGGACTTGCGTTGTCGTCGACCAAAGCAGCCAACAAGTGGACCGGTGCCACTTCCCCATGACTCTTTCGTCGGCAGATGGATTGGGCTTCACCGAGAGCTTCACGACTCTTTGTTGTCAGTTTTTCCATGTTCATCCCGAACTCCTTGTCTATCTTTCACCCTGGTTGAACCGAGGGGGTGTTGTCTCTTGTTGTGTGGTCACACGCTCCAGACGCAGTTCACCATCGTCGTGCAAAGCAAAAAAGACAGCCTTGCAGCGCGAAGACTTGGAAGATTGCGCATGGGTTTATGACATTGGGATGTTGGGCATAGGGTATCTTCCAATTTGCTGTGGAGAGGTCCATCGCCCGACACGAAAAGAAATAACCATGGAAGAAGACCTGTCAAACGCAAAACCAGCAAAAGAGCGTGACAGATTAATGGTAGCAGGCTTCCTTGGCCCCCAAGTTACAGGCTTTGCGACACGCTTCGGGGAGTCCTTTGTTGCGTTGTTTGGGACGACAAGCTTTCAAGTAGGCTTGTCTTGCGCGTTTGAGTTGTTGTTCCACGGTCACCTGGTAGCACGATCCCAGCTTGAGCCAAAGATCCGGCTGTTTCGGCTTGTAACGAAGGGAGCGACGCAAGGCGAGGCAGGCCTCTTCAGAAGGCTGTTGTTTCAGAAGAAGGAGTCCAAACAGTCGCCAGTTGATCGCTTCCCGGGGTGAAACCTGGGTGGCACGTCGCAACCACCACAGAGCCTCACGATGACGTTGGTAGCGACGCAACAACGTGGCTTTCTTTCGGTAACGACGAGCGATGCTGCGGCAGGCAGCGCCCATTCCCATTCGACAGCCTCCTCGTGCAGAGGTTCGAGCCATACCACGAGCGAGAAGCTTGGAGCGGATCTTGCTCCACACCCACCAGCGCTTGAGCCGGGACTTGGGTAGGACATCAAGGATGCTTCGACACGAGCGACTGTCCCCCAACGAGCAAGACTTCTCAAAGGCAAGACGGGCTTTCTTTCGTTGGGACGACTGGAGCGCCAAACCAAGACAACGCCAGGCAGACGAGGCCTTCGGCATACGCTGAGTGGCACGACGACACGCGCCCTCAGCGTGCAAGTATTTTTTCTGCAACAGCAACAGACGCCCCCAATCCAGCCAGATGGTGCCGTTGTTGGGGTGGGCCACGACCAATTTGCGGTAGATGGAGAGGGATTCTGGATAACGCTTGAGTTCGCGCAGAGAGTCAGCCAGACAGAGAGAGTTTTCCAGATCCTTGGGCTTCTTTGCGTACAGCTTCTGACAAAGTTTGTACAAGGGCTTCCATTGTTTGCGACGACGAAGAAGATCACGCAGTTGCTGAAAAGGCTCCATGTTGGTGGGGGAACCTTTGGCCCAACGTCGGCAGGCTCGGGACGAACCAGCTCGACAAGCCTGACGCCACATGTCCAGGCGGAGTCGCTTGAGCACACGTCGTTCGGCCCGTTCGTCTGCCCGCTTCCACCAGGCACGTCGTAGCTTTCTCTTTGCTGCCTTCGCAGCCTTGGCCCGATCGGCCTTGTCGCCCCCAAACAAGTCACGGAGAGCACGATACGCTCTTGTTGCCTGGTTCCACTTCTTGACGGATCGCTTCCAGCCTCTCTTGACCGGACCAGGCACCCACTCCGCCATCTTGTCTTTTGTGCGCTGCCACCAACCTTTTTTCTTCGCTTGGGTGTCGCGCGGTGCAGGCTTGTTTGTAGAATCAGCCCACGCAGGAGCGAAACCGATCGCCAGACACAGAACAGTCAGAAGGCCGATTCGTCGTATCATCAGAAAACTCTCCGTTGGGAGTGTTGTGTGTACAGTGTCACTGGAAGTGCCCTGCTTTTCTTTTCCCAAAGAGCAGCAGGTGTGTCGATTTAATCTAGAGGCATTCCTCACGAGAGCAAGGGGTTACCTCAGAAAGAGAAAGGCAAAATCGTCAAGGCGTGTTCTGCTCACAACTTGACCCTGAAAGGATAAATTCGTAATCATAGAGACGAGATGGTGGTACAATTCAGTATGGTGGCCGCTCCTTCAGAAAGCAACCACCGCTCATGCTTGTTCGGAAAGAATGGTAAGGAGACTTGTATGTTGAAGAAAACAGCAGCGTTGTGTTTGGGATTGGGGCTGTGTTTTGGTTTCTTGTTTGTGTCGTGTGCAGGGGGAGAGCCCAAACCAGAGTGTGAATTTAACAGTGATTGCTCCAGCAAAGCCCAAAAATGTACCTCGGGCAAATGCACGGACATTAAGTGCACCACCAACGACGATTGTCGGGGCGGATGGTACTGCAACCCTTCGTCAGCGAAGTGCCAAGCCACACCTGCAGTGGAGTGCCAGGCCGATAGCGATTGCAAAAACAGCGAGAAATGCGAGCTTGACGGCAAGTGTGTTCCGAAACCGGAATGCGAGAGCAACAGCGACTGCAAAGACACCGCCAAACCCGAATGCAAAGGCGGCAAATGCCAAGAGAAGTCTTGCACCGCCGACACAGACTGCGGTGACAAAGAAGAATGCAAAGACAGCAAGTGCCAAGAAAAGCCTGTAGAATGCACCACCAACACAGACTGCAAAGACGCCATTCGCACCGAGTGCAACTCGGAGAACAAGTGCGTTGAACCCACATGCAGCACCGACGCCGACTGCAAAGACACCAATCGTTCGTTGTGCCTTGGCGGCAAGTGTGTCGAAGATTCTGGTAAGGACGTCGGCGAAGCTTGCGAACGCGGCAAGGTCCGATGCAAAAGCAAGTTCCTCTGCTACCAAAAAGACCCACAAGACCCCAAGGGAGTTTGCAGTCCACCTTGTACGCCCACCTCTCCCAGCTGCGAGAGTGGCAAGGTTTGCAAACCGACCACCGCGCTTCAAGAAGGCGGTGTTTGTGTAGACAAAACCGGCGGCAAAGCGTTGGGCGAAGAGTGTGACGACCAAAACCCCTGTGAAGTGGACATGGATTGTCGTGAGTGGAAAGGCAAAAAAGTCTGCCAGCGTCCCTGTGACCCAGCCAAACAAGACTGTGGAACCAAGAACGAGTGCTACACATTCAAAGGCAAAGAAGAAAAGAACTACTGCGTCTCTCGTCGTGAACCATGTGGAATCGGTCGTCCCTGTGACAACGACTACCTCTGTGAGCAAGGGTTCTGCAACCCACCGCCCAGCTGTGAAAACATCACATGCAAAGAGTATGAAGTTTGTGACAAAGGCGCTTGCCGAGAAGTTCGCTGTCCTGACGAGCTTTCTTGCCCCACGAACTCAACCTGTGACCCAACAGGTCGATGCCAGTACAGCCGAGTGGACCCAGGCTGCGTCTCTTGTGACCAGGCCAACCCTTGTAGCAGCGGAGACCTTTGCCTGAATGGTTTTGGTGGAGGAGGCTCCAGCCAAGCGTTCTGCTTCCCGCAGAACTGCACAGTGGGCCAGCCTTGCACCAACCCGAACTTTACCTGTCGCCCGATCAACATCACGCTCAACAGCGTGACCTGCACAGCCGATACAGACTGCACACGACAGTTCCCTGGGTTTGCCTGGACCTGCAACAACGGAACCTGCTCCACAACCCCCAACCTCTGTGTCCCCACCATTGGACAGTGCACCAACCAATGCAAGAACGTCACGTGCCAGGGACGTGATGTCTGCGTGCCGACCGATGGCAGCTGTGTGACCCCCTACAAGAAAGCTTGCACCGCTTGCAAGCACTCGGAAGAGTGTGGCGGCGCGGATGACCTCTGTGTGAACTTCTCCGGCAGCGACACAGGACAATCCTACTGCGCCACCGATTGTTCCAAATCATCCTGTCCTCCGGGACAAGAGTGCCTCTCTGTGGGCTCCTCCCGACAGTGCATTCCCATCTCGCGAAAATGCCCCTAAGGGTTAAGTGGACGAGTCAAACCCTCCGTCTGCATCCTCAACCCAAGATGGAACCCTTGCCCCAACTGGAGACCTTTATGAACGGCACCTCGACCCGTCGTGTTCCCCACTCTACGCTGTTGCGGCTTTTTGTCCTTCTCAGCGTCTTCGCTGGATGGAGCCTGCTCCTCGCTTGCAGTGGTGGCGACAACACCAACAACAACGCCAACGGCTGCAAAGCAGACACCGATTGTCCCGTCGAGCAGACATGCAAAGAGAGCAAGTGCACCGCCATTGTTTGCTCGACCAGTAGCGACTGCCGGGACGGATACATCTGCAACGACAACACACAACGTTGTGACAAACCACCCGATTGCCCTGAACAAGAGCAAGGAGGTTGTTGCAAAGACGAACACTGCCCAACAGGCAAGATCTGCAAAGACAAAAAGTGCGAAGACAAACCACCCGAGTCATGCAAAGAAGACGCGGATTGCAAAGAGACCAGCAAGCCCAAGTGTATCGACGGTGGCTGCTTTGACGTCGAATATTGCAAGGAAGACACCCACTGCAAAGACTTCGCCAAGCCCAAGTGTGTGGAGGGCAAATGCTCTCCTCGACCCCTCGCCAAGCTCGACGAAGAATGCGACCAGGTCGCCTGTGAAGAAGGCCTGGAGTGTTACGCGGACATTGGCAGGCCTTCCTGCAAGAACCCTTGTGACCCCTTCAACTCGGTGTGCCAAACCGGGACCGTGTGCGCCTTTATTGGAAACGGCAAAGGTGTCTGTCGATCCCGCAACAACGGAAAACGGGAGGGCGAGGTCTGCGCGACCAACCCATGCGAGCGCAACCTGTTTTGCATCGACTGGCCCTCAGGAAGCTCTGTTTGCGCCCGCCCCTGCCGGCCCGACAAGCAAGACTGCAGCAGCAACGAACTGTGCTACAACTTTGGCAACATGCACTTGTGTGTCCCCAAGCCGCCCGTTTGTGGCCCCGGTCGCCCCTGTACAGGGACAACGTGGAAATGTGACGAGAAGGAGGGCTACTGCCTGCCTGAGCAATGTCCCACCAAGGCCTGTCCTGACGGCAAGTTCTGCCGACTGGGGAACTGCGAGAGTCCCAATTGCTGCCGCGGCGACGCTTGCCCCACAGGCCGCGTATGCAACCACAGCAACGGCCAATGTGTCGCGCTGGAGCTTCGCGTCCCGTTCTGCACCTCATGCCTGGGTTCAGGAACTTGCGCTTCCCCAAGCCAACGATGCATCCAACTGACAGGCCCCGACGACAAGTTCTGCGCTGCGGAATGCACCGCCACCAAGACGTGCGCCGACTCCGCGAACTACGAGTGTGTGGAGCAATCGGACAAACGATGGTTCTGCTTGCCCCATGCAGGCACCTGCGACCGCAAGAGCTGTGACAGCGTCACATGCAAAGACGGAGAAGTCTGTCTCCCCTCGACCAAGAAGTGCATTGCGATTGGTCAGGATGTCTGCAAACCTTGCACCCTCGACATCCAATGCGGCGGCCCCACCGACAAATGCATCATTCCAGACGGTGAAACGTCCGGAGTCTGCGGGAAGGACTGCGGCGGCTGTAGCGTCTGTGCGCGGGGTTATGCTTGCAAGACCTTCAACGACTCCGTCAAGCAGTGTGTTCCGGTCTCTGGAAAGTGCGAGTAACCGCACCCAACCGCTCCGCGATCCCTTCAGCAATGATTGGCGCTGCTTCCTCACACGATGGCGGGTTCTCTACAAACTGAGCCAGCGAAGCCACGCCTTTTCCCTGCAAGCCGCAAGGCACAATCCAATCAAACAACGGCAGATCTGTGGACAAGTTCATGGCAAAGCCATGCATGGTAACGTCTCTTTTGAGGTGAAATCCAAACGCCACGATCTTGTTGTTCTCGACCCAAACGCCGGGATAGTCGCTGTCGTAGCGAGCAACGACACCATAGCGTTCACGAAGAAATTGGATCATGACATCGGCCATGCTTTCCACAAACCGAGGCAAAGTGAACTTTCGTTGGTGAAGGTTCACAATCAGATAGCCCACCAGTTGCCCTGGAGCATGGAGGGTCGCGTCACCGCCCCGGTCGGACCGAACGACAGTGATGCCCTGCTCTTCCAACGAAGATTGCGGCGCGCGAAGGCTCTCCTCCCCACGCAACCGGCCCAATGTGATGGTTGGAGGGTGCTCCAAGAGAAGAAGCGTGTCAGGGATCTCACCGGCAATCCGACGCTCCCTGAGATCTCGCTGCATCTCCCAAGCCTCTGTGTAAGAGACCTGCCCTAGATAATCCCACTGCAACACCAATGTGTTCCTCTGAGTGATGTTTACACACCGAGCACGGCAGCAACTTCGGCCTTGACCACTTCGTTCGGGTCATGGAGAAGAGGCTCAATCAACTCGATGGCCTGGGGAGTTTTGACTTTGTACAACGCTTTCACTGCGCGAAGACGGATCAGCCAGTTCTTGTTCTGCAGCTCTTGACCCAACGCAGGAATCGCGATCTCACCCATTCGTCCGAGAGCTTCGGCCGCGGTCTCCCACTCTTCTCCGCTGCGCAGTCGCTTCAAGATGGCATCCAACGCAGAGGTCGCTCGCATGGTACCTAGCGCAAGCATCGCAGCTTCGCGGTGCTCCCGGCGAGGCAAGTGCAGCCAGGAGATCAGCAGAATTTCAGCTTCTTCACCAAACTGGGTGAATGCATCGGCAAATTCAATCGCATCTTCCCGGGTCTCCAGGTCCGTAAACACAGACGCGGCGTGGTCGACGTAAGCAGGATCTGCGATGTCACAGAGGGCTAGAGCGGCATCTTTGCGTTGCGACGGTTCTTGCAGCATCTCCAGCAAGTCGCGAGGATCCATATCCTGGAAGTCCTCGACGATTTCGATCACTTCGTCTTCCACCTGAGCAAAGTTGTCGGCGCTAGCCTCGAAGTGACGCTGGGCTTTGATCGCCAGCTCTTCGATATCATCGTCGATTGCGACGTCAAACTGGTCGCAAATATCGAACAGATTCTGCCAGTTCTCTACGCTGTCCCAGGGATCCAGGTCGTTGGTTTGTCGCAGGTTGAGGTTGACCTCCGCGAAGTTGGCCAACATCCGACGAAGCAGCTCAGGTACGGAGTTTCCAAGGTTAAGCTCCACCGCCAACTGCATCAAGTGAATGGGAAGATAGATGCCGGCTTCCACACAGGCTGCGAGAACGCGCTTTTGAATGGTCCGGAAGTATTCGAGCGGAAACGATTTGATCGACACCAAATAGTCGTGCTGATCCGGCTCCGACCAGTAGGCAATGATTCCAGAAGCCAGACGCGCCTGAGAAGGAGAACGAATCTCCGAGAACGAGTCATGGCTAAAGTTGTGCGACATCTGTCCCATGCGGTCAAACTCGTCACGCTGGAACAAGCTGATGGCTTGCGACACGTTGCGCAGGTTTGGGTCGAGAGAGTCTTTGTGCTTGCGAGCTTGCTCCAACAGGTACTCCACATTGGGCTCCAAGGGCAGCTGAACCTGAAGGTCGCGATACACCTGGTATTGCTCATTGCAAAGACAAACATGCAGGGAGAAGTCTTGCATCAACATGTCCATGAACATGAGCACCTGGGGATCTTCCACGTCGAAGGGGCAGAACACATAATCCTTGATGTTGCCATCAGCGTCCTGGAAGTTGAGGACCAGTGCAAGCAAGGGATACGTAGGCATCCGATGAAGCTGCAGCAAGAAGTCCACCTGCCCACCTTGCTCCAACACGCGTGAGGAGTGGTGAGGGAACTGGAACGCCACCGTGCAGCGCTGATCTTTCAACGACGCTTCAAAGAACCAACGTGTCTGCTGGCTCTTCCAGGCTTGTACATCTACAGGTGGTGTGTTGGGCACGTCATACTCAGGCGAGAGGCTAATACCGTTGCCGGCGAGTTTCCGCACGGCCGTGACCACCCCGTCGCTCTCGCTGCCGCGGATGTCCGCCAAGGATGACGGCTCTGCTCGACGACTGACTGTGGGCGTGCTGGAGAAGTCCATGCTCGCGATGTCGGCACCCGAAGCCTCACTCCAAGGCTCGGCCATGCCCGATTCTTCTTCCATCATCGTAGGACGGCGACTCACTCGCGTTGCCACCTCGTCCACCTGGGTGTACGAAGGAACCTCGGGAGCCTCATCCGGCAGCACAACCTCAGGAGAGCGGGAGCCTCTCGCGACCACGATGGTTTCGACCGAATTGAGCTTGGGAGCGGGCGCAGGACCAGCGTCATTTTCATCCGCGACCTGTGGAGCAGGTGCTTCGCGCGTCGCAGCTGGATCATTCGAGTTGGACGAAGGAGCAATGTTGTTGAGGTGTGCCAAGGCAGAATCGTTAATGGCAGCGTCCAGTTCCTGCAACGACGTGCTGGTATTTGTTGGGATGTTGGATTCGTTCCCGCTTCCTGATGAATCGGTGTATGTCGCAGAGGACAGCGGCTCCAACGAGCTGGTGTGTCGCGCTTTCTGAGGTTTGGGAGCCAACTCCACCGTGTGAGGCTTCATAAAGGGATCGGCCACGCCCTCTTCCGTCGCCATCTCGGCCTGCAACGCTCGGGAGGAACGGGGTGAAGGAGCGTCTCGAACGGTATCAGCTTCTTTCCGAGCCGTGCGGGTAGGTGCATCGTGAACGGAGTCCACGACGCGCTCCAACTGAGCGGCTTGTCGGGCTGTGTTCACGGTTTCGGAGGGGAGATCTTCTTGAAAGAACGAGAGCGTGGGTTGCATCGCGTATGTGGGGATCTCGCTGCGAGACGAACGCTGCATACACATCATCCACCATGACAACACAGTGTAGCCACGGGCACGGAAGGACTCCGGCAAATGCAACACAACTCGCTCTTCGCTCGGATAGTGCAGCACCATTGGGAACAACAGGGTGGTGTCCTGACCGTCCAAGTTGATGCTGGGGGCAGGGGGAGCTTCTTCGCCAGCAGCCAACACAAAGGAACACTGAACCTCAAACGTTTTGCGCTCACCTTCGTCGGACATCCAGGGGAGAACGGCCTTTTGTTCGTCCAAAAGGTCCGGCATGGGTCCAGACATAGCGACACCGATCAGCTCGGGCACAGGGGAGGGAAAGCCTTGCTCCCCCGAGATAGGAAGGCCTGAGACAGCGCAAAAGGTAAGCATCATGTTCGTCCTGTTTGTACAACCAGGTTATGAAATCGACTCGCGCCCACACCACCTGAACCTCCACCGCGCCAAACCAGCGGTTGTATCGGAGATTGCGGCAACATACATAGCGAGAAACGCGCAAAAAATCAGAAGCAAGAGATAGCACAAGGGATTTGCGGGTGTCAAGCCAGCCCCCCACTGCTCGGAACCCATACCACAAGCGGACTTGCCCCATACGTCCTCATGCGTTTGAGGGCCTTGTCGTTGTCTGAAAGACAACCGTGGAGTCGAACAGCCACACCAACATGGACCTTCCTCACACAACGCGCTATACTGCACACAAGTCCCGACCAACCCTCGCCGCGTCGTCAGAGAACGGTGTATGTTGCACACCTCCGGTCAAGCGGCCGCTTCTTAGGGAGATCCAGGCCTTGTCGTCATCCAATTCCTATCCCGGGCTGGACCACTACCTGCAGACCCTTCATCACGTCCCTTACTACCAATATCTTGGCATTGAGATCCGCCGGTACAAACGAGGAGAGGCTTCTGCCCGGATGCGAAGCAACAACCTCGCCGGTCCTTTGGGCGTGGTGGACGAAGGCCCCCTTCTCACGTTGGGCAGCCTGACGACCCAAGTCGCTGTCATGACCTTGCTCGGCGCAGGGCGAAGCGTGATCTCCCTCGAGCAACGCATCAGCCTGCTTCGTCCCACCCGAGCCAACAGCTTTATCGCCAAAGCGAAAGTAGATCACCTCCGGGTCCGGATGGCCCAAGGACACTTCCGAATTTACGACGAAGAGCGGGAGGTTATCGCCTCAGGAAGCCTCATCGCACATGTGTTACCTCGTGAGCAAGTCAGCGAGTGGCACAAGTCAGGCACCGACTGGGCCATTCCCAGCTTTCCTGCCGTTCCCGAAGAAGACACCGACCCCAAAGTCGTGACCCTCCCCTTCTCGTCCCACTTTGACGACCTCAAATAGACACATCGTTGGGGGAGCAGAGTTTCTCTCAAGGCACTTTGGCGCAACGGACTTCAAACGTACCCATCGTGACGGGGGACGCGGAGGCAAGAGAGCCTGTCCAACAGCTTGTCCGCTTGTCAGAAGGCGTTCCAGCCCCGGCAAAGCCGCAGAGATGTTGGCCATCACTGGTCAGGATTCGGAACAAGCCGCAACAATCGCGGTACGCAGGCAAGGGTTGGTCTGCTTTGCAGTGCAACACTTCAAAGTTGCTGTACAGAGCGTTCTTTTCATCAATGAGAATGGCGCTGCGGTAAGGCTGTGTGGTGTTTGGAGCAGAGGTTCGTGAGTCAAAGAAGGTCCCCACGACACCATCGAGGCGTCGTTCAATCAGGTTGTCACCCACTCCTTCTTTGATCGACACCCGCGTCACCCACAACGCATCAAGCCGGGCTGGTGTGTACTCAGAGTTCAACAGCACTTCAAAAGCAGTCAGACCGCTCATGCAGATGCCATCGACAGATTCGTCGTACTTGCGGGCGGCAGGGAAACAGACTTGATCCCAGGTGATGTACGCTTCGCCTCCCTGCTTTGCAATGGTGGGAGCCTCCAAGTTCACGAGACCTGACAATTGACAGCTTTGAAGTTGGATGGTTTCGACGTTCGCGTCTTGCAAGCTCTCAAACGAAGCACCCCCTTCGCGGGTGTAACAAGCCATCGCCACTCGGCCGATGCTTTCATTGCCGGAGTAACAGCGCGAGCAGCTTGTGCCGCAGAGCTTAAGCCGTCCTTCCCGAGCGCTGCCCAGCCAGGAAGCAAGGGAGTGAAGTTGCAGTCGGACCTCCCACTCGCGGAGTTGCTCCAGCCAGCGGATCCGGTTGAACAAACGACGCAGGTTCCCGTCCGCTCCAAGGCTCAACTCCAGGTCAAGAACGGGACGGCTCAAGCTACCGGCCGCGGTGTCAAAGCTGACAATGCTGCGACCACACCCTTGTGACAAAGGCGACACCAACAACGACAGCAGCAGCACAAGCAGCGCACCACGAACCCACAAACGATGGACCATCCAGGACCCCTTCATCTCACCCTCTCTTAAGATTGTTCAGGAAGTCCCGAGAACAGGTCACGGCGGATGTGCCGACGGCACGGTACGGTCTCACGAACTTTTTCAATGCGTGGAGGTTGGAACTCAGCCACCGCCAGACCTTCTCCTTCCGAAGCACAAGCGACCACCGTGCCCCAAGGATCTGCCACCAAGGACATCCCAAAGGAGTGGCGCTTTTCGGAGTGGCGTCCCCACTGGCCGGCTGCAGCAACATAACATTGGTTTTCGATCGCTCGAGCGCGCAACAGAACGCGCCAGTGGTCTTTCCCTGTGGTCAGGGTGAAAGCGGCAGGGACAGTCATCAACTCGGCGCCTTGCAAGGCCATCATTCGGTACATTTCAGGGAAGCGCAAGTCGTAGCAGATGGACAAGCCGATCGTACAGAGGTCGGTCTTCACGACCACCACTTCGTCTCCGGGTTGAATCAGATCAGACTCTCGCAACGGCGGAAGCCCTGGAGGGTCCGCATCAAACAAGTGGATCTTGTTGTAGTGGGCGAGCTCTTCTCCTGTGGGCGAGAACAACGTGGCGGTGTTGGTCAGCCGCTCTCCGTCCTCAGCCAGAGTGGGATAGCCACCAGCCAAGACATGAATCCCGTAGCGAATGGCTTCTTCTCGGATGCTCTCCTTGATCCGACCCAACTCTGCAGGCTTGAGACCAAGCTTTTCTTTTTCAAGCACGGCCATGTAGCCAAAGTCTTCGGGAAGAATCACCAGCTCCACGCTGCGTTCTGCAGCCTGACGAATCCAATGCCGGCACCGCTCCAAGTTGTGTTGGAGATCGTTGGTACTGTGGAGTTGAACACAAGCAAGCAAGAAGCGTCGTGACATGATTGGACCTCAGTACGTTACAGGTGCCATGGGATCGTGAGAGCCGGGCTATCCAAACCGGCAGACGGTGAAAAAACAGTTGTCTTTTTCCCCTCATTTGGACTACCATGACCCCCACTCGTGGTCAAGCTAGTACACAAGGCCCGTGGCTTCCTTTGGCGCGGACGTGAAGTGTTTTGAGAAAAAAAGATGCACGCTTCTCTACCTCTACAGACATTCTCGTTTCAAAACCTCCCCAAGGTAACACGGGAAGAGATTGAATTTTTCAACCGTTGGGCCAGCATTGCGCCTGCGGAGTTGCTTCCACCTGACCTGCCACAGCGCATGTTCCAACAGGTTGAGCCGTTTGTTCACGGCGCCATCGACTGGCAGTGGACCTCCACAGCACGGATGATTGACGCGGCCCAAATGCAGCAGATCTGTATTCCTCCCACGCTGCTCGTGCAAGTGGCGCTGCTTCCTCTGGAACAACGAGTTTGGGTTGAGTTTTCCCCGTTTCTAGCCAGGGTCATGCTCGATCGCGCCCTGGGCGGCAACGGCGACAACATCGAAGAAGGAGTCCCTCTCTCCGACATTGAGAAGGGCATCTTTACGTACCTCCTGCTCAAGATGATGCGAGGGTTGCAAGAGACCTGGGCGACCCCACAGAACTTGGAGTTGCGCCTGGAAGAGATCCATCCGTCGTTTTACGCGCTACAAGAAACCCTCGCCCCTGGCACCACGTTCTACTACAAAGAGATGAGCCTGCAGTTTTTGGGACAGCATGGATTCGCCCGGTTGTTCCTCCCCACCAACCTTGTCTACGAGATGACAAACGCTCTGCCCGATCTCCGCCAGAGCCAGGAAGAATACCAGTTCTTTCAGCAGCGCATCCACCGTGTGGCAGAGACCCCTGTGGAAGGCTACCTTCGCGTCGGCACCGTGGACTTGAGCGAGGCTGACCTTGTAGGGCTGCAGACCGACGACATCATCCTGATCCGAGAGTGCATGGCCCATCGCCGCGAAGAAGACCGTTTGTGGGACGGCGAAGGCATCCTCCAGTTCTCGGACCATCCCCATTACGCGCTGCGTTGTTCCCTTCAGAACGACGCTTCTATGCCTCTGATCCAAGCTCGCATCGAGGAGGTCGTCCAATTGGCCGAACCTCCGATGCTAGGAACGATAGATAGGAGTGAATACTTGATGGACGAACAACACATTGCGCCCAGCGAGTACGAAGAGTCACAAGGGGGCCCCGAAGACAACTACGATGAGATGGGTCCTGTGCTCAGCGATGTACCTGTCCCTCTGGTTGCCGAGTTGGGCCGCATCAACTGTCGCGCTCGGGACATCATGTACCTGCGAGTGGGCCAGATCCTTGAGTTGAACCGCTCTCCACACGAGCCGCTCGACCTTGTCGTCCAAGGGCAAAGCATTGGCCGTGGAGAACTCGTCGAAGTGGACGGGAAGCTCGGCATCCGCATCATCAGCCTTCACCGCTAACCCGACCTGACACAAATGCAACGATTTGCCTTTTGGCTCTTGGGCTTGCTCTTCCTTTGGACGAGCACTCCCTCTACACTTCACGCACGACCGGACTCTCCTCCTCCACGTCGCACGGCCTCGCCGTCGAAACCTCCCGCCCAGCCGCAGCCACAGAAGGCAGACAGTCAGCCGAGCACAACGCGCCCGGCCTCTCAACCGGCTCAGGTTCAATCGGGACAGGTACGTCCTCCGGCCGTTGCACCCCACACACAGCCTTCGTTGCAAGGCCAACCCACACCGCTTCCCACGCAAAAGCGGTTTACCAAGCCTTCCTTCCCCAAGCTCTCCAAGCAGCTTCTCTCACGCCGCTCCTTCTTTTGGAGTCAGTTGTTTGGGATGCTTGTGGCGCTGGGTGTGGTAGTATTGTTGATCTATGCGATTTTGCGATGGGCTGCCCAACGCGCAGGGCTTCATGCTCCGGGCGGTGGAAGCATGCTGCGTGTCTGCGATCGCTTGGCCCTGGAGCCGAAAAAAGGGCTCTGGGTGGTTGAAGTCACAGGCCAATACCTGTTATTGGCTACACACGAGCAAGGGGTCACGCTCATCGAACGACTGGATGCGCAGACGGCCCAAACGTATATGGAGCAAAGCGCCCAATCCAAGGGTGGCTTCTGGGAACGCTTGCGACGCGGTGGTCCTTCGGATTCGCCGTCCTCTTCGGAAGACTCTCCTTCTGGAAAGACCCATGAAGAGAACGACACTGCCAACAATCGTTCGGTGCCTACTGACTTTGAGGTTGTAAGTGATGGGCAAAAATCCCCCTCCTCCTCCAACTGAGCGCACGCGTGTGCAACGCTGGCTGCAGCATCCTTGGATGCGGCGTACGCTAGCTTTGTCTCTCGCTTGTTTGCCGTTTTTGCTGATGGCCGGTGATACGCTGGCCCAGCGCAAGCCGATGACCCCGGACTTTACCCAGGGTCTGACCGGCAATCCGCTGCAACTCATCATCATCCTGGGATCGATGGCGCTGGCCCCGTTCCTCTTGATGATGATTACTTCGTTTGTGAAGATTGCGGTGGTGCTGTCGATCATCCGGAGCGCGTTGGGAACCCAGCAGAACCCGCCGACCCAGGTCATCACCGGGTTGTCGATCATTCTTACCGTGTACGTCATGGCACCGGTGGGCTTGGAGATCCATACCAACATCAAGCCGCACCTCGAAGAGTGGCGCAACGGAACCCAGGCCAACAACCGACGCAAGAAACGCAAGTCCTTGTTTATGGACATGCAGAGCGCGAAGCTGCTCGATAAGATCCTCGGCGGTGTGGGTGGTCCTGTGAAGCGATTCCTCAAGGAACACAGCCACGTCAAAGAGCGCAATATGTTTTACAACCTCGCTCTCCAACTCCAGCGTGCGCAGGAGTTAAAACAGCAGCGAGACCTCAAGCGTGAAGGCAGCGGCAAAAAGGTCACCAAGAGGAAGGTAGGGCTCGACGATTTCATCGTTCTCATACCTTCGTTTGTCATATCGGAACTCAAAGAAGCCTTTCAGATAGGCTTCTTAATCTTTTTGCCGTTTATCATTGTGGACATGGTGGTCGCCAACATTCTCTTGGCGCTGGGGATGCACATGCTCTCACCCACCACAATTTCTCTACCGTTCAAGCTGCTTCTGTTTGTACTGGTAGACGGATGGTACTTAATCACCAAGGGGCTCATACTGGGCTACATATGACGTAGCTCCAAGGACAACACACCATGGAAGCCATCAAACAATACGTTATTCAGGTCACCAACGAAGGGTTTCTGCTTGTGATGATCGCTTCAGGCCCTCCCATTATCATCAGCATGGTGGTGGGTTTGATGATCTCGATTTTCCAGGCCGTGACCCAGATTCAGGAACAAACCCTGACCTTTGTCCCGAAGATTGTCTGCGTGTTTGGTTCGCTGATGATCTTTGGCGCCTGGATCGGCAACATTCTCATACGCTACTGCGAGATGTTGTTTACAGCTTTCCCTGCCATCGTACGCTGACCTCCTTCATGTGGCCTCGTGAGTTTCACCCTCGTCTTTTCCCACGATGGTACAAACGCACAGCCGGTGGAAACCATCTCTCATGACAGAACTGCTCGCCCTCTTTTCCAAATACAATACATCCGAGGTCGTCCTTGCTGTAGGGCTGATGATGTCGCGTATTCTGGGAATGATCTGGCTGGCTCCGTTCATTGGTGGAAAGCTCGTCCCTTCCCAGATTAAGATTGGCTTGTCGTTTGTTATCGGCATCCTCGTCTACCCCTTCGTGCTCAACGAAGCCAACCTTGACATGGTGTTTCGTCCACAAAACGCGCTGTATCCCTTCGCAGCTCGGATTGCCGGACTGATTGCGAAGGAAGTCTTTGTTGGGGTGATCCTCGGGTTCATCATCATGACCATCTGGCATGGTGCAGAGATGATCGGCCGCTTTGTCGACACCGCCCGAGGCTCTGCCATGGGAACTGCGCTTGTCCCAGAATCGGGCAAGCAGGCTTCCGTCTTTGGTAGTTTGTACTTCCAGGTGCTGCTTGTGTTCTTCTTGCTCCTGGATGGCCACCTGATCTTCCTCAACTACTTTGCCCAAAGCTACGCGCTCATCCCCCTCGCAGGTGTCCCCCCCCTGGAAACAGGCATGTGGCCGTTTTTTGATATGATGATCCGGATCACCGGAAACCTGTTTGTGGCAGCGATCACCTTGAGCGCCCCTGTGATTATCTCGATTTTTATCACCGACGTCTGTATGGGTTTGTTCAACAAGGTGGCCCCGCAGATTAACGTGTTATTCTTGATGATGCCCTTCAAAGCAGTGTTGGGTGTTTTGTTTTCGATGATGGCGTTCTATCTTTTCCTCGACGAAAGTCAGAAGATCATGATCGTGGCACTCAACAAAGTGTGGATGGCCATTCGTTACTTAACCCCCTTGCAGATCTAACCCGGTTCTCCTCTGCCCAAGCGAGATGTTCGATGTCTGGAGATAAAACCGAAGAACCTACAGAACATAAGCTGCGAGAAGCACGGAAGAAAGGCCAGATAGCCAAGAGCCAGGACGTGATCGCAGCGTCGATCTTTTTGATCGGCTTCTTTATGATCTACTTCAACGGTGCCCACATTTCGGGCAAGCTCCAGGAGTTTATCAACCTCAACATCGCCGCCATTTCCGAGGGCAGCATTGGCGTGGGTGCCATCTCCAAGATGCTGGAAGTCGGCCTCGATACACTTCTGGTTGTGGTCATGCCCACCGCCGCGGTATGCTTTGTGGTGGCCTTCTTCGCCAACTACATTCAGGTCGGCGTCCTGATCACCTTTGAACCTCTCAAGCCTGACATCAAGAAGCTCAACCCGATCGAAGGCATCAAGGGGATGTTCAAGCTCAAGAAGCTTGTGGAGTTGCTCAAGTCCACGCTCAAGCTTACAGTGGTCTCGTTGCTCGCCTACTTCGTGGTGAAGGACCGTGTGATTGAGATCATCCTGGCCATTCGCACTCCCCTCTCCGACACCATCGATTTGGTGTGGGGCTTGATCTTTGACCTCTCCGTTCGCATCGGAGTCGTGTTCGGCTGCATCGCTGCCGCAGACTGGGCTTACCAGAAGTGGCAGTACAAAAAAGACATGATGATGTCGAAAAAAGAGATCAAGGACGAATACAAGAACCAGGAAGGCGATCCGTTTATCAAAGGCAAACGAAAACAGCTTCATCAGGAGATGGCGATGACCAGTGCCACCCAAGAAACACGCAAGGCTGACGCGGTAATTGTCAACCCCGATCACATTGCGGTTGCAATTCGCTACGATAAAGATACAATGGGTGCACCACAGGTGATCGCAAAGGGTGAACGACTCTGGGCCTCGAAGATCAAAGAGATCGCAAAAGAGGAAGGAATCCCCATCCTGCGCAACGTGCCTCTGGCTGCCGCGCTCAACAAACTCGAACTCGGTGAAGAGATTCCCGAAGACTTGTATGATGCCGTTGCTGAGATCCTCCAGTTCGTCTATCAACTCGCTGAAGAGCGAGGGGAAACGGACTAAACTCCTGAACTTTTCATAGCAAGACTTTGTTTTTGTTTTTTTCAGGAAAAAAATCAGCAACCCCACAGCCAATCTGCCGATAATGGCCTGTGACTGAACTTCAAGAGTTCACATCCCATTGGGGTGTATTTCATATAGAACTCATAGAAAAACCTTAACCTTTTGATTCGGACAAGGAGATTGAATCATGGCATTCGGAATCGGAACCGTGACTCGTATGTTTGGCTTTGACATGGGCAAAACCGTCAACAACGTAACCTCCAACCTCTTCGGAAACAGCATCGCTGGCCGTGGGCTTGGCGCTATCACCGGCGGTTTGACCGCTGCTCTGACTGGCGACCCGATCGGTGTGTTCCAGCAAGCTGGAAACCTCTTCGGAAGCATCACCCAAGGCCTCGGCGCAATGTTCAAGCCCCAGTCGGGCGCTCTGAACGCTGGCCGTATGCCCCAACTCCCCATGGCTGGTGGCGTTGGCATGGGTGGACCCATGACCGCTCCCATGGGTGGAATGGGAATGGGCGTTCCCTTCGCTGGTGGCTTCGGTGGCGGACTCGGCATGGGCGCTGGCGGTAACTCCGGCCTCGGCGCTGCTGCTGGTGCTCTCAACAAGATGGGCTCCCTCCGCAACCAAATGAACGCCATCCAGAACAGCAACAT